>NZ_JAHWCJ010000002.1:0-1126036 GCF_019550855.1 Mumia sp. zg.B21 | reverse complement strand
GAGCCGGCAGCGACCAGCAGGAGCGCCACCGCCCCGATCCAACCGGCAGGACCACCCGTGCCGGGGAGATCCGGGAACCCCGGACCGGCAGGTGTGCTCGGACCACCAGGACCACCAGGACCACCAGGCCCACCAGGACCGCCAGGCCCATCGGGACCCGGTGGCGACGGCTCGGTCGGCGTCTCGTGGGTCGTCGTCCGACAGTCGTCCTCGTCCGCCGGCGCCGCCGCACGGGCGGCAGGCAGGTCCGGACCCTCAGGCGGACACGGCTCAGCCCCGTCGCCGGTCACGACGTTGACGAGGGTCACCCCCGACGCGTCGTCGTCGACCCTGACCTTGTACGTCAGGGTCTGCGTACCCGTGAGCTCTCCGATCTCCCAGCGCAGCGTCGTCCCCGTGACCGCTGCCGTACCGGACGTCGCCTCGACGCTCCCCGGGACCAGCGACGCCCGTGAGAGCACCCGCGACAGGTTGTCGGTCACGACCACCCCATCGACGCTCGACCCGGTCACCACCCCCGCACGGACCGTGTACGTGATCACATCACCAGGATCGACCGTGGAACCCGACGGCGGATCACTCGTCTTCAGCACCGTCCACGTGCTCGCCGGCGGCACAGCATTGTCGTCGTTGGTGATCGTGCAGGTCACGTCCGCGCCGTTGGGGACGGCGAGACTGCCGTCGTCGTCGACGGGCAACTGCGTGTTCGCGGCGACGCACTCCCACGGCGACGCGGTGTAACCCGAAGGCCCGAACTCCTCGAGCTGGTAGGTGCCGGCGTTCACCGTCACACCGGTCACCGCCTCAGACCCGGTGACGCCCGACAGTGGCGTCGGACCGTCAGCGGCCACCGTCCAGTCGGTCGGCTCCGCCGTACCACCGTCGTCGTTGACGACCTCCTTGACCAGCGTGAGCGTGGCCGGCTGGTCGTCGTTGACGATCGTGCAGGTGGCCGCCTCACCGTTGGCCAAGGTGATCCTCGCACCGTCGATGACACCGCCCCCGCCGCAGATCCAGTCGCTCGCGTCATAACCGGCAGGCCCAGACTCCGACAGATCGTACGCGCCAGCAGAAACCTCCGCGTCGGTCACGGCCGCCTCACCAGTCGCGCCGGAGATCGTCGTCGGCCCCGTCGCGGTCAACGTCCAGTCACCGATCACCGCCGTCCCGCCGTTGTCGTTGAAGACCGTCTTCACCAGCGTCAACCTCGCCGGCTCGTCGTTGTTGGTGATCGTGCAGGTCACGTCCGCGCCGTTGGCGACCGTCACCGTGGCACCGGTCACCGTCGCGCCGGTGCAGGTCCAGTCCGACGCGGCGTAACCGGCCGGCCCGTCAACCTCCGACAAGTCATACTCACCCGCCTCCACCGTCGCACCAGTCACCGCGCCAGTGCCAGTCGCACCACTGATCGGCGTCGGCCCATCAGCAGACAGAGTCCACTCCGTCGCCTCCGCCGACCCACCGCTGTCGTTGACGACCTCCTTCACCAACGTCAACGTGCCCGGCGCATCGTCATTCGTGATCGTGCACGTCACGTCAGCACCGAGGCCGACGGACACGGATCCTGCGACCACGGGTAGCGAAGTCCCGTCCGTGACGCACACCCACTGCGAGGCCCCGTACCCCGCCGGTCCCCCAGACTCGGCCAAGGCGTAGGAGCCGACCGCCACGTCCCTGTTCGTCACCGGCGCAGACCCCGTCACCCCCGAGATGCCCCCGGTCGGCCCCGTCGCCGACAACGTCCAGTCGGTCGGCGCCGCAGTGCCGCCGGCGTCGTTGACGACCTCCTTCACCAGCGTCAACGACGATGGCCGAGCAGTGTTGGTGATCGTGCAGGTCACGCTGGCGCCGTTGGCGAGCGTGACGGCAGAGCCCTCGAGCGTCCCGCCGGTCCCCTCACAGGTCCAGTCGCTCGCGTCATACCCTTCCGGGCCGGCCTCGCTCAGGTCATAGGTCCCGGCGATCACGTTCACGTCAGTGACACCGTCGGCGCCGTCGCCGCTGACCGGGTCCTGGTCTGGGATGTCCTGCGGCGTCGCCGTCAGCGTCCAGTCCGCCGGTGTCTGCGTCGCCCCGGTCGAGCCGGCGTCGACGAGCTTGCGCAGCGTCAGCTGCGCGGGGTCGTCCGTGTTGGTGAAGACGCACACGACGTTCTCGCCGGCGCGCACGACGACCTCAGTTGCTGGCTGCGGCGTCCCGTCGACGAAGCACAGCAGCTCGGTGAGCTCGTAACCCTCCACCCCTGACTCACTCAGCGTGTACGGATGGTTCGGACGGACCTCGACCGACTGGGCCTCACCGCGGGCTTCACCGATCACCGCGACGTCGGCGAGTCCCGGCACCGCCGGCACCGGGCTCGGCTCAGCACGCAGCGTGAAGTCTGCGGCGACGGCCGTACCGCCGGAGTTGTTGACGACATCCTTCGCGAGCGTGAGGAGTCCAGTCTGGTTGGTCGCGGTGCAGCTGATGCGTTCCGCGATCGGGACGGTGACGCCGCCGTTGAGGCCGTCGTTGAAGCCGGGGATCTGGCCGCCGTCGGCGTCGATGCGGATACACGTCCACGAGCCCGTGGAGAGCGGATAGGTCTGCAGGTTCGTCCGGTTGTCGACCTGGAGGTACGTCGGAGGGCCGCCGGACTCGGCGAGCTGGTACGGGATGCCCGCGGTGACGATCTGGTCGGTGACCGCGGCGCTTCCGGCCTGTCCGCTCGGGCCGGGCAGCTGTCCCGCCGGTGTGCCGGGAGCGGGAAGGGCGGCCAGGTCCCACAGGGTCGGGGCGGCGCTTCCCTCGACGTCCTTGGCGAGCGTGAGGCGCGACTCGCAGTCGACCGTGTTGCGGACGGTGTAGCTGTTGGCGCCCTCGACCAGATCAGCCGCGTACCCGGTGTCGGCCAGGGGGATCGGCGTCACCGGTTCACCGCCGATCTCCACGATCTCGCCCGGAGAGACCTCGCAAAGGTCAGGATCGATAGCAGGCGCCTCCAGCGTCACCTCCTCGTCGATCACGACCTGTTCACCCGCCACGTATCCCGTCCGGGTGACCCCCCACCCCTGGTCGGTCGCCGGGTCGTCGCCTGGACCGGTGAGCGTCAGCTGAGCAGTGAACCCCGAGGGCTGATTGCCCTCCGGCACGGGGTCGGCGCCGTTGATCACCCACTCTTTGTCCACCGTCACCGACGCCGGTGCCGCCGCCTGGTTGTAGACCGTGCAGCTCACCGCGGCCGTGCTCGACACGTCCACCGTGAAGCCCGCCGCCCCGGCGTTGACGACGGGCACGCTCGCGCCCGTGTCGAGGTTCGTACAGACGGCGTTCGCTCCGCCCACCGGGAAGAGCGCGGTCCCCGGCTGAGTCTGCTCCTGCACCTCGATCGCGCCGGAGGTCACGCCGCCGCTGAAGGTGATGGGATAGTTCACCGCGCTGGAGGAGTCCGTCGTCGCGCTCGTCGTCGGCAGTGTCACACCGGTCGACGCGGTCGAGGCATCGAAGGTCCATCCGGCGCCGCCGGGCGTGGCGTTGGCGATGTCGCCGTCGGCGCCGACGATCTGCTTGACCACCGACAAGGAGCCGGCACAGTCTCCGAGCGCCAGCTCGCGCAGCGCGTCACCCACAACCCCGTAGTTGGAGACCTGGTAGTAGTCGGCGGTCGACGCGTTCGTCCCGTCGTACCGGGTCGGGCCCGAGATCGCCGACAGGTTGAGTCGAGTGGCCGGGTCGCTCACCCCCGCGCCGACGCCGACGGCGATCGTCCGCGTGCCCTTCGCCTTGAGGGCGTTGGCCGAGAAGATCCCGTTCTCCGTCTCGCGAAGTCGGTTGAAGTTGCCGGGGCCCTCTGCAGGCTGGGAGTAGTACGTCGGGTCACCATCGGTGATGACGACCGCGATGTCGTACGTCGGTGACGATTGCGCTGCGACCGCCAGCCCGCGGTCCCAGTTCGTGCCGCCACTGGCGGTCCAGCTGGTGTACCGCGACTTGAAGTCGTCCGCGCCGTTCTGTGTGGAGACGGGCACGAGGCCTGGATAGTTCTGAGTCGCCCCGAGCGCAGGTGAGGTCGTCGAGAACGAGAAGAGCGCCATCTGCGACGGCGTCCCGACGAGCGAGTCGGTGAAGGTGTCTGCTGCGGCCTTGAGATTCGCGAGCTGAGGAGCAGTAACCGATCCCGACAGATCCAGGATCAGCGCGACGTCGAGCCCGCACTGCTGCACGGGCGCTGGGTTGACCCGGGACTGCTGCCAGACGCCGCCGGACGCCACACGGTTCGTGTTTCCCGAACCGATCATGAAGTCGGCGGCCGAGGTGTAGGTGTTGCCGGCGCGCAGGGTCGTGCCCGTCCGGAACCGGTACGGCGTCTCCTGCGACCCGCTCCCATCACCGTTGCCCGTACGGAGGGTCGGGTTCTCGGTGAAGCCGGAGGGCGCGTCGGTCTGGACGATCCAGAACCTCCGGTCGCAGTTGACCCCTGCGCCACCCAGGCATCCGGCCGCCCCGGTCTGGGTGTTGGGGACGACGAAGCTGCAGTCCCCGTCGGCGTCCGACACGCAGGTCGCCCATGCGTCGGCCACCGGGGTCGTCGGGGCCGACGTTCCGTTGTAGAGCCGGAGGGTCACGCCGGCCAGGTTGGTGACGCCGGTCGTGCCGACACGGTCGGCGCCCACCTTGACCGTGATGACGGCGTTGGTGCCTGTCGCCGGCGGGACGTCCGCAGGCGCAACGGCCGGCACCGCACCCGTAGGCGGCGCGCCGAGGAGACCCATCAGCAGCAGCACCGCGGCCGACGCCACGAAGCGACCCGACCGCTTGTTCCAGAATTCCTTGCCGCCCATGGATCCCCCAACCCGGCCCGTGCGTGACGCACTCACGCACGCATAACGGGCATCCTGCCCCAGATGGGACGAACCGGCACACGGGAGCCGGGTCGGGGGCCAGGTCGGGGGCCAGAGGGCTGGAGGGTCAGAGCGTGGCGACGTACCCGAGGAGGTCCTGACGGGTCAGCACGCCGACCGGATCCCCGTCCTCGTGAACGACGACCGCATCGGCGTTCTCAAGCTCGCCGACGGCCTCCTCGACCGGCTCACCGGCTCCCACGCTGGGCAGCGGCGGCGCCATGTGCTCCTCGACCATGTCGGAGAGCGACGCGACTCCGTGGAACAGCTTGTCGAGCAGGTCGCGCTCACTGACCGCTCCCGCGACCTCTGCGGCACGGATCGGCGGCTCGGCCAGCAGGACCGGCATCTGCGAGACGCCGTACTCCCTGAGGATCTTGACCGCCTCGGCGACCGACTCGTGCGGGTGCGTGTGCACGAGGTCGGGGAGGCGCCCGTCCTTGTCGCGAAGCAGGTCACCGACCGTCCGCTCACCCCGGGGCGGGGTGAGGAAGCCGTAGCGGGAGAGCCACTCGTCGTCGAAGACCTTGGTCAGGTAGCCCCGGCCGCCGTCGGGCAGCAGCACCACGATCACTGCCTCAGGATCGTTCAGCTCCTTCGCAAGGCGCACGGCCGCGGCGGCCGCCATGCCCGACGAGCCGCCGACCAGCATGGCCTCCTCGCGGGCGAGACGTCGCGTCGTCGCGAACGAGTCGGCGTCGCTCACCTCGATGATGCGGTCGCAGATGTCACGGTCGTACGTGTCAGGCCAGAAGTCCTCACCGACGCCCTCGACGAGGTACGGGCGACCGGTCCCGCCGGAGTAGACCGACCCGTGCGGATCGGCGCCGACGATCTGGACCCGCCCGTCGCTGACCTCCTTGAGGTAGCGGCCCGTGCCCGAGATCGTCCCACCCGTCCCGATGCCGGCGACGAAGTGCGTGATGCGGCCCTCGGTCTGTGCCCACACCTCAGGCCCGGTCGTCTCGTAGTGCGTGCGGGGGTTGTTCTCGTTCGCGTACTGGTTGGGCTTCCACGCGCCGTCGATCTCGCGGACCAGGCGGTCCGAGACGGAGTAGTAGGAACTCGGGTGCTCCGGCGGCACCGCCGTCGGGCACACGACGACCTCGGCGCCGTACGCCGTAAGGACGTTGCGCTTGTCCTCGCTCACCTTGTCGGGGCACACGAAGACGCAGTGGTAGCCCTTCTCCTGGGCGACCATCGCGAGGCCCACCCCGGTGTTGCCGCTGGTCGGCTCGACGATCGTGCCGCCCGGCTTGAGCTCGCCGGACTCCTCGGCGGCCTCGACCATCCGGGGGGCGATGCGGTCCTTCACGCTCCCGCCCGGGTTGAAGTACTCGACCTTGGCCAGCACGAGGCCGGGTGCGTCGTCGGTCACTCTCCTGAGCTTGACCAGCGGTGTGTCACCGACGAGGTCAAGCAGCGCGTTAGCGTAGTCCACACCCTCAGTCTAGGGAACCCTCGCGAAGGCGAGCACAGCGAAGGGGATGATGGTGTGAGTCGATGACCCGGGCACGAGCAGCGCGCAGGCTGGCCGCCGCCGCCATCGTCGGAGGCGGCGGTGTCGGGGTGCTGGGGGGCAGCGCCGTCGGGCTCCTCAAGATGCAGGCCGGACTCGCACGCCGTGCGATCGGGGTCAGCGACGAACGCCCTCCCTCCCCCGACGGTGTCTACGGTGCCGATCTGCCCGGAGACCCGCTGCGGTTCGTCATGCTCGGCGACTCCACGGGCGTCGGCTACGGGATGACGCGGGCCGAGGACACTCCTCCTTCCCTCATCGGTGCCGGGCTGTCCCAGATTGCCGGGCGTCCGGTCGAGGTGACCAGCCAGGCCGTGGTCGGCGCTGTCTCGGCCGATCTCGCGGAGCAGGTCGAGCTCGCCCTGCCGACGAGGCCCCACGTCGCGGCGATCGTCATCGGCGCCAACGACGTCACCCACGTGAGCAACGTCAACGCGATCTCCGGCGCGGTCGCCGCGCTGGGTGAAGCGGTGCGGGCCCTGCGCCAGCACGGGTGCGAGGTCGTCGTCGGGACGTGCCCCGATCTCGGCTCCGTCCGCCCCCTGCCGCAGCCGCTGCGCTTGATCGCCCGCCAGTTCAGCCGGAGGCTGGCCGCCGCCCAGGTCATCACGGTGGTCGAGGCCGGCGGCCGTGCGGTGTCGCTGAGCGACCTGCTGCAACGCGACTTCTGGAGCGCGCCGACCGAGATGTTCGGTGACGACCGCTTCCACCCGTCGGCGACCGGCTATGCCAGCATGGTCGCCGCGATGCTGCCGTCCGTCGCGGTGGCCGCAGGCGTGTGGGACGAGGACGAGGAGTCCGCCGCCTTCCCTGAGGGCGTCGTGCTGCCCATATCGTTCGCCGCTGCCGAGGCGGCCGACACCGCCGGCACCGAGGTCTCCCGTACGCAGGTCGGCGGCGCCGAACGCGGCCCGCGGGGGCGTTGGGCCGCACTGCGGGTCGTACGCCGATCGCCCTGATCGTCGATCGCCGGAGAGTGACCCGCGAGGGCCGGAGAGTGACCCGCGATCGCCAGAGAGTGACCCGCGAGGGGAAAGGGGAGCGCCCCGCCCCTCTGACGAGGGACGGGGCGCCGGAGGTCCGACCTGCTAGTTATCTCCGCGCAGGATCGCGAGGATGCGCAGGATCTCGATGTAGAGCCAGATCAGCGTGACCGTCAGGCCGAACGCGGCGCGCCAGGACTCGCGCTCCGGGAGACCGGCCTTGATGCCGTTCTCGACGAAGTCGAAGTCGAGGATCAGGCACAGCACACCGAGGACGACGGCGATGCAGCTGACGATCAGGCCGAGCATCGAGAAGTCGCGGATGCCGAAGTCGGCGCCGAAGAAGCTCAGCACGAAGTTGAGCAGGATGACGGCCATGAAGCCGAACAGCGCGGCGGTCACGCCTCGGCGGAACTTGTCCGTGACCTTGATGTTGAAGAAGCGGTAGACGAACAGCGTGCCGGCGAATGCGGCGATCGTGCCGAGGACGGCCTGCGCGACGATGCCGGGGTCACCGACGTAGGAGGAGACGACCTTCGAGAGGGCACCGACGAAGACGCCCTCGACGACCGCATACGCGAGGACGAGCGGCGGGCTGATGACCTTCTTGAAGGAGTTCACCATCGCCAGGACGAAGCCGATGATCGCGCCGCCCGTGGCGAGCGCGAAGGCGGTCGCGAGCTTGCTCTGGTCGGCCGAGATGTCGCCGATCATGAACCACACGACGGCGGCGCTGAGCGCGGTCAGGCCGATCGTCAGAGCGGTCTTCTGGACGACCGAGTCGATCGTCATGCGATCGGCGACGGCGGTGCTGTGCGGCCCCTGACCAGAGCCGCCGTCGTAGCCATCGGACTGACCGATCTGCCACGTGCTGGGGTCCGTGTATCCGGTAGGCGCGGTGCCGGGCCGGGCGGCGCGACCGTTGAACTCGTCGCTGCGGGCAAAGACGGGGTTGTTGCTCTTCATCAATCCTCCGTACGGGGGCGGGCTCGGACAGGAGTCCGTCCTGGTCAACCCTACCGGAGCAGCGGTATTCCCTTCAGGACGTTCACCGCGAGCCCCTGCGGGGCGACAGGCGGCGCGGCAACAGCACCGGAGGGAACGCTCTTACGTATGGTTTCCTGGAAGTCTTCCCCCAGAATCACCGTGATTCTGAACGATCTCGGATCGGTATCCGGTTCGTAACCTCCTCGGACACCCTGGTCACAGATTCGTCACGGCTGTATCGTCTCGCCGGTCGCGTGCGGCAGGATCGACCCAGCCGCCTTGGCCGAGGGGGCGCACTCTGGGAGGTACACAGTGAAGATGGCTCGACTGGCCGCGGGGCTGACAGCCCTGGCCTTGGTGGTGACCGGCTGCGGAGGCGGCGACGACGACGAGGGAGACGGTGGCGCGACGATCCGCCTGCCGCTGAGTCAGGACGTCGAGACGCTCCTGCCGATGGACTCCAACGTCGGCGACAACATCAGCGTGCTCGACGTGGTCTACGACGGTCTCGTGCGCTACGACCCCCAGACGACGAAGCCCTACAACTACGTCGCCGAGGACGTCAGCACCACCGACAACAGGGTGTGGACGATCAAGATCAAGGACGGCTTCGAGTTCCAGAACGGCGAACCGGTCGACGCGGAGGCGTTCGCCCGGGCGTGGAACTACGCCGCGTACGGCCCGAACGCGATGGGCAACTACTACTTCTTCGAGCGCTTCGCCGGCTACGACGCGATGCAGGGCGAAGAGCCGACCGCCAAGGAGCTCTCGGGCCTCAAGGTCGTGGACCCGGGCACCCTCGAGGTCACCCTCAAAGCCCCGTTCGCCGGCTTCTCGACCATGCTCGGCTACACCGGGTTCTTCCCCGTCGCCCAGGAGTGCCTCGACGACGTCGACGCCTGCGCGACCAAGCCCATCGGCAACGGCCCCTTCGAGATCGAGGAGTGGGACCAGGGCCAGAGCCTGACTGCCGTCAGGTGGGCCGACTACAGCGGTGAGGAGACCCCTGACTACGACAGGATCGAGTGGAGGGAGTACTCCGGCGACTCCGACTGGGCCGACTTCGAGGCCGGCGATCTTGACGCCACCTTCCCGCCCCCGGCGGAGTGGGACCGCGCCGCGAACGACCCCGAGCTCTCCTCCCGCATGGTCGAGGGTCCGGGCGCGGCGCTGACCTACGTCGGGTTCCCGATGTACCTCGGCAAGCCGTTCGACGACATCGAGTTCCGCAAGGCCATCTCGATGGCGATCGACCGTGACTCCATCATCGAGAAGGTCGCCCCCGGCCGCTTCGTCGCCGCCGACAGCTGGGTCGTCCCGGACGGCGTTCCCGGCGGCGTCGCCGGGACCTGCGAGTTCTGCACCTTCGACCCGGCCGCAGCGAAGGCCGCGCTCAAGAAGGCCGGCGGTTGGCCCAAGGGCAAGAAGCTCACGATCCACCTCGGCGAAGACCCCGAGAGCGAGGCGATCTTCAAGGCCGTCGGAGACTCGATCCAGCTCAACCTGGGCATCCCCTACCAGCTCGACCCGACACCGGACTACTTCGACCGCCGCACGGCGCGTGACTTCACCGGCATCATGCGGGCGAACTGGTTCGCGGACTACCCGCTCAACGAGAACTACCTCGCCCCGGTCTACGGCAGCGGCGACCCCAAGAAGGGCAACGAGAACTTCGGCTACTACAACGCCGAGTTCGAGAAGCTGATCAAGGAGGGCGACGCGGCTCCGGACCTCGAGGCGGCCGTCACGAAGTATCAGGAGGCGGAGAAGGTCATCGCCTCCGACATGGCCTCCGCTCCGGTCGCGTTCGGCAACAACGTCATGTTCTACAGCGACCGTCTCGACGACGTGGTCCTCGACCCGTTCAGCGGCGAGGTCGAGCTCAGGCTGGTGAAGGTCACCGACTGACGGTGAGCGAGTCCTGGGGTGGCCGGCGTCGACACGGCGCCGGCCACCCGACACGTGCCGCGACGCGGCGATCATGACGAGGAGCTGAGGACGGCGTGGGTCGATACATCGTGCGGCGCGTGCTGCAGGGCTTCCTGACCCTCGTCCTCGTGGTCTTCCTGCTCCACGTCCTGACGACGCTCGCCATCCAGCTCAACGGCAACCCTGCCCTGGCCTTCTTCGGCGAGCGCACGCCGAGCCCGACACAGCTGGCGGCGGTCGAGAAGCGGTACGGGCTCGACGACCCGTGCTACGACCAGACCGGCAACCCCTGCCTCGGACCGTTCGTCGACCGCCTGGGCTCCTACGCGCAGGGGGACCTCGGAGAGAACCTGCGCGGCCGACCCGTGAGCGACATCGTCGGCACCGCCGCCCCCAACACGCTCAAGCTGTTCGCGGTGGTCACCGTGACGTGGGCCGTGATCGGGATGACGCTCGGCTCGATCGCCGCCCGCCGTCGTGGCCGCCTGAGCGACCACGGCATCCGCGGCCTGTCGATCCTCATCGACGCCCTGCCCGTGTTCGTGATGCTGCTGATCTATCGCTACGTGTTCGCCGTGCCGCTGAGCAACTGGGCCAAGGACACGTTCGGTCCCGACAGCCTGCCCGCCCTCCTCTTCAAGCCGTCGTTCTCCCCCGAGAACCCGTGGGCGACGATCATCGTCCCGGGGATCCTGCTCGGCCTCGCGGGCTCGGCCGCGTTCATCCGTGTGGTCCGCGCCGCACAGCTCGAGAACTATCAGGCCGAGCACGTCCGCACGGCACGGTCCAAGGGCCTGACGGAGCGCCACGTGACCCTGCACCACGTCGTCCGCAACTCCTCGATCCCGGTGGCGACCGCGGTCGGCATCGTCTTCACCGAAGCCCTCGCGGGCGTGGTCATCACCGAGGGCATGATGAACATCTACGGGATGGGCGGTGTCCTCTGGAGGGCCGTGCAGGACAGCGATGTCGCCGTCGTGATCGGCATCGTCACCCTCCTGGCCGTGGTCACGATCGTGGTGATGATCGTCGTCGACATCGTCTACGCCGCACTCGACCCGAGGATCCGCTATGAGTGACCCCAGCGTCTCCGCCCTGATCGCGGAGGAGACCAATGCGGGCCTCCCGCCACGCTCGCTGTGGTCGGAGGCGTTCCGCAGCCTCCGACGACGCCCCGACGTGATCCTCGCGACCGTCGTCGCCGCGTTCTTCCTGCTGGTCGCTCTCTTCCCGTTCCTCTTCACGCGCAAGGACCCGCAGCGCTGCGACATCGCCGACGCGCGCATCCCTCCGCAGTGGTTCGGGGGCGCCCACCCGTTCGGCACCAACGCGTACGGGTGCGACGTGCTGGCACAGCTGGTCCACGCCACGCGACCGTCCTTGCTGCTGGCGGTCATCGTCGTCAGCGTCTCCGTGCTGATCGGCGTCACCCTCGGCACGGTCTCGGGCTACTACCTCGGCTGGGTCGACGCCGTCATCTCACGCGTCGTCGAGGTGTTCCTCGTGATCCCGCTCCTGCTGGCGGCCATCCTGCTGCTGTCGCTCTTCCGCAACGTCGACCTCGGCAGCAGCCAGCTCGCGACGATCGCACAGCCGGCGATCGTGCTCACGATGTTCGCGTGGATGGGCTACACGCGCTACGTCCGGGCGAGCGTCCTCGAGGCCAAGAACCTCGACTACGTGACGGCGGCACGCGTCCTCGGCGCCTCCGACCTCCGGATCATGGTCAGACACGTGCTGCCCAACGCGATCGGCACCGTGACGGCCCTCATCCCCACCGCGATCGCCGCGGTGATCAGCTATGAGGCGGTGCTCGCCTTCCTCGGCATCGGTGTGCGCCCGCCGGCGGTCAGCTGGGGAATCATGATCGAGGAAGGCGCGCAGTGGTTCACCGGCGGATCCCGCTATCTGCTGTATTTCCCCCTCGGCTGTCTGATGGCCACCGTTCTCTCCTTCGTCGTGATCGGCGACAACCTCCGCGACGCGCTCGATCCCAAGCTGAAGTGAGGGCTGACGTGACCGATCAGGTTCCCGCGACGACGACTCCCCTCCTCGAGGTCGAGGACCTGGCCGTCGAGTTCACGACCCCCGACGGCGTCGTCCGTGCTGTCGACGGCCTCTCCTACTCGGTCACCCCGGGACGGACGATGGCGATCGTCGGTGAGTCCGGAAGCGGCAAGAGCGTCAGCTCTCTGGCCGTGATGGGCCTACTCCAGATGCCTCCGGCGCGGATCGTCCGCGGGTCGATCCGGTTCAAGGGCGAGGATCTGCTCGGCCTCGGGCCGGCGAGGCATCGGGCCGTGTGCGGCGAGCACGTCGCCATGGTGTTCCAGGACGCGCTGGCCTCGCTCAACCCGGTCCACACCGTCGGCTGGCAGCTCACCGAGGCGCTCCGAGCGCGCCGCGGGCTGTCGCGTCGTGATGCCGGCAAGCAGGCCGTCGAGCTGCTCGACCTGGTCCAGGTCCCGCACGCGACGCAGCGGGTGAAGGAGTACCCGCACCAGTTCTCCGGCGGCATGCGCCAGCGGGTGATGATCGCGATGGCCCTCGCGCTCGATCCGGAGGTGCTGATCGCCGACGAGCCGACGACCGCGCTCGACGTCACCGTCCAGGCGCAGATCATGCGGCTGCTCGGCGAGATCCAGGCAGAGCGGCAGATGGGCCTGGTCCTGATCACCCACGACATGGGCGTCGTGGCCAACGTCGCCGACGACGTCACGGTGATGTACGCCGGTCGCGCCGTCGAGCAGGCGTCGGTCTTCGACGTGTACGCCGCACCCGCGCACCCCTACACCCGCGCTCTGTTGCGTTCGATCCCCCGTCTGGACCAGAAGGGTGGCGGCCTGGCCGTCATTCCCGGGCGCCCGCCCGACCCCACGAGCGTGCCGGACGGCTGCCCGTTCCACCCGCGCTGCGAGCGCGCCGAGGACATCTGCCGGGTGGACCCGCCACCCCCGTCGATCCCGCTCCCCTACGACAGGACCGCCGCCTGCCACTTCGCCGAGGAGGTGATGAACGATGCCCGAGGTTGACGTGGTGCTGGAGGTCCGTGACCTCGCCAAGCACTACCCGGTGCGTCGCGGTGTCGTGCTCAAGCGGCAGATCGGTGAGGTGAAGGCCGTCGACGGCGTCTCGTTGACGCTGCGCAAGGGACGCACGCTCGGCCTGGTGGGCGAGTCAGGGTCAGGCAAGTCGACGCTCGCCAAGGTTCTGGTCGGCGTCGAGAAGCCGACCCGCGGGCAGATCCTCGTGGACGGTCGTGACGTCACCGACGTCGGACGCGCCGAACGCCGCGCGCTGCGCCGCACCATCCAGATGGTGTTCCAGGACCCCTACACGTCGCTGAACCCGCGCATGTCGATCGGCGAGATCGTCGGCGAGGCGTTCGCCATCCATCCCGACATGGCTCCGGCGGGTGACCGGGGGAAGGCGGTGCGCGAGCTCCTCGACCGCGTCGGGCTCAATCCCGACCATGTCCACCGCTACCCGCACCAGTTCTCGGGCGGGCAGCGTCAGCGGATCGGGATCGCGCGCGCCCTCGCCGTACGCCCGCGGATCCTGCTGTGCGACGAGCCGGTCTCGGCCCTCGACGTCTCGATCCAGGGGCAGGTCATCAACCTGCTCGAGGAGCTCCAGGACGACCTCGGCCTCTCGTACCTCTTCATCGCCCACGACCTCTCGGTCGTGCGTCACATCGCCGACGAGGTCGCGGTGATGTATCTCGGGCGGGTGGTCGAGAGCGGGACCGACGACGAGGTCTACGAGCGCCCTCACCACCCCTACACCCGGGCTCTCATGTCGGCGGTGCCGGTTCCGGACCCGACCCGCCGAGACGACGGCCTCGAGATCATGCTCGAGGGCGACGTCCCCTCTCCGCTCGATCCGCCGACCGGCTGCCACTTCCACACCCGTTGCTGGCTGGCCCCGCTGATCGAGGGCAGCGTCGACGCCGAACGCCCCGACGGGCGACCGGTCCCCGCCGTCTGCCGCAACGACCGGCCGAAGCTCGCCCCCCAGGAGTCCCCCGATCATCACGCCGCCTGCCACTTCGCCGCCGATGTCGCCCGCCGTTGAGCTGCCCGACGCCGAGGGTCCGAGGGTCCTCGTCGTCCAGAACTCGCCGACCAGCCACGCCGGCCGCCTCCTCGACTGGTTCACGGAGGCGGGAGTCGTCCCCGTCGTCCTCGCCGGGAGCGAGCTGCCGGCGACGCTCGACGGGTACGGCGGCCTCGTCACGCTCGGCGGCGGGTTCATGCCCGACGCCGACGACCATGCGCCCTGGCTCCCGCACGAACGCAGGCTGACGGTGCAGTCGCTGCAGCGAGAGGTGCCGTTGCTGGGCATCTGCCTCGGTGCCCAGCTCCTCGCCCTCTGCGCGGGTGGCGAGGTGACTGAGCGCTCCGGTGAGACCGAGCGCGGATCCTGCTCGGTCGACCTGCTGCCCGTCGCGGCGGACGACCCGGTGTTCGGCGGGTTCGCCGATGAAGGCCGGCTGCTCATGATCCAGAACCACAGCGACAGCATCACCGCGCTCCCCGCGGGCGCCGACCTTCTGGCCACCAGCGAGGTCTGCCGCGTGCAGGCCTTCCGCGTCGGCGTGTGCGCCTGGGGGGTGCAGTTCCATCCCGAGGTCGGCCCTGAGCGGCTCGCCCAGTGGGACGAGGCGGCTCTCGCGGCCGACGGCTACGACCGCGTGGCGCTGATGGAGTCTGCGGAGGCCGACGCCGACGACAACGAGCGTCAGTCACGCGGGCTGGTCACGGCCTTCGCCGACGTCGTCCGGGCGGCGGCACTGCGGACGGAGGTCTGAGATGTCGCTGCGAGCCACCTACAGCGACGGCACACCGGTGATCGCGTACCGACTGGCCACGGCCTCCGGGGAGGTGCTCGCCGAACGCCGTCCCACGGAGCGGTTCTATGCCGCGAGCACGATCAAGCTGGCACCGCTGGTCGCCGCCGTCCGCCTCGTCGAGTCCGGGGACCTCGCCCTCGACGACACGCTGATCAGCCGAGACACGTTCAGCAGCCAGGTGCCCGAGGCCCCCGACTACCGGTTGGTCCCCGACGACGTCGACCACGGGATGGCCCCGCCCGGAGACCCGATGCCGCTGCGCGACGTCCTCGAGCGGATGATCGTGGTCTCCTCCAACGAGGCGACCAACATGGTCGTCGAGCGGGTCGGGCTGGAGGCGATCGCGAAGGTCCTCGCCGATGCCGGCGCCCACGAGAGTCTGATGGCGCGGCAGTTCGGAGACCAGGTCGCCGCACGGGAGCACGGGGCGAGCAACGTCGTCACGCCGGCCGACCTCGCCACGCTGATGGCGGCGATCGTGTCGGGTCGTCTCGCCGGCCCGGAGGGAACCCGCCTGATGACCGAGATGCTCGCACGCCAGCAGGATCCGCAGATCGCCGCCGGTGCACCCGCCGGGCTGCCATGGGGCAGCAAGTCAGGATCGGTGGACGCGATCCGGCACGACGTCGCCTACCTCGGAGAACCCGGCCCGGGCGCTCTGGTGCTGGCCGTCTGCACACGGGGCTACGCCTATGACGATGCGGACGAGGCGATCCAGGCGATCGGCCAGATGGCGATCGAGCTCACCGGCGTCGACCGCTGAGCGTCACTCCCTCCAGGCGCCAGGTCCATGAGTCGATCCTGACCTTTTCGACCGACAAATCTCACACACTGTGTCGCTGTGTCGTCGTACTGGTGAGAGACACGTTCGGGAACGACGAAGGAGCACGACCTCATGACCGACTACTCGACACTGGCGGACCGCCTGACCGGGACGCTGACCACTCGGGACGAGCCAGACCACACCGCCGGCGCGACCGCGTTCAACCTGACCGTCCAGCACGACCCCGACGCGGTGGTCCACGCGGCGACCGAGGAGGACGTGCTGCAGACCGTCCGCTTCGCCGCCGCGGAGGGAGTCCCGATCCACCTCCACACGACCGGGCACGGTGCGCACGCCGCGTACGAGACCGGCATCCTCCTTGCCCTCGGCGGGCTCTCGTCGGTCGCGATCGACCCCGCCGCGCGGACCGCGAAGGTGGGGGGCGGCACGCGCTGGGCCGATGTCGTCGCCGCGGCGGCCGAGCACGGTCTGGCACCGGTCACGGGGTCCTCGACCAACGTCGGCGTGGTCGGCTTTCTCGTCGGCGGGGGCCTCGGCCCGCTGGCACGCAGTCACGGCTTCGGGTCGGACCACGTGGTCTCGGCGCGGGTCGTCACCGGCAACGGGGAGGTGGTCGACGCGTCGTCGTACGGCGACACCGAGCTCTACTGGGCCCTGCGCGGCGGTAAGACCGGACTCGGAGTGGTCACCGAGATCACGCTCGCGCTGGCGGAGGTGCCGTCGCTCTACGCGGGCACCCTCTTCTTCGACCTCGAGGAGAGCACCGAGCCGTACGCGCGCTGGCTCGACTGGACGACCACGGCACCGACCGACGTCACGACGAGCGGGCTCATCGTCGGCTTCCCCGACCTCGAGGTCGTCCCGTCGCCGATGCGGGGCAAGCACCTGTTCGCGCTCCACGTGGCGTATCCCGGTCCCGAGGACGACGGAGCGGCCCTGAGCGAGCCGCTGCGCGAGCTGGGGTCGGTCTATCTCGACGACCTTGGACCGCTCCCGCTGGCCGACGTCGCACGGATCACGAACGATCCCACCCAGCCCGGCCCGTCCTTCCTCCGCGGAGCGACGCTGACGCACGTCGACCGCGACTTCGCCGAGGCCGTGCTCGCGCTGGCCGGCCCGGGCAGCGACCTGCCGATCATGGGGCTGGAGGTCCGCCACGTGGGCGCCGCGACGGCGGTGGAGACCTCCGAGACCGATGCCGTCGGGTTCCGAGACTTCGACTACACGCTGACGATGCTGGGAGCTCCTGACCCGGCCCTCTTCGGAGAGGTCCTGCCGAGCGTGTTCGCCCGGGTGGAGGAGACGGTGGCGCCGTGGCGTTCTCCGCACCTGACGCCCAACTGGATGGCCGACCCACGCGATCCCGACGAGGAGGCACGGACCTGGCCGGCAGGCGTGCGCGCACGGCTCGCCGCCGTCCGCGCCGCGTACGATCCCGCGCACGTGTTCCAAGCCTGAGCCGGGCAGCCGGGCCTCACGCCCGTCGCGCTGGCTCCCTGCCCAGGCGCTCCGGCGCAGCGTCACGCGCGCGTGAGAACGGGTCGTCGACGAAACCGACGCCTCGGCGATCCGGCCGAACCGCTCCAGCATCCGCGCCGGTCACCGCGACCTGGGTGGTCTCGGGCGAGCGACGACCGCGGGCAGCGGTCGGCACGTGCTCCCGGCGGGATTCGAACCCACACTGAGACGGGTTTAAGCCGTCTGCCTCTGCCGTTGGGCTACAGGAGCGTGGGGCTATTGTCGCTCAGGCGACGGCACCGGCGACGACTATGCCGGGGCTCCGCTGATCGCGTAGGCCCGCACCGCGCGTCGCTCGAGGTTGTCGCGCACGAGCACGAGCGACACTCGCCACATCCGCGTGTGCTGCACGCCGACGGCGTCCACGACGGCGTCCCAGTGCTCCATCAGCCGTCCCCCGATCTGGCGCAGACGCTCGCGCTCGTCGGCGACGGCGTCCTGGACGGCGTCGACGACGAGGCCCTCGCTCTCCCAGCGGGCGATGGCGGCACTGAGTGGCTCGGGCACGGTGTAGACGATCTCGGTCCGTGCGTTTGCCTCCTCGGCGCCGCTGCCGAGGATCGCGTCGGCGAGCCCCGCGGCGCCGCTGCCGAGGATCGCGTCGGCGAGCTCCGCGGGAAGCTCGGCGCGGATCTGGCCCGGGACGTCGAGGTGTCCGGTGACCGCGTCGACCGGTTCCGAGGGTCCCCGGGGCGCAGGCCCCACCGCTCCGAGCTGGACGGTCAGGCGCAGGACCTCACGCCGGTCGGCGGGCTCCAGGGCGCGCTTGGCGGAGGCCTGCTCGACGTAGTCGCGCATCAGGCGGACCGCGGTCTCGAGGTCCCCGTCGACCGTGAGCTCGCCGGCGATGTAGGCCTTGGCGATGCCCTCCTGCCCCGGCGACCACATCAGCCGGCGGACCGTCCGGCGCGACTCGAAGTGCGCCTCGATGTCGGCGTCACCCGACTCGGGTTCGACGCGGGAGCCGTCCCAGGCGGTGAAGGTGACCGGCGGTGCTTCGCCGTAGACCTGCACGAGCAGGTCGACCAGTCGGCCGGCCACTCCGGTGGCATGCGTCTCGATGGTGCCCTCAGTCATCTCCAACCTCCTTGGCGCGGATCATGACAGCGTCGAGCATGGGCTCGGTGAGCCGTCCTGTGAACGTGTTCTGCTGGCTGGGGTGGAAACAGCCCAGAAGCTGGACCGTACCCCCCGACGGTTTCGGGAGGGTGACCTCGACACCGTGACCGAACTTCGGCCGCGGTCGCGGGACCACCGCACCGAGTGCACCCAGGGTCCGCAGCGCCGCGTCCCAGCCGTAGCCGCCCAGGGCGACGATCGCGCGCACCGAGGGCAGGACCTCACGGAGCTCCTCCTCCAACCAGGGTGCGCAGGTGTCGCGTTCATCGTTGGTCGGCTTGTTCGCCGGAGGCGCGCAGCGCACGGCGGCGACCATGCGGGCTCGGAGCAGTCGCTGGCCGTCGCCGGCGTGGGTGCTGGTCGCCTTCGCGGCCAGGCCGACACGGTGCAGCGACGCGAACAGCCAGTCGCCGGAGCGGTCACCGGTGAAGATCCGGCCTGTCCGGTTGCCCCCGTGCGCGGCCGGCGCGAGGCCGACGATCAGGACCTTCGGCTCGGGGTCGCCCCACCCGGGGATCGGCCGCCCCCAGTACGGCTCGTCGGCGAACGCCCGCCGTTTGGTGACCGCGACCTCCTCACGCCACGCGACGAGGCGCGGGCACGCGCGACAGACCGAGACCCGTGCGTCGAGGTCGTGGAGAGAGTCGGCCCGGGCGGCCAGCGCGCGGACGTCGGCGGCGCTCTCGGCCACCGGCGTCGACGCAGTCGCGGGATCGTCGGGCCAGCCCGTGCCGGGCAGGACCGGCGAGGTGAACGCCGACGAGGTCAGCGGGTCACCGTCGACTCTGCCAGACACCCTCCCACCCTAGTCCGGACGCCGACCGACAACCTTCACCTCCACGAAATCCGCTCGACACGTGCCGTACGTAGCGTCCACGCACGAGCTCGAGCCGGTGCACGCACCGGGTGTGCGACGAGGGGAGGATCCGATGGTCGTCGACCCCTTCATCGGCACGTCCGCGACCGACCTGCCTCCCGCGACCGGTCTCGCCGCGACCTGGTGGTCGCCCAAGCCCCAGGTCGGCAACACCCACCCAGGCGCCTGCCACCCGCTCGGGATGGTCTCCGCGTGCTCCTACTCGGGCGCGTACCCGACCGGCTACGGGCGCTACGACCTCAGCACCGAGGGCGTCCCGACCGCCATCTTCGACGAGCCGGTCGCCTCCGGGTTCACCCACTTCCAGCAGTCGGGCACGGGCGCGATCCGCAAGTACTACAACTACTTCCGGGTCACTCCGATGCTCGAGCCCCTCGACGCCCTCGGGCGTACGTGGGGACTGCACGAGGAGGAGGCAGGTCCGGGCTGGTACGCCGCCACGCTCGACTCCGGGGTGCGGTGCGAGATCACGGTCGGCCCCAAGAGCGCCGTGCACCGCTACACGTTCCCAGCGCACCACGACGCACGGCTGGTGGTCGACCTCTCCCTCGGCGGGCTCGCCATCCCGTACGGCGCCACCGTCCCTCTGCGCTCGCACCTGGAGTCCGTCGCCCCCGGTGTCGCGCGCGGCGAGATCGTCGTCGAGGGTGCACCGCTGGCGGTCCACCTGGAGTGCGACGCCGACCGGTGGCGGCAGATGCTCTGGTACGACCGGCGGCTGATGGCCGGCGGGAGCCGGCTCGACTTCAGCGACATCCGGACCACGACGCTGCGCCCGTTCGGCGTGATGTGGGCGGGTCCGACGACCGCCGGTCAGGTCGTCGAGCTGCGGCTGGGGTTCTCGCTGCGGGGAACGGTCCAGGCACACACCAACCTCGTCGCGGACTGCGGGCAGCAGAGGACGAGCTTCACGACGCGGCGTGCCGCGACCACGCGAGCGTGGGACCAGCACCTCGGTCTGCTCGAGGTCGACTGCCCCGACCCGAAGCGCCGTACGGTCTTCGAGACCGCGCTCTACCACTCCCTCGTGAAGCCGTGCCTCGCACCGGACGAGAGCCCGTTCTGGCCCGCGGACGGGCCCTTCGCCTTCGACATCAGCACGATGTGGGACATCTACCGCACCCAGCTCCCCCTGCTCACGGCGCTGGTCCCAGAACGCGCCGTGGAGCTCGCCAATGCCCTGCTGCACGTGTGCGAGGAGGAGGGCAACCTCCCGATCGGCTACCGGATGGCGCGAGGCGCCGACGTGTTCTCCCGCCAGGCGAGCGCTCTCGTGCAGACGTTCCTCGCCGACCTCTGCGGGCTCGGTCTGGCCGGCGTCGACTGGGACTGGGCGCTCGTCCACATGCACAACGACCTCCGTCGGGGCTACGGCGAGGACTACCTCCTGCGTGGGGTCGCCCATCCGATCAGCCACACCCTCGACCTTGCCTTCGGCTACTGGTGCACCCAGCGGGTCGCCGAGCACGTCGGCGACAAGGCGCTGGCGGCCGAGCTCGCTCCGTACGCCGCCGGGTGGAGCAACGCATTCGACCCTGCCACCGGGCTGCTGCTGGACTCGACGTTCTACGAGGGCGGCCGTTGGAACTACTCGTTCCGGCTGCTTCACGACATGGCGGGACGGATCACGCTCGCGGGAGGACCCGAGGCGTTCATCGCGATGCTCGACCGCTTCTTCGGCTACGACGCCGAAGGGGTCACGCAGCCGGGCGAACGCCCCAGCGTCCAGGAGATGGCACGCGGCTACGCGCTGGACCGGTTCGAGGGCCTCAACAACGAGCCCGACATGGAGGCACCCTGGGCGTACCACTACGCCGGGCGACCGGACCGTACGGCCGAGATCGTGCACGCCGCCCTCCATCAGCGCTTCGGCACCGGGCCTGGCGGCCTGCCCGGGAACG
Organism: Mumia sp. zg.B21; assembly: GCF_019550855.1. Classification (NCBI taxonomy): domain Bacteria; kingdom Bacillati; phylum Actinomycetota; class Actinomycetes; order Propionibacteriales; family Nocardioidaceae; genus Mumia; species Mumia sp. zg.B21. The sequence goes on along the minus strand of NZ_JAHWCJ010000002.1, from coordinate 1,104,687 downwards.
ACGACTCCGGGGGTCTGAGCTCCTGGTACGTCTGGGCGTCGCTCGGCCTCTTCCCCGTGGCCGGACAGAACGTGTTCCTCCTCAACGCACCCTCCTTCGCCGGCGCGGTGATGCGGCTGGGCGAGGCCACGCTCGAGCTGGAGACCACCGGATTCGTCGAGCCCGGCCCGGACACGCCGCCGCAGTACGTCCAGTCCGCATGGCTCGACGGCCGCCCGCTGCACCGCACCTGGCTCGACGGCGCCGAGCTGCACCGGGGTGGGCGCCTGCTCGTCGAGCTCGGAGCCCAGCCCAGCCCGTGGGGGCGCGACCCGTCGTCGTTCCCGCCGTCCTTCCCCGCCGGCTCCAGCCGTACGGGTGTCGTCACCGTCCCTCCACCGAATGGGGTGTCATGACCATGCAACCGCCGTACCGTCTCGTCATCGTGGTCCGGGCCGACCCCGTCATCTGCGGGCACTCCGGCGAGGCACGCAACCTCGCCGAGGCCGCGCTCTCCCGCGGGTTCACCGACGTCCGCATCGTCACCTGGCCGATCGACCGCCTCGAGGAGGCAGGGCTTCCGCTGAAGCCCCTCGACTCGGTCCTCCCCTACTCTCCGGGCATCACCGTCGAGCGCCCTGCGCCCGTCGGCGACTACAAGGTGCCAGACGGCCGCTATCTCGCCGGGCTCACCGGCCGGCTCGTGGAGCTGTTCACCGACGGAGTGCCGACGGTGGCCCTGTCGCTCTACCTGAGCCCGCACGCGATGGCCGTCGCCGACGCCGTCCGCGTGGCACGGGCCACCGGGCTTCCGGTGGACGTCACCACGGTCGCCGAAGCCGTCGGCTCCGACGTGACCAACGTGGTGCGGTCGTGCCTCGACGAGGACCGGTTCGGGGCCGCGGCCCACGTCTTGACGACCTACCTGAGCAACGACGTCTGCCTCGCGGTCTCCCGCTACACCCGCGACCTGGTCGTCGCGTGCGCGCGCGAGATCGACGCACGCCACGGCACCCGGTTCGCCGTCGCCTGCGAGGAGCGCATCGGCATCTCGTACCCGGCGATCGACACCCGCGCCTACACCGCCCTCGACGAGACGGCGATCGACGACGCGCTGGCGGCTCGAGGGCTGGAGCGCGACCACTACGTCCTCTTCCTCTCCCGGCTCGCGGCGGCCAAGGGCATCGACGACCTCATCGACGGGTTCGCCCGCAGCGCGGCGGCACGCCGGACGACGTTGGTCATCGCCGGCCGGGGACCGGAGGCGCACGAGCTGCGGGACCACGCCGCCTCCTGTCCGGTCGCTGACCGCATCCTCTTCCTCGACGACGTCGACGACGCGGAGAAGCCGCTCCTGATGGCCGGGTGCGCTGCCTTCGTCCTCCCGAGCAAGCCGCGGCCTGAGTTCGTGGAGACGTTCGGGATCGCGCTCGTCGAGAAGATGCTGGCCGGCGGCGGTCCCGTCGTCACGACGGAGACCGGCGGGATCGGCGAGGCGGTCGGGGACCACGCCACGATCGTGGGGACCGAGGACCCGGCGGGCATCGCTGCCGCGATCGACGAGGCGGTCCTGCGCACCAGCGCGTCCGACCGGCTCCGCAAGGCGGAAGCCGCGCGCGCTCACGCCCTTCAGTTCGACCGTGCGAACGTGCTCGACGGGATCCTGCGTCAGCTCTGGGCCGCTCGGAGCGCCTCCACGCTGGAGACCGCCATCGGGGCGTGAGCGCCGGGAGCGCTCACACCAGCGACCAGGCGACCCCGTCAAGGATGTCGTGCTCGGAGATCACCAGAGTGTCCGTGGCCGCACGTCGCAGGAGGCAGGCGACGATCAGTGCGCCTCCCCCGATGACGTCGGCTCGACCCGGGTGCATGAACGGCCACGAGCGCCGCTCCGCGTGCGACGCCGCGACGATGGCGGCGCACGAGCTGAGCACGTCGGAGACGGCCAGCCGCGCGTGGTGGATACGGGCGGAGTCGTACCGGTCCAGTCCGAGGACGTGCGCTGCCGCGGTCGTGAGCGTGCCGGCGACACCGACGACGGTACGCGCGTCGGTGAGGTCGACCGTCGCCCCGTCGAGCACCGCGTCGACGTCGGCCACGCAGGCGGCGATCTCCTCGGGCGTCGGCGGATCGCTGTGCAGGTGGCGCTCGGTCATCCGCACCGACCCGATGTCGAGCGACTGCTCGGTCTCGGCAGCACCGTCCCGGCCCAGGATGAGCTCGGTCGAGCCGCCGCCGATGTCCACGACCAGCAGCGGCTGGTCGACGCCGGGGAGGTCGCGGGTCGCGCCGGCGAACGACAGCGCGGCCTCCTCGGCTCCGGAGACGACGTCGGGCACGACACCCAGGCGCTCGCGCACACCGGCCGCGAAGAGGTCGGCGTTGTCGGCGTCGCGCGTCGCCGACGTCGCCACGAAGCGCAGGCGCTCGGCGCCGCACTCGGCGATCACCTGCGCATAGTCCTCGCACGCCGCGAAGGTCCGCTCCAGGGCACGCTCGTCGAGCCTCCCCGTCCGGTCGACGCCGTGCCCGAGCCTGACAATCTCCATCCGTCGGACGAGATCGGTCGCTGTCGCCGCCTCACGGTCCAGATCGGCGACCAGCAGCCTGATGGAGTTGGTGCCGCAGTCGATCGCGGCGACCCGGCTCACGCTCACGGGACCTCCCGAGCGCCGGCGAGCTGAGCGGGCGGCTCTCCGGGTCCGTCACAGGTCGTCCCCGTCCACCAGTCGCCGAGCAGCACGACGGCTTCGTCGCCGAGCGGGTTGACGCCGGGTCCCTTGGCGAGCGCGTGCCCGACGAGGACGTGGAGACACTTGACCCGGGTCGGCATCCCGCCTGCGGAGACGTCGTGGATCTCGGGCACCTCGGCGAGAGCCTCGCGCTCCTCGAGGTAGGAGGCGTGGGCGCGGGCGTAGGCCGCGGCGAGCTCGTCGTCCTCGGTGAGGCGCTCGCTCATCTCCCGCATCAGTCCCGACGCCTCGAGGGTGCCGATCATCGCGTTGAGGCGGGTGCAGGTGACGTAGAACAACGTCGGGAACGGCGTGCCGTCGGGCAGTCTCGGCTCGGTCTTGACGACGTTCGGATGACCGGACGGGCATCGGCTCACCACCGCGACCACGCCTCGCGGTGGTCGGCCGAGCTGGGCCTGGATCGCGTCGAGGTCAGCCTGGCTGGGAGGTCGGTCGATCACTGGCCTTCGTCCTGAATCTTGGGGGTCACGACCTCGTCGCTCGGGGTCGGAGTGGTCTTGTCGGGCACGCCGCCGGCGACCTCGACCGATCCCCACAGCGTCTCGTGCCACTGCGGGCCCGGACTGGCCGCGGGCGGGGCGTCGGGAAGCTCGGGTCCCTTGCCGACGGGTTTTCCGTCGGGGCCGAGGACGGTGAACCCGATCTCTCCGGGCATCACCCACCCGAAGCGCGAGCGCGCCTGCTGCTCGACGTACTCCGGGTCGTCGAAGCGGAGCTTCTCCTTCTCCAGCCGCTCGATCGCGGCGCTGGACTCCGAGATCTGGGCCCGCGTCGTCGCCAGTGCGTCACGTTGCTGGAGGAACGCCTTCAGACTCGAGGCGTAGGAGATCGCGAGCACGAGAAGCACCAGGAGCAGCACCGCCATCCGGCGGGTGATCCGCGGGGAGCCGTACGTGGTGACGGCCTCGGCCGCCGCCGGCGTCGCGGCGCGTCCTCGGCGGGCGGCACCGGGCCGGCGGCCCGGATGCCTCGAGGACGGGCGGCGCGACGTCGGCGGCACCGCGTCAGGCCTTCAGCCGCGGGAACGCCGCGCGACCGGCGTACGTGCCCGCGTCGTCGAGGAGCTCCTCGATCCGCAGGAGCTGGTTGTACTTCGCGACCCGCTCCGAGCGTGCCGGGGCGCCGGTCTTGATCTGGCCGCAGTTCGTGGCGACGGCGAGGTCGGCGATCGTGGTGTCCTCGGTCTCGCCCGAGCGGTGGCTCATCATGCAGCGGTAGCCGCTGCGGTGGGCGAGGTCCACCGCGTCCAGCGTCTCGGTCAGCGTGCCGATCTGGTTGACCTTGACCAGCAGCGCGTTGCCCGCGCCCTCGTCGATCCCGCGCTGGAGGCGCTCGGAGTTGGTCACGAACAGGTCGTCGCCGACGAGCTGGACCCGGCCGCCCAGCTCGCTGGTGATGGCCGTCCAACCCTCCCAGTCGTCCTCGTCCAGCGGGTCCTCGATCGAGACGATGGGGTACGACTCGACCAGCTCGGTGTAGTAGGCGGTCATCTCGGCAGCGGTCTTGGTGGCGCCCTCGAAGCGGTAGCCGCCGTCGCTGAAGAACTCCGAGGCGGCGACGTCGAGCGCCAGGGCGATGTCCGTGCCGAGCTTGAGGCCGGTGGTCTCGACCGCCTTGGCGATGAGGTCGAGCGCCTCCCGGTTGGAGCCGAGGTTGGGGGCGAACCCGCCCTCGTCACCGAGGCCGGTCGCGAACCCGTCGGACTTCAGGACCGACTTCAGCGCGTGGTAGACCTCCGCGCCCTGGCGCAGCGCCTCCGCGAAGCTGCTCGCACCGATCGGCGCGATCATGAACTCCTGGATGTCGACGTCGGTGTCGGCGTGGGCGCCGCCGTTGAGGATGTTGAGCATCGGCACCGGGAGCACGTGCGCGTTGGCGCCGCCGACGTACTGGAAGAGCGGGAGGCCCGCCGAGTCTGCTGCCGCCCGAGCGACGGCGAGCGAGACCCCGAGGATGGCGTTGGCGCCGTACTGCCCCTTGTTGGGGGTCCCGTCCAGGCGCAGCAGCGTCTGGTCGATGTAGCGCTGCTCGTCGGCGTCGAGGCCGATGATGTCCGGGCGGATCGCCTCGTTGACGGCGTCGACGGCCTTCTGGACGCCCTTGCCGCCGTAGCGGCTGCCTCCGTCTCGCAGCTCTACCGCCTCGAACTTGCCGGTCGAGGCGCCGGAGGGGACCCCCGCCCGGCTGATCGTGCCGTCGTCGAGGGCGACCTCGACCTCGACCGTGGGGTTGCCGCGCGAGTCGAGGATCTCTCGGGCTCCGACCGCTTCGATGCTTGCCACTACGGACTCCTCATGAGGGATGGTCTGTGTCGTACACATCCTAAGAGCACGGCGCTTCCGCGCCCTCCTGGTCCGCCCTCGTGGCGCGCCTCGCGTGGCGCGGCCCCGTCGGCGCGTGTCACTGGGCGCGTCTCACTCGACGAGCGCGTTGACCGTACGGCGCAGCGCCGCCTCGGGATCCTCGTCCGCGGCGCGTGCCGCCAGCACGAGCGCGAGCAGGCGGTCTCCCACCGTGTCGCCCGTGGCCTCGACGAGCGTGCCCTCACGCTCCAGACGCCCCACGACCTTGTCGGCGTAGGCGAGGGCGGGCAGCGTCGGCGGCACTCCGTCGAGCACGGAGCTGCGCTGCTTCTCGGTGGCCTTGAGCCGCTGCCACGCCGCATCGACCTCCTCGGGCGTCGCCGCGTCACCGTCGGCGAAGACGTGCGGGTTGCGCCGTACCAGCTTGTCGACGATCCCCGCGGCGACGTCGTCGATGTCCCAGCCGTCGGGGCCGCTGGACGAGTCCGAGGCGTCACCCGGTCGAGCGGCGACGGCAGCGTGGAAGACGACCTGCATGAGGAGGTCGCCCAGCTCCTCCCGGAGCTCGTCGGTGTCGCCCCGGTCGAGGGCGTCGAGCACCTCGTACGCCTCCTCGAGGAGGTAGTGCTGGAGAGAGGCGTGGGTCTGCTCGCGCGTCCACGGGCACTCGACGCGGAGCTGGTCCATGACCGCGACCAGGTCGAGCAGGCGGGCACCCGGCAGGTCGTACGACCCGAAGACCACCTCGACCTCGCCCGGGGCGTCCACGCCTCCGCCCGCCGCGGAGACGAGCGAGTCGGCGAGGCGGCGGGCCCAGGCGACGTCGCCGATGGGTGCGATCCAGAGCGTCGAGCCCTGCTCGGCGGAGGTGTCGACAGGACCGGGGGGCGCCGGCTCGACGGTGAAGCCCGCGTGTCGGACCGCCTCGACCGTCGGGTCGTCGGTGTCCGCGGCGATCACCCGACCGGCCTCGCGCACGGCGTCCCACGCCGCCAGCGTCATCAGTCCGGGAGCGACGCGGGGGCTGGTGACGAGGATCCTCACTCGCTCGACTCTACGCCGCGGCAGCGCTGGTTGGCGGGCACCGTGGCGGGGTCCTCCTGGGCGAGCTGCTCGCGCGACGCCGACAGGCTGAGGCCGGGGTCCGGCTGCCCCTCGGCGTCGAGGCCGAACCGCGGGTCGACGGTCGCGTCAACCCGCCGCAGCTCCTCGACGACGGCCTCGGTCCCGCTCTGCAGCAGCTGCTCGGTGTTCTCCTGGGTCACTGCCGTGCCAGTGACGTCGGCGCCGATCGCCGTACGCAGGGCCTGGCTCTCGAAGTCACGCTCGAGGATCTCCTGGACGTCGTCGGCGCGGCCCCGGAACATCGTCTCGAGCTGCTCGAGATCCTCCGCGCCGAGCGCCCACCGCGACCGCGGGACGTCGAGGTCGAGCTCCTCACTCAGGAGACGCGACCCGGCGAGCTGAAGCTCCTGCGTGACGAGGATCTGCCGGACGGCTCCCTGGCTTGGCGCCTCCGAACCCTGGGACGCGGCCGCCGTCGCGAGGTAGGCGCAGCCCGCGTCGGCCAGCGCGTCGAGCTTGCTCATCGAGAGCCGTTCGTCGCCGACGACCACGGCGTCACCCGGATGGACGCCGCCGCACCCGGCGAGCACGAACGCGCCGGCGACGGCGGCGAGGAGCGGGCGGGACGAAAGGCGACGGAGCATGCGGGGACGTTCCTCTCGGGCGGCGGCAGCCACGTGACACGGAACACACGCGGCAGACGACAGCCTAGAGCGCGCCGATCTGCCGCTGCACGGCGGTCTGGGGCCTCACTGGGGCGAGGCCGCCGCCGTCGCGCAGTCGGGGCAGGTCCCCCAGAACACGACCTCGGCCGCGGAGACGGCAAAGCCCTGAGCGTCGTCGGGGATGAGGCACGGCGCCTCGCCGGACACGCAGTCGACGTCGGCGATCTTCGCGCACGACACGCACACGAGGTGGTGGTGGTTGTCCTGCGTGCGGGCCTCGAAGAGCGCCGGAGAGCCCGCAGGCTGGATCCGACGGACGAGCCCGTGCTCCGCGCAGGCAGCCAGGACGTCGTACACGGCCTGGACCGACACCGATCCGAGCGCTTCTCGGGTCACGGTGGTGAGCGTGTCGGCACTGGCGTGCGGGCGGTCTCGAAGGGCATCGAGGACGGCGAGCCGCTGGCGCGTCACCCTCAGTCCAACCTTCCTGAGGGCAGCCGCGGCGTCCCAGACCTGGGTCGATGGCATCTCTCCACGGTCGTCCCATGTCCGAGATCGTGCAACCGGGGCGAGATGACCGAGATGACCGAGATGTTGGCCGTCGGTCAGGCCGCTGCCGGCGCCGGAGCGATGACCGTGTCGATCAGCGTGCGGCACCAGTCCATGAGCTCGGCGTCGCGCAGCGGCTGGCCTCCGACCGGCTTCGTCTTGGGGCGCGGCACCAGCAGGAGCTGCGCCGTGGCCTTGACGACGGAGCCCGGATAGACCCGCTTGAGGCGCATCTGCCGCGACTCGGGGAGCTCCACCCCCGCGATGCGGATGTTGTTGCCGGCCACGGTGAGCTCGGAGATCCCGGCGTCGCGGGCCCGCACCCGCAGCCTGGCCACACCGAGCAACGCGTCGACGGCGGCCGGCGGCTCGCCGTACCGGTCGACCAGCTCGTCGCGGACCTCGGCCACCTCGGCGGCGGAGCGCACGTCGGCGAGCCGCTTGTACATCTCCAGCCGCAGCCGCTCGCTCTGGACGTAGTCGTGCGGCAGGTGGGCGTCGACGGGAAGCTCGAGCTTGACCTCGCGCACGTCCTCGCCCTGGTCGCCGCGGAACTCCGCGACGGCCTCGCCGACCAGCCGCACGTAGAGGTCGAACCCGACGTCGGCGATGTGCCCGGACTGCTCGCCGCCGAGCAGGTTGCCCGCGCCGCGGATCTCGAGGTCCTTCATCGCGATCGCCATGCCGCCACCGAGCTCGGAGTGCTGAGCGATGGTGGACAGGCGCTCGTGCGCGGTCTCGGTGAGCGGTTTCTCCGCCGGATAGAGGAAGTACGCGTACGCCCGCTCGCGCGACCGCCCGACGCGCCCTCGGAGCTGGTGCAGCTGCGAGAGTCCGAGCATGTCGGCCCGCTCCACGATCATGGTGTTGGCGTTGGACACGTCGAGCCCCGACTCGACGATCGTCGAGCAGACCAGCACGTCATACTTCTTCTCCCAGAAGTCGACCATGATCTGCTCGAGCTGGTGCTCGCCCATCTGACCGTGCGCCATCGCGATGCGGGCCTCGGGCACCAGGTCCTTCAACCGCTTGACGGCCTTGTCCATCGAGTTGACGCGGTTGTGGATGTAGAACGCCTGTCCGTCGCGCAGCAGCTCGCGCCGGATCGCGGCGACGACCTGCCGGTCCTCGTACGGCCCGACGAAGCTGAGCACCGGGTGCCGCTCCTCGGGCGGGGTCTGGATCGTCGACATCTCACGGATGCCAGTCACCGCCATCTCCAGCGTGCGCGGGATCGGGGTCGCCGACATCGCCAGCACGTCGACGGCGGCCCGCAGCGTCTTGAGCGCCTCCTTGTGCTCGACGCCGAACCGCTGCTCCTCGTCGACGACGACGAGGCCGAGCTTGGGGATCTTCACGCCCTTCTGCAGCAGCCGGTGGGTGCCGATCACGATGTCGACCGAGCCGTCGGCGAGTCCGTCGAGGACCTCCTTGGACTCCTTCTCGGTCTGGAAGCGCGACAGCGCCTTGAGGGTCACGGGGAACTGGGCGTAGCGCTCGGCGAACGTCGCGAAGTGCTGCTGGACGAGCAGCGTCGTCGGGACGAGGACGATCACCTGCATGCCGTCCTGGATCGCCTTGAACGCCGCACGCACCGCGATCTCGGTCTTGCCGTACCCCACGTCGCCACAGACCAGCCGGTCCATGGGCACGGGACGCTCCATGTCGCGCTTGACCTCGTCGATCGTCGCGAGCTGGTCGGGTGTCTCGTGGTACGGGAAGGCGTCCTCGAGCTCCCGCTGCCACGGCGTGTCCTTGGTGAAGGCGTGGCCCTGCGTCGCCTGCCGCGCGGCGTACAGCTTGATGAGCTCGCCGGCGATCTGCTTGACCGCCTTGCGGGCGCGCGACTTGCGCTTGTTCCAGTCCGCGCCGCCGAGCCGGTCGAGCGACGGCTGCTCGCCGCCGACGTAGCGCGTCACCTGGTCGAGCTGGTCGGTCGGCACGAAGAGACGGTCCGGCGGCTGCCCGCGCTTGGAGGCGGCGTACTCGATGACGAGGTACTCGCGGACCGCTCCCTGGACGGTGCGCTGCATCATCTCGACGTACTTGCCGACACCGTGCTGCTCGTGGACCACGTAGTCGCCGGGCGTGAGCTCGAGCGGGTCGATCTGCTTCTTGCGGCGCGAGGGCATCTTGCGGTCGTCGCGCGGAGCCGCGGCGGTCTGGCCGACGATGTCGTCCTGCGTGAGGACGACCAGGCCGATGCCCTCCGCGACGAGCCCGTGGTCGATGTCACCGCACATGACGTGGACGACGTGCGGCGTGAGGTCGTCGACCGTGACCATCGGGTGGAAGCGTGCGGGGATGTCGTGCTCGCCGAGCACCTCCACGCTGCGCGCCGCCTGCCCCTCGCCGGGGGTCACCAGCGCGACGCGCGTGCCGTCCGACAGCCAGCCCTTGAGATCGACGAGGGAGCGTTCGACCTCGCCGCGATAGGACGGAGTCGCCACGAACGGCAGGTTGACGCCGTCGACGTCGATCCGTGCGAACTCGTCGGGCTCGCCCGTCTCAGCAGTCGGGCGATCGTCGTCGAGCAGGAACGGCGAGGTGGACCACCACGCCCGTCCGGACCCCAGCGTGTGCTGGCGGACGTCGGCAAGAGACCAGAACGCGGCGGCGCCGAGGTCGACGGGAGCCTTGCCACCACCGGCCGCGGCCGCCCACGAGGCTGCGAGGAACTCCTCGCTCGTCGCGACCAGGTCGTGGGCGCGGGTACGGACCCGCTCGGGGTCGCAGACCAGGACCGTCGCGTCCTGGGGAAGCAGGTCGACCAGCAGCTCCATCCCGTCGACGAGGGCGGGCGCCAGCGACTCCATGCCCTCGACCGCCTGCCCCTCGGCGAGCTTCTCGAGCATCTCGCCCAGCTCCGGGTGCGCAGCGGCGAGCTCGCGTGCACGGGCACGGACGTCGTCGGTCAGCAGCAGCTCGCGGCACGGCGGCGCCCAGACGTGCTCGACCGGGTCGGTCGAACGCTGGTCGGCGACCGAGAAGTGCCGGATCTCGTCCACCTCGTCGCCGAAGAACTCGACGCGGAGCGGGTGGTCCTCGGTCGGCGGGAAGACGTCGATGATGCCGCCGCGGACGGCGAACTCCCCACGCTTGGTCACCAGGTCGACACGGGTGTACGCAGCGTCGGCGAGTCGGCGGACGACGTCGTCGAGCTCGGCCTCCTGGCCGCGTCCCAGCTCGACCGGCTCCAGGTCGGCCAGACCTCGGACCTGGGGCTGGAGCACCGATCGGATGGGAGCGACGACGACCTCGAGCGCGCCGGCGTCGGGCGTCGCCCCCGGGTGCACGAGGCGCCGCAGGACCGCGAGCCGGCGACCGACCGTGTCCGAGCGGGGCGAGAGCCGCTCGTGCGGGAGCGTCTCCCACGCAGGGAAGTCGGTGACCTTCTCGGGACCGATCAGCGAGCCGATCTCCTCGGTGAGGGTCTCGGCGTCCCGGGCGGTCGCCGTCACGACGAGCACGCAGGAGCTCACCGGCACCAGGGCGGCGGCGAGGAAGGGTCGGAGGGACGGCGGGGCAGAGAGGTCGAGCGCGGTCACGCCTGCACGACGGTCGGTGACCGTACGGGCGAGGATGGGATCGGCGGCGACGGCCTGGGCCAAGGCGTGCAAGGACATCGTGTCCAGAGTAGTCGTACGGTCCAGCCGCCCCGGCCGGCCCACGACCGCGTGGCCGCGGAGTGATCGGAGGCGCCGTCCCCGCGGCGATGAAATCGGACATCTGGCCCCCGCCGTGCCGTGTAGCGTCGAGCCCTGGGCGGCCCCACCCGCCCGACTCGGGGACGCACCCCCAGGAGGTGTCCATGGCTGACCGGCGACGGTGTGCCAGTGCCGCGTTCCTCGTCGCGGCTCTCGTCGTCGGAGCCTGCTCGGCCGACGTCGCCGTCCCGCTCACCGACGCAGCCGGCACGGCGACCGCGGCGCCCGGCACGGCCCGGCAAGAGTCCTCGCTCGCTGCCCCGTCCGAGCGTGCGCCGCGGCGCCCCGTGGCCAGGCGGTGCGGTCGAGCGGGTCGCCACGGGCCGGCCCGAGCGCCACGCGGCGTCCGCCGTGTCGGGGTGCGGACCAACCTCGCGGCGGCAGCGCGGCGCGCACCCGCGGGGACGACGTTCTGGCTCGCTCCGGGCATCCACCGGCTCGGGCCAGGCGCCTACCGACAGGTGCGACCGAAGAACGGGCAGCGCTTCATCGGCGCACCGGGAGCCGTCCTCGACGGTCGTCACAGCAACCTCTACGCCTTCGCCGGCCACGCCCGGCGGGTCGTCGTCGCGCACCTGACGATCACGCGGTTCGGTCGTCGCGGGACGACCCAGAACGAGGGCGTGGTCAACCACGACGCCGGCCACGGCTGGCGCATCCTGCACAACACCATCCGCGGCAACGCCGGAGCGGGTGTCCTCGTCGGCAGTCACAACGTCCTGCGCGGCAACTGCCTGGCCGCCAACGGTCAGTACGGTTTCAGTGCCTACGAGCCGTCCGGCGTCACCGGGATCCGCATCGTCCGCAACGAGATCGGGCAGAACAACACCGACGACTGGGAACGCCGCGAGCCAGGATGCGGGTGCAGCGGAGGCGGGAAGCTGTGGGAGACGCGGGGCGCGGTCTTCTCCCAGAACTGGGTGCACCACAACCGCGGCGTCGGGATCTGGGCGGACACCAACAACACCGGGGTCGCGATCGTCGGGAACTACTTCGCGCGCAACCGCAGCGAGGCGGTCATCTACGAGACGAGCTACAACGCTCGCATCGTCGCCAACACCTTCGTCCGCAACGGCATCTGGGCGGGCCGTCGGCAGGCCGGCTTCCCCGTGGCCGCGATCTACGTGTCGGAGTCCGGCAGCGACCGCCGCGCCGGCCGCCTGTACGGCAGGGTGTTCCGTATCTCGCGCAACCACTTCGTCGACAACTGGTCGGGCGTCGTCGCCTGGGAGAACGCCGACCGCTTCGCCGGGTCACCGGCCAACACGAGCACCGGCGCCACCACCCTCGTCGCGCCCAGGACGGCCACGGTGAAGGCCTGCTCGGACCCGGCCACGATCAGCCGGCGGCCGTACTACGACGACTGCCGCTGGAAGACGCAGAACCTCCTCGTGGACCACAACCTGTTCGTCTTCCGCCGGTCACAGATGCCGGCGGCCTGCACGCCCTCGCGGGGGTGCGGGTTCATGGTGCTCGCCTCAAACTGGGGCAGCTACCCGGACTGGTCGCCGTACAAGGGACGCGTGGTCGAGGACCAGGTGACGTTCCGGCAGCGCAACCGCTGGACCGCGAACCGGTACGTCGGCTCCTGGCGGTTCATGGCCCACGAGCTCTGGCACACGGTGAGCTGGAAGGGATGGCGGTCGAAGCCGTACCGCCAGGACGCGCGCAGCACCCGCCGTTGACGTCAGTGCGCGATGGCCGGGTCGGCCTCGACGACTCCGAAGATCGAAGCGCCGGGGCTGGTCGGTGTGTCCTTCCACAACGCCCACGGGCTCACGCCGGTCCGGTACATGGACTCGAGGGCCGAGCGCTCCTTCAGCGTGTCCATCGGCGCCCAGAAGCCGTCGTACCTGACGGCCCTGAACCGTCCGTCGCGGGCGGCACGGACACAGGCGTCCATCACCAGGTCCTCACCTTCGAGGAGGTAGTCGAAGATGGCCTGCCGCAGGACGAAATAGCCTCCGTTGATCCACATCGCCATGTCGGCGACCGGGACCAGACCGGAGACCTTGCCGTCCTCGCCGATGTCGACCACGTGGAAGGAGTCCTGAGGCTTCACGGCGAGGAACTGACCCACGGCGTCCCCGTCGGCGAAGTCGTCGACGAGCGTGTCCATCGGGGCATCGGTGAGGACGTCGCCGTAGTTCGCGAGGAAGATCTCGTCACCCTCGAGGTACGGCCGGACGCGGCGGAGCCGCTCACCGATCGCGGTGTCCACCCCGGTGTCGACGAACGTGATCGTCCAGTCACTGATGTCGGTGCTGAGCAGCTCCACGTGCTGCCCGCCCTTGGTGAGGACGAAGTCGTTCGAACCGGTCTCGCGGTAGTTGAGGAAGTAGTCCTTGACCGCGTCCGCGCCGTATCCGAGGCACAGCACGAACTCGGTGTGCCCGAAGTGCGCGTAGTAACGCATGACGTGCCAGAGGACCGGACGGTGCCCTATCAGCATCATCGGCTTGGGCAACGACTGGTTGTCTGCCCGCATCCGCATGCCCAACCCGCCGCAGAACAGTACGACCTTCATCAGGACCCCCTGGGTTTTGCTTACGGGTGAGGCCCCCGTTGAACGGCTCGAACACGGCCGCGGCGCACACCCGTCGTTTGTGCGATAGTGACCGTTGCCCTTCCTGCGCGCAGGAGTTTTCATGGACTTCCCGACCCGCTCGACCGCCGGTGCGCCGTCGCAGCGAGAGCACACGACCAGGGTCTGGCTGCTGGTCGGCGGCGTCTCCGCCGCGACTCTCCTCGTCCTCACCGTCCTCGTCGCGCTCGGCGGCACGCAGGGATGGGACGACGCCGCGCGGGAGGCGTTCCGTCCTGGTGACGTCTGGGGAACGACTCAGCAGCGGGTGGACCACCTCGTCGAGGGCCTCGACCCACGAACGGTCCTCGTGCTCCTCGTCCTGACCGGTGCCCTCGTCAGCATCGTCCGCCGGTCGATCAGGCCGGCGCTGCTGGCACTGGGCGCCTCGGCCCTCACCGTCGTCGCGACGACGGTGCTCCAGATCGCCGTCCAGCGTCCCGACACCCACGGGGAGACTCCGGGGCTGGGTGGGAGCTTTCCGTCCGGCCACGTCACCACGCTCGTCGTCTGTGCCGGAACCCTCGTGCTGCTCCTCAGGCTCGACGGCCGCCGCTGGCCCTGGGTAGTGGTCGCCGTGGCCGGCGCCGCGATGGGGACCGCCATGCTCCTGCAGGCAGCGCACTGGGCGAGCGACGTGCTCGGGGGCGCACTGCTGGGGACAGTCGTCCTCGCCGCGGCCGCCCTCCTCGCACGCGCTCTCGTCCCGGCGTCGGATCAGTCACCGACCACCGTCGAGAGCACCTCGTAGAGGTCGTCGAGCTCCTTTCGGAAGCGCTCGAGAGCCTCGGCCGTCGCGTCGCTCACCGCGGGCCCGGACGACGCGGCCCGATCGATCTCGGTCAGGAGCCGACCGAGATCGATGTCGTCGATGCGCTGGCTCGCGCCTGCCAGCCCCACCTCCGCGAGGAGACGGGCGTTCTTCTCGGCATAGCCGAGCGACACGACCGGAGTCCCGGCCAGCACGCCGGCGACCACGTGGTGGAAGCGCGACGCCACGACCACCCCGGCGCCTGCGGCCTCGTCGAGCAGTGCTCCCATCGTCGCGGCATCGCACGCCTCCACCGGGCAGGACCTTCCCGCCCGCGACTGCGACCGCGCCACGATCTCCCGGGCCAGCGGCAGGTCGGCGAGGTCCCCGACGATCGTCCGCACTGCTCTGCCGGACCCCACCAGCGCGCACACGAGGTCGGTCATGGTCGACGCGTAGCGCTCCACCGCCCCGTCGGGATCGTCCTCCACGTCGTACCGCATCACACCCAGCACGACGAGGTCACGTCGGCGGGGGCGCGGCGCAGGTGCGGGAAGGCCGAAGGCGAGGTCGGGGTAGACCAGGGCGTCACCACGCGGGGCACCGGACTCCGCCATGGCCGCCCGCGAGGCCGTGTCGCGATAGCTCACGTGGTGCGCGAGGCGCACCGTCCAGGCGTGCAGGGTGCGCGTGACCCGATCACGCGCCGGCTCCGCGCCGACGGCGACCAGCGCCACGCGGCGCCCTCGGAGCCGGCTGCACGCGACCGCGAGGAACATCCAGTACGGCAGGCTCCACGGCTGGGTCAGGAGGGCCGTCTCCAGCACCCCGGTCCCGGGCACGACGAGCACGTCGAGCGAGCCCATGGCGCGGAAGGTGCGGGGAACGTCCCACACCCTGCTCAGCGCCTTGACGACGAGGTCGGCGGCACGCGGAAGCGTGCCGGCGGGCCGGTAGGCCATCAGGCGCGTGGCAGGTACACCGTGCTCCTGTTCGACCTCGGCGGGGCCGGCCACGAACGCGTGCACGTCGGCGCCGGGGTGCCGGGAGCGCAACGCTGAGAGGAACGCCGCCAGGGTCCCCTCGTTGCCGATGTTGCCCATGCCGAAGTAGCCGAAGACCCCCACCCGGGTGCGCGGTGGGCTCACGCGACCACGACCCGGTCCTCGACCGAGCGACGTTCCCGGAACGGGGACAGGCAGCTGGCGAACCAGCCGCCCACCTCGGCGAGGCAGCGACGCCGCTCGGCGCTGGTCAGGCGGGCGCGACGGATCTGGTCCAGGTAGCCGCCGACGTACTCGGCGTACATCCGCACCATCGGGTGGCGGAGCCGGTCGGCACGGCGCGGCTCGAGCGCGGCCGCCCGCGCCCTGCGGTCACCGGCGCGGGTCGCCCGCCCGGCGTGGTCACGACGCAGGTAGAGGACCTGGGGTGCCTGCACGAAGGTGCCGCGCAGCGCCAGCCCTGCGACGAACACGCGGTCGGCGTTGTAGTAGCTCCCGTGTTCGCCGACGTCTCGCAGCACGTCGGTCCGGATCACACCGTAGAAGTCGTTCCCGCCGGGGACGTACAACAGGCTGTGCAGCCGGGCGGCAGGATCCGGGTTCGCCGTGTCGAGCGCGTACGGCTGCTTGTGCACCGTCTCGCCTGCCGCGTCGATGACCGCGTCCCACGCATGGGTGAGCACGGCCTCGGGGTTCGTCTCGAGCAGCGCGACGCATCGCTCGATCAGCTCAGGCGCGTAGAGGTCGTCGTGGGACGCCCACTTGAAGTACCTGCCACGGGCCTGCGGGACGAGGATGTTGTGGTTGGGACCCGCTCCGATGTTGGTCACCTGCCGCAGACAGCGGATCCGCGGGTCCCGTGCCGCGTACTCCTCGCAGATCAGCGGAGTGGCATCGGTCGACGCGTTGTCGGAGATCACCAGCTCGAAGTCGGTGAAGGTCTGGGCGAGCAGGGCGTCGAGCGACTCTCTGAGGTACTTCTCGCCGTTGTAGACGGGCAGACCGATGGTCACGGTCGGCGCCGCAGCTGCGGACTCTGTCGTCATGCCGAGGTCCCTTCCTCGAGTCGGTCACCGATCGGCGCAGCGCCGCGCCCGGCGAGGTGGTCGTCGATCGCGCGGCGAAGCTGGATCCACCACACGCCAGTGGCGACCGCCGTCCCTGCCGCGACGCCGAGGCACGAGCCGCGGGCACCGTCGACGATCGCCCCGACCGAACCGCCCACGACGTACAAGCCCGACGTGACGAGCTGAGCAGAGAGACTGCGCCGGGCAGCGCCGAGCGCACGCACGCCCGTGGCGGCGCCGATCTCGAGACCCCCGGCGACCATGCCGACGACGACGATCGGGAGGAGGGCCCCGGCGGGACCCCACAGGTCGGCGAGGAGGAGCTCTCCGAGCCCGAACGGAAGCAGCACGAGCACCGCGACTCCCCACAGCGCGGCAGCCGCGGCCTGGGCTCCCCCGATCACCAGACAGAAGGTGCCGAGCCGGTCGGGGCGGTTGCGGACGACGTGGGTGGCCTCGGGCACGGCAACCTGGCTGAGACCCATCAGGACCACGAGGAAGGGGCCCATGAGGAGCTCGGCTGCCCGGACCTCGCCGACGGCGGCGAGACCGGCGAACGCTCCGAGCGCGATCATCCGGAGCTGGCGCGCGAGGCCGACGCTGAGGTTCTCCACGAGGTAGCGCGCCCCGAGGTCCCGGTGGGTGCGTAGCCACCCGCCGACGGCTCGTAGCGCAGGCGCCGTCCCGCTCTGGAGGAGGCCGAGACCCGCAGCCGCGGCACCCGTGGCGCCGAACGCGATGACCGCCGTCGTCACGTCGAGTCGCCCGGAAGCGTGCAGCGCCAGGACGGCACCGAGCAGCAGCAGGCCCCAGAACACGTCGTTCAGGAACGCCTTGACAGGCGTACCGGCAGCGAAGAACACGAAGCGCCAGGCGTCCTGCAGCATGAGGGCGGGGAGAGCGACCCCGAGCGCGACGAACGCCGGACCGATCGTCTCGGGCAGCGACAGGCCGGCGAGCACGCAGACGACGCCGGCGACGAGCCCGACCGACATCGCCGTCCCTGCGGCCGAGGCCGCAGGGCCCCTGCCGCGATCGCCTGTCCCGCTGTGCCGGACGATGAGCGGATCGGTCGCCAGCCCGCGCGAGGCGTTGAGCACGAGCGCGTACGTCACGTAGGCGAGGCTGAAGCCGCCGAAGTCGACCGGGCCCAACGAACGGGCGACGATGATCCCCAGCGCGAAGTTGCTCAGCGAGGACGCGGCCTGGTCACCGACGCCCCACCCCAGTCGTCGAACGACCTGACGGCCACGCGCCGGCACTCCGGCACGGGCGAGCACGCTGCGAACCATGCTCATCGCCTCCCCGGGGTCACGGGCCGGGCCACCGCGAAGCGATAGATCTCGAGCAGCTCCTCGACGTCCCGCTCGGGACCGAAGCTCTCCTCGTAGTGCCGTCGCCCTCGCGATCCCTTCGCCAGGTAGACCTCGGGCCGGTCGTCGACGTCGGCCAAGAGGTCGACGAGCCCGGTGACCGATCCGGGCGCGAACCGGGCACCGACGTCGGCCCCGACCAGCTCAGGGAAGGACCCGTGGTCGGAGACCAACGGCGCCGTTCCCACGGCCAGAGCCTCGATGGCGACCAGCCCGAACGTCTCCTCCCACTGCGAGGGGACCACCGCCGCGCGTCCCCGCGCGAGCACCCGTACCGCCTCGGCGCGCGACACGGTGCCTCTCACATCGACCGACGGGTGCCCCTCCGCCCAGCGGCGCACCTCGTCCTCGAGCGGGCCTCCGCCGACGATGTGGAGACGAAGCCCCGACCCAGGCCGTCGACGGCGGAGCTCGTCCCATGCCCGGAGCAGGAACGGCAGGCCCTTGGCGTGGTCGAGACGACCGACGTAGACGACGGCGTGCTGGCGCTCTGTCGTCGAGACGCCGGGGTCGGGGACGTGGTTGTGCTTGACGAAGACACGCTCTCGCGGGAGCCCGAGCGCCCGCATCGCGTCACGCTGGGCGGCGGAGATGAAGACGAAGGCGGAGACGAGCCGGCGCCAGCGGTCGCGGTGGAGCAACAACGACGACGTGACGGGAACCGTGGCCGCACGCGAACCGCGGTAGCAGCCGTGGACCAGTGCTGGGGAGACACTGCCGCCCGCGCAGTCGTGACAGACCGCGCCGGCCCGGAAGAAGTCTCCGCTCGCACACAGCAGCTTGTAGTTGTGCACCGTCGCGACGACGGGCACGCCGGCCTGCGCCGTCGCCGCCAGGACCGAAGGGCTGAGCAGCGGGAAGGTGTTGTGCAGGTGCAGCACGTCGGGACGGTCCGTCTCGAGCAGAGCAGCGAGGTCGGCGCGCGCCTGCCCGTTCCAGACGCTGCGGGCGGGCAGCATCGCCTTGTCCGCGAGCGACCACCCGGTGATCTCGTCGCTGTCGCGCTCGAACCTCACGACCTGATGACCAGCGGTACGGAGCGCCTCTGTCTCCTGGTCCACCAGGACGTTCTCCCCGGAGGGGGCCGACGAGCGGTACCTCCCGTGGGCGACCACGATCTTCACGCGAGCCCCCTCACCGGTCTGGCCAGGAGCGCGGCCGCGACCGCAAGGTCGAGAAGGTACGCCGACGGGACCATCAGCCCCGTCTCGGTGATCGACGCGACGATGCAGTAGACGATCAGGAACAGGGCGATCGCTCGCTCCGGACCACGCTCGCGCGTCGCAGCGGCGAGGAGCAGCACGAGCAGGACGAGCACCTGGACCACCACCCCGAACCAGCCCTGGTCGAGATAGGTCGCGACCCAGTTGCTGTCGATCGGGAGCCCGTCGAACGACTGGTCCGACAGCCCGGAGCCGAACAGCAGCTCGAACGAGCTCCGCGGCGCCTCGACGACGGCCGACCACACCTTCGTACGCCCCGTCAGCTCGGCCGCCTCCGAGGCCGACTGTCCGCGCATCGCCCAGGTGGTCAGTTGCGAGGCGAACACCGCCGAGACCACGACGAGGACGGCCGCCCCCCAGACGGATGCCCGCCGTACCCGGACGTGACCGAGGAAGAGTGTCGCCGTGGCGAGCACGCACCCGATCACCACCCCGAGGATCGCCGTCCGGGTGTGGGTCGCCACGAGGACCGCGCCGCTGGCAGCCAGGGCGAGGAGCGCCGCCCGTCCCGACTGGCGTCGGCACATCCACAAGATGACGGTCGTCCCGAAGAGGACGCCACCGTAGTGCGCGGCCTGGGTCGGCGGGATCGGCCACAGCGTGCCCGCGAGCCGGCCCTCGAACGCGAACGCCATGTTCGGGGCCACGAGTGCTCCGACGCCGACGACGACCAGGACGAACCACAGGCACGCCCGGTGGCAGCGCAGGAGAAGCATGTCGCGCCGGCCCCACCACGGCGTGAGGACCCAGAGCACCAGGCAGACCCCGAGCATGCGAATCGACCGGAAGACCGAGCCTGCCAGGAACTCGTTGTGCAGGCTCGTCATCAGCGCGACGACTGCCAGGAGCGACAGCAGCGCGAGGAACAGCTGCGGCCGGACCACGATGCGCCGGTTGGCCAGCAGTGCGAGGACAAGAGCGAGCGGAAGCGCCCCCTGGGTCACGAGCTGGCCGACCGGCTGCGGGACGGGCAGCAGGATGGGACGCGCACTGAACGTGAGGACGTTGAGGAAGAGAGCCGCCCACGCCAGACCGACGAGCGCGCGCTCGCCCCTCCGAGGATCGGTGCTCGACAGGCGTCCGACGAGGGTGGGGGCGGTGGCGCTCATCCCGAGCGCCTTCGCGTGTCGGTGACCCGACGATCCGGCTCCACGCTCGTGCCGTTGCTCTCGTCGGCGTCGTCGCCGCCGATCACGACGACGAAGGCCACGACCATCCCGGCCTGCCGCAGGACCCCCGCGCAGCTGCGGAGGTACTCCGCGCTCGAGCGGTCCGCCGTGACCACCGGAACGACGACCGTGCCCCACGTGGCGAGCTCGTCGATCCCTCCCGCAGGCGTCGGCTCCGCGAGGGTGAGGACGACGTCGGCCTGCGGCGCGACAGCAGCGGCGAGCCGGGGGACCCCGGCCGGCCGCAGCACGTCGACCTCGGTGCCGGCGGGCAGGAATCCGGCGACTCGCGGCCGGTCCCCCAGGTCGGCGACCTGCACGTGGGACGACGTCGCGAGCTCGGTCGCGAGCGCGGCGACGATCACAGCGGCGTCGTCGGCGTTCTGCAGCGCCGCCACGACCAGGCACCTCGGTGACGACTCAGAGTGCTCGAGAGCAGATCCGATCGCGTGGACGGCCACCTGCTGGTTCTGCCGCGCCGGTCGCCGGCGCCACGGGGCCCAACGGGAGGCACGGACGTCACCCGTCCCCACCTTCACCGGTGCCGCCATCACCAGCGCGATCTCCTCGCGCCGGCGCACCCGGTCCGAGGTCAGGGCGCGGAAGAGCACCAGACCCATCCCGAGAGCGAGTCCGCCGATCAGGCCCGAGAATCCGGCGAGCACGAGCTGGCGTGTCCCGCCGGCCGGCTCGATCGCCGGTCGATCGATGACGTGGCTCGCACCGGTGATGGACTCGCTCTGGAGCTGGCTGTCGGTGACGGCCTGCTCGAGCTTGTTGATCTCGGCGCTGATCTCCCCACGCCGCGTGAGGAGGTCCGCGGCCTCACCGCGGTCGGACTGGCTGCCTCCGCTCAATCCCCCGTACAGGGTCGTGAGGCGGTCCGCCTGGCGCTCGAGCTCCGCGATCCGACGCCGGTTGCCGGCGACGAGCGCGTTCGACTGCGAGAGGACCTGCTCGTTGCGGAAGGCGAGGAAGACGTCGATGAGGGCCTGCGTCCGACGGAGAGCCTCCTCGTCGTCGCCGGCGGAGGCGGTCACGGTCAGGATGTCCGACGTGGTCGGCTCGGCCCCGAACGACTCCTGGAACGCCTCGGGGCTGAGCGAGAGGTCGAGTCGGCGGATGACCTCGTGGGCCACCGTCCGGGTACGGATCAGGCTGACGTCGGTCGCCATGGCGGTCGCCGGGTCGGTCGACCGGTCGTGCGCGAGCAGCAGGGTGGCCGTCGCCGGGCTCGGCGCGGGGAGGAAGAGGACGGCGCACACTCCCACCATGAAGCCCGCGACGCCGAGCGACGCCCACGTCCTCCACCGGCGACGCAGGGCCGAGCGCACGAAGTGGAAGCTCACGAGGACCGCCTCGCCCGCACTCGCCTCGTCCTCGGCCGAGCGCAACCGCGGGGTCTGAGCCCCGCGTGTCACGACCTGCTCCGCAGGTCGTGGACCGATGCCTCGTCGCCCGGGGTCGAGACGCCGGTGAGCCTCGTCGGCACTGCGGCCTGACGGGCGCGCTCGTGCTGCAGCAGGCGCCCCGTCGTGCGGTCGAGGTCGTCGGGGTCGGCCACCACGACGCCGTCGACACGATGCCCGAGGTCGTCGGCAGCCATCGCCGCGCTCGCGAGGTCCTCGGCGGTCGCTGATCCCGGTGACACGGCGATGAGGGTCGCGTCGCCGCGTACCGAAGGATCGAGCCGCGGATCCGCCGGATCGAGCACCGCCAGCACGACGGTCACGTCCCGGTTCGCCACGCTGCGCCGGGTGTCGGCGACGAGACCGTCCCGCAGCTCTCTGCCGTCGTTGTGGGCGGCCGCCACCCACAGCGCCGCGGCCGAGGGATGACTCTGAGCGGCCACCACGGATGCCGTGACGCCCATCGACGTGGCACACACGGCGAGCTGGGGTCCAACCGCGAGCGCGCGAAGGTCACCCGCCAGCGTGACGACGAGCACCGATTCGGGCAGCACCGGCGACCGCGCGTCGCCTGCCCCGTGCTCGGCTCGGGGATACCAGTCGCCGAGCTGCCGGAGGACCTGTCGCAGGGCCCACGCGTCGACCGTCTCGGGCTGGTAGTCGGTGAGGACCGACGTCCAGGCGGCGGCGTCGCGTGCACGGGGCACGTGCGCGGAGCCGAGGACCGGGCTGCCGACAGCGTCGGCGATCTCGTCCCGGTATCTCAGTCGGCGGTCACGAGCCCTGCGGAGCACGAGGATCGCCGCCGTCGCCAGCAGTGCCACGACCGCCCCCACACCGCCGAAGAGGGCAACGCGTGCCGGCAGGCCTGGTCGGCGGGCTGTGCTCGCCTCCTGGATGACCGAGGCCGAGACCGGCGACGCGCTCGCCGCGATCTGGTCCTTGACGTTGTCGATCTGCAGTGCGACGTTCGTCTGCTCGGCAGTCAGCCTCGCGAGCGCCGTCGCGTCCGATCTCGCCGCGGCGCTCGCGGGATCTTCGGACTCACGCCGCTTCTTGGTCCTGGCGATCTCGCCGTTGACGTTCGAGAGGTTCCCTTCGAGGCTCTGCTGGCGCTCGCGCAGCCCGGCACGCTCGGCGTCGGTGAGCGAGCTTCCCCTGTTGATCGAGTACGCGACCTGGGAGGCGGCAGCCGCTCCCGCCAGCTTCTCGGCGTCCTCGGGATCACGAGCGCGGGCCGTGAACTGCAGCACGTCGCTCGTGGGTGCGGTGATATCCACCGACTTGGCCAGGGCCTGCGGCGATGGCCGGGGCGTGAACTCCGAGGCCACGGCACCGAGCACGACGTCGCTGCCGGCGACCTTCACCGCCGTGGCGACGTCACGCGGCACCGCCTGTCCGCTGGAGTCCTGCGAGGGCGGAAGCAGCACCTGGCTCTGACTGACGTAGAGCGACGGCGTGGCGAGCACCAGGGAGGCGCCGGCTGCTGCTCCCACGAGCGCCGCCGCGGCCAGCAGAGTACGGCGTCGGCGCAGCACAGACAACGCCGTACGCAACTCCAGCGCCTGCTCACCCATCGGCCCCCCCGATGCCAGCGGATGTCGACGAGCGTATTTCGGCAGGCGTCCGACGCGCAGGAGATTGGCTCGAACCCTTCGGGAAGCGCAGGACGACACGCGCCGTGAAATCCCCGCGCGTCCGTCCCTCCCCGACCAGCGTCGGGGAAGGGACCCGGATGCCGAAACGCGGCGAGTACCACCCGAGCGGGGGTGAGACCTCTCCCTCGTGGAGGGTCCACGTGAGCGCCGGCGGCAGGTCGACGTACGCGACATCCTGGAGGTCGTCGGCGCCCCAGCGCAGGCATGCGCGTCCGCCCTCGACGGTGACGGCGACGTCAGGCCCGAGGTGGAGCGGGAGGCGGACCGTGTGCGCACCGGTCGCGGACAGGTGGTCCGTGATGGTCAAGGAGCGGCGCTCGTGGTCGAGTCGGACCTGCCGGCGATGCCGGACGGGATCGGCGAGCCTCTGATAGCCGTCGTGCTCGGCCGTCCAGGTCGCCACGGTCGCACCGAGGTCGGCCTCCACCACCGTGGTCGTCGGCCGCGTGCTCCACAGGAAGGCTCCCGCTTCGACCGCCTGACTCCTCCCGTCCACCTCGACCGTGTTGTGAGCGAGCGTCGAACGGAAGTAGGAGCGCCACTGTGGCTGGTCGTGGTAGCAGTACGTTCCCGGGTCCACGAGCACCTCGACACCCGCGTACCTCACCTCGACGGCGAGCGCGTCGGCGTGAGCGTGGGCGGCGATCGACCCGAACCCGTGCGGTCCCCCGTCGCAGCGGCACCAGATCTCGGGGCCGGCCCCGAGCTCGGTCGTGAGCACCGTGACGCCGGCGTCGTCGAAGGCCGCCGGCCGTGCCAGTGGCCGCGGGGACGCGCTGCGCAGGCGCCCGCTGATGGCGGGGAGCGCGGCGCCGGCAACGCTCGGGACGACCTCTGGCCACCAGGGCTGCCGGCCCAGCATCGCGTCACCGGTCGCCTGGAGGATCGCCCACGGGTCCGTGCCCGGGCCGTCGACCACGAGCGCGCGGCCCTCGTCACCATCGCCCTGCCGCGGCGGCCGGCCGTCGACGTCGACCACCGCCGCCGCGCCGTCGAGCATCCGCGTGAGCAGAGCCACGATCTCGTCGTCTGGGGGAAGGCCCGCGGCGCAGCCCTCCGCGATGGAGACGAGGCCGAGATCGGCGACGAAGCGGTGGTAGTCGGTCGCCAGCTCGCGGTTGATGCCGGAGGCGAACGTGTTCTCGACCAGCGCACGGTGGAGCCGGTGCCTGGCCAGGCGCTGCCAGCGCGGGCTCTCGTCGAACCAGGCGAAGGCGCTGGCCGAGGTGAACAAGCCTGCGGCCTCCGCGACCGCGTGGTTGTTGGCCGACGACCCCCGGCTCGGAAACGCGGCGAGGAACTCCTGGTGCCAGCGGATCTGGCGGAGGGCGTCGTCGTTGTCGTCGAAGAGAGCGCCGACTCCTGGCCAGTCCGCGAGCAGCCGACGGATCCACACCCAGCTGATCAGCCGCACGCCGAGCTCGATCCCGCTCGTCCAGTGCACTCCGGACAGGAACGGGTTCTCCCGCCACCAAGAGCGGAGCTGGCGGTCGACGGCTTCGGCATACGCGTCCTCGCCGGTCAGCCACCAGGCAGCCGCGAGCACGGTGAGGTGGTGGTGACGCGAGATCTCCCAGACCACCTTCACGTTCCCGGTGACGGACTCGTCGCGGTGGTCGACGCGGAAAGCGAGCCGGCGCTGCGGCGCCCGGCGCCCACTCACGGGGTCGAGGAACCAGTCGGGGTCCGCGATGGTCGGACACCGAGTGCCCAGGACCGTCCATCGCCCCTCGAGGACGCCACGGGCGGCGTCGACCAGACTGTCGCGAGCGACCCCCGCGACCGGCACGCCGTCGCGGACGAGCGGTGACGCAAAGGATCGGCCGGCCCGTGCCCCCGTCAGGTCTGGCCAGTGGTCACCGGGTCGCACGTGCCTCGACGCCCAGCGAGCCCGTCGGGCCAGGTCACCGACGCGCCCGGCGACCTCTCCCGCCGACATCCCTCGGAGCCGGTGCGCGTACCAGGCGACCGAGCTGCTCACAGACGCACCGTCCCACCGCTCAGGACGCTGATCTCCGCGGCGAGCGTCGCGCGGGTCGTCGCCTGCAGCGACGCCCACGGGATGGGCATCGGCGCACCGGACGCCACGGCGTCGACGAAGGCGTCGACCTGCGCCTGCTGCCCCTTGTCCGGTCCCGCGAGCGCCCGTCGTACGGTCTTGGCGCGTCCGTTCCAGACCGTCGCCCGCGTGAAGTTGTCGAACCGCGCGCTGCGCCCCGCACCCGCCACGTCGAAGGTCTCCTTCGGGAAGCGGCTGCTGCCTCCGGTCACGTACGACAGCACGCCGACCGAGCCGCCGGCGAACCCGAGCACGACGTGAAGGTCGCCGCCGTCATGGGTCTGCGTCGCCGTCACGTGGACGATCGACTCACCGGCCCACGCGGTCATCGTGTCGAGGAAGTGACCTCCTTCACCGATGAACCTGGAGCCCTCGCGCTCACGGTCGAGGTACCAGCTGCCGCCGTCGAGAGAGCCCGCGCTCACGAGGTACCGCATGCTGACCGGACCGACGTCGCCGAACCGCTCCCGCATCTGCGTGAGCAGCGGGGCGAACCGTCGGTTGAACCCGACCATGAGCCGGTCGTTGCCGGTCTCGAGGACAGTCTGCTCGACCGAGGCGAGCTGGCCCTCGTCGAGCGCGAGCGGCTTCTCGACGAAGACCGCCTTCCCCGCCCTGAGCGCGCGACAGACCAGGTCGGCGTGGGAGTGGTGACGCGTGACGACGAAGACTGCGTCGACCGTCTCGTCGTCGAGCACCTCGTCGACGCAGGTCGTGGCGGTGGTGAAGCCGAACTTGCGCTGGGCGTTGACCGCCGACAGCGACCGGGTCGTCACGACGGTCTCGAGGCGGACGCGTTCGTGCCGCGCCAACCGCGGCAGCAGCATCGAGGTGGCGTACCCGCCGGCGCCGACGAACCCGATCCTGACCTCGTCGCCCGCCCCGCGGGCCGTTCGCGGCGTGGCGACAGGTCTCGCCGTCTCCCCCTGCGGGCGCGCGCATTCCTCGTCCGAGCCCGGGTAGCGGAAGAGGAAGCCGACTCCGGGGAGCTCACCTGTACGGAGCCGGTCGTAGACGGACACGGCGTCCGCGACGGGGTGCACGCCGGAGACGAGCGGCGAGACGTCGACCGTACCGGCCGCGATCAGATCGACGAAGCACGCGAGGTTCCGACGCTCGGTCCACCGGACGTAGCCCGCGGGGTAGTCGACGCCGTCGAGCTCGTAGCGGTCGTCGTAGCGTCCCGGACCGTACGACCGGGAGAACACGACGTCGAGCTCCTTCTCGTAGTACTCGTTCCACGGAAGGTCCAGCCGCGTCTTGCCGATGTCGACGACGCGGGCGCGGTCACGCGCGAGCCGCGCCGCGACCTCGACGGGTCCGTTCGACGACCCGCCGGCCGCAAGCAGCACGTGGTCTGCCCCGAGCCCTCCGGTGACCTCGTGGAGAGCGCGTTCTACCGCCGCGGTGCCGTCCTCGTCCGGAGTCGCGCAGACCAGCGCACCGGCCTTCTCCGCCAGACGGCAGCGGGCTTCCACCGTGTCCAGGCCGACCACACGGACACCGGCGGCGACGAGCAGCCGGACCACGAGCTGCCCGACCAGCCCGAGCCCCACCACGCAGGCGGACTCGCCGAGCTGGACCTCCGAGCGCCTGACCCCCTGCATCGCGATCGCCCCGACGGTCGCGAACGCCGCGTGCTCGGGGAGGACGCCGGCCGGCACGGGCACGCACAGGTTGGTCGGGATCCAGTTGATCTCGGCGTGAAGAGCGAACTCGTTCCCCGCGGCCGCCACGAGGTCACCGACAGCGAACTCGTCGACGCCGGCACCGACCTCGGTCACGACCCCGCACAACGAGTAGCCCAGCGGGGTGTAGCTGTCGAGGCGGTTCATCGCCTTCTGGTACGTCGCCACCGGGCCCTGCTGCGCGAGCGCCGAGACGACCTTGCGGACCTGGTCGGGACGGGCCCTCGCCTTCCCCAGCAGGGAGAGCCGGGCCTCGTTCACCTTCATGAGCTCGGTGCCGGTGGAGATGAGCGAGTACAGGCTGCGGACCAGCACCCCACCCTGCCGGCACGCGGGCGCCGGTGCGTCGAGCACGGTCAGCTCCCCCGACCTGTAGTTCTGTGCCACCTGGAGCATGGAGTTCCTTCCTGGACGCTGGTCGTTCAGATCGCGGCGACGCCGGCGCGACGGACGCTGCGGTACCAGAGCTCGAGGCTGAGCAGCTGCCAGAGCTGCTTGGACATGTCCCGCCGGCCCGCCCGCTGGTCCCGGAGCATCTGCAGGAGCGGGTCCCGGCGTACGACGCCGCTCCCGATGAGCTCCCCCTCGACCAGCACGTCGTCGAGCAGCTCTCGGAGATCGGTCGTGACCCACGCCCTCAACGGCGCTCCGAACGACGCCTTCGGACGGTCGACGATCGTGTCCGGGAGCCACTGGCGGGCCGCCTCCTTGAGCGCCACCTTCTGGTGCCGTCCGGAGATCCTCGTTCGCCCGGGCAGCGAGAAGGCAGCCCGGAACACGGACGGGTCGACGAACGGCACGCGGACCTCGGTCGAGGCCGCCATGCTCGCGCGGTCGGTGTAGGTGAGGTTGAGGCCGCTCATGAACATCCGTGAGTCCATCAGGCACATCCGGGCGATCTGGTCGTCGAGCGTCGCCTCGTCGTACGTCGCGCGGTGGCCGTCGACCACCTGCGTGACGGCGGGCGCCAGCTCCGGCGAGACGAGGGCAGCAAGGTCGTCCGGCGCGTAGAGCGTGTAGCTGCGACGGAAGGCCTCCTCCTCCGGCAGGTCCGCGAACGACACGAAACGCTGAGCCCACCGCACGCTGCGCACCCCGCGGCCGGCGACCGCCACCGGCATCGCATCGACGCACCGGGTCGTGAGGTGCCGCAGCCGGCGAGGGGCGCGGCGGTACCGGGCTGCGATCAGGCACGCCAGGTGCTTGCGGTAGCCACCGAAGAGCTCGTCGGCGCCCATCCCCGAGAGCAGGACCTTGACTCCGGACTCGCGTGCCGCGTGGCACATCAGATAGGTGTTCAGCGCGGCCGGGTCCCCGATCGGCTCGTCCAGCACGTCGACCATCGTCGGGAGGAGGTCGACGACATCCGGCGCGATCTCGATCTCGTGCAGCCTGATGCCGAGGCTCGCCGCCATCTGCCGAGCGAACCGAGCGTCGTCCGGCATCGCCTCCAGCCGCTGGTCGACCGCGCGGAAGGCGATCGTGTACGCCTCGATGTCAGGGTTGCGACGGTGCGCCAGCGCCGTGATCAGGCTCGAGTCGAGTCCGCCGCTCAGGAACGTCGCAACGTCGACATCCGCGACCAGGTGGGCGTCGACCGAGTCGGCGATCACCTGTCCCACGTCGGCGCGAGGTCCTGCCGCCGCCGCTGCGGCCTCCTCGACCGGGTCCCAGAACACGCCGCTCCGGGTCCTTCCGTCCTGCTCGTGACGCTGCCACGTCCCCGCCGGGAGCTTGGTCACGCCAGCGACCGCCGAGACGTCCGGCGGGAGCCAGTAGTAGAGAGCGGACGCGACCAGCCCGGTCGGGTCGACGCTGAGCTCGGGGCCGACGGCGGCGACGAGGGCCTTGAGCTCCGAGGCGAAGAGGATGCCCTCCCCGCGGGGCAGGACGAAGAGCGGCTTGATGCCGAAGGGGTCGCGCGCCAACGTCAGCGACTCGTCCGCCTGGTCGAGCACCGCCAGGGCGAACATTCCTCGCAGCCGCGCGAGGGCACCCGTGCCCCACTCCCTCCACGCCTCGAGCAGCACCTCGGTGTCGGAGTCGGTGGCGAACTCGGCACCCCGGGCACTCAGCTGCGCCCTCAGCTCGCGGTAGTTGTAGATCTCGCCGTTGAAGACGAGGACGAGCCCGTGCTTGACCATCGGCTGGTCGGCGGAGGACGAGAGGTCGATGATCGACAGGCGTCGGTGGGCGAGGACGCACGACATCGACGGCGTGCTCGTCTCGACCAGCCCGCTCGCGTCCGGGCCACGGGGACCGAGCCGCTCGCTCATCGCGACCACGAGCTCCTTGCCGTCCGGCTGCTGGAACGCTCCTGCCACGCCGCACACGGTCAGCCTTTCGCGAGCGAGGCAGTGCCGGCCCGAGTACGGCTTGCGTGTGCCCCCCTCCCCAGCAGGGCCGCGCAGGCGGCAAGGTAACCGGCTTGCTGGTGCTCCCAGGCCAAGTGCTTGACGACGCGTTCGCGGCCGAGCTTGCCCATCGCCTCACGACGCCCCGGGTCGTCGAGCAGTCCGATGACCTGCTCGGCGAAGGCCGTCACGTCGTTCGCGGCCGCGTACACGGCGGCATCGCCGGCGGAGACGGCTGTCTCGTGCAGGTCGAACGCGACGACGGGCAGCGCGAACGCCATGTACTCCATCGTCTTGTTCATCGTCGAGGCGTCGTTGAGCGCGTTCTTCGGGTCGGGGCACAGCCCGACGTCGGCGGTGGAGAGCACCTGGATCACGGTGTCGTCGGGGACCCGCCCGGTGAACTCGACATGAGCCTGCAGCTCCAGTCGGTCACGCTCGGCGACGAGGTCGGGCCAGCAGTCGCCGGCGCCCATGAACGTGAAGGCGATGTCGTCGCGCGCCCGGTCGTTGATGATGTGCGCGGCGGCCGCGAGGGCAAGGTCGACACCGTCCTGCGGGCCCATCACCCCGATGTAGGCGACCAGGTGACGGTGTCCGCGTCGTAGTTCGGCGACGGAGCCGACCGGCTGGAGGCGTTCGGAGTCGGGTCCGGTCCGGACCACGGTCACGTCCGCGTCACGTTTCCCTCCGCGCTCGCGGGCGATCCGTGCGTACGACTCGTTCGTCGACGTCACGGCGTCCGCCGTCCGGAACGTCGCGCGCTCCAGGAGGAGCAGGCCGCGATGGGCGAGGTCACCGGTGCGCCCGAAGCGCGACTGGTACAGCTCGGGACAGAGGTCGTGGTGGTCGAACAAGAACCGCGTGCCGTCGCGCCGTCGGAGCAGCCAGGCGATCGGCCAGAAGATGTCCGGAGGGTTGCACGCCTGGAGCAGCGCGAACGCCCCGCCTCGCCGGCGCGCCCTCAGAACGAGCCAGAGGGTCGTCGCGAACGAGTAGAGGTACTCGACCACGAAGCCGAGCGCTCCGCCTCCCGGCGCGTACGGCCGGTAGGTGAAGACCTCGACGCCGTCGATGACCTCGTGCGGTCGCGAGTCGGGGCCGCGTGGACAGACGACCGTGACGCTCCAGCCGTCGTCGCGCAGGGTCTGGCACTCCAACCACACCCGCCGGTCGAACGGGACGTGGAGGTTCTGGATGATGATCAGGGCGCGCGGCGCGTCCCCGTTCTTGCGGCCACCGGTCACCAGCCGACCCCCTCGTATCCGACGAGGTGCTCGATGTCGTCCCCGAGGTGACCGTGCAGGTCGATGACGTGCCGGGGGGCGCCGTCCATGAGGGCTTCGTGGACGTGGTGGTCGCCGCTGGACACGACCGCGACGCCCGCGCCGTCGA
This sequence comes from Mumia sp. zg.B21, assembly GCF_019550855.1. Taxonomy (NCBI): domain Bacteria; kingdom Bacillati; phylum Actinomycetota; class Actinomycetes; order Propionibacteriales; family Nocardioidaceae; genus Mumia; species Mumia sp. zg.B21. The sequence goes on along the minus strand of NZ_JAHWCJ010000002.1, from coordinate 1,073,932 downwards.
GCGCCTCCCCCGGCGAGCGTGCGAGCAGCCGGTTGAGGTGAGGGAGCCTCGCCTCGACGTACCGTCTGTTGGCCCCCACCAGCCGGTGCGGGTTGACGATCGGATCGAAGATCGAGACCTCGAACCCCTTGCCGATCAGTCGCTCCGCGAACTCGACGTTGGGACTCTCCCGGAGGTCGTCGGTGTCGGTCTTGAAGCTGAGGCCGAGCAGGGCGACCTTGCGCTCGTCGAGCGCGATCACCCGCTCGGTGACCTGTCTGACGACGAGCTCGTTCGAGAGTGCGGTCCCTGCGAGCAGGGGTGCGTCGACGTCGTGCATCCTCGCGAGGTGTTGGAGCGCCCTCAGATCCTTCGGCAGGCACGAGCCGCCGTAGGCGAACGCGGGGCGTAGATAGGTCGGCGCGATGTTCAGCTTGGTGTCCTGGCAGAAGATCTCCATCACCTCGCGGGCGTCGACCCCGAAGGGCTTGAAGACGCGGCTGACCTCGTTGGCGAACGAGATCTTCACGGCGTGGAAGGCATTGCAGGCGTACTTCAGCGACTCTGCCGTCTCGACGCCGACCTGGTGGACCGGCATCGGCAGGAAGTCGAACAGCCGGTCGAGCGTCGCCGCGGTCGCCGGGTCACCGGTCCCGACCACCACGAAGGGTGGTGCGTAGAAGTCGGCGACGCTGGTCCCCTCCCGAAGAAACTCCGGGCACATCGCCAGCCCGACGTCCCAGTCTCCGGGCGCGCCGTCGGCGAAGACGGGCGCCACGACCGAGGACACCGTGCCGGGCGGGACGGTGCTCCGCACGACGACGGCGTGGTGACCGGACTCGGAAGGAGAGGTCAGCGCCATCGCGTCGTACACGTCGCGGACGCACGAGCGGACGAAGGAGAGGTCGGACTCTCCGTGCGAGCCGGACGGCGTACCGACGCAGATGAGCGAGACCTCGCTCCCGTCGAGGGCGGCGACGGGATCGGTCGTCGCCGTCAACGCGCCGGCCGCGACTCCCGCCCGCACGAGGTCCTCGATCTCCGGCTCGACGACCGGCGAGCAGCCCGACCGGATCGTCTCGACCTTCATGTCGTCGACGTCGACGCCGACGACCTGGTGCCCTTCGCGGGCGAGACCGGCCGCCGTGACCGTTCCCACGTATCCGAGTCCGAAGACGACGACCTTCATGCAACCCCTCCGCGCATGTCCGAGGCGGAGCCTCGCCCGAGACGAGGCCGTGATACCGATCACGCTAGGGACAGCTTCGTCGCGATTTCAGGAATTGCTAAAACCCGTACGAAAGGTATTTCCCGCCCAACTGGTTCGTTGGACACCCCTTCGGCTCACCTCAGCTGAAAGCGCCCCTCAGCCGACCCCTCGTCGGCGAGCAACCCCGCCTCGCACAAGGTCTGCGCGGCGTCCTTCAGGAGCCCGAAGCCGACATCCGACCGGCGCGCGATCTCCAGCAGCGACATCTGACCGTCCGCGTACGCGAGGATCCACAGCATCGCCATCACGGTCTCGCTCGCGTTGCGCCCTCCGGTGGAGGGATACAGGCCACGCTTGCCGAGCTGCGGCTCTCCGTACGGGGCGAGGTTGCGGTAGACGCGATCGTTCTCCAGGACGTCGACGACCTCGGACACCGTGTCCAGCGCCTCGACCAGCTTGTCGTCCTTGACGAGGTCGAGGTCGTCAGCAGACGTGTGGTACTCCGGGTACTCACCATGGGGTGTCCTGGAGAGTCGCCCGACAGGCATGTCGAACCCGAGCGCGTTGAACTGTCGCTCGTCGTACCCGTACGGCGAGTAGGCGCGCACCTGGCCGTCGCGACGCTCGACGACCGAGGCGCCGACGTCGTCGATGCGGCGGTCGCCCCGTCGTGTCCGTTTGTAGACCAGGGGTCCGGGCCCGCCGAGCCCGGTGAGCACCATGCCGTGCCGCACCCGCGACGGCGCGTCAGGATTGCCGGCCAGCCACGTGATCGACCCGATCGTGCCGGGCGCGAACAGGAACCGGTAGGACCAGCGACGCTGCGGCAGCGCCGAGATCCGCTGGGCGAGCGCGACGGCGACGGCGATGCCGGCAAGGTTGTCGTTGGCGAGCGACGGATGGCAGACGTGAGCAGTGAACAAGACCTCCTCCGCACTCTGGCCGGGGATCAGAAGCTCGCCGTAGTTGAGGACACCAGGCCCGAGCGTCGCGTCCACGACGACCTCGTACGGTCCCGGGCGGCTGCCGTCCGCGAGCTCGTCGTACCGGCGCCGGGTCAGGCAGAAGCCCCAGTCGCGGTGGTAGTAGGACGTCCGGTACGGGATCCAGTCAGGGTGGTCAGGAAGCGTGTGCAGGTGGGGACGCAGCTCGTCCCAGGTGAGCGTCGCCCGCACCGGCACGCTGTAGCCGACGAGGTGGAGCGTGTGGTCGGCGAGGTCGACCACCCGCCGGCCGGTGCTGTCGGCGACGTAGGCCTCGCGCACGTTCCACTCGTCGTTGACCGTCCAGTCGTACGCGGTGGTGCCGCTGGGCACGCTCACGACCTCGAGTGCCGGGAGCCGCGCTCCGATCACCTCGAGCGTCTCACGGACCCCGTCACCGGTGATGCTGCGGCAGATCGGGTAGAGCCGCTCGATCTGCGCACGCATGTCGACGCGCGGCGCAGCGGGACTCATCGCGTCAGGCGCAGCATGTCGTCCAGCACGCCGTCGGCCTTCAGCCGGTTCACCTGCTCGAGCCTCACGTAGCGGGGCCCTTCGAAGTCGGCCCCGTCCAGACCGATGCGTGCCATGTCGTCGGCGAGCTGAGTGATCCCGTCCGGCACCGTCCACGCCGGCTCGAACGCCGGGAGCAGCGACCGGATCTTGGTGAAGTCGACCTTGTAGTCGCGCTTGTCGGCGCTCGCCCCGTCCGCGAAGGTCACCGGCGCACCCATCCGCGCGGACACGGCGTTGGCGACGTCGCGGATCTGAAGCACGTCCTCGTCCCGTCCCACGTTGAACGCCTGGTCGTGGACGACGTCCCTCGGCGCCTCGAGGACGGCGAGAAAGGCGCGCGCGATGTCCTCGGCGTGCACGAGCGGGCGCCACGGACTCCCGTCGCTCTGCAGCCGGACCTCGCCACGGGTGAACGCGGTCCCGGTCAGGTTGTTCACCACGATGTCGGCACGCAGCCTGGGCGACGAGCCGTACGCCGTGGCGTTGCGGAGGTAGGAAGGGCTGAAGTCGTCGTCGGCCAGCGCGGAGATCATGCGCTCGGCCATGACCTTGCTCTCGCCGTACGGCGTCACCGGGTTGAACGGGCTCTCCTCGTCGACGGGCGCGTCACCGGCGGCTCCGTACAGGGAGCACGAGGAGGAGAACAGGAAGCGTGGGACGCCTGCTTGCTTCGCGACTCGCGCCATGTGCGCTGCACCGTGCGCGTTCACCGAGTAGGTCGCCTCGGGGTTGAGGTGGCCGACGGGGTCGTTCGAGATGGCCGCGAGGTGCACGACCGCGTCGAATCCCTCGAGGTCCTCCGGATCGGCGTCGCGGACGTCGCCCGTCCGCGACGTGTAGTCCGTCGGCTGGGCACCGAAGTCGCAGCCGTCGTACCAGCCGGCATCGAGGCCGACGACGTCGTGACCTGCGTCGAGGAGGAGTGGCACCAGCACCGCACCGATGTAGCCGCGGTCACCGTTGACGAGTACGCGCATGGCAGACCTTCTGAGGTTGTGCGAAGACGTCCGGATCGTCCGGTTGAGGCGATTTTGATCCTTCCACCAAAGTCCGTCGGGCGAGACGGCATTGAGAAAATGACGGCCGGCTCGCGAGTCACGCGAACGTTCGGAAGACGGGCTTGACCGCGCGACCGCCCGCCCATGTGAGCGGGTCACCCGAGTCGAGTGCCTTGCGGTAGGTACGGCACGCGGCGCCCACCGCGGCGGCGGTGCGCTCGAGGTCCTCGTCGGTCAGAGCGGCCGAGACGACGAACGAGGGCGCCAGCACACCGTTCAGAAGGAGCTCGCGCATGAACAACGTCCGGTACTCCTGGGACGGCGCACCCGACGGATCGAGGGTGGCGAAGACCAGGTTGCACGGCCGGCCACGGACCACGACACGATCGGCCACGCCTTCGCTGGCGGTGACCTCCTCCACCAGCGTCCGCAAGCGGCGACCGACCGCGTCGAGTCGCGCCGCGACACCGTCTCGGCGACAGATGCGCATCACGGCGCGGGCGGCAGCGAGCGCGTGCGTCTCACCACCGTGCGTCGTCGACAGAAGGAACACGCGCGGATCGCTGGTCGCGAGCCCTCCGCGCTCCATGACCTCGCGGCGGCCGGCAAGCGCGGACACGGCGAACCCGTTGCCCATCGCCTTCCCGAAGACCGTCAGGTCGGGGCGTACTCCGACGAGACCCTGGACTCCTCGCTCGGAGCGACGGAATCCGGTGATCGTCTCGTCGAGCACGACCAGCGCGCCGTGCTCGTGAGCCAGCTGGTGCAGCGCAGCGAGATATCCCTCCGGGGTCGCCTGCGCTGTCTCCGGCTCGAGAACGAGGCAGGCGATCTTCCCGGCCCGCTCCTCCAAGAGCGCGCGTGCGGCGTCGAGATCGCCGAACGGGAACCGTACGGTCAAGGACTGGACGGTCTTCGGGATCCCGGCGCCCAAGGGCGTCGCACCGATGAACCAGTCGTCACAGGAGAAGAAGGGGTGGTCGACGCAGATGGCAACCTCGTCGCGGCCGGTCACGGCCCGCGCCAGCTTGACGGCTGCCGTCGTGGCGTCCGAGCCGTTCTTGGCGAACTTCACCATGTCCACCGTCGGCACGGTGGACAGGAAGTCCTCGGCCGCGTCGAGCTCGTGCACGCTCGGGCGGGCGAAGTTCGACCCGTCCTCGAGGCACGCCCGGACGTCCGCGACGACCTCGGGGTGGGCGTGGCCCAGGGCGACGGACCGGAGGCCGGAGCCGTACTCGATGAACTCGCGCCCGTCGACGTCCCAGACGTGGGAGCCGCGACCGCGGGCGATGACGGGGGCGAGGTCGGCAGGATACTGGTCCGGGCCCTTCGCGTAGGTGTGCGCTCCGCCCGGAACGAGCGTCTGGAGACGCTCCGCAGCCGCACGGCTCGACGTGTGCGCCTTCGGCATCACACCCCCCAGGCCGCCGAGGTCACAGGATCTCGAGGTGAGGGAGCGCGACGACGAGCCGGCCTCCCCACTTCCGCACGTACGCGAGCTGCTCAGCGATCTCCGTCCGCAGGTTCCACGGCATGATGACGACGTAGTCCGGGCGCGCCTCTGCCAGCCGTTCGACGGGGTGGATGGGGATGTGGGTCCCGGGAAGGAACATCCCGTGCTTGTGAGGGCTCCGGTCGACGACGAACTCGATCAGGTCCTCACGGATGCCGCAGTGGTTGAGCAGCGTGTTGCCCTTGCCGGGCGCGCCGTAGCCCACGACCTGTCTGCCCGCTCGCTGCTGGTCGATCAGGAACTCCACGAAGTCGTTGCGCACGTCGGCCACCTGCGGGGCGAAACCGTCGTGGCCCTCGACGGTGTCGAGCCCGGCGGCTGCCTCGTCGGCCAGCACCCGGCGCACCGACGCCGACGGCTCCGACGCGTTCTCGCGCGGCGTCGACCACGTCCGCAGCGAGCCTCCGTGGGTGGTGAGCTCGTCGACGTCGACGACGCTGAGGCCGGCGGTCGCGAGCACGCGCTGCGTCGTGAGGAGCGAGAGGTAGGAGTAGTGCTCGTGGTAGATCGTGTCGTACTCGTTGCCCTCGATCAGCCGCAAGAGGTGCGGGATCTCGATGGTCACGTAGCCGTCGTCGGCGACGAGCTCCCGCAGGCCCTTGGCGAAGTCCACGATGTCGGGCACGTGGGCGAACACGTTGTTGGCCACGACCAGGTCCGCGCGTCCGTAGGTGGAGGCGACCTTGGCCCCGATCTCCTCACCGAGGAACATCACCTCGGTGGGGATCCCCTTCTCGTTGGCCACCGCCGCGATGTTGGCAGCCGGCTCGATCCCGAGGGCCTTGATCCCGCGTGCGACCACGTGCTGGAGCAGATAGCCGTCGTTGCTCGCGACCTCGACGACGAAGGACTCCGGACCGAGCACCAACTGCTCGACGGCGTTGTCGACGTGCCGCTTGGCGTGCGCCACCCAGGAGTCGGAGTAGGACGAGAAGTAGGCGTAGTCGCTGAAGATGTCTTCCGCGGCGATGTAGGCGGGCAGCTGCACGAGCAGGCACTCGGTGCACACGCGGACGTGCAGAGGGAAGAACGTCTCCCCCTGGTCGAGCTGCTCCGACGCCAGATAGCTCTCGCACGGCGGTGACATCCCGAGGTCGACGAAGGTGTGCGTGAGGGTCGCCCCGCACAGTCGGCAAGCAGCCATGCCATCCCCCTTCTGCGTTCTTCTCCGCCTGGCCCTTCGATCGTGGCATGCTCGCAGCGCACCCTGAGCCAAAATGTCGGAACTGACCAGAAGGAGCCGCGATGGACGTCCAGCCGACGTCGATTCCAGGCTTGATGCTCCTGACCCCCACGCCTCACCGCGACGCCCGCGGCTTCTTCAGCCGCACGTTCGACTCCGCAGGTGCGCGATCCGCCAAGATCGACCCCGCACAGTTCGTGCAGGACAGCGTGTCGCGATCGGCACGCGGGGTCGTCCGCGGGCTGCACGTCCGAGTGGGGCAAGGAGAGGCGAAGCTCGTGCGCTGCTCGTACGGCGAGATCTTCGACGTCGTCGTCGACCTCCGGCCCGACTCGCCTGCCTATCTGACGTGGCAGTCCTTCCGGCTCAGCGGAGACACACAGCGCTCGGTCTACATCCCTCCTGGTTGCGCCCACGGCTTCCAGGCGCTGTCCGATCCGGCGGACACGAGCTACCGGATCAGCCGGGAGCACGATCCGTCGGAGGACCTCACCATCGCCTACGACGACCCGACCCTCGCGATCCCGTGGCCGAGCGCCCCCGGCGCCATGTCCGACGCCGACCGCTCGGCGCCGCACTTGGCCGATCTCGCCACCGCGCTCGCGACGATCGAGACACGCGTCGCTGGCGGAGGACCGCGATGATCGGCCTGTCGCTGCCCGCGGGACCGCTCGAGGTCGTCTGCCTCGCTGCTCACCCCGACGACGTCGAGATCGGTGGTGGAGGGCTCCTCCTCAGCCTGGCCGCGCGCGGTCAGGTCACCGGCCACTGGTTGACCCTCACCGGCAGCCGTGAACGCACCGTCGAGGCCGAGCACGCCGCCGACGCCTTCCTTCCCGGGTCGTCGACCACCTTCCTCGGACTACCGGACGGGCGTCTGCCGCAGTACTGGGGTGAGGTGAAGGAGGCGCTGCACGCCTTCGGCGGGACGCGCACGCCCGACCTCGTCCTCGCCCCCCGTCCCGACGACGCACACCAGGACCACCGGCTCCTCGGCACGATGGCTCCCACCGTGTGGCGAGACGCGCTCGTGCTCCACTACGAGATCCCCAAGCGGGACGGCGATCTCGGTCGCCCCAACGTCTACGTGCCGGTGGCCGACGAGCTCGCACGGCGCAAGTGCGAGCTCCTTCAGGCGCACTACCCGTCGCAGCGGGAGCGCGACTGGTGGGACGACGAGTACTTCTTCGGGTTCCTGCGTATGCGGGGTGTGGAGGCTCGTACCAGGTACGCCGAGGCGTTCACCGTGGCGAAGGCGACCCTCGCGATCTCACCGACACACGGCTGAGCCTCGCGTCGGGCCGCCTTCGAGCCCGTCAGCGACGGTGCTTGTGGTGCTTGTGCCCGGACGGGTGATGGTGACCCAGCGTGTACCTCACGAGCGTCGACCTCGGTGCTGGAGGTCGGCCGGCGAAGAGATCCTCGAGCTCTGGGGCGGACGTCGCGTAGAGCGCCCCGCTCGCGTACTCGACCGACGTCGCCCAGGGCAGCGCTGCGAACCTCTTCGGGGTCCGGCTGCCCCGCTTGAGCACGGACACCTGGTTGCCGAAGATCTCCGACACGTAGATGTCGCCCTTCGGCGTCACCGCCAGGTTCGTCGCCCCGCCGAAGCCACCAGCGACCTTTACGGTCCGCCCCGTCCTCGGGTGAACCTTGTAGACGACACCGCGAGCGCCGAAGCTCGCGTCCTCGGGCCCGCCAGGCAGCAATGTGACGTACAGCCACCCGTCAGGTCCCCACTCGACGTCGGTCGGGACGGGGTCGAAGTAGTACGTCACCCCGATGGCGCAGGTCGGGATCCCGAACGCCCCCGCGAGGTCGGCGGTGATCTCCATCGGCTGCGCCGGCATGAGCGCGAGGGTGGTGATCCTCCCACGGGCGCTGATCCGCTGGATCGAGTTGGCGCCGGCGTCAGCGACGAAGGTGGTGCCGGACGGCCCGGGGAGCGTCGCGTACGGGTGGGGGTTCACGTCACCGGTGTACGTGGAAGGCGGCGGTCCCTCACCCGTCTCCGGGTCGGGTGCCGGCCACTGCGCCCGGCACGCGGCACTGATGCCACGGGCGCCGTAGACGACGCGACCGTCGGGGTTGTTCGCGAGCTCGTACGCCCCGGTGTCGGCGACGACCTTCACGGTGCCGCGCTTGTCCACCGACTTGATGCCGGTGAAGCCGCCGGGATCCTCCGGGTCCGCCCGAGCTGTAGAGCTCTGAGGGGGCGCCACGCTTCGGCACCTTCGTGAGGACCCCAGCGAAGTTCTGGGTGGCATAGACCGTGCCGTCGCGGGCGACCGCCGAGCTCAGGGCAGTGAGCAGGCCGTCCGCCACGGTGGTGGCGGCGGGTGGTCTCGGTGGTGCGTGTCCCCCGTGCGCCCCTGCGGGCGCGACGGTGAGACCGAGCGTCAGAGCCGTAGCGGCGCCGACGACGAGAACAGGGTGCTCGTCTCATGAGTTTCCCCCGTGTGCTGAGGGTCGCCCGAGATCGACCGGCGAACAACACGGTCAGGGTGCCACGGCGCCGCGGCGTCCCACCCCAGGTTGCACGACTCAGTCGACGCTGCGCGGGAGGGCCCCGCCGTTCGCCTCCACCCACTCGGTCGCCCGGTCCTCGGCGACGGCACCCCACAGCTCACGTCCCTTGTCGCGGTCGAGCCGCACCACGCTCTGCTTGCCCTTGCGACCTGTCCCCTTCACCGGGACGGTCGTGAACGTGACGTCGCCGGCCCGGAGGTTGCGCATCGACAGCACGAGACTGCGCATGTCACCGGTGCTCCACTCCGAGTCGACCGTCAGGTGCTTCGTGACCGTGCTCAGCACGCCGTACGCCTTCGTCGGGCTGCTCAGGGTGTCGCCCGACAGGGTCTGGCTCATGAGCGACCGGATCACGTTCTGCTGTCGCTTGATCCGGTCGAAGTCTCCACTGGGCAGTCCGTACCGCTGACGGACGTAGAGGAGTGCCTCCTCGCCATCCATCCGGCGCTCGCCGGCCTCCCACGTCTTGTCGCGCGCCGAGTCGTAGACGTCTTCCGGCACGGTGACGGTGACGCCGCCGAGCTCGTCGGTCAGCGCTCGGAACCCCTCCCAGTCGATGATCGCGATGTGGTCCATCCGCAGGTTGGTGAGCTGCTCGACGGTCTCCACCGCGAGCGACGGGCCGGCGAACGAGAACGCGGCATTGATCTTGTTGGCCCCGTGCCCGGGGATGGTGACCCAGGAGTCTCGCGGGATGGAGACGATCGAGGCGCCCTCGCGGTCACCGTCGATGTGGAGCACCATCAGCGAGTCGCTCCGCTGCTCGCCCGGGAGCCAGGTGGGCGCCGCGGCGTCGTCGCCGGTCGTCGGCTCGTCCGAGCGCCGGTCGGTGCCCAGGAGGAGGACGTTGACGCTGTCACCCTTGGCGGGCGGTCGGTTCTCCAGTCCCGTGAAGGCGTCGTCGACCCGGTCGACCTGCCCGACGAGTCTGTCCTGCAGATACCACGCGCCACCTGCGAGGGCGAGCGCCAGCACGAGCAGGCAGGCAACGAGACCGATCAGCACACGACGCAGCGTCCGGCGCCCGCCCGGCCGGGTCGTCGTCGACGGCTCCGCACCGGCGCGGTCGTCGGCGCGGGCGCCACCGTCGTCAGTAGTCGGCGTGGGCTCGTCAGGGCTCGTGGTCATCGCGGAAAGCCTACGTGCCGGGGCAGTCTCTGCGGCGGGAACCTCAGGAATCGTCACCGTGATCACGCACGAACGCTGCCACCTCGTCCGCGAACTCGGGCCGGCAGACCAGCAGGTCGGGCAACCACGGGCTGTCACGGTTGTACTCCAGAGCACTGCCGTCGGCGCGACTCGTGAAGAGGCCCGCTGCGCGCGCCACGACGACCGGCGCCGCCGAGTCCCACTCGTACTGACCGCCCGCGTGGACGTAGACGTCGGCGAGATCCCGGACCACCGACATGACCTTGACGCCCGCGGACCCCATGGGCACCAGCTGGGCACCGGTCTTCGCAGCCAGCGCGTCGACGAAGGCGGGCGGGCGGCTGCGGCTGACCGCGATGCGCATCGGGCCGTCGGTACGAGGCGGGACCGTCGCGGGACGAGCGGTGCTGAAGGTCTCGCCGAGTGCGGGCTGCGCCACCGCTCCCGCGACCAGGTCGCCGTCCTCCCACAGCGCGACGTGGACGGCCCAGTCGTCACGCGGCGGCTCGGAGAACTCTCGGGTGCCGTCGAGCGGGTCGATGATCCACACCCGGCGCGCCGACCGGCGAGCCGAGTCGTCGGCCGCCTCCTCGCTCAGCACGGCGTCCTCGGGGCGGTACTCGGCGAGGAGCCGCGCCAGCACGGCCTGGCTCGCCGCGTCACCGGCATCCTTGAGCGCCTTACCCTCCAGCCCGGCTCGGCGAACCTCCAAGAGCTCGGCGCCGGCCTGCTCGGCCAGCCAGATTGCGAGGTCGTGGTCGTTCGTCGACGTCATGTCGACATTGTGGCCGACGCGCGAAGCCCGTCCGCACGCGCGTCACCTCTGGGACCGCTGCTCGCGGCTGCGTGCGCTCGCGTCCTGGGCCTCTCCGAGCCCGATGGCTCCGGCGAGCATCACGATGACCAGTCCCGTCATCATGATCCCGTAGTAGAAGATCTCGACCATCGTCGTCAGGATCACCGTGTTGCACACCAGCGCCAGCGTCGTGGGGCCGCGGATCGTGCGGACGAACAGCAGCAGCAACCAGCCGACGAAGAGCGCGACCCCGACGAAGCCGTGCGAGAAGAGCACCATCCACAACTGGCCCTGCGTTCCCGCTGACGGCGCGCCCGCCGTGTACGAGGGTCGGGGAGCGCCGTACCCGAGCAGCGGCGACTGCAGGGTGCGCTGGAACGTCTCGGCATAGAGGGACGCACGGTCGTCTGTCGTGCTGCTGACCTCGAGCCGGTTCTCGAGTCGCTCCTCGACGGGGATCACCTGAAGCGCAGCGAGACCGACCACGCCGACGCCGGCGATCGCAAGGAGCGCCCGCCAGTCACCCCGCAGCATCACGCGGAAGGCGAAGTAGACGCCGGCGACACCCAGACCGACGAACATCCCTCGGTTCAGGCTGAGGAAGGCCGGCACCAACGAGACCGGCACAGCCAGCGCGGCGGGGACGAACCACCGACTGTGCTTCGCGTGCAACCGTGCGCAGTGGAGGAGGACGAACGGTGTGAGCAGGGAGTAGGCGTTGCCCCAGCCGTTCGTGTACAGGTAGGGCGCACTCGGCCGAGGGGCGATGACGTTGTGCGCATCGGGGTTCCACTGCGTGAAGCGCCGGACTGCCATCTCATGCACCAGCTCGTTGTTCAGGATCGGCCCCGGGAGCACCATCGCCAGCGGCGTACGCAGCTCGAAGGCTGGGAACAGGATGCCCAGATAGCCTCCGACGACGGTGATCAGCCAGAACCCGTAGAGCGTCGCGAGCACCTTGTCCGTCGGGAGTGCGCGACGTGCATTGAAGACGTAGACGAAGAGCACGGTGGCCGACAGGTAGAGCGCGTAGCGGTAGAAGAAGCCCACCGCCCGTCCAGGCGTGTCGATCTGGACGAACGAGCACAGCACCCAGACCAGGAACAGCATCCAGATGCCGAAGCCTCGGGGCACCCGGAGCGGCGTTCGACGCAGCAGCACGACCATGACCGCCGCAGCGAGCGGCCAGACCATGTCGCCGAGCCCGAGGACCCACCAGAGCGGGTATCCGAGCAGAACGAGGCTGATCGGCCAGGCCGGGAGCGAGTCACCACGCGTCGGCGTGGCAGCGCGCCGCGTGCTCGCGACCATCGTCAGCGAGACGACTCGGACGTCGTCGCCGCGTCCTGCCCCACCGGCTCACGATCGTCGCGGACCGCGGGGAGCTCTTGGGTCGAGGTGAGGGGCTGGTGATGCTCGTCGGCGTACGGCGCGCCTGGCGGCGTGTCGGAGGTGTCGAGCGATGCGCCACGGTCGACGTCTTCGGGGCGTGCAGAGCCGCGTCTCCGCTCACGCACGAGCAGAAGCCCGTCGATCACAGTCCCGTTCTCGCGAAGACGGTCCGCGACGGTGCGCAGCTCCGTCCGACGCGTCGTGCGCATCCGGGCCACGACGATCGCGCGGTCGGCATCGGTAGCCGCGGTGAGCTTGCTCGCGTCAGAGGCGTCGTGCGGGACGACGACGACGGTCGGGGCGTCGCACGGATCCTCGAGCAGCGCCAGGACCTTCCTCGTCATCACCGAGTCGGGCTCGCTGAGCAAGGTGGACCGGTCGAACATCGTGACGTGGGCGCGGCTGACCGGCGACGTCGACCACGCGCCGTCGTCGTGCTCCTCCAGGTCGAGCGACTCCGTGAGGCGAGCACGGTCCTCGTCACGGAGACCGACGAGCAGCACGCGTCCTGGCGACTCCGACGTCGACTCGGCGAGCACGAGCGCCGCTCTCGCTGCCACGATGTCGTCGGCGTCACCACCGCAGACGATCATCGCGACCGTCTCCGCCTGGACGCCCGTCGCCGTCTCGCCGTGCAACCGCAGCATGCGGACGGTGTCGATCCCGTCCTCACCGACGGTGGTGTCGGTGAGGACGTGGGCGCCGCTGCCGCCGAGGTCGGCGACGAACTGGGAGCGGCTCCGCAGCCTCCTCGAGAGGCGGTAGGCGCCGAACGCCGCCACCACGCCGACCAGAGCGCCGAAGAGGACCCCGCCTGCGACGACGACCCTCTTGCTCGGAGCGATCGACACCGGGTTGGATCCGGCGGGGTTAATGATCGATCCCCCCGACGTGTCGATCCCCGACAGGGCGGCCCGCTTGGTACGGAGCGCGTCGATCTCGAGCTCGATCACCTTGCGCTCACGCGCCAGGCCGGTGGTGTCCCCCGACTGCGCCCTGCGCGTGATCTGGCGGATCTCCGTGTCGAGGTCGGCGAGGGCCTGGGCGATGTTGTCGAGCACGGCAGCGCGGCGACCTGTCGCGGTCTCGCCGCGGTACTCGAGGTACTCGCGCGCGACCACGTCGGCGCGCTCGCGCGCGGCTCCCGCGCTCTGCGCGCTCGACGACACCCTGAGGATCGTGGCGTCGGCGAGAGGCTGGGCGGTGGTCGCCAGCTGGATCTCGCGCGCCGTCGTCCCGTCGTCCATGAGGCCTGCGGCGCGTTCGGCGACCACGTAGGACGTCGCGATCGAGGCTTCCGTGGCGCCGTCGAGCATGCCCGAGGCCGACCGTGACGAGGCGAACGGGTCCGTCGAGATCACGTTGACGTTTACCTCAGACGTCGCCGTGTACGTCGACGGCCGTAAGAAGAGGAACGCCAGCGACGCCAGACCGCCGAGGAGCGCTCCCAGCGCGACCCACACCACGGCGCCGCGCGCGACCGAGAGATAGTGCGTCAGATCGACGGTCCCCGCCGCCTGATCATCGACTCGACTCACGTTCGCACTCCCTGGGACCGCCGATCCGGCTGCACGGCGACCTGCCGTGCCTCTAGAGTGTGCCATGGGGTATTACCGCACCCCTACCGATGCCCCGATTCCTGCCCCCGGAGGGACCAATGCTCGGGATGCCCCCGCGCGCCTCCGTGTGCGGCGTCCCGGTCGACGCGGTGTCGACCGACGACGCGATCCGGACCATCGTGGCCTGGACCGACGGCGTGGACGCCCGCGTCGCCGTCGGCGTCAATGCCAACGTCGCCTACCTCGCCGGCCGCGACGACGCGTTCCGTGGCGACGTCTGGCGCGCAGACCTGGCCTACGCCGACGGCCAGTCCGTCGTGTGGGCCGGGCGGCTCCTCGGCGCCGCTCTCACCGAGCGCCTGGCGACGACCGACCTCATCCACCCCCTCGCGCAGGCCATGGTCGAGGGGAAGCGACAGCGCCTGTACCTCTACGGAGGAGCGCCGGGCGTCGCCGAGGCCGCCGCTGCCGAGCTGAGATATCGCTATCCCGGTCTGGAGACGTGCGTCACACACGGGTACGTCCACGACGACGAGGCGATCGTCCGCTCGATCAACGACTTCGCTCCTCACGTGCTGCTCGTGGGTCTCGGCGACCCGTTGCAGCAACGCTGGGTGCATGGGCACCGGGCCACCCTGTCGGTCGGCGCAATCCTCACGTGCGGTGGGCTCTTCGACTGGCTCAGCGGCAACAACCAGCGCGCGCCCCGCTGGATGATCGCCAGCGGCCTCGAGTGGCTCTGGCGGATCCGGCTCGAGCCGCGTCGTCTCGCCCGCCGCTACCTGGTCGGCAACACGTGGTTCCTCGCCAGACTGTCCGCCGACCTCGTCCGGGGCCCTCGCCGAGCGCCCGTTCAGCAGGACGCGTCGTCGGGGAAGCGGTGCGCGACCACGAGCCAGGGCGCTGACGTCCCCTCGCGTTCGAGCCGGTAGACGTTCAGCGCGCGGTCCGCGGACTTGCCGGCGAGCAGGTCGTTGCCGCCCTCGTCGAGCAGCTTCATGCGAGACGAGTCGACGCAGGCACGCACCATCACGACGGTGCCGTTCTTCCTGAGCCTGCCGACCGTGACGTCGACGAGCCGGGGGCGCCCTTTCTGGCGCCAGCCGTTGGCCTCGTACTCCTGGAGGGCGGCTCTCACCTCACCGAGGGCCGAGTCGCGAGCGATCGTCGCAAGCCGGTCCAAGGTGGAGTCGTCGACGCCTGTCGGGGCTGCCAGGACCCTCGCGGTCTCGTCGACCAGCTGCTCGACCCTGACATCGGGGTCGGCGTCGGCAGGCAGGGGCGCCGGAGACGGAGTCGCGCTGACGGCCGAACCGTCGGCTCCGGCGCCGCGGGCACGGTCGTCGGCCGATGGCGTACCAGCCCTGCGGGAGGATTCTGCTTCCGCGTCGTCCCCATCCGGTGCGAGCGCGAAGGCCAGCGCGAACGCGATCAGAACGGCCACTGCTGCGGTTGAGACAGCCCACACTCGTCGACTCACAGGCTTCCTCACCCAGAACTGGTCCATGGTCGCTACGGCAGCGAAGTGCGCCGTAACGTGCCGGACGATCATCCCACTTCGCTAGCATGCTGGAGGCAGGACCGGCCAAATCGGTCCCTTTCACCACCGAGCACTCGTCAGGAGAACACCGCGTCGTGACCAGACGTGTCGAGGACGCGGGTCGAGAAGGCTCGGTCCACCGGCTCGCCGGATCCGCGCTACTGAGCTTCGCCGGGTCGTCGTTCAGCGCACTCATGGGGTTCGTGCTCACCTTCGTCCTGGCACGCTCACTCGGTCCGAGCGGCGCGGGTGTCGTCATGCAGGTGATCGCGGTCTTCATGATCGCGGTCAGCATCGCCCGGCTCGGGATGGACAGCGCCGCGGTCTGGTACCTGCCTCGGCTGCTGTCGGGTCGTGAGAGCGAGATCCGCGGTGCCGTGCTGACGATCGTCGGGTGCAGCGTTCTCGCGGGTGTTGCGACGACCGCCCTCGCGATGGTGATCGTCCCCTACCTCACCGAGGACGAGGTGAGCGCAGTCTTCCGGCAGATCGCCTGGTTGCTGCCTGTCGCCGCCGCGTTCCTCGTCCTCCTCGCCTGCACCCGGGGCATGGGTGGGATCGGCGCGTACGTCGCGATCGGCGGGATCCTCGTCCCTGCGCTGAGGCCCCTGCTCATCCTCGCGGTCGTCGCCGCCGGGGGCGCGGTGTACGCCAGCGCCGTCGCGTGGGCTGCGCCGTTCGCGCTCGGCCTCGTCTGCGCGGTAGCCGTGGTCTGGGCCCAGGTGCGTCGCGCCGAACGCGCGGTGACCGATGGTGCTCCTGCTCGCCCCGCTCGCCCGGTGGCGCGCGAGATCCTGGGCTTCGCCCTCCCCCGGACCGTCGCCACCGGGCTGGAGCAGGCGATGGTCTGGGTCGATCTGCTCATCGTGGGAGCGATCGCCGGGTCGGCCGCGGCGGGCATCTACGGGTCGGCGTCGCGCTTCCTCGCGGCGGCCCTGCTCATCGACACCGCGATGCGAGTCGTCGTCTCCCCCGTCTTCAGCCGGCTCCTCTGGAACGGCGAGACGGCACGACTGCGCGAGCTCTTCACGAGGGTCACGACGTGGTTGGTGCTGCTCAGCACCCCGTTGAACATCTTCCTCGTCGCGTTCGCTCCTCTCGTGCTCAGCTGGCTCGGGCCGGGCTTCGAGGAGGGCAGCCTGGCGCTGCAGATCCTTGCTGCAGGCATGGTCGTGGTGCTCGGAGCCGGCAGCGTTCACTCACTCCTTCTGATGAGCGGACGCAGCGGCTGGGTCGCCCTCAACAAGGCGATCGCCCTGGCGATCAACGTGATCGGCAACCTCATCGCGGTTCCGCGCTGGGGCATCGAGGGCGCCGCGGTCGTATGGAGCATCAGCATGGCGGTCGACGCCGGGCTCGCCACCTACCAGGTCAAGCGCTTCGTCGGAGTCAGCCTCGACATCCGGTCGGTCTCGTACGCCTATCTCGTCTCGGTCGTCACCGTCGGCGTTCCCGTCACCGCCCTCGTCCTCGTGCTCGGCACCGGCGCGGCGTCCTTGGCGGCGTGCCTCGCGGTTGCTGTCCCGGTCTTTCTCGCGTGGTGCTACCTGGACCGGCGGCGCCTCGCCCTCACCGACGTCGGTGACGTCGGTCGTACCGAGGAGCACCTGGCCGGATGAGTCACGAGATCACCGTCATCATTCCCGCCCACAACGCAGCGGCGACCGTCGAGACCGCCATCAGGAGCACGCTCCGTGCCCTTCCGCCGTCTGCTGCGGTCCTGGTCCACGACGACGCGAGCACCGACGACACATGGGACCTGCTCAGCAGCGTCCGCGATCCGAGGCTCCACCTCTGGCGCAGCGGAGACCGACGGGGGGTGGCAGACGGGCTCAACCTCCTCCTCGAACGCGTGACCTCTCGGCTCGTCGCCCGGATGGACGCCGACGACGTGGTCTTGCCATGGCGGTTCCGCCGACAGCGTCAGGTGCTCGGCCAGGGTCACGACGTCGTCTTCTCCACCGTCGGTCGGTTCGGAGCCGGCGTGGCCTCGCTGCGGCTCAACCCCCCGGTCCGTCTCGGCCCCGAGGCGATGAACCTCAACCTGCTGGTCCAGAACCCTGTCGCGCACGCCACCTTCATCGGCCGGACCGCGCTGGTCCACGACCTCGGCGGGTATCGGAAGATGCCCTCGGAGGACTACGACCTGTGGCTGCGGATCGCTGCGGACGGGCACTCCCTCGTCCGCGACGCGGTCCCGACCCTGCTGTCGCGGGAGCACCCGCTCCAGGTGACCGCCGCTCGGTCCTGGGTCGCGCAGGCACGGCAGTCCGACGGCTTCCGCGACGCGTACCGCGCGCTGAGCCTGCGTGTCCTGGGTCTCGAGCCCGTGTGGTTCGACGGGCTCCGCGGCAGGGAGTCGCGTGCCGACCCGGCGGTCGACGCCGCGCTGATGCAGTTCGCCGACGCGGTCACGCTCGCCGCCCAGCATCTGTCGCGGCCGGAGCGGATCCTGCTCGACCGGCGCCTCCGCGGCCGGCTCACCGCGCTCGAGGAGCGCCGTCGAGCCTCGCAGGGCGGGGGTTGATCACGCCGGCGAGTCGGGGAGGCGCATGACCGCAGGGTTGCCGACGGCGGTCGCACCCGGCGGCACCGATCTCGTGACCACCGCACCGGCCCCGACCCGAGCCCCCGTCCCGACGGTCAGGTCACCGATCACGATCGCGCCGGCACCGAAGCGCACGTCGTCCTCGACGACCGGGCACGGAAGCCCGCCCCGCTTGTTGCCAAGGGTGACGTTCTGCCGCAGGACGACGTCGTCACCGAGGACCGTCCCGTCGTTGACGACGATCCCGACGCCGTGGAGGACACGCAAGCGGCGCCCGACGGTCGTCTTCCACGGGATCTCGATCCCGAGGACCCACTCGACGAGCAGGCGATAGACGATCCCGACAGGGACGGCCCACCAACGGACAGGCCGGTCCACCGGGGAACGGGCCGCGTGCGCGAGGCGGAAGGCGACGACCACCAGCTGCCCCTTGGGCTGTCCCTTGTTGGCGTCGAGATCCTCCCGGATGACGTCGAGAAGCCTCACGTCCGGCTGCCGATCGCAGCATCGAGATAGCTGCGCAGCAGGGTGCTCGAGGTTCGCTGGGTGTAGGGAAGATAGACCACGTCGACGCCGAGCTCACCCATGGTGCGCTCCAGCTCCTCCCCCTTCAGCGTGTCCCGCCAGTCGTCTCCCTTGAAGATCACGTCGAATGTGCGTGCGCGCCAGGCGACCGTCTTGTCGAGCGACACGTCCGGGACGACCTCGGCGACGCAGCGGAGCTCCGCAACGATCATCGCCCTCTCCTCGTAGGGAACGACGGGAGTCGCGCCCTTGAGGTCGAGGACGTAGTCGTCGGTCGCGACGCCGGCGACCAGGTAGTCGCACCTCTCGCTCGCGCGCTTCAGGACGTTGAGGTGGCCGATGTGGAACATGTCGAAGACGCCGCTGGCATAGCCGACACGAGGCTGGGTCATCGAGAGTCCTCTCTTCGAGGCAGCACTTGGTCGTTGAGAGCCCGGAACTTCCTCACGAGCGACGCACCCATGAGGAGCGTGTTGAGGCCGAACAGCAGGGTGTACACCGCGAGGAACAACCGCGGCCACGGGAGAAGCACGAAGACCAGGTTGAGCACACCGGTGTCGGACGGGAGCTGGATCAGCGACCCCAGCAGCCCACCACTCGACCCGCTCGCCGTGCCCGCCGGCACAGGGGTGACCTGCTCGGCCAGGATGAGCGCGAAGAACCGCACGCCCGTCACCAACGAGAAGAGCAGCGGCACGAGCAACCAGCGGGCGTCCACGTCACCGAAACGGAACAGCGACACGGCGATCGCGAGATGCATGCCCGGGTTGCGAGCCGCGTCCACCACGTGGTCCAACCACTCGCCGGCCGGTGACCCTCCTCCGGTCAGACGCGCGAGCTGCCCGTCTGCTGAGTCGAAGGCGTAGCCGACGACGAGGAGCAGCGTGATGCTCAGTGCTGCCGGGACGGTCGGTGCGAGAACGCCGGCCAGGACGAGCCCGACAAGGGTGATCACGGCACTGATCGCGGTGACCTGGTGAGGGGTGAGCCTCACCTGCGCCGCAGCAGCAGCGATCACACGACCCATCGGCCGATTGACGTAACGGGTGTAGAGCGGGACTCCGGCGCCAGGCTTCTGCGCGCTACGCAAGGCTCGCAGCGAACCGGCGAACGAACGGCCTCCCGTGCCGACGTCTGCGGGTCGACGGCTGGCCACGTCGTCGGTGTGCGGGTTGGTCATTGCGACGGATCCGAAGTCGCCTGCAGGTCGAAGCTGAGATCGCGCGTCGCGCGGTAGTTCACGTGAATCTCGGCGGCCAGCGTGTTCTTACCGTCGACGAGCACCGACTTCGGCACCTCGATGATCAACGGGTCGGCCTTGGCCGCCGCGGTCCGAACCCCTGCATCGGCATAACGCCCGTGACCGATCGAGCCCTCACCGAGGTTGGCCCGGCCCACCTCGACACCGTTGACGTACACCGCGACGCCGTCGTCGGCCCAGGTCCGCAGCGTCAGGCCGTCGATCGCTGAGCGGTCCACCGTGAAGGTCCGTCTGACGTAGCTCGTCACGGTGCGGCCCGACGCCGCTCCCTCGACATCGAGGCTCGTCGCGATGTCGTCGGAGCCGAATCCGAGCGGGGCCGAGCCGCGGGACCAGGACGTGTCGTCGTAGGCCGGCTCCTTCCACGCCGGGGCCGGCGCCGTGACGTCGTTGCGCCACGTCCAGTCGGACCCGAACGCCACGACGGGCTCGGGCTCGGCGTCGGGTTCGGGCTCGGCCGCCTCCTCCGGCTCGGTGCCGTCCGCCCACGTCGCGGTGGCGAGAAGGTCGAAGCTGAGATCGGGGGTGGAGCGGTAGTTGACGTGGACCTCGGCAGCGAGCGTGTTGACTCCGTCCCGCAGGGCCGAGCGCGGGACCTCGACCGTCACCGGCGTCACCTTCGCCGCAGCATGCTTCGGTGCGGAGTCGGCGAACCGCCCGTAGTCGACGGCCGCGGTCCCCACGTTCGACCGGGCGATCTCCTTGCCGTTGAGGTGCAGCACGATCCCGTCGTTCGCCCAGGTGGTGAAGCTGATCGACCGGACGTCGGACGGGTCGACCTCGAACGTGCGGCGGAAGTAGTTCGTGATCGCGCGGCCCGAGGACGCTCCCGCGATGTCGATGTTCGTCCCCACGTCGGGGAAGCCCCATCCGAACGGGGCGGGACCCGCGCTCCACGCGCTGTCGTCGAAGTCCGGAGACTTCCACGCGGCGTCCGGCGCGCTCGCCTGGTTGCGCCAGGACCATCCCGAGCCGTACGGCACGAGCACCGGGTCGGGGGCATGGGGGTCAGGAAGGACCACCCGAGAGGAGCTCACCGATCGGTTCCCGCTGTCGTCGGCCGCCCGGACGAAGAACCGGTTGTCTCCGCCGAGAGGCACCACCACGGTGGTCTGCGTCGAGGTGGTGATCACGCGGTCGTCGCGGATCACGTCGTACGAGGAGGCGCCGGCCGACGCGTTCCACGAGAGCCGGACCGTGTCGTCGGTCGGCGTGCTGGCCGTGACCCCCGTCGGCGTCACCGGTGCGGTGGAGTCGACCGGATCGAACCGGACGAAACCACCGGCCCACGAGCTGCTCGACGCCCCGGTCTGGACCCTCGTGAAGTCACCGCCGACCCACAGCATGTCCTGAGAGTCCACGAAGGACGCCCATGCTCCGGCGCCCGCCGACGAGGTGATGTTGGGAGAGAAGTCGGGGATCGTCTTCCCGGACTGGGAATCCCAGGCACCGATCCATCCAATCTTGTCCGCCTGCGTGAACGACGTCCCGGTGCTCGGCCAGAGGTAGGCGTCCTGATAGTTCCAGTTGTTGCAGTGACAGCCGCCGTAGACCGCACCGCCACCGGTCGCGATCGTCTGGATGTCACCGCCGGCGTTCATGATGCTGCCGTTCGTGCGATCGAAGGTGCTGGTGGAGAACCTGAACATCGAGTGCTCCGAGCCCCCGACCCACACGCCCGATCCCACCTGCTTGATGGCCTGCTGATAGTTCGACCGCGTCGACGCGCTCCAGGTCGGCGTCCACGTCGGCGTAGCCAGGGGTGCGCCCGGCTCGCGCAGGACGGCTGCTGCCT
This sequence comes from Mumia sp. zg.B21, assembly GCF_019550855.1. NCBI lineage: Bacteria > Bacillati > Actinomycetota > Actinomycetes > Propionibacteriales > Nocardioidaceae > Mumia > Mumia sp. zg.B21. Next base: position 1,052,453 of record NZ_JAHWCJ010000002.1, on the reverse strand, counting down.
TCAACGCCGGAGTCCCCTGTGACGCCTCGAAGTAGCCTGCGGCGTAGAGCCGCGCACCGTCGGCCGACGCGTCCACGGAGACGACGGTGCCGTTGAACTCTGGGTTCCACGTGGTGACCGGTGTCCCGTTGGCCGTCGACAGCTGGACGGCTCCGCGCGCGTAGCTGGCGGAGCCTCCTGAGGCCGGTGACGCGTGGGTCAGCGCACCGCCGACGAACACCGACGTGCCCTGCACGCTGAGCGAGCGTACGACGAGCGGTGCACCCGAGACACGGTTCTCGAGCCTGACGCCCCAGGTTGTCGAGGTCACCCCGGTCTGCGGGTCGAGTGCGACGACCGCCGTCGCGTCCTGTCCGTTGGCCCGAGTGAACTGACCTCCGGCGACGATCTCGCCGCTGGGGAGGGTGGCGAGGGTCTTCACCTGGCCGTTGAGCCCCGGCGTGAAGGTCCGCACCGGTTCACCGGTGGCGCGGTCGAAGGCGGCGAGGTAGGGCTGCTCGATCTTGTCGCCGCCGGACGCCGATGCCCCTCGCTGGACGTAACGGAAGTTGCCCCCGACGTAGACCACGCCGTCGGACTCGGTGAAGGCCTGGACCTCCACGTTTCCTTCGCCGCCGTAGTTCGTCGCCAGTCCGGTGACACCCCAGCTGTTGGCCTTGGCGTAGGAACGGGCGACGCGTCGGTTGGTGACCGCGTCCGAGCCGCTGTCGGGAACTGCGGCGTAGGTCGTGTTCTGCTCGGTCAGGCGCGGACGCAGCCACACCTCGGTGTACGGCCGGGCGTAGCCGGCGGTCGAGGAGCTCGACCAGAGGAAGCTGGAGTCAGACGTCGTCCCTCGGACGTTGCTGCCGTACGCGAAGCCCGACGTCCACGCCTGAGCGCTGGTGAACTCGGTGTTCACTCGCTCGTAGGAGTTGTCGGAACCGAAGTTCGTCGTTGTCCCACCGGATCGGGTCGTCCCACCGTCGAAGCGGTAGCTCTTGACCAGGTGACCGGCGCCGAAGGACCACACCCAACGGTCACGGTTGGTCAGCGTGACCCGACCTTCTTGCCATGCGCTCCCGCTCGTGTCGCGCGCACGCCGGAGCCGGATGCCGTCGGTCAGGTCCTTGACCGGCGACCCGTTCAGCAGAGCGTCGATCGTCCGCGACGCAAGCTGCGTCGTGGCGAAGGTGGTGCGCTCGCCCAGGAGCGACGCGGCAGCGCCCTGGCCCTCGTACTGCGCCTGCCACCCCTCCCGACCGCGCCCGACGAGCACCCAACCGCCGCCGTCGGTCGTCATGTCGCAGCGGAAGCGCGCCGGGGCGTTCATCTGCGGCGTCAACAGCCAGTAGGCGCCGTCCGACGCGGACGGCGTCGCCTGCTTGATCGCCCAGCACGACGGGGCCGCGAGCTCCTGGCTCGAACCGTCGCGGCCCGGCGCCTGTGCCGCGGCCGGCTGGGGAGCCACGAGGCTCGCGCCGAGCAGGCCGCCGATGAGGGCGAGACTCGCCACCACGGCGGAGACGACTACACGTCCGCGCGACCACACAGGCCGTGCACAACCAGCTGAATTCACGTCGATGCTCCCACACACAGTCGCCGACCCGATGTCGGCCTAGCCACGCTATGGGATGCGGAGTTCCCGCATCCTAGACAATTCACAATCCCGTTCGATCCCGTTCGATCCCGGTCAGACGCCTCTGCCGAGTGCCTGCGCCGACCGTTGGATCCACTGCGCGGGCACCCCTGCCATGACCACGAGCGAGGCCAGCGCCTGCTTCTGGGAGGGCTTGTGCCGCAGGACGCTCCGCGCGAGCCGCCAGGCTTGGCCGCGCTGACCGCTGGCCGCCATCGCGAAGGCAGTCTTGCCATCCAACCATGCCGAGTCGGCTGACTCTCCGGCGAACTCGGGGTGCTTCGCACGCAGGTAGGAGTGGGCCGCGGCGATGGTGCGCCAACGGTCGGCGAAGAAGGAACCCGAGTGCCAATAGACCGTCGCCAACGGGCCGGCGAGCGCCAGCACAGGCGACTCCCGGGCGACCCTCAGGAGGAGGTCGTAGTCCTCGCCGTACGACCCGGGGAGTGCCTCGTCCAGCCCTCCGATCTCGACGACGCGCTCGCGCTCGAAGACGAAGGTCGACGGGTGCAGGGCGGTGACCCGGTCGCTCACCAGCTCCCGCAGCGTCACGAGGCGGGCATCGGCGAGCCGACGGTGGCGCCTGCCGCGGACGTCGATCTCGACTCCACCTGCGCAGAACCACGCGTCGGGGGCGACCAGCAGAGCGTCCATCTGCGTCTGCAGCTTGCCCGGCAGCCAGACGTCGTCGTCGTCGCAGAAGGCCGCATAGTCTCCGGTCGCCGCGGCAAGACCGGTGTTGCGTGCGCCGGCCAGCCCTGAAGCACGGCTGTTGGCGATCACGACGACGCGGCGGCGCTCACCGGTCAACGACTCGAGACGGGCGACGAGAGCGCCGTCGGGCCGGCTCTGGTCGAAGACCACCACCGCCTCGATCGCGCCGTCGTAGTCCTGCGTCAGCACCGCTTCGACCGCGCGGACCAGCAGCTGCGGCCGGTCACGTGTCGCGATCACCGCCGAGACGGAGGGACCTGGACGGGGCGGGGGAACGGGCACAGCGATCCTTGGCGGGCGTAGCAGCGGCCGCCCCTCTCAAGAAGCGACCATGAACATCTGATCGTAGCCTCGACAGAGGACGGAGGGTGTCGTTTGAGGACTCTTGCAACGATCGTCACACTGCTCGCGCTCTCGGGGTGCGCCGTGGGGAGCGCCGAGTCGGCGCCGAGGAGCAGGAGCGAGAGTACGAGCACCGGCGCCCCGGCCGGCGCCGCGACGCAGGAGCGCACCGTCTGGCGCGACCCCTTGAGCTCGACGACGAGGTGGACGGCGCTCCACCCGCGCCGGACCCGGCTGACGGTCGTGCGGTCACGCGCGACCGGCAACCGGTCTGCGAGATTGCGATCGACCGTCACACGGCGCGCGGTGGTCCGGACACGGTCGCGGCGGATCCGTCTGCCGGCAGGAACGTCGGTCGTGAGGGCCGGCATCGATCTCCGCTCTCGGCGCAGGGCGACGAAGGTCACCGTCGAGCTGGTGGAGCTGCGCCGCAACCGTGTCGTGGGTCGGGGCAGACGCGTCGCCCGGCTTCCCGGCTCGCAGTGGCGCCGGGTCAGGGCCGCACGCGCGGTGAAGCGCGGCGACCACGTGCGGGTCCGCCTGTCGGCACTCGTCGGCGGCAGGCACCGTGCCGTCCGGTTCGACGACGTCCGTCTGGTCGCCGTGGTGAAGGCCACACGTCGAACGACGGTCGGGCCGAGCGCCCCCGGATGGTGCAAGGTCGCCGACTACCGCGATCCTCGCTACGGAAGGCTCGACTGGGCCGACGAGTTCAGCGGCACCACCATCGACACCAGCAGGTGGCGGGTGCGCGACAACCTCTCGCTCAGCTACGACGTCGCCCGCGTCCTGGCGAGGAACGCGAAGGTCGAGAGCGGCCATCTCCGGCTGCGCGCGGACCGCGAGACGGTGGCCGGGAGGCCCTTCACCTCCGCCTACGTCGACACCATCGGGAAGTACTCCCGCCGCTACGGGACCTGGATCATGCGCGCGCGGGTGCCGACCCCGCCGGGGATCTCGCGTGGGGTCTGGCCCGCATTCTGGCTCCGCAGCGACACCTCCCTCGGCGAGATCGACGTCATGGAGGCCAGCGGCGAGCCGACGATCCGGGACGACTACCGAGCCGGGTCGTACTACTGGACGCTCCACGCCGACACGACGAAGCAGCAGCATCCGGGCAAGACCGGCGGATGGGGGACCTCCGTCGGCGATCCACCGATCGCTGACGACTGGCACACCTACGGCGTCACGTGGGACGCCGGATGCGTCACGTGGCTCTTCGACGGCAAGGTTGTCGGCCGTGTCCGCCGTGCAGATGTCGCGTGGTTCGAACGCGCGATCGCGGGGCGGTTCAACATCCGGCTGAACATCCAGGTCGGACAGGCCTGGAACGGCTTCCCCGACCCGGCACGTCCGGAACTGACGGTCATGCCGGCGGACTACCTCGTCGACTACGTCCGCGTCTACGCGCCACGGTAACGAGGCGGCAGCCGGCCGATGACGCTCAGTGCGCCCCGTCGCCCTTGATCACGGCCCGAGCCGTGCGAGCCGCGATGGCCAGGTCGCTGCGCAAGGTCCAGTTGTCGACGTAGTCGATGTCGAGGCGCACCGAGTCCTGCCAACTCAGGTTGGAGCGGCCGGAGACCTGCCAGGCGCCCGTCATCCCGGGTCTGACCTGCAACCGGTGACGGATCCAGTCGTCGTACGCATCGACCTCGTGCGGCAGCCCCGGCCGTGGCCCGATCAACGACATCTCCCCACGGATCACGTTGAAGAGCTGGGGCAGCTCGTCGAGCGAGGTCTTGCGGAGGACCCGGCCGACCCGCGTCACCCGCGGGTCGTCGCGCAACTTGAACAGCGGTCCTGCGCCCTCGTTGAGCTCCGTCAGCGCGGCGAGCTGGTCCTCGGCGTCCACCACCATGGTGCGGAACTTGATCATCTCGAAGGGCGCGCCGCGTAGACCGGTCCTCGTCTGACGGAAGAACACCGGTCCTGGCGAGGTGAGCTTGATCGCCACGGCCGCCACGAGGAACACCGGCGACAGGACGAGGATCAGCACGACGGCGCCGATCCAGTCGATGACGCCCTTGAGCCACAGCGCCAGAGCAGGCCGTCGGGGCGGGCGCACCGACAGCATCAGACGCCGCCCCAGCATGCGGGGCTGCACCCGGCGGGGCATCGCGCCGTGGATCTCGGTGGCGACGGTGAGCTCGACCAGGGAGTGGTCGAGCGCCCAGTTGAGCCGACGGACGTCGTAGGCGCTCAGGTTGGGGCCTGGCGCGACGACGACCTCGTCGACAGCAAGATCGGCCGCGGCGGCCGTCACGTCGCCGAGCCGGCCGACGACGGCCACCCCACCGAGCTCGGACGGGAGCGTGTCTCCCTCGTCACCGACCAGACAGATGCCCTCCATCACGATGTCGGGGCGCTCGCTCCACTGGGCGATGAAGTGACCGACGCCGGTCCGGTCGCCCACCAGCAACGTCGACCGTGGGGCGGCCACGAGATATCGCACCACCACCGCGCACGCGCACAGTCCCGCGGAGGTGACGATCAGGATCATCGTGTGCCGCGCGGTGACGGGCTGGATGATCTCCGCGACGGTGAGCGTGAGGACGCCGATGGACCCGGCGACCACGAGGTGCTTCGCAGGCCGCAAAGACCTGGTGCGCTCATAGGCTGGAAGGGTGAAGAACTCCACGGTCAGCGTGAGCGCGATCGCCGCGACGACCAGCCAGACATGTCCTCCGACGCTCGCCGCCATGACGGCAGCCACGAGAGCGGCCCCCAGCGTGGACAGCAGGAACGCGATCGCTGCCATGCGCGACCGGTTGTGCATCCTCGTGGCGAGCCTCGACGACGCGCGCGTCTGTCGACCGGCCAGCGAACCTCCCACCGGTGAATCGCGCCCGACCTGCATGTCCGTCAAGGCTGTCCTCCAGCGTGGTCTGATCCCCGACGCAACGAGTGAATCAGAGGAAGGGCGCACGTCGTGGACGATTTCCCCAAAGGACGACAGTGAGCCAGCGCACGGCCCCGCATGTCGGTGCCCATGACGATCAGCTGTTGAACTCGCGCTGTGCGACCTCGAGGCCTGAGGTGAGCAGTGTCTCGACGGCGTCCGCCGCGGTCTCGACGACCAGCGGCAGCTCCTTGCGCTCCGTGCTCGAGAACGGCTTGAGCACGTAGTCGGCAGGGCTCTGGCGACCGGGCGGACGACCGATGCCCACCCGCACCTTGTAGTAGTCGCCGGTGCCCAGCGACGCGCGGATGGACTTCAGCCCGTTGTGGCCGTTGTCCCCGCCGCCCAGCTTGACGCGCATGGTCTCGTACGGGAGGTCGAGCTCGTCGTAGACCACGACGAGCTGCTCGGGCGGCACCTTGTAGAACGTCGCCAACGCCTTGACGGCACCGCCGCTCTCGTTCATGTAGCCGCGTGAGCGGCCGAGCACGACGCGGACGCCGGAAGGGCCGCCGAGGCGACCCTCCACGACGTCCGCGCGCGTGGGCTTGTGCGACTTCCAGCGGCCACCCGCTCTCTCAGCGAGGGCGTCGGCGACCATGTAGCCGATGTTGTGACGCGTCTGGGCGTACCCGGGTCCGGGGTTGCCCAGGCCGACGACGAGCCATGGCGATTCCGTCATGGCGTCGTCGTTCTCCTGCTCGCGTCGGTGAGCCGGGGCTCGGAAGATCCGTCCCAGGATCACTCGGCGGGTGCGGCCTCGGTCTGCTCGGCCTCGGCGGCCTCGGCGGCCTCGGCCTGCGACTCGTCACGCTCGATGCCGGCCTCGGCCTCGGCCTCCTCCAGCTCGGCCTCGACCTGCGCCGCGGTGGGCTCGGCCACGATGTTGACGATCAGCAGATCGCCGTCGACGGCCAGCGACGAGCCCTTGGCCAGATCCAGGTCGGACGCGTGGATCTGAGCACCGGCGTCGAGGCCCTCGACCGAGACCTCGATCTGCTCGGGCAGGTGCGTCGCCTCGGCCTCGATGGGGACCGAGGAGTTCTCGGTGACGACCATCGAACCGCTCACCGACTCGCCGGTGACGACGATCGGGATGTCGACGGTGACCTTCTCGCCCTTGCGGACGACCAGGAGGTCGGCGTGCTCGATGAAGCCCTTGATCGGGTCGCGCTGGACCTGCTTGGGGAGGACCAGCTGGGCGTCCCCGTCGACGTCGACCGACAGCAGCGCGTTGGGCTGCTTGAGCGCCAGCATGAGGTCGTGGCCTGGCAGCATCACGTGGATCGGATCGATGCCGTGGCCGTAGAGGACGGCAGGAACCTTGTTGTCGCGACGGATACGGCGAGCGGCGCCCTTGCCGAACTCGGTACGCGTCTCAGCCTTGATCTTGATCTCGGACACGGCGGAACTGCTCCTTAAAAGCGGGGTCTTCGTGCGGGTCGCGCCTCGGCGACGGTGGTCTTTCGGACGGCCGCATCGCGCACTGAGTCCAAGACACCAAGTCGATCACGGCTGACGGAAAGCCAACCCTCGCCGAGGCAACTTCCCCATCATACAAGGGCGGAGGCAAGGCTGTCGAAGCGGGCTTCGAGACGGGTACGGCGGAGGCTCAGGCCTTGCCGTCGAACAGGCTCGTGACGGACCCGTCCTCGAAGACCTCACGGATGGCCTTCCCGAGCAGCGGCGCGATGGAGAGCTCGGTCAGCTTGTCGAACCGCTTGTCCTCGGACAGCGGCAGCGTGTCGGTGATGATCACCTCGGCTGCCGAACAGCTTGCGAGTCGCTCGACCGCCGGCCCCGAGAATACGGCGTGGGTCGCCGCGATGACGACGTCGGCGGCTCCGGCGTTCATCAGCGCCTCGCACGCCTGGACGATGGTGCCGCCGGTGTCGATGAGGTCGTCGACCAGGACGCAGGTGCGACCCTCGACCTCACCGACGACGCGGTTGGCGATCGACGCGTTCGGACGGTCGATGTCGCGCGTCTTGTGGATGAACGCCAGCGGCACGCCGCCGAGCTTCTCGGCCCAGTTCTCGGCCACCTTGATGCGGCCCGCATCCGGCGACACGACGGCGAGCCGCTTGTCGCCGTAGCGCTCGAGGACGTACTCGGTGAGGATCGGCATCGCCATCAGGTGGTCGACCGGGCCGTCGAAGAAGCCCTGGATCTGAGCGGTGTGGAGGTCGACGACCATCAGACGGTCGGCGCCGGCGGTGAGGAACAGGTCGGCCATGAGGCGCGCGGAGATGGGCTCGCGACCGCGGTGCTTCTTGTCCTGTCGGGCGTATCCGTAGAACGGCTGGATGACCGTGATCCGCTTGGCCGAGGCCCGCTTGAGGGCGTCGACCATGATGAGCTGCTCCATGATCGCCTCGTTGATCGGCGCGGAGTGGCTCTGGATCACGAACGCGTCCGAGCCGCGTACGGATTCCTGGTATCGCACGTAGATCTCGCCGTTGGCGAAGTCGTACACCGACGTCGGGACGAGCGAGGTGCCGACCTCCTTGGCGACCTCCTCGGCGAGAGCGGGGTGGGCTCGACCCGAGAAGAGCATGAGGTTCTTCTCGGTGGTGCGCTTGATGCCGGTCACGTGGGACTCTCCTGGGCGTCGTCGCTCTGATCGCCGGCGGCCGCACGGGCGGCCGCCTCGGCGGCTGGGGTCCCGGGGCGTTTCCTCGCGACCCACCCTTCTATCGTCCTCTGTGATCCAGCCGACACCGCAAGTGCCCCTGGCGGAACGTCCTCGCGGATCGTCGCTCCCGCACCGGTGAAGGCGCCCTCACCGACGCTCACCGGGGCGACGAACGTGTTGTTGCACGAGATGCGGGCGTGAGCGCCGATGGTCGTGCGGTTCTTCTTGACGCCGTCGTAGTTGGCAAAGATCGAGCCCGCGCCGATGTTGGCGCCCTCTCCGATGTCGCCGTCACCGACGTACGAGAGGTGAGGGACCTTCGCGCCGGGAGCCAGTCGGGTGTTCTTGGCCTCGACGAACGCACCGAGCTTGCCGCCGGCGCCCACCGTCGTGCCCGGGCGGAGGTAGCTGAACGGACCCACGGTCGCCTCCGCCTCGATCACCGACAGCGAGGCGTGGGTGCGGACCACGCTGGCGCCGTCACCGATCTCCATGTCCTGAAGCGTGCAGTCGGGGCCGATCAGGGCGTCTTCGCCGATGCTCGTCGCGCCGAGGATCTGGGTGCCGGGCAGGATCGTGGTGTCGGGCCCGATCGAGACATCGACGTCGATCCAGGTCGTCGCCGGGTCGACCACGCTCACCCCGGCGAGCATGTGGCGCTCGACGATGCGGCGGTTGGCCTCGGCGGCGAGACGGGCGAGCTGGACGCGGGTGTTGACACCCTCGGTCTGCACGGCGTCGGCGATCTCGTACGCGCCGACCTCGCGGCCTTCGGCGACGGCGAGACCGATGAGGTCGGTGAGGTAGTACTCGCCCTGGGCGTTGTCGTTGCCGAGCGTCCGCAGCGCCTCGCGCGCCCATGCGAGATCGAAGGCGAGGATGCCGGAGTTGATCTCGTCGATCCTGCGGTGCTCGTCGGTGGCGTCGCGCTCCTCGACGATCTCGACGACGCCGCCGTCGGCGCCGCGGACGACGCGACCGTAGCCGTGGGGGTTCGCGACCTTCGCCGTGAGGACGCTGAGGGTACGGCCGTGCTGCCGGTGGTCCTCCACGAAGCGCTCGAGCGTCTCGGGCTCCAGCAACGGCACGTCGCCGTACAGCACGACCACGCTGCCGACCGCCTCGTCGCCGAGGGAGGCCAGCCCGACCGCGACGGCGTGGCCCGTGCCGAGCTGCTCCTCCTGCACGGCCTGGATCACGTCGGGATCGACCTGGGCGAGGTGCTCCGCGACCTGTTCACGCTGGTTGCCGATCACCGCGACCACATGCTCCGGGGAGATCCCTCGGGCGGCGTGGAGCGCATGACCGAGCAACGTTCGCCCGGCGAGGGGGTGGAGGACCTTCATGGTCTTGGACCGCATCCGGGTGCCGCCACCGGCGGCCAGCACCATCACGATGGTCGGAGCCTGCTCGCTCACGGGTTCCTCTCGTACCGACGACTCGGGCGGATGAGCTCCCCGGGTAGGAGTCGAACCTACGTCGCTTGATCCGCATTCAAAGTGCGGCGGGCCCTGCCGACAGACCAACCGGGGATCATCCGCCCCCAGCGTACGGAACCAACGGGCCCCTGCACACACCGAGCCGGACGCCGGACCTCCTCAGTCCCGTCGCAGGGCCGACTCCCGACGCAGGGTCACCGCGCTCACCGCGACCCCGAGGAGCGCGGTCACCACCGGGACGAGCAGCGCGGCCCGGAAGCCGTCGAGCCCGATCGTCACCGCGGGACCGGACACGGCAGCCAGGACCACCGCGACCGCGGCGAGCCCCAACGCCGACCCGAACTGGAAGGACGTCGACAGCAACCCGCCGGCAAGGCCCTGCTCGTGCGCAGCGACCCCGTTCGTCGCCTCGATCGTGAGCGGCCCGTACGCCAGCGCGAACGCGATGCTCACCAGGACGAAGGAGGGCAGCAGTGCCGCGTATGACCAGTCCGCCCCGAGCCGGAGCAGCGACGCGTAGGCGACGGCGGCGACCACGAACCCGCTGAGGAAGACCACCGTGTTGCCCCAACGCGCCACGAGCAGCGGCGTGACGGTCGGGGCCAGCACGGCGTCGAGGCCGAGCACCGCCATCGCCATCCCGGTCTCGACCTCCGACCATCCCCGCAGCTCCTGCAGGTACAGCACCATCACGAACTGGAACCCGACGAACGCGCCGACGAGCAGCAGCGCCGCGAGGTTGGCGCGGACCAGGCGCCCGGACCGGAGGATGCCGAGCCGTACGACCGGCGCCGGCGCCCGCCGTTCGAGGGCGACGAAGAGACCGAGCAGCGCGAGGCCCAGCACGCCGACCGCCACCGTCCTGAGCGCAGGCGCCTGCGGCGACTGCACCAGCGCCAGCACGACGAGCAGCATCGCCGAGGTCAGGGTGAGAGTCCCCCTCACGTCGAACCGCTCCCGCGCAGACCCGTCGCCGCGCTCGTCGCGTGGGACGAGCGCGACGGCACCGGCGAGCAGCACGGCCGACATGATGACCGGCGCGAAGAAGACCCACCGCCAGTCGATCGCCGTGAGCAGGCCACCCACCATCATCCCGAGGGAGAAGCCGCCGGCGGCGGCCCCGGAGTAGATCAAGAGGGCGCGGTCACGACGCGGCCCCTCAGCGAAGGTCGTGGTCACGAGCGCCAGACCGGCCGGGGTGAGGAAGCCGGCCGCGACTCCGGTCACGAAGCGGGAGACCACAAGCATCCACCCGTCGACCGCCACACCTCCCAATCCGGAGAAGAGGAGGAAGACGACCAACCAGGTGAGGAAGGTCCGCCGGCGCCCGAGGACGTCGCTCGCGCGCCCCCCGAGCAGGACGAAACCGCCGTAGCCGAGGGCGTACGCGCTGACGACCCACTGCAGCCCGGTGGTCGACATGTCGAGGTCTGCCCGGATGGACGGCAGGGCGACAGCCGTCATCGACAGGTCGATCCCCTCGAGGAAGATGGCGCCGCACAGGACGGCCAGCATCGCCGCGTCGCGGGCGCGCGCCCGCGATCGAGAGGGTTGCGCGGCGGTGTGCTCGGTGGGGACGCGTTCGTGCATGACGTGCTCCTCGTGTGGTTACTTCTTGTCACTGAGCCCATCGTGAGGAACCATGAGGACTTATGGAAGAAGGCACTTCAGAAGAACCGACGCACTGCGACGACACCGTCCCGTACGACGCCTTCCAGTGGGACTCGCGCGAGGACTGCGAGGTCCGCCAGATCCTGGACCGGGTGGCCGACAAGTGGTCTCTTCTCGTGATCTCCCTGGTCGGCAACCGAACCATGCGGTTCACCGAGCTCCGGCGGGCCATCGACGGCATCAGCCAGCGGATGCTCACGGTGACGCTCCGGCACCTCGAGCGCGACGGGCTGGTCGAGCGGACGGTCCACCCGGTGGTGCCACCGCGAGTGGACTACACGCTGACGCCGCTGGGGTGCACCCTGCTCGAGACGATCCAGTCGCTGGTCCGGTGGACCGAGGAGCACCAGAGCGAGGTGGCGAGGGCTCGAATGTCGTACGACCGCGCCCGAGCGGGCGTAAAAGTTGCTCAGGCGGGTACCGCCAGCAAGACTTAACCTACGCGCGCGTAGGTTAAAACGCCCGCGCTCGCGCGAGACTGCCGTCGAACACGAGGACCTCCACATGTCAGTACGCACCGAGACCCCCCCGCTACACAACGAGGCCGGCTTCGGCGCCGAGGGCGCACCCCCCGGCAAGCCTGAGCAGATCATGCTCGGGATCTTCGTCGTGCTCCCGATCCTCGCCATCCTGGCCGCGGTGCCTGTCGCCTGGGGCGGCTGGCTCGGACCGCTCGACCTCGTCCTGCTGGCGGTCTTCTACGTGATCTCCACCCTCGGCGTCACCGTCGGCATGCACCGCCTCTTCACCCACAAGGCGTTCAAGCCCAATCGCGGGGTCAAGATCGCGCTGGGCGTGGCCGCCAGCCTGGCGATCCAGGGACCGATCACGCGCTGGGTCGCCGACCACCGCAAGCACCACAAGTTCTCCGACCGTGAGGGCGACCCGCACTCCCCGTGGCGCTACGGCGAGACGGTGCCCGCGCTCACCAAGGGCTTGGCCTACGCGCACCTGGGATGGATGTTCAACGCCGAGCAGACTCCTCAGCGCCAGTACGCGCCCGACCTCCTGAAGGACCGCGACATCGTCCGGCTGTCGAAGCTCTTTCCGATGTGGGTGCTGATCTCCCTCGCCCTGCCGCCCGTGATCGGTGGCCTGGCGACATGGTCCTGGCAGGGCGCGGCGACCGCGTTCTTCTGGGGCTCCCTCGTCCGGCTCTTCCTCGTCCACCACGTGACGTGGTCCATCAACTCCATCTGCCACACGGTCGGCGAGTCGCCGTTCAAGTCACGCGACCACTCCGGCAACGTGTGGTGGCTGGCGATCCCGTCGATGGGCGAGAGCTGGCACAACCTGCACCACGCCGACCCGACCTGCGCGCGCCACGGCGTGCTGCCCGGTCAGATCGACATCTCGGCCCGCGTCATCTGGCTCCTCGAGAAGGCGGGCTGGGTGCGCGACGTGCGGTGGCCCGTCCCGTCCCGGATCGAGGCCAAGCGCGTCGAGGCCACCGCGAGAGCCGCGGCCTGACCTCTCGAGCGCCGCGGACGCGTCGCCGCGTCCGCGGTTAGCTGTCCCGCTTGGTCTGGTGGGTGCCGATGTCGGCCTCGGCGATCCCGATCACGAGTGCCGAGATGGCGCCGAAGATGGCGAGAGCCGTCCCGATCGGCTCCCACGGGTTGCTGTTGAGGGTGCCGCCCCGGACGAGCAGCAGGATGGTGGCCCCGGTGATCACGAACGCCGCCACCACGGCGACCACGAGACTCCACTTGGCCAGGGTGCTGAGATGCATGCGACGCGACCTCCTCAGAGGATTGGATGTCTCCTCCAGAGTCGACCTGCCGCGGCGATGCCGCAAGCAGAGCCCGCGCGGCCGAGGTCGTGACGCCGACCCGGGCATGATGTGAGGCGGCCGGGCACGGTGCTTCGTCCACCATGCCCGGCCGCCTCCTCCTGCGATCCGCCGTGAGGTCAGTCGGGGCAGGAGTTCCGGTAGTCCGACAGCGCCGTCGAGGTAGGCGCGGGGCACAGGAACTGCGAGTACCGCGTGTCGGAGTCGACGTAGCGCTTGAGCCAGGTCACCATCAGGCGGCCCTGCCAGTCGGGGTTGGTGTTGGCGGCGAGGTGGCTCTCCCCGCGCAGCTCGCCGTACGCCCGCTCAGGTGCCCCGGTCAGGCTGTTGTAGAACGGGATCGAGTGGGAGCTGTTGGCGGCGATCGAGTCGTTCTGGGCACCGATGATCATCGTCGGGACCCGGATCCCCTGCCAGGTCTTGTCGGTGTTCCACGGCTGGAGCGCGACGGCCGCCTTGAGGGTGGGCCGCGAGTTCGCTGCCTCCAACGTGCCGCCGCCGCCCATGGAGTGGCCGGAGGCCGCGAGCCGGGTGGCGTCGACGCGCGACCTCACCGAGCTGCGCTCGGTGAGGTAGTCGAGTGCCGTGAGGATCTGGCGCCCCCGGCTGGCGGGCTGGTCGAGCGTCGAGCTCGTGTCGATCGCGAACACGACGAAGCCGTGCGACGCGACCCTGCGCGCGAGCCCGGCGTACGACCCGGACGTCGCCGTGAAGCCCGGAGCGAGAACCACTCCGCCGAACGTCCCGGCGCTGGTGGACGTGGGGTAGTAGATCGTGCCGCCCCCGAAACCGGAGGCACTCAGCCGCGACACCGAGGTGGTGCTGACCGCGAACGACCCGTTGCCGAGCACGCTCGAAGCCGTCGGGGCAGGGCCCCGCTCGTACGGGTTGTCGGCGGCGGTCGCGGTCGGAGCCGTCGCGCCCACCAAGGGCAGGGCCACGGCCGCGAACAAGGTCACGAGCCGGAGCACAAGTGGTCTGAACATCATCGGTCTCCCATCGGTTCCGCGGCCCAGGGATGCCCCGGAACGACCGGGGAGACCGCGAGGTGAACGGGACGTTAACGCCCGATCACAACCTGGACAAGAGCACTAGAAGAAGTTCTGTGACGTGCTACGTCGGTGGTGACTAAGCGCTTGCTTAGGCCCTGGATAGTGGAGAATCTCGCGCCATTCGGGAGATGCACCGGACGTTGAGATTCCGGGCATCGCCCTCGAGGAGCGCGCCGAGGTTGCGCTGACGTCACGTAGGGCACAATGCCGAGAGTGGCCAAGAACCCCGCCCCGGACGCCAAGCGCAAGGGCAGCAGACGGATGACGGCTGCCGAGCGGCGCGAGCAGCTGATCGCGATCGCTCGGACGCTCTTCGCCGACCGTGGGGTCGACGGGACGACGGTCGAGGAGATCGCCTCACGGGCGTCGGTGTCCAAGCCGGTCGTGTACGAGCACTTCGGCGGCAAGGAAGGGCTGTACGCGGTGGTCGTCGACCGCGAGGTCCGCACGCTCCTCGACATGATGCGCGCCGCTCTCACCACAGGCGGGCCCCGCGAGCTCCTCCAGGCGGCGGCGGTCGCCCTGCTCACCTACATCGAGACCAGCTCGGACGGGTTCCGGATCCTGGTGCGAGACGCGCCGGTCGGCTCGCCGACCGGGTCCTACGTGAGCATCATCGGTGACGTCGCCAGCCGCGTCGAGGACATCCTCGTCGGAGAGTTCAAACGACGCGGGTACGAGGCCAGGCTGGCGCCGATGTACGCCCAGATGCTCGTCGGCATGGTCTCCACGACAGGCCAGTGGTGGCTCCATGCGCGCCGGCCGACGAAGGACATCGTCGCCGCCCACGTCGTCAACCTCGCCTGGAACGGGCTCTCCAACCTCGAGGCCGAGCCGACCCTCTTCCGCGACGCACCGAAGCCCTAGCGCCGCTTCGCGACGACGAAGGTCCTCGGGAACGGAAGCACCGTCCCGTACCCCTCCCTCGGGTACGCCGAGCGCAACGCCGCCTTGTAGTCCTCCGCGAAGCGACCGCGCAGGCCCTCCGGGAGCGCCTCGAGCACCGGACGCGCGCCGGTCCCGGAGATCCACCGGAACACCGGGTCCTCCCCCGGGAGCAGGTGGAGGTAGGTGGTGCCCCAGACGTCGAGCTCCCAGGCGTCGTCGACGAGCAGCTCGAGGTAGGTGGGGGGTGAGACACCGCGCGCCTCCGCCAGCCCAGCGGCATGCTCCGCGTAGGGGTCCTGCGAGGCGAGCTCTCGAAGCAGGACGTGGCTCGGCTCCTGGTGGTTGTCGGGGACCTGGAAGGCCAGCACCCCACCGGGGGCGACGTGCTCACGCAGTCGTGGCACGACCTCGAGCTGGTCAGGCACCCACTGAAACGCGGCGTTGGAGACGACCAGGTCGACGGGGTCCGCGGGAGACCACGCCGCGATGTCGCCCAGCTCGTAGCCCACTGCGGGATCGACGTTCTCACGCCGCGCCTGTTCGACCATCTCGGGAGAGGAGTCGACCCCCAGGATGGTCGCCGCCGGCCACCGGCCCCTCAGCACGGCGGTCAGGTGGCCTGGTCCGCACCCGAGGTCGACGATCGCGCGGGGCTCGGTCGGGATCCGGGAGACCAGGTCGACGAACGGCCGCGCGCGCTCGGACTCGTACGCGAGGTACAGCGCGGGGTCCCACTGCGCCACGTCAGGCCGCCCAGCCCGCCACGGCGCGGTCGACGTCGGCCCGGAGGGCGTCAGGATCGTCGCACACCGCCGAGACCACCGCCGCGAGCCGCGCGTCGTCGACCGAGAGGACACCCGCCAGCAGCTGCACGGTCCCGATCTCACGTCCGGGGCCCGCGACCGTCGCTCTCAGCGCACGCTCGAGCACCTTCTTGCCGGCACGGGTGAACCGGAGATGTCCTCGGCTCCGCCCTCCGGCACGCTCGAGCGCACCCTCACCGAACGTCGTGTCGGCCTGGGCGCGGACGGCGTCGAGATCGACACCCACGGCCGCCAGCGCCTCCGCGTCGAGCGCACCGCCACCCCCTCGCACGATCTCTCGGCGCACTGCCTCGTGGGTCACCCCGTGGCGTGCCAGCAGCCCGTCGTCCGCACCCCGCCTCACCAGCGCCCCGAGGATGTGGACCGGCTCGATGCGGCGGTCCCCTGCCTCGCGTGCCTCCTCCTGCGCATCGACCACCGCCGAGCGCGCCTCTGCCGCGAATCTTTCGAACATGTCAGCCCTTCCCCTCTCGGTCCTCGCCGCCGTGCTTCTTGTGCGCCGCCTGCCTCGAGACACCCAGGGCGTCGGCGATCTGCTGCCACGACCACCCGAGGGCTCGCGCGCGCTCCACCTGGAGGCGCTCGAGACGGTCGGCGAGCTCGCGGAGCGCACGGACCGCACGGAGGCCCACGGCGGGATCAGAGTCGGTCAGCGGGTCGGCGTCGAACATGCTGTCAACCGTAATTGACGCAGTTGGCAGGCGTCAACCCTTATTGACATGTGGGTCACCCCGGCGCGTCGGCGTGCGCGAACTCTCGATGTCGAGAATCTCGACGGTACGCTGGAGAGGTGGACGATGAGGTGGATCGGCTGGTCGCTGCGTGGCGACGCGAGCGCCCCGACCTCGACGTCGACCCCATGGAGGTGCTGAGCCGGGTGTCCCGGCTCTCCCGGCACCTCGATCTCGCCCGGCGTGAGGCCTTCGCGGACCACGACCTCGAGACGTGGGAGTTCGACGTGCTGTCTGCACTGCGACGCTCCGGCGAGCCGTACCAGCTGTCTCCTGGTCAGCTCCTGCGCGAGACCCTCGTGACCAGCGGCACCATGACCAACCGTATCGACCGGCTGGCGGCTCGTGGCTTCGTCGAGCGCCTCCCCGACCCCGTCGACCGTCGCGGGGTGCAGGTCAGGTTGACCAGCACGGGCAGAGCCGCCGTCGACGCGGCGCTGGAGGCACTGCTGGAGCGCGAGCGTCAACTGCTCGCGTCTCTCGGAGGCGATGACACGGGACACCTGGTGGCCCTGCTGAGGGGACTGCTGCTTCCCTTCGACGTCAGCAAGTGAGCCCGTCGGCCGGGGCGCTGCCCGCGCACCCCGCCCGACGGCGTCACCGGCGGCGCTGCAGCGCGCTCGGCCACCAGATCCGCGAGCCGATGTCGTACGACAGCGCCGGAACGAGCAGCGAACGCACGACGAGCGCATCGAGCAGGACCCCGAAGGCGACCAGGAACGCCAGCTGCGCGAGGAACAGGATCGGGATCACCGCCAGTGCGGAGAACGTCGCGGCGAGCACGATCCCGGCCGACGTGATCACGCCACCGGTGACCACCAACCCATGGAGGATCCCCTGGCGCGTGCCCCGTCGGGCAGACTCCTCCCGCACTCGTGTCATGAGGAAGATGTTGTAGTCGATCCCGAGCGCGACGAGGAACACGAACGCGTAGAGAGGGACGGACGGGTCGGCGCCCTCCCACCCGAACACGTGGGTGAACACGAGGCCGGCCACCCCCAGCGTCGAGAAGAAGCTGAGAACCGTCGTCGCGACCAGCAGCACGGGGGCGAGCACCGACCGCAGCAGCAGGATCAGGACCAGCAGGATGACCGCGAGGACGACCGGGATGATGACCGTCCGGTCGCGCTCCGCGACGTCGTTGCCGTCGACCTGCTGTGCCGTGGAGCCGCCGACCAGGACGTCGTCGCCCAGCTCGTGAAGCTCGTCGCGCAAGGTCCGGACCGTCTCCTCGGCGGCGTGGCTGTCCGCCGCGTCCTCGAGCGTGACCTCGACGACGACACGCCCGTCGACCACCATGGGAGGCGGGGCGTCGCCCGTCGGCGGTCCGCTCGTACGCTCGGCCATCGGCATGGCGGAAGCCACGCCGTCGGTGCCCTCGACGACCTTGACGACCTCCTCGAGGTCGTCCTCCGGAGCCACCACGACAGCCGGCGAACCCGAACCGCCCGGGAAGTGACGCGCCAGCGCCTCCTGGCCCTGCACCGCCTCGACCTCACCGAGGAACAGGTCGCTCTGCGAGACGCCCGACGCGTTGAAGGTCGGGACGAACGCCGCCGCGGCCACGAGTGCGAGGGTCGCACCGACCCAGAGGCGGCGCGGCCGTCGCTCGACCTGGCCCGCGACCTTGCCCCAGACGCCTGACTCCTCCGGCTTGGCCGTGCCCACGTGCGGCTTGAACGGCCAGAACGCGACCCTGCCCAGAAGGACGAGGGCGGCAGGCAGGAAGGTGAGCGCCGACAGCATCGCAGCGGCGATGCCGAGGGCAGCCACCGGCCCCAGGCTCCGGTTGGAGGTGAGGTCGGACAGCAGGAGGCAGAGCAGGCCCAGGATGACCGTGCTCCCGGAGGCGATGATCGGACGCAGCGCACGGCGCCACGCGACGAGCATCGCGGAGAACCGGTCGTCGTGGACGCGCAGCTCCTCTCGATATCGCGCGACGAGCAGCAGGGCGTAGTCGGTCGCCGCACCCACTACCAGGATCGACATGATCCCCTGGCTCTGGCCGTTGAGGTCGAGCACGCCGCCGTCGGCGAGCTGGTAGACCACGAAGGCGGCGAGACCGAGCCCCAGGACGGACGTGAGGAGCACGGCGAAGGGCAGCAGCGGACTTCGGTAGACGATCAGCAGGATGACGAGGACGACGGCGAGCGCGACTCCGAGCAGGATCCCGTCGATGCCGCCGAACGCCGCTCCGAGATCGGCGGCGAACCCGCCGGGCCCGGTCACGTACGGCGTGGCTCCCTCCACCTCTTCGACAACGCCGCGGATGTCGTCGACGACGGTCTCGATGTCACCCTCGTACGACGCACCCACCTGCACGAACGCCGACAGGGCATCACCGTCCTCCGAGGGAACCGGTGGACTGATCTGCCCCTCGATGCCCTCGACCTTCGACACGGCGTCGAGCTGCTGCGCGGCGGCCGCTCGACCCTCGGCGGAGATCGGGCCGTCCGACTCCCAGATGATGACGATCGGCACGGACTCGGGAGCGAACTTCTCCTCGATCGCCGCGACCTCGGTCGACTCCGCACTCTCGGGCAGGAAGGCGGCGTTGTCGTTCTCCGAGACCTCCGACAGCTTTCCGGCGAAGGGCCCGGCGAGCCCTCCGAGAACCAGCCACAGGAGCACGAGCGCGATCGGCAGCACCCACCGGATCCGAGAATGCGACCGTTCGCCGGATTCGCGCTGAGACACTGTCACTCCATTAGGTAGATAATCTATCTTTCAAGGAGTCCTCAATCTAACATCTCCGCGAGCTGAAGCCAGATCGACTCCAGCTCCTCGCGCTCGCCAGCGATCTCCGACAGCCGCTTCTGGAGCTCGGTCAGCCTTCCGACATCCGTCGCGTTCGCCGCCATCTCGTTCTCAACCGCTGACGCCTGCTCGCTCAGCCGGGCCAACCGGCGGTCGATGCGTGCCATCTCCTTGTGCGCCGCGCGCTCCTCGGCTCCCGACATGCCCGCCTGTGGGGAGGTCGACGGTGCGCCCGCGGAGACCGACGCCGCAGCGTCGGCGCCCGACGTACGCCGAGCCCCCGGCGCTCCCGGGTGGTACTCCTCCACTCCTCCCACCAGCATGCGGATCGATCCGTCACCCGGCAGCTCGAACACCGTGTCGGTGACGCGCTCGAGGAAGTAGCGGTCGTGCGAGACGGCCACCAGCGTGCCCGGCCACCGGTCGAGGTAGTCCTCGATCACGGTCAAGGTGTCGATGTCCAGGTCGTTGGTCGGCTCGTCGAGAAGCAGGACGTTGGGCTCAGCCTGGAGGATCCGCATCACCTGGAGCCGCCGTCGCTCGCCACCCGACAGGTCGCCGATGCGCGCCGTGAGGAGGTCCCCGGTGAACCCGAACCCCTCGAGGAGGGTGCTGGACTGGAGCTCCGGTCCCTTCACCGCGTCGAGCACGCGCTGAGTGGGGTCCATCTCGTCGAGAGCCTGCGAGAGATAGGCCACGGTGACGGTCTTGCCGCGCTTCACGCGGCCGGAGTCAGGCGCGACCTCGCCGGTGAGGAGCCGCATGATCGAGGTCTTGCCGGTGCCGTTCGGCCCGACCAGCCCCACCCGGTCACCGGGACCGAGCCGCCAGGTCGCACGGTCGAGGATCAGCGCGTCTCCGCGCACCAGCGAGACGTCCTCGAGATCAAACACGTCCTTGCCGAGACGCTGGGTCGCGAACCGCTCGAGCTCGAGGCGGTCACGTGGCGGCGGCTCGTCCGCGATCAGGGTGTTGGCGGCCTCGATGCGGAACTTCGGCTTCGACGTGCGGGCTGGCGGACCTCGCCGGAGCCACGCGAGCTCCTTGCGGACGAGGTTGCGCCGGCGGGACTCGGTCGCCGCCGCCTGGCGGTCGCGCTCGGCCCGCGCGAGGACGTACGCCGCGTAGCCGCCGTCGTACTGGTCGACGACGCCGTCGTGCACCTCCCACGTGCGGGTGGCGACCTCGTCGAGGAACCAGCGGTCGTGGGTGACGACCACGAGGGCGCACTCGCGCCGGCGCACGTGACGGGCCAGCCAGGCGATGGCGTCGATGTCCAGGTGGTTGGTGGGCTCGTCGAGGACGAGGAGATCGTGCTGACCGAGCAGGAGCCGGGCCAGGGAGGCGCGGCGTCGCTCGCCGCCGGACATGCCCTCGACGATGCGGTCCAGCGGGATCCCGGCCAGCAGCACCGTCACGATCTCTCGCGTCGTCGCGTCGGCGGCCCACTCGTGGTCGGCCTTGCCCCCGAGCACGGCCTCCCGGAGCGTGTGCGCCTCGTGGAGGTCGTCACGCTGGTTGAGGAAGCCGACCTCGAGCCCGCGCGTATGGGTGACCCGGCCCGCATCGGGCGGCTCGATCCGAGAGAGGACACGGAGCAGGGTCGTCTTGCCGCCACCGTTGCGGCCGACCACACCGATCCGGTCGGTGGCGGCGATCCCGAGGCTGACCGAGTCCAGCAGGGTGCGGGTGCCGTGGGACTTGTCGACCCCGTCGAGATTCACGAGATTTGGCGGCGGCGTCACTCGAGCAAGACTACGGGGCGGCTCTCGGGCCCCGAGAACCGCGCGGAGTCTTCGGGCACGGCGGTCGCCCTCGTCGCGCGGTCAGATCAGGTGGGCGCCCGGCTCGGGGCCGCTCGCCTGGACCGCGTCGGCGCAGGCACCGCTGCGGAGCAGCAGGCCCGCGAGCTCCTCCGAGTGGGAGGGGTCCTCGGCCAGGACCATCACGGTCGGGCCCGACCCCGACACCAGCGCGCCGAGAGCGTCGGCCTCCCCGGCGACCTCGAGCACACGCGACAGCTCAGGTCGCAGGTCGAGGGAGGCCTTCTGGAGATCGTTCGAGAGAGCGTTGCCGAGCGCGGCCGCATCACCGGCTGCCAGCGCGGTGAGCAGGGCCTGCGGCACGTGAGGCGCCGGCGGCGGGGACTCGGCGTGCATCTCGTCGTACCGGGCATAGACCTCGGCCGTGGAGAGGCCCCGGTCGGCGATCGCGAAGACCCAGTGGAAGCGGCCGCGCGCGAGGACTGGGCTGACCTCCTCGCCGCGCCCTGCGCCGAGCGCGGTCCCACCGTGAAGCAGGAAGGGGACGTCCGAGCCGAGCGTCGCCGCGATCTCCTCGAGCTCGCCACGGGTCGCCTTCGTACCCCACAACGCGTCACACGCGACCAGGGCGGCCGCCGCGTCCGCAGACCCGCCTGCCATTCCTCCCATGACCGGGATGGCCTTGCGGATGGCGAGACCGGCCCCGGCCTCGATGCCGAAGGCGTCACGCAGGGCGCAGGCGGCCTTCACCGCGAGGTTGTCGGGTCCCGTCGGCACGGGGGCCTGCTCGCGACGCTCGTCGCCGGCGAACTGCACGCTCACGGTCACCGCGCCGTCCTTGACCTCCGTGGCCCGCACCTCGTCGCACAGGTCCACGGCCTGGTAGACCGTCGCGAGCGGGTGGTAGCCGTCATCACGCCGCGGTCCCACGCCGAGGCACAGGTTGATCTTCGCCGGAACCCGGACGGTCGTCGTTCGCACCGGATCAACCTACCGTCCGGCTGCCGGGGCCTCGGGAGCTGCTTCCAGGGCGGCCGCGATGCGGACGAACGCCGCGAGGTCGAGCTGCTCTCCCCGCTCCTGCGGCGGCACTCCGGCGGCCAGCAGCGCAGCCTCGGCGCGGTCGGCACCGCCGGCGATCCCCGCGAGCGCGGCCCGCAACGTCTTGCGGCGCTGGGCGAAGGCGGCGTCGACCACGGCAAACACCTGCCGTCGGTCGGCGTCTCGGGGCGGCTCGCGGCGGGTCCACGCGACGAGACCCGAGTCGACGTTGGGCGCCGGCCAGAACACCGTGCGACCGACCCGACCCGCAGGGCGGACGTCGGCGTACCACGACGCCTTGAGGCTCGGCACGCCGTACGTCTTGGAGCCGGGGCCGGCGGTCAGCCGGTCGGCCACCTCGGCCTGGACCATCACCAGCCCGCGCTCGATCGACGGCACGTGCTCGAAGAAGTGCAGCAGCACCGGGACGGAGACGTTGTAGGGCAGGTTCGCGACCAGCGCCGTCGGCGCGGGACCGGGGAGCTCGTGCACCCGAAGGGCGTCGGCGTGCACCACGTCGACGTCGGCCGAGCGGCTCGGCGCGTAGGTGGCGATCGTCGACGGCAACGCCTCAGCCAGGCGCTCGTCGATCTCGACCGCGACGACGCGCCGCGCCGCCTCGAGGAGGGCCAGCGTCAGCGATCCCAGACCAGGCCCCACCTCGAGCACCACGTCGTCGGGCCCCACGCCCGCGACCCGCACGATCCGGCGGACCGTGTTGGCGTCGATGACGAAGTTCTGGCCTCGACGCTTCGTCGGCACGACGTCGAGCTCCTCGGCGAGGGCGCGGACGTCACCCTGGCCGAGGAGGCGTACGTCGCCGCTCAGGTCGGGAGCCCGAGCTGCGCCGCGCAGTGCGGCCAGCTGCCGTAGCTGCCGCCGTTGGCGTCGCGCAGCTTGGTAGCGACGGCGATCTGCTGCTCGCGCGAGTTCTCGTGCGGGTAGCCCTGGCCGCCGTACGCACGCCAGGTGCCGAGGTTGAACTGGAGGCCGCCGTAGTAGCCGTTGCCGGTGTTGATGCTCCAGTTGCCGCCCGACTCGCACTTGGCCAGACGGTCCCAGACCGAGCCGCTGCCGGGGTCGATGGACGGCGTCGACGGCTTGGTGCCGTGGCGCTCGACCTGTGCACGGGCCGCAGTCACGACGACCCGCTTGACCTCCTTGCGACTGCGGACCTTGCCGTCGGCGCGGACGATCTCGTACGTCACCTTGGCGGTGCCGGGCTTGCCCTCGCGGACGACCTTGGTCTTGCCGGCGGCCATCGAGTCGTCCTCGCGGACCTTGGTGGTGAACGCGACCTTCTCGGTCTTGGTGCGGACGACCTTCGCGACACGCACGACACGCACCCGCATGCCGTCGGTGACCTTCGCCGCGAGACGCGGGGTCACCTCGTCGAGCTCGCCGAGCGTGATGCCGAGTCCGGCGAGGGCGTCCTTGACGGTCGCGCCGCTCGTGAAGGCCGCGCGGCGGGTGCCGTCGGCGACGAGCCGGATCTTGGTGGGGCTGGTGATCGTCAGCGCGAGACCGTCGCGGGGCACCACGGCCGAGCGGCTGGTCGACAGCTCCGCGGCCGCGTGCGGCCGGATGCCGAGCTGGTCGAGCGCCTCGTCGACGCGGAGAGCGGTCGTCCAGTAGGTCTTGGCCGCTCCGTCGACGGTGAGCACGAGCTTGCGCGCGTAGCGGACGGCGACCTTGGTGCCGTCCTCGATGTCGGCGTCGGCCGCGGGGAGGACCACGTCACGCTCTCCGAGGTCGATGCCCTCGGCGTCCAGGACGTCGGCGACGGTGCCACCGAAGGTGCGGACCGTGGTCTCCTTGCCGTCCACGCTGAGCGTGACGGTCTTGTTGAGCACGGTGAAGGCGAGAACGCCGGCCACGATAGCGGCGACGACGACAGCGCTCACGGTGGTGAGTGCAAGGCGGGTACGCACGAAGCTCCCTCGGGGGTCGGGACACAAACTCTCGGCAGAGTAACCAGATCGTGACGTGAAACCCAACCCCCCGTGGCCTGAGTCACAGTCCACCAGGGAACTTACCTTGTTGTGGTTTCGTCTCGCGAGAGCGCCTCAGCCCCAGCTGCCGCCGAACGCAGCATCGGTGTTGGTGTCGATCGCCTCACACAGCTCCTCGAGCTCGGCTCCGAGGACGGCGGCCATCGCGCGCACCGTCGTCGGCACCAGGTAGGAGGCGTTCGGACGGCCCCGGTAGGGCGTCGGAGTGAGGAACGGAGCGT
Source organism: Mumia sp. zg.B21 (assembly GCF_019550855.1). NCBI lineage: Bacteria > Bacillati > Actinomycetota > Actinomycetes > Propionibacteriales > Nocardioidaceae > Mumia > Mumia sp. zg.B21. The sequence goes on along the minus strand of NZ_JAHWCJ010000002.1, from coordinate 1,028,051 downwards.
CGGTCTCGACCAGGACGCGGTCCATCGGGGTGACGGCGAGCGCGTCGCGGACCGGCTGCGCGTTCTTGAACGTGAGCGTCCCGGAGTACGACAGCCAGTAGCCCCGCTCGACGCACGCCCGAGCGAAGTCGGCGTGCCCCGAGAAGCAGTGCATGACGGTCCGCTCGGGAGCCCCCACCTCGTCGAGCACCGCGAGCACGTCGGCATGGGCGTCGCGGTCGTGGATGACGAGGGTTCTGTCGTGCTCCTTGGCCATCGCGATGTGAGCCCGGAACGACGCGTGCTGCGCCGTACGGCCGTCCTCACCGGTCCGGTAGTAGTCCAGCCCGGTCTCCCCCACGGCGCGCACCCGCGGACTCGAGACGACCAGCGACTCGATCTCGGCGAGGGCGTCGTCGAGCCGCCCCTCGGCCGCCAGCCGAGGCGCTTCGTTGGGGTGGAGCGCGACACCCGCAACGACGGAGTCGTGGGACTCGGCTGCCTTCACCGCCCACCGAGCACCGGGCAGGTCGCACCCGATCTGAACGATCCGTGTCACATTCACCTGGCGGGCACGGTCGACCGCGTCGACGACCGCGAGCTGCTCGGCGGAGTCGTCCATGTCGAGGTGGCAGTGGCTGTCGGCCACCGGGCGCGGGAGCGGCTCCGGCAGCGGCGGCCGCTCTCCGTCACGGCTCACGCGGGTGCTTCCTCTCGGACGATGGGCGCCCACTCCGGGCCCGTCTCCGCCAGCGAGGGGTCGAGCTTGGCGAACAGCGGCGTCGGCTTGACCAAGGGCGTCCCCGCGACGATCTCGGTCCGGCGCCACACCGCCTGCTCGGCGGTGTAGTCACCGGTGATGACGGGATAGCTGACGCCCATCTCGGGCACGCCCACCCCGATCGGGTCGGCAGGCAGGTCGTCTCGCACCTCGCGGACCTCGGGCTGTGCCGCCCACACTCCGGTGCCGCCCAGCGTCTCGAACACCCGCTGCGCCGCGTGCGGGAGGAACGGGGTCAGCAGCGTGTTGGCGTCGGCCACGATCTGGAGGGCGGTGTGCAGCACGGTCGCCTGACGCTCACGGTCCTGCTTGAGCTTCCACGGCTCCATGTCCGAGAGATAGCGGTTGGCGAGGGTCACCACGCGCATCGCCTCGGCGACGGCCTGCTTGAAGCGGCTCCGCGCCAGGTGGTCACCGACGGTGTCGAAGGCGGCCGCGGCCGCGTCGAGGAGAGCCTGGTCGACGTCGGTCAGTGCGCCTGGCGTCGGGATCTCTCCGAAGTTCTTGTGGGCCATCGAGACCGAGCGGTTGACGAGGTTGCCCCACTCGTTGGCGAGCTCGAAGTTGGTCCGTCGGACGAACTCCTCCCACGTGAAGTCGGCGTCCTGGTTCTCCGGCCCGGCGACGGCGATGAAGTAGCGCAGCGCGTCGGGGCCGAAGTCGCGAAGGAAGTCGCGGACATAGATGACCGTGCCGCGGCTCGTCGAGAACTTGGAGCCGCTCATCGTCAGGTACTCCGAGGAGACGACCTCGCTCGGCAGCTGGAGCTCGCCGAGCGGACCCGCCTCCCCACCCTTGTCGCCGAGACCGCGGTAGCCCAGCAGCAGCGCCGGCCAGATCTGGGCGTGGAACGTGATGTTGTCCTTGCCCATGAAGTACGCCGACTCGGCGTCTGGGTTCGTCCACCACTCGCGCCACGCCTCCGGGTCACCGGAGCGCACCGCCCACTCGACCGAGGCCGACAGGTAGCCGATGACCGCGTCGAACCAGACGTACAGCTTCTTGTCGTTGCGGTCCGACCAGCCTTCCAGCGGGACAGGCACGCCCCAGTCGATGTCTCGCGTGACGGCCCGCGGACGCAGGTCGTCGACGAGGTTCAGGCTGAACCGCAGGACGTTGGGGCGCCAGTCGGAGCGCGACTTCAACCAGTCGGCGAGCGCGGAGGCGAGCGCGGGCAGGTCCAGGAAGAAGTGCTCGGTCTCGACGAACTCCGGCGTCTCGCCGTTGACACGGCTGCGCGGGTCGATGAGGTCGGCGGCATCGAGCTGGTTGCCGCAGTTGTCGCACTGGTCGCCGCGCGCACTGTCGTACCCGCAGATCGGGCACGTGCCCTCGATGTAGCGGTCGGGGAGCGTCCGGCCGGTCGACGGGGAGATCGCCCCGGTCGTCAGCCGGGGAACGACGTAGCCGTTGCGGTAGAGGCCGGCGAAGACCTCCTGCGCGATCGCGTAGTGGTTGCGGGTCGTCGTGCGGGTGAACAGGTCGTACGAGACCCCCAGCCCGACGAGGTCGTCGACGATCACGCGGTTGTAGCGGTCGGCCAGCTCGCGTGCGGTGACACCCTCGGCGTCGGCCTGGACGAGGATCGGGGTCCCGTGCTCGTCGGTGCCCGAGACCATCAAGACCCGGTCACCCATCATCCGGTGGTAGCGCGAGAAGATGTCGGAAGGAACTCCGAACCCCGACACGTGACCGATGTGGCGCGGACCGTTGGCGTAGGGCCAGGCGACCGCGGTGAGGACCGTCTTCGACATGCCCTCATCCTACGGAGCCCGGCTCGGGCTCAGCGGCGGAGCCCGCGGGGCAGGACGCGGTCGACGACCTCGGCGGGCGACGGCACCCCTGCGCGCCGCAGGAGTCCGACCCCGGAGCGCTCCTGCATCGCGGCCTCGACGGCACCGGCGACCGCCCGAGCGGCCACGTCGCTCGGGACCGGGACGGTCTTGGGGATCCGGTCGGGACTGTCCCGGCCGGGGCGCGGCACGCGCAGGGCGTCGAGGTCGCCGACGACCTCGACGCCGCTCGCCCGGATGTTGGCGACGACGTCGGTGCTGATCGCTCGCAGCCGCTCGACCGCCCACCGCGGCAGGACGAGACCGGGCGCGCCTGGATCGGGGGGCTGAGCCTTGAGCGCACGTGCGACACCGACACGGACGAAGTGCCGGTAGTCGCGAGGGCTCCAGCTCCTCGAGCGGAACTCCCGGTTGAGGGAGCGCACGAGCTCCACCTCCGGCAGGGTCAACGAGCGGTTGAGCCGGTCGGGCTCGGGCTCGAGGACACCCTCGGGGAGCCCGACCATGGCCTCGAACGTCCGGAGCAGTGTCGAGCGGCGGTCGTCGTCGACGACGACCACCCGCACGCGGTCCGGGCCGACGACGTCGACCCAGCGCTGGACCAGGACGTCGTGCCGGTGCCGTCGCCAGAAGCCCGACCCGTTCGGGTCGTCCTCGCGCAGCGTCTTCTTCAGCCACCGGCGCAACGACGACACCGAACCGTTCTGGACGTACTGCTGCCACTGCGACGGCGCGATCTTGTCGAGTGGTCGCAGCGTCACCACCACGTGGACGCGATCTCGACCCAGGTCGGTCACGACGCGGTCGACGGCGTCACCCACGGCGTCGGCGAAGAACTCGCTCGAGACCACCACGCGGCCCCGCCCCGGGATCGACGCGACGAAGCGCTCCCAGTCGCTGATGTCGAGCGGCGGCTCCCCGAGCATCGGCCCGTGACCGGTGACGGCGACGACCGCCTGGATCGGCGTACGACTGCGGCCGGGGTAGCGGACGCCGTGCTCACGAAGGGTGGAGGATGCCGCGAAGAATGCGCTCTGCACCGCAGTGGTGCCCGTCTTGTGCGGCCCCACGTGAAGCAGAAGGGCATCCTCGGGCAGCAGCAGAGAGCTCAACGTCAGCGCCTCCGCGACACCCAGTCCGGCAGGAGCCGACGTCGCGCGGCGCCGATCAACTCGCGAGAGGACCTCGGCCGGACCCCACGTGCGGCGGTTCGTCGGGCGGCTCGGACCTCGATATCCTGCACCTCCTGACCCGCGAGCACGAGACCCACCGCGAGGCGGGCGCTGAGCTCGGGGTCGAGCTGGACAGGCCCCAGGTCCTCAGCGCGGGGCCGTGCCCCGAGGGCCAGCGTGGCCGGGTCACCGATCACGCGGGCACCGGAGGCGACGATGGCGTCGGCCATCTCGGCCCCGACCCGCTGTGCAGCCTCGACGCCCCAGGCGGGGGTCTCGATCTTGCGCTCGTCGCGCTCGGGCCGTCGGTGCTTGAGGTAGTGGCCGGCGCGCGTGTTGACGAGGCGGTCGTACAGCGGCATCGCCAGCTTCTCCGACTTGTACTGCACGTTGAAGGCGCGCAACATCTCTGCCTCGTGGAAGGTCAGCGAGCGGTTCTGGAGGTCGTCGAGGAGCTCGAGGGTGTCGGGCCGTAGTCCGAGGAGCTGCTCGAAGGTGCGCGGCAGGAAGCCGTAGTCGGACCCGTCGAGCATGATCACGACCACGTTGTCGTAGCCGACCACGTCACCCCAGCGGCGTACCAGCGCGTCGTGACGGTGGCGCTGCCAGAACGACGGGGTCGGCGACGTCCCGTTGAAGGTCTTGTCGAGCCACTCGTCGTAGGACTGGGTCAGACCGCGCTGGAGATACTGCTGCCACTGCGACGGGAGGATCTTGGCCAGCGGACGCAGCGTGATCGCCACGGTGAGCTTGTCGCGGCCCAGGTCACGGGCGATGGCCTCGACGTGCTGCTCCTTGGCGTCGGAGAAGAACTCGCTCGAGACGACGAGGCGAGGCTCAGACGACGTGGTCATCTCCTCGACCAGCGCTCGCCAACGCTTCTCCGCGGCTACGGAGTCCTGCTGAGGCAGGACCCGCTCGGTCACCCAGCGCACCGCCACGGACTCGTGCCGGGTGCGGCCGGCGTAGCGGACGCCCTGCGCGAGAACGGCCTCGCGCGCGTTGTCGAACGCTCCCTGCAAGGCGGTGCTGCCCGTCTTGTGCGGCCCGATATGCACCAGCCGCGTGCCCTCGGGAAGGAGCAGGTCGGTCATCACGCGCCTTTCAGTCATCGGTGAGCGAAAGCCTACACGCGCAGTGACGCCGTCAGTCATCGCCCGAAGACGGCCGCCGCACGCCTGCGAGCGCGTCGCGCAAGCTCACGGACGAGGACGCCGCTGGTGGTCGCGGTCAGGCTCGCGGTCGTCGCCGGAGCGCCGCGCAGGAGCTTGATCTCGGCCGAGCTGCGTCGGTTCGCGGACTGGAGGAGGTTGTGCGACGCCGCGGCGAGCGCGGCAGCGAGTTGAGCGCCCGCCTCGGGGCTGAGCCGTACCTCCGGTGGCGGAGACGCCGTGCGGCGCTCTCCCAGGATGCCGAGGTCACCCACCACCCGTACGCCGGAGCCGGCGATGGAACGGGCCATCTCGGTCCCGACGGTGGCTGCGGCGTCGAGCGCCCACTGCGGGGTGTAGGGCTTCGGCTCGTCCGGTGCCGGCCGGCGTTGCTTGAGATAGACGTCGGCGCCGGCGTTCAGCAGCCGGTAGTGGACGCGAGGCTCGATCCCCATCTGCGCGAGTGCCCGGTGGTAGGCCTGCATGAGGTCGGCCTCGGCGGCGGTGAGCGAGCGGTTCTCCTGGTCCTCCTCCGGGACGAGCGAGCCGTCGGGGAGACCGAGCATCTGCTCGAAGGACCGCGGCAGCAGCCTCCGGTCGGAGGAGTCGAGGACCACGACGGTCACCCGCTCCGGCCCGACGGCGGCAGCCCACCGCGCGACCAGGTGGTCATGGCGGTGCGGCACCCAGAACGAACCGCGGGGATAGTGACCGCGAGCGTCGGCGTCGAACATGGCGCGCAGCCACTCCTCGTACGGCAGACGCGCCGTCCGCAGGACGTACTGCTGCCACTGGGACGGGAGGATCGACACGAGCGGGCGCAACGTCACGGCGACGTGGACACCGGAGCCGAGGGCGTCGACCACCCGGTCGATGTGGGTCGGCAGCGCGTGCGAGAACACCTCGCTGCTGACCACCACCCGCGCCTCGTCCGCGGTCCGGATCTCGTCGGCGAGCCGCTCCCAGCGACGTCGAGCACGCTCAGCGTCGTGGTACGGACGGATGCGGTCGACCGCGTGCAGCACCGCCAGCGTCTCCTGCCGCAGGTCGCCCGCGCGCCGCACACCGTGGTCGGCGAGCACCGGACGGGCCTGGTGGAGAGCCGACTGAAGGGCCGTGCTGCCCGTCTTGTAGGGGCCGATATGGACCAGTCGTGCGCCTTCGGGGACCAGCAGGTCACTCGCGGACATGGTGTTGCGCTCCTTGTGGCACCTCGGCGGGCGCACCGCCCCGTGGCACGCAGAACCGCCGTCTGCTAGCGGTGGACGAGATCAAACACTACACGCCGACGCACGCCGGTCCGGCGGGCGACATCGGCGATGGCGTCCTTGCGCGACATGCCCACACGCTCGCCGGCCGCGACCATCTCGAGCAAGGTGGCCTCGTCGTACTCACGCGCCGGCGCACCGTCGACCACGATCGTGATCTCGCCACGGACCCGGGCATCGTCCCCGTCCGGGCGCGCCCAGGACGCCAGCTCCTCGAGGGTGCCCCGCCGGACCTCCTCATAGGTCTTGGTCAGCTCGCGGCACACCGCGCCACGCCTCTGCCCACCGAACGCCGCCACCATCGCGTCGAGCGTGTCGGCCGTACGGTGCGGCGACTCGAAGAAGACCATCGTGCGCGGCTCGTCGGCGAGGGCCGCGAGCCCGCGGTCACGCTCACCGGTCTTGCGCGGCAGGAATCCCTCGAAGGTGAAGCGGTCCACCGGCAGCCCGGACACGGCGAGCGCGGCGAGCGCCGCCGAGGGGCCCGGGGCGACCGTCACCTCGAGCCCGCCCTCGACCGCGGCGGCGACGAGGCGGTAGCCGGGATCCGACACGCTCGGCATCCCGGCGTCGGTGACGAGCAGGACCGTACGGCCGGCCTCGAGGTCGGCAACCAGCTCCGGTGTGCGCCGGGACTCGTTGCCCTCGAAGTACGACACGATGCGCCCGCCGATGCGTACGTCAAGGTCTGAGGCGAGTCGGTGCAGCCGACGGGTGTCCTCGGCCGCCACGACATCGGCACTCCCCAGCAGATCGCGCAGCCGCTGCGACGCGTCGGCGGGGTTCCCGATGGGTGTCGCGGCGAGGACCAGCACGGGCCAAGCCTACGGGCGGGGAGATAGTGCCTGCCTGACCCCGCCGAACCTTGCCGATGCCCCCCCGCGCCGCTAGCCTCTCGCCAGCGTCGATTGTCGGCGCCTGGCGAGAGGAGAATGTTTTGAGGATCTCAGCGGCATCGGGTGGGGGGTGTCGGGCACTTGCCGCAGGCGCAGCGATGGTGGTTGCGGCGGCATTGTTCTCCCCGTCCACGGCCGAGGCGGCGCCTCCCGTCAACAACAGTCCAGATTTCCTCGTGACGTATACGGCGAACGTGGAGAACCTTGTCGGAAGCGGCGCAAATCCGGCGGTATGCGAGCGGGCATACAGCTCGCTCGTTAGGTATATGGCCACCCGCGCCTATGCGCCGGACATCTTCCTGGTTCAGCAAGTCCGCAATACGACCAACCTCGAAAAGCTCGTGACGACGATGGAGAACCATCTTGGAGTCGACTACACAGGAGTAATCGCCAAGCCGGACCCCCGACCTAATGGGGGCGGCGGCTGTTCCTCCAACCTCGCGGGGACGGCTTCGGTCGAGATGATCAACGATCTGAAGGCTAATCAGACGAACGCCATCATCTATCGAACTGCACGATTCACCATGAACGGCTCGAAGACCACGTGGCAGTCGGGCGCCCGGGTCAACGGTGGCACGTCGTGCGTAAACGCCGCGACCTACGATCCCAGCCAGGACCGGACGATCAACGTCGCCGTACGCCTCAAGGACAGCAAGCGAACGAACGCGAACGTCACCGCCGCGTCCTTCCACTGGCCCGGCAGCCGGGACGCCATCAACTATCAGACCAACCCTGCCGGTGTCAGCGATCGTCTCGCGTGTGCGACCCAGAACATCAACGAGCTGGCAGCCGAGACGGACGATGCCGGTATTGGCCCGTCGTCACTTCAGGTTGCTGGGGGGGATGCCAATGTGCCTGACTCTTCCGGCGGAGCGATGGCAACGTGGTACTCGAGAGGAGCCGATCTCGGCTTCCGGGACGCAGTCGCTGAGGCGAACGGAGGCTGGTCGAACAGGACGGGACTCGCGACGAACTGGACCAATCCGAGCAAGTCTGGCCGTATCGACTACCTCTTTGCCAGAAGCTCACCGAGGACGTCGGGAGGCACGACGGTCCCCTATGAATGGAACGGGCCGCTGACGACGGTTCAGCAGCAGTATTCGGATCACCGCGCGGTGTGGGGATATCTCTACTACTGACCCATGATGCCCTCGGGCCCGGGTGTCGTCGACATCGCGGGCCCGGGGGTATCGTTCACGACCGCCAGCGGTCCGGACGGCAGTCAGAGTCCGCGACCGGCTTCGCCACCACGTGGCGGCCGCTAGGGTTGCCGCGTGTCCGTGACCGTCGACGAGCGCAACGGGAGCAGCGAGAGGTTCGCGCCGCTGGGCCGCACGCCCGAGGGTGCGCCGCTCCCGCCGCTGCGCGACCGGTTCCGCTCGCGGATCGCCGACTCCCCCCGGCTGCTCGGCTGGCTGGGTCCGATCGCCGTCACGCTGCTGGCGTTCGCCGCGCGTGTCTGGCGCCTGGAGTATCCACCGCGCCTCCTCTTCGACGAGACCTACTACGCCAAGGACGCCTGGTCGCTGCTGCGGTTCGGCTACGCGCAGGACTGGGTCGAGGACGCCAACGCGAAGGTCGAGGCCGGGCAGACGACCGGTCTGTGGACCGGAGAGCCGACACAGGTCGTCCACCCCGAGGTCGGCAAGTGGATGATCGCGATCGGCGAGCAGCTGTTCGGGATGAACGCGTTCGGCTGGCGCATCTCGGCGGCCGTCGTCGGTGCGTTGACCGTGCTGGTCCTCGCCCGGATGGTCCGCCGCCTCAGCGGCTCCACGGTGCTCGGCTGCCTCGCGGGCCTGCTCCTCGCCGTCGACGGCGTGCACCTGGTGATGTCCCGGCTCGCGCTCCTCGACGTGTTCCTCGCGTTCTGGCTGGTGTGCGCGGTCGCGTGCGTCGTCGCCGACCGAGAGTGGGGTCGCACCCGGATCGCCCGGCGCTACGCCACCACCGAGACCGTTTCGGGCTTCGGTCCGGTCCGGATGCTCCTGCTGCGCCCGTGGCGCCTCGCCGCCGGGGTGTGCTTCGGGCTGGCCGTCGGCACCAAGTGGAGCGCCCTGTACGTCCTCGCCGCCGTCGGCGTCTTCGTCTGGGTGCTCGACGTGATCGACCGTCGGGCGATCGGCGTACGCGGTGCGTGGTGGCGCTCGATGATCGTCGACGGACTTCCCGCGTTCGTGTCGCTGGTGATCGTGGCCCTCGTCGTGTACGTCGTGACCTGGACGGGGTTCCTGGTGAACCACGAGGTCTTCGAGGGCCGGTTCGGGCTCGGCTACGGGGACGCGCAACCGTGGGGGTCAGCCATCGACAAGACCGACAGAGGGCTGATCGGAGAGCTGCTGCGACCGCTGGAGTCGCTGTGGCACTACCACCAGATGGTCTACTCGTTCCACACCGGCGACTACCTCGCCGGCAAGTCTCACCCGTACCAGTCGGACCCGTGGGGGTGGCTGGTCCTCAACCGCCCGGTCGGCGTCGACGCCCAGACCGACCTCGCCGCCTCGACGCCGGGATGTGCGGCGAGCGGGACCGAGACGTGCATCCGTCAGGTGCTCATCCTCGGCAACCCCGCCGTCTGGTGGGGCGGGCTGGCGGCACTCGTCGCGTCCGTCTGGTTCTGGCTGCGCGACCGCGACTGGCGGTTCGGTCTCGTCGTGCTCGTGGTCGTGTCGTCCTGGTTGCCGTGGTTCGCCTACGACGACCGGCCGATCTTCCTCTTCTACGCGACCGCCTTCGTCCCGTTCACGTGCGCCGCGATCGCGCTCGTCGCCGGTCGGCTGCTCCGAGGGTCCCGCGGAAGCCGTCTGCGGTGGTGGGCGCCCGCGGCCCTCGGCACCTACGTGGCCGTGGCCCTGGCACTCGCCGCGTTCTTCTTCCCGATCTGGACCGACATCCTGATCACCCACGAGGAGTGGCTCCAGCGGATGTGGTTCTCCCGCTGGGTCTGATCCCCTAGCGCCGACCGAGTCGGTCGTGGCTCTCCTGCAGGAACGCGCGACTCCTGGGATCGGTGGTCAGCGAGATCGCCTTGGCGTACGCCGCCCTCGCCTCGTCCTCGCACTGCTCCCCCAGCTCGGCGAGCAGGTGGGCGCGCAGCGCCCACGCCGGCTGGAACCGGCGTGCGGCGTCGGAGTCTCCCTCCGCCGTGACACCGTCGAGGACGGCGAGCCCGGCTCGTGCCCCCTCCACACGCGCTGTGGCCGCGGCGAGTGCGACCTGCGCTCCCAGGGTCGGCGCGGTCGCGACGAGGGCCCGGTGCAGCCGCAACAGGGCGGCGTGGTCCGTACGGCCGGTGCGAGCGCGGTCGCAGTGCGCCGACTGGATCGCTGCCTCGAGCTGGAACCGCCCAGGTCTGCCACGGTGGGCTGCCGCGTGCAAGAGGCGCTCTCCGTGCGCGATGAGCTCGTCGTCCCATCGAGCCGGGTCCTGGACGTCGAGCGGCACGTACGCGCCGACCTCGTCCGTGCGTGCTCCTGCGCGTGCCAGCGAGAGGGAGACCAGCGCCGCGAGGCCGAGCGCCTCGGGCTCGTCAGGCAGGAGGGCGGCGAGGAGCACCGCGAGGTAGTGGGCCTCCCCGGCTGTCGAGGTCCTAAGGGCGGTGCTCGGAACCGCGGACCAGTCGATCGCGTACGCGCCGTAGACCGCCTCGAGCACGGCAGGAAGCCGCTGCGGCATGACGTCACGGTCGGGGACGACGAAGGGGATCCGGGCTTCACGGATCCGGCGCTTCGCACGCACGAGCCGCTGCGCCATCGCGGTGGTCGGCACGACGTAGGCCTCCGCGATCCGCTGGGCGTCCAGCCCGAGGACGGTCTGGAGCATCAACGGCGTGCGGACCGACGCATCGATCGCCGGGTGGGCGCACACGAAGAGGAGCGCGAGCCGCTCGTCGGGGATGCGGCCGGCGGCCGACTGGTCTGCGTCCACGACCGCGATCTCCTCGTCAGGCATCGGCGAGGACGTCCGATGTGCCGCCGAGCGATAGAGATCGCGGAGCCGGTTGCGCCCTGCGGTGAGCAGCCATGCGTCCGGGTTGTCCGGCACGCCACGTTCGGGCCAGGTCACGAGCGCCCTCTCGAACGCGTCGGCCAGAGCGTCCTCCGCGGTGGCGATGTCACCGTTAGCGGCCGCGAGGAGCGCGAGCAGGCGGCCGTACGAGGCACGGGCCGCCCGCTCCGCCTCCCCGTACGCCCTCAGGGCTGGTGCCACTGCCGCTCACGGCTCCATGTGAGCGCCGTCGGCCGGACCTCGACGGTCCCGTAGGTCGCCCCGGGGCACTTCTGCGCCCAGGCGAGCGCAGCGTCGAGGTCGGGCACGTCGATGACGACGATCCCGCCGACGTACTCCTTCGTGTCGGCGAACGGCCCGTCCTGGATCTTCGGCTCACCATCGACCGCGGTCACGGTCGTCGCCACCTCCGGCATGCCGAGGATCTGGGTCGTGACGAAGGCGCCCGCCTCGTCGAGGTCCTTCACGTACGTCTCGAACGCGGCCTTGACAGGCGCCATGTCGTCCTCGCTGATGCCCGCGTCACGCGGGTCGGCGTTGTGGATGAAGAGCGTGTACAACATCGGAGGTCCTTCCGTCGGTGTCGATCCTGACACCGTGATGACGGACGAGCCACCGGTCGATCGACACCTGGTGCAGGTTGCCGGAGCTCAGAGCTCCTCGTGCGTGTCCGGATCCCCGCCGCTGCGCGTCTGCGGACGGTCGCCGATCGCCACCATCTCCTCCTCGCTCAGTGAGAACCCGAAGACGTCGAGGTTGTCCCGCTGCCGTCGCGGGTCGCTCGACTTCGGGATCGGCACCACGCCACGCTGGACGTGCCACCGCAGCGTGACCTGGGCCGGGGTGACCCCGTGCCGCTCCGCGATCTCGACGATCGTCGCCTCGGTGAGAAGGTCGGTCTTGCGGGCGAGCGGCTGCCACGCCTCGGTGACGATCCCGTGGTCGGCGTCGTACGCCCGCAGCTCGTCCTGCACGAAGTAGGGGTGGAGCTCGATCTGGTTCACGACGGGAGCGACGCCGGTCTCGGCGACGAGGCGGTCGATCTGGTCGGGCGTGAAGTTGGAGACGCCGAGGCTGTTGACGAGCCCGTCGTCGCGCAGCCGGATCATCGCCCGCCACGAGTCGACGTACCGGTCGAGCCGCGGGAGAGGCCAGTGGATGAGATAGAGATCGACGTAGTCGAGCCCGAGCCGTTCGCGCGACTCACCGAAAGCGCGCAGCGTCGGCTCGTAGCCCTGATCCTCTCCACGCAGCTTGGTGGTGACGACCACCTCGTCACGAGGCACCTCGCTCATCGCGACGCCCTGCCCCACTCCCGCCTCGTTGCCGTACGAGGCGGCGGTGTCGACCAGGCGGTAGCCGATGTCGAGGGCGCTGCGGACGGCGTCGGCGGCTTCGGCGTCGTCCATCGGATAGGTTCCGAGGCCGATCGTCGGCAGCTCGAGCCCGTCGGCCATGGTCGTCGTGGGTGCCTTCATGACCCGAGCCTGGCACTGCCCCGGCACGGACGCAGAGCGGAAGCGGCTACCGCCGACGAAGACCGGTCAACACCCGGTCGAGCCCGGCGTGGGCCGCGTCGCGGACGGGCTCGCCCTCCTGAGCGAGCCACAGCGCGGTCTCGTTCATCGCCCCCGACAGCAAGGTCGCGAGTGCGGCGACCTCGTCGGGCGCGACGTCACCGCGCGTCCCGAGCTGGTGCAGCCCTTCCTCGAGGAGGCGGCGCGAGCTGGCCGCGTCCCCGTCACGCCACTCCTGCCATCCGAGGACGGCGGGACCGTCGACCAGCATCACACGGCGCGCACCGTCGGAGGCAGCAGCGTCGAGGAAGGCATGGCAGCCCGCGACCAGGCCTTCCCACGGATCGGACTCCGCGAGGGCCGCCGCCTGGACGGCGTCGCCGACCGACGCCTGCACCTTCGCCAGCGCCGCGGAGAACAGCCCACGCTTGCTCCCGAAGTGGTGGTAGACGGCACCGCGCGTCTGGCCAGCCGCGACAGCGACCTCTTCCAGCCCGACCGCGTCGTACCCGTGCTCGGCGAACAGTGCGCAGGCGAGATGCACGAGGTGGGCGCGGTTCACCTCGCTCTGCGCCTTCGACGAGCGACCCATCGGGAACCCTTTCCACAGATACATGCGCAGTGTATGTTACCTGATACCTACACTTCGCACGTATTTGGAGGAGCCATGACTCTCACGAGCTTCTACCCCGTGCTCGGGACGCACGACGTCGCCGAGGCGGCGACGTACTACGAGCAGTGGTTCGGCTTCCGCCGCACCTTCACGTCCGACTGGTACGTCAGCCTCGAACGCGACGGGTACGAGCTTGCGCTGCTCGATCCCGACCACCCCACAGTCCCGGGCGGGTACGGGGTCCCGGCACGCGGCACGATCCTGAACGTGGAGGTCGACGACGTCGACACCGAGTACGCACGACTGGTCACCGACGGAGGACTCACCCCCGTGCTGGAGCTCCGGTCGGAACCGTTCGGGCAGCGCCACTTCATCCTGGACGCACCCGGCGGCATCCTCGTCGACGTCATCACGCCGATCCCACCGAGCTCCGCGTACGCCGAGGCGTTCGACTCCGAGCAGCGCGCTGACCTCACGTCGAGTTGAGCGTCGAGGGTCGGGTCATGACGATCACCACGCTTCGACCTCACGGATGGCGTCGAGGTCGTCGTGGCGGGTGGCGTCTGCCGTCGGGGCTGCTCCTCGTCGGACGTGACGCCATCGCCGCCGGTCGCAGGACGAGGGCCGCGGCGAGGTCGACGGCCTCGTCCTTGGTGTACGCGCCGTGGTCGGCCGCCATGAAGTACTGCCCGATGGCCGTGGCGAACGCCAGGGTGCTGCGGGCCTCGATCTCGGACTCGTCGGTGATGTAGGTCCTGAACATCGCCCGCAGGAACTCGATGCGAATGTTGTCGACCCGGCGCAGACGCTCGGCCACGCCGTGGTCGTGCCGCGCCCAGGACCGGACGGCGAGGTCGATCGGCAGCAGGGCGTCGGAGAAGGTCAGCGCACCGGCGAGCTGCATCGTCTCGCGCGCACTCCGTCCCTCCTCCTCGGCGATGGCGATCGCCTCGTCGGTGCTGCGGCGCTCCCACTCGGCGAGCATCTGCTCCAGGAGCGCGTCGCGATTGGCGAAGTATCCGTAGAAGCCGCCCTTGGTCACTCCCAGCCTGGCAGCGAGGGTCTCGACACGGACAGCACCGGGCCCACCGTCGACGAGCGCCTCAAGTCCAGCGGTGATCCACCGCTCACGGGTGACGCGAGGGGAAGCGGGCATGTGACGACTCCTGGATCGAGGACCATTCCGCCGGACGGCGATATACGGTACCGTACATTATTCGGTGCCGTATACACGATGCAGGAGGCATCATGCAGCTACCCACCACCAGCTGGAGCGCGCTGGACGCACCCGACTACGCCGACGTCTTCTCGCACAGGTCCGACGTCGACACGACCGCCGAGCACTGGGCCCGAGTCATGTTCGGGAACACCCCGGGCCTGCTCGGGACGCTGCTCTTCCGTGGGCTACTGGGCCTCCGGATCACCCACCGCCGCTCGCGCGACACCATCGGAGGCTGGCGCGTCGCGGCGCGCACCGACGAGGCAGTCCGCCTGGAGGCCCGCTCATGGTTCCTCACCGGCGAGCTGGTCGTGCTGGCCGCTGCGGGCTCCGTCACGCTCGTGACCTCCATGCGCTACGACCGGCGCCTCGCGGCGATCGTCTGGCCGGCGATCGCCGTCGTCCACCGCCGCGTGGCGCCGGGGCTGCTGCGCGACGCCGCGACCGCCATCGCGCAGAAGAACCGGTGACCGCGGCAGAACGACGAAGGCCGGGTCCGCGACTGCGAACCCGGCCTTCGGCTGGTGGAGCTACGGGGATTCGAACCCCGGACCTTCTCATTGCGAACGAGACGCGCTACCAACTGCGCCATAGCCCCAAAGCGAGATCGAGATTACCACGCGATCAGATGGGTCCCGAACCCGGGGCGCGACGGCCCGTCAGTCACCGACGGCGCGACGGCCGACGTCGGAGTCGCTCTCGGCGACGCCCGTCCCGGCCGCACCGGCGGCAGGGCCGTCACCGAAGTCGATCGTCCGGACCGTCCGCGCGACGGCAGGCTTGGTGACGTAGGTCGGAAGGGTGACCGGCACCGGGTCCCAGAGCGTCGTGCCCGAGGTGGTGGCCGACGCGATCGCGTCGTGCACCTGCTGGTCGAGCGCACCCTCGGGCAGCGGACCGCGGACCATCACGTTGCGTCGAGCCGGCTCGTGGTCCTCGATCTGGCCGGAGAGGATCACGGTCATCTCGGTGTCGGGATCGACCTGGAGCTCGACGTCGCCCTCCGCCTCACGCGCAGCGCGTCGCTCGTCACGACGGGCCTCGCGACGGCGGGCACGGGCGGCGCGGGCCTCCGGGTCACTCACCCTTGGCAGCCGCACCGGTCGGCCGATCTCTCGGCGCACCATGACACGGCACAGCACCAGCCACGCGACGACCAGACCACCGGGGATCGCGGCGGCCCACGGCAGCAGGATGCCGGCCACGGACAGGCCGCCGACGACGGCGCACGCCGTGAGGAGGGTCAGCAGCACCCGACGACGACGGCGGGCCGCGAGACGAGCGGCCCGACGGTTGTGACGGCGCGGTGCGGGACGAGACTCGGACGCCTCGGCGGGCACGGCCTCGCTCTCGTCGGCCGGGGCGGGCGAGGCATCCGGAGTCACCTGGTCGGTGTCGTCCTTGCGGTGGGTGAGCACCCGCAGCGCCCCGGAGAAGCTGGTCACCGACCCGGCGCGCGTCGCCTCCTCGTGGCGTCGGAGCGCCAGAGGAACGCCGTACGCCACCCAGATGGCGATCACGGCTGCGAAGATCAGACCGGTACCCACAGATGAACCGTACGTGCTGCGGACGGTCACCCCTGCGGACCTCGCCCGGTGTGTCGCGCGGCGGTTCTTGCGGTGTCAGCGATCGACGCCGGCCGCGTCGGCCCTCGCGATGAGCCCGCCGGGCAGAACCTGCTCGGCGGTGATCGCGAACAGCAGGTGGTCGCGCCACGCCCCGTCGATGTGCAGGTAGCGCGGCGCCAGCCCCACCCGGTCGAAACCGAGCTTGTCGACGATGCGCAGGCTCGAACGGTTCTCCGGACGGATCGCGATCTCGATGCGGTGCAGTCCGAGCGCCTCGAAGCAGTGGTCGGTGGCGAGAGCCACCGCCGTGGTCGTGATGCCGCGACCGGCGTACGGCCGCGCGATCCAGTAGCCGATCTGCGCCCAGCGCGCCGAGCCCCAGGTCATCCCGGACACCGTGACCTGGCCGATCATCTCGTCGCCGCCGCCATACGTCGTCACGAACGGGAGCGCCCGACCCTGGGACGCCTGCTGCCGGAGCGAACGGACCGCCGCGCCGTACGAACGCGTCCCGGACGGCGCCGATCGCGGCAGCGTCGCCTCCCACCGGCCCAGCCAGTCGGACGACTCCTGCCGCAGCCGCGCCCACACCCGTGCGTCACCGCGGCGGATGGGGCGCAGGCCGACGTCGCCGTGCTGAAGCGTCGCCGGCCAGCCCGCGCTCAGGACGCACCTCCGGCGTCACGGACGTGGTCGACCCCGGCCACCTGCTCGACGGCATGGACGAGGACGTCGGCCAGCACGGCCAGCCCGTCGCGCACACCACCGCGCGAGCCCGGGAGGTTCACGACGACCGTCTGATCGGCGACCCCGGCCCGGCCGCGCGACAGCATGGCTGTCGGCACCCCGTGGGCGACGCCGTACGCGCGAATCGCCTCGGCCACGCCCGGAAGCTCGCGGTCCAGCACGTTCGCGGTCGCCTCGGGCGTGGCGTCCGTGGGACTGATCCCCGTCCCGCCGGTGGTGACGACGGCCGCGTGACGCAGGTCGACCGCCTCCCGGAGCGCCTCCTCGACAGGTGGTCCGTCGGGCACGACGAGCGGCTCGTCGACGTCGAAACCCCACTCGCGCAGGGCCTGCACGATCATCGGTCCGGTGGTGTCCTCGTAGACTCCGGCCGCGGCGCGGTTGGAGCAGGTGATCACGAGCGCCTTCACGTCGACCAGTCTCCGCTCTTGCCGCCCGACTTCGCGCGGACCCGGACCTCGGCGATCACGGCGTGCTTGTCGACCGCCTTGATCATGTCGACGACGGTGAGGGCCGCGACGCTGACCGAGGTCAACGCCTCCATCTCGACACCCGTCCGTCCCGTCGTCCGCACGGTCGCTGCGATCTCGACGCCGTCATCGACGACGTCCAGGTCGACCTCGACCCCGGTGATCGCGAGCGGGTGGCACAACGGCACGAGGTCGGGCGTGCGCTTGGCCGCCATGATGCCGGCGACCCGCGCGACCCCGAGCGCGTCGCCCTTCGGCACGTCACCGGACCGCAGGAGCGCCACGACCTCGGGGGTCGTCCGGACCATCCCGGTGGCGCGGGCCTCGCGACGGCTCTCGTCCTTGGCGGAAACGTCCACCATCCGTGCGGCACCCTGGTCGTCGACGTGGGTCAGACGCGGCTCGCCCATCAGAAGTCCCTGTCCAGGACGAGGACCTTCGCCGTGTCGCCGACGTGCAGCGCCGTCTCGTCCTCGTCGACGGAGATCAGGCAGTTGGCCCGCGCCAGGCCGGCGATCAGGTGGGATCCGGGGCCGCTCACGGGCGTCACACGGGCGCCGCGGGGTGAGACCTCGAACCAGCCGCGAAGGTACTGGCGGCGACCGGCAGGCGAGCGGATCTCCTCGGTCATGGTCGCCTGGATCAGCGGGCGGCGGTACGGGAGCCTGCCCATCATCCGCCGGAGCATCGGGAGGACGAAGACCTCGAACGACACGTACGACGACACCGGGTTGCCCGGCAGCGTGACGATCGGCGTCCGGTCGTCACCGACGGTGCCGAAGCCCTGTGGCTTGCCGGGCTGCATCGCGACCTCGCAGAACTCGACGGTCCCGAGGTCGGACAACGCGGCCTTCACGACGTCGTACGAACCCTTGCTGATCCCGCCGCTGGTGATGACGAGGTCGGCGCGGACGAGCTGGTCGGAGAGCACGTCGGCGAACTCACGGGGGTCGTCGGAGGTGATGCCGACCCGGTAGGCGATCGCACCGGCCGCCCTCGCGCACGCGGCGAGCATGTAGGAGTTGCCGTCGTAGATGGAGTCGTAGTCCAGGCGGGCACCAGGCTCACGCAGCTCGGTCCCGGTCGACAGGACCACGACGCGCGGGCGCGGACGCGCCTTGAGCCGGGCGAAACCGAGCGAGGCGAGGAGCCCCACCTCGCGCGGGCCGAGCACGGTGCCGGCCTCCGCGACCAGCTCACCCGCGGCCACGTCCTCGCCGGAGGGGCGGACGTTCTCGCCGGCCCGACGGGCCTGGTAGACCTGCACCTCGGCGTCGCCGCCGTCGGTCAGCTCGATCGGCACCACCGTGTCGGCCCCGGACGGCAGCGGTGCACCGGTCATGATCTTGACCGCGGTCTTGGAGGTCAGCGCCATAGGCGTGCTGGAGCCGGCGGCCTGCTCGCCCACGACGGGCAGCCGCACCGGGAACTCCCGGTTGGCACCGTGCACGTCGACCGCACGGACGGCGTAGCCGTCCATCGCGGAGTTCGTGAACCGCGGGAGGTCGATCGGGCTCACGACGTCGTCCACGAGCGGCAGGCCCATGGACTCCAGCAGCGGCTGCTCGTACGGCTGGAGCGGGCCGATCAGGTCGAGCAGCTTCGCGAGGTGCTCGTCGACGGTACGCATGAGCGACAGCCTAAGACCCTTCGAGCACCGTTCCGTCGTCGATCGTCCCCGGTGAGCCCTCGGCGGGCACCGTGACCTCCCCGACGACACGGACGCCGGCCCCGAAGGTCCAGTCCCCCTGCACCGTGAACGCCGTGGCGTCGGCCAGCGAGACAGGTCCACGGGGGAACCGCGCGTCGAAGTCGCGGACCAGCTTGTAGTGCTTCTTGTCGAGCCTCACCAGCGGCGCGTCCTCGCGGCGCGCGACGAGGTGGAAGTCCTCGTCGAGGTCGTAGAAGTCCGACCGGACCAGCAGCAGGTCGTCGGTCGTCTTGACCGGCAGGAAGCGTTCGCGCTCCACCTCGATGGCGACGGCACCGTCGAAGACCTCGACCGCCGCACCCATCGCGGACTCGACCTGGATCACCTCCGGCGAGGTCGGGTCCGTCGGGTCGACGGTCTTGACGTTCTTGATCAGCGGGAGCCCCAGGACGCCGTCGCGCGCCTCGATGACGGCCGCGAGCGCCTCGAGGTCGAACCAGAGGTTGTTGGTGTGGAACCAGCGGTGGCGGGTGGTGTCGTCGGCGAGCGCCTGGTCCTCCTTCGGCGTCTGTGCCGTCTCGCGCAGCACGAGCCGACCGTCGGACTTGCGACGGACGAGGTAGCCGCCCTTGACGTCGGCCGGAGTACGGCGGCACACCTCGGCGGCGTACGGCGCGGAGGACTGCGCGAACCACCCGGCCATCCGCGGGCTGGGATAGCTGCCGAGGTTGTCGGAGTTCGAGACGGAGGCGTAGCGGTACCCGGCCTCGATCAGAGCCGCGAGCGTGCCGGACGCGTCGAGCGCGGTGTAGAGGTCTCCGTGGCCGGGCGGAGTCCACTCCAGAGTCGGGTCCTTCGGCCACGACACCGGCGTGAGGTCGTCGGCACGCAGCTTGGGCTCCTTGTTCTGGAGGAAGTCCAACGGAAGGCCCTCGACCGGGACGTCCGGGTGCTGGGTCAGCGCGTCCAGCGTGTCCTCGCGGGTCCGGAAGCTGTCCATCAGGATCAGCGGGAGGTCGGTGTCGTAGACGCTGCGCACGCGCCGTACCTGCTCCACCACGATGTCGAGGAACGTCCGCTCGCCACGGACCGGCAGCAGCGACTTGGCCTTGTCCATGCCCATCGAGGTCCCGAGCCCGCCGTTGAGCTTGATGACGACCGTGCGCGCCAGAGCGTCGCGCATCTGGCTCTCGTCCACCTGGGCGTCGGCCAGCCTCGGCGGCGGGTCGAGCGGGTCGATGTCGGACTCGTGGATCATGCCGGTCGCGCCGGCCTCAAGCTCGGCGTAGTGGTGGGCGAAGACCTCGATCGCCCGAGGAGGGACTCCCGCCGCCACCATCGTCTCCCGAGCAGCGGTCAGTCCCTGTTCACTCATGCCGCTCATCGTAGGCACTACCGTCGTCGTGTGACGGACAAGAGACTGCTGCGCGAGCAGCTGCTCGAGGCCCGCGCCGACCTCGACGAGGCCGCGGTGGCAGCCGCCGGCACGGCCCTGGGCCGTCGCGCCCACGCTCTCGTCCGCGAGCACGCCGGACGTTCGGTGGCGGCGTACCTGTCGGTCGGTCGGGAGCCGCCCACCTGGCCGCTGCTCGACGCGCTGCTCGCCGAGGACGTCGAGGTCGTCGTCCCCCGGGCGCTCCCCCGCAGGCAGCTGAGCTGGGTCCGGTACGCCGGCCGGGACGCGCTGGTCATCGGTCGGTTCGGCATCCCCGAGCCTCGTGGCGAGGCAGTCCCCGACGCCCTGGCGGGCACCGACGTCGCGATCGTGCCCGCGCTCGCGGTCGACGCCGCCGGGTTCCGTCTCGGCCGCGGCGGCGGCTACTACGACGAGGCGCTCGCGTCGTGCGAGCGTCCCCTGCGGGTCGCGCTCGTCTACGACCACGAGCACGTCGACGACGTCCACCCGGAGGCTCACGACCAACGCGTCGACGTGGCGCTCAGCCCGGCCAGGACCGTCGAGCTGCCTCCGCGCTGACGAGGTCGCTCAGTGTTCGAGCCGGGGCGTCAGCGTCAGCTCGTCGTCGGCCGCCGCCTTGACCTTCTCAGGCGAGAACGGCCAGGCCAGGGTCTTGCCGTCCGCCCACAACGAGGTCTGGTCGACGTAGTTGCCGTGGAACGCGTGCCCGGAGACGCCCGTCAGGTTGATCCACCGTGAGCGGTCCAGGTCGTCGAGGTCGACGACCATCCGCATCGACGGCACCGCGGTCACCTCGTAGCCCTTCGCCGCGTCCCACGCGGTCGCGTCGACGAGACCGGACCCGCCGGCGACAGCGTACGGCCCGCGGTTGAACAGCCGCTCGACGAGCGCGATCCCCGACGTCCCGAGCGTCTGGTTCTCCAGAGTCAGCGTGTGCACCCGTCCCCACGTCCACCGGGTGGGATCCAGCGACTGCAGCCGCGTCATCTCGTCGCGGGCGTCCCGCATCGCCGTCCGAAGGACGTCGTCGCGCGTCTCGCGCTCCCGCTTGGTCGTCCGATCGTCCCACCAGCTGCTGTCGGGTGCGTTGAGGAGCCGGCGGACCACCTCGAACCAGCGCTCGCCACCCGCCGGCCACACGTCCTGGGGCAGGTCGTCGTGGAACGTGCGGGCCAGCAGGTTGCGCCACACCGAGGCGAAGTAGGCAGCGGCTCCGGAGTCGCGGTCCTGCTTCATGTCCCAGTCCCGAAGGAGGTCCTGCCCGTCGGCGTAGTAGCCCGAGCCGAGGTCGACCTCGAGGAGGTACGGCATCAGGGTGTTGGCCTGGCTGTTGTAGGTGTCGTTCTGGATCCGGGACATGTCGTCGACGTCCAGCTTGGACGTCGACGACAGGAGGTCGATGATCCGCTGGCTGCGGTAGCCGGCCGCCTGCCCGGTCCCGATCAGGTACGGGTACTGCCGGCCGATCACCTGCTGGTTGGCCGAGACCACGTAGCCCTCGGCAGGGTTGAGGACCGACGGCAGCTCGGCGTACGGGATGAAGCCCTTCCAGCGGTACGTCGGGTCCCAGCCCGGGACCGGCCACCGACCGTCGCCGCGCGCCCGGATCGGGATCGAGCCCGGCGCCTGGTAGCCGATGTTGCCCGAGCGGTCGGCGTAGACGAGGTTCTGCGACGGCACGGCGAAGTGGCGAGCGGCCTTGCGGAAGCCTGCCCAGTCGCTGGCCTTGCCGATGCCGAAGACGGCGTCCATGGTGCGTCCCGGTGTGAGGGCGGTCCACTGCAGCGAGACGCCGAACTCCGTCCCGCCTCCCTCCCGCTCGGCGACGTCCTCGAGCGTCTCGTCGACGTCGGAGAGGACAGGGCCGTGCCGGGTCTCGCGGACGGTGATCGTCTCCGGCTCGTCCTGGCCCGCGACCTCGAACGTCTCCGTCCGGCGGATCAGCGGACGCCACGTGCCGTCGTACAGATAGCGGTCACCCTCGATCCGCTCGACGTAGAGGTCGGTGACGTCGGCGTACATCGTGGTGAACCCCCAGGCGATGTCGGCGTTGTGGCCGATCACCACCCCTGGCATGCCGGAGAACGTGAATCCGGCGACGTCGAACGGGCAGTCGTCGTCGACCACGCGGCAGTGCAGGCCCATCTGGTGCCAGATGCCGGGCATGCTCGGCGCCAGGTGGGGGTCGTTGGCCAGGATCGGCTGACCCGTCGCGCTGCGCTCGCCGGAGACCGCCCACGCGTTGGAGCCGGTCCCCTCCCCGAAGCCGAGCAACGTCGGAAGGCCCGCGGCGACCTGGGAGACACCCCGCATCGACCCGACGAGGTCCTTCAGGCCGTCGGCGTCGAGTGCGGGGGAGACCGACGACGACTCGTCGACGGCCGCCACCGCGTCCGCGCTGTCCGGAGCCGCCTCCGCGCGGTCGGTGTCGGCGTTGCGTCGGCGACCAGCCGACTGGTCGAACGCGTCACCGTCCACCGTCCCCCGGGTCACGATCGGGTCGTGCCGGCGGAACGGGAAGCCCGGATAGAGGGTGTCGACCTGCGAACGGGTCAGCTTCTCGGTCGAGAGCACCCGGTCGATCTCGTCGCCCATGTTGCTGCGCAGGTCCCACGCCATCGCCTTGAGCCAGGCCAGCGAGTCGACCGGTGTCCACGGCTCCGGCTCGTAGTCGGGACCGGTGAGCGCGAGGACGGAGTACTCGAGGCCCAGCGCCGCGGGCTCGCGATCGCCGACGTAGGCGTTGACACCACGGGCGTACGCCTCGAGGTAGCGACGCGTCGACGGCGACACCTTGGCGAGCTCCTGCTCGGCGACCCGCCGCCAGCCCATCGTCCGTACGACCTTGTCGGTCTCGAGAGCCGACTCGCCGAAGAGCTCGGCAAGCCGGCCGGCCGTGACGTGGCGACGGAAGTCCATCTCGAAGAAGCGGTCCTGCGCGTGGACGTAGCCCTGCGCCAGGAACAGGTCCTCGGCGGTGTCGGCATAGACCTGCGGGATGCCGCGGTCGTCACGCAGGACCTCCACCTCGGCACTCAGCCCGGGGATCTGGACGGAACCGGTGCGGTCGGGGAACGGCCGACGCACGGTCACCACGGCGACCGCCGCCATCGCGACGAGAGCGACCGCGAGGACGATCGCGACGACCACGACGAGGCGCCGGGTCAGGACAGGACGGAGTCGCAGGGCCAGGGCACGCACCTGTGCATTGTGCCGCTCACGTCCCTCCGCCGGCACGGCGGGACGGGTCACGGACCTCGGCGCGGACTTCTCCGACCAGCTCCTCGAGGACGTCCTCGAGCATCACGACCCCCAGCTCGGCGCCGTCGTCGCCCACCACACGGGCCATGTGGGCGCCTCTCTGCTGCATCAGGCGGAGAGCGTCGTAGAGCCGCGACCCTCGGCGTACGGAGCCGAGCGGGCGGATCCACTTCGCCGGGATCGGGCGTGTCGCCTCCGAGACCTCGAGCGCGTCCTTGATGTGCAGGTAGCCGACGAGCGCGTCGTGGGAGTCGGTCACCGGGAAGCGCGAGTAGCCCGTCCGGGCGCAGGCCTCCTCGACGTCGGCGCGGGTCGCCCCGACCGGGACCGCGACGAGCTCGCCGCGTGGCAGCAGGACCCGCTCCACCGTGCCCGCCTCGAAGCCGAGCGCTCCGGACACCAGCTCGTACTCCTCGGAGTCGAGCAGACCCTCGCGGTGCGACTCGTCGATCAGACCGGCGACCTCGTCGGAGGTGAAGGTGCTGCCGACCTCGTCCTTCGGCTCGAGACGGGCCAGGCGGACGGCACCGTTGGCGATCGCGTTCAGCGCGACGACGAACGGCTTCAGCAACCAGATCATCCCGAGCATGAACGGTCCGAGCCACAGCACGGCCCGGTCGGGACCGGCCAGTGCGATGTTCTTCGGGACCATCTCGCCCAGCACGACGTGCAGGTAGGTGACGATCGCCATCGCGATCACGAAAGAGATCGGGTGGACGAGCGCGTGGGGTACGGCGAGCGCCTCGAAGAGCGGCTCGAACAGGTGCGCGATGGCGGGCTCGCCGACGGCACCGAGCCCGAGGGAGCAGAGCGTGATGCCGAGCTGCGCGGCGGCCATCGCGAGGCTGACCCGCTGCATCGCGCGGATCGCCAGCCTGGCGGGTCTCGAGCCCGCGCGCGCCTTCGGCTCCAGCTGGGTGCGGCGCGCGGAGATCAACGCGAACTCGGCGGCGACGAAGAGCGCGTTGAGGGCGAGCAGCACGATGACGAGGAGGATCGCGAGCAGGGGGTTCATCGGCCGTCCTCCTCGTCGTCGTCGACCGGGTCCGCGTCGACGACGAGGATGACGCGGTCGATCCGACGACCGTCCATCCGGTCGACCCGCAGCCGGACCGCGACGGTGGTCACCTGCTCGCCCGCGACCACGGGCACCACGAGCGAGACCACGTCACCGACCGTCGCCAGTCGGCCGAGGTGCTGCACGATCAGGCCGGCGACCGTCTCGTAGTCGTCGCCCTCCGGCAACGGCACGCCGGTCTGCGCACGCACCTCGTCGGGACGCAGCATCCCCGACAGCACCCAGGTGCCGTCGGGCCGTGACCGCAGCTGCGCCGACGCGCGGTCGTGCTCGTCGGAGATGTCGCCGACGAGCTCCTCGACGAGGTCCTCCAGCGTCACGACGCCGTCGGTCCCGCCGTACTCGTCGAGCACGACCGCGATCTGGAGCCGCTGCTCGCGCAGCAGGACCAGCAGCGGATCCAGCTCGATCGAGTCCGGGACCGTCAGTGCGGGCGACGCGAGCTCCGCGAGGCGGACCGTGCGCCGTCGGTCGGGGGGTACGGAGACCGCGTCCTTGACGTGGACGACGCCGACGAGGTCGTCGAGGTTCTCGCCGATCACCGGGAAGCGCGAGTGCCCTGAGGACCGCACGGCGTCGACGAGGTCCTGCGCGGTGTCGCGGCGGTCGAGGAACTTCACCCGGACCCGTGGCGTCCGGACGTCGGCGGCCGTGCGGTCACCGAACTCGATCGACCGGGCGACTAGGTCGGCCGTCGGACGGTCCAGCGCGCCCTCGTCGGCCGACCGCCGCACCAGCGAGCTGAGCTCGTACGGCGAGCGCGCCGACCGCAACTCCTCCTGCGGCTCGATGCCGATGCTGCGGAGCAGCGCGTTGGCGGACCCGTTCAGAGCGCGGATGGGCAGCGCCATCGCGGTCGTGAACCCGCGCTGAAGGCCTTGCACGGCACGAGCGGTGGCCATCGGCGCGGTGAGCGCGAGGTTCTTGGGGATCAGCTCGCCCACGAGCATCGTGACGAAGGTGCTGAGCAGGAGCGCCACCAGGTAGGACGTCGCCGACAGCGAACCGCCGGTGATCCCCGCTCCCTCGAGCGGCCCGCGCAGGAGCTGGCCGATCGCCGGCTCGGCGAGGAAGCCGATCACCAGGTTGGTGATCGTGATGCCCAGCTGGGCGCTGCTCAGCTGGGTCGACAGCGTCCGAAGCCCGCCGAGCAGACCCACGGCCCGCTTGTCGCCGGCGGCGGCGGCGCGCTCGACCGAGGGCCGGTCGACGGTGACGAAGGAGAATTCGGCGGCGACGAAGACGCCACAGGCGAGCATGAGGAGGAAGGAGGTGAGAAGGAGTAACCACTCGGTCATCAGAGAACCAGCGTAGCGGGGCGCCAGGGAATCTCAGGTGGGGCCGACGTTGTTCTCCCAGGTGGCGCCCCGCACAATGGGCGCTGGAATCGGTACGGCTGCCCGCCCGGGGCGGCCGTACGCGCGAGCGCCAGAAGGAACGACCGTGCCGACTTACCAGTACCAGTGCACCGACTGCGGCGAACCGCTGGAGGTGCAGCAGAGCTTCACCGACGACGCCCTGACGGTGTGCCCGTCCTGCGAGGGACGCCTGCGCAAGGTGTTCAACGCGGTGGGTGTCGTCTTCAAGGGCAGCGGGTTCTACCGCAACGACAGCCGCTCGACCTCCTCGAGCGCCTCACCGGCGACACCGTCGTCCTCGTCGAGCGACGGGGGAAGCGGCTCGTCAGGCACCACGACCGACACCGCGTCCTCGTCGAGCACCTCGTCGTCGACCACCTCGTCGTCGACCACCAGCCCCGCCAAGACGACCGCCTGACCCGACCACCTCGTCCGCACCCCGTCTCCCTGTGGAGACGGGGTGCGCGACTGTCGGCGGCTGTGGACGGTGGTGACGGGCGCCACCGTCGTCGCGCCAGAGTGCGGTCATGCCCGCCTCGCGCCTTCTCGACGTCCTGGGACCGTGGCGCCGTCGCATCCGGACTCACCGCCGCCCTCTCGCGGCTGCCTGCGCGGCGGCGTCGGTCCTCGTGGCCATCCACGCGGCGCGCCCTGATCCCGGTCCGACCGCGACGGTCCTGGTTGCGACAGAGACTTTGAGGTCCGGGAGCCGGCTGGGCCCTGGCGAGGTCGAGCAGGTCGCGGTGCCCACCGACCTCGCGCCTGCCGAGGCGCTCTCGTCGCTCGAGGAGGCCCACGGACGCGTGGTCGCGGCTCCGGTCCCGGACGGAGCGGTCCTCACCCGGTTCTCCGTCGTCGGGCCTGGTCTCCTCGAGGGTTACCGTCGTGGCACCGCCCTGGTCAGCGTGCGGCTCGCTGACCCGGCGACGGTGACGCCGGTGCGCGTGGGCGACAGCGTGGACGTGGTGGGCACCGACCCCCGCGGCAGCGCGCCGCCACGAGTGCTCGCCCGGAGAGCGCAGGTCGCAGCGCTCCCCGCGGCCGAGGGCGACGACCGCGCCGTGCTGGTCCTCGCCGTGGATGCGACGACCGCGCGGACGCTCTCCGGTGCCGGCGTCTCCTGGCACCTGTCGGTGACCGTGGTCGTCTGAGGGGGCCGACGGGTCGCCCCAGGGGGGCCGATTGTGGTGAGGTTGGTGCGTCACACCACCGCATTCACGGGAGGCTCCGCATGGCCGGGATGGTCGCAGGGTTCAAAGAGTTCATCATGCGCGGCAACGTCGTGGACCTCGCGGTCGCGGTCGTCATGGGCACAGCCGTCACCCAGCTGGTGACCGCCTTCACCGCGTCCTTCATCGATCCCCTCCTGGCAGCGATCGGTGGGACGGACGCCAACGGGCTGGGCTTCCAGCTCACCGGCTCCGGAAAGGACACGTTCGTCGACGTCGGCGCGTTCATCACCGCGGTGATCAACTTCCTGATCATCGCCGCGGTGCTGTATTTCCTCATCGTGCTGCCGATGAACAGGTTCCGAGAGCGGTTCGCCAAGCCGAGCGACGACGCGCCCCCGCCCGAGGACGTGGCGCTGCTGCGCGACATCCGGGACGAGCTGCGCCTGAGCCGCGAAGGCCGCAACCGCCCGAGTGACGGACCGAGCAACCGCCCGAGCGGCACGCCCGACGCCTGACCG
Organism: Mumia sp. zg.B21; assembly: GCF_019550855.1. Lineage (NCBI taxonomy): Bacteria > Bacillati > Actinomycetota > Actinomycetes > Propionibacteriales > Nocardioidaceae > Mumia > Mumia sp. zg.B21. The sequence goes on along the minus strand of NZ_JAHWCJ010000002.1, from coordinate 1,000,414 downwards.
ACGAAGGTCGTCAGTCAGCCGCCGTGGTGCGGCGGGACGTCTCGGCGCATCTCCTCGTCACGGCCGCCCTCGCGCTCGCTCCATCCCTCGGCGGTCTCGTCGCGGGTCGTCGCCGGGACGATGTCTCCGAGCAGGCGGGCTGCTCGGAGACGTCGCTGGCGCGCCTGCTCGGCCGTGCGGACCTCGGACGTCTGCCGAGACGTCCGGTCAGGACCAGGGGCGTCCTCAGGCACTCGCGGCCTCCATCACCATCGGTGCGAGCCACCCGGCGTCGAACCGCGGGTGGGCGGGTGTCCATCCGGTCGCGCGATGGAACCGCTCGGAGCTGACCCGCTGCGACCGCGTCAGCCACTCGAGGCGGTCCCCGCCGAGACGGAGCACGAGGCGTCGGTAGAACCCCGCCTGCTCCTGCCCCACCGCCTCGGCGAACGCAGCGACCAGCTCGCTGCGACGGACTGGCTCCGCCCCGACGTTGTAGGTGCCCGACGGCGCGTCGAGGGCGGCGAGCACCGCGCCCCCGATGTCGTCGGGGTGGACGACGTGGGTCCATGACTGCGGTCTGCCCATGCCGACCGCCTGGCCGGCGCGCGCGCGGGCCAGACGCCACCGGGTGACCGCGTCGTCGCCGACGATCGTCCCGAACCGGAGGACCACGGCCGCCCGGTGCGCTGACGCGAACTGGTCGGCGTGGGTCTCGGCAAGGACGACGGGCTCCGCGGCGCACGACACGGCGATGGGGCTGTCCTCGTCGATCAACCGGTTGCCGTGGTCGGCGTACACGAACGAGACGCTCTCCTGGACCAGTCTCGTGACACCGGCCTCCGCTGCGGCCTCGGCGACGTTGCGAGAGCCCTCGACGTGGATGCGGTCGTTCGACTTCCACGCACCGGGCCTGATGCCGGTGGTGCCGACGGGCATGTGCGTGGCGAGGTTGGCGACGGCCTGGCAGCCTCGCATGGCGTCGACGAGACCAGCGCGGTCGAACAGGCTCGCCCGGACGGAGGCGATGCCACGCGCCCGGTGGGTCGCGGCATTGTCATCGCTGCGGGCGAGGGCGACGACCTCGTGACCGGCGCCCTGGAGGGCTGCGGTCACGGAGCGACCCATCACTCCGGTGCCGCCTGTGACGAAGACTCTCACCGTGGTGCTGCTCCAGGTGCTGTCCGGGGCAGATCGGGCCACGAACGGGGGGGTTCCATCACAAAAGGATAACGGACGGGTCGAAGATCGTCACCGCAGGAGGCTCAGGCGTCGCTCGAGCCCGCCCAGATGTTGAGATTCCCGTTCACCGCGTGCTCGTCGATCCGTCGGATCTCGTCGTCGTCGAAGTCGAGCGTCTTGAGCGCGCCGAGACTGTCCTCGAGCTGCGTCACGCTGGACGCGCCGACGAGCGCGGAGGTCACCCGCGAGTCCCGGAGCACCCACGCGATCGCCATCTGCGCCAGGGTCTGGCCCCGCTCCCGGGCGATGCCGTCGAGGGCTCGGACGTGGGCGAGGTTCTCCTCGATCATCTGCGGGTCGAGCGACTTGTCCTCCGCGGCCCTCGACCCGGCCGGGACGCCGTCGAGGTAGCGGTTGGTCAGGACCCCCTGCGCGAGGGGCGAGAAGGCGATGCACCCGACGCCGGCGTCCTCCAGCTCGTCGAGGAGCCCGTCCTCGACCCAGCGGTTGAGCATCGAGTACGACGGCTGGTGGATGAGCAGCGGGGTCCCGAGACCGCGGAGGATCTCGACCGCCTCGCGGGTGCGCTCCGGGCCGTACGAGCTGATCCCGACGTAGCGCGCCTTGCCGGCACGGACCGCGGCGTCGAGCGCCCCCATGGTCTCCTCCAGCGGGGTGTGCGGGTCGAAGCGGTGGCTGTAGAAGATGTCGACGTGGTCGAGACCCATCCGCTGCAGGGAGTCGTCGAGGCTGGAGAGGAGGTACTTCCTGGAGCCGAGGAACCCGTACGGTCCGGGCCACATGTCCCAGCCTGCCTTGGTCGAGATCACGAGCTCGTTGCGGTACGGCGCGAAGTCCTCGGCGAGGATCCGCCCGAAGTTCTTCTCCGCCGCGCCGTACGGGGGTCCGTAGTTGTTGGCGAGGTCGAAGTGCGTCACGCCAAGGTCGAAGGCACGGCGAAGGATCGCCCGTTGGGTGGCCAGCGGCTTGTCGTCACCGAAGTTGTGCCACAGGCCCAGCGAGACCGCCGGCAGCTGGAGGCCCGAGCGTCCGCAGCGGCGGAACGACGCGAGCCCGCCGTCGTCGGGGCCGGCGTAGCGGTCGTCCGACGCGCGGTAGAGGTCGTGCGGGTCCAGGATCGTGCGTCGCTCACTCATGGTCACTCCGGTCGTTGGGGGGCGGGACGACGTCGTCCACGAGGTCGGCGATCGACTCGACGACGCGTGTCGGACGGTACGGGAAACGCTCGATGTGCTCCTGACGGGTCGAGCCGGTGAGGACGAGGACGGTTCGCAGGCCGGCCTCGATCCCCGACACCACATCGGTATCCATCCTGTCGCCGACCATGACCGTGGTCTCGGAGTGAGCCTCGATGCGGTTGAGGGCGTTGCGCATCATCAGCGGGTTCGGCTTGCCGACGAAGTACGGAGCCACACCGGTCGCGCGGGTGATCAGGGCAGCGACGGACCCGGTCGCCGGGAGCGGGCCGGCCGGCGACGGGCCGGTGGAGTCGGGGTTCGTGGCGATGAAGCGAGCGCCCTTGACGATCAGCTGGATGGCGGCGGTGATGGCCTCGAAGGAGTACGTGCGCGTCTCGCCGAGGACCACGTAGTCGGGGCGCGACCGGGTCAGCACGTAGCCGACCTCGTGCAGCGCCGTGGTCATGCCCGCCTCGCCGACGACGTACGCGCTGCCGCCCGGGCGCTGGTCGGAGAGGAACTTGGCGGTCGCGAGCGCAGAGGTCCAGATGTTCTTCTCCGGGACGTCGAGTCCCGACTCGGCCAGCCGCGCCCTCAGGTCGCGAGGCGTGTAGATCGAGTTGTTGGTCAGCACGAGGAACTTGCAGCCCGACTCGGTGAGCCGGCGGAGGAACTCCGCAGCGCCTGGGATCGCGTCCTCCTCGCGGACGAGGACGCCGTCCATGTCGGTGAGCCACGTCGTGACGGGCCGGTTCTCGGTCATGGCCGAAGTATCGCTGTCCGGACCAGGGCGAGCGACCCAGACGCGGCTCCCCGCGGCGAGGGCGAGCTCACGGTGTCGCAGCGGGGGGTGTGGCGAGATCGGCGAGGTGCGCGCGTACGACCGCCCGCGACATCCGTCCTGCGTCGTCGGTCGTCGCGAGGAGCCCGTGCACGATCAGCCCGTCGACGAGCGCGGAGAGCCGCTCGGCCTCCAGGGCAGGGTCGCGCCCCGCGCCGAGCAGGCCGGCACCGGCCAGGTGGTCGACCATCGATCCGAACGCCTGCTCCAGCCGGCGGTTGGTCAGGGCCCGCTGCTCCGCGAGGTGCTGGTCGGTCAGCGACCGGACGGCGAAGGCGATCCAGACCGTGCACTCGGCCCGGCGCTCGTCGTCGAGCGGCAGCATCTCCTCGATCATCGCCGGAACGAAGACCTGCGGGCCCGCACTCCTGTCGACGCCGACGATGCGTCGCTCGATGCGGTCACCCACCAGCTCGAGCGCGAACCCGAGCAGCTCGGAGTGAGATCCAAACGAGTGCCGGAGCGACCCTGTCGACAGGCCTGCCTCGGCGGCGACGTTGCGCACCGACGCGTGGTCGAGGCCGTCGCGCACGATCACCCGCCACACCGCTCGCCCCAGCGCGTGGTGACGCTCCCGCCTGTCGATGGTCCTCGGCATTGACATTTTCTAGCACACCTGTGATGGTCAGGATCTAGCACGGTCGTACTACTACGTTGCCGGGGAGACTCCGATGAGCCAGGAAACCTCAGCCCCACCGGCTCCTGGGGTGTTCACCCACCCCCGACGGTGGATCGCTGCTGCCGCGGCCGCCTGGATCGCCTCGGCGGTGGTCCTGGTGCTGCTCGGAGGGGACCCTCTCCCTCTGGGGGACGGGCACCACGCGCCGTGGAGCACCGCCGAAAGGCTGACCGCGACGACGGTGGTGGCGGTCGACCTCGCCCTTCTCTCCGTCGTCGTCGTCCTTCTCACGCGGCGCCACCCCGGCCGGCTGATGGCCGGTCGCGGCGACATGGCCGGTCGAGCGCGGGCACGTGGCGATCTTCTGCTCCTCGCCGGGTACGCCGTCGTCGCTCAGATCGTCGGCGCCGTGCTCGGTGAGCAGATCGGAGGCACGGCGATCAGCTCCCACCTCGCGGGATCGATCCACAGCAGCGACGCCACACCCACGGTGGGGTCGGTGCTGGCGTGGGTGACGTTCAACGTGACTGCGTACGTCGTCGTCCCGCTCTGGTGGTTCGCCCGGCGCGGATCGCTCGATCGTCGGTGGTTCCACTCCCACGACCGCGGGACGGACGTCCGGGTGGTGCTGATCGTCCTCGTCTGGGAGTCGGCGTTCCAGATGCTCGTGTTCGGGGCCGCGTTCTTCGCGCTCACCGGCCGGCAGATGGCGGTCGGATCCGTGATCGCCCTGATCGTCTCGTTCCTGGGGACGGTGCTCCCGACCTTGGTGATGGTCACCGCGCTGGTGGTGCCCCTCGTCCTGAGGGCGAGCGGCTCAGCCGCCACCGCCGTCGTCTGCGGAGGTCTGGCGTACGCCGCGCTCCACGCCTTCGACGGCTGGACCGACTACCGGTCGGTCACGGCGGCGGTCCTGTCCGTGGCTCTCCTGGTCCTCCAGTACCTGCTGCCCGGCATGTTCAAGGCGCTGCTCACCGTACGGACGGGCAACGTCTGGGTGCATGCGTGGGCGTACCACGCGGTCGCCCCGCACGTCTGGGCGGACACCCCGCTGATGGTCCGCGTCTTCGGCGTCCGGTGACGGTGACGCTCACGCCACCGCGGTCCCTGGGAACAGCATCCGGAGGACGTCGGCGAGGGTGATGACACCGACGGCGCTCTCGTCCGGCCCCGTCACGACCACCAGGTGGTTGCGCCCCTCGCGCATCTGCGCCAGCGCTCGAGACAGCGGCGTCGTCGCCGCCAGCGCGAGGACCGGCCGAGCGACCGGAGCGGCCGGAGCGTCCGCCGGCAGGTCCAACGTGTCGCGGACGTGCACGACCTCACGCAGGTCTGCGCCGTCACCGAGGAGCAGGCGCAGGTGCCCCGACCGCCGGGTGGCGTCCTGCACGTCGGCGACGGTCGCTCCCCGCGGCACGGAGGTGGGTGTCGAGCCGGCGTCGCGCACCAGGTCTCCGAGGGTCGTCGAGTCGAGGTCCAGGGCGCCCGACAGCTGGGCCGAGTACGACGCGTCGAGCGCACCGACGTTCGCCGAGTGCTCGAGCAGCTGACGCAGTGCGCGCGGGTCCTGACCGGAGGCCGCCTCGTCGACCGGCTCGACGCCCACGGCTCGCACGCACCGGTTGGCCAGTGCGTTGAGCCCGATCAGCACGGGTCGGAAGACGGTCATGAACGCACGCATGGGGATCGCCAGCGCGATCGCCGAGCGTTCCGGGTGCGCGATCGCCCACGACTTCGGGGCCATCTCGCCGACGACGAGGTGGAGGAACGTCACGACCACCAGCGCCAGCACGAAGGAGGCGACGTCGGCGGTCCACAAGGGCATGCCCCACGCCTCGAGCACCGGGGTGATCGCGTGGTGGACGGCCGGCTTGGTGACGGCGCCGAGCGCCAACGTGCACGCGGTGATCCCGAGCTGCGAGCCCGCCAGGACGATCGTGAGCTCGGCGGAGCTGCGCAGGGCGGCGCGCGCCGACCTGCTGGATGCCGCCGCATCCTCGAGTCGGTGCCGCTTGGCCGCCAGCAGAGCGAACTCGACCGCCACGAAGAACGCACTGAGGGCGATGATGACGACGGTCGCCACCACGACGACCCAGGGTTGGCTGCTCATCGGTCGACCTCCGGCGTACGAGGCGCGAGCACCTGCACGCGCAGTCGGGACGGGACGTGGCGCCCGACGTCGAGCACCACCAGGCGCAGGACAGCACGCGGCGGGTCGTCGTCGAGAGCGAGCTCGGCGGGGTCTGGCGGCAGGACCACGTCGACCGAGTCTCCAACCTCGGGGAACGCGCCTCGGTAGGCGATCGCGAGGCCGGCGACGGTCTCGAAGTCGCCATCGGGGACGACGTGGTCGACGAGACGTGCCAGCTCGTCCAGCGGCAGGTCCCCGGCCGTGACCCAGATGCCGTCACCGACGGACTCGACGAAGACGTCCACGGGGTCGTGCTCGTCGGCGATCTCTCCGACCAGCTCCTCGGCGAGGTCCTCGGAGGTGAGGACGCCGACGAAGCCGCCGTACTCGTCGAGCACGCACACCAGCTGCTCGCTCCCCTCGACCATGGTGTCGAGCACGTTGGGCAGCGTCATGGAGGTCGGCACGAACAGTGGCCGGCGCATCAGGTCTGCGGCGCTCGCCCGGGCATCCTTCCGGTCGCGCACGAGCAGGTCCTCGAGGTGGACGACACCCAAGACGTCCTGGTCCGCGCCGAGAACGGGGTAGCGGGAGTGTCCGTGGCTCATCCTCGCGCGCACCTCCGCCAGGGAGGCGGACGGGCCCAAGGTGTCGACACGCGAGCGCGGGATCATCGCGTGCTCGGCATCGCGGTGAGGGAAGTCGAGGATGCGGTCGAGCAGGACCGACAGGTGGGGCGAGAGGTCACCGGACTCGCGGGAGTCGGCCACGATGTGCGCGAGGTCTCGTACGGTCGCCGCGTGCTCGACGTCGTGCACCGGCTCGATGCGCAGGGCCCGCAGCAGCAGGTTGGACGCGCGGTCGAAGACGGCGATGAGCCAGCCGAAGATCTTCAGGTAGAGCACCGTCGAGCGCGCCAGCGCGAGCGCGAGCGGCTGGGGCCTGGCGATCGCGAGGTTCTTCGGGAAGAGCTCACCGAACAGCATCTGCACGAACGTCGAGAACACCAGGGCCAGCACCGTGCCGACGGCGATGCCGACACCGCGCGGGACGTCGGCTCCACCGAGAAGGTCGCCGATCGCCTGGCCGATCAAGGGCTCGGCGACGTACCCGACGAGGAGACCGGTCACCGTGATGCCCAGCTGGGCTCCCGAGAGCATGAACGACGTCCGTCGCGTCACGGAGAGCGCACGCTCGGCTGCGGTCGAGCCGTCCGCCGCCCCGGCCCGCAGGGCCGAGCGGTCGACGGACATGTAGGCGAACTCCTGGGCCACGAAGTACGCCGTGACCGCCGTGATCGCGAGGACGACGACGACGCCGGCCAGCAGCGACAAGAACGTCACCACCGCCGTTCACCCCCTCCCAGAACCCGTTCCGGAAGGGGGTCGATACTGCCTGAGCTCATCTCACACTCTCGGTCTGGGGATCGGGCTCATCAGGACGAACGCGCCCCGCGTGACGTTCGTTCCCCGCGCTAGTGTCGGGTTCGTGAGCGACCTCGAGCTGGGCCTCGACACGTTCGGCGACATCTCGGCCGACTCTAGCGGTGAGCCGCTGCCCGCCCCGGTGGTGCTTCGCCAGGTGGTGGAGCAGGCCGTGCGCGCCGACGAGGTCGGGCTCGCGTTCATCGGCCTCGGTGAGCATCATCGCGCCGACTTCGCCATCACCGCGCCGGACATCGTGCTGGCGACCGTCGCCGGTCGCACCGAGCGCATCCGCCTCGGCTCCGCGGTCACGGTCCTCAGCTCGGACGACCCGATCCGGGTGTACGAGCGCTTCTCGACGCTCGACGCCCTCTCGAACGGGCGCGCCGAGGTGATCCTCGGCCGTGGCTCGTTCATCGAGTCGTTCGGGCTGTTCGGGCTGGACCTCGACGACTACGAGGTGCTGTTCGACGAGAAGCTGGACCTGTTCGCACGTCTGCTCGAGGAGAAGCCGGTCACGTGGTCGGGCACGATCCGTCCCCCGTTGACCGACCAGCGCGTCTATCCGCCGATCGAGTCGGGTCGGCTGCGCACGTGGATCGGTGTCGGTGGCACACCGCCCTCGGTCGAGCGCGCGGTGCGCTACCGGATCCCGATGATGCTCGCCATCATCGGTGGTCCACCGCTGCAGTTCGTCCCGTACGCCGACCACTACCGCCGCCGCCTCGCGGAGGAGGGTGTCGGCCCTCTCCCGGTCGGGATGCACTCCCCGGGTTACGTGGCCGAGAGCGACGAGCAGGCACGCGAGGAGCTTCACGACCACTGGATGGCACAGCGCGCGCAGATCGGGCGAGAGCGAGGATGGCCGCCGCCGAGCCGCAACGAGTTCGCCCAGGCAGCGGGCCCCGACGGCGCCCTGTACGTCGGATCGCCGGAGACGGTCGCCCGCAAGATCGCTCGCAACGCCGCCGCGCTCGGCGTGAGCCGCTTCGACCTCAAGTACGCCAACGGCGCGATGCGGCACGACCAGCTCCTGCGGTGCATCGAGCTGTACGGCACGCAGGTCGCACCGCTCGTGTACGACATGCTGGCGTGATGCAGATCCGTCCGGCGCTCGAGGCCGACTGGCCGTCCATCTGGCCGTTCTTCACGACCATCGTCGACTCCGGCGACTCCTACGCCTATCCCCTGGACCTCGACCTCGCGTCGGCACGGGAGCTGTGGATGGAGCGGCCCCAGGGTCGTACGACGGTGGCCGTCGACGACGAGGGCGTGGTGATCGGCTCGGCCACGATGGGACCGAACCGGCCCGGCCGCGGCGCGCACGTCGCGACGGCCAGCTTCATGGTGGATCCGCCGTTCGCCGGGCAGGCGTGGGGCGAGCGCTCGGCGTCGAGATGATCTCCTGGGCACGCGAGGCCGGCTACCGCGCGATCCAGTTCAACGCGGTGGTGGAGACCAACACGGCCGCCGTCGCGCTGTGGCGCGACCTCGGCTTCGAGATCGTCGGGACCGTCCCCGAGGCGTTCGACCACGCGACGCGAGGCCTCGTGGGTCTGCACGTGATGCACAAGCGGCTGGTCTAGCCTGCGTCACCGCGTGACCAACCCCCCGATCCACCGCCGTTGCCGACGGGTCTCCACCGCACGCGGGTGGTAGTGCCGGCGTACCCACGTCACGGCCTCGTCGACGTCCAGTCCGCCCATGACGGCAAGGGCGGCCAGCGCCGTCCCGGTCCGCCCGACGCCGCCTCCGCACGCGATCTCCACACGCTCGACGGCTGCTCGCTCGTGAGCCGATCGCAGCGCCGTCACGGCGTCGACGGTCGAGGCCGGCAGACCGAAGTCGCGCCAACGGACCCAGCGATAGGGCCAGTCGCTGACCCGCGGGTCACGACCGAGCAGGTAGACAGCGAAGTCGGGCGGGGCGACCCCGCGCCGAGGGCGGCGCAGGCCTGTCCCCCGCACACGTCGGCCGTCGGGCAGCTCCACCACCCCGACGACGGCGCCCCAGGAGTCCACGACCCCACGCTAGTCGTGCCCCCGGCTGGATTCGAACCAGCGACACCCGCTTTAGGAGAGCGGTGCTCTATCCCCTGAGCTACGGGGGCGCACCGCCCAAGACTAGCGGGGAGCCTCACCAGTCGAGCAGCGGCACGAAGCGGTACGACCCGTGCTCGCTGACGGCGACCTCCTCGTCCGTCTGACGGACGACACGAGTCATCCGCTCGGCAACCGGGACGACCATGGCACCCTGCTCTGCCAGCTGCTCGAGGAGAGGCGTGGGGAGCGATCGCGCCTGCGCCGACACCAGCACCCGGTCGTACGGCGCGTCGACCGGCCATCCCAGGACGCCCCGCTCCGCCAGCTCGACCCGAGCCTGGTCGAGATGCAGCCTCCCGAGTGCCGCAGTCGCGCGGACGCGAAGCTGGGGGACGAGCTCCACCCCCACGACCTGACCCTCTGCCCCGACCAGGGTCGCGAGAAGTGCCGTCGTCCATCCAGAACCGGCTCCGACGTCGAGGACCCGCATGCCGGGCAACACGTCGAGCAGCCGCAGCATCGCCGCGACGGTCCTCGGCTGCGAGCTGGTCTGCCCCCACCCGATCGGCAGCGGCTCGTCCAGGTCTGCGAAGCGCTTCTGGTCGTCCGGGAGGAAGTCCTCGCGTCGCAGCCGCCCCATCACCTCACTGATCTGATCCCCCATGGCCTCAAGTATGGTTCGGCCCATGGAGACGCTTCGACTCGTCCTGCTCGCGATCCACCTTCTTTCCTGGGCATTCGTGGTGGGGGCGTGGGCATCACGACTGCGGACCCCGGTCCCGATCGCCAAGGGCGTCTGGCACGCCGCGGCGACCGCTCTGGTGACCGGTCTGCTGCTCGTCGGCGTCCGCGAGATGGACGACCTCGACGTGAACCACGTCAAGATCGGCATCAAGCTGGTCGTCGCGATCGTCGTCACCGTGCTCGCGTTCGCGGCCACCCGCAAGGGCGACCGCGCCCCGGTCTGGATGGCGCACGCGATCGGAGGGCTCGCAGTCCTCAACGTGCTGATCGCGGTGCTCTGGCAGTAGCGCCGCCCGCGCGGCCGGGGCCTCCGGTGCTGCGGCTAGTGATCCTCGGCTAGCGGTCCTCGGCATCGCGTCGGCCGTCCTCGCGATCACCGACCTCGGCCTCGAGCAGCTCGGCCTCCACGAGGTCACCGTCCACCCGTTCGTCGTCGTCACCGCCGTAGCGGAAGCGCGCCACGCTGAAGCCGAGCAGGCCCAGCGCGATGACCGAGGAGATCATGAGGCTCAGTCCGGTGCCCCACCCGCTGAACGGCAGCTCCGGGCCGAGCGGTCCCACGGTCGGGACGGCCGGAGCCATCCACCAGATGACGCCGAAGGCCATCACCGAGAGCGCGCCGAGGACGCTCAGAGCGATCCTGGGCCAGGTCGCGACGCCGTAGCGGGCAGCCTCGAAGGCCTTGGCCTTGACCGGCTCGACCCGCCGCCTCGCCCACTCGTAGCGGTTGGACAGGACCGCGAGGCCCCCGAACACCATGAGCAGACCGGGGCCGGGCAGCACCAGCGCGGCGATGCCGGCCACCACGAGCAGCCATCCCAGCAGCTCCGTCCCCGTGGCGCGCAGCCACGAACCGAATCCTCGTACGGTGCTCATCACCCTCCCTCGTCCCACCGGACCAGCATGCCAAAGCGTCTGAAACGGCCGACCGTCCTGCGGCCCACCGTGGTCACCGCCGCCGCAGCGAGGCCGCCCGCGCCCGCTGCCCCGACCAGCGGACAAGAGTCGCCGGACTCATCGGTCCGCCGAAGTAGTAGCCCTGGAGCGCGAGCGTGCGACGCCCGCGAGCACTGAGGTCCGAGAGGACGGCCTCCACCTGCGACCGCCGCTCGATGCCCTCCACGACCGTCTTGAGATTCGTGGCCGACGCCATCTCGAGCATCGAGGTGAGGAACGCCGCCTGCTCCTCGCCCGTGTCGACGTCTCGCGAGAAGACCCGGTCGAGCTTCAGCACCTGCACGGGCAGCCGCATCAACCGTTCGAGCGAGGAGAATCCCACCCCGAAGTCGTCGACCGCCAGGATCGCCCCGCGTTCGACCAGGTCCTCCATCACCCTCGACTCGATGACCTCCTCACTGATCGTCTCCGTCTCGGTGATCTCGAGCGTCAGCGGATGCGGGGCCAGCAGGCCGATGGCGCGATGGATGCGAGCGAGAAACCGCGGCGAGTCGAGCTGACGCGCAGACAGGTTGATCGCGATCGCGGTGTCGGGGTCGAGCGCGTGACCGAGCTGCTCCAGGTCGTCGCAGACCTGGTCGAGCACCAGCTCACCGATCGGCTCGATGAGGTTGGCATCCTCGGCGAGCGGGATGAACTCCTCCGGTGAGACGACCTCGCCGTCCTCGGTCCACCGGGCCAGTGCTTCCACGGCAAGGAGCCGCTGCTCGTCGGCGGAGACGATCGGTTGGTACACGACACGGAGCCGGCGCTCGTCGATCGCCCGGCGCAACCGGTCGACCAGCTCCAAGGACCGCACGCGCTCCTCCCCCATGGCCGCACGGTAGACGACGACGCGGCCACCGCCTTCTCGTTTGGCCACGTACATCGCGATGTCGGCGTTGCGCAGGAGCTCGGAGGCACTCACGCGTTCCGTGTCGGTCCACGAGACGCCGATGCTGGTGGCGATCTCGATCGTGCGGGCGTCCAGCACCATCGGTCGGGCGACTATCTCGCCGACCTGCGCGGCGAGATCCATCGTGCGCTCGCGGAGTCCGACCGCTCCGCTCGCCGACGCCGTCACGAGGATGGCGAACTCGTCGCCGCCGAGGCGAGCCACCCGCACGTCGTCGGGAAGGTCGGCGACGAGGCGGCGCGCGATCTCCACCAGCGCTGCGTCGCCGCTCGCATGTCCCAGCTGGTCGTTGACCCGCTTGAAGCCGTCGAGGTCGCAGAACAGGATCGCGCACGACTGTCTCCCGCCCTCGGCGGACAACGCCTCGTCCACGGTGTCGAGGAAGACCGCGCGGTTGCTCAACCGCGTCAGCGGATCGCGCTCCGCGCTGTCGACGAGGTCACGGTTCATCCGCATCCGCGACAGTGCCTCCTCGGCCTGCTGGGCGATCGACTCCAGGGCCTCCGTGCGTCGGAGCGTCGCGGCCTGCGGGCCACCGGTGCCGTGGATCACGAGCCAGTAGACGTCGTCGCCGGAGATGAAGAGCCGCCGGACGTCACCGGGAGCGGGCAGCTCGCTCCGCAGTCCGGAGCCGGCGGACTTCCCGAGTCGCCGGACCCCCGCGTCGAGCACGGCCAGCACCTCCCCCTCCGTCGAGGCGGAGTGGAGCGCGTTCGCGGTCTCGAACAGCACCTTGAGCCGCCGCGCGGTCTCGCGCTCGCGGGTGAGACCCTTCACCGCCATCAGCACGATCGCCAGCGCAGGCAGGACCGCGAGAAGCGCCCACGGTGACACCGCCCGGTAGAGGAGCACCGAGACGTAGCCCATCGCGGTCACCCCGACGTACAGCCCGTAGAGGGTGAGGACCTCGTATCCCCGCGCCGCGATGCTCCCGGGGTCGGGCGGCTCGGCGGCGTGGACACGCAGCACCGAGACACCGATGTCGATCAGGAACGCGAGCGTGAAGGCCGCCCCGACAACCATCACCTCGCGGTAGCCGGACGTCCCGGTGCCCAGGATCGACACCACGGCGACGGCGACGGCACCGCAGACGATGGAGAGCGACGCGTCGAACGCTCGAGGGGCCCGCGCCACCGGCACGAGCTGGGCCAGCACGACGCCGATGATCCAGAGGGAGAGGGCCTGCGGCCAGTCGAGCGCGAGCGACAGCATCACCAGGACGCAGAACTCGGTGCCCACCGCCAGCCAGTCGTCATAGCGGTCGAGGTAGAGCGGCGCCGCGCTGGTGAGCACGATCGCCGGGACGGCGAGCAGCCACCACGGGTCGAGAGACTCTCCCTGCGCGACGAGCGCCGCCACGGTGAGCACGGTGACCACGACGGCCGCGAGCACCACGGAGGCGCTGAGGAACCAGCGTGCGTGACGCTGCGCTGCGTTCATCGTGTCCCCCCGGTCGTCGGTCGACCTAGCAGCCCGCCGACCTCATGAGCACCCTGCACCATCGGCCCGGCAGCCCGCGAGTCCGAGCGTCGCGGGCACGACGCCGGGAGGAGTCGGAGCCGGGGGCGACGCTCACGGCCGCGTGACGAAGATGTGGCTGGCGGCGTCCGCGTCGATCTCCGCCGTCTCGCCGCCCCGCGCGACGACGACACCGCCGTCGGGCGCCGAGGACACGAGAACGTCGTTGCCGGGGAGCACACCGACGCGACGCAGGACCGACATCGCGGTCGTGTCCTTCTGCAGCTCCTCGCCGATGCGTCGCACCACGAGCCGCGACGCATCACCGTTGGTCGCCAGGGTCGCCGTCAGGTGCATCACGCCGGCCCCGAGGAACGCCTCGGCCTGCACCGCCGCCTCGTCCAGCTCGCCCAGCCCGGGGATGGGCGTGCCGTACGGCGACTCGGTCGGGTGCTCGAGCAGTCGGACCAGCTTGCGCTCGACCTGCTCGGAGATGACGTGCTCCCAACGGCACGCCTCCTCGTGCACGTACTCGATCTCGAGCCCGATGATGTCGGTCAGGAGGCGCTCGGCGAGGCGGTGCTTGCGCATCACCCGCGTGGCGAGCGCGCGCCCCTGGTCGGACAGCTCGAGGTGGCGGTCGCCCTCGACGGTGAGCAGCCCGTCCCGCTCCATCCGCGCTACCGTCTGGCTGACCGTGGGCCCGCTCTGGTGGAGACGCTCGGCGATGCGCGCGCGCAGAGGGACGATGCCCTCTTCCTCGAGCTCGTAGATGGTCCGCAGGTACATCTCGGTGGTGTCGATCAGGTCGCTCACGCGCCTATTGTTCCAGATCGTGCACAGACCCCGTGCACCGTCGAGGATGGGCGGATGCCGATCTCGGTGCTGTGGTTCCGGCGAGACCTCCGCCTCGGGGACAACCCGGCCCTCGTGACGGCGTTGGAGGCCGGCGGCGACGGCGTCGTCCCGCTCTTCGTCCTGGACCCGCGGTTGTGGGACGCGGCCCCGCCGCCGAGACGGGCCTACCTCGCGGGCTCGCTGCGCGACCTCTCCCGACGACTGGGCGCCACGGGACTCCACGTGGTCGCCGGGGACCCTGCGAGAGAGGTGGTCGGGGTGGCCCGCCGGGTCGGCGCGGCCAGCGTGCACGTCGCGGGCGACCACACGCCGTACGGACGCCGCCGAGACACCCGGGTCGCCGACGCCCTCGGCGAGCACGGCGTCGCGCTCGTCCGCACCGGCTCGCCGTACGCGGTCGCTCCCGGCCGGGTGACCAGGCGCGACGGGGGCCGCTACCAGGTCTTCACCCCCTACTACGCCGCCTGGCTCGAGCACGGTTGGCGGGCGCCCGCACGAGACCCCCATGACGCGGTGTGGGTGTCGCCAGGTCCGCCCACCGTCGAGGTCCCCGACGCCGAGCTGCCGGACGGTCTCGCCCTCCCCGTCCCAGGAGAGGTCGCGGCCCGACGGCGGTGGGACGAGTTCGTGGCCGACGGCCTCGACGACTACGCGACCGAACGGGACCTTCCCGGTGACGACCGCACCTCACGGATGTCGGTGCACCTGCGGTGGGGCGAGATCCACCCCCGCACCCTGCTCGCCGGGCTCGGACGTGGCCCGGGCTCCGAGGCGTACCGTCGGGAGCTGGCGTTCCGCGAGTTCTACGCCGAGGTGCTCGACCAGCGCCCGGACTCGGCGTGGGATCCGTGGGTGCCGGCCTTCGCCTCGATGGCCTACGACACTCCCGCGGGCGACCTCGAGGCGTGGAAGGAGGGACGTACGGGGATCCCGGTCGTGGACGCGGGCATGCGGCAGCTGCTCGCGCAGGGGTGGATGCACAACCGCGTGCGGATGATCGTGGCGAGCTTCCTGGTGAAGGACCTGCATCTGGCGTGGCAGCACGGCGCACGCCACTTCGCCGAGCACCTCGTCGACTTCGACCTCGCCTCCAACCAGCACAACTGGCAGTGGGTGGCCGGCTGCGGCACGGACGCGGCGCCCTACTTCCGGGTCTTCAACCCGGTCACCCAGGCGAAGAAGTTCGACCGAGACGGCACCTACGTACGCCGGTGGGTTCCCGAGCTCGCCGACGTCTCGACCCGGTGGGTGCACGAACCCTGGCTGCTCCCGGACCCGCCGGCGAGCTATCCGCCGCCACTGGTCGACCACGCCGAAGAGCGCCGGGAGGCGCTGCGGAGGTACGAGGAGATCCGCTGACCCGCCCTGGTCCGACGGGCGCCGCCGCATGAGAGCGTGGCCCGATGACGACCACGACCATCTCGCGGCAGTTCAACGGACCGGACAGCTCCGGCAACGGAGGCTACGTCGCCGGACTGGTCTCGCACCCCGTCGCCGACCACGGCGCCGCCGTGGTGACGTCGACGCTGCGGGTCCCGCCGCCGCTCGACGTCCCGCTGGACCTCGCCTTCGACGGGCACCGGTCGGTGCTCTCCGACGGCGCGACAGTGGTGGCCGACGCGGTCGCAGGAGCCTTCGACGTGGATCCCGCGCCGTTCGTCGGGGAGGTCCTCGCCCGCTTGGGGAGCGAGGCGTACGAGGGGCGTGTCGAGCATCCGTTCCCGCACTGCTTCACCTGCGGGACGGCGCGGAAGCCCGGTGACGGGTTGCTCGTGTTCTCGGGTCCGGTCGACGACCCGGGGTTCCCCGGCACGGTGGCGGCGAGCTGGACGCCGCACCCGGCCTTCGCCGACGGCGAGGGCCGCCTCGGCACGGAGGTCGTCTGGGCGGCGATCGACTGCCCGGGCGGCTGGGCAGCACACATCGACCAGACCCCGATGGTGTTGGGGCGGATGACCGGTCAGATCCTCTCGCCCGTCGTCACCGGGCACGACTACGTCAGCGTGGGCACGCTTCGCGGCGTCGACGGGCGCAAGCACCGCACCGGCACCGCGCTCTACGGCGTCGACGGGACGCTCGTCGCGCGTGCGGAGCAGACCTGGATCGCGATCGACATCACCGACTTCCGCCGACCGACTCGTCACGTACCCGCCTAGACTTGTCGTGCCCTGCTCGCACCGCTGAGGGCCGCGGACGCGACCGCCGCCCCCCACGGAGGAACCACTCGTGACCCAGTCCTCAGAGTCTGTCGTGCCATGGTGGCGCAACGCCGTCTGCTACGAGATCTACGTCCGCTCGTTCGCCGACGCCGACGGTGACGGGGTCGGCGACCTCTTGGGCGTCACCTCTCGGCTCGACTACCTGGAGCAGCTCAACGTCGACGCGCTGTGGCTCACGCCGTTCTACCGCTCGCCGCAGGCCGACCACGGCTACGACGTGGCCGACTACCGCGACGTCGACCCGCTCTTCGGCACGCTCGCCGACTTCGACGAGATGCTCGCCGGCGCCCACGAGCGCGGTCTCAAGGTCATCGTCGACCTCGTGCCCAACCACACGGCCTCGGCTCACCCGTGGTTCCAGGAAGCCCTCCGGGCGGGCCGGGGCAGCTCGGCACGAGAGCGCTACCTCTTCCGGGACGGCCGCGGACCCGACGGCTCGCTGCCGCCCAACAACTGGCAGTCGGTGTTCGGCGGCCCGGCGTGGACCCGGGTCGAGGACGGCCAGTGGTACCTCCACCTGTTCGACGCCGGGCAGCCCGACCTCAACTGGGATCACCCGGAGGTCGGCGAGGAGTTCGAGTCGGTGCTGCGCTTCTGGCTCGACAGGGGCGTGGACGGCTTCCGCGTCGACGTGGCGCACGGCCTCTTCAAGGCGTCCGGCATGCCCGACGTCGAAGGGCTCGGACCCGCGGGCGAGACGCTCGACGCCACGATGACCGAGTGGGACCGCCCCTACTGGAACCAGCCGGGCGTGCACGAGGTCTACCGCGGCTGGCGCACGGTGCTCGACTCCTACCCCGGTGACCGGATGATGATCGGTGAGGCGTGGGTCGGCTCGGCCGAGGCGATGGCGCACTACGTCCGCCCTGACGAGATGCACCAGGTCTTCAACTTCCACTGGCTCTCGACTCCCTTCTCCGCGCCCGCGCTACGCCGCGTCCTGGACGAGACGTACGCCGCGGTGGGCCCGGTCGGCGCGAGCCCCACGTGGGTGCTCTCCAACCACGACGTCGTCCGTACGGTCACCCACTACGGTGGTGGCGACCTCGGGCTGTCTCGGGCCAAGGCGGCGATGTTGACGATGCTGGCTCTGCCCGGGTCCGCGTACGTCTACCAGGGCGAAGAGCTCGGCCTCCCCCAGGTCGACGTGGCTCCCGAGGACCGGCAGGACCCGACCTGGCTGCGCGGCGGCGGGGTCGGTCGCGACGGCTGCCGGGTCCCGATGCCGTGGTCGGGCTCGGAGCCTCCGTTCGGCTTCTCCCCCGGCGGACCCGGGGAGGTCCGCACATGGATCCCGCAGCCAGACTGGTTCCGTGATTACACCGTCGAGCACGAGACCCGCGACCCGTACTCGACGCTGAACTTCCTCACGTTCGCCCTGCAGCAACGTCGAGAGCTCGTCGGCGGCCTCTCGACGACCTTCGAGATGCTGGAGCGCGGTGACGACGTGGTCGCGTTCCGGCGTGACGGTGTCGACGGTGCGCGTGGTCTGGTGTGCGTCGTCAACTGCGGAACGGTCGACCATCCGGTCGACGATCTCGGCACGCCGGTCGTGCTCTCCGCGGCGCTCGCCGAGGGCACCGGTCAGCTCCTTCCCGACTCGGCGGCCTGGTTCCTGTCCTGACGCCGTTCGCCGAGCCCTTCGTCGAGCCGATCGAGATGAACGCAGGCGCTGCGGCGTGCGCGATTGCGTAACGATATATCGCGTTCTATCATCGATACTCCAACGCTTGCCACAGGAGGATGCCTCGTGCGAAACCCAGACTTCGACCTCAGAGAGACCTTCGATCCCACCTCCGGGCGTCGCCGACCGCGTCCAGGTCGTCGCGACCCGCGCGGCCGCGGTCACGGCCATGGTCCCGGATTCGGCCCTGACTTCGGCCCCGGCTCAGGTCCCGGCTTCGGCGAGCGCCGGCGTGGCGGGCCCCGCGCCCGCCGTGGCGCCGTACGCCTCGCCGCGCTCTCGGTCCTGGCCGACGGCCCGACCAACGGGTACGGCCTGATCACCACCTTCACCGAGCGCACCGAGGGACGGTGGCGGCCCAGCCCGGGGTCCATCTACCCCGTGCTCCGACGGCTGACCGCGGACGGCCTCGTCGAGCCCGTCGATGCGGAGGGCACCCAGTTCCAGATCACCGAGGACGGTGCCGCCTACCTCGCCGATCACGCCGCGGAGGTCGCGCAGGCCTGGGACAGCGGGCGACCCGGCTCGCAGACCCAGGAGGAGCTGCACGTCAGCGCACGCAAGCTCGTACGGGCCGCCCGCCAGGTGGGCGAGGACGGCAGCGACGACCAGCGCGAGCGGGCCGCTCAGATCCTGGACGAGGCGCGCCGTCAGCTCTACGGCCTGCTGGCCGAGTGACTACGGCGACGGGTCGCGTGCGTCGTAGGTGAGGAAGCCCCGCTGGAGGGCGACCGCCACCAGCGTCCCGACGACGCACGCGACTCCGCCGCAGAGCATCGCGACCGCGATCGTCGTGATCTCGGCGAGCGATCCGGCCAGGAACTCGCCGAGGCGCGGGCCGCCGGCGACGACGACCGTGAACAGACCCTGGAGCCTCCCCCGCAGCGCGTCGGGGGCCGCCTGCTGGAGCATCGTGCTCCGGTACGCCGCGCTCACCATGTCGGCCGATCCCGAGAACGCCAGCATCGTCACCACGAGCCACATCAACCCCGGCGCACCGATCGCACTCGCACCCGCGAGCGCCACGGCGACCCCGTACGCGACGACGGCCACCACGATCGCGACCCCGTGACGGTGCACGCGCCCGACCCATCCCGAGAGCATGAACGCCACCAAGGACCCGATCGCCGGCGCGGCCTGCAGCAGCCCGAGCGCCGACGGCCCGCCCGCATAGACCGTCAGCGCGAGCGCGGGGAACAGCGCCCGGGGCTGCGCCAGCACCATCGCGCACAGGTCGAGGACGAACGTCATGCGCAGGTTCGGCGCGCGCCGCAACCACGCCATCCCCTCGACCACCGACCGGAAGCCCGGCACCCCCCGAGGCGCCTCGAGGGGCGGGATCGGCGGCAGGCGCACCAGCGCGTAGACGGCGGCGGTGAACGTCACGAGGTCGATCGCGTACGTCGCCGCCACCCCGAGCCAGGCGATCACGACACCGCCGACCAACGGGCCCACGGTGAAGCCCAGGTTGTACGCCGCCATGCTCAGCGCGTTGGCCGCCGGGAGCAGGTGCGCCGGGATCAGCCGCGGGATGATCGCGGACCGTGCCGGGCTGTTCACCGCGAACAGACCCGACTGGACCGCGACCACGGCGTACAGCAGGACCACCGACTCGAGGCCCACCAGCGCCTGCGCCAACAGCACCGCCGTGCACACCCAGAGCCCGACCGCGGTCACGAGCGCGACCGTCCGCCGGTCGAAGTGGTCGACCAGCGCCCCGCCGTACAGGCCGAGCACGATCAACGGGACCAGGGCGACGATCCCGAGGACCCCGACCGCGAAGGAAGAGTCGGTGATCACGAAGACCTGGTAGGCGACCGTGACCGTCGCCGTCTGCTGACCCAGCTGAGACACCGTGTGGCCGACCCAGAGACGCCGGTAGTCGACCGACTCCCGGAGCGGACGGATGTCGGTGAGGATCCGCCCTACGCCCCGTGGTGCCGTCACGGGAACGATTGTCCCGCCCTGCGGATCACCCTGGGGATCGCCTCTGGAACCGGCCCGGGAAAGGGGTTGGCCCGGGCCGGAGCGCGGCGTAATCTCGTCCGTACACGGGAAGGAGGTGGTCCGAAGAATGATTGACTTCAGGACATGTGAGGTGGCTGTCAGCTAGCCACGGTGCCGTGGGAACGCCAGCACCGTGCGGCGAATCCCAGGCAGCCACCCGACCCGCGGGGGCCGAGAGCAAAGTCCGCTCGGCACGCAAACCCCGCGGGTCGTTCCTGTCTTCACCCTCCTGCGGCCCGGCCCTCTGCCCGGCCTACGGCGCGAGACGCTCGCGAAGCCATTGCCCACCGACGGCACGGAAGCGGATCCGGTCGTGCATGCGGCCCGAGCGTCCCTGCCAGAACTCGATCGAGTCGATGGACACGCGATAGCCGCCCCACCACATGGGACGCGCCACGTCGTCGGGGTACGAGACCTCCGCCGCGTCGTACGCCCGCTCGAGGGCGACCCGGTCGGCGACCACCCGCGACTGGTCGGAGGCGACGGCGCCCAGCTGGGACGCCCGAGGCCGTGAGCTGAAGTACTCATCGCTCTCGCTGTCAGACACCCGCGTCACCGAGCCCTCGATCCGGACCTGCCGCTGCAACGGGTGCCACAGCATCACCAACGCCGCGTGCGGGTTGCCCTCGAGGTCGTCGCCCTTGCGCGACTCACGGTTGGTGTAGAAGACCGCCCCCTCGGCGTCGAAGCCCTTGAGGAGCACGATCCGGACCGACGGCAGCGCACCGGGCGTCGCCGTCGCCAGCGCCATCGCGTTCGGCTCGTGCATCCCCGAGGCGACCGCCTGGTCGAACCACGTCCCGAAGAGCCACACCGGGTCGTGCCCGGCGTCGGCCTCGCTCAGTCCGGATGCCTCGTACTCCTCGCGCAGTGCCGCGATCGCGTGGGACTCCATGGACAGCACCCTACGAGACCTGGCGTTGCGCGGGCGGGGCAGAATGACTGGCATGACTGACGCATCCGAGACGGTGAAGGTCCACGAGGGCCTCGAAGGCGTCGTCGCCTTCGCCACCGAGATCGCCGAGCCGGACAAGGAAGGCTCCGCGCTGCGCTACCGCGGCGTCGACATCGAGGACCTCGTGGGGCGAGTGCCCTTCGAGAAGATCTGGGGCCTCCTGGTCGACGGCACGTACGAGCCGGGCCTCCCGCCCGCCGAGCCCTTCCCCATCCCTGTGCACTCGGGTGACATCCGGGTGGATGTCCAGAGCGCGATCGCACTGACCGCTCCCGCCTGGGGCCTCCGCCAGCTGTACGACATCGATCCTGAGCAGGCTCGCGACGACCTCGCCCGTACGGCCGTCATGGTGCTGTCGTACGTCGCCCAGGCCGCACGGGGCGTCGGTCAGCCGATGGTCCCGCAGACCGAGATCGACAAGGCGAGCACCATCACCGAGCGGTTCCTCACCCGGTGGCGCGGCGAGGCCAACCCCGCTCACGTCAAGGCCATCGACGCCTACTGGGCCTCCGCCGCCGAGCACGGCATGAACGCCTCCACGTTCACCGCACGCGTGATCGCCTCGACCGGCGCCGACGTCGCTGCCGCGCTGTCGGGTGCCGTCGGCGCGATGTCGGGTCCGCTGCACGGCGGCGCGCCGTCGCGCGTGCTCGGCATGATCGGCGATGTCGAGAAGTCCGGCGACGCGCGGACCTATGTCAAGGGCCTGCTCGACGCCGGCGAACGCCTGATGGGGTTCGGCCACCGCGTCTACCGCGCCGAGGACCCGCGCGCCCGTGTCCTGCGCCGGACCGCGCGCGAGCTCAACGCCCCGCGGTACGCGGTGGCCGAGGCGCTGGAGGACGCCGCGCTCGCCGAGCTGCGCGAGCGCCGCCCGGACCGGGTGCTGGAGACGAACGTCGAGTTCTGGGCAGCGATCGTCCTCGACTTCGCCGAGATCCCGCCGCACATGTTCACGTCGATGTTCACGTGCGCTCGCACGGCCGGATGGAGTGCGCACATCCTCGAGCAGAAGCGCACGGGGCGGCTGATCCGTCCGTCCGCTATCTACACCGGCCCGCCGTCGCGCAAGCCGGAGGACGTCGAGGGCTGGGACCCGGCCTGGGCCTGACCTCCCCCTCGTGCATCCCCGATCCGACGGGTTGCGCACCGGATCGGCACGTGATCTCGGTGCACAACCCGTCGGATCACGGGGCGCAGCGGGAGCGGTCAGGGGCGGTCGTAGGCAGCCAGGATCGCGTCCGCGGCACTCGTCGCGGGCATGTCACCGGAGAGCACCTCGGCACGGACCTCGTCGAGCACCCCGCGTACGGCCTCCGAGCGCCGCAGCCGTTGCTCGAGCTCGTCGCGCACCAGCGCCCACATGAACTCGAGCTGCTGTGCCGCCCGCTTGTCACGCAGCCCGCCGGCACCGAGGAACTCGCGGTGCCTCAGCACCCGCATCCACACCGTGTCCACCTCCGTGCCCTCGAGCCCGGAGCAGGTCAGCACCGGCGGGACCCACCCGGTGGTCCCGGCGTGGACGAGGCGGATCGCCCCGGCGAGGTCGCGGGCAGCGACGCGTGCCTCCGGCTCGCGGTCACCGTCGGCCTTGTTGACCGCGATGACGTCAGCGATCTCGAGGATGCCCTTCTTGATGCCCTGGAGCTGGTCACCGGTCCGCGCGAGCGTGAGGAACAGGAACGTGTCGACCATCCCGGCGACGGTCACCTCCGACTGCCCGACGCCGACCGTCTCCACGAGCACCACGTCGAATCCGGCCGCCTCGAGCACGAGGATCGCCTGGGTCGTCGCGCCCGCGACGCCGCCGAGGGTACCGGCCGACGGCGAGGGGCGGATGTACGCCCGGGGGCTCGCCGCGAGCTCCGGCATCCGCGTCTTGTCGCCGAGGACCGAGCCCCCCGTACGCACCGACGACGGGTCCACCGCGAGGACCCCGACCTTGTGGTCGGTCGCGGTCAGGTGGGTGCCCAGCGCCTCGATGAACGTCGACTTCCCGACCCCCGGGACCCCCGAGATCCCCACACGGACAGCGCCACCCGAGTGCGGGGTGAGCAGCGCAAGCAGCTCCCGTGCCGCCTCTCGGTGGTCGGGTCGACGAGACTCGACGAGGGTGATGGCTCGCGCGACCGCAGCACGCTGCCCGGCGCGTACGCGGTCAGCGAGCTCGACGACGTCGACCATCAGTGCTGCAGCGTCGCCCGGAGCTTGTCCAGCAGCTCGAGCGCCGACTCGGCGATGACCGTGCCCGGCAGGAAGACCGAGGCCGCTCCCATCTGCTTGAGCGTCTCCACGTCGTCCGGCGGGATCACGCCGCCGACGACCACGAGGACGTCGGGGCGGCCCAGCTCGGCCAGCGCGTCACGGAGCGCCGGCACGAGCGTCAGGTGGCCCGCAGCCAGGGACGAGACGCCCACCACGTGGACGTCGGCGTCGACCGCCTGCTGCGCCACCTCCTCCGGCGTGGAGAAGAGCGGGCCCACATCGACGTCGAAGCCCATGTCGGCGAAGGCGGAGACGATGACCTTCTGGCCCCGGTCGTGCCCGTCCTGGCCCATCTTGGCCACCAGGATGCGTGGACGTCGTCCCTCGGCCTCCTCGAAGGCGTCGGTCGCCGCGATCACGCGCTCGACGTTCTCGGCCTTGCCTGCCTCGGATCGGTACACACCAGAGATCGTACGGATGACCGCCTTGTGGCGTCCGTAGACCTTCTCGAGCGCGTCGGAGATCTCGCCCACCGTGGCCTTGGCCCGGGCGGCGTCGACGGCCAGCGCGAGGAGGTTGCCGTCGAGCGAGCCGTCCTTGCTCGCCCCACGTCCCGCCGACTCGGTCAGGGCGTGCAGCGTACGGCGGACCTCGTCGTCGTCACGCTCGGCCCGCAGCCGCTCCAGCTTGGCGACCTGCGCGGCGTAGACCGCGCGGTTGTCGACCTTGAGGACCTCGAAGGGTTCCTCGGTGTCGACGCGGTAGGTGTTGACGCCGATGACGGCCTGGTGCCCGGCGTCGATCCGCGCCTGGGTGCGGGCGGCAGCCTCCTCGACGCGCATCTTGGGGATCCCGGCCTCGATGGCCTTGGCCATGCCGCCGGCCCGCTCGACCTCCTCGATGTGCGACCAGGCACGGCGGGCGAGGTCATGGGTGAGGCGCTCGACGTAGTAGGAGCCGCCCCACGGGTCGATCGTCGCCGTGGTGCCCGACTCCTGCTGGAGCAGGAGCTGGGTGTTGCGGGCGATCCGCGCGGAGAAGTCGGTCGGCAGGGCGATCGCCTCGTCGAGCGCGTTGGTGTGCAGCGACTGCGTGTGCCCCTGGGTCGCCGCCATCGCCTCGATGGCCGTCCGCTGCACGTTGTTGAACACGTCCTGCGCCGTCAGCGACCACCCCGACGTCTGGGAGTGGGTACGCAGCGAGCTCGACTTGGGGTTCTTCGGGTCGAACGGGGCGACGAGCCGTGACCAGAGGGCGCGCGCAGCCCGGAGCTTGGCGACCTCCATGAAGAAGTTCATCCCGATCGCCCAGAAGAACGACAGCCGCGGCGCGAACGCGTCGATGTCGAGCCCGACGTCGAGGCCCGCGCGGATGTACTCGACACCGTCGGCCAGGGTGTAGGCGAGCTCGAGGTCGTTCGTCGCTCCGGCCTCCTGGATGTGGTAGCCGGAGATCGAGATCGAGTTGAACCTCGGCATCCGCTGCGCGGTGTAGGCGAAGATGTCGGAGATGATCCGCATCGACGGCGCCGGCGGATAGATGTAGGTGTTGCGGACCATGAACTCCTTGAGGATGTCGTTCTGGATGGTCCCCATGAGCTGCTCCGGCTTCACCCCCTGCTCCTCCGCCGCCACGATGTAGAGCGCGAGCACCGGGAGCACCGCACCGTTCATGGTCATCGAGACGCTCATCTTGTCCAGCGGGATGCCCTCGAAGAGGGTGCGCGCGTCGTAGATCGAGTCGATCGCGACCCCGGCCATGCCCACGTCGCCCACGACGCGAGGGTTGTCCGAGTCGTAGCCGCGGTGGGTCGCGAGGTCGAAGGCGACCGACAGGCCCTTCTGGCCCGCGGCGAGGTTGCGCCGGTAGAAGGCGTTCGACTCCTCCGCCGTGGAGAACCCCGCGTACTGGCGGATCGTCCACGGCTGGGTGGTGTACATCGTCGGGTACGGACCCCGCAGGAACGGCGCGAGCCCGGGGTACGTGTCGAGCGCGTCCAGACCCTGGAGGTCGGCCCCCGTGTAGAGCGGCGCGATGTCGATGCCCTCGGGCGCAGGCCAGGGCTCGGCACCGTCGGCGGCGCGGTCGTAGGCCGCACGGTCGGCCGCGTACGGCTGGTCCGGGTCGAGCGGCAACCCGGCGAAGGACTCGGGGATGCTCATGCGTCTGCTCCGTTCTCGGCCGCGGGTCCGCCCGCGGCTCGCGCCGCGCCGAGGTGCCCGCGCGTCTCGTGCAAGAAGGCCAGGGCGTCGACGCCGGTCGCCGCCGTGGCGTCGACGGCGACACCGTCGACGGGCTTCCCGGCGAGGATCACCCACTGCGCCCCGGCCGCGCGCAGTGCGGTCACGAGGTCGGCGCCCCACTCGGCGTAGGCACTGTCGGGTCCGGCGAGGCAGACCACCGGAGCTCCGTCGTACGCCGCGAGAACGCCCTCGACGCCGGCCGTCGGGCCGGCGGTCACCGTCTCGATGCCGCCCGCGGCCAGGAGGCTGGCGATGAAGGTGACCCGCGCGGTGTGCGCCGAGATCGGCCCCATGGTGGCGAGGAAGACAGGCGTGGGGACGGGGTTGTCCCGCAGCGCCTCGAAGGCCGCGCCGTAACGCTGGACGGGCTCGGCGCCCTCGGGGTACGGGGTGCGCTCGGGCAGCACCTCGCGCAGGTTCGGGAACTCCGACAGACCGGTGAGCGGGCGCTTGCGCCGGGCGATCTGGCTCTCCCGCTCGCGGGCGACGGCGCGGTGGCGCCCGACGAGCGACCCGTCCTCGATCGCGTCGACGACGCCGCCTGCCTCCTCGATGCGGCCGAGCTCGTCCCAGGCCGCGCGGGCGAGGTCGTCGGTGAGGCGCTCCACGGCGTACGCACCGCCGGCGGGATCGGTGACGGCGCCGACGTGCGACTCGGCGGTCAGCAGCGACGACGTGTTGCGGGCGATCCGACGGCTGAACGCGTCGGGGAGCCCCAGCGGGGCGTCGAACGGCAGCACGGTCACCGACGAGGCGCCACCGACGCCCGCAGCGAACGCGGCGACCGTGGTCCGCAGCATGTTGACCCAGGGGTCGTACTTGCTGAGCATCACCCGGGAGGTGACCACGTGCTGGACCTGGCCGCGTGCCACGTCCGCAGCACCGCAGAGCTCGGCGAGGCGGTTCCAGGTGCCGCGTGCGGCGCGAAGCTTGGCGATGGTCGTGAACTGCTCGTCCGTCGCGGCGAACCGGAACTCGATCATCGCGAGTGCGTCCTCGACCGAGAACCCGGCAGCGGTGAGGAGGCGCAGGTACGCCGCACCGACCGCGAGCGCGTAGCCGACCTCCTGCGCCTCGGACGCTCCACCGTCGTGCGCCGCGGTCGCGTCGACCACGAACGCGGCGATGCCACGCTCGGCCGCCTTGCGGGCGCCCTCGACGACCACGGTCTCGAGCACCATCTCACCGGTGTATCCGCGCAGCGAAGCACCGATCGGGTCGAGCCCGAGGTTGGTGCCGGGGGCCGGTGTGACCCCACGCTCGTCGAGGTAGCGGCAGAACGCGTCGGCGGCGCCCAGGCCGTCGGCCCGTGCCTCGACGACGACGGGCGCGAGATCGACGAACACCCGGTCGAGCACCGTGCCGAGGGCAGCGGGGTCGATCGCCTCGGGGCCGAGTCGCAGCCACACGGAGGTGGCGCCGTTCTCGAGGTCGTCGAGCACCGCCTCGGCGGTGTGCGTCGCGTCCGGGTCCTCGTGCAGCACCCGGATGTCCCACGAGCCGTCGTCACGTCGCGCACGGGTCCCGCGGACGTACGGCGCCTGACCCGGCAGTCCGGGATCCGGGAGGCCGGCGGCGAGCTCCGGCGTACCCAGCGGGGTGACGGCGATGCCGTCGAGCGTGCGGGTCGTCAGTGCCTCCCACACCGCGGCGTCGGGCTGGTCGTCCGACAGCCGTCGGGCCTTGCGGAGCACAGCCGCCGCGGCCTTCTCCCACGCTTCGCGGGAGGAGACCGCGCCGCCGCTCAACGACAACTCGCTCATGCTGCGCATCGTACGGATGACGCCGGTGTTACAGCCACCCGCCGGGCGTTGGTGTGACGCACCGCACCCTCGCGGGGCGGGCGGGTCAGATCGTCCGCTTGACCTTCCAGATGCCGACCCACAGGCCGACCGCGCACGTCGCGAGCGCGGCGAGCAGGCCCCACGCGACGGTCGAGTCCCACATCGTGCCGGCGAAGAGCGCGCGCTCGGCGTCGACGATGTAGGTCAACGGGTTGAACTTCGAGACGACCCGCATCCACTCCGGCCCCGCCTCCAGCGGCAGCATCATGCCCGCCAGGAGCAGCAGCGGAAAGATCAGCGACTGCTGAACGCCCCAGAACACCCACTCCCGATTCTTCGAGGCCAGCCCCAGCGCGTACGACAGGGAGCCCAGCCCGATTCCGAAGATGCCCAGGATGAGCAGCCCGAGCAACACGTGCGCCGGATAGAACGCCAGCCCGAACGGGATCGCCACCACCGTGATCAGCAGCGCCTGCACGACCAGCGGCGCGAACTCCTTGAGGGCGCGCCCGACCAGGATCGACGAGCGGTCGAGCGGTGTCGCGAGGATCCGCTCGTACGCTCCGGTCATCAGCTCGTAGAGCAGGTTGCCGCCGACCATGCCGGTCCCGAAGACCGCGATCATCACGAGCACCCCGGGCAGGAACCACTGCAGCGCCGACTCGCCGTCGATCGCCGCGTCCCCCAGCATCCCGTCGAGCAGCGGACCGAAGAGGCCGAGGAAGACCAGCGGCTGCAGCAGCGAGAAGATCAGCGTGAACGGATCGCGCAGCGTCACGAGGATCTCTCGGACGAAGACCGCGGCGGTGTCGTGGAGCCACTTCGCCGAGCGCGACCGCTCCGGCAACGGGCTCGCGACCTGGACGTGGGTCTGGATCGTGGTGGTCATGCTGCCTCCTCGCGCAGGCTCCGGCCGGTCAGGTTGAGGAAGACGTCGTCGAGCGACGCCTGCTTGACGTCCGCCGACCCCACGGTCACGCCCACCGCCTCGAGCGAGCGCAGGACGGTCGGCACGAGATCCGGCCCGTGGTTGGTCGACAGGACGAGCCGGACGGACCCGTCGTCCTCGTGGTAGTCCTCGACGCGGCTGATCTCGTCGGGGAGCACGGAGCGGGCCTTCTCCACGACGACGGCAGTGGTGTCGGCGCCTGGGACGAGCCCGAGCGTCACGACGTCGTCGGCGAAGTCGCGCTTGAGCGAGGTCGGGGTCGCGTCGGCGATCACCGTGCCGTGGTCGATGAGGACGATGCGCTCGGCCATCGAGTCGGCCTCGTCGAGGTAGTGGGTGGTCAGGAGCATCGTCATGGTGTTCTCGACCCGCAGGCGCATGATGTGCTCCCACAGGTTGGCCCGCGCGTGCGGGTCGAGCCCGGTGGTGGGCTCGTCGAGGAACAGCAGGCCCGGATGGTTCATCAGCCCCATGGCGACGTCGAGCCGTCGGCGCTGGCCCCCAGAGAGCGACAGCACCGTGCGCTTCTCCATCCCCGAGAGCTCGAGCGCCTCGAGCAGCTCGCCGGCCCGCCGCCGGGCCACGTCGGCCGGCACCGAATAGAAGCGCCCCTGGTTCTGGAGCTCGTCACCCACCCGGTACGAGTAGCCGCCGGCGTTGCCCTGACCGATGTAGCCGATGCGGGCTCGTACCTCGGCGGGGTCACGCACCACGTCATAGCCGGCGACGGTCGCAGTGCCGGCTGTCGGTCGGAGCAGCGACGTGAGCATCCGCAGGGTGGTCGACTTGCCTGCGCCGTTGGGACCGAGGAAGGCGACCAGCTCGCCGTCCGCGACGTCGAGGTCGACGTCCTTGACGGCCTCGACGACCTCCTTCTTCCGTGTGAAGGTCTTCGTGAGACCTCGTGCAGAGACCATACTTGTCGTACGGCGTACTGAATCTGTCATGCGAGCAACGGTACGCTGTACGATAAAGTCCGGCAAGGCCTTTTCCAGGAGACTCCGATGACCGACGCAGATCCCCCACGGCACCGCTACGCCGCCCTGTGGGAGTCGCCGGTCGCGTCGACCCGGGGCCGACCGGCGAGGGTGAGCCGCCCCCAGGTCGTGGACGCCGCTGTCGCGATCGCGGACGCCCAGGGCCTGGACGCGGTCTCGATGCGGTCGGTCGCCCGGTCCCTCGGTGTCGGGGCGATGACGCTGTACTCGCACGTGCCCGGTCGCGACGAGCTCCTCGACGCGATGGTCGACCGGGCCTACGCCGACGTCGACCTGCCCGAGCCGGGCCTGCCGTGGCGTCCGGCGCTCGAGCGCTATGCGCGCGGCTACTGGCAGCTCCTGCGCCGGCACCCGTGGCTGCTCGACGTCAACCGGTGGCGTCTCCCCCTGGCACCACACGTCTTCGCGTTCGACGAGGCGGGCTACCAGATCCTCATCGACACCGGGCTCGCAGCCAGCCAGGTGATCGACACGATCGGCATCGTGCACGACACGGTCGTCGGGTCGGCCCGCGCTGCTGCGGCCGAGGACGCCGACCGGCGCAGCCAAGGCACCGACTACGCCGCCTACTGGGCGTCCACGAGCGACTTCTGGGAGGAGACCTTCGACCCGTCCAGGTTCCCGGCGATGACGAGGCTCTGGAGCGTGGGGGCCTTCGAGAACGCCGCCACCCCGTTCGACCCCCACATCAAGGGCCTGCTCGACACGCTCGAGCTGCTCATCGACCGTGCACAGGCCGAGGGCGGCAGCCCGATCCCGTCGTTCGAGGAGTGCATGGCGCGCTACACCGCAGCTCTCGACGAGCAGCGGGAGGCAGGTCAGGCCTGACCGTCGAGCACCTCCCGCAGCGCCTTGGCGAAGTCGTCGGGCTGGCCGGTCATCCCGTACTCACCGCCGAGGAAGCCCGCGTGGTCACCCGGGAACACGGTGACCGAGGTGCCGAGCAGGTCGGCCAGGGCGTACGTCGCGCGCGACGCCAGCTGCTCGGCCGACTCCGCCCCGGCGACCAGGACGATGCGCGACAGGACCTCGCGCAGCGCATCGACGTCGGGAGCGAAGTGCGTGCAGGACACGAGGTTCTGGGCGAGCAGGACGTCGTCGCGCGATCCATCGTCCTCCACCGGCAGCCCGAACGCGGACGGCTCCGGCGCGGGCATCCCGACGAACCCGTCAGGGACCGGCCCCTGGTGCGAGACGAGCATGATGAAGCGCACCATCGCGGGTCCGAGACCGTCCTCCAGGTAGGTCCGTCGGATGCCGGTGGTTGCCGCGAGCGCCTGGTCCCGATCCGGCAGCAGCTGGGCCAAGGGCGGCTCGTGCGCCACCAGGGTCCGGATGAGGTCGGGATGCTCGGCCACGAGCGCGAGGGCGTTGACCGCCCCGCCGCTGGTGGCGAACACGTCGACCGGTCCCCCGCCCGTCGCCTCGATGAGTCGGATGAGGTCGTCGGCGTGCTCCGTGGGGGTCGACTCGCTCGCTCCGTCGGTCCGGACGCTGCGCTCGGCGCCACGGGGGTCGTAGGTGACGACCGTCCGGTCGGAGAAGTGGCCCGCGAGCGTACCGAACCCCGACGCGGCCATCGGGGACCCGATGACGAGCAGCGGCGGAACGGAGGCGGAGGGCTGCGGACGGACGTCGTAGGCGATCTCGGCGCCGGGCACGGTCAGTCGGTGGGTGTGAGGCTCGGTCATAGCGGCTCCTCGATCGGTGCTTTGAGGGGGTTGACCGTGCGCCACCACCGAACTCATCCCTGCTCGCCGAGCAGCCATCCGTTCTCCACCGCGATCCGCACCGCCTCGGCACGCGTCCGCGCCGACGTCTTGCCGATCGCGCTCGACAGATGATTGCGGACGGTCCCCTCGGAGAGGGCGAGCACGCGAGCGATGTCAGCCACGGTGCCACCGTCACGTGCCTCCCGGAGAACGTCCGCCTCCCGCTCGGTGAGCGGCGACTCCCCGGACGCCAACGAGTCGGCCGCGAGCGCCGGGTCGACGACCCGCAGACCGCCGTGCACGCGGCGCACCGCGTCCGCGAGCTGCCGAGCGGGCGTGTCCTTCACGACGAACCCCGACGCGCCGGCGGCGAGGGCCCGGCGCAGATATCCCGGGCGCCCGAACGTGGTCACCATGAGGACGCGGCACCCTGGCACGGCCTGGCGCAGCGCCGCGGCCGCCGCGACTCCGTCCATGCCCGGCATCTCCACGTCGAGCAGCGCGACGTCGACCTGGTGCTGCATCGCCGCCGCCACAACCTGCGTACCGTCGGCGACCTCGGCCACGACCGTGAGGTCCGGCTCGAGGTCGAGCAGTGCGGCGAGCGCCCCGCGGACGAGTGCCTGGTCGTCGGCGAGCAGGACCCTGATGGGCTCGGTCACGAGACCGCCTCCTGCTCCGGCGCCGCAGCAGGGACCACGATCGCGACCGAGGTCCCGGCACCGTGGAGGCCAGGCCCGACGACGAGAGTGGCGCCGGCGTCTTTCGCCCGCTGCCGCAGGCCGTGCAGGCCCATCCCGTCCGTGCGGCCCTCGACCAGCCCGCGTCCGTCGTCGGCGACCGAGACACCCTCGGCTCCGAGGCGTACGACGCACCGCGTCGCAGCGCTGTGGCGGATCACGTTGGTGACGCCTTCTCGGACGGTCCAGGCGAACAGCCCGCGCCAGGCCGTCGGCACGTCGTCGGCCACCGTGGGCAGATCGGCTTCGATCCCTGCCGACACCAGCGCCGACCGTGCGGCAGCGATCTCGGCAGGAAGCGAGGCACCCCGGACATCTCGGACCGTCGAACGCACGTCGGAGAGAGCGTCACGCGTGAGGCTGCGGACGTCGGCCAGCTCGGCGCGTGCGCGTTCCGGATCCAGGTCGAGCATCCGTTCCGCGAGCTCTGCCTTCACGGCGATGACGGTGAGCGAATGGCCGAGGATGTCGTGAAGATCGCGCGCGATCCGTGAGCGCTCTTCTTGCAGCCGCGCATCGCTGAGCTCACGCTCGGTGGCCAGGAGGGCCCGCTGCCGACCGACCGCCGCACGGAGGAAGAAGACCGCCACCGACGCGAGGATCAGCGCAAAGCCGTTGCCTCGGTCGGACCAGCCCGGCACGACACGCGCCGAGACCTCGACGATCGCGAGCAGGACGGCGACCCATCCCCACGCCCAGCGCGGCGACAGGGTGCTCATCGCCGCGGCCGCCACGAACACGAGCGCGGTCAAGGCGCGGTCACCCGCACCGGGCACCATCAACGCCGTGCACAGGAGAAGCGTCGCGAGCCAGGGCCAGAGCTCCCAGCGGGGCCCACGCGTCTCGAGGTCGACGAACCGTCGGTTGCGTCCGACGACGCCGAGGTAGGCGGCGACGAACGCCGCCACGGCCGCCAGGCCGAGGAGGCGCTCCCAGCCGTCGGCCCTCAGGAGGGCGGCGACCGGGGACCAGAGGTAGACCAGCCACACCCCGGCGGCGGCGTGCCGCCACCTCGGCGGCCCCTGGACCGGGTCACCTTGCAGGGCCTGTGGTCGCGTCACACCGCCCAGCGTATTCACACCCGGGCCGTGTCCTTCCGGAATCGCCACACCGCGCCGCCGACGAACACCGACGTCCAGGCCACCACGTTGAGCGCCGCAGGCCAGAGAGAGCCGCTGTCACCGAGCGGCGCCCGGACGATCTCTGCCGCCCCGTAGACCGGAGTGACTCTCGCAACGGTTGCGAACAGGTCGCCGAGCTGGTCGGCGGGGACGAACAGGCCACCGGCGAACGCGAGGAGCGCCAGCACGGGACCCACGATCTGCATCACGTTCTCGGTCGGCAGGAGGTAGCCCACGAACAGCCCGAACGCGGCGAACACCAGCGAGCACAACCAGGCCAGCGCCGCGCAGGCGAGCGTGCGGTCCCACGGCAGCGTCGCCCCCGCCAGCCGCCCGACGACGTTGACCACCACGACAGACACACCGCCGAGGACCATGGCCACGCAGACCTTGACCGCGACGTACGCCAGCGGGTTGAGCGGCGTCACCCGCAGCTGTCGGCTCCAACCGAGGGCACGCTCGGTCGCGACCACCGCTCCGGTGCTGGTCGTCGCGACCATCGCGCCGTACAGCGCGAGGCTCACCATCACGTACGCGGTCACGTTGCCCGCCCCCGCCGTCTCCTCCCGGTAGCTGCTGCTGGTGCCGAAGAGGAGGAAGAACACGGCCGGCAGGACGAGGGTGAAGGTCACGGTCCGCTTGTTGCGCAGCAGCCTCCGCAGCTCGAGGCGGACGAAGGTGACAGAGAACCCACCCAGGGGAGGGACACGTCGTTCGAGCGAGGTGGCGGTCATGCGAAGGCTCCTTCGGTCGCCGGGGTCGAGGTCTGACCCTGGTCGGAGGTGAGGGCGAGGAACGCGTCCTCGAGGTTGTGGGAGGTGATCTCCACGTCCCGTGCCGCTGTGCTGGTGAGCAGATAGCGGGCGACCGCGTCGCTGTCCGCCGCGCGGACCGACACGGCGTCGCCGCGGACGTCGATGGACTCGACGCCGGGGATCTGCGCCAGCACCGCGGGGTCGACAGCGGGCAGCGTCGCCCGGACCAGACGGCCCGAGGCGAGTGCCTTGATCTCGGACGGAGTGCCGTCGGCGACGATCCGCCCGCGCCGCACCAGCACGATCCGATCGGCGTACGCGTCGGCCTCCTCGAGGTAGTGGGTCGCGAAGATGGTCGTCCGCCCCCGGACCGCGTCGGCGCGGATCGCGTCCCAGAAGTCCCGGCGCCCTTCGACGTCCATCCCGGCCGTCGGCTCGTCGAGGACGAGCAGGTCGGGGTCGGGCAGGAGCGCCAGCGCGAAGCGGAGCCGCTGCTGCTGCCCTCCCGAGCACCGCCCGACCAGGCGACCGGTGACGTCGGCTATCCCGGCGCGCTCGACGACCTCGCCGACCGGTCGGGAGCCCGGGTGAAGGCTCGCGACGAGCTCGACGGTCTCACCGACGGTGAAGTCCTTCAGCAGACCACCGGTCTGCATCACCGCGGACACGGCGCCTCGCGCGACAGCGGCCCTCGGGGTCGCCCCGTGCACCCGCACGGTGCCCGCGTCCGGGTCGGACAGGCCGAGCATCATGTCGACGGTGGTCGTCTTGCCGGCTCCGTTGGGGCCGAGGAACGCCACCACCTCGCCTGGGCGTACGACGAGGGAGAGGTGGTCCACGGCGGCGACGTCCCCGCCAGGGGCGCGGAACGTCTTGACGACGTCGTCCAGGAGCACCGCAGGGGTGCTGTCGGGATCTTGGGTCTTGGTCATGTCGTCGATCGTCGTCCGGGACGGCCACGTACCCGTACGCCGAACGTCACGACCTTGCCCTGACATCTGTCACGTGCACCCGGGAGAATGAGCACGTGCAGATCCCGAAGAAGCTCCGCCCCTCCGACGGCCGATTCGGCTCCGGTCCCTCCAAGGTTCCTCACGAGGCCATGCAGGCACTCGCCTCCTCCCCGGTGATCGGGACGTCGCACCGGCAGGCGCCGGTCCGCGAGCTGGTCGGGTCTGTCCGCGCCCAGATGCGGGCGCTTTTCTCGCTGCCCGACGACTACGAGGTCGTGCTCGGCATCGGCGGCTCTACGGCGTTCTTCGACGCCGCGACGTTCGGCCTCGTGCGTGAGCGCAGCCAGCACCTGTCGTTCGGCGAGTTCGGTGCGAAGTTCGCGACCGCGACGACCCGCGCGCCTTTCCTCGGCTCCCCGACGGTGATCGAGAGCGAGCCCGGCTCGCACCCCGTCCCGTCCGCCGAGAGCGGCGTGGACGTCTATGCGTGGGCGCACAACGAGACGTCGACCGGTGTCACCGCGCCCGTACGGCGTGTCGAGGGCGCCGACAGCGACGCGCTGGTGGTGATCGACGGGACCTCGGCGGCCGGAGCGCTGCCGCTCGACGTCACCCAGAGCGACGTCTACTTCTTCGCCCCGCAGAAGGCGCTCGCCTCCGACGCCGGGCTGTGGTTCGCACTGATGTCACCCGCAGCCCTCGCGAGGGTCGAGGAGATCGCTGGCTCCGGCCGTTGGATCCCCGCCTTCCTCGACCTCTCCAAGGCGGTGGAGAGCTCGCGCAAGGACCAGACCTACAACACCCCGCCGCTCGCATCGCTGTTCTGGACCGACCACCAGCTGAGCTGGATCCTCGCCAACGGAGGGCTTCCCTGGTCGGTGGCTCGTTGCGAGGACTCCTCGTCGCGGCTGTACGGGTGGGCCGAGCAGTCGTCGTACGCGACGCCGTTCGTCTCCGATCCCGGCAAGCAGTCCGCGACGGTCGTCACGATCGACCTCGAGGGCGTGGACGCCGCTGCGGTCTGCGCGGCGCTGCGCGACAACGACATCGTCGACGTCGAGGGCTATCGCGGCCTCGGGCGCAACCAGCTCCGGATCGCGACGTTTCCTGCGATCGAGCCCGACGACATCTCGCTGCTCACCCAGAGCATCGACTACGTGGTCGAGAACCTCGACGACTAGTCGAGGTCGAAGACCCCGCTCGCCGGCGCGAGCATCGCCGCGCGCTGGTCCTCGGGGAGGGTGATCCGCGTGATCGGCGACGGCAGGCCTTCGCTGCCGACGATGACGGACGTGCCGTCGGGCGCTGCGGCCAGCGACTCGCTCTGACGGGTCTCGGGGATGGCTGCCGACCACGTCTGCTTCCACGTCCGGGCGTCGAGGACGTGCACGCCCGTGTAGGTCCTCAGGATGACCCGGGCACCGTCGGGAAGGTAGTCGCCGTCGGTGACCATGGCTGGGATCTCGGCCTCGGCGACCGGCTCGGCCTCGTTGACACCGGTCGTGCGCAGGGTGCTGGGAAGGCGGTAGACCTGGCCCCCGAGGAGGCCCTTGGACACGATGTACATGCCGTCGCCGGTGGGGTCGGAGAGCAGCGCCTCGGCGTCGGTGTTGCCGTCGGCGTAGCGGACGCGGTAGCGGGTCGGCTTGGTCTGCTTGGTGCCGATGACCGGCTCGTCCAGCGCGTAGAGCGACACGGTCGAGCGGACAGCGTCGTTGTCACCGATGTCGGCCACCCACAACGTGCCGTCACGGTCGATGGTGAGCGCCTCCGGGTCCACGAGCCGGTGTCCGACCAGGCGGGTGGCGCCGACCACCTCGCCGGTCGAGACCTCGATTGCGAAGACCGTCGGCTCGTGGCCCGAGTCGTTGATCGTGTAGGCGAGGGCGGGGTCGCGCTTGCTGAAGACCAACGCGCTCGACTCCGGGATGCGTGCATCGGTGACCGTGCTGAGCCGGTCGACCACGGGATCGCCCTCCGCGGCGCGTGCCTCTCGCGCGAGCGCCGTGACGACCACGATGACGAGCAGGATCACGAGAAGGCCGGGGATGAGGGCCCTGCGGTGTCGCGGATTCATGGACTCCGGGTCACTCCTGCTCGTTGTCGGCGCTGCCCCCGACGGACGAGATTAGCCCCTCGTCCCGTCCGGCGTACAGGCGCGCCGCCTGCACCGGTGGAGAACTAGTCGCCCGACTCCGCAAAACGGCCTGCCAGCTCGTCGAGCAGCTCCTTGCGGCCGTCGAGGGCGAGCGCGGACGCGGTGCCTCGACCCCACAGCCAGAGGTAGAGGTCGTGCGGGCTCCCCTCGATCGTGAGGTCGGCCTCCCCCTCGTCCCCCTGGACCACGACGACCTGCCTCGCCGACAGGTCGAGCGTCCATGCCCTCCCGCCGGAACGGATCCGTACGACGGCGTCGACCGGGTAGGGGGTCTCGTCCCCACCGTCCCACCACGGGCCTCCGACGATGATGGTGAGGAACTCGTCGATGCCGTCGAGCGCCACCTCGTCCTCGATGGGCGTGACCTGCGCCCCGGCCGCCTGCTCGGCGTCGACCCGGTGCACCGTGCCCTCGAGCGCCATCCGGCGGAACCAGAAGCCGTTGGACTGGTCGGAAGGGTTCCAGGTGTAGCGGACCTGACGAGGCCCTCGCTGCTGGAGCTCGGCGAGCAGGGTCGCCGACTCCTCGGCCAGCAGGCGGCGGACGTCGGAGGTGTCTCTGTCGTCGACAGGCCACGGGGGCTCGCTCGCACTGCGGATCGACTCGACCTTGTGCCGGAAGACGAGGGCCACGTGCTCGAGCAGGTCACGCACCGTCCAGCCGGGACAGTTGGGGACCGCCGCGTCGAGGTCGGCAGCGGCCTCGAGCATGCGGTCCACCTCGGTACGGATCACCGTGAGATAGAGATCCCACGGGAGCCGGTTCTCGACGTCTGTCGACACCATGCCCTCCAGGGTGCCACGCGCACCGAGCGGCACCAGGGTTTCGTGCGCCATGGTCATGCGTCGGACCGCGCGCGGGAACGCTGCTCGAGCGGCCGCTCGACCGGCCGGGACGACTCGGACGGCTCGGGGGCGGACTCCCCCGCGTCGAGCCGGTCGGTCTGGTCCAGCGCCCCAGCAGCGTCGGCTCTCCGGTCCGCGGCGGCCGCAGCGCGGGGGTCGCGCGGGACCACCCTGATCCGCGGACGCTGTCGAAGGTCGACCTGCAGGTGCATGCCCGCCCGCAGGAGGTAGAACGCCGTGGCGGACAGGATCCCGACCGCGGCGACGAGGCCGCCGAGGATCAGCGTCCAACGGGCCCCGAAGGTGTCACCGATCCATCCGATCACGGGTGCTCCGAACGGAGTGCCGCCCATGAACACCATCAGGTAGAGAGCCGCCACCCGCCCACGCATCTGGGGCGTCACGGTGAGCTGGATGTAGGCGTTGGCGGCCGTCACCATCGTCAGGGCGCTCAACCCGAGCAGCGGGAGGATGACGGCGAAGGCGAGATAGGTCGGCATCAGGCCGGCCGCGATCTCGACCACCACGAAGGAGAGGGCCGCACCGACGACCAGGCGCCGGGTCGGCAGCTCCCGGCGGGCAGCGACGAGCGCCCCGGCGAGGGAGCCGATCGCCATGATCGACCCGAGGATCCCATACTCGGTGGCGCCCTTGTCGAACACCTCGGTCGCCATCAGCGCCGACGTCATCTGGAAGTTCATCCCGAACGTGCCGACGAAGAAGACCGTCGTCAGGATGAGGACGAGGTCAGGGCGGGAGCGTACGTAGCCGACTCCTGCGCGGACCGCTCCCCTCCCGCGCGGTGAGGGTGTGGCTGGCCGCAGGTCGTGGACGCGCAGGGCCGCCAGGGAGAGGAAGACCGCGGCATAGCTCACGGCGTTCAGGAGGATGACCCATCCGGTGGCCACGACGCCCGAGCCGAGCGCGGCGATCATCACGCCGGCCACCGCCGGGCCGATCATCCGCCCCGAGTTGAACGAGGCGCTGTTGAGACCGACGGCGTTGGCGAGGTCGTCCCTGCCGACCATCTCCACGACGAACGACTGACGCGCGGGTGCGTCGAAGGCCGTCCCGACGCCGAAGAGGAACGCGAGGACGTAGACGTGCCATGCCTCGGCGACGCCGGTGATGGCAAGCACACCCAGGACGGCTGCGGGCACGGCCATCGCGATCTGCGTGACCATGAGGACGCGACGCTTGGGGAAGCGGTCGGCGACGACTCCCGCGACCGGGGAGAAGAGGAGTGCGGGGAGCAGCTGAAGACCGGTCGTGATGCCCAGGGCCGTACCGCTCCCGGTGAGCGCGAGCACGAGCCAGTCCTGGGCGACGCGCTGCATCCACGTCCCGATGTTGGAGACGAGCCCTCCGGTGGCGTAGACCCGGTAGTTACGGACGGACAGCGAGCGGAAGGTGGGGCTCACTCACTCACCACCAGCTTCTCGAGAAGCGCGGTGGCGTCACGGAGCAGCGCGCGCTCCTCGGTGGGCAGGGCGGCGAGACGGGACGCGAGCCAGGAGTCGCGGCGGGCACGCTCGGTGTCCACGACGGCGGCGCCCTCGTCGCTGATCGTGACGACGACCTGGCGGCGGTCGGACGGGTTGGAGGCTCGGGCGACCAGGCCCTTGTCGAACAGGCAGTTGAGCGTACGGGTGACCGAGGGCGGCTGGACGCGCTCGAGCGCGGCGATGGCTCCTGGTGTCAACGGCCCGTGGTTGCGCAGCACCCCGAGCACGCTCATCTGGTTGGGCGTCAGGTCGGAGTGGCGCTCCTGCCGGAGCCGACGGTTGAGACGAGCCACCGACGTCGCGAGCTTCTGGGCATCAGTGGGCATACGACCACGATAGGTCGTTGTCATTGTTAATTAAAGCCGTTAAGGATGTCGTGCGTCACCCCGGGCGGCGTGCGCGCCACGGCCACCGCCCGGGATGGTCGAGATCAACTGATCCAACGCGTGATCGGGTCGATCGCGAAGTAGATCACGAACAACGCCGCCACGATCCACATCAGCACGTGGACCTCACGAGCCTTGCCGCGCACCGCCTTGATGAGCACGAACGTCACGAAGCCGGCACCGATGCCGGCGCTGATCGAGTAGGTGAACGGCATGAGGGCGATGGTGAGGAACGCGGGGATCGCGAGCTCGATGTCGTCCCACGGGATGTCGACGACCTGCTGCATCATCAGGAAGCCGACGAGCACGAGCGCCGGGACGGCGGCCTCGTTGGGGATGTGCACGACGATCGGCGAGAGGACCGTCGCCAGCAGGAACAGAAGGCCGGTGACGATGCCTGCCAGCCCCGTGCGCGCACCGTCTCCGACGCCGGAGGCCGACTCGACGTATGCGGTGTTGCTCGACACGCTGGCCGCGCCGCCGGCGACAGCGCCGAGAGAGTCGACGATGAGGATCCGCTGAGCACCTTCCGGCGTGCCGTCCTCGTCGTTGAGTCCGGCCTCGGCGCCGATCGCGGTCATCGTGCCCATCGTGTCGAAGAAGTCGGCGAGGAGGAGCGTGAAGACGAGCAGGATGGTCGTCACGAACCCGACCTGCTCGAACGACCCCAGGAGGGAGAACTCGCCCAGCAGGGAGAAGTCGGGCACGTCCACGAAGGCGTCGGGGACGGTCGGGACGTTGAGGTTCCAGCCCTTCGACTGCGGGTCGCCCCCCGAGGCGCCGGAGTCGGTGATCGCCTCGACGACGACAGCGATGACGGTGGTCGCCAGGATGCCCAGCAGGATCGCGCCGTGCACACCGCGGGCGTACAGGGCCAGCATGATCAGCAACCCGACGCAGAAGACGAGGACCGGCCATCCGGAGAGCGTGCCCCCGATGCCGAGGCCGATCGGCGGGGAGGCGTTGCCCGTCGTCCGTACGACTCCGGCGTTGACGAGCCCGACCAGGGCGATGAACAGGCCGATGCCCACCGAGATCGCGGTCTTGATCGGCAGCGGGACGGCGTCGAAGACCGCCTTGCGGAAACCGGTGAGGACCAGCACGAGGATGATGAGGCCCTCGAGCACCACGAGCCCCATGGCGTCGGCCCACGTCATCCGGTTGGCGATCGAGTACGCGACGAAGGCGTTGAGACCGAGTCCGGCCGCCATGGCGAGCGGGAAGTTGGCGACGGCGCCCATCAGGATGCTCATGACGCCCGCGACCAGCGCGGTACCGGCCGCTACGAGCGCGAAGGCCTCCGCCTGCGACCCGCCGCCCAGGTAGTTACCGTCCACGTCCTGCACACCGGCGATGATGATCGGGTTCAGCACGATGATGTAGGCCATCGTGAAGAACGTGACGACACCGCCGCGGATCTCGCGGGTGACGCTCGAACCTCGTTCTGAGATCTTGAAGAACCGGTCGAGAGACCCGGTCTCGGTCTGGGTGGACATGACGCTCCTGACAGGACGAATGAGGACGGAATCCGCCGCGGGGTACTGTATGGGCGTGGCGGAAGGCAGGCGGAAGCTCAACTCGGACGCGGCCCCCAAGCGTGGTCGCGGCCGAGCCGAGACCCGTCGCGCCGGGAGCCGCAAGGCTGATCGTGCCGTGCCGAAGGACCGACCCGCAAGCACTCGCCGCGCCGGACAGGCTGTGGCCCCGGTCACGGCTGCACCGGCACCTGAGCCGGTGCGCGCCGAGCCGCCGCCGCAGGCACGTCCCGAGCCGCCCGGGCCACGCCACGAGCCGCAGGCAGACCCACCACCGCCTCGTCGTCGGGCCCACGGTCTGGACCGCCCAGAGGTCACCGAGCTGGAGATCGGCAGCACGGTCCACCGCGTGGTCCCCGACCCCAAGCCGCTCGACGTCGACGGCATCCGCACAATGACGGTCGGATCCATCCTGTGGCTCGCTGCAGGGCTGGCGCTCCTTCCCTTCCTCGGCACGCTGCAGCGCAACGGTGACGTGTGGTGGCTGTGGACCTGTCTCGCCGGGTTCGGGCTGGGGCTTCTCGGCGTCGAGTACTGCCGCCGACGCAAGCTCGCGCTCGAGGCCGACGATCTGGCCGACGAGGCCGAGTCGAGGCGCTGACCCCGTACGACGAGGAGGGCCGCCCCCGGTGGGGGCGGCCCTCCTCGCGCTCACGCGGGTGTCAGCGTGTGCCGACGGTCTCCGAGACGACGTCCTCGGCCTCGACGTCGTGCTTGCGCACGGTGGTCCGCAAGGGGACCTCCTTGATGAAGATGACCGCCAGGAGCGCGACCAGCGCGACGCCCGCGGCTACCAGGAAGACCTCGCCCGTCGCGTCCCCGTACGACATCCTGACCACGTCGGCGACGGGCCCGGGCATGCCGTCGAGGTTGAGCGTGCCGCTGCCGCCGGACTGAGAGGCGGGGATGCCCAGCCCCGCCAGGCCGACGCTGATCTTGTCCGTGACGCTGGAGGCGAGGATCGCACCGAGGACGGAGACGCCGACGGTGCCGCCGAGCGAGCGGAAGAACGCGACGGCGCCGGAGGTCATGCCTACCTCGGTGATGTCGACGGTGTTCTGGACGGCGAGCACCAGGTTCTGCATGAGCATGCCCATGCCGAGACCCATCAGCGCCATGAAGGTCCACAGGTGCCAGAGCGCCGTTGCGTGATCGATGGTGCCGAGCAGTCCGAGCCCGGCGATCAGCAGGGTGGCGCCCCCCACGAGGAAGCCCTTCCACCGCCCGTAGCGGACGATCAGGTTGCCTGAGCCCACCGTGCCGATCAACGAGCCGATCATCATCGGGATGGTGATCAGGCCGGCCTCCGTCGGCGTGTAGCCGCGGGCGACCTGCAGGTACTGGCCCAGGAACACCGAGCTGCCGAACATCGCGATGCCCACGGCGATGCTCGCGACGATCGCGAGAGCCGTGGTCCGGTCGCGGAAGACCTTCAGCGGGACCAGCGGCTCGGGGACGATCGACTCGACCACCACGAACGCGACGGTGGCGACGATCGTGCCGCCGATGAAGAGCGCGCTGGTCCAGGAGACCCAGGCGTACGAGTTGCCCGCGAAGGTGACCCACAGCAGCGGGAGGCTGGCCGCGACGGCGATGAGCACCGCGCCGGCGTAGTCGACCTTGACGTCCTTCACGAGCGTCGGGAGACGCAGGTAGCGCTGCAGCACGAAAAGGCTGAGCACCGCGAAGGGCACGCAGACGAAGAAGGTCCAGCGCCAGCCGAGCGGGGAGTCGACGATCACGCCGCCGACGAGCGGTCCGCTGATGGTCGCGAGCGTCATCACGGCGCCCATGTAGCCGCTGTAGCGACCGCGCTCCCGCGGCGGGATGATCGAGCCGATGATCGCCTGCGCGAGTGCTGTCAGGCCACCCATCGCCAGCCCTTGGAGGGCTCGCGCGGCGAGGAGCGTCGGCACGTCGTGGGCGAACCCGGCCAGCACCGATCCCACCACGAAGGTGACGAGGGAGATCTGGATCAGCAGCTTCTTGTTGAGCAGGTCCGAGAGCTTGGCCCAGATCGGTGTCGACACCGTCATCGCGAGCAACGACGACGTCACGACCCAGGTGTACTGCGCCTGGGTCCCGTCGAGGTCTCCGATGATCGTGGGCAGTGCGTTGGCGACGATCGTCGTGCTCAGCATGGCGGTGAAGAGCGCGGCGAGGATGCCGACCATCACCTCCATGATCGCGCGGTGGTCGAGCTCGTCGTGGCTCTGGGGTGGAGCTGTGGTCACGAGGTGAGGTTCCTGTCGGTCGTACGGTCGGGGGATGCGGCGACGGCGGTCGCTGCATCGGTGTCTGAGGTGAGGTGGCGGTCGAGGACCCGTTCACGCTCGTGGACCAGAC
Organism: Mumia sp. zg.B21; assembly: GCF_019550855.1. Taxonomy (NCBI): domain Bacteria; kingdom Bacillati; phylum Actinomycetota; class Actinomycetes; order Propionibacteriales; family Nocardioidaceae; genus Mumia; species Mumia sp. zg.B21. The sequence goes on along the minus strand of NZ_JAHWCJ010000002.1, from coordinate 956,985 downwards.
GCTCAGCGAGCTGGCTGATGAGGTCTGCCACGCGCTCGGTCTCGGTGTCGTCCCAGTCGGCCAGCGCCGACTGGACGACGCCGACGGAGCGGCGCGTGACCTGCTCGAGCCGGGCGCGACCGAGATCGGACAGACGGATCAGGCCCACGCGGGCGTCGGTGGGATCGGCGCGTCGCTCGACGAGCCCGTCCTGCTCGAGGGTCGTGATCTGCCGGCTGATGACCGAGGCTGTCACGCACTGGGCGTCGGCGAGATCACTCACGCGCTGCTCACCGTGCCGTTTGAGCCGTCGGAGCAGGGTCAGGTCGCTGCCCCGCATGCCGACAGCAAGCTCCCACCGATGGCTGGACGAGCGCAGCGCCCGGTTGAGCGTGCCGAGCACGCCGACCATCCGTTCCGCCGTCTCGACCGTGAGCATCCGCGTTCCACCTCAACGTTAGTTGGTTGTGAAAGGCAACCTTAATTCGGATGCTTTCGTCACGCAACTAAGTGACCTCAAACGTTGCCACATCGCCCGAAAGGTCACCTCAGACAGCGAGGACGGAGGTCAGCGGGACAGTGCCTGATCCCGCTCGACGTGTCAGGTGGGGGTCAGACCGACTCGACGTCGGACATGTCGTCCGTGAGGGTGTCGTGCACGGTGGGGGCGACCGGCACGGTCGCCTGCTTCACCCGAGCCGCCGAGTGCGCTCCGCAACCGTGGTCGAAGGAGACCACGCCGCCGTCGTCGTTCGCCATCGCGTTGGCGCAGACCCCGAACATGGTGCCGAGCGGCGGCGAGAGCCACACCATGAAGCCGCAGGTGCGGCATCGCCCCGGCGCCTGACGAGACATCGGTGTGTCGGGTCCGTGGTCACCGTCGTACCAGCGCTGGGCGGCATCGTCGCGGCCCTGGATCGACAGCACTTCCGTACGGCCGAGGCCGACCTCGGCGGCGATCGGCCGGACCGACGTCGGATCGATCTCGGCATCGACCGCGTCGTCCCCCACGAACCATGCCGGCGCCAGACGGGAGTCGTCCTCCTCCGGAGGCAGGACGTCACCGGGGGTCATGTCGCCGGACCGCACACGGTCCTTGTAGGGGGTCCAGTCGGGCGCGAGGATCGCGTCGTCGCCCGGCAGCAGCACGATCTCGTCGACCGTGACCTTCTTCTGGCGCGGTGCCCGGGCGACGGTCACCGACCAGTGCCAGCCGCGGTATCCGGCCTGAGCCGTCTCGAACAGGTGGGTCACGACCCGATCACCCTCGGCACGCACGCCGAGGTGCTCGCCCACCTGTCGCTCCCCCACCTCGTCGACGAGGGCGTCGCGGGCGACGTCGACCGCGGCGGCAGCGACGGCGTCCAGCTTGGGCGCGCGCCCTGAGGACGCGCGGGAGCCCGCGGCACGACTGATGGGAGGCATAGCCTCATTCTTCCGTACGAGGCAAGTCTTCACCAGGCCGGGGGCAGCTCCCTCAGGAGGACAGCTCGTCGGCCAGCGCCCGCAGGAGCGCGGCCGTCTGCTTGGACGTCCGCCCCTCAGGGAACCGGCCGGCGCGGAACGTGCCTTCGAGCTGGTCGAGCAGGCGGATGGTGTCCTCGACGATGACGACCATGTCCTCCGGAGGCTTGCGGCGAGCCTTCGCCTGCTGCTTGGCGACCGACGGCGTCGGGTCCAGCACCCGGACCTGCAACGCCTGGTCCCCTCGGCGCCCGGCAGCGATCCCGAACTCGACCCGGGTGCCCGGCTTCAGGGTGGTCACACCGGCCGGCAGCGCGTCGGCGCGTAGGAAGACGTCGTCACCGTCCTCGCGGCTCACGAACCCGAACCCCTTGTCGGAGTCGTACCACTTGACCTTGCCAACAGGCACGGCTTGACCTCACCTTCGTCACGGGCGGCGACACCACAGGGACAGATTCCCAGCCTAGGCCACGGCGCGCGGCGGCCACACGGCGTCCAGGACCGCGGGCAGCTCCTCGAGCGAGCCGACGACACGCGACGCCCCTGCAGCCGCCAGCTCAGCAGGGGTGCACGGGCCTGTCGACACGGCGAGACCGGGGACGCCGGCGAGCTGCGCCGCCTCCATGTCGTGCACGTGGTCGCCGACGTAGGCCACGGCCCCCAGCTCGCTCAGCGCGTCGGCCTTCCCCGACCGCCACGCCCTGCCTCGGACCTCGTCGGCACGGAGCCCGAGGTGATCGAGGTGTCGGGCTGCGTCGGCGGTGTTCTTCGCCGTGATCACGGCGAGCCGTCCCCCACGAGCACGCACCGCCTCGAACGCCACGGCTGCACCCGGGAGCGGCCTCACTCGCTCGATCGCCAGGTCCGGGTAGAGCGCGCGATAGAGATCGGCCATCGCGGGGACGTCGGACGCCGCGAACCAGTGGCCGAGCTCGACCTCCACGGGCGGACCGAGCCGCGACACGACGAGATCGGAGTCGATCGCCACCCCGGTGCGGGCGGAGAGCTCGTCATAGACCGCCTTGATCCCCGGACGCGAGTCGATCAGCGTCATGTCGAGGTCGAAGCCGATGAGCGGAGAGGTCCCGAGATCTGTGGTGGGCACTCCCGCAGGCTACGCGGTCAGGACGAGGACTTGACCTCCCTGGTGACCCGCTCCGCGCCATCGGCGGCTGCCCGCCGGAGTGCGACCAGCTGCGCGATGCGCAGCCGTGCGGCCCTTCTCTGTCGTTCTGCAAGATCGATGTGCGACATCAGTGCCCCCTACACCTTGTGCCGTACCTTATGAACACTGTAAACGCGGCAGGTACTCAGATGCTGTCCGTTCCGCGATAACGGTTCTGTAACACCAAGTGACAGCGACGTGAGTGCCGACCTCATTGAGCGAGCCTGCGGGTGAGCGGAACCCGGCCACGGGTGACGATCGCGGACGCCACCGCGGCGATCAGCGGGACCACAAAGACGAGGGTCGCGAGGATCCCCCAAGGAACGTCGATGACCGGCCCGCTGCCGGTTCCCTCAAGCGCTCCCCACCGCCCGGAGGTCAACGGCCAGGCCGCCGCGAGCCCGGGCGCGAAGCCCACAAGGACGCCGAGCAGTGCCCCGAGAGCGCCGAGCACCACTGCCTGGGCGGCAGCGACTCCCCGACGAGTCCGAGGCCCGGCACCGACCGCCGCGAGCGTGGCGAAGTCCGGACGGGCATCGGCGAGCGCCAGGCCGGTCGCGCTGAGCGTGCCGATCAGGACCGCGATCCCACCGGCGCCGACCAGGAGCAGCAGCTGGACGGTGAACGTCCCGTCGAACCCCTGCTCGGTCCATGTGCTCTGCTCCCCGGGCAGCTCACGCAGGGCCGCGCGGACGTCGCGGAGCTGCTGGGCCGTGAGGGTCGAGTCGGCGAGCGCCCTGCTCCGCTCGTACGGGATGGCCTGGGCCTGCGCGGTCTGCGGGGCGATCACGGCGAGCGCGACGACGGGTTCGCGCCCTTGCGGTACCGCCCCCATGCCGAGGTCGGCGGCCGAACCGTCGAGCGCGACCGTGCGCGGGTCCTCCGAGGCCCCGTCGGACGTTTCCTCGTACGTCCCCAGCGTGACCCGCCCGTCACCATCGAGCAGGGAGGGTCCGGCGACCAGCGCGCCCCCGGTGCGAAGGGTCTCGCCCTGTTCGGGTGTCAGCTCGATCCCCCACCCGGCAAGCTCCTCGGGTGTCGCGACGGCGACCTCACGGGTGTCCCACCGACCCCAGTCCTCGGTCTCCACCGCGACGTCGATCCATCCCTCGCCGGCCGCGTCGCTCCCTCGTTGCCCGGCCGTCCCGATCGGGGTGAAGGTGACGCGGGCAGCCTCGCCGGCCGCCTGCGCCGCCGTATCGACCGGCCCGCTTTCTTCGCTGAGCATGGTCGTCCCGAGCGGATAGGTGAACTCGTAAGACCGGCGGTCGTGCTCGAAGTCGCTCGCGTTCGCGATCGCGAGCGCGGTGAGACCGGCGACGGTCGCCATCACGGCCGCGATGGCAGGCGTGCTGCGGGAGCGCTGCCGGGCAGTGTCGCGCACCGCCAGGCGAAGCGTCAGCGGCATGCGTCCACCGACCCTGCCCACCAGCCCAATGACCAACGGCGTGAGGAACACTGTGCCGAGGACGATCGCGACCGTGCTGGCGGCGACCGCCGTCTCGCCACCAGGCTGGATCCCTGCGGTGAAGCAGACACCCAGCCCGACGGCCACCAGCACGAGACCGACGAGCGGCCACCCGTTGCGCCGGCTCGGCGCGGCGCGGCGCCCGACAAGGGCGGCGGTGACGTCCTGGTTCGCGACCTGCCGCGCAGGGACCAGCGCCGCCAGCAGCGAGGCCACGACACCGAGGACGACGGTCACGACGACCGCCGGCCACATCACGTCGTACGGCCCGAACCCCTCATCGAACCATCGCGGCAGGACCGCGATCACGAGCGGAGACAACGCGAGCCCGAGCGCGGCACCGACGACGGACGAGCCCGCGCCCAGGACCGCCGCCTGAGCGAGCACCGTACGGCGGACGTCGGCAGGCGTCCCGCCCGCAGCGGCCAGGAGTGCGAGGTCGCGGCGCTGGCGTCGCGCTCCGACAGCGAACGCCGGACCCGCGAGCAGCACGACCTGGAGGAGCACCGCGGTCACGATGATCACGAGGACGGCTTCCGCGGATGTGTCCCGCCCCCCGTCCCACGCGTCGAGGTCGTACCGGGCCGACGCGGGCGGCGGGTTCTCGAGAACGTGCCGCGAGATGACCCAGAAGCCCTCGCTGTTGAGGCGCTTCACGTCCTCCCAGGTGACGGGCGCGTCACGGTCGACGAGGTACTCGCGCTCCGCGCCGTCGCTCTCGCCGAGGTCAAACGTGCCCGGGAACCCGACAGCGCCGGACGCAAAGGGATTCGGGTCGACCGACCCGAACGTCCCCACGCCGACCACGGTCACGTCCCGACCGGCGACGTCGACCGTCTCGCCGAGGGCGGCGTCCAGGCGGTCGCGCACGTGCGGCGTGAGCACGATCTCGCCGACGCGCTCCGGCGTACGCCCCTCGGTGAGGTCGACGAGGCCGTCGGCCATCGGAGGCGTGGTGTCGACCTCGCGGAGCCGGCCGGTGCCGGCTCGCCCGACGAAGGTGACGTACGTCGACCGCACCTCGAGGATCTCGGCTCCCGGCAGGAGCGCGCGGACGCCGCCCGGGCCCGGGTCGGGCTCAGGGGCGCGGTCCTCAGCGCTCGAGCCGCCACCTTCCTGGCCGTCCGGCGACTGCTCGATCGGGTAGCCGTGCCACGACAACCGCGCATCGGACGAGCCGAGCTGAGCGGTCATGTCCTCAAGCGGTGTGACGTCGTCGGTGGCGTAGAGCGTCGAGAGCATCACCGCGAGCATGACCGGCGTCCCCACCATCACGGCGACGAGAGCGCTGCGACCCTTGGAGCGCCGGACGTCGCGTCGGGCCATGCGCAGCGCGAGCCGCCAACGGGCGAGTGCGGCGCTCATGCGGGTGCCACCTCGCCAAGACCGGACAGGCTGCCGCGCACGGAGCTGTCGTCGACGACCAGACCGTCGCGGAGGAACACGACGCGGTCGGCCCACGCGGCATGGCGTGGTTCGTGAGTGACCAGGAGCCCGCCCGCACCGGCGTCGACGCGGGCACGCAGCACCGCGAGCACCTCCTCTCCCGTCTCCGAGTCGAGGGCACCGGTCGGCTCGTCCGCGAGGAGCACGCGACGCGGTCCGACGAGGGCGCGCGCGATCGCGACTCGCTGCTGCTGACCTCCGGACATCTCGTCGGGAAACCGCTCGGCGCTCGATGCCAGGCCGACCTCGTCCAGCGACCGCAGCGCCTCGGTACGGGCGTCCTTCGCCCGGACGCCGTCGAGCTCGAGCGGCAGCGCGACGTTCTCCGCAGCCGACAGGGTCGGGATGAGGTTGAGATCCTGGAAGACGAACCCGAGGCGCCGGCGCCGTACGCGGGCCAGCTCGCTGCGTCCGTACGAGCGCAGCGGCGTCCCCTCGACGACGACCTCCCCCGAGGTCGGCGCGTCCAGACCGCCGGCGAGGTTGAGCAGCGTCGACTTGCCGGAGCCGGAGGGGCCCATCACGGCGACGAGCTCCCCGGCACGCAGCGTCAGGTCGACACCCCGCAGCGCATGGACCGCCGCAGCGCCGTCACCGTGGGTGCGGTGCACGTCGCGCAGCTCGAGCAGGGTCTCCGGGTGGTGGGCAGCGGCGGTCATCGGTGTGTCTCCTCTACGGCAGGCGGGGCGGTCGTACGGCGGCGGGCGCGGCGGATCCGGGACTCCATGTGGTCGAGCCAGCGGACCTGCGCCTCTGTCGCGAAGATGGAGCGCTCGACGACGAGCTCCCGGGCGAGGTCGTCCGTGGCGACCGCGTCGCGCTTGTCGCGCGTCAGGGCCTGGAGGTGGCGCAGAGAGTCGGCGCGTTGGGTCTGGACGACCTCTCCGACGTCGACGTCGGAGAGGGTCACGCCGAGCGCGACTTTGATCGTGAGCTCGTCGCGCGGCGCGGAGTCCGGCGACACCGACGAGGCGAACCACTCCCCCACGGAGGTCCGCCCAGCGTCGGTGAGCCCGTACGTGATCCGACCTTCGTCGTCGCCCTCGCCGTCAGCCTCGACGAGGCCGTCGCGCTGGAGCCGGCCCAACGTCGTGTAGACCTGCCCGACGTTGAGCGGCCACGTGCCCGCGGTGCGGCGCTCGAACTCCGACCGCAGCTGCGCGCCGTACATCGGCTGCTCCGAGAGCAGCGCGAGCATGGCTTGGCGTATCGACATCCTGGCCCCCTATACCGAGTATTCATCCAGGTAGAGAGATGTATACCGGGTATACACCGCAGCCCGCAAGCGGCGAGACAGAACGATGAGACGTTCCGACCACCGGGTGGTCGGAACGTCTCATCTCGTGGAGGGGTCAGGCGTCAGGCCGCGACCTGGGACGTCCCTTCGGCCGCAGGCTCGAGCGCCTGGGCGACGATCTCGGCCACGTCCGTCATCGGACGGACGTCGATCGCCTCACGGACCTCGGCCGGGACCTCGTCGAGGTCGGGCTCGTTGCGGTGCGGGACGAACACCGTCGTGAGCCCAGCCCGCTGGGCGGCGAGCAGCTTCTGCTTCACGCCGCCGATCGGCAGCACCCGCCCGTTGAGCGTCACCTCGCCGGTCATGCCGACCTCGGAGCGGACCTTGCGGCCCGTCGCGGCCGACACGAGCGCCGTCACCATCGTCACGCCGGCCGACGGCCCGTCCTTGGGGATGGCCCCCGCCGGGACGTGGATGTGGACGTGGTGGTCGAAGAACGCCGGGTCGACCCCGAGCGCCTCGGCGTGCGAGCGGACGTAGGAGTGGGCGATCTGCGCCGACTCCTTCATCACGTCACCGAGCTGACCCGTGAGCGTGATGCCGGGCTTGCCGTCGGTCGGTGTCGCCTCGATGTAGAGGACGTCACCACCGAACCCGGTGACCGCCAGTCCGGTCGCCACGCCGGGGACCGCCGTACGCTCGTCGGACTCCGGAGTGAACCGTGGACGACCGAGGTACTCCTTCAGATCCGGCTCGTCGACGACGACGGTCTCCTGTCCCGTCGCGCCGGCCAGCTTCGTGGCCACCTTGCGGAGGATCTTGGCCAGCAGCCGCTCGAGCTGGCGTACGCCCGGCTCGCGGGTGTAGTCGGCCACGATCTTCGCGAGCGCGGCGTCGGTCAGCGTGACCTCGTCGGCGTCGAGCGCCGCGCGCTCCAGCTGGCGGGGCCAGAGGAAGTCGCGGGCGATCGCGGCCTTGTCGTCGGCGGTGTAGCCGTCGAGGGTCACGAGCTCCATCCGGTCGAGCAGCGCCTGCGGGATCTGCTCGACGACGTTGGCCGTCGCGAGGAACAGCACGTCCGAGAGGTCCAGGTCGAGGTCCAGGTAGTGATCGCGGAACGTGTGGTTCTGCGCCGGGTCCAGGACCTCCAGCAGCGCCGCTGCCGGGTCTCCACGGAAGTCCGCTCCGAGCTTGTCGACCTCGTCGAGCAGCACGACCGGGTTCATCGAGCCGGCCTCGTTGATCGCGCGGACGATGCGGCCCGGAAGGGCACCGACGTACGTACGACGGTGGCCGCGGATCTCCGCCTCGTCACGGACGCCGCCGAGGGCGACGCGGACGAACGTCCGCCCGAGGGCGCGGGCGACGGACTCGCCGAGCGAGGTCTTGCCAACTCCCGGCGGCCCGGCGAGCACCATCACGGCACCGGATCCTCGTCCGCCGACGACCTGCAGACCGCGCTGCGCACGACGCGACCGCACGGCGAGGTACTCGACGATCCGGTCCTTGACGTCGTCCAGGCCGTGGTGGTCGGCGTCGAGCACCGCACGAGCCGCCTCGACGTCGTCGTTGTCGTCGGTCTTCACGCTCCACGGGATCTCGAGGACCGTGTCGAGCCAGGTACGGATGTAGCCCGTCTCCGGGTTCTGCTCCGAGGACCGCTCCAGCTTGTCGACCTCGCGCAGCGCGGCCGTCCGGACGCCGTCGGGCAGGTCGGCCGCCTCGACACGCTCGCGGTACGAGTCGGCGCCGTCCGGCTCGTCCTCGCCGAGCTCCTTGCGGATCGCGGCGAGCTGCTGGCGCAGCAGGAACTCGCGCTGCGTCTTGTCCATGCCCTCGCGGACGTCCTCGGCGATCTTCTCGGCCACGTCGGCCTCGGCGATGGTGGCCTTGGTCCACGCGAGCAGCACCTCGAGGCGCTCGGCCGTGTCCGGCGTCTCGAGCAGCTGGCGCTTCTGGACGTCGGTGAAGTAGGGGGCGTAGCCGGCCATGTCGGCCAGCGCCGACGGGTCGGTGACCTTGTTGACCATGTCGACGACCTGCCAGGCGTCACGGCGCTGCAGGTTGGCGATCACGAGCGACTTGTACTCCTTGGCGAGCTCGGGGATGCGCTCGTCGTCGAGATTCTCGTCGACCTCCTCGGCCTCCACCCAGAGGGCGGCACCGGGGCCGGTCACGCCGGTGCCGATCCGGGCACGGCGCTCCGCCTTGAGGACGGCGGCGGACTCGCCGGACTGCGTACGGCCGGTCTGCAGGATCTCGGCCACGACACCGAACGAGGCGTAGCGGTCCTCGAGCCGGGGAGCGACCAGGAGTCGGTCGCCGGAGCTGGCGCGCGCGGCGTCGACCGCGGCGCGGGCAGCCTCGTCGAGCTCGATCGGCACCACCATCCCAGGGAGGAGGACGGGCTCGGTCAGGAACAGGACGGGCAGCTGCTGGGGGGTGCGTGGCTCAGTCATGAGCAACCTTTCAAAGTTGAGCGTGCCCTACTCAACCTCGCGTCGGCCCGGGGTGTTCCCGTCCCGCGCGCCACGACGTTCGCCCCGCGCGAACAAGCGCGCGAACGCGGCAGAAGGCGACTGCGCCCTAGGCTCGGCGCATGACCTCAGAGGAACCGGCACCCGCTCCGCGCGAGCCGGGCCGCGGCGCCCCCGGCGCCGCACGGACGTCGATCCTGCAGTCGGCCCGTGCCGAGTTCGCGCGCGTCGGGTACGGCGCGGCGACCGTCCGTGCGATCGCCCGCGGCGCGTCCGTGGACCCGGCGCTCGTGATCCACTACTTCGGCAGCAAGGAAAACCTGTTCGCCGCCACCATCGCCGACGCCGGCTTCGTCGCCGACCAGGTCCGAGCGGCCGTCGACGGTCCGTCGGAGGCCTTCAGCGAGCGGTTCGCCCGCGCCTACTTCGGCGCCTGGGAGCACCCGGACACCTCCCTGGTCCTGCACAGCGTCGTGCGCTCCGCAGCGAGCTCGTCGACCGCGGCCCGAGTCGTCAGGACAACCATCGAGAGCGCACTGTCCGTGGACGGGACGTCGCACTGGGCCCCCGAACGCCTCAACCTGCTGGGAGCGCAGGTCTTCGGGATCGCGATGGCGCGCTACGTCCTCGGCACCGAGCCGCTCGCCTCGATGGCCCTGGAGGACCTGGTCGCGACGGTCTGCGCTCCGCTCCAGGCTCTCCTGAACGACTGACCAGGCATCTGACCTGCTTCAACACCTGTTGAGGATCTGATGAACCTGTCGTAACGTGTCGTGGGTGAGAGCCATGATCATCAAGGAGTTCCGCGAGCTCGTCCGGGACCACCGGACCCTTGCGCTGCTGGTCGCGATGCCGCTGCTGCTGCTCGTCGTCTTCGGCTACGCGGCCAACTTCTCCGTCGACAGGGTCGACACCGCTGTCGTCGGGCCCGAGGCAGAGCAGGTCGCCGGCACCTTGCCGGGCTTCTTCGACGTCTCGACGACGGAGCCGTCGGAGGGCGAGGACGATGCGCGGGACCTCCTGCGCGACGACATCGTCGACGTGGCGCTGGTGACCGGCGCGGGCGGCACCCGAGCGCTCGTCGACGGCTCGAACCTGTTCGCCGCCCAGTCCGCGGTGGCCGCGCTCAAGACCTCGGGCCAGGGAATGACGGTCGAGGTCCTCTACAACCCCGACCTGAAGACGTCGTGGGTCATGATCCCGGCGATCATCGGACTGATCCTGACGTTCATCGGCACGATCATCACGAGCATCGGACTGGTCCGCGAGCGCGAAGCAGGCACGCTGGAGCAGCTGGCCGTGATGCCGATCCGTCCGAGCACCGTCATCCTCGGGAAGGTCACCCCGTACTTCGTCCTCGCCGCGCTCGACATGGCGGTCGTCACCGTCCTCGGGATGCTGCTCTTCGACGTCCCGTTCAACGGGCACGTCCTCACCTTCGCCCTGGGCGCGGTGCTCTTCCTGCTGGTGGTCCTCGGGATCGGCATCTTCATCTCGACGATCTCCCAGACCGCGGGCCAGGCGATCCAGAGCGCGTTCTTCGTGCTGCTTCCCCAGATCCTGCTGTCGGGGATGATCTTCCCGCTCGAGGCGATGGCAGCCGGCGTCAGGTGGATCGGCTACCTGCTGCCGCTCACGTACTTCACGATGATCTCGCAGGGCGTCATGCTGCGCGGCGCACCGATCACTGCCCTGTGGTTGCCCCTGGTGGTCCTGGCCGTCATGGCACTGGTCGTGTTCACCGCGGCCACGCTGCGCTTCCGTCGAGACCTCGCACCCGAGCGCAAGGTCAAGGACCAACCCCGGTCCACCGACCGTTCCCGGAGCCCGGCATGACGTACGGATTGGACTCGGTCGACGTGTCGTTCGGAGGCGTGCCGGCCCTGCACGGCGTCACGGTGGAGATTCCCGCGGGCGAGGTCGTCGCGATCGTCGGGGGCGACGGTGCCGGCAAGACGACGCTCCTCCGCACGTTGGTACGCGAGGTGGCGCCCGAGGCCGGCGAGGTCGACGCACCGCCGAAGGCGGAGATCGGCTTCCTGCCCGCCTCGTCCGGCAGCTGGGCCGCCCTGACCGTGACGCAGAACCTCGACTTCGCCGGCGGCGCGTACGGCGTCCGTGGCGCGGAGCTCGACGAGCGACGGACGACCCTGCTCGCCGCGGCGGGGCTGAGTCAGGCCGCCGACCGGCTCGCCTCCCAGCTGTCCGGCGGCATGCGGCGCAAGCTCGGCGTGTGCATGGCGATCGTCCACCGCCCGCGGCTGCTGGTCCTCGACGAACCCAGCACCGGCGTCGACCCGGTCAGCCGCGTCGACCTCTGGCGGATGGTCTCCGAGACAGCGGCGACGGGCTCGGCGGTGGTGATGTCCACGACGTACCTCGACGAGGCCGAGCGGGCGAGCCGTCTGGTCGTCCTCGACGCGGGACACATACTCGTCCAGGGCTCGTACGACGAGGTCCGCGCCGGTTTCCAGGGGACGGTGACCCGGGCCGACCCCAGCGTCCGCCCCGAGTGGTCATGGCGGCGAGGCCGGGAGCGGCACGAGTACTGGCCCGACGGTGACGCCCCTCCTCACCTGCCGGTCGTCGAGCCCGATCTCGAGGACATCGTGATCGCGCTCTCGCTGGTACGTCGCGCCGACCGCGGAGCAGCGGCATGACCGCCACGGTGCTCGAAGCGCGTTCGGTCACGAGGCGGTTCGGGTCGTTCACGGCCGTGGACGACGTGACCATGGACGTGGCGCCGGGGGAGGTCGTGGGACTGCTGGGGGCGAACGGCGCCGGCAAGACGACGCTGATGCGGATGCTCCTCGGGCTGCTCCCCACGACGGAGGGAACCGTCCAGATGCTCGGCGGACCTCCTCGTCGCGAGCGGCGTCGTCGGCTCGGCTACGTCCCTCAGAACCTCGGGCTGTACCGCGACCTCACGCTGACCGAGAACCTCGCCTTCGTCGCCGACGCGTACGGCACCACCACCCCGGTCCTGCCCGACGGCATCTCCCGGTACGCCGACGAGCTCGTCGCCGACATGCCCCTCGGCGCTCAGCGTCAGGGCGCCTTCGTCGCCGCGTTGTCGCACCAGCCGGAGGCGGTGCTGCTCGACGAGCCGACCTCGGGCGTCGACGCACTCGCGCGGGCCACGTTGTGGGACACCATCCGGACACAGGCCGACCGAGGTGTGGGGGTCTTGATCACCACGCACTACATGCAGGAGGCGCAGCAGTGCGACCGGCTGCTGCTGATGTCGCAGGGCAGGCTCGTCGCACAGGGCAGCGAGACCGACATCATCGGACCCACCCGCGCCCTCGTCGTACGGACCGACGACTGGGCCGCCGCGTTCTCCGCGCTCAACGACGCCGGGGCCGCGGTGATCCTGGACGGACGCACCGTACGCGTCGCCGATGCCGGACGCGACGAGATCACCCGGATCCTCACCGCCGCACGCGTCGACGCGTCGGTCGAGCCCGTACCCGCAACCATCGAGGAACGCATGCTCGTCCTCGCTCGCGAGGCGCGCTAACGCGCCCTCACTCGCGGACGGCAGGCCGGTCCGCGCGCTTCACGGGCGGCGGGAGCTCGACCCGGGGCCACTCCTCTGGCCGACCGAACATCACGCGGATCGACTCGAACCCCTTGTGACGCTGCGCCTTCGCGTAGTCGGAGTACGCCCGCTGGTCGGCCTTGGTGAGGTTGACGTTGTCGGTGAACGGCGTGAGGAGCGCGCGTGGATAGAGGCGCTTGGTCCTGACCACGTTGATCTGGACGCCGATCATCGCCATCACCGCACCGATGTAGATCAGCCCCATCATCCCGAGGACGACGGCGAAGATCTGGTTGAGGTTGCTCGATCGCCCGATCACGTTCTGGACGTACGCCGTCCCGGCCAGCTGCAGGCCCTGCCACATGACCGCGACCGCGAAGGCGCCCGGAGCCGCCGACCGGAAGCTGTGCTTGCGCGCCGACGCCAGCAGGAACAGCACCGTGAACGCAGCGCCGCTCAGCACCAGCGTGCCGCCGCGCACCAGCCATCCCGCCCAGGAGTGCTGGTCGTCGAACCACGGGTTGGTCGACAGGAACCCGGTCAGTGCGGCGATCACGAGCAGCGCGAGCCCGGCGAACCCGAGCATCACCAGGCTCACGCCGCGCCCGATGAACGGGTTCGGTCGCGAGTTGCGCGGGACGGCCCACGCCACGTTCATCGCATACTGCGACGACTGGCCGAGCCCGAGCACGCCGTACAGAGCGACGAGGGCTCCGAACACCACCGCGGTCGTCGAGCCGTGCAGGCCCTCGGTGCTCTCGATCTGGTCGGCGATGATCGGGAAGCTGCCGATCGCGGTATCGAGCAGCTGCTCACGGAGCTTGCCGTCGTTCTGGAGGAAGAAGCCGAGGATGCTCGACCCGATGAGCAGCAGCGGGAAGATCGCGACGAACGCGTAGTAGGTGACGGCCGCGGCGAGGTAGTTGCTCGAGTCGTCGAAGAACTTGTAGATGACAGCGATCGGGAACCCGACGAACGGGTGACTCCGCTGGAAGCGGTCGATCCGCTCGACAACTGACACCTGGCAAAACTACCCGTTGCCGGGACCGCATGTGTCGGCAGCGCTCGACTGGCTCCCCGCTCGAGGCCCGCCTCAGTCGCAGGTGCAGAGACAGAAGGGATGCCCTGCAGGGTCGGCGTAGACGCGGAAACCGCGCGAGAAGGAGGGGGTCGGAGGCTCGACGGGATCGAGCGGCGTGGCGCCGAGCGAGATCGCCAGCGCGTGCGGCGCCTCGTACGAGTCCACCGCCAGGTCGAGGTGCGCGTGCTGCGGGAGACCGTCCGGCCACCGGGGCGGCTCGTAGTCGGCGACACGCTGGAACGCCAGTGTGGGGCCGTCACCGGTGAGCTCCACCCACCGGTCGGTGCTGTCGTCGGCGACCGGGAGGCCGAGCATGCTCCCGTAGAAGCGGGCCAGCGCGAGCGGGTCGGGGCAGTCGAGGACGTAGGCGCCGATCCGGACCTCCGTCCCGCTCACAGGGCGCACCCCCTGGCCCGGGCGTGCCGGGACGGCGCTCTGGTCTCCGCCCGCCGTCGACGCTCCTCGCGGGCGAGGTAGTCCTGACTGATCAGATATGCGGCCCACGGGTGCATGGTGTCCCCTCCGTTAGTAACTGTCATACGGACTTTGCCAGTTAGTCGGATAAGGCGCAACCAGTCAAGCAAGTACGGTGGTTGCATGAGCGAGTACGAGGATGCCGGCGACGATCCCGCCGACCAGGTGGTGGCCTTCCTCAACACGCTCGATGTCGAGGACGGGGTCGACCGGCTCGCGACGACGTCGGAGTACGCCGACTGGTCGGGCCGACCGCAGACCGACCGTGACCTCGAGGTCGCGCGGAGCCTGCGCGACCACCTCCGGGCCCTCGCTGCCGGAGAGCCGCCACCGGAGGACCCTCTGCGGGTCCCGATCGAGGTGACGGTGGACGCAGGCGCTCGGCTCAGCGGAGCCGGAGTCGTGGGCGAGGTCGCCGCGGTAGCGGCGCGGCTCGCGATCGAGGGGAGGCTCGGGCGCGTCAAGATCTGCCCGGCCGACGACTGCCGCTGGGCGTTCTACGACCGCTCCAAGAACCACTCCCGCCAGTGGTGCTCGATGGAGGTGTGCGGCAACCGCGCCAAGGTCCGCAACCACCGGGAGCGCAGCGCGTCCACCTGAGGGCCGCCGGCCGCAGTCAGCCCACGTCGGCGTACTGGCGGACACCCGCGACGACGGCGTCGAAGCGCGGCCGGTCGAGCACCGCACCCTCCCGCCGGACGCGGCTCGGATCGACCGTGATCAGGCGGTCGAGCCGCACCTCGCTGGGACGCCGCCGAGGGTCCCACCCGCCGGCCCCGATGTCGAGCCACTGGCGTCCCCACCGGGCCTCGTCGGCAGCATCCCGGTCGTGGTCCTTGCTGCTCAGCATCACGCCGACCAGCCCGGGTCCGCGCCGGCCGACGACCAGCACGGGGCGGTCCTTGCCCTGACTCGGGTCATCCTCGTACGCGACCCACGTCCAGACGATCTCGCCCGGGTCGGGCCGTCCGTCCGGCGTCGGCCCGTAGGTCATGTCGAGAGCGCCTGACGCTCCTGCCGTGCTCTGCGACGTCCGCGGAGACGACGCGCGACCACGAGTCAGCGTGGAGACGAGACGGGACAGGAGGTCGCGCGTACGAGGCATGGGGGAAGCGTAGTGCGGGACGCTCCCGCCCCCGGACTACCGTGGGAGGGATGACGATGTCCGACGCCCCACCGCGCACCCTCGCGGACGACCTCCGGGCCCGTAGCGACGAGGCGCTGGTCGTCCTGCTGCGCGCACGTCCGGACCTTGGGGCGACCCCGCCGGCCGATATCGGACAGCTCGCGTCTCGAGCCGCCTCGCGACCCTCGGTGCTGTGGGCCCTGGACCGGCTCGACACCGCTCACCTCTCGACGCTCGCCGCGATGGCGGCCCTCGAGCCGCCGGTGTCGCTGGACGGACTGCGCCGGCAGGTCGACGCCGACGACGCCCGCATCGCGGCGATGGTGGCCCGTCTGCACGCGAGCGCACTGGTCTGGGGGCGTGACGGCGCGTGGCACGTCGTCCGCGAGGCGCGAGAGGTGCTGCGGACCTACGGGCCACGAGGCCCCTACGACGGGCCGCCGCCGGTGCGTACCCGCGAGGTCGACGACCGCCGTCATCGCAACGCGAGCGCGGGCACGGTGATGGAGGTCCTGCAACGTCTCGAGCACCTGCTCGGGTCGTGGGGCGAGAGTCCTCCACCGGTCCTCCGCTCCGGCGGGCGAGGCGTCCGCGACGTCCGCAACGCCGCCACAGCACTCGGCGTCACGGTCGACCACGTCGAGTTCCTGCTCGACCTCACCGAGTCCGCCGGTCTGCTGGGCCGCGCACCGGATGACGGCGCCGGTGAGGTGTGGGCCCCCACGACACTGTTCGACACGTGGCGCGACAGCCCGCCCGCCGCCCGGTGGGTGGCGGTCGCCACGGCGTGGCTCGCCGGCCCTGGGCGCCGGGTGCGGACACAGGTGCTCCGCGTGCTGTCGTCGCTCGACGGGGCCGCCTACGTCGACGCCGAAGAGGTCGTCGAGGCAGTGGCGTGGGCCGTGCCTCGGGCCGACGCCGATCGCGACGACCTGGTGCGACGAACGCTCGTCGAGGCGACCCGGCTCGGTGTCGTCACCCTGGATGCGTTGAGTCCTGCCGGCGCCGGTCTCGGGCTCCCGGACGCCGCGGCGGTCGTGGAAGGGCTGCTGCCGTCCCGGGTCGACCACGTTCTCGTTCAGGCTGACCTCACCGCGGTCGCCCCTGGCCCGCTCGAGCCCGCCGTCCGTGACCGGCTCGAGGACGTCGCCGACGTCGAGTCGCGCGGCGGTGCGACCGTCTACCGCTTCACGGCCGACTCCGTACGCCGCGCTCTCGACCGCGGTTGGCCGGCCAGCGAGATCCACGCCTTCGTCGAGCAGGTGTCGGTGACGCCGATCCCGCAGCCGCTGACCTACCTCGTCGACGACACCGCACGGCAGCACGGCCGGCTGCGGATCGGCGACGCGTCGGCGTACCTCCGCTCCGACGACCCCGCGGAGCTCGAGGCGCTGCTCGCCGACCCGACCATCGGCCCGATGCTGCACCGGATCGCCCCGACCGTCGCCGTCAGCACGGTCCGGCACGAGGTGCTCGCCGACCGGCTCTCGACCGCAGGGCACCGACCTGTCGGCGAGGAGCCGGGCGGCGTCCTTCGGGTGCGTCGTCGCGACCAGCGCCGCGCCGAGGTGGTCGACGCCGGCGTCCGGAGGATGGGCGACCCGGCCGAGGCCGTACGCGCGATCCGCGCCGGTGAGCGTGCGGCCTCGTTGCGACCGGTCGGCGGCCGCGACGAGCACCAGGGCTCGCTCGCGACCATGGCCCAGCTGCGGGAGGCCGCGGACGCGCAGGAGCCGGTCTGGGTCGCCTACATGGACCAGGCGGGCACCCGGACCGAGCGGGTCGTGGAGCCGCTGCGGGTGGACGCGGGATGGCTCACCGCCTTCGATCACCGTTCCCAGCGCGTGCAGCGCTTCGCGGTCCACCGGATCGTGCAGGTAGCGTCCGCTCCGTGAGCGAACTCTCCACGTCGAGCACCACGGTGCCGCTGCCCGAGCTCCCCGCCGCGAGCTTCTACGAGCGCGAGGACGACCACGCCTTCCGATCGACCGCAGCCACCGAGAGCCCGTGGGATCCCCGTGCGCAGCACGGGGGACCGCCGTCGGCGCTGCTCGCCCGCGCCATCGAGCACGGCGTGGACGACGCGTCGATGGCCGTGGCCAAGATCGACGTCGACTTCCTCGGCCCGATCCCGCAGGGCGTCTGCGAGGTCGCCGTCACGACGCTCCGCCCGGGCCGCCGCGTGCGGCTGGTGGAGGCGACGCTGACGGCGGACAGGCGGGCCGCCGCCAGCGCCCGCGCGTGGCTGGTGTCCCACGAGGATGGGCGCGCCCCCGCCACCGGCGCCACCGCCGCCGTGCCCGGACTCCCTGCCCCGCAGCCTCATCCGCCGATGGTCGGGGTGCGGCCGGACTGGGGGTACGGGCGGGCGATCGAGTGGCGGTACGTCGTCGGCGCACCGGACGGACAGGCGTCGGCCGACGACGGCGCGACCAGCGTCTGGATGCGCGCGCGGGTCCCGCTCGTGGCGGGCGAGGACACCTCGGCCCTCGCGCGGCTGATGGTGGTCGCGGACTCCGCGAACGGTGTGAGCGCGAACCTGGACCTGCGTGACTGGCTCTTCATCCCGCCAGGTCTCGGCGTGACGCTCCAGCGGCCGCCGTCGTCGGAGTGGGTGCACCTCGAGGCGGCCTCGTGGTCGCAGCCGCGCGGCACCGGGGTCGCCCACGCGGTCGCCAGCGACACGGACGGGCTCTGCGGCTTCGTGATGCAGCCGCTCCTGGTCGCGCCACGGCGCTGACGCCCCCGACCCCCGCACACGACATCACCCTCGCCATGTCGGGGGGGTACATCGGCGAGGGTGACGGGTAACAGGCATCTCTGCCGCTACGTCTTACATACTACCGGGCGGTAGGTGAGGTCCAAAGCGGCTTCCAGGCCTTACCGCCGACGGGAGTGCGCCAGTAGGATGGAGGGATGGACTTCGTCGGGTACGCCGAGCGCGCCGCCGAGCTCGTGAACGCCCGCCTGGTCACCGTCGACGACGTCCGCGCCCACCTCCGCGAGCGCCAGTGGCTGGTCCGGCAGGCCACCGAGCGCGACGTCCGCGCGCTCCGACGCTTCCAGCGCCGGCTGCGCACGGTCTTCGAGCAGGGCAGCGCCGGACAGCCCGACGCGGTGGTCTACTCCCTCAACGCACTGCTCGCGTCGCACCGGATCACGCCTCTCATCGTCCCCACCGACGCAACCGCCACCGACACCGCCACCGACACCACGAAGGTCGCCGACGGCGCCGCGAGCGGATGGCGGCTGCACGTCGCCGACCGCGCGGCCTCGGTCGCGGAGCTGCTGGTGGCCGAGTCCCTCATGGGGCTCGCCACGCTCGTCTGTGACCTGACGCCGGCGAGGCTCGGCGTGTGCGCCGCCCATGCGTGCACCAACACCTATGTCGACCTCTCACCCAACCGCTCGCGGCGATTCTGCTCCGAGCGGTGCTCCTCCCGCGCGAACGTCGCGGCCTACCGGGCGCGCCAGAAGTCGCGCCCGATCCCTGGAGGTATCGCATGACCGACGGACCGCTGATCGTGCAGTCCGACAAGACGCTGCTGCTCGAGGTCGACCACGAGCAGGCTGCCGAGTGTCGTCGGGTCATCGCGCCCTTCGCCGAGCTGGAGCGCTCGCCCGAGCACATCCACACCTACCGGATCACCCCGCTCGGACTGTGGAACGCCCGGGCCGCCGGCCACGACGCCGAGCAGGTCGTGGACGCCTTGATGGACTACTCGCGCTATCCCGTCCCGCACGCGCTGCTGGTCGACGTCGCGGAGACCATGTCTCGCTACGGCCGCCTCCGACTCGAGAACCACCCGGTGCACGGCCTCGTTCTCTCCACCACCGACCGGCCCGTGCTCGAGGAGGTCGTCCGTGCCAAGCGCATCCAGGGCATGCTCGGCGACCGCATCGACGACGACACCGTCGTGGTCCACCCCAGCGAGCGCGGGTCCCTCAAGCAGGCGCTGCTCAAGGTGGGCTGGCCCGCGGAGGACCTCGCCGGGTACGTCGACGGCGAGGCTCACGCCATCAGCCTGTCCGACGGCGAGTGGCACCTGCGGCCGTACCAGTCGGAGGCGGTCGAGTCCTTCTGGCACGGCGGGTCCGGCGTCGTCGTGCTGCCGTGCGGTGCGGGCAAGACGATCGTCGGTGCCGCGGCGATGGCCCAGGCCAGCTCGACGACCTTGATCCTCGTGACCAACACGGTCTCGGCGCGGCAGTGGAAGGAGGAGCTGCTCCGCCGTACGACGTTGACCGAGGACGAGATCGGTGAGTACTCCGGCGCCAAGAAGGAGGTCCGCCCGGTCACCATCGCGACCTATCAGGTGATGACCACGCGGCGGAAGGGGGTCTATCCCCACCTCGAGCTGTTCGACGCGCGCGACTGGGGCCTGATCATCTATGACGAGGTCCACCTGCTGCCGGCTCCGATCTTCCGGATGACCGCCGACCTGCAGGCGCGCCGCCGCATCGGCCTCACGGCGACCCTGGTGCGCGAGGACGGTCACGAGGGTGACGTCTTCAGCCTGATCGGCCCGAAGCGGTACGACGCGCCGTGGAAGGACATCGAGGCGCAGGGCTACATCGCCCCCGCGGACTGCGTCGAGGTGCGGGTGACCCTGAGCGACTCCGAGCGGATCGTCTACGCCACGGCCGAGGCCGACGTGCGCTACCGGCTCGCGGCCTCGACCGACCGCAAGACCGACGTCGTCGAGCGACTCGTGGAGGAGCACCGCGGCGAGCCGACGCTGGTGATCGGCCAGTACATCGACCAGCTGGACGACCTCGCCGAGCGCCTGGGCGCTCCGCTGATCAAGGGCGAGACGTCGGTCAAGGAGCGCGAGGCGCTGTTCGCAGCCTTCCGTACCGGGGAGATCGGGCTCCTCGTCGTCTCCAAGGTCGCCAACTTCTCCGTCGACCTGCCCGAGGCGTCCGTCGCGATCCAGGTGTCGGGCTCGTTCGGGTCGCGGCAGGAGGAGGCGCAGCGTCTCGGGCGCCTGCTGCGCCCCAAGGGCGACGGCCGTACGGCGCGCTTCTACGCCGTCGTCGCCCGGGACACCGTCGACGCGGAGTTCGCCCAGCACCGGCAGCGGTTCCTCGCCGAGCAGGGCTACGCCTACCGGATCGTCGACGCCGCCGACGTCTGAGCCGGCTCGCGCAGGCGGGGAGACATGGACCGGATCCACCGACCCCGAGGCTGTGGTCTTCGACATGCTGGGCACGCTGGTCGACGAGCCGAGCGGTCGCAGCAGTACATCGCGCAAGGACGCCGTGGGTACGTCAGCACCGAGGTCGTCGATCGCGAGACCGCGCAGCTCGTCGCCGACCTGACGGGCTGAGGGACTGATGGGCTGACGGACTGATGGGTTGGCGTGCCGATGATTTTGGGAGGCTTGCCGAGTCGGGGATGTGACCGGACCCGAAACGACGAGAGGCTCACCCGTGCCTGATCTTCTGGACCTCGGCCCCGCCGCCCGTCGCGTCAGCGCTCTGCTCGAGGGCGTCGACGACGGCGAGCTCGGTCGACCGACCCCGTGCGAGTACGACGTCGCGACCCTGCTGGACCATCTCGACGGACTTGCCCTCGCCTTCACGCTCGCGGCCCGCAAGTCCGACGACCCGGCGCTCGCCGCCCCACCGCAACCGTCGGACGCAGGTCTCTCCCCGGGGTGGCGAGAGCGGATCCCGCAGCGCCTCGATGCGCTCGCCGAGGCCTGGCGATCTCCGGAGGCGTGGACAGGTGAGGCGACGGCGGGAGGCGTCACGATGCCTGCGGAGATCGCCGGCGTCGTGGCCCTGGACGAGATCGTGCTGCACGGTTGGGACCTCGCCCGCGCCACCGGCCAGCCGTACGAGGTCGACCCGGAAGCCCTCACCATCGTCCACCGCTTCGTCGAGGAGTCGGCGGCGCCGGAGCAGGCCGAGGCGCGCGAGGGGTTGTTCGGGCCTCCGCTGCCGGTGGCTGCGGACGCTCCCCTGCTCGACCGGGTCGTCGCGCTCGCCGGGCGCTCTCCCTCCTGGCCTGACTGAGCCGTTCGTGCAGAGCGGCCCGATCGGGGGTTGTCTGGAGGGACAGCGACCAGATCCCCTGCCGAAGGAGAGACCCATGACTCGCACCAGCATCCGCCGCCGGAGCGCGGCCCTCGGAGCGGCATCCGTGCTCGGGATCGCCGGCCTTGCCCTCACGGCCGGCTCCGCGGACGCTGCCCAGGCAGCCACCTGCGGTGGTCTCCGGGCCACGATCGTCGGCACCGCCGGCGACGACAACATCCGCGGCACCGGTGGGCGGGACGTGATCGCCGGGCTCGGCGGCGAGGACGACATCCGAGGGCTCGGCGGCAACGACGTCATCTGCGGCGGCGCCGGCGAGGACGACCTCGAGGGCGGCACCGGCAGCGACCGCCTGTACGGCGGCTCCCGAGGCGACGACATCGAGGGCGGCTCCGGCAACGACCGCATGTGGGGCGGCTCCGGCAACGACGACCTGCAGGGCGGCGTGGGCAACGACCGTCTCCGCGGCGGGTCGGGCAACGACGACATCGAGGGCAACCGTGGGCGCGACCGCCTGTGGGGTGGCCCGGGCAACGACACGCTCGAGGGTGGTCCAGGCAGGGACGTCCTGCGGGGCGGCCCGGGACGCGACCGCCTCTACCAGGGCAGCGAGCGCGACGACTGAGGGTCAGCCGACGTACGTCGGCAGACCGTGCGCCTCGAACTGGCGGCGGACCCGCGCGACCAGCTCGGGTGAGGGCGGCGCGACGTCGGCGAGCGCGTACGGGGTGTCGAGCCGCTCCCACTTCCCGCGGCCCAGCTGGTGGAAGGGGAGGATCTCGACGCGGGTGACGTTGGGCCAGCGCTCGACGATCCGCGCCACGTTCTCGACGTTGTCGACAGCGTCGGTCAGCCCGGGAACGAGCACGAACCGCACCCAGACCTCGGTTCCCCGCGCTGCCAGGCGGTCTCCGAAGTCGATCGTCGGTCGGAGGGTGCGGCCGGTCGCACGCCGGTAGGTCTCCTCGTCCCCGGCCTTGACGTCGAGCAGCACCAGGTCGACGTCGTCGAGCATCTCGTCGGTCGCGGCGGCACCGAGGAAGCCCGAGGTGTCGAGCGCCGTACGCACCCCCAGCTGCTTCACCCCGCGCAGGACACGGGCGACGAACCGCGGCTGCATCAACGGCTCACCGCCCGACAGCGTGAGGCCGCCGCCGGTCGCCTCGAACACCGGCCGGTAGCGCGCGACGCGGGCGACCAGGTCGTCGGCGCGCACCTCCGTGCCGTCACGCATCCTCCAGGTGTCGGGGTTCTGGCAGTAGAGGCAGCGCAACGGGCATCCGGTCAGGAACGTCGTCATCCGGGTCCCAGGCCCGTCGACCGCCGTCACGAGCTCCCAGGAGTGGACCGCCCCCACCTCGCCGGAGCGCATCGCCGCCAGCCGCTCCTCGCGGTCGAGCTCGACCGCGGGGAGGTCGGCGAGAACGGTGGCGGTCATCAGGCGACGGCCCCGTGGAACGTGCGCGACAGCACGTCGAGCTGCTGCTCGCGCGTGAGGCGGACGAAGTTCACTGCGTACCCCGACACCCGGACGGTGAGCTGCGGGTACTTCTCCGGGTGCTCCATCGCGTCCTCGAGGGTCTCGCGGTTCAGGACGTTGACGTTCATGTGGTAGCCGTCGGAGCCGGTGTAGGCGTCGAGGAGGCCGACGAGGTTCGTGACCTGCTCCTCCTTCGTGCGACCGAGTCCCGACGGCACCACGGTGTTCGTCAGCGAGATGCCGTCCTGCGCGTCGTCGTAGGCGAGCTTCGCCACCGACAGCGCGCTGGCGAGCATCCCGTGGGTGTCACGCCCGTTCATCGGGTTGGCGCCCGGCGCGAACGGCTCGCCCCGGCGGCGTCCGTCCGGGGTGTTGCCGGTGGCCTTGCCGTAGACGACGTTGGACGTGATGGTGAGGACCGACTGCGTGTGAAGCGCGTCCCGGTAGGTCGGGTAGGCGCGCAGCTTCTCCATGAACCGCTCAACGAGGTCGCGCGCGATGGCGTCGACACGGTCGTCGTCGTTGCCGAAGGTCGGGAAGTCGCCGGTGGTGTCGAAGTCCACGACGATCCCTCGCTCGTCGAAGACCGGGACCACGCGTGCGTACTTGATCGCCGACAACGAGTCCGCGGCCACCGACAGCCCTGCGATGCCGCACGCCATGGTCCGCAGCACGTCGGTGTCGTGCAGCGCCATCTCGAGCCGCTCGTAGGCGTACTTGTCGTGCATGTAGTGGATGACGTTGAGCGCCTCCACGTACGTCCCGGCGAGCCAGTCCATCTCGGCGTCGAAGCGCTTCATCACGTCGCGGTAGTCCAGCGGTCCCTCGTCGACCGGCGAGGCGGCCGGTCCGACCTGCTTGCCGGTGATCTCGTCGCGGCCGCCGTTGATGGCGTAGAGCAAGGTCTTGGCGAGGTTCACCCGCGCGCCGAAGAACTGCATCTGCTTGCCGACGCGCATCGGGGACACACAGCACGCGATGGCCGCGTCGTCACCCCACCACTCACGGATGTGGTGGTCGGACTCGTACTGGATGGCCGACGTGTCGATCGAGACCTGCGCGGCGAAGCGCTTGAATCCCTCGGGGAGCCGGTCGCTCCACAGCACGGTGAGGTTCGGCTCCGGCGCGGGACCGAGGTTGTAGAGGGTCTGGAGGTAGCGGAACGTCGTCTTGGTGACCAGAGGGCGCCCGTCGTCGCCCATGCCCGCGAGCGACTCCGTCACCCAGGTCGGGTCGCCGCTGAACAGGGCGTCGTACTCGGGCGTCCGAAGGAAGCGGACGATGCGCAGCTTGATGACGAAGTCGTCGATCAGCTCCTGCGCCTGAGACTCGGTCAGGTCGCCACGGGCCAGGTCGCGCTCGAGGTAGATGTCGAGGAAGGTCGCCGTGCGACCGAGCGACATCGCGGCACCGTTCTGCTCCTTCACGGCGCCGAGGTAGGCGAAGTAGGTCCACTGGACGGCCTCACGGGCGTTCGTCGCCGGCTGCGAGATGTCGAACCCGTACGAGGCGGCCATCTGCCCGAGCTCCTGGAGCGCGCGGATCTGCTCGCTGTTCTCCTCGCGGGCGCGGATGATGTCCTCCGACGCAGGCTGGCGGTCGAGGAGGGCCCGGTCGTTGCGCTTGTCGGCGATGAGGGCGTCGACCCCGTACAGCGCCACGCGGCGGTAGTCGCCGATGATGCGGCCTCGTCCGTAGGCGTCCGGGAGGCCGGTGATGACGTGCGACGAACGGGCCGCTCGCACCGAGGGCGGGTAGGCGTCGAAGACACCCTGGTTGTGGGTCTTGCGGTACTCGGTGAAGACCTTCTTGAGCATCGGGTCGACCGGGTAGCCGTACGTCTCGAGGGCGTTCTCGACCATGCGCCACCCACCGTTGGGCATCATCGCCCGCTTGAGCGGAGCATCGGTCTGAAGCCCGACGATGAGCTCGTTCGCCCGGTCGATGTAGCCGGGCGCGTGGGCGGTGATGCCGGCCGGAGTGTGCCAGTCGACGTCGTAGACGCCCTTCTCGCGCTCCTCGGGGAAGAGACTGCTGACCCGGCGCCAGAGCGCGCTGGTCCGTTCGGTCGGGCCGGCGAGGAACGTACTGTCGCCGTCGTACGGCGTGTAGTTGCGCTGGATGAAGTCCCGGACGTCGATGCGGGTCTGCCACGGCCCGTCGACGAAGCCCTCCCAGCCGCGGCCACGGCCGGTCTCGGTGCGCAGTTCGGTCGCGATGGTCATGCCCTTTCCCCTCGTCGCTGGTGGGATGCTCTCGCTATGTCCAACGCCGGACGAATTGTTGTTCGAGTCGCCAAACGGTGTGGTGTTCGCCATATCCGGCACCTCTCGTCGAGATACGAGGACCAAGGTGCCCACGGTGCAAGGGTCGGTACTATGTGACGCATCACTGATCGAGGAGTGGGTCCATTGCCGACCTGGACGTCCCGCCGGATCGAGCCCGGTCACAGCCTGCGCGAGCAGATCGAGGAGTCGCTGACCGCGGCGATCGTCACCGGCCTCGTGGAGCCGCACGAGCTGCTCACCGTCCCTGTGCTCGCGTCACAGTACGAGGTGTCGGCCACGCCGGTGCGCGAGGCGATGCTCAACCTCGCTCGTCGCGGTTTCGTCGTCCCCGTGCGCAACAAGGGCTTCCGCGTCCGCGAGGTCGGGCGTGACGAGCTCTCCAACCTCGTACGGACCAGGCGCCTGCTGGAGTGCCCCACGATGCTCGACGTCGCCGAGCGGTTCACCGCGGCGGACCGGCCCGCCTTCGACGCGCTCGTCGTCCGCGTCCGCGACGCGGCCGACGCGCGGGACTTCCCGACCTACGTCCGGGCCGACAAGGAGCTTCACCTCGGTCTCCTCGCGCTCCTGGGCAACCCGATCCTCGTCGAGGTCGTCGGCAACCTGCGCGACCAGACACGCACGGTGGGCATCGCCGCCAAGATCACCCGCGAGCAGCTCCGGGCGTCGATCGACGAGCACGAGGCCCTCCTCGACTTCCTGGAGGCCGGCGACGGGGCGGCGGCGAGCGAGCTGATGTCACGCCACATCGGTCACGTCCTCGGCTGGTGGAGCGGTGTGGCGGAGGACACCACGCCGTCGGCGACGTTGTAACCCAACTGTTTTCCCTATTTACTTCCGCGTAATCCGCGTCACGTGATATGTAATATGTCACATATCAAGGCACGGCGATGACCCGCGCCGACGAGGAAGGAACACGCATGAAGAGCACTCGGTCCGCGTCGGTCTGGCGGCGCGCCCGCTATCTGGCCGCCAGCGTCGCTCTCGCGACTGCCGTCGCAGGTTGCGGCGGTGGCGTTGGTGGAAGCGACGACGAGAAGTCCGGCGACACGATCAAGTTCGGCATGCTCGCCCCCTTCTCCGGTACGGAGAGCGCGTTCGGCGACTACATGAAGAACGGCGCCGCCCTCGCCGTCGAGGAGATCAACGCCGACGGCGGCATCGACGGCAAGGACATCGAGCTCGTGACCCAGGACGACGGGTGCGACGCCACGACCGCCGTCGCGGCCGCCAACAAGCTCGTCTCCCAGGGAGTCGTGGCGTCGGTGGGCGGCTACTGCTCGGGCGCGACGCTCCCGACGCTCCCGATCTTCCTGCAGGCCGAGGTGCCGATGGTCATCCCGGCGGCCAACTCCAACGCGCTCGTCGAGGCCGACCAGGAGAACGTCTTCCTCATCAACGGCACCGGCACCCAGCAGGCCGCCGCCGCCGTCGCGTTCGCGAAGAAGGAGGGTGCCTCCAAGATCGCGGTGATCGACGACTCGACCGACTACTCCGTCGACCTCGCCGACTCGTTCGTCGAGCAGGCCAAGTCCGCCGGTCTCGACGTCGTGCTGGACGCGACCATGACGCCGAAGGAGAAGGACTACTCCGCCGAGGCCAACAAGCTCGTGAAGTCCGGCGCCGACTTCGTCTACTGGACGGGCTACTACCAGGAGGGCGGCCTGCTGAACCGCCAGTCCAAGGACGCCGGCTACAAGGGCACGTTCCTCGCCGGTGACGGCTCGGTCGATGCCAGCTTCGCGGAGATCTCCGGCAAGGACTACACCGACAACGTCTACGCGACCTTCACCCAGACGCCCGACATGCTCGAGGGTGCCGAGGACTGGATCGCCGACTACACGAAGAAGTTCGGCGACGAGCCTGGCCCGTACTCGACGCAGTCCTACGACGCGGTCCGGGTGATGGCCGAGGCGATCAAGAACGCCGACTCCACCGAGATGAAGGACATCGACGCCGCGCTGCGCGACCTCGACGGGTTCCCCGCCTTCTCCGGTCCGATCACCTTCACCGAGGAAGGCACCCTCGCCGAGGGCGGCTTCGCGATCGTGACGATCGGCGACGACGGCTCGTTCGTCCTGCACGACGACCTGCAGGGCTGACGTCTGAGAGGGGTCCCGGCTCCTGTGGGGCCGGGACCCCGTATCGCTGGATCACGATCGGAGCCTCATGTCGCAGATCATCATCAACGGCCTGTTCGTCGGGTCGTTCTACGCCCTCATCGCGCTCGGCTACAGCATGGTGTACGGGATCATCAAGCTGCTCAACTTCGCCCACGGCGACGTCTACATGATCGGTGCCTTCGTCGGCTTCGTCCTGCTGACGTCCTTCGGTGGCCTCGCCGCAGCGGCCACCATCCCGACACTCGTCCTGCTCGTGCTGGTCGCGATGATCTTCACCGGGCTGCTCGGGGTGACGGTCGAGCGCGTGGCGTACAGACCGTTGAGATCGTCACCACGGTTGGCGGTCCTCATCACCGCGGTGGGCATGTCCTTCACCCTCGAGTACGCGGTCCGCCAGATCTTCGGCCCGTCCCCCAAGGCGTACCCCGTGCGGGTCAGTGGAGGCAGCGTCGAGTTCATCGGCGCTCGCATCTCCACCGCACAGCTGGTGCTGATGGCCCTCGCCGCACTCCTGATGGTCGTGCTCGCGTTCTACGTGAACCGCACGCGGGAGGGCCGCGCGATGCGCGCCATCGCCCTGGACCCCGCGGCCTCGACCCTGATGGGCATCAACGTCAACCGCGTCATCTCGCGGGTCTTCTTCATCGGCTCGGCACTGGCCGGCGCCGCAGGCGTCATGGCCGGCGCCTACTACGGCTCGATCGACTTCCTCATGGGGTTCGTGATCGGCATCAAGGCATTCACGGCCGCGGTGATCGGCGGCATCGGGAACCTGTACGGCGCGATGCTCGGCGGACTGACGCTCGGTCTGCTCGAGTCCTTCGGGACCGCCTGGCTCGGAGGGGAGTGGCGCGACGTGTTCTCGTTCGCCTGTCTGATCATCTTCTTGTCGTTCAAGCCGACCGGCATCCTCGGTGCCCGCGTCGTCGAGCGGATGTGACCCGATGAAGACTCAGGCCTCCATCACCGCGCCCGCCCCGACCCGCGCCCGTCCCGAGCGTTCCCGTGGTTGGCGCAGCGACGACAGCGTGCTGCGGCTGCTCGGCATCGCCGCGTTCGCCTTCGTGCTGCTCCTGCCGTTCATCAACGCGTCGCCGTACACGATCTCGATCATGACCACAGCACTCATCTACGTGATGCTCGCGCTCGGTCTCAACGTCGTGGTCGGCTATGCGGGCCTCCTCGACCTCGGTTACATCGCGTTCTTCGCGGTCGGCGCCTACACGTCGGGCATCCTGACCACCCACTTCGGCTGGTCGATGGTCTTCGCCGTGCCCGGCGTCATCGTCGCCTGCATCATCGCCGGCATCGTCATCGGCGGTCCGACGCTGCGGCTGCGCAGCGACTACCTCGCGATCGTCACGCTCGGGTTCGGCGAGATCATCCGCCTCACGGCCAACAACCTGGAGATCACCGGGGGCCCGTCCGGCATCCACGGGATCCCCTCGTGGCAGCTCTTCGGCTGGGACCTCGCCGACGGCGTCACCATCGCGGGCATCTTCTTCAACGGCAAGGTCGTCTTCTACTACTTCGTCGCCGTGATCGTCGGCCTCGTCGGAGTGGTAGCACTCGGGCGACTCGCCCGCGGCAAGATGGGCCGCGCGTGGAAGGCGGTCCGCGACGACGAGGACGCCGCCGAGGCGATGGGCATCAACACCTACGTCACCAAGATCACCGCCTACATCATCGGTGCGGTCTGGGCGGGACTCGCCGGGCAGCTGATGGGGACGCACCTCACCGCGATCTCCCCCAACAGCTTCTTGTTCCTCTACTCGGCGTTGATCCTCATGGCCGTCGTGCTCGGCGGGATGGGCTCGGTGCCCGGCGTCATCATCGGCGCGCTGTTCGTCTCGCTGGCGCCTGAGTTCCTGCGGGAGTTCGCGGAGTGGCGGTTCCTGCTCTTCGGTGTGCTGCTGGTCGTGACCATGATCTTCCGTCCGACGGGCATCTGGCCCGCGACGGCCGTCCTCCCGTGGTCCAAGGACAAGCACGTCGACGAGGACGTCGACGAGGTGGAGCAGGACTCGGCCCCTGAGACGCGCGACGAGGCTGAGCTGAACGAGGGCGAGGACACCGGCGGCGACCTGCTCGCCCGCCGGGAAGGAGAGAACCGATGACCGCGACCACCACGGAGACCGGAGAGGTCCTGCTCGAGGTCACCGACCTGCACCTGGCCTTCGGCGGCGTGAAGGCCGTGGACGGACTGTCGATGTCGGTGCGCTCGGGCGAGATCCTCTCGGTCATCGGTCCGAACGGGGCGGGCAAGACGTCCGCCTTCAACTGCATCTCCGGGTTCTACCGTCCCACCAGCGGATCGATCACGTTCAAGGGCCGCTCGATCGTACGGTCGCTGCCGTCGACGATCACGAAGGCGGGGATGGCACGCACCTTCCAGAACCTGCGGCTGTTCCGGGAGCTGTCGGTCCTCGACAACGTGAAGACCGCGATGCACGCTGCCCTGCGTCAGCGCTGGTACGACGCCATGCTGCACACCCCGCGTTACAAGCGCAGCGAGCGGCAGTGCCTCGAGGAGGCGCGTGGGTGGCTCGACTTCGTCGGCTTCACCGGCGACGAGGACCTCTACGTGACCCAGCTCCCGTACGGCGAGCAGCGTCGGGTGGAGATCGCTCGTGCCCTCGCCACGAAGCCCCGCCTGCTGCTGCTCGACGAGCCGGCCGCCGGCCTGAACCACAACGAGAAGCAGCAGCTGGTCGCCCTCATCCGGCGGATCCGCGACCTGGGGATCGGCATCGTCCTCATCGAGCACGACATGGGGCTGGTGATGGACATCTCCGAGCGCATCATCGTGCTCAACCACGGCAAGGAGATCGCCGACGGGACTCCCGCGGAGATCAAGAGCGACCCGAAGGTGATCGAGGCGTATCTCGGCTCCGAGGACGAGGAGGACGCATGAGCGGGCTGGTCGTCGAGGACGTCGACGTCTACTACGGACGGGTCCACGCGCTGCGTTCGCTGAGCTTCCACGTGGACCAGGGCGAGATCGTCGCGCTGCTCGGCAACAACGGCGCCGGCAAGACCACGACGATGAACCTCATCTCGGGACTGGTCAAGCCGTCGTCGGGGTCGGTGACCTGGGACGGGACCGACCTGCGGTCGGTGCCGGCACACGACCTCGTCCCTCGCGGCGTGGTCCACGTGCCCGAGGGCCGGCGGATCTTCAGCACGATGACGGTGCACGAGAACCTCATGCTCGGCGGCTACCGCGTGCGCGACACCTCGGTGATCGACGAGCGCGTCGAGCGGGTCTACGCCTTGATGCCGCGCCTGCTCGAGCGGCGGCGCCAGCAGGGCGGCACGCTGTCGGGCGGCGAGCAGCAGATGCTGGCGATCGGCCGCGCCCTCGTGGCCGATCCGCGGCTGCTCCTGCTCGACGAGCCGTCGATGGGCCTTGCTCCGCTGATCGTCAAGCAGGTCATGGAGATCATCGCCGAGGTCAACGCCCAGGGGACCACCGTGCTCCTGGTGGAGCAGAACGCGAAGGCGGCGCTGCGCATCGCCGACCGTGCGTACGTCGTCGAGACAGGGCGTGTGACGTTGTCGGGCGCCGCCGACGAGCTCGCGGGAGACGCGCGCGTCGTCGAGGCGTACCTCGGCTCCTGATCCCGCGACTCGACGTCACGCCAGAACACAGCCAGACCCCAGAGATCGCTCTGTCCCTACCAGTAATATGTGATATATTACTGGCTCCCGAACGAGGAGGCACCATGCGCGCCATCGTGGTCGGCGCCGGCATCGTCGGTGCCGCCTGTGCCCGGAGCCTCGCCCGGGCCGGGGTCGACGTTCTCGTCCTCGAGCGGGGCGCCGCCGTCGGAGGCACGTCGGCGGCCTGCGAGGGCAATCTCCTCGTCTCCGACAAGACACCCGGACCGGAGCTCGACCTCTCGCTGCTGGCGGCCGACCGGTGGGCCACGGTCGCCGCCGAGCTGCACGAGGAGCTCGGGGCGGCCTTCCCCTCGGTCGAGTACGAGCGCAAGGGCGGGCTCGTCGTCTCCACGACCGCCGACGGCGCCGACGCCCTGCGGGCGTTCGCCGCGACGCAGCGCGCGGCAGGTGTCGACGCGCAGGACGTCGACACCGCCGGGGCGCTGGCCCTCGAGCCGTACCTCACCCGCGACGTCACCGCAGGCGTGCTCTATCCGCAGGATGCCCAGGTGCAGCCGGTGACGGCGGCCGAGGCGCTGCTGGCCTCCGCCCGCCACGCGGGGGCGACCGTCCTCACCGAGACCGAGGTCGTCGGGGCCGTCCGCAGCCCCGACGGTCGTCTGATCGGTGTCTCGACACCCGCAGGCGACCACGGTGGAGACGTCGTCGTGAACGCGGCCGGCCCGTGGGCAGGCGACGTCGCCCGACGTCTCGGCGTCCACCTGCCGGTCCTCCCCCGGCGCGGGATGGTGCTCGTCACGACACGGATGCCGCACCGCGTGCTCCACAAGGTCTACGACGCCGACTACGTCGGTGCCACCCAGTCCGCGGACGCCGACCTCCAGACCTCGACCGTGGTGGAGTCCACCGCGGCCGGCACCGTCCTCATCGGTTCCTCTCGCCAGCGTGTCGGCTTCGACGACCGCCTCGACGTCGAGGTCGTCCGTGAGATCGCGGCGAAGTCGCTGCGCATCTTCCCGTTCCTCACCAGCGCGTCGGTGCTGCGCACGTACGGCGGCTTCCGCCCGTACATGCCCGACCACCTGCCGCTCGTCGGGGCTGATCCCCGCCTACCCGGGCTCCTCCACGTCACCGGCCACGAAGGCGCCGGCATCGGCCTCTCGGTGCCCTCGGCCGACCTGCTCCACGCGCTGGTGACCGGCTCCGCGGCCCCACTCGACCCGGCGGCGTTCGCGGTCGACCGCCCCACGCTCGCGCCCTACCTCGAGGAGGCATCGTGACCCCGCGTCCTGTCGACCCCGCCCGCGATCCCGCGGAGCCGGCCCTCGCCACGACGGTGACCATCGAGTTCGAGGGGCGCCGGTACGAGGGCGTGCGCGGCCAGACCGTCGCCGGCATCCTGCTCTCCCACGACGTCCTCGACTGGCGTACGACGTCGGTCTCCGGAGCGAGCCGGGGCCTCTTCTGCGGGATCGGCGTCTGCTTCGACTGCGTCGTGAGCGTCGACGGTGTCCGCGACGTCCGCGCGTGCCAGCGACGCGCCCGCGGCGGCGAGCTGGTCGAGCGCCAGCACGACCGGCTGCCCGAGCCCCGAGAGGAGCGATGACGTGGACGTCCTCGTGATCGGCGCCGGGCCCGCCGGCATGGCCGCGGCGCACGCAGCGCGAGCCGCCGGAGCGACCGTCCGCGTGCTCGACGCCTCCGACGGGACCGGCGGCCAGTACTGGCGCCACCTGCCGGCCAGCAGGCCCGCCGCACGCGAGCGCGTGCTCCACCACCAGTGGGACCGTTATCGGCGGCTCCACCAGAGCCTCCAGTCCGACCCCGGCGTCACGGTGAGCCTGGAGGCGCACGTGTGGGCGATCGGCCAGGACGACGCCGGTCTCACGGTGCACGTCTCCCACGGTGACGTCGACGGCACCGGACAGCGCACGGAGACGCTGCGACCCCAGCGGCTGGTCCTCGCCACCGGGGCGCACGACCGTACGCTGCCGGTCCCCGGCTGGACCCTGCCCGGCGTCGTGACCGCCGGCGCGGCCCAGGCCCTCGCCAAGGGCGAGCGGCTCGCGATCGGCGAGCGGGTCGTGGTCGCCGGATCCGGGCCGTTCCTGCTGCCGGTCACCGCCTCGCTGCTCCAGGCGGGCGCCTCCGTCGTCGGCGTCCACGAGGCCGCGCGTCCTCGACGCCTCGCCCGCGAGTGGCTCGCGCGACCGTGGGAGCTGGTCGGCACGACCCACAAGGTGAGCGAGCTCGCGGGGTACGCGGGACACCAGGTCCGCGGCCGCGTCCCGTACCGCACCGGCTCGGCGGTCGTCCGCATCCACGGAGAGGGCCGCGTCGAGGGCCTGACCGTCGCCGACGTCGACGACCGGTGGCAGCCCGTGGCCGGCACCGAGAGCGAGGTGTCGTGCGACGCCGTCTGCCTCGGCCACGGCTTCGTCCCGCGCCTCGAGCTCGCGATCGCCGCCGGCTGCGGGCTCACCGACCAGCGCTTCGTCGCCGTCGACGCCCACCAGCGCACCACGGTCGCGGGTGTGCTCGCAGCCGGTGAGCTGACGCAGATCGGCGGCGTGGACCTCGCCCTCGCCGAGGGCGAGATCGCCGGCTGGGTGGCCGGGGGCGGCGATCCGTCCGCGGCGCACCTGTCGCGCGCCCGCCGCGCCCGCAGCCGCTTCCGACGGTTCGCCGACCGCATCGAGGCCGCCCACGGCATCGGACCGGGATGGATGCGCTGGCTCGACGACGACACGGTCGTGTGCCGGTGCGAGGAGGTCGGCTACGGCACGCTGACCCGCGTCGCGTCCGACACCTCGTCCGTCGGACTGCGCTCACTCAAGCTGACCACCCGAGCCGGTCTCGGCCTCTGCCAGGGGAGGGTCTGCGGCCGCACGGTCGAGACCATCCTCTCCGCGGCGAGCGGACGAGGATCCGTCCCGTTCGCCGACCACACCTCCACCGACCGGCGGCCGATCGCCGTGCCGGTCCGGGTGGGCGACCTCGCCCGACCCGCATCCCCCGACGTTCCGTCCACCTCCCGAAAGGACCCAGCATGACCAGCACCATCGATCTCGGCGGCGTCGTCGTCGCGACCGCCCTCGCGTTCAAGGAGGACCCGTCGGCGCCCGCCGGGCTCGCGGTCGACTACGACAAGTTCGGCGAGCACGTCGACTTCCTCATGGCGAACGGGTGCCGCGGAGTCGGCCCCAACGGGTCGCTCGGCGAGTACTCCTCGCTGACCGACGAGGAACGCCGCAAGGTCGTCCAGGTCGCGGTCGACGCCGTCGACGGACGGGGCGTCGTCGTCGCCGGCGTACACGGTGTCGGCTGGCACCAGGCGCAGGAGTGGGCGCGCAACGCCCAGGCCGACGGGGCCGACGGCGTGCTCCTGCTCCCGCCGACCCTCTATCGCTCCAACCCCGACGAGGTTGTCGAGCACTTCCGCAAGGTGGCGGAGGTCGGGATGCCGATCATGGCCTACAACAACCCCTTCGACACCAAGGTCGACGTGACCCCCGACCTCGTCGCCCGACTCGCCGAGATCCCCGAGGTCGTCGCGATCAAGGAGTTCTCCGGTGACGTCCGCCGGGTCTACGAGATCAAGGAGAAGTGCAACATCGACGTCATCGCCGGCGCCGACGACGTGCTCTTCGAGCTCATGGTCAACGGTGCCGTCGGCTGGTTCGCCGGCTACCCCAACGCCTTCCCCAAGGAGGCCGTCGCGCTGTACGACCTCTGCGTGGCGGGCAAGTGGCAGGAGGCCCAGCAGCTCTACGCGCAGCTCGTCGCGGTCTTCCGGTGGGACTCCCGTACGGAGTTCGTGCAGGCGATCAAGCTCTCGATGGACATCTGCGGCAACTCGTACGGCGGGCCGACGCGACCGCCCCGCGGCCCGCTCAGCCCCGAGCAGGTCGCTGCGGTGACCGCTGACACCGAGCGCGCGCTCGCCGCGATCGCCGCACGCTGACGTCCGAGCGCCCACGCCACCGATCCATACTCGAGTCAGGAGGTCACCATGCGATCCACACGCATCTTCCATGCCGTCGACTCCCACACCGAAGGCATGCCCACCCGAGTGGTCACCGGCGGCGTGGGCGTGGTCCCGGGTGCGACGATGAACGAGCGCCGGCTCCACTTCATCGAGCACCTCGACCACATCCGTCGGCTGCTCATGAGCGAGCCCCGCGGGCACGCCTCGATGTCCGGGGCGATCCTGCAGCCACCCGCCCGGGACGACTGCGACTTCGGGATCATCTTCATCGAGGCCAGCGGCTGCCTGCCGATGTGCGGGCACGGCACGATCGGCGTCGCCACCGTGCTGGTCGAGACCGGGATGGTCGAGGCGACCGAGCCGGTGACCGAGATCCGGCTCGACACCCCCGCCGGTCTCGTCGTCGCCCGGGTCGCTGTGCAGGACGGGCGAGCCACGTCGGTGACCCTCGCCAACGTGGCGAGCTTCACCGAGCGACTCGACCAGAAGATCGAGGTGCCCGGCCTCGGCACGGTGCCGTACTCGGTGGCGTTCGGCGGCAACTTCTATGCGATGGTCGACCTCGACGACGTCGGCCTGCCGTTCGACCGGGCGCGTCAGAACGACATCGCCGCCGCCGGTCTGGCCATCATGGCGGCGATCAACGAGACCGCACCCCCGCACCACCCCACGATCGACGGGGTCGACCACGTCCACCACGTGGAGTTCATCGCTCCCGGCTCAGACGCCGTACGGTCCCGGCACGCGATGGCGATCTATCCCGGGTGGTTCGACCGGTCGCCCTGCGGCACCGGCACCTCCGCGCGGATGGCCGAGCTGTACACGCGGGGTGAGCTGGCGCTGCACACCGACTTCGTCAACGAGTCGTTCATCGGGTCGGAGTTCACCGGCCGGCTCGTCGCCACCACCACCGTCGGTGACCACGAGGCGGTGCTGCCGGAGATCACCGGCCGGGCCTGGATCACCGGGACGGCCCAGTACCTGCTCGACCCCCACGACCCGTTCCCCACCGGATTCGACTTCTGAGGATGGCGATGACCGACCTGTTCACCACGCTGGACGCCGCCGACGCGGCGGCCCCCCTCCTGGCCCGCACGACGCCGCGCGACCGCGCAGCCGCCCTGGTCTCGGTCGCTGATCGCCTCGAGCTCGCGGCCGACGAGATCGTCGCGCTCGGCACCGAGGAGACCGGCCTCACGGAGGGCCGGCTACGAGGAGAGCTGAACCGTACGACGCAGCAGCTGCGCCTGTTCGCCGAGGTCGTCGTCGAGGGGGCCTACCTCGACGCCCGGATCGATGCCGCCGACCCCGACTACGCGGTCGGTCCCCGGCCCGACGTGCGCAGGGTCAACGTCCCGGTCGGACCCGTGCTGAACTACGCCGCCTCCAACTTCCCGCTGGCCTTCTCCGTCGCCGGCGGTGACACCGCAGCCGCACTGGCCGCGGGCAACCCGGTCGTGGTCAAGGCCCACGACGGACACCCGCGGCTCAGCGCGCTCGTCGCGACGATCGTGACCGAGGCCCTCCGCGAGGCCGGGATGCCCCACGGGTCGTTCGCCGTGATCTTCGACCGTGAGGACGGGGTCGCGGCCCTCAAGGACGACCGCATCCGCGCGGCGGCGTTCACCGGCTCGACGACGGTCGGTCGGATGCTCGCCGACGTCGCCGCGGCCCGCCCGGTGCCGATCCCCTTCTACGGCGAGCTGGGCAGCGTCAACCCCGTCGTCGTGACCCCGGCTGCGCTCGCCGCCGGCGCCGATGCTCTCGCCGCCGCGTACGTCGGCAGCGTCTCGGGCTCGTGCGGTCAGCTGTGCACCAAGCCCGGTTTCCTCCTCGTCCCCGGCGTAGAGCCGCTGACCGATGCCCTCGTCACCGCGGCGGCGGAGGTGCCCGAGCACCGCCTGCTGACCGCCGGGATCACCGCCGGCTACCGCGAGCGCCGTGAGGCCGTCCTCGCTGCCGCCGGTGTCTCGGTGCTGGTCGAGGGAGAGGTCCGGGTCGGCGCCGACGGTCTCGGCTGGGCCACGCCCACGCTGGTGTCGATGTCCCTCGCCGACCTCGAGAAGGCCGGAGACACGGTCCTCGACGAGTCGTTCGGACCGTTGTCGGTCGTCGTCGAGTACGGCACCGCGGCGGAGCTCCCCGCTGCTTTCGAGCGCCTCTTCCCGGGCAACCTGACCGCGACGGTGCACCTCGCTCCGACCGAGGACACGGCAGCCCTCGAGCCTCTCCTCGACGCCCTGGCCCGCACGAGCGGACGCGTGCTCTTCGGGGCATGGCCCACCGGTGTCTCCGTGACGGCGGCGATGCAGCACGGTGGCCCGTACCCGGCGACCACGCACGACGCCACGTCGGTGGGGACCGCGGCGATCGGACGGTTCCTCCGCGCGGTGGCCTACCAGGGCGCGCCGCAGTCGGTCCTTCCTCCGCCGCTGCGCGACGACAACCCCTGGGGGGTGCCGCAGCGCCGCAGCCCGGCCGGACTGTCGCGGCAGTGGGGCGAGCTCACCGGGCGGTACTGATGGCGAGCACCCCGACGGCATCGGACACCGCCGAGTGGGAGGGCGTGACGACCGTCGACTACCACACCGGCGGCGAGCCCTTCCGGATCGTCGCCGACCCGTCCGTCGCGCTCCCCGGTGACGGGGTCGCCGACCGGCGGGTCAGGGCGGCGGCCGACCCCGACGTCCAGCACCTGCGTCGGGTGCTCTGCCACGAGCCGCGGGGCCACGCCGACATGTACGGCGGCTTCATCACCCCGCCCGACGACGACGGCGCCCACTTCGGTGTGCTGTTCTGGCACAAGGACGGCTTCTCGACCGCCTGCGGCCACGGCACGATCGCCCTCGGGACGTGGGCGGTGGAGTCGGGCCTCGTCCAGGCACCCGCCGACGGCGTCGTCGACGTCAGGATCGACGTCCCCTCGGGACGGGTGACCGCACGCGTGCACGTGGCGCAGGGCCGCGTCTCCCACACCGACTTCGTCAACGTGCCCAGCCATGCGATCGCCCGAGACGTGGAGGTCGCGACGTCACGGGGTCCGCTGCGCGTCGACGTCGGCTTCGGTGGCGCGATCTACGCGCAGCTCGACGCCCGGACCGCCGCGCTGGCCGTCGTGCCCGAGCAGGTCGACGACCTCATCGCCCTCGGTCGCGAGATCAAGTGGGCCCTGAACGACCACGCCGTGGCCCAGCACCCGACCGACACCCGCCTGAGCGGTGTCTACGGGACGACGATCTACGACGATCTCGGCACCACCGACGACGGCAGGGCGCACCAGCGCAACGTCACCGTCTTCGCCGACGGCGAGGTCGACCGATCCCCCTGCGGCTCCGGCACGTGTGCTCGCGTCGC
This sequence comes from Mumia sp. zg.B21, assembly GCF_019550855.1. Classification (NCBI taxonomy): domain Bacteria; kingdom Bacillati; phylum Actinomycetota; class Actinomycetes; order Propionibacteriales; family Nocardioidaceae; genus Mumia; species Mumia sp. zg.B21. The sequence goes on along the minus strand of NZ_JAHWCJ010000002.1, from coordinate 918,625 downwards.
GGTGCTGGACGCCCACGGCGATCTCCCCGACGGGCGCGACCTCGTGCACGACTCGCTGGTCGGCTCGCGCTTCCTCGCACGTGTGGAGGAGCGGACGGTCGTCGACGGGCACGAGGCCGTGGTGGTGTCGGTGAGCGGCACCGCGCACCGCACCGGCGAGCACCGCTTCGTGGTGGACCCGGCCGACTCCCTGACACCCGGGTTCGTGCTGCGATGACGACGCTGCCGTACCTCGACGCCTCCGCCGTCTCGGCGCTTCGCCCACGCGACGCCGTCGAGGCGCTCCTCACCGCGCTGCGCGACGGCCTGGACCCCACCCAGGGCACCCCGCGGACCTTCGTCCCGCTCACCCACGGCGAGTACATCGTGATGCCCGCCGAGAACGGCGCCGACACCGGCGTCAAGATCGTGACGGTCGCGCCCCGCAACCGCGAGCGAGGGCTGCCGCGGATCCAAGGGATCTACGTGCTCTTCGACGCCCGGACGCTCGCTCCGCGCGCGTTGCTCGACGGGATCGAGCTGACGGCGCTCCGCACCCCGGCGGTCTCTCTCGCCGGTGTCCGCCAGCACCTCCTCGCCGACACCGGCCCGCTGCACGTCGTCGCCTACGGCGTCGGCATCCAGGCCGTACGCCACGTGGCGACCGCCGCCGACGTCGTCGAGGGCGTGCGCACGGTCGCCTCGGTCACCTATGTCGCCCGCGATCCGCGTACGGCCGAGGTCCCCGAGCTCGTCGGCGTCCCCACCCGGGTCGTGGCCGTCGACAGCGCCGCCGCCGCCGAGGCCGTGGGTGCGGCAGGGCTGATCCTGTGCGCCACGTCGGCGCGCGAGCCCGTGTTCGACGGGACCCTCGTCGCCGACGACGCGATCGTCGTGGCCGTCGGGTCGCACGACCCGGACGCACGCGAGGTTGACGAGCACCTGGTCGGCCGGTCGAGGGTCGTGGTCGAGGATCGCCGGACGGCGCTCCGCGAGGCTGGCGACGTCGTGATGGCCGTCGCGGCCGGGACGCTCGACCCCTTGTCCCTCGTCACCCTGGCCGAGGTTTCGGCCGAGCCGGTGCACGCGGCCGGACGGCCGGTGTTCTTCAAGTCCGTCGGCATGGCGTGGGAGGACCTGGTCGTGGCGGCCGCGGCGCTCGACGCGGTGACAGGATTTTCCGCCACGCCTGCGGTCGTCGCGGAGGCCCCGTAGATTGGACCAGGTGCACCCCAGCATCCGGCTCGAGCTGGCGAAGCGCTGGTCGGAGCCTCACCGCGAACACCACGGGGCCGATCACCTGGCAGAGGTGGTCCGCGCCGTGGACCTGCTTGCAGCGCTGGGCCTGACGTTCGACGTGGAGACCGTCCGCACCGCCGCGTGGTTCCACGACGCGATCTACGACGTGCATCGCGCCGACAACGTCGAGCGGTCCGCCGCGCTCGCCCAGCGCTGGCTCGACCCGGGCACCGGGGACCGCGTGGCCGAGATTGTGATGGCCACCCGTGACCACGTCGCACCGCCGGGAGACCTCGAGGCAGCCGTCCTGTGCGACGCCGACCTGAGCGTCCTCGGGTCCGATCCCGAGCGCTACGACCGGTACGCCCGCGCGATCCGCGCCGAGAACCTGCACGTCCCCGACTCGGAGTACCGGCGGCTCCGCTCCCGGGTTCTCGCGCGCTACCAGGCGCGGCCCCACTTCTTCGCGACCCGACCCGCCCGTGCCCTCTGGGAGACGTGCGCGAGGTCCAACATCACGCGCGAGCTGAGGTCGCTCGGTCGTCCGGTCGCGGTCTAGGGTTTGCCCGGCCGCTTAACCTGGACGCCGTGACGGAGTTCCTCCTCGAGGCGCGGGCCCGCGTGCTGCACGACCTCGCCGCCTACCGCATGGCCGACGCCTCGGCGGTCTCCGTCCTGGAGGAGGCGCTCAGCCAGCGTGGCTGGTGGGTCGCCCAGTGGCCGGACGGTGCAGCGTTCCTCGCCGGCCTCATCGCGCAAGACGTCCAGGACGCCCTCTTCGACGCGGGCAGCCGGTGGCCCCGCTGCCGCGTCTGCGGGCCAGGCCCCGAGCACAGCCTCGGGGTCGAGCCGGAGCTCGGCGAGGACCCTCGTTGGGTGTGCACCGAGTCCGGCCTCGAGGTCGCACCGGTCGGGGCGCTGCGAGCGCTCGACCAGTCGACCGGCTGAGCGCCGAGTCAGCGCCTGCGGCGCACCAGCCACCAGGCGAGCGCCAGGGCGACCGTGCCGACGGCCACCGCCGGCCCGTAGCGACGGGCGAGCACGGGGACCACGGTCGACCCCAGGTCGAGCTCGGCCGCCGACTCGAGAGGATCTCCGTGAGGGCTGCTCGCCGTCCCGGACGAGGCACCACCGGACGAGACGTCTGACGACGGAGTAGCGGCGGGCTCGCGCACCGACGCGGCATGCCGTCCACCCTCGACCACGTCCGCCTCCTCGACCTCGGCCGGCGTCTGGGCGGTCTCCACGCCCTCCTGCCCCGGCCCGCGCTCCGGGGAAGGGGTCGAGCCCGCCGAGAGGCTGTCACTGATGCACCCGACGAACTGCGACAACAGCTTGTCGCTCACGTCCTGGATGACGCCGCGACCGAACTGCGCCGGTTTGCCGGTGATCGCGAGGTCGGTGCGCACCTCGACCCGCGTCCCCCCGTCCTCCGGCACGAGCCGGGCCGTCACCTTCGCCCCCGCCGTACCCTGACCGCGCTTGTCCTTCCCCTTCGCGTCGATCACGACCCGGCGGCCGGCCTCGTCGCGCTCGATGTACGTCCCCGAACCGGCATAGACCAGCGAGATCGGCCCCAGCTTGATCTTGATCGTGCCCGTGAAGTCGTTGTCGTCGACCACCGTGACGACGGCGCCCGGCATGCACGGAGCGATCGACTCGGGGTCGTTGAACGCCGCCCAGGTGGTCTCGATCGGCGCCGGGACGGAGAAGGTGTGCGTGAGCTCCATCAGGCACCAGCTGCCCGCACCACGGCCCGACGGGCCAGGACGCGCGCGAGGTGGCGACGGTAGTCCGCCGTCCCGTTGAGGTCGTCGGGTGGTGTCGTGCCTGCGGCAACGTCGGCGACGGCGCCCTCGACCGCCTCGCCCACGGGGGCGAGGCCGACCAGGTTCTGCTCCACGGCCGCGGGGCGGATCGGCGTCGAACCCATGTTGGTGAGCCCGAGGCGGGCATCGGCGATGACGCCGTCCTCGACACGGACGGTCGCGGCGACGGCCACGATCGACCACTGCTGGGCCACCCGGACGAACTTCTCGTAGGCCGCGGTCCAGCCGGTCCGCTTCGGCACCCGCACGGCGGTGAGGATCTCGTCCTCACCGACCGCGGTGGTGAACAGGTCGACGAAGAAGTCCTCCGCGGCGACCGTACGGACGCCGGCGGGCCCGGCGATCTCGAACGATGCCCCGAGCGCGAGCGCCGGCGCGGGCAGGTCGCCCGCGGGGTCGGCGTGCACCAGGGCGCCCCCGAAGGTGCCACGATGACGCACCTGCGGGTCGGCGACCGTGCCCGCAGCCTCGACCAGCAGCGCCGCGTGCTCACGCACCAGGGCGCTCGTCGCCACCTCGTGGTGCGGTGTGGTCGCCCCGATGACCAGCGCGTCCCCGTCCTCGCGGACGCCGCGCAGCCCTTCGATGCGGCCGAGGTCGACGATGAGCTCGGGCCCGGCGAGGCGGAGCTTGAGGACCGGGATGAGGCTCTGGCCCCCGGCGAGGACCTTGACGTCCTCACCTCCCTCGGCAAGGAGCCTCAGTGCATCCTCGACGGTAGTCGGCGACTCGTACTCGAAAGCTGTCGGAATCACTGCTGCTCCCCCTGGTCCGTACCCGTCTGGACCGCGCCGGTCGACGCGATGTCGCGGTCGGCGACCTCGGGGCTGTTCACCGTCGGTACGGCGGCTTCGGCCCCCCGGCCCTTGTCCGCGCCCTGCAGCGCCGCCCAGACACGGCCGGGCGAGCATGGCATGAGGATGTCATCGACTCCGAGATGTCGCACGGCGTCGATGACCCCGTTGACGATCGCCGGCGTCGAGGCGATGGTCCCCGCCTCACCGACGCCCTTGACCCCCAGGACGTTCGTCGTCGACGCGGTCTCGGTGCGATCGGTGATGAACGACGGCACGTCGGCCGCGCTCGGGACCAGGTAGTCCACGAAGGATCCCGTCACGAGCGTCCCGGACTCGTCGTGGACGGCTTCCTCGAAGAGCGCCTGGGCGATGCCCTGGACGAGCCCACCGTGGATCTGCCCCTCGACGATCAACGGGTTGATCACGGTGCCGACGTCGTCGACGCAGACGTACGAGCGGAGTGTGACCTGCCCGGTCTCGGTGTCGACCTCCATCGCGGCCAGGTGGGTGCCGTGCGGGAACGAGAAGTTCTCCGGGTCGAAGGTCGCGTCGGAGTCCAGGCTGGGCTCCACCCCGTCGGGCAGGTCGTGGGCCGCGAACGTCGCGAGCGCGACGTCACCGAGGGCGACCCCCTGGTCCGTGCCCCGCACCGTGAATCTCCCGTCGGTGAACTCGAGGTCATCGTCGGCGGCCTCGAGCATGTGGGCCGCGATGACCCTGGCCTTCGCGATCACCTTGTCGGCGGCGGCGACCACGGCCATGCCCCCGACGGCGAGCGAGCGGGAGCCGTACGTGTCGAGCCCGCGCTGGGCGATCGCCGTGTCGCCGTGGAGCACCTGGACGTCGTCGAACGGCACGCCGAGCCGGTCGGCGACGATCTGGCTCCACGCCGTCTCGTGGCCCTGGCCGTGCGCGCTGACCCCGGTCACGACCTCCACGTTGCCGGTCGGCAGCATCCGAACCTGCGCGTACTCCCAGCCGCCCGCGCCGTAGTCCAACGACCCGAGGACCCGCGACGGAGCGAGGCCGCACATCTCCGTGAACGTCGAGACACCGATCCCGAGCTGGACCGGGTCACCGTCGTCGCGGCGACGCCTCTGCTCGGCTCGCAGCTCGTCGTACCCGAAGAGCTCGAGCGCCCGCGCGGTCGCCGCCTCGTAGTTGCCGGTGTCGTACTCCAGCCCGCAGACGGTCGTGAACGGGAACTCCTCGTGGGCGATCCAGTTCTTGCGGCGCAGCTCGATCGGGTCCATGTCGAGCTCGGCGGCGAGGTCGTCCATGAGGCGCTCGATCGCGAACGTGGCCTCCGGGCGTCCCGCTCCGCGGTAGGCGTCGGTCCACGCCTTGTTGGTGAAGAGGTTGGTGCACTCGAACCGGTAGGACGGGAACTTGTAGATCGCCGGGAACATGAACGCGCCCAGGATCGGGACACCTGAGGTGACGAGACCGAGATAGGACCCCATGTCGGCGAGGAGCTGGACCTTGAGCCCTGTGACCGTGCCGTCACGGCGAGCGGACAGCGCCAGCCGCTGCACCTGCCCACGTCCGTGGTGGGCGGCCATGAGGGACTCCGAGCGGGTCTCGGTGAACTTGCACGGCTTGCCGGTCCGCCGTGCGGCCAGCATGGTGATGACCTCCTCAGGAGTCACCTGCAGCTTGCCGCCGAACCCGCCACCCACGTCCGGCGCGATCACCCGAACCTTGGACTCGGGGATGCCCAGCGTGAGGGCGAGCATGAGACGGAGGATGTGCGGCACCTGCGTCGACGACCACATCGTGATCTGGTCCGCGGTCGGGTCGACGACGGTGGAGCGCGGCTCCATGAACGCCGGGATCAGACGCTGCTGGTAGTAGGTCCGCTCGAGGAGGATCTGGTCGTCGGCGCCGGCGGCGGCGAGCGCGTCCTCCACGTCGCCGCCCGTCCCGGCCTCGGCGGAGTCGAAGACCCAGAAGGCCGACCGGTTGGTGCCGAGGTCGGGGTGCGCCAGGACGTCGTCCTTCTCGGCCTCTTCCAGGTCGAGGACCACCGGCAGCTCGTCGTAGTCGACGTCGACCAGGTCGGCGGCGTCCTGGGCCTCGTGCCGCGACCGCGCGACGACGACCGCGACGATCTCGCCGGCGAAGGTCACCCGGTCCACGGCGATGGCGGGGTGCGGCGGCGCAACCTGGTCGGGCGTGATGGGCCACGCGTTGGGCAGGCTGCCCTGGGTCTCGGCCACGTCGGCGCCGGTGAGCACGGTGACGACGCCGGGCGCGGCGACGGCCGCGGACGTGTCGACCCCGGTGATGCGCGCGTGCGCGAACGGGCTGCGTACGGCGGCGAGGTGCAGCATGCCCGGCAGCACCATGTTGTCGGTGTAGCGCGAGCGCCCGGTGATGAGGCGCTGGTCTTCCTTGCGCTTGCGAGGGCTGCCGATCTCCGTGACGGTCATGCCGCACCCGCCTCGGTCGCGTCCGGCGTGCCACCGGCCATCTGCCGCGCGCCGGCCTGCACCGCCTTGACGATGTTCTGGTAGCCCGTGCAGCGGCAGAGGTTGCCCTCGAGGTTCTCCCGCACCGTCGCCTCGTCCGGGTCGGGGTGCTCGGTGACGATGTCGAGGGACTGCATGATCATGCCGGGGGTGCAGAACCCGCACTGCAGCGCGTGCGAGTCGTGGAAGGCCTGCTGCATCGGATGGAGCGCCCCGTCGTCCGAGGCGATCCCCTCGATCGTCGTCACCTCGTGGCCGTCGGCCTGGACGGCGAACATCGTGCACGACTTCACGCTGCGACCATCGAGGTGGACGGTGCACGCGCCGCAGTTGGTGGTGTCGCAGCCGACGAGCGTCCCGGTCTTGCCGAGCTGGTCGCGAAGGTACTGGACGAGGAGGGTTCGGGGTTCGACGTCGTCGGTGCAGGACACTCCGTCGACGGTGACGGTGATCGGCTTCTTTGCCATGGACTGGACTCCACTCGGTCGGCGGCAGGCTCACCCGTGCTGGTTGAAGCCTTTCCTACACCGGAGTGACGTGGATCACAATGCGATGTCGTGGACTCGCCTCTCGCACCCGGCCACGGGACCTCCTGCGTTTGAGGTGCTCGCACCCCAGAGGTCGCGACCGCACCGCGAATACGAGGTGTGATCCGTACGGACGAGGTGCGAGCACCTCAAACGGGGAGGTCAGTCCGCCTCGTGGTGGATGCGGCCGTCGCGGGCGCTGAGCCGGTCGCCTCGGCCGCCCCACTGGAGCGCGATGATCTCGGCGGCGATGGAGACCGCGGTCTCCTCGGGCGTACGTGCGCCGAGGTCGAGGCCGATCGGGCTCGACAGCCGCGCGATCGCGTCCTCGCCGACTCCCGCCTCGCGCAGGCGCGCCAGCCGGTCGTCGTGCGTACGACGCGAGCCCATCGCCCCGACGAACGCGGGACGATGTGGCGGCTCGAGCTGCAGCGCGCGCTCGAGCAGCGGCACGTCGAACTTGGGGTCGTGGGTCAGCACGCAGATCACGGTGCGCTCGTCGATCGCGCCGGCCTCGACCTGCTTCGCGAGGTACTTGTGGGGCCAGGACACGACGACCTCGTGAGCGTCGGGGAAGCGTGCCGCGGTGGCGAACACCGGCCGGGCGTCGCACACGGTCACCTGATAGCCGAGGAAGGCCGCCTGCCGCGCGACGGCCGCCGCGAAGTCGATCGCACCGAAGACGAGCATCCGCGGCTTCGGAGCGTACGAGGCCACGAAGACGCGCATCCCCTCTCCGCGGCGTTCACCGTGAGGGCCGTACGTCAAGGTCGCCGTCCGACCCGCGGCGAGCAGCCCGCGGACGTCGTCGGCGACCGCGGCGTCGGCCCGGTCGGACCCCAGACCACCCGTCGTCCCCTCAGGTCGGACGACCAGGCGGCGCCCCACCCACGTGGTGTCGGGATGGGCGATCACGGTCGCCACCGCGACAGGGGTGCCCGCCTCGATGTCGGCCGCGACGTCGCCGAGCTCGGGGAACGTCGTCTTCGACACCGGCTCCACGAAGACGTCGAGGATGCCGCCGCAGGTGAGACCGACCGCGAACGCGTCGTCGTCGCTGACCCCGTAGCGGTGCAGCACCGCCTCCCCCGCGACCACGACCTCCTGCGCGAGCTCGTAGACCGCGCCCTCGACGCAGCCGCCCGACACCGAGCCGTACGCGCTGGCGTCGGGCGCGACGACCATCGACGCACCGGCCGGACGAGGCGCGGACCGGAAGGTCTGCACCACGGTGGCCACCCCGGCGGTCTCTCCCGCCTTCCACGTCTCCATCAGCTCATCGAGCACGTCGCGCATGTGATCCACGCTACGCGGTGCACGACCTCAGCGTCCCACCTCGTCGAGGAGCGCCTGGAACGCCGCGACCGAGTGACCGGCCACCAGCGCGTCCAGGTGCGGGTGGACCGCGGCGATCCCGCCCTGCACCGGCGCATAGCCGGCGCGGCCACGGTGCGGGTTGGCCCAGAGCACGCGGTGCGCGAGCCGTTGCAGGCGCGCGACCTGGTCACCGAGCAGCACCGGGTCACCCCGCTCCCACCCGTCCGACGCGATCACGACGACCGCCCCCCGCGCCATGCCTCTCTGCCCCCACCGGTCGACGAAGGCACGCAGCACCTCACCGAGCCGAGTCCCGCCCGACCAGTCCGGCACGGTCGCCCCGGCGGCGGTGAGCGCGTCCTCGGGGTCGCGCAGCCGCATCGCAGCAGTCACGCGGGTCAGCCGAGTGCCGAGCGTGAACACCTCGACCTGCCTCGGCGACGCGGCGGCCAGCCGGTGCGCCAGCCGAAGGAGGCTGTCGGCATAGGCGCTCATCGAGCCGGAGACGTCGACGAGCATCACCACGCGGCGGGGTCTGCGGCGGGGCGCGCGGAAGCGCAGCGGGCCGGGCTCTCCCGCCCTCCGGAGCTGGTCTCGCAGCGTCCGGGTCGGATCGAGGTCTCCGTGCCGGCGAGGCGTACGGCGAGGGCTGCGGCGCCTCGGCACCGTCACGTCGAGCCCCTCGAACATCCGCGCCACGACCGCGCGCTCGCCGACCGACAGCGAGGCGACATCACGGTGGCGCAGCGTCTCGGTCACGCTCGCGAGCATGGCGACCTGCTGGTCGTCGCCCGCCTCCGCCGACCCCCTCGGCGCCTCGTCGAGACCCGCCTGCACGACGACCTGCCGGTCCTGCCGGCTGCGCGTCCGCGCTCTCGGCTCCTCGGCTGAGAACCAGCTCGCGAAGACGGCGTCGTACGTCGCCAGGTCGTCCGGCTCGGCGCAGAGCGTCGCGCGGCCGGCCCAGTAGACGTCACGGCGCCGGTCGGGACCGACGAGGCTCACCGCCTCCAGGAACGTGCGGGTCCGGTCCGCGGTCACACCGGCCCCGGCCTCCCGCAGCGCCTTCGCGAAGCCGGCGAAGATCGCGACGTCGGACACGGCTCAGGCCAGCATCGACGAGAGCGCGTCGCGGACGCGGTCGATGTCCTCGCGGTACTTGCACACCGCGCCGATCGTGGCGGCTGCGGTCTCGAGGTCCAGGTCGTCGCACTCGAGCCGCACCAGGGCTGCCGTCCAGTCGAGCGTCTCGGCCACGCCCGGCGGCTTGAGCAGGTCACCTCGGGAGCGGAGGTCGGAGACCACGCCGGCGACCTGCTCGGCGAGGCGCTGGGAGACCTCGGGCATCCGGGTACGGACGATCTCGATCTCGCGGGCCAGGGCCGGGTGCTCGATCCAGTGGTAGAGGCAGCGGCGCTTGAGGGCGTCGTGGAGCTCGCGGGTCCGGTTGGACGTCAGCACGACGATCGGCGGAACGGTCGCCCGCACGGTCCCGAGCTCGGGGATCGTCACCTGGTTCGTCGACAGCACCTCGAGGAGGAACGCCTCGAACTCGTCGTCGGCACGGTCGATCTCATCGACCAGCAGGACGGCGGGCGCCTCCCGCAGCGCCCGGAGGATCGGCCGCGCGAGGAGGAAGCGCTCGTCGAACAGTGACTGCTCGACGGACTCCGCATCGACCTGCGACCGGTCGGCCGTGGCCTCCACCGTGCGCAGGTGGAGGATCTGCCGGGGGAAGTCCCAGTCGTAGAGCGCCTGGGTGGCGTCGATCCCCTCGTAGCACTGCAGCCGGATCAGCGGGAGGCCGTACGCGCGTGCGAGCGCCTCGGCGAGCGCGGTCTTGCCCGTCCCTGGCTCGCCCTCGAGGAGGAGCGGCCGCTGCATGGCCAGGGCGAGATATGCGATGGTCGCGAGCCCTTCGTCGGCGAGGTAACCGACCTCACCGAGGTCGCGCCCGAGCTCGTCGCTGCTTCGAGGCTGCTTCACGCCATCACCCTATTCCGGTCCGGGCGTACGGGTGGGCGTGTCCTGGTCCCGCCCGGTCGCGAGATCACCGCACTCGATCAGGGTCGCGCCGTGCTCGGCCAGGTAGTGGCGGCCGCCGTCGTCGCCGGAGAGCGTCGCCGCCATCGGGCCCCAGTGGTCGCGCCCGATCAGCACGGGGTGCCCCGGTCGCCCGTCGTACGTCGCGCGGGCGAGGACGGCACCCCGGGCCTCCGCCCCGTCGACGTGGTCGAGGACGCGGCGTACGACGTCGGGGCCGACGTCGGGAAGGTCGACGAGCATCACGAGGACAGCGTCGACGGACCCGTCACCAGGTCCTTGCTCGAGCACCGCTCGGAGCGACGCCCCCATCCCCTCACGCCAGTCCGTGGCCACGAGCACCTCTGGACCGCCTCCGCGGCGACGCCCGGGCGAGATCTCGCCGGCCGTACGGAGCTCTCCCTGGACGTGCGCCGCTCGGGCCCCGATGACCGCGACGAGGTCGTCGCACCCGCCGTCGGCCAGCGCGTCGAGCGTCCGACCCAACCACGTCCGCCCGTCCGCCGTGCGGACGAGCGCCTTCGGCATCCCCATCCGACGCCCCTCGCCGGCGGCGAGGACCACGCCCCGTACGTGGGCGTGCACCCTGCGCGGTCCGACCATGCCCGCGATCCTGCCATCCCGCCGCGGTCGGGGCGGGTCATGACGCACACTGAGGTCGTGACCGCTCTGGACCCCCGCGACGTCCTCGACCACCTCGACGAAGAGCAGATCGCCGCCGACCTCACGTCCCTCGTCGCACTCGCACCGCTCGACGGATCGCTCGGCGAGGTCGCCGCAAGCCACTGGTGCGCCGATCGGCTCGGTGACCTGGGCGCCGACGTCGACCACTGGGAGATCGACCTGCCGACTCTGCGCCAGGAGCCGGACTTCCCCGGCATGGAGGTCGAACGCGCCGAGGCCTGGGGCACCGTCGGGGTCGTCCCCGGCGAGGACGCCGGCGTGCCTGCGCTGGCACTGTCGGGCCACATCGACGTCGTGCCACCCGGTGACTCCGGCCTCTGGTCGGACAACGACCCGTTCACCCTGCGTGAACAGGGAGGGCGTTGGTACGGACGGGGCGCGTGCGACATGCTCGGCGGTGTCGCCGCGATCCTGGGGGCGGTGCACGCGATCCGTGCCAGCGGGGTGAGCCTCCGCCGTCCGCTCGCGATCCACACCGTCGTCGGGGAGGAGGACGGCGGTCTCGGCGCCTACGCCACTCTCCGCCGCGGCCACACCGCCGACGCCTGCGTGATCGCCGAGCCGACCGCGGGGACGGTCGTCACCGACAACGCCGGGGCCCTGACGTTCCGGATGGTGGTCCGTGGACGCGCTGCGCACGGATCGATGCGCACGAGCGGCATCAGCGCCCTGGATGCGCTCGACACCGTCCGCGCCGTGCTGAGGACGCTGGAGGATCAGCGCAACACTGACGTCGGGGAGCGCTTCGCGCATCTGCCGGTCCCGTTCCCGATCTCGATCGGGACGGTGCAGGCCGGCGACTGGGCGAGCACGGTCCCCGATCTGTGCATCGTCGAGGGCCGCTACGGCGTACGCCCCGGCGAGTCCGTCGCCGCCGCCCAGTCCGCCCTGCGTTCCGCGGTCGCGGGAGCGTCGAACGGCGACCTCTGGCTCCGGGACAACCCGGCGACGGTGTCGTTCCCCGGCGGCACGTTCGCCCCGGGGCGGCTTCCCGATCTCCACCCGCTCCTAGAGGTCGTGCAGGACGCCGCCGAGGCTTCCGGATCGCCCCGTCCAGCGGCGGCGGGAGCCCCGTACGGGTCCGACCTGCGCCTCTACAGCGCGGCGGGGGTCCCCACGGTGCAGTACGGCCCCGGGGACATCGCCCACGCCCACTCCGTCGACGAGAGCGTCCCGGTGGACGAGGTGATGCGGTGCGCCCGCGCGTACGTGCTCATGGCGCTGCGGCTGTGCCGCTGACCGGGATCGAGGAGCGGCTGGGCGGCGAGCCCGGAGGCTCGCGGACTAGCGGCGGTCGCCCTTGCGACGCTCGAGCATCCGACGGACACGCGTCTGGTCCTGTCCGAGCACCTTGGACAGGAGCTGGACCCGGTACACGTACGCGAGCACGACGACCCCGACGATGATCAGCAGCCAAAGCATGGGGACAGCCTACGCGTCCGCACGTTAGCCTCGTGCGATGCGTCGTCTCACCTGCCTGCTCGCCGCCGTCGCGCTCGCCGCGTCCGGCACCGCCGCCGCCGCGACCACGGGTGCCCCAGCCAGGTCCACCGCCCACGACGGTCCCGCGGCCGGAGTGCGTTCCAGCGCCGACGACGCCGGCCCGCTGGCCGGTCGCACGATCGTCATCGATCCCGGGCACCAGCTCGGCAACAGCCGCTTCCCCCGCCGCATCAACCGCCCTGTCGACGCCGGCGGTCTGCGCAAGGCGTGCAACACCACGGGGACGGCCACCGCGAGCGGCTTCGCGGAGGCGACGTTCGCCTGGCGGGTGGCCAGACGGCTGCGCGCGGAGCTGCGCGCAGCCGGCGCGACGGTGGTGATGACCCGCAGCCGCAACAGCCGGAAGCTCTGGGGGCCCTGCGTCGACGTCCGGGGACGGCTCGGCAACGCGGGCGTTCGCGGCCGCGAACGCGCGGCCGACCTCAAGATCAGCATCCACGGCGACGGGGCGGCGCGGTCGGGGCGCGGCTTCCACGTGATCGTCACCAAGAAGCGGGGCGCGGTGGCGCGGTCGCTGCGGCTGGGGCGCATCACCCGCGCAGAGCTGCAGAGGGTGGGGTTCCGGCGCTCGACCTACACCGGGGGCGGGCGCGGGCTGGTCAAGCGGGCCGACCTCGGCACGCTCAACCTCAGCCGCATCCCGACCGCGATGGTGGAGCTCGGCAACATGCGCAACCCTCGCGACGCCCGGGCGATGCGCTCCGCGGCAGGCCAGCGCCGGTACGCCACGGCCCTTGCAGCGGCCGCCACGCGCTATCTCAGGCGGTGACCGTGGCGCACCGGATCCTCCACCTCTCCGACACCCACGTCAGCCGGACCGGCCCCGACGAGGACGGCGTCGACGCCGTCAGCGCGCTCGAGCGGATCCTCCACGACGCGCGTCACGTCCCCGACCTCGACCTCGTGCTCGTCACCGGCGACATCGCCGACGACGGGTCGTATGAGGGTTGTGTCGCCGTCCGCGAGATGGTGGGCGCGTACGCCGCCGAGCGCGGCGTACCGCACGTCTACACGACGGGCAACCACGACGACCGGGCCGCGTTCACGCGGGCGCTCGGGTCCGGGCACCTCGACGCCGGCGGACGCGACGTCGGCAGGCTCGCGGGTGGGTCGGCGGGCAAGCGCGCCGCGGTCAGCGACGTCGGGGGCCTGCGGGTGATCACGCTCGACAGCCTCGTGCCGGGATCGGTGCACGGTGAGCTGGACGGCGGTCAGGTCGCGTGGCTCCGTGGCCAGCTCGCGACCCCCGCGCCGTACGGGTCTGTCGTCGCGCTCCACCATCCGCCTCTGCACGTCGACTGGGCGCCGTTCATGCGCAACGACGGTCTCCGCGACCGGAACCTGCTCGCCGACGCTGTGGCCGGGACGGACGTCCGAGCGGTCCTGTGCGGCCACTTCCACCTCCAGCTCTCCGGCACCATGAACGGCGTGCCGGTGTGGACGACCCCGGGTGTCGTCACCAGGAACGACCGCACGTGCCCACCAGACCGGATCCGCGGGGTTCTGGGCGCCGGAGCGACGGTTGTCGACCTCGGAGGGCCGTTCTCCCCGGTGTTCCTCACGCTGCACGCACGCGACCCGCGCGCGGGTGAGCAGGTCTACCTCGTCGACGCGGTCTCGTGGGACGACGTCGACGAGGACTGATCCATCGTGCCCGCGACAGCGTGCGCCTCGGCGTCGCCTTCGCGGCGCAGGCCGTGCACCACACCGTCGCGATCCTCTGCCGAGCGGTTCTGGCTGAGCTTGGCCTTGCCCTCGACCGAGGTCACGGCCACCTCGACGCCGACGATGCCGCGCAGCTGGCCGTCCACGAACGGCGCGGGCGCATCGGTCACCGCCCAGGGATCGGGCCGCGACCGCTCGTGGAGGTCGGTGAGACGGGTGACGGCGTCGCGGATCCACTCGGTCTCACGACGGACGCGCACCGTGCCGCGCAGCTCGACGCGGCTGTAGTTCCACGTCGGGACGACCCTGCCGTGCTGGGCCTTGGTCGCGTACCACGACGGCGAGACGTACGCCTGCGGTCCGCTCACCACGACCAGGGCCGGCGATCCGTCGCCGATCGTGCGCCAGTGCGGGTTGGCGAGGGCCACGTGCGCGATCACGCGACCCTCCTCGCGCAGCCACACCAGCGGCAGCCGGGTCGCGTACGGCATGCCGTCCGCGCCCACCGTGACGAGGTCGCCGGCACCGACGGCGGCGATGAGGCCGTCGATCGCCGCTGCGTCGTCGAGGGAGTTGAAGCGCGGCACGTACACCGGCCCACCGTACGACGACGCCCCGCCGGTCCGGAGACCGACGGGGCGCCGCGTGGTGCGTCGAGCGTGAGCTCAGGCGGGGTGGCTCAGAAGCCCATGCCGCCCATGTCGCCCATGTCGCCACCCGGCATGGCCGGGGGGTTCTTCTCGGGCTTGTCGGCGACGACGGCCTCGGTGGTGAGGAAGAGCGCCGCGATCGAGGCTGCGTTCTGCAGCGCCGAGCGGGTCACCTTGGCCGGGTCGAGGATGCCCTCGGCGATGAGGTCGACGTACTCGCCGGTCGCCGCGTTGAGGCCGTGACCCGCGGGAAGGCCCTGGACCTTCTCCGCCACGACGCCGCCCTCGAGGCCGGCGTTGATCGCGATCTGCTTCAGCGGGGCGGTCGAGGCGGAGCGCACGATCTGCGCACCGGTCGCCTCGTCACCGACGAGATCGAGCTTCTCGAACGCCGCGGCGGTCGCCTGGACGAGCGCGACGCCGCCACCGGCGACGATGCCCTCCTCGACGGCAGCCTTCGCGTTGCGAACGGCGTCCTCGATGCGGTGCTTGCGCTCCTTGAGCTCGACCTCCGTGGCCGCGCCGACCTTGATGACCGCAACGCCGCCGGCGAGCTTCGCCAGCCGCTCCTGCAGCTTCTCGCGGTCGTAGTCGGAGTCGGAGTTCTCGATCTCGGCGCGGATCTGGTTGACCCGGCCGGTGATCTGGTCCTCCGAGCCACCGCCGTCGACGATGGTCGTCTCGTCCTTGGTCACGACGACCTTGCGGGCCGTACCGAGCAGCGAGATGTCGGCGTTCTCGAGCTTGAGACCGAGCTCCTCGCTGATGACCTCGCCACCGGTGAGGATGGCGATGTCGGTCAGCATGGCCTTGCGGCGGTCGCCGAAGCCCGGAGCCTTGACGGCGACGGACTTGAACGTGCCCTTGACCTTGTTGACGATCAGGGTGGCCAGCGCCTCGCCCTCGATGTCCTCGGCGATGATCAGCAGCGGCTTGCCCGACTGGATGACCTTCTCGAGGACCGGCACGAGGTCCTTGACGGCGCTGATCTTGGAGTTGGCGATCAGGATGTAGGGATCCTCGAGCACCGCCTCCATGCGCTCGGGATCGGTGTAGAAGTACTGCGAGATGTAGCCCTTGTCGAAGCGCATGCCCTCGGTGAGCTCGAGCTCGAGCCCGAAGGTGTTGCTCTCCTCGACGGTGATGACGCCTTCCTTGCCGACCTTGTCCATCGCCTCGGCGATGATCTCGCCGACCGACGGATCAGCAGCGGAGATCGCGGCCGTGGACGCGATCTGCTCCTTGGTCTCGACGTCCTTGGCCATCCCGAGCAGCTGGGCGCTGACGGCCTCGACGGCCTTCTCGATGCCACGCTTGAGCGCGATCGGGTTGGCGCCGGCCGCGACGTTGCGCAGGCCCTCGCGCACGAGCGCCTGGGCGAGCACGGTGGCGGTGGTGGTGCCGTCGCCGGCGACGTCGTCGGTCTTCTTGGCGACCTCCTTGACGAGCTCGGCGCCGATCTTCTCGTAGGGATCCTCGAGCTCGATCTCCTTGGCGATGCTGACACCATCGTTGGTGATGGTGGGAGCGCCCCACTTCTTCTCGAGGACGACGTTGCGGCCCTTGGGACCGAGGGTCACCTTCACGGCGTCGGCGAGGATGTTCATCCCGCGCTCGAGGCCGCGACGGGCTTCCTCGTTGAATGCAATGGTCTTCGGCATATCTCCCGCGATTCCTCCGCGTAGAGGTGGATGGCCCAGGGGATGCCCGCGACGGACGACCCGCGTCCACGGCAAACCCTTCTCGCCGCGACCTTCGGACCTCATCGTCCTGGCCCGTTTGGAACGTTGGCACTCAGATGATCCGAGTGCTAACGCTCTCCTTTCTAGCACTCGGGCCTGGAGAGTGCAAAGAGTGGGCCGGTGCAGCGAGCGAGGGCGACACCCTCATCTCGCCTCGTCGGCGATCTCCAGGAGGGCGTCGAGGACGCATCGGACAGCCGCGCGTTCGGCACGGTCGGGCCTTGCGAGCGCGAACACGTGGCGCCCCGCCCGCACGCCGTCGAGCGGGAGCAGCGTGACGCCGCGTGCCTCCGCTGCTCTTCGCCACAGCCGCGGCAACAGCGCCACACCCTGCCCGGCCGCGACGAACGCGGCCGTGACGTGGTTGTCGAGGAACCGTTGCTCGACACGAGGGGACTGTCCGTCGACGGCGAGCATGGGGAGCAGCAGGTCGAAGGGATGGCCGACAGGGACGCCGATCCAGCGCTCTCCGACGAGGTCCTCGGGTCGCACCCGGTCGCGGCCGGCGAGGCGGTGATCCTGGGGCACGGCCACGTCCAGCGGCTCACGAAGGAGCGGCGTGACGTGCAGGCCCGTCGCCGCAGGGTCCGGCACCGCGACCACCGAGTGCCCGACGACCACGTCGTGGTCGGCGGTGGCCGCTCGGAGCTCGTACTCCGCGAGGTCGAGGTCGCTCAGCCGTACGGTCACGCCGGGCGCACGCGTCGCGAGCCGCGGCGCGAGCGGAGCCAGCAGCATCTCGGCGCCGCTCGGGAAGGCTGTCACGGCGACCTCGCCCGCCACCTCGCCGCGGAACTCCTCGAGGCGGGCCCGGGTGCGCGCGACGACCTGGGCGATCTCGACGGCGCCCTCGGCGAGCAGCCGGCCGGCCTCGGTGAGCCTGACCCCACGGCCCTCACGCTCGACGAGGACGGTCCCGAGGTCACGCTCGAGGGCCTTGATCGTCTGCGAGACCGCCGACGGCGTCCGGTACGTCGCCGCAGCGACCGCCGTGATGCTCCCCCGCTCGGCGAGCTCCCGCACGATCGCGAGCTTGTCGACGTCGATGCCAGCATCCTTCATTGAAGCAACGCTACATCGTAGTCGTAGGAGTATTCGATTGTGCTTCACCCAGGCGCAAGCGCACGCTGGCTCTCGTGACCACCCGCGACCGTCTCCTCGCCGTACTGGTGGCGATCACCTGGGGACTGAACTTCATCGCCATCCACGCCTCGCTCGAGCACTTCCCGCCGATGTTCTGCGTCGCGCTGCGCTTCGGGCTGCTCGCCGTCCCGACCGTGCTTCTCGTCCCGCGCCCGGACGTCAGGCTGCGCTGGTTGATCGGGTACGGCGCAGGCTTCGGGATCGCACAGTTCTTCTTCCTGTACGTAGGCATGCGTGCGGGCATGCCCGCAGGACTCGCCTCGTTGGTGCTCCAGGCCTCCGCGCCCTTCACGGTGGTGCTCGCCGGCGTCCTGCTGCGCGAACGGCTCAGCGGCCGGCAGATTCTCGGCATCGTGATCGCGATCGCCGGGCTCGCCGGCGTGGCGTGGCACCGGTCGCAGACGGCAGCCCTGCTCCCCGTGGTGCTCACGCTGCTGGCCGCGCTCGGCTGGGCGTTCGGCAACCTCGCGAACCGCCAGGCGCACCCCTCCAACCCGCTCCACCTCACGCTGTGGATGTCGGTGGTCCCCCCGATCCCGATGCTGGTGGTCTCGCTGCTCTTCGAGGGGCCGGGAGCCGTCGGAGAGTCGCTCGTGACCGCCTTCACCCCCGAGGCGGTGCCCGCCGTGCTGGGTCTCCTCTACACGGTCGTCATCGGGACCGTCGTGGGCTCGGGACTGTGGACGCTGCTGATGACGCGCTATCCGTCGAGCACCGTCGCGCCGTTCTCACTGCTCGTCCCGGTGGTGGGGATGAGCGCGAGCGCTCTTCTCCTGAGCGAACGCCTCGACCCGTTCGAGCTCGCATCCGGCGCGGTGGTCATCGCCGGCGTCCTTCTCGGCTCGACCCGCGGGCGCCGGGCCCGCTTGACGACGCCGTCGTAGCCCGCCTACGGTGCGGAGGTCCCCACGGGAGCCCGGGCACGGGCTGAGAGGGAGCCGATGCCGCTCCGACCGTCGAACCTGATCCGGGTCATGCCGGCGAAGGGAGGCAGGAGCAGTGTCGCGCTCTCACCGGCCAGCCGGCCGCGACGTCGCCGTCGTCGGTGGTGGAGTCGTCGGGCTCACCGTCGCGTGGTCGCTCGCACGTCGTGGTCACCGTGTCACGACGTACGACCCCACGCCCGCCCGTGGGGCCTCGTGGGCGGCCGCGGGGATGCTCTCCCCCGCAGGTGAGGCGTGGTACGGCGAGGAGGCGCTGCTGCGGGTCGGCGTCGCGTCGCTCGCACGGTGGCCGGACATGGCGGCCGCCCTCGAACGCGATGCCGGGCGAGCGTTGGAGGTCCGTGGGGAGGGCACGCTGCTCGCCGCCGCCACCGAGGACGATGCCCGCGAGCAGGAGCGGGTCACCGCGCTGCTCGACACCCACACGATCCCGTACCACCCGCTCACCCGGCGGGAGGTGCGCGCCCGGGAGCCGGCGCTGCACCCAGCGCTGCGCGCCGTCGTCGAGATCCCCGGTGACCGCAGCGTCCACAACCGCACTCTGCTCGCTGCTCTGCTGGCGGCATGCGCGCGTCGGCACGTGACCGCCGTCGACGACACGGTCGACCTGGTGCGAGACGGCGACACGCTGCGTGTCCGCACCAGGCAGGACGGGCGCGCGCGCGGCCACGACGTGGTGGTCCTCGCCAACGGTGTCGGGCTACGCACCACCGAGGGCGCACCCGAGTGGCTGCGCGACGCCGTGCGCCCGGTCAAGGGCGAGATCCTGCGGCTGCATGCCCCCCGGCCCATGCTGGCCCGGACGGTGCGCGCCGCGGTGCGCGGCCGACCCGTCTACCTGGTCCCGCGCAACGACGGCGAGATCGTGGTCGGCGCGACCATGCTCGAGCGGGGGTACGACACGACCGTCACCGTGGAGGGGGTGCACGACCTCCTTCACGACGCGGTCGAGGTCGTGCCGGAGCTGCGTGACTGCGCCTTCGTGGAGGCGGCAGCCGGCTTGCGTCCCTCGAGCTCGGACCACCTGCCGCTGGTCGGGGCCACCGGCATCCCCGGTCTCCTCGTCGCCGCCGGGCACCATCGTGGCGGCGTGCTCCTCGCGCCCTGGACCGCCGACGTGATCACCGCGCTCGTCGAGGAGTCCTCGCCACCTGAGGGGTCGGGTCACACCGACCCGCTTCGCCTGTCGCCGACACTCCAGGAGGCCCGATGACCATCCGTCTCAACGGCCAGGCCCACGCGCTCGCCGAGCCTCTCACGGTGCTCGCGCTGCTCCGCACGCTCGCGCTGCCACGTACCGACGTGGCAGTCGCCGTCGACGGCATCGTCGTGCCGCGCTCCCGATGGGAGGACCACCTCGTCCGCGACGGCGCCGAGGTCGACGTCGTCACCGCCGTCCAAGGAGGGTGAGAGTCGTGCTGACGACCACCGACCCGTCCCCGCTCACCGTGGCCGGAGTGCCGTTCACGAGCCGGCTGTTCCTCGGTACCGGAGGGGTTCCGAGCCCCGCTGTCCTCCGTCGGTGCCTGGAGATGAGCGGCACGGAGCTCGTCACCGTCTCGATGCGCCGGGTCGACCCGGGAGCGCCGAGCTCGATCCTCGACGTCGTCCGCGAGCACGGCGCACGGCTGCTCCCCAACACCGCGGGCTGTCGCACCGCGCGTGAGGCGGTCCTCACCGCGAACCTCGCGCGCGAGGCCCTCGGCACCGCCTGGGTGAAGCTGGAGGTCGTCGCCGACGACGTGACGCTGCTGCCCGACGTGGTCGAGCTCCTCGACGCCGCCGAGACCCTGGTGCGCGAGGGCTTCACGGTGCTCGCCTACACGAACACCGACCTCGTCACCGCCCGCCGCCTCGCCGACGTCGGCTGCGCGGCCGTGATGCCGCTCGGCTCGCCGATCGGCTCCGGCCTCGGTGTCACCGACCCTCGCGCGATCGCCGCGATCGCGGAGGCGGTCGCGGTCCCGGTGGTGCTCGACGCCGGCATCGGCACCGCCTCCGACGCCGCACTCGCGATGGAGCTCGGATGCGACGCCGTGCTCTGCGCGACCGCGATCACCCGTGCGGGCGACCCGCCCGCGATGGCGTCGGCCATGGCCGGCGCGGTGCGCGCCGGTCGCACGGCGTACGGGGCGGGCCGGATCCCCCGACGCGAGACGAGCCTGGCCTCCAGCCCGACAACCGGTCTCGTCGGCACCTGACGCCGGCGGGCCCCCGCCGGTCCGGCGTCAGCCGCCGGCGACCGCCGGGATGATCGAGACCTGCTGCCCGGCGGGCACCGAGGTCTCGAGCCCGTCGGCGAAGCGCACGTCCTCGGTGCCGACGTACACGTTCACGAACCGGCGGATCGCGCCGGTCTCGTCGACGACGCGCGCCTTGATCCCGGGGAACGACGCCTCCAGGGCCTCGATGACACCGGCGACGGTCTCGCCGTCGACGGTCACCTCCGAGTCGCCGTTGGTGTAGGTGCGCAGGATCGTGGGGATGCGGACGGAGACGCTCATGGTGTCCTCTCGGTCAGACGAGGTTCGCGGCGGTGAAGGCCGTGTAGGTCGGGTCGATGGTCGCGGCGGGGCCGACCCGGTCCGCGATGGCGTCGAGCGTCTTGAGCCCGTCGCCGGTGTTGAAGACGACCGTCTCCGCCTCGGGGTCGAGCCGGCCGTCGGCGAGCAGCTTCTTGAGCGTCGCGATCGTCACGCCTCCCGCGGTCTCGGCGAAGATGCCCTCCGTACGGGCGAGGAGCTGGATGCCGTCACGCACCTCGTCGTCGGAGACGTCCTCGACGGCACCACCGGTCCGCCGGCAGGTGTCGAGCACGTACGGCCCGTCGGCGGGGTTGCCGATCGCGAGGGACTTGGCGATCGTGTCGGGCTTGACCGGACGGACGACGTCGTTGCCCTCCCGGAACGCCTGCGCGACGGGCGAGCAGCCGGTCGCCTGCGCGCCGAAGATCTTGTACGGCGTCGGGTCGACCAGGCCGAGCCGGCCGAGCTCGGTGAATCCCTTGTCGACCTTGGTCAGCTGCGACCCGGAGGCGACCGGGATCACCACCTGCTCCGGCAGCCGCCAGCCGAGCTGCTCCGCGGTCTCGTACGCGAGCGTCTTGGAGCCCTCCGCGTAGTAGGGACGGACGTTGACGTTGACGAACGCCCAGCCCTCCTCCTCGCCGGCGATCTCGCTGGCGAGCTTGTTGACGTCGTCGTAGTTGCCGCGCACGGCGACCAGCGTGCCGCCGTACACGGCGGTCGTGAGGATCTTGGGGCGCTCGAGGTTCTCCGGGATGAAGACGACGCTCTTGATGCCGGCACGGGCCGCGGCCGCGGCGACGGCGTTGGCGAGGTTGCCCGTCGACGGGCACGCGAGGACCGTCATGCCGAGCTCGCGGGCGGCCGAGAGGGCGACGGCGACGACGCGGTCCTTGAAGGAGTGGGTCGGGTTGCCGGAGTCGTCCTTGACCCAGAGCGTCTTGATGCCGAGCTCACGGGCGAGGTTGTCCGCCTTCACGAGCCGGGTGAAGCCGGGGTCGGTGTTGGGGAAGGACGCGATATCGGCGGGGACTGGCAGCAGCGACTGGTAGCGCCAGATGCTCTTCGGGCCGCTCTCGATCTGCTCGCGCGTGATCGCCGGGAAGTCGTACGCGACCTCGAGCGGTCCGAAGCACTCGAGACAGGCGTAGTGGGGTCCGAGCTCCTGCCCGGCACCGCAGGCGCGGCACACCAGGCCGGTCGCGTTGCCGAAGGCGCCGTCACGGGCGTTCGTACGATCAGGGGTTTGCAGCGTGCTCGCGCTCACGAGGCCTCCTCGTCATCTTCCCTGCGCGCGACTGTCGCCACAGGACGGACTTGGCACCATGCCTGACGGCGGCCTCGCGGGGTCGCGAGCTCACGTCAGGTGGTTGCCGGGGCTTCGTCGGGCCGTGTCCCTCCGCCCCTCGTGATGAGCTGAGCCAAGCGTACGTGCGCGTCTCACATACTGTCCACTCGTTCCAATATGCGGACAGTGGTCTCCCGGCAGGTCAGCAGCCGAGAGCGTCCGCGAGCCGCTCGAGCCAGGCCGAGAGCTCCTCGGGCCCGTGGACGACGAGGTCGGCCCGGGGCGTCAGGGCCTGCTGCTCGTCGGAGGCGACGGCCACCAGCATGACCTCGGCCTCGCCGTGGTCGCGCATGGCCGTGAGCGCCGCGTAGGCCGGGATATCACCGAGGTCGTCGCCGGCGTAGACGATCGTCCGGAGTCCGGTCTCGGCGACCAGCGTCCGCAGGGCGGCCCCCTTGTCGACGGACGGGTCGCGCACCTCCACGACGTACCGTCCGGGTTCTGCGGCGAGGCCGTGCTCTCGCGCCAGCTCCGCGACCGGTCCCTCCAGGCGCTCGAGGGCCGCACCGGGATCGTCGAGGAGACGGGTGTGCACCACCACCGCGCGCCCCTTGTCCTCGATCCTGACGCCGGCAAGACCGAGCGAGTCGAGCAGCGCCGGCAGAGCCGCACGGACCTCGGCGACCGCGGCGGGCGGTGGCGGCACCGACTCCGCACCGGTGTCGGCGTCCCACCTCTCGGCCCCGTACTGGCCGAGGATCGTGAGGTGGCTCAGGCCGTCGTGGTCGCCGAAGCCACCCAGTCTGAGCGCGGTGCGCACGGGACGTCCGGTGACGACGGCCACCTTGCCGACGCACGGTCCGATGCGCTGGAGCGCGTGGACCGAGCGCTTGCTGGCGTGCGCATGCTCAGGGTCGTCGACGATCGGGGCCAGCGTGCCGTCGAAGTCGAATGCGAGCATCGCCTGCTCGGGGGCGGCCAGCAGCGCCGCCAGGGCGGCCGCTCCGGCTTCGGTGCGGGGCTGTGGCTCGAGCACCACGGGAAGGGACATGACCACCATCATCCCAGGCCGGCCTCAGGCGTCGGGAGGGGTTCCGCCTCACGACGAGCAGGTGACCTCGCGTCGCCCCGCCGGGCGGCCGTGAGTGAGACCAGGGAGTACGCGTGCGGCTACGGTGCGCCTGTCAGGATCAGGGTGAGCCGGTCGAACTTCATCGGCTCGACCGCCGGCCGGACCCGGTCGATCCTCAGGTCGGCGGCGAGGCGCTCGGCCTGCTCCTTGAGCTTCGCGGGGTAGTACACGGTGCTCTCGGGGATCCGTCCGTACCAGTTGTCGACCCCGACGACCTTCCAGCCGGCGTCCTCGACCCGCGCCGCGGTGGAGTCGGCGAGTCCGGTGGCGCCGGAGTTGTTGAAGACCTCGACGAACGCCCGAGGGACCTCCGCGGTCGCCGGCGCGGCCGAGGTCGGCGCTGCCGTGGCCACAGGCTCGGCCGTCGGCTCGGGCGTGGCCTCGGCGGTGGCGGTCGGAGACGGCGTGGTGGCGGTCGGAGTGTCGTCCCCGCCGTTGCCGACGAGAAGGCCGATCGCCGCGACGGCCACCAGGAGCAGCGCGCCCAGCAGCGCCACCGACGGGATCGACCGCGGTGCGACACGCGTGCGCTGGGCGACCCGCGGACGGGGCTCCGTCGAGGGTTCGTCCACGCGAGGCTCGGTCACGAGTCCTCCTCAGGCATCGGCGTCGAGGCGCCGGGCGGAGCGGGAACGACGCCGACTCGCCCTCATCCGCCGAAGCCGCTTGACCAGGAGGGGATCGTGGGCGAGCGCGTCCTCGCGGTCGATCAGCGCGTTGAGCACCTGGTAGTAGCGGGTCGCCGAGAGGCCGAACTCCGCTCGGATCGCCTGCTCCTTGACGCCCGCGTACTTCCACCACCCACGCTCGAAGGCGAGCACCCGCTCCTCTCGCGCGGTCAGCCCCGTAGCCCGGTCCGCGGTCTCGTCCGCGGTCTCGTCCGCGGTCTGGTCCGCGGTCTGGTCCGCAGAGGTGACGTGGGCATCGTGGGAGGAGAGAGCGGGATCCATGCCCCCATCGTAGGTCGCCGAATGACACCGTTGGGATTCCCCGCGCCCGGCGTGGCGGTCCGCCGGGCCTGCCCGCCATGATGGCGAGCATGACGTCTCCCGCCGAGCACCCGTCCGCCGAGTCCCCGGCGCCCGTGCGCTGGGGCATCCTCGCCACCGGTGACATCGCCCACTCGTTCGCCCGCGACCTGGCCCTCGTCGACGGCGCCGTCCTGCACGCGGTCGGCTCGCGCTCGCTGCCGCCGGCGCGCGCCTTCGCCGAGCAGTACACGGACGAGAAGGCCAGTCCGGTGTCCTACGGCTCGTACGCCGAGCTGCTCGCCGACGGCGACGTGGACGTGGTCTACGTCGCCACGCCGCACGGTCGCCACACCGAGGACGTGCTCGCGTGCTTCGAGGCCGGCAAGGCGGTGCTGTGCGAGAAGGCGCTGACGCTCGACGCCCCCTCGGCCCGGCTCCTGGTCGACGAGGCCCGGCGACGCGGGCTGTTCTTCGCCGAGGCGATGTGGATGCGGACCAACCCCAACATCCGGCGGCTTCGCGCGATGGCCGCCGAAGGAGCGTGCGGCACGGTCACGCACGTCCGGGCCGACCTCGGCTTCGTCGCCCCCCGCGACAAGGCGCGGCTGTGGGACCCCGCGCTCGGGGCCAGCGCTCTGCTGGACGTCGGCATCTACCCGCTGACGTTCGCGTACCTGATCCTCGGCCGGCCCGTCGAGGTCCGGGCGGTCGCCACGCTGAGCGACCTCGGCGTCGACCTCGCCGGGGGCGCGACCCTGCGCTTCGACGGTGGCGCGATCGCCTCGATCAGCTGGACCCAGACCGGGTGGCCCGACACCCGCGCCTCGGTGGCCGGGGACGGAGGGCGGCTGGAGCTCCCGTCGCCGTTCCACCACCCGCAGTCGTTCACCTACGCCCGGAACTGGGAGGCCGACGAGATCGCCGAGCCCCTCATCGGCGCGGGGTACGCCCACGAGATCATCGAGGTCGGCCGCTGCCTCCGCGAAGGTCTGACGGAGTCGCCGCTGCTGCCGCTCGACGAGACGGTGGACATCCTCGCGATCATGGACGAGATCCGGGAGCAGGTCGGCGCGACCACCGGGTGATCCCGGTGCCTGGTCGTCTGCCGCCCCTGCGGATTCGCCGATAGGGTCGTCCCATGAGTCACGCGCGCGGTTCGAGCCCGGTAGCGAAGAGCCTGCGAGGACACGAGGACTCAGCGTCGTTCGTCGTCGTCGCCAACCGCCTGCCGGTCGACCGCGTGCAGACGCCTGACGGGTCCACCACCTGGCGCACCTCCCCCGGCGGCCTCGTCACCGCGCTCGAGCCCGTCCTGCGCAAGCAGGGCGGAGCATGGATCGGCTGGACCGGTGCGGCCGACGAGGAGCTCGAGCCGTTCGACCTCGAAGGCATCCAGCTGGTTCCGCTCCCGATCAGGGCGCAGGAGGTCGAGGAGTACTACGAGGGGATGTCCAACGCCACCCTCTGGCCGCTCTACCACGACGTCATCGCGACCCCGGAGTTCCACCGTGAGTGGTGGGACTCCTACGTGGCCGTCAACCACCGCTTCGCGGAGTACGCGGCGGCGATCGCCGAGAAGGACGCGGTCGTCTGGGTTCAGGACTACCAGCTCCAGCTCGTCCCTCAGATGCTGCGTGAGCTGCGGCCGGACCTGCGGATCGGCTACTTCCTGCACGTGCCGTTCCCGCCGGCGGAGCTCTTCACCCAGCTCCCGTGGCGGCGACGGATCCTCGAAGGCCTGCTCGGCGCGGACCTGATCGGCTTCCAGACGACCGGCGCCGCCCAGAACTTCGTCCGCCTCGTCCGCATGCGCGTCGGCAACAAGACCCACCGCGACACGATCTATCTCGACGACGGCCGCACGGTCATGGCCAAGGCGTTCCCGATCTCGATCGATTCCAACGCCTACGAGGAGCTGGCCCGCCGTCCCTCGACCCAGGCGCGCGCCGACGAGATCCGAGCCAGCCTCGGCAACCCCAAGTTCGTGCTGCTCGGCGTCGACCGCCTCGACTACACCAAGGGCATGCCCCAGCGGCTCCGCGCCTTTGGCGAGCTGGCCCAGGAAGGACTCCTCGACCCGGCGGACGCGGTGTTCGTCCAGGTGGCACCGCCCTCGCGAGAGCGGGTCGACCAGTACCGCCGCCTCCGCGACGAGATCGACCGCCTGGTCGGACGCATCAACGGCGACGTCGGCCGCATCGGGCAGCCCCCGATCACCTACCTCCACTCCTCCTACCCGCGCGACGAGATGGCGGCGCTCTACCGCGCGGCCGACGTGATGGTCGTGACGCCTCTGCGCGACGGGATGAACCTGGTGGCGAAGGAGTACGTCGCCTGCCGGTACGAGGAGACCGGGGCGCTCGTGCTGAGTGAGTTCGCCGGAGCCGCCGCCGAGCTCAAGCAGGCCTACCTCGTCAACCCGTACGACATCAACGGCATGAAGGCCACCATGCTCAAGGCCATCACCGACCCGCCGAGGGAGAAGGCGAAGCGGATGCGTGCCATGCGCCGCCAGGTCATGGAGCACGACATCGACAAGTGGGCCCAGAACTTCCTCGAGGACCTGGAGACCATCCGCGAGCCTCACGGCAAGAGGACACGTCCGGTCGGCTGAGGACCAGACGTCGACCCGCCTCCCGAGGTGCGCTCTTCGTTAGGGTCGACGCATGCGACCGAGTCAGTGGTACGAAGCCCAGGACATGTTCGGCGATCACGTCACCCTCACGCAGCTGCGCCCGCACCACGCCCAGGGCGTGCTGGCAGCCGCCGATGACGACGACGTCTTCTCGTGGATGTCCTTCGACCGGCCTACGACGCAGGCTGAGGCCGCCGAGGTGATCGCGCGCTACCTCGCGACGCCCGACACGAACGCCTGGGCCCAGGTCGACACGAAGTCCGGGGAGCTGGCGGGGATTACGACGTACTACGAGATCAGCCCCGAGCGCAGGTCGCTGATCATCGGCGGCACCTGGCTCGGGGAGCGGTTTCAGCGCACCGGCATCAACACCGAGGCGAAGCTCATGCTGCTGACCCACGCCTTCGACACGCTGGGCGCGGTGCGCGTCGCGTGGGAGACCGACGACCGCAACGAGCAGTCCCAGACCGCGATCGCGCGACTGGGGGCGACCCGCGAAGGGCTCTTGCGCAAGCACAAGCGCCGCAAGGACGGGTCGTGGCGCAACACGGTGCTCTACAGCGTCGTCGACGACGATTGGCCCGAGGTCCGCGACACGCTCCGGAGCGCACTCACCCGCTGAGTCGTCAGCGGTGCGGGGCGGCGCCCAGGATGCGCTGTCCGGCGAGGGCGAGGATCAGCGCGAGCCACGCCGCGGTGATGGTGACGCCGAGCGCGGGCGCGTAGCCGCCGAGGTCCGCGAGCCTCCCGGCGACCGTCGACCCGATCGCGTACCCGATGCCGGTGGCACCGGCCAGCAGGGTCATCGCCTGGCCGACCCGGCTGAGGGGGACGATGCGCTCGCAGAGGGTGAAGTTGCTGATCATGTACGGGGCGACCGCGAAGCCGAGCACCAGCACGACGGCGACCATGCCGGCGATGCTCGAGACGAGCACGAGCGGCGCCGAGAGGACGGCGAGCGCCGCCGCCGCGACGAGGATGCGCTTGTCGAAGCCGATCCGGGCCGGCACCCACGCCATCGACAGACCCGCCATGACCGAACCCACCCCCAGCGTCGCGTGGATGAGCCCGGACACCCCGGGCAAGCCCTCGGCGGTCGCGAGCGCCGTCGCCCCGGTCTGGATCGACCCGAACAGCACGCCCACCAGGAGCTGCGCCCCGACCAGGATGACGAACGCCGCGGACACGATGCCGGCCTTCGCGGCGTGCCCGACCCTGGACCCGCGCACGAGCGCGGCCGTCGGATGCAGGGCGAACCATCCACCGAACACCACGAGCAGGCCGGCCGCCACGAGCAGAGCGCCGGCGGGGTCGATCAGCACCGCGACGGCACCGACGAGTGCCGGGCCGAGGACGAACGACGCCTCGTCGGCCGCACCCTCGTAGGAGAATGCCGCGTCCACGAGCTGAGGCGACTCGCGGCCCGCCCGGCCGGTGATGGGCCGCCAGCGGACACGCGCCAGCGGGCCGACCTGCGGCATCGCGGCGCCGGTGAGCCCGGCGACGGCGATCAGCCAGCCTC
Organism: Mumia sp. zg.B21; assembly: GCF_019550855.1. Taxonomy (NCBI): domain Bacteria; kingdom Bacillati; phylum Actinomycetota; class Actinomycetes; order Propionibacteriales; family Nocardioidaceae; genus Mumia; species Mumia sp. zg.B21. The sequence goes on along the minus strand of NZ_JAHWCJ010000002.1, from coordinate 890,019 downwards.
CGCCGGCTCCGCCCTGGGCGAGGATCACGATCGCGGCGAGGCCGGCGCTACCGACGAAGGACTGCGCAAGAACGACGGGACGCTGTCCGATGCGGTCGGCGAGGGCACCGGCGATCGGCGATCCGACGGCGTTGGCGACGGCCAGGGCGCCCGCGGCGAGCCCGCCGAGGGTGTAGGCGCCGGTCGCGGACGACACGAGCAGGAGCGTGCCCATCTGGCTCATGGCCAGCGGCAGCCGCCCCAGGAAGGCGACGAGGACGTACACGGGGCCGACGAGCGAGAAGAGTCGACGGTACGCGGTGATCGGGGACAACGGGTTCCTCAGGGTAGGGCGACACTGGCGCGCCTACCCTCCACCAGAACGCACCAGGAACCCTGAACCCGTCAAGTCTAACCGGCGGCCGCAGCGGGCTAACGCGGGACGCCCTCGAGCTCCACGAGCACCGAGGATCCGACGTCGACGACGGATCCCGCTCGTGGGGTGACCCGCGCCTGCGCGAAGCGCGTCGAGGTCGCGCCGTCCCGCGTCACCACGTCCAGCTCGAGGCCGACACGCGCGAGCCGGCGCCGCATCTCGCGCACGGTGGGCAGCGCGGAGTGACCGCCCGCCCCGCCACTGACTCCCGCGCCCAGCTGGGGGACGGCGACCTGGTCGGGCGGCAGCACGCGCAGCGTCGAGATCAGCAGCTCGACCGAGCCGGCGGGGCCGCGGACCGTGAGGCGGACGTCGTGCGCGGGCACGACCACGACGGCCGTCGTGACGCCCGCCCTGGTCGACCGTGCCACGCCGTAGGGGACTCCGTCGAGGCGCGACGTCGGCCGGGGGTCACGCGACGACCCGCCGGTCGCCACCAGCGAGTCGAGCTGCACTGTCGTGATGCCGGCAGGTCTGGACGAGTGACAGGCGCGGAAGACCCCGACGGTGAAGAAGTAGCCGTCGACGACGGGTTCGTCGCACTGCGGCTGCACCGACCTCCACGACACCGGGACGTCGATCACGATGCGGCCCCGTCCGACCGGACGGACCCCCTGGTCCATCATCTCCGCGAGCGGGAGAGCCGAGGGCGTCGCGACGGCCGACGGCACGGTGTCAGAACGCCCGGCGTCGGAGGGCCGCGACAGATCGTCGTCGCTCGCCGAGCCCCCGAGGAGCGACGGCACGAACGCGACCGCGAGGACCAGTGCCGCGCAGGCCGCCGCCGCGAGCAGCGGGGCGACCCTCCTGCTGCGGGTCGGCGGAGGACCGGGGAGCCGCCCGGTACGGCGTCGCGCGGCGATGCGGTCGAGCAGCTCGTCTCCGTCGGGAGCCCGGTCCGCCACGGCGTCGAGGCGTTGCCGAAGATCGTCGTCGTTCATGCCGTGGGCCCTTCGTCGGGGTCGGCGAGGTCGTCGCGCAACCGTGCGATGCCTCGCGCGAGCAGGCTGCGGACGGTCGCCGGTCGGCAGTCGAGCGCCTCGCCGATCGTCGCGTCGTCGAGGTCGACCCAGTAGCGGAGCACGATCGCCTTGCGTTGTCGATCGGTCAGCCGGTCGAGGCCGCGCCGCAGCGCGTCGACATCCTCGATGCCGACACCGCTGCCGGGATCGACGTGGAGGGCAGCGTCGTACGTGACCTCGTGCGGTCGGCGGCGCCGCCAACGGCTGCGCTGGAGGTTGGCCATGATCGTGGCGACGTACGCCTGCGGGTCGTCGGCGGCGGAGACCACCGGCCACGAGCGCCACAGCCTCTCGCACGTCTCCTGCGCGAGGTCGAGCGCGTCCTCGCGCGAGCCGGAGAGGAGGTAGGCGAGACGGACCAGCCACGTGGCGTGCTGGCGGACGAACGCGTCGGCGTCCGTCAGCGGAGGAGAGCCCGTCATGGTCACACATCATGGACGCTCATGGAGACCGATGTGTTGCAGGTGGAGCCGACCCGCGGCGAGACCCGCAACCTCGTCGTCGGCGGGGTCGTCCTGAGTCGGGACGGCGGTGCTCGTCCTGTCGTTGCGGTGACACCACTACGCTGGCGACCGTGCCAGCGCCCCTGACCGAGCTCGTCGCCCCCGACTGGGCCGAGGCCCTCGAACCCGTCGCCCCGCAGGTGACAGCGATGGGGCACTTCCTCCGGGCGGAGATCGCGGCCGGCCGAAGCTACCTCCCCGAGGGAAGCAAGGTGCTGCGCGCCTTCGCCGAGCCGATGGCCTCGGTCAAGGTGCTCGTCGTCGGACAGGACCCCTACCCGACACCGGGGCACGCCGTCGGGCTCTCGTTCTCGGTCGCTCCCCACGTACGGCCCGTGCCGCGCAGCCTGATGAACATCTTCGCCGAGATGCGGACCGACCTCGGCATCCCCGAGCCCACCTCCGGCGACCTGACACCGTGGGCGAAGCAGGGTGTCCTCCTCCTCAACAGGGTCCTGACCGTCGAGCCTGGTCGCCCCGCGAGTCACCGCGGCAAGGGCTGGGAGGCCGTCACCGAGCAGGCGATCAAGGCGCTCGTCGCGCGGGACCAGCCTCTGGTCGCGCTGCTGTGGGGCCGTGACGCCCAGTCCCTGCAACCGTGGCTCGGAGACACCCCCGTGGTTGCCTCCCCGCACCCGAGCCCGCTCTCGGCGTCACGAGGCTTCTTCGGCTCCCGTCCGTTCAGCCGGGTCAACGGGGCGCTCTCGTCTCTCGGCAGTGCGCCTGTCGACTGGCGACTGCCCTGATGCCCTAGCCTCGATCCCGTGACCCGAGACCGCTCCGCAGTCCTCGCCAGTGGCTACAGCACGCTCGCGCGATGGTCCTGGCAGCTGATCGCCATCGCGATCGGCTTGTACATCCTGGGCTGGATCGTCGGCAAGTTCTGGATGATCGGCTACCCGGTCATGCTCGCCCTCATCGTGACCACCCTCCTGGGGCCGCCGGCGGCCTGGCTGCGAGGGCGGGGGGTGCCCGCGGCGGTGGCAGCCGTGATCGTGGTGCTGAGCTTCCTCGCGGTCCTGACCGGCGTGGTCGCCGTCCTCGCGCCGCAGGTCGCGGGACAGGTCGGGGACATCGCCGCCGAGGGCGCGCGAGGTCTGCAGGCGATCCAGGACTGGGTCCAGGATGGCCCGCTCGGGGTCACTGAGAACCAGCTCGACAACGCGATCGAGTCGCTGCAGGACAAGCTCCGCGACAGCGCCGACGTCATCAGTGCCGGCGCGCTGTCCACCCTGGGCGCAGCGACCAACGTGCTCGTCAACACCGTCCTGGTGCTGATGCTGACGTTCTTCTTCGTCAAGGACGGCCACAAGTTCCTCCCCTGGATGCGCCGGACCCTGGGAGGACGCGCCGGGACCCACCTGAGCGAGGCCGGCAGCCGCGCCTGGGACACCCTCGGCGGGTTCATCCGCACCCAGGCGCTCGTCTCGTTCGTCGACGCGGTGTTCATCGGCATCGGGCTGGTGGTCCTCGACGTCCCCCTGGCGGTGCCGCTCGCCGTCATCGTGTTCTTCGGCGGGTTCATCCCGATCGTGGGTGCCTTCGTCACCGGCGCGCTCGCCGTGCTGGTCACGCTGGTGACCAACGACTTCCGCGACGCCGTCATCATGCTCCTGGTGATCGTCGCCGTCCAGCAGCTCGAGGGCAACGTGCTCTCGCCCTGGCTCCAGGGCAAGGCGATGGACCTGCAGGCGGCGATCGTGCTGCTGGCGATCACCGCCGGCAGCTCGTTGTTCGGGATCACCGGCGCGTTCCTCGCCGTACCGGCCGTGGCGACCGCCGCCGCGGTGCTCCGCTACGTCAACGAGCAGATCGCCCTGCGGTCGGGGGAGCCGTCGGATCCCCCGGACGACCCCGGTCCGGGGGATGCGACGCCCGGCGAGCCCGCCACCGGTGACCCGTCCCCGCGCGACCCGGGAGCGGAGCCGACACCGGCCTGAGCGTGGCCGAGGCGCCCGCGGCGGTCTGCGCACCCCTGCGGCGGGTGGGAGAATCGAGGGCGTGCTCGGTACGCGTACGACTCTCGTGGCGGTGACTTCTCCGTTCCTCCCACCCTGAGCGAGCACCCCCGCGAAGCGTTTGCGGGGAGCGGCTGCCGGGTACTTCAGGGCGCAGGAGGTGTGCCCATGTACGGATCCCGCGGAACTGCCGCGGCGAGCTCCAACCCGTCACCACGCACGGTTGCGCTCCGCTCCCGACGCTCGCCTCGGCCGTCACCACGGTGACCCCGTGACGCGACCCGAGTGACAGCGAACCCACACTGACAGCCACGCAGGAGACCGCCTGATGCTTCTTCCCCGACCCCGCGGGCCGCTGAGCGCCCGCCTGCGTCGCCTCCTCCTCGACGGGGTCGAGGAGATCGACGACCTCGAGACCGCTACGGAAGGTCACGCCTCGTCGGTTCCTCCCGACTCGGTGCTGCACGACGAGGACCTCCAGCTGAGCCTCTGGATGATCTACGAGCTGAGCTTCCGTGGCTTCGACGACGTCGATGACCGGTGGGAGTGGGCTCCCGAGATCGCGGGCCTCCGTACGGTGCTCGAGCGCCCGTTCGAGCAGTGGCTGCGTGACGTGACCGAGGGATGGGTGAGCCGGACCCTCGCGGTCGAGGGTGACGTCGCCGACAAGATCTTTGCTCTCACCGACGGCTTCGACGAGGGGCCGGACCTGTCCCGCTTCATCCGCAAGGAGGCGACGCCCGACCACGTGCGCGACTTCCTGCGTCAACGCAGCATCTACCACCTCAAGGAGTCCGACCCCCACACGTTCGTCATCCCCCGACTCACCGGTCCCGCCAAGGCTCACCTGGTGGAGCTGCAGTACGACGAGTACGGCGGCGGACGCCCCGGGTTCCTGCACCACGAGCTGTTCGCGGTCACCCTTCGTGAGGCCGGGCTCGACGACGCGTACGGCGCCTACATCGAGGAGGCCGACGGACCCACCCTCGCCGCCACGAACGCCATGTCGCTCTTGTGCCTCCACCGGCGCCTCCGCGGGGTGGCGATGGGCCATCTCGCCGCCTTCGAGGCGACGAGCTCCATCCCCTGCCGCAGGATCGCCGCTGGCCTCCGTCGTACGGGGTTCAGCGACGACGCTGCGCGCTACTACGACGAGCACGTCGAGGCCGACGCCGTCCACGAGCAGCTCGCCGCCCGCGAGATCTGCGGCACGCTCGTCGACTCCGGTGACGTCTCCGTGCGCGACGTCGTCTTCGGTGCGGCCGCGTGCCTCGTCCTCGACCGCTATCAGTCCGAGAGCCTGATGGCCCGCTGGGACGGCGCCCACACGCCCGACCAGCTGGAGGCGGCCCGGTGAGCGGCTCGCTCGGCCGGCCCCGTCCCGAGGTGGTGCTCTGCCCGGGAGGCCCTGCCCTCATCCGCAGCGACGTCCCTGCGGTCGACGTGGTCGTCACCGACGCGCAGCAGACGGTGGACAGGCCTGTGGTCGCCTTCTGCCGGTGCGGACGGACGGGACGCGAGCCCTGGTGCGACGGCACCCACAAGCTCGCGCGTGGCGCCGGCGCACCCAGGAAGCTGCCTCGATCGGATCGGTGAGACCTCGCGCACGACGAGGCCCGGCCGACTCGGCGCCGCAGCGCGTGCCGACAGTCATCGCGGCCCTTGCCGCCAACCGGTCGCGTCCCGCAGGGTGGAGGGAACCGACGATCCCGGAGACGAGGACCTCCATGCCTGAAGAGAGGCGCGTGCAGGGCGAGACGCTCGACGAGCGGCTGACCCGCAACTGGAGTGAGCTCCTCCAAGAGCTGAGAGTCGTGCAGACCGGTGTGCAGATCATCACCGCGTTCCTGCTCACGGTCGTGTTCACGAACCGCTTCGCCGAGCTGTCTCACGGCCAGGAGCTCGTCTACCTGGCGGTCCTGTCCGGCTCGGTCCTCGCCACGGCACTGCTCGTCGCGCCGGTGGCCATCCACCGCGCCCTGTTCCGGAAGGGGCAGCGGCTGTGGCTCGTGTCGGCGGCGCACGTGTGCGCGAGCCTGGGCCTGACGGCCTTCGCCTTCACCGTCTCCGGCGTGATGTGGCTGGTGTTCGACGTGGTCGTGGGACCGGTGTGGGCGTGGTGGGCGTTCGGCGCCTCCACGGTGGTGTTCGGATCACTCTGGGTGGGCCTGCCGCTGATCAACCGGCGTACGCGTTGACGCCTCGGGAGCAGGCGGCAGCCTGCGTGTGGCGACGAACCGCTCGGCGACGAACCGCAGCTTGAGGTTGTGGTGCTGGGAGTAGCGCTTGAGCACCTCGAACGCCCGTCGCTCGTCGAGGCCGAACCGCTCCATCAGGATGCCCTGCGCCTGGCCGACGAGCTTGCGTGCGTCGAGGGCGATGGTGAGGTTGACCTCCTGCTCGGCTCGTGCCAACGCGATCGCCGCATGCCGGGCGAGCAGGTGCGCGAGGGCCTCGTCGTCGTCGTCGAAGAACCGCGGCTTCTCGGAGTAGAGCGACACCATGCCGATGCGACGCCCGTCGTGGACCAGGCTGACCGCGAGAAGGCTCACAAGGTCCATCGCCGTGACCGCCGCGCACCACCGCGGCCACCGCGCCTCGTGCGCGAGATCGTTCGACCTGAGCGTCCGGTCTCGACTCGCGGAGTACCACGGCCCCTCGTCCAGCTCGCGCTGCAGCTCGTCGGCACGACGGACGACGTCGGCCGTGGCGGCGACCGTCTCGAAGTTTCCGCCGGCGCGGAGCATCTCGACCCCGGCGTGGTCCATCTCGAGGAGCTCGCAGAGGTACTTGACGACCTGCTCGGCGGTCGCCCGAGGGGAGTCCGCCGCGTGCAGCTCGACTGCGAGGTCGGTGAGCTCCTGAAGGTCGAGGACGTCGTCAGCCATACGGTCTCGCCATCTCCGGAAGGAAGACTGCTGAGACCCTCACACTAGTCCCGGGCGGTTGTCGGGATCAACGACGGCCGCTCGCTCGGCTCGCCGGCGGTGTCAGCGGGTCGGCGCCGGTGTCAGGTGCGGCCGTCGCAGGGCCGAGCGGTCGGCAAGGTCGAGGATCCGAGACTGCACCTCGACCTCGGGGCAGACAGGGCGGCGCAGGGCGAGGGCTTGAGGGAGTCGGGTGAGCGCGTCGACGACCCCCAGGACCTCTGCCCACCCGGCGCGCGAGTGCCGGACGATCCTCCGCGCCACGGTGCGCGCCGGAAGCCGCATGACCGCGGTGAGGACGTCGTTGCGGGCCAGGCGTCGCCGGCGGCCGCGGGTGTCCTTGGCCGGGGCCGGCACATGGCGGGCGACGACGTCGTCCAGGTAGCACAGACGGTGTCCGGCGTCGGCGAGGTCCAGCGCCACCCGTTCCTCCTCGCCGTAGATCTGCACCAAGGGATCGAAGCCGCCGACGTCGAGGAGCGCGTCGCGACGTACGACGGCGGCGCAGGCCATGAACCCGAGCACCGTCGTCCCGGGGTCGGAGGTCGTCCGCGGAAGGGGTGAGCGGGCCAGCGCGTCACAGAACGGATCAGGCGTCGCGTCCTCGCCGACGAGCACGCGGGCTGCGACGAGACCGATCGACGGGTGGGCGTCCATGACGTCGGCGGCGAGCGCCAACGAGCCCGGAGCCCACCACGAGTCGTCGTCGGCGAACGCCACGTAGCGCGACGTGGCCGCCCGCGTGCCGACGTTGCGCGCGACAGCGCCGGTGTTCTCGTCGAGCTCGATCACCCGTGCTTCGGGAACGAGCTCACGGGCCCTGTCGGAGGAACCGTCGGTCGAGCCGTTGTCGACGACGATGAGCGGGGGCTGGTTGTGGACGAGGGACCTCTCGAGTCGGGCTCGGCCGTCACGGGTGATTACGACGGTCGTGACCCGGTCGTCGGTCTCTGGGCGCTGCTGCGCTGCCGGTGACATGGTCATGGCTGGCCGGTGCCCATCGGTCACCACAGCAATCGATCCACGGGCGGTTGATCCGTGGATCATCTGCCGCGGACCACCGCGGAGAAGCGTTTGTCCGAGAACCGTTTCTCCGGTCGGCTTCCGGGGAACCGTGCCTCCATGGACAACAGCAGAGGCGGTTCCAGACTGCTCGCGGTCCGGCTCGACAGTGCGGGTGACGTCCTCCTCGCCGGGCCGGCCGTACGAGCGATGGCCGCCCGCGGAACCGTGGATCTGCTCACCGGTCCGGCCGGAGCCGACGCGGCTCGTCTCCTTCCCGGTGTGGACGAGGTCCACACCTGGTCCTGCCCGTGGATCGTCGCCGACCCGCCTGCAGTCGATCCGGCCTCGACCGACGCGCTCGTCACGATGCTCGCCGGTCGCTACGACCATGCGGTCGTGTTCACGTCCTTCCACCAGTCGGCCCTCCCGACCGCACTCCTGTTGAGGCTGGCCGGGGTGCGACGGATCAGTGCCTTCAGCGAGGACTACCCCGGCTCGCTCCTCGACGACCGGGTGGCGCCGCCCGGGGACGTGCCGGAGGCTGAGCGGGCGCTGCACCTGGCGACCCAGGCCGGCTTCGCGCTGCCCGTCGGGGACGACGGCCTGCTCAGCGTCCGCACGGCTGCGGCCCCCGAAGGACTCGACCGAGGCCGGTTCGTCGTCGTCCACCCTGGCACGAGTGCTCCCGCACGGGCGTGGCCCGCGCAGCGGTGGCGCGACTGCGTCCGAGCGCTCGACGAGGCGGGGCACCGTGTCCTCGTCTCGGGCAGCCCCTCCGAACGCGAGCTCACCGCCGTCGTCGCCGGGTCGCGCGGAGTCGACCTCGGTGGACGGACCACCCTCGCGCAGCTGGCAGCCCTGCTGTCACGTGCCGACGCTCTCGTGGTGGCCAACACCGGACCGGCCCACCTCGCAGCGGCGACCCGCACACCCGTCGTCTCGCTCTTCGCGCCGACGGTGCCGTTGCGCCGGTGGGCGCCGTACGGTGTCCCGCTCGCGGTCCTGGGTGAGCAGCAGGCGCCGTGCCGCGGGACGCGGGCTGTGCAGTGCCCGGTGCCGAACCACCCCTGCCTCGGGTCGGTGACGGCTACCGACGTCGTGGAGGCGCTCGAAGAGCTGCTGCGACGGACGAACGGCGGCGGCACCTCATCCGCCGCGACGAATCCCCCTCCTAGGAAAAACGAGGTACACGCATGAGGATCGCGATGGTCTCGGAGCATGCGAGTCCGCTGGCGACGCTGGGAGGCGTCGACGCCGGCGGTCAGAACGTTCACGTGGACGCCCTCGCGGCCGGGCTGGCGGCACGTGGCAACGACGTCGTCGTCTACACCCGCCGTGACTCGCCCCGTCTCGCCGACCGGGTCCTCACGCCCAGCGGCTACGTCGTGGAGCACGTCCCTGCCGGCCCGCCCACGGAGGTGCCGAAGGACGACCTGTGGCCGTTCATGGAGGACTTCGCCGCCTACCTGGCCCAGCGCTGGGACGAGGACCCGCCGGACGTGGTCCACGCGCACTTCTGGATGAGCGGCGCTGCCACCACGTGGGCCGCGCGACGTGTCGGCATCCCGGTGGCCCAGACCTTCCACGCGCTCGGCACGGTCAAACGTCGCCATCAGGGCAGCGCCGACACGAGCCCTCCCGCCCGCCTCGACATCGAGGCGGAGCTCTGCCGCTCGGTGGACCTCGTCGTCGCCACCTGCACCGACGAGGTGCGGGAGCTGGTGGCGATGGGGGCGGACCCGGCGCGTGTCCGCGTGGTCCCGTGCGGCGTCGACACCGGTCTCTTCCGACCCCGCCCGGCGGAGTCGCCGATCCGTCCGCGGATCCTCAGCGTCGGGCGGCTCGTCGAGCGCAAGGGAGTCGCTGACGTCGTCGCTGCCCTGGGTCGGCTCCCCGAGGTCGAGCTGCACGTCGTCGGAGGCCCGTCGCGCGACGGGCTGGACCTCGACCCGGAGGTCGAGCGACTTCGTTCCATCGCCGCCGAGCACCAGGTCGAGGACCGCGTCGTCTTCCACGGCGGCGTCGCTCGAGAGCGGATGCCCGAGGTGTTCGCCGCCGCCGACGTCGTGGTCTCGACACCCTGGTACGAGCCGTTCGGGATCGTGCCGCTCGAGGCCATGGCCTGCGGGCGCCCTGTCGTGGGCACGGCCGTGGGCGGCCTCCTCGACACGATCGAGCCCGGTGTCACCGGCGAGCTCGTCCCGCCGCGCGACCCGGCAGCGCTCGCCGAGGCGCTGGCGGGCCTCCTCGCCGACCCGGCCCGACGCAAGGCCTACGGCCACGCCGGTGCGGCGCGCGCCGCGGCGTACGCCTGGGAGGACGTCTCCCGGCGGACGGAGGAGGCGCTGCGGGCCCTGGTCGTCGCCGGCCGTGGAGAGGTGGTCCCGCGATGACGACCACCGATCACGTCGCCCACCTGCGAGAGGCGCTCGACACCTTCGACGAGGGCTGCGCGGTCCTGGAGTCCTGGGGCGCCGCGATGGTCCCGATGCTGACCTCCGGAGGGCGGCTCCTCGCGGTCGGCAACGGCGGGAGCGCCGCGCAGGCCCAGCACCTGACCGCTGAGCTCGTCGGCCGCTACCAGGGTGACCGCCGTCCGTTCTCGGCCATCTGCCTGAGCGCGGAGACGTCCAGCCTGACCGCCATCACCAACGACTACCCGCCCGAGGAGCTGTTCGCCCGACAGGTCGAGGCGCACGGTCGGCCGGGCGACATCCTGGTCGCGCTCTCGACCAGCGGCTCCAGCCCCAACGTCGTCGCGGCCGCTGAACGCGCCCGGGCCTGCGGTCTGGACGTCTGGGCCCTGACCGGGCCCGCCCCGAACCCCCTCGCCGAGGTGGCGGACGCGGTGGTGGCCATCGACGCGAAGTCGACCGCCACGGTCCAGGAGATGCACCTGGTCGCGCTGCACCTCCTCTGCGAGGCGTTCGATGAGCGCCTCGCGGAGAGCGACTCGTCGGGCCGGGTCGACGACGAGGCGCAGCGGTGACGCCGCGCGTGCTGGTCGTCGGGGAGGCCATGCTCGACGTCGACCTCGACGGACGGGCCTCGCGGTTGTCCCCCGACGCACCGGTGGCCGTCGTCGACGACCCGGTCGAGCGACCGCGCCCCGGCGGCGCCGCGCTTGCCGCGGCCCTCGCCGCCTCCGACGGTGCGCGCGTCGTCCTCGCGACACCGCTCGGCAACGACGCCGACGCCGACCGTCTTCGTGCCCTTCTCCCGCCGGAGGTGGAGGTCGTAGCCCTGCCGTCCGACGGGGGGACGCCCGTGAAGCGGCGCGTCCTGGCCGCCGGTCAGGTGCTCGTGCGGCTGGACACCGGCGGCACGAGCGGCAGCTGGGAGACGCCGCCCGCCGACCTGGAGGCCGCCGTGAGTGCCGCCGACGCCGTGCTCGTCGCCGACTACGGCCGCGGGCTGACATCCCTTCCCGCTCTGCGGGAGCTCGTCGCCCGGGCCGCCGAGCGGGTCCCGGTCGTCTGGGACCCGCACCCGCGTGGCGGGAGGCCGGCCGACAGCACGTGGCTGTGCCTGCCGAACCAGAGCGAGCTGGCACGGCTCGACGGCAGTGAGCCGACAGGGATCGGCGAGGTCGGAGACGCCGCCCGCCGGGTGCGCGAGCGGCTGGGCACCCGCGCGCTCGCCGTGACGCTCGGGGAGCGCGGCGCGCTCCTGGTCCAGGGCGACGCGCCGCCCGCGGTGTTCGTCGTCGACCCCGTCCGAGGCGAGGACACGTGCGGCGCTGGCGACAGGTTCGCTGCCTCGGCGACCGTACGGCTCGCGCGGGGTGACCTGATGTCCGAGGCCGTCGAGCACGCCGCCCGGGCGGCGGCAGGCTTCGTCGCCGCGGGCGGGGCGACGGCGTACGGCGCCACTCCGACACCCTCGGACGACGTCCCGTCCCACCACGACGGCTCCACGGCGCGCGACACCGTCGCCCGGGTCCGCGCAGGCGGCGGTGTCGTCGTCGCCACCGGCGGGTGCTTCGACCTGCTGCACGCCGGCCACGTGGCCACCCTCCAGGCTGCACGCCGGCTGGGTGACTGCCTCGTCGTGCTGCTCAACTCCGACGCCTCCGTCCGCGGGCTCAAGGGCCCGGGTCGACCACTGGTCCCGGCCCGCGACCGGGCGCGCGTGCTCGCGTCGCTGGCCTGCGTGGACGCCGTCGTCGTCTTCGAGGAGGACCGGCCGGACGCCGCGTTGCAGGAGATCCGACCCGACCTGTGGGTCAAGGGCGGCGACTACGCCGGCGGACCGCTGCCCGAGCAGCAGGTCCTGGACCGGTGGGGCGGTCGGAGCATGGTGCTCCCCTACCTGAGCGGGCGCTCCACGACCGGTCTGGTCGCGGCCGCCAACCGGAACGCCTGAGCGGCATCCGGACGAACGTCCACGAGAGGAGAAGCGATGAGTGTAGGAACCGTTCTCGTCACCGGAGGCGCCTCGGGCCTCGGAGCGGCGGTCGCCGTAGCGGTCGACAAGGCCGGCGGGCGACCGTACGTCCTCGACCGGGTCGCCCCCGACTCGCCGTACGACCACACCGTGGTCGACCTGGCTGACACCGGCGCCGCGACCCGGGCCGTGGAGGAGGCGATCGAGCGCACAGGCGGTCTGCACGGGGTCGTCACGTGCGCCGGCACCGACGCCTGCGGCAAGCTCGAGGACGTGCCGCTCGCGGACTGGGAGCGCGTGATCGCCGTGAACCTGCTCGGCACGGCAGCCGTCGTCCGAGCCGCCCTGCCGTCGCTGCGGACCGAGCGGGGTCGCATCGTGACGGTCGCCTCGACGCTCGGGCTGCGCGCCCTTCCCGATGCGACGGCGTACTGCGCGTCGAAGTTCGGCGTCGTCGGCTTCAGCCGAGCACTCGCCGCCGAGCTCGCCGGAGACGTCGGTGTGACGATGCTCGTCCCGGGCGGGATGCAGACGGCATTCTTCGACGGGCGCACCGAGCAGTACAAGCCTCCAGCCGACGCGATGCTCAACGCACCCGAGGACGTCGCGCGGGCCGTGCTCTTCGCGCTGGAGACGCCTGCCGGGTGCGAGGTCCGGGAGCTCGTCGTGACACCGTCGGTCGAGCCCTCGTGGCCATGACGCCGCCGCCCGCAGCACCCCACCCCACGCGGGTGGTGGTGCTGCGGGCACTCGGGCTCGGCGACCTCCTGGCCGCCGTACCCGCCCTCCGGGCACTGCGCGGCGCTCTCCCCGACGCCTCCGTCACCCTCCTCGGTCCCCGCGACGTCGGTCGGCTCCTCCTCGACGCGGGACTCGTCGACGCGGTCGTTGCCCACCAGGGGCTCGATCCGCTTCCCGAGGCGGTCCACGGCGCGGACCTGGCCGTGAACCTCCACGGGAAGGGCCCGCAGAGCCACCGGCTCCTCCGCGCGACGCGTCCGGGCCGCCTGGTCGGCTTCGCGGACGTGACCACCGGAACCGTGGGGCCGGTGTGGGACGACACGGAGCACGAGCGCGCGCGGTGGTGCCGCCTCGTCCGCGAGACGTTCGGGGTCAGCGCCGACCCCGACGACGCCCGCATCTCCCCAGAGCTGCCGGAGCCCTTGGCTCGCGCGGCGGTGGTCGTGCATCCCGGAGCCGCGGCCGGGTCCCGCCGGTGGCCCGCGGAACGCTGGGCGGAGGTCGCCGCGCGGGTGGCCGCCCACGGCGACGTGGTGGTCACCGGTTCCCCCGCCGAGCGCACGCTCGCCCGGGAGGTGGCCGCCGGCGCCTCCCTGCCGCCGGAGTCCGTGCTCGCCGGCACCACCGACGTACGCGACCTGGCCGCCCTGGTCGCCTCGGCCCGGCTGGTGCTCTCCTCCGACACCGGCGTGGCTCACCTCGCCCCGGCCTTCGGCACGCCGTCCGTCACGCTGTTCGGGCCCACGTCGCCGACGACATGGGGTCCGCCCCCCGGGCGTACGCACCGGGTCCTCTGGCGCGGAGACACCGTCGGCGCCTCCTACCAGGGGGATCCGCACGGTGTCCTGATCGACCCCGTGCTGGGCTCGATCGAGGTCGCCGAGGTCGTCGCGGCGGCGGAGGCCGCTCTCGCCCAGGGCATGCGCCCCCCGTCCGTGGGTACCCCGCAGGCATGAGGGAACCGATGACCCGGCAGCGCGACCTCGACGACGCACACGTGCTCGTCACCGGCGGAGCCGGCTTCCTCGGCTCCGCGCTGTGCGAGGCGATGCTGTCGCACGGCGCCCGGGTCACCTGCGTGGACGACGAGTCCACCGGGTCGGCGGCCAACGTCGCCGGTGCCGGCACGAACCCCCGCTTCCGTCTCCTCATCACCGACGTCGTCGAGGTCGACCTCCCTGCGATCCGTGCGGAGCAGGGTGCCGTGGACGTCGTCATGCACCTCGCGGCGACGGCGTCGCCCGTGCACTACCTGCGGATGCCGGTGCACACGCTGCGCACGGGCAGCGTCGGGACGCTTCGCGCGCTCGAGGCCGCAGCCGCCGACGGTGCGCGCTTCGTGCTGGCCTCGACGTCGGAGGTGTACGGCGACGCGCAGGTCAGCCCGCAGCACGAGGCCTACTGGGGCAACGTGAACCCGATCGGGCCACGCGCGGTGTACGACGAGGCCAAGCGCTTCTCGGAGGCTGCCGCGTTCGCGTTCCGGCGCTCGCTCGACCTCGACGTCGGCGTCGTCCGCATCTTCAACACCTACGGTCCTCGGATGGGGCTCGACGACGGCCGGGTGGTGTCGACGTTCCTGGCCCAGGCGCTGCGCGGCGAGCCGCTCACCATCCAGGGGGACGGCTCCCAGACGCGGTCGTTCTGCTACGTCGAGGACACCGTGCGTGCGCTCGTGGCGATGGCGACGGCGGACGAGCCCGGACCGGTCAACGTCGGCAACCCGCACGAGATCACGGTGCTGGAGCTGGCACAGCGCGTCCTCGCCGTGACCGGCTCCCGGTCGCCGGTCGTGCACGTCGGCCTCCCGGAGGACGACCCGGTGCGGCGCTGTCCCGACATCACGCGCGCCGGCGAGACCTTGGGCTGGAAGCCCGAGGTCGACCTCGACGACGGTCTCGCCCGGACCGCCGCCTGGGTCCGCGAGCAGGTCAGCGCACCTGCGCCACCCACTTCAGCACCTCGTCGACCGCGGAGCGAAGATCTGGTCGTACGAACGCTGCTGCCGCGACCTCCTCGGGACGCGTGACGTCGTTCGGGACCATGATCCCGCGCGCGCCCGCGGCCCGGGCCGCCTCGACGTCGGCACCGATGTCCCCGATCACGACGCACCGCTCGACGGGCACGCCCAGCGCTGCGCACGCCTCCAGCACCATCCGCGGCGCGGGTTTGCGGCACGCGCACCCGTCCTCCGGGGCGTGCGGGCAGATCTTCTCGACGTCGAACGGCCCGAGCAGCTGCTCGACCCGGCGGTTCACGGCGTCGACCTGCTCACGCTCGAGGAACCCCCGCCCGACGCCTGACTGGTTGGTGATGATCCCGACGTACGCGCCGGCGCCGCGCAGCCTCTGCAGGGCCTCGGCGGCCCCCTCGACCGGCTCGACCTTCTCGGGGTCCCCGTTGTAGGGGACGTCGTGCACCAGCGTCCCGTCGCGGTCGAAGAGGACCAGCCATCGACGCTCCGGCCAGGCCTCCACCCGACGGTGCAGGACCGCTCCGCGCAGGGCGTGCCAGCTCGCGGTCGGCGGGATGACGGCGCTGGTCCACAGCATGCGGACCGTCTCGGCGCGTGAACGCGACCCGGGGAGCCAGCGCGCCAGGAAGAGCTCGGACGTGCCCGCCGCCCATCCCGCGAGGGCGGCCACCGCTGTGCGTCGGCGCCCCGCTGCCAGGGCCAGCGCGCCGCCCGCGCCGAGCACCGTGATCGCGACGTGCCGGACGAGCCGCCCCGGTGGAGCCTCGGCGAGGGTGCGCCAACGCGGTCCGTGCAGCGCACGCATCAACCGGTCGTCGGCGTTGCCCCGCTGCGCACGCACGCTCACCCCTGCGCGCTCGGCGCGCACCGGGTGCACCACGGTGCGCGCACCACGCACGAGCTGCGCACCGTTCACCCTCATCCGCAGCGCCAGGTCGGCGTCCTCTCGGTAGGCCCGCGGGAAGCGCTCGTCGAATCCTCCGACGGCGACGAAGGCTGTGCGTCGGTAGGTCATGTCGGCGGTGATCCACCGCGCCGTCGCGAGGCCGGCCGTCGCGCGCGCGAAGTCGTCCGGCCGTCGGTCGGTCGGCAGCGGGACCTCGACCCGTCCTTGAGTTCCCGCCACGTCCGGGGCGAGGCCGTCGAGGTCCTCGACGAGGCGCGCGGTCCACGCCGCCTCCGGCTCGACGTCGTCGTCGAGGAAGGAGATCCACGTCGTCCGAGCCTCCGCTGCGCCGAGGTTGCGCGCCGCCGCGGGCCCACGACCGTACGAGCGGACGACGCTCAACCACGGCCGGCGCCCGTCCGGCGGGAGCGCCGCTACAACCTCCTGCAACGGACGGTCGTCGTCAGCCGGCCGATCATCCACCACCACGACGGCCGCCACACCCGGGCGCGGGGGCGCCAGGAACGTCGCGAGCACGCGCGCGAGCGACGGACGTCCGACGGTGGGGACGACGACCGTCGTGTCCACGACCGGTTGCCGCACGGCGCTCACCGATCCCTCTGTGCGGCGGTGTCCGGTGTCGGACGCGTGAGGACGTACGGGCCCATCACCAGCATCGAGACCGGGGCCGACCCGAACAGCTCCAGCGCGTCGCGCGGCGAGTCGACCATCGGCCGCCCGGCGGTGTTCAGGCTGGTGTTGACGAGCACGGGCACGCCGGTCCGTTCCTCGAAGGCCTCGAGCAGCGCGGCGAGGCGCGGCGTCCGCGTCCGGTCGACCGTCTGGACGCGTGCCGTGCCGTCGACGTGGACGACCGCCGGGATCCGCTCGCGCCACGGCGGCCGGACGTCGTGGACGAAGAGCATGTGCGGGGACGGCAGCGGGCCCCGGGTGAAGATGTCGGGCGCCCGGTCCTCCAGGACCATCGGCGCCACGGGGCGGAAGCTCTCCCTGCCCTTGACCGCGTTGAGACGGTCGAGGTTCTGCGGGTCGCGCGGGTCAGCGAGCAGCGAACGATGTCCGAGCGCCCGCGGGCCGAACTCGCTCGCCCCCTGGAACCATGCGACGATGCCGCCCTCGGCAAGCGTGTCGGCGACCATGCCCGCCAGGTCGTCGGGTCGCTCCGCCGGCCAGTGGGCAGCCCGCAGGGCCTGCTCGATCTCGTCGTCGTCGAACCGCCGCCCCAGATCGGCCCCGGGCACAGGTCGCGTCGGTCCGTGCTCGGCCGCGACGGTCAGCGCCGCCCCGAGAGCCGTGCCCGCGTCGCCCGCTGCCGGCTGCGGCAGCACGTGCTCGTACGGCGTCTCGGCGAAGATCCTGGTGTTGGCGACACAGTTGAGGGCGACACCGCCGGCGAGCGCCAGGCGGTCGCCGCCGGTCTGTCCGTGCAGCCACCGCGCGAGGTCGATCACCGTGTCCTCCAGCACGCGCTGGGCGCTCGCGGCGAGGTCGGCGTGGTCGCGGGTCCACGGCTCGTCGGCGGCACGCTGCTTCGCGATCGCCGACCAGTCGACACGCTCGGTGACGAACCCGCCCTCGCCGTCGGCGTGGACGCGCTCGCGCAGGGCGTCGGCGTGCCGCGGCGTGCCGTACGAGGCGAGGGCCATGACCTTGTACTCGTCGCTGCTGCGGAGGAAGCCGAGGTGCTCGGTGAGGTCCTCGTAGAGCAGGCCCAGCGAGTGCGGGAGCCGCTGCCCCGCGAGCGGGTGGAGGACCCCTCCCTCATACCGTCCGGCGAGGTGGCTGGTGGCCTCACCGCGCCCGTCGAGGACGAGCACGTCGGCGTGCCCGTCGGTCAGCGCCAGACCGGCCGATGCGGCGTGCGCGACGTGGTGCGGCACGAAGCGCACGTCGTCGGGGTCGAGCCCCGGGAGCGCGGCCGCCAGGAAGGCGGGGGCGCGGTCGGCGTACGTCTGGCGCAGGTCGTCCCACGGGTCGTGCAGACCGAGCGCGTCGATCGGCTCTGCCAGTGCCGGGTCGTAGGCGTAGGCGACGGCGTCCAGGTCGGACGGCTTCAGGCCCGCCTGGGCAAGGCACCAGCGCATCGCCTGCTCCGGCAGCTCCCACGCGGCGAACGGGACCGGGCGCTTGCCGTGCTTGCGGCGGCTGAACCTCTCCTCTTCCGCGGCGGCGACGACGGACCCGTCGACGACGAGGGCTGCCGAGGGGTCGTGGAAGAGGGCGTTCACTCCGAGGACCTTCATGGCGGTCGGGTTCCCCGAACCACGGCCGGGAAACGCTTCTCCACGCATAACCACCCGGGTGCCGGGAACCGCCTGGCCGTGAAGACATCGGTGATCGGGACGGGATACCTGGGCGCGACCCACGCCGCCTGCCTCGCGGCGGCGGGTCACGAGGTGGTGGCGTACGACGTCGATCGGGAGCGCCTCGCCGCACTGGCCGAGGGGCGCGTCCCGTTCCACGAGCCGGGCCTCGCCGACCTGCTCCGCTCCGGGGTCGCGAGCGGACGCCTCGTCTTCACCCACGACGTCGCCGACGTCGCGGACGCGGAGGTCCACTTCCTCTGCGTCGGCACACCCCAGGAGCGCGGGGGACGGGCCGCCGACCTGAGCGCCCTGCGTACGTCGGCGGTCGAGGTCGCCCGCCACGCGAGCCGCGAGTGCCTGGTGGTCGGACGCTCCACCGTCCCCGTCGGCACCGCCGACGACCTGGCCGGGCTGATGGCCGGCGAGGCTGACGTGCCGGTCTCCGTCGCGTGGAACCCCGAGTTCCTGCGCGAGGGGCACGCGGTCGACGACTCGCTCCACCCCGACCGGCTCGTCCTCGGCGTGCACGACGACGCGGCGTACGCGGTCCTCACCGAGGTCTACGCGCGGTGGGGGCGTCAAGGGACGCCGATCATCCGCACCGACCTGCGGACCGCCGAGCTCGCCAAGGTCTCGGCCAACGTCATGCTGGCGGCACGCATCTCCGTGGTGAACGTCCTCGCCGAGGTGTGCGAGCGTGCCGGCGCCGACGTCGACGACCTCGTCCGTGTGCTGGCGGCCGACCCCAGGATCGGCCCGGACGTCCTCCAGCCCGGTCTCGGCTACGGCGGGAGCTGCCTGCCCAAGGACACGCGCGCGTTCGTCGCGCGAGCGCACGAGCTCGACGTGGAGTCCGCCGCGCTCCTGCACCACGTCGACCTCGTCAACATGAGGCAGCGGGCCCGTACCGTCGACCTGGTGCGTGGCGTGTGGGGAGAGCGACGACGAGTCGCAGTCCTCGGGATCGCGTTCAAGCCCGGTTCCGACGACGTCCGGGACTCACCCGCCCTCGACGTCGCGACGACCCTCCACCGCCTCGGTGCCGAGGTCCGCGTGCACGACCCGCGTGCCGCCGCGCAGGCCGCACGCGTGGCCGACCACCTCACGTACGCGTCCTCCGTCGAGGAGGCCTGCGCCGACGCCGACGTCGTCACCGTGCTCACCGCCTGGGACGACTACACCGCGCTCGACCCGGTGGCGCTCCGCGAGGAGGTCACCGCTCCGGTGGTGGTCGACGGCCGGACCTGCCTCGACGCGGACAAGTGGCGAGCTGCGGGATGGGACTTCCACGGACTGGGGAGGCCGGCATGCGCGTCCTGATCTGGCACGTCCACGGCTCGTGGGCGACGTCGTTCCTCCAGGGGCCCCACGAGTACCTCGTCCCCGTCAACGCCGAGCGCGACGCCGACGGACGCGGGCGCGCACGCACGTGGGACTGGCCCGGCTCCGTCCGGGAGGTGACCGCCGACGAGCTCGCCACGACGCCGTTCGACCTCGTGGTCCTGCAACGACCGCACGAGGAGCAGCTGCTGCGGAGCTGGACCGGCCTGCGTGCCGGCGAGGACGTCCCGGCGGTCTACGTCGAGCACAACACTCCCCCTGGCGACGCCGTCCGGAGCGTCCACCCGCTCGCCGACCGTCCCGACGTGCCGATCGTCCATGTCACGCCCTTCAACCGTGCGTACTGGGACTGCGGCACGACACCGACGCACGTCGTCGAGCACGGCGTCGTCGATCCCGGGCACCGCTACACCGGGGAGTGGCCTCGCGCGGCGGTCGTCATGAACGAACCGGTGCGCCGCACGCGGGTGCTCGGGACCGACCTCCTCCCCACCATCGCCGAGTCGGTTCCTCTCGACGTGTTCGGGATGGGCGTCACGCCGCTCGCAGAGGCCGACTGGGCCCGCCGGGTCTGGACGTACGAGGACCTCCCGCAGGACATCATGCACGACGAGGTGGCCCGCCGGCGCGTGTACGTCCACACCGCGCGATGGACCTCTCTCGGCCTGTCGCTGATCGAGGCGATGTTCCTCGGGCTGCCGGTTGTCGCCTTCGCGGGCACGGAGGCACCCCGCGCGGTCGGCGACGGCGGCGTCACCTCCGCCGACCCGCGGGCGATGCGCGACGCGGCCGCCCGGTTCGTCGCCGAGCCGATGCTCGCCGAGGAGACCGGGGCGGCCGCGCGGGAACGTGCGCGCGCGAGGTTCGGCCTCGAACGGTTTCTCGCCGACTGGGAGGCCGTCCTGGACGACGTCGCGGACGGGGTCAGGAGCCCGGCCACGCTCCGGTGACCCGCTGGAACCCGCGGGCACCGGCCCGGTCGATGCTGGCCTTCACGACCGCGTAGATCATGCCCTGGATCGCCGACGCGAGCAGGAGCTCCCGCCAGCCGTAGGAGGACTCCGCGAGCGGGTCGGGCGTCTCGTCCTCGTCGGAGATCCGCTTCCAGACCTGCTTGAAGATCATCCCGGCGATCATGCCTCCGGCCATGCCGGAGATCAGTCCGATGGGGCGGTACGCCAGCTTCGCAGCGTTGGGCATCACGTGCTCCTCTCGTCGGACTCGCCTGGGGCGAGACCGGGCTCGTTCGGTTCTTCCGGCTGCGGCTCGTTGGGCCGCGGAGAACCGGGGTTCGTGCGCGGGTCGGTCCGGGGGTCGGTGACGGGGTCGTCGCCTTCGGGCTCGGTCTTCGGTCGTGCGCCCCCATCGTCACCGGTCTGAGCGGTCGCCACCACCCTCACCCCGCACCGCTGCTCGGGCAGTACCTGCTCCGACCGGCCGAGCAGCCCGAAGCCGGTCTCCTCCTGCACCTTCTCGATCGTGGCAGTCATGTGCAGCGGGTGCCCGGAAGCCCGGGAACCATGCGTGCGTCAGGATCCGGCCCGCGCGTCGGCGTTCGCCCGGTCGTTCGCCCGCTGGATCGCTGTGACGAGCTCGTCCTTGGTCATCTGGGAGCGACCGGACACGTCGAGGCGGCGCGCCAGGTCGTACAGGTGCTTCTTGCTGGCGTTGGCGTCGACACCCCCGGCGGTGGGACGGTTCGTGCCGCGCCCGCCGCGTGCCTGGGCGTCCGACGGCCCTCGGTCGTCCTTCGGCTCCCAGTGGTCGCCGACCTTCTCGAAGCTGTGCTTCAGCGCTGCGTACCCGACCTGGTGCGCCCGTCGGCCCTCTCCGTACTCCTCCGCGGCGGAGTCGTGCGCCTTGGCGAACGTCCGCTGCGCCTTGGCGCTCGATCGGCGGATCGGGGCGGGGAGCTCCTCCTTGCGGGGCTGTCCGTCCTTGCGTGTCTTCGGCATGGTGCGCTCCTCCTCGTTCGTCGGTCAGGCTTCGTCGGTCAGCAGGCTGAGGACGGCGCGTTCCAGCGTCGGGCGGTCGCGCTCCTCGTCGATCCGCGGTCCGAGCATGCTCAGCGTCGGTGCGACGGTCACGCCGTCCTCGAAGAGCTCGATCACGCGAGGGTTCACGTACGACGACCTCGCGACCGTGGGCGTGTTGCCGAGCACGTCGGAGACCTCACGCATGGTGGCGGCGACCGCGCGTCGCCGTGCAGCCGCCGTGCGCGACGCCTCGTCCTTCGACGCGAGGGACACCGCGGCGAGGACGGTGGCGTGCCAGGTGCGGAAGTCCTTCGCCGTCATGTCTGCACACACCCGCTCCTGCAGGTACGCGTTGACGTCGGGGCTGGAGAGCTCGGTCCAACGCCGTCTCTCCTGGAAGGCCAGCAACGTCTCCCCGCCTCGGCGGCGACGCATCGGCCCGACCACCTCGTAGGTGAGCGGGTCGGTGACCTGGATGCGTTGCGAGACGCCGGCCTTGCCCTGGTAGGCGAACTCCATCGTCGACCTGTCACGGCGGAGCGTGACGTGGTCCTTGCGCAGGGTGGCCAGTCCGTACCCGCCTCCGTTGGCGGCGTAGCGGTCGTTGCCCACCCGGAAGAGACCGCGGTCGAGGAGCCGGAAGGCCGCCCCCAGCGCCTTGTCGCGGGGCACGCCCGCCGCGTCGAGGTCGCGCAGCACCCGCTCACGGCCCTCGGGAAGGCGGTGCGCGACGTCGAGCACGCGCTCGTGCTTCTGCCGCTCCATGCGCTCGCGCCACAGCGGGTGGTACAGGTACTGGACCCGCCCGGCAGCATCGATGCCTGTGGCCTGCAGGTGCCCCGAGGGCCACCGGCAGATCCAGACGTCCTCCCACGCGGGCGGGATCGCGAGCGACTCGCAGCGGGCCCGGTCCTCCCCGCCAAGGGGGTGCCCCTGCTCATCGAGGTACCGAAACCCCTGACCCACCCGTCGGCGGCTCCATCCACGCTCGCTGCGCGAGACCGTACGGAACCTCATGCGATGGACGGCTACGCCGCCAGCGTGCCGTCGCCGAGCTGCTCGCGGAGCTGGGCGAGGATGCGACTGAGGATCCGGGAGACCTGCATCTGAGTGACGCCGAGCTGCCCCGCGATCTGCTCCTGGGTCCACTGGTGGAAGTAGCGCAACGCCAGCGTCTCGCGATCACGATCGCTCAGCCTGCGCACCAACGGCGCGAGCGAGGCCTTCTCCTCGGCCCGCGCGAACGCGTCGTCGGTCTCGCCGAGGACGTCGGCGAGCGAGCCCACGCCGTTGACGCCGGGCGAGTCCAGCGAGGAGGGGTGGTAGCAGCCGTCGGCCGCCATCGCCTCGTTGACCTCCTCGACCGGCAGCGCGAGGTGCTGTGCCACAGCCTCTGGGGTCGGGGTCTCGCCGAGCGTCTGGACCAGCTCTTCGACGCAGGCCACGACTTGGGCGCGGGTCTCCTGGACGCGCCGTACGGGACGCACCATCCAGCAGCTGTCTCGGAACCAGCGGCGCACTTCGCCGCGGATCGTCGGGACGGCGTAGGTGAGGAAGTCGTGTCCCCGCGCGGGGTCGAACCCGCGGGCGGCCTTGGCCAGGCCGACGTAGGCGACCTGCTCGAGATCGTCGAGGTCGACACCGCGGTTGCGGTACTGGGAGGCGACCGCACGGGCCACGCCCATGTTGACCTCGACCAGACGCGCCTGGAGCAGGTCGCGGTGGGCCTCGTTGCAGTCGGCAAGGGCTTCGCACAGCTCGGTGGTCACGGTCCGGCGCTCGTCGCGGCTCAGATCGCGAGGAAGAGCGTGCGGGCGGTCGAGGGTCGTTGCGATAACAGACATGCCACGCTCCGTTCACAAGTGCGAGAACGTGGCGCGCTGTTTGACCACTGAATAGGGCTGCCTGTCCTTTTTAACAGTCTTCTCGACTGCTGTCGACCTGAGCAGGCTGCGTAGATCCCCCGATGTCAGGGGCGCCAGGGCCCGGCGGTCGCCCGCGCCTGACCGGCTGCGTCCCGCATGCTCCCCGCCCATACGGCGCCGTGCCCGGGGAAGAGCGTGCCGGCATCGACGCTCGCGATCGCGTCGAGCGAGTCGACCGTCGCGTCGCGGTCGTGGGAGAACGGGCGGACGATCAGCTGTGGCCCCCGGAGCCGCGAGACGGGGTGACCTGTGATCAGCGCGTCACCACTCACCAGGACGCCCGAGCCGGGGATCAGGTACGAGGTGTGGCCGTCGGTGTGTCCGGGTGTCGGTACGGCCACCGGCGAGCCGGGCAGGTCGAGCCGGGATGCGTCGTAGGCGCCCACCTGGTCGATGCCGCCGCGGTCGGTGCCGCCGAGCCGGGTGATGTCGAGCAGCCACCCGAGGGCGCCCCGACGCCACAGCACCAGCGGGAGCCGCGCCGGTGACAGCTGCTGGAGGTAGTCGCGGCGCGCGTGCGGGACCTCGACGGGCCCGGTCCACGTGTCGATCGAGTGCCGGGAGGCGATACGCGCCGCGCCACCGAGGTGGTCGACGTGCGCGTGGGTGAGCAGGATCCCGCGGATGTCGCGCACCTGGTGCCCGATATCGCGGACGGAGCGCTCCACGTCGACGGTGTTCCCGGGATAGCCGCCGTCGATGAGCGTGAGGTCGTGCCCGTCCTCGACGAGCACCCAGTTCACGTCGCGCGTCGAGACGAGGTACGCGTCGCCGACGCGGGTGATCGTGTAGGGCGTCGTCATCGGCACTCTCCTCGCTCGTCGGTCACCGCCGTTCCCGGACCTGCCCGAGGCCCGGGGGGCGCAGGGCCCGCGCGCGGATCATCTCGAACCGAGACATGCCCCAGGCGACAGCATCACGCAACCACGACGCCGCCGCCGGGTCGCGCACCCCGATCCGCATCGAGCGCGCCGCACGCGTGGCCGACCAGAAGCACAGAGGGATCGGGCCGAAGGCGACGGCCAGGACGACGAGGATCAGTCCGAGCACGGCGCCGGGATCAAGGTCACCCACGAGCGCCACGGGGGCGAACCACAACGCCGCCGCGAACAGCCCGGAGGACACGAGCGCGATCTCCGGTCGCGTCCACCGGTCCTGCACCCGCACGACCAGTGCGGTGACGGCGACGACGGCCGCCGCTCCGGCGAGCAGGGAGACGGGCTGGAACGCCACCGGGACCAGCAGGAGCAAAAAGGCCGGTCCCGCGACGTAGAGCGAGGCGATGAGCACGCCGAGCGCCCATGGCGGCCCGATGACTGCGGTGGCGAAGGTGAGCGCCTCCAGCGGGGTCACAGGGTCGTTCTTTCGTGCAACCCTCACGTCGCCTCCGTCACCCCTACCTCGACCTCTCGTCGAGCCCCCGAACGGTGCGGCACCACGGCCGACCCGCGGCGAACCTAGTGCGTCACGGCATCAAGCGTCAACCTGCACTCGAGGGTGCTGGACAGCCCGGTCACGCGGGCTGTGGAGCGGGCCGGTCGCTCAGCCGCTGACTGACCTCTCCGGCGCCTTCTCCGGGAAGTCACCGGCGGCCGAACGCAGCCGCCGCAGCAGGGCGAACGCGTCGTCCTGCTCGCGTGCGGTGAGACCGTCGACGGCGAAGTCGATCGCTGTCAGGGCGGCCGTCGCTTCGATGACGAGCTCGCGACCGGCCGGCGTGAGGGAGGCCAGCGTCCGTCTCCGGTCGCTGGGGTCGGTCTGACGCAGGACGAGCCCCTGGGCCTCGAGCCGATCGATCGCGTTCGTCACCGAGGTCGGGTGCACCATCAGCCGCTCGCCGATCTTGCTCAGCGGCAGCGTGCCCGCCTGACTGAACGTCAGCAGCACCAGCACCTCGTAGCGCGCGAACGTGATGGCGTACGGCTTGAGTGCCGCGTCCAGCTCGGCGAGCAGCAGCTGCTGCACCCGCATCACCGAGGTCGCGAGCCGCATGGCGGTGGCGTCACCGAAGTGGCTCTCCCAGAGCTCGCCGGCGCGCTCGACGGGGTCGAACGGCAGTCGGGGTCGCCCTGGCATGGACCTCACCCTATCGAGACTCGACATTACTTGGAAGTCCAACTATTTTACGTCCTATGGAAACTGCGGATGCCCTGCGGGTACGGATCGTCACCGCCTCGAGCCTCTTCGACGGCCACGACGCCTCGATCAACATCATGCGCCGCATCCTGCAGTCGCAGGGGTGCGAGGTGATCCACCTCGGTCACAACCGTTCGGTCGTCGAGGTCGTGGACGCCGCGATCGAGGAGGACGCGCACGGAGTCGCGGTCTCCTCCTACCAGGGCGGCCACGTGGAGTACTTCGAGTACCTCGTACAGCTGCTCGCCGAGCGGGGCGCCGGGCACGTCAAGGTCTTCGGCGGCGGAGGCGGCGTCATCGTCCCCTCCGAGATCGCCCGCCTGCGTGAGAGCGGCGTCCTGATCTTCTCTCCCGAGGACGGGCAGCGCCTCGGCCTCCCCGGGATGATCGCCGAGGTGGTCGAGGCCTGCCGCGCCGACCTGTGGGACCAGCACCGTCCCGACCCCGAGGCCGTGCTCGCGGGTGACCGGGTGTCGCTCGCGCGCGCTGTCACCGGTGCCGAGCAGGGCCGGCTCGACGGTCCGCTCGCCCGCGCCGTCCGCGTCGCGGCCGAGGCGTCGAGCACGCCTGTGCTCGGCATCACCGGCACCGGCGGCTCGGGCAAGTCCTCGCTCACCGACGAGCTGGTCCGACGCCTGCGCATCGACCAGCAGGACAAGCTCCGCATCGCCGTGCTCGCGGTCGACCCGACCCGTCGTCGGGGCGGAGGGGCGCTGCTCGGTGACCGGATTCGGATGAACGCCCTCGACGGCGTCCACACGTTCTTCCGCTCGCTCGCGACGCGCGGGGCCCACGAGCTCCCCGACACGCTGAACGATGTCATCGCGGTCGTGAAGGCAGCGGGATACGACCTCGTGGTGCTCGAGACTCCAGGCATCGGCCAGGGCGACGCCGCGGTCGTGCCGTTCGTCGACACCTCCCTGTACGTCATGACGCCGGAGTTCGGCGCCGCGTCGCAGCTGGAGAAGATCGACATGCTCGACCTCGCCGACGTCGTGGCGATCAACAAGTACGAGCGCCGCGGCGCGGCCGACGCCCTGCGCGACGTCGGGCGGCAGATGGTGCGCAACCGTGAGGCGTTCGGCAGCCGACCCGACGACATGCCTGTGTTCGGGACGTCCGCGGCGACCTTCAACGACGACGGCGTGACCGCGCTGTTCCACGAGCTCGTGCGCCTCCTGGGCGAGCAAGGGCTCTCGCTCGAGGAGGGCGCGCTCCCCCGCGTCGACGTGCGGCACTCGACCAGGTTCGCCGCGATCGTCCCCCCGAACCGCTCTCGCTACCTGTCCGAGATCGCCGAGACCGTCCGCGACTACCACGCCGCCACCGAGCGCATCGCCGACACGGCCCGCCGCGCGCAGGCGCTCGAGTCGGCGGCACAGGACCTGGCAGCGGCGGGGCTCGGCTCGGACGACGCCCGCTCGCTCGCGGAGACGACCGTGGCGACACTGCCCGACGAGGTGCGAGCCCGGATACGTGACTGGCCGACGGTGGTGGCGTCGTACCAGGGCGACGAGCAGGTCGTCACCGTGCGCGGCCGCGAGCTCCGCACGCGACTGGCCCGTGAGTCCTTGTCCGGCACGCGGGTGCCGAGGGTGGCACTGCCCCGCACGACCGACCACGGAGACCTCGTGCGCTACTGGCGCAGCGAGAACCTGCCCGGCCACTTCCCCTACACCGCGGGCGTCTTCTCGTTCAAGCGCGACGGCGAGGACCCGGCACGCATGTTCGCCGGCGAGGGCGATCCGTTCCGTACCAACCGCCGGTTCAAGCTCCTGTCGTCCGACGGCGAGGCGACCCGGC
Source organism: Mumia sp. zg.B21 (assembly GCF_019550855.1). Classification (NCBI taxonomy): domain Bacteria; kingdom Bacillati; phylum Actinomycetota; class Actinomycetes; order Propionibacteriales; family Nocardioidaceae; genus Mumia; species Mumia sp. zg.B21. The sequence continues at coordinate 862,693 of NZ_JAHWCJ010000002.1, read as the reverse complement.
TCTCGACCGCGTTCGACTCGGTCACGCTGTACGGACGCGATCCCGGCGAACGGCCCGACGTCTACGGCAAGGTCGGGACCTCGGGGGTGTCGGTCGCGACGCTGGACGACATGAAGGTGCTTTACGACGGGTTCGACCTCGTCTCCCCCTCCACGTCGGTGTCGATGACGATCAACGGCCCGGCCCCGACGGTGCTCGCGTTCTTCCTCAACACCGTCATCGACCAGCAGCGCGACAGCTTCCGCGACGAGAACGGGCGCGAACCGTCGCCGGAGGAGGACGCCGACCTCGTCGCGTACGCCGTCGGCAACGTCCGCGGCACGGTCCAGGCGGACATCCTCAAGGAGGACCAGGGCCAGAACACCTGCCTGTTCTCGACGGAGTTCAGCCTGCGGATGATGGCCGACATCCAGGAGTGGTTCATCCAGCACCAGGTCCGCAACTTCTACTCCGTGTCGATCTCCGGCTACCACATCGCCGAGGCCGGCGCGAACCCGCTGAGCCAGCTGGCGTTCACGCTCGCGAACGGCTTCACCTACGTCGAGGCCTACCTCGCCCGCGGGATGGACATCGACGACTTCGCACCCAACCTGTCGTTCTTCTTCTCCAACGGGATGGACCCGGAGTACTCCGTGATCGGCCGCGTGGCGCGCCGCATCTGGGCGGTCGCCATGCGCGAGCGGTACGGCGCCAACGAGCGTTCGCAGAAGCTGAAGTACCACGTGCAGACCTCGGGACGGTCCCTGCACGCGCAGGAGATGAGCTTCAACGACATCCGGACGACGCTCCAGGCGTTGATCGCGATCTACGACAACGCCAACAGCCTCCACACCAACGCCTACGACGAGGCGGTGACGACACCGACCGAGGAGTCCGTGCGCCGCGCGCTGGCGATCCAGATGATCATCAACAAGGAGTGGGGTCTCGCGATGAACGAGAACCCGCAGCAGGGGTCGTACGTGATCGAGGAGCTGACCGACCTCGTCGAGCAGGCCGTGCTCGAGGAGTTCGACCGGATCACCGAGCGCGGCGGCGTGCTCGGTGCGATGGAGACCGGATACCAGCGTGGCCGCATCCAGGACGAGTCCATGCTGTACGAGCACCGCAAGCACGACGGCTCCCTGCCGATCGTCGGTGTGAACACCTTCCGCAACCCGCGGGCCGGGGAGGAGCACGGACCGATCGAGCTCGCCCGCGCGACCGAGGACGAGAAGCGGTCGCAGCTCGCCCGCGTCCACGCGTTCCAGGAGACACACCGCGACGAGGCACAGGCAGCGTTGGCGCGGCTGAAGGACGCCGCGGCGTCGGACGAGAACGCGTTCGACGTGCTGATGGACGCGGCACGGGTGTGTTCGCTCCAGCAGGTCACGGAGGCGTTCTTCGAGGTCGGAGGCCAATACCGGCGCAACGTCTGAGCCTGCGCTCGCAACCGGTGAACGGGGGCAGAACTGGGTACTGTGCCGGACACGTACGGCCGCATCCCCGAGCGGCCCGGCTTGAGGAGTTCGACATGGATGACATTCCCTGGTGGGTCTGGGTCATCATCGCCGTCGTCGTGGTGGCGTTGATCGCACTGGCGGCCCTGGCCGCACAGCGCAAGAGCCGCGAGCGTGCAGCCGCACAGCGGCGCGAGGAGGCCAATGCCCTCCGCGCGCAGGCGCAGGACACCCAGCTGGAAGCCAGCCGTCGCGATGCCGAGGCGGCGCGAGCACGCGCCGATGCCGAGGAGGCACGGGTCGCGGCCGAGCAGCGCGAGCGTGAGGCGCGTGAGCACCAGGAGCACGCGCAGCGCACCCGCTCCGAGGTCGACGAGAAGCTCGCGAGGGCCGACGAGCTCGATCCCGACGGCGGTCGCGACGACCGCCCGGCCGGCGCCTACGCCGCGGGCGCGAGCGGGGACTACGTCGCTGACTCGAGCGGGGACTACACCACCGACTCGCAGGGCGACTACACCACCGGCACGGACACCGGCACGCACGCCGACGGCACGACCGACGCCGGTGCCTACACCACCGGCACGACTGAGCCCGGCACGCACGCCGACGGCACCGCCGACACCGGCACGCACGCCGACAGCACGACCGACGCCGGTGCCTACACCACCGGCACGACCGAGCCCGGCACGCACGCCGACGGCACGACCGACCCTCGCACCGATGCCGCGACCGACGAGACGGTCGAGGTGACCGAGACCTACGAGGTCCCGGCCGACGAGACCGAGCCGCGTCAGCGCGACGCCGACGGCCGGCACCAGGCCTGACCACGGACGCCCGGACCAGCGACGACCTCGGAACCCCGGTTGCGCACCCGCGCACCGCGTGCCGTGTCGTCTCACTGGTTCCGTCGCTCACCGAGGCGATCGCCGCGACCCGCGGCGACGCCTTGGTGGGCGCGACCGACTGGTGCACCCACCCCGCCGACCTCGACGTCGTCCGGGTTCGTGGCACCAAGAACCCTGACCTTCGGGCGGTCACCGACCTCTCTCCCGACCTGGTGGTCGCCAACCAGGAGGAGAACCGCGAGCTCGACGTCCGACGTCTGCGCGAGGCGGGCGTCGCCGTCTGGGTGACCAGGATCCAGACCGTCGACGAAGCGGTCGCGTCGATGCGGCGACTGTTCGCCGAGGCCCTGGGCTGGGGCGTCCCCGGCTGGCTCGACACTGTCGCAGCCGCGTGGGCGGCTCCCTCGCGGCCCACCACCGGCGCCCCCGCGCTCCGCGCGGCAGTCGCCGTCTGGCGCGACCCCTGGATGGTCGTCGGACGCGACACCTTCACCGGTGACCTGGTCTCCCGGCTCGGTTGGCAGCACGCGTACGCGCAAGCCGACGGCCGATACCCGCACGTCCCGCTCGAAGACCTCGACCGTGCCGACCTCGACGTCGTGCTGCTGCCCGACGAGCCGTACCCCTTCGGTCCGTCCGACGGTCCCGAGGCGTTCACCCGTGTGCCGACCGTGCTGGTGCCCGGTCGGCTCCTCACCTGGTACGGGCCGTCGCTGCTCGAGGCGCGTACGGCGCTGGCCGATCTCGTGACCCGCTCCGCGACCGCCTGACCCGCACCGCCGGAGCGCTCGACGCGCCGAGAGACGGGTCGCGGTTTACGTTCGCGCCATGGACGATTCTTCGCTGCGGACGACGATCGCCGCGCTGATGCCCGCCATCCGCGACGAGCTGGAGTCGATGGTCGCCATCCCCTCGTGCGCGTTCCCGGGCTTCCCGCCCGAGCCTGTGCACTCCATGGCGCAGTCCGTCGTCGACGCGTTCGGCCGGTACGGCGTGCCAGCGATGATCACCGAGATCCCCGGCGGTTACCCGGCGGTGACCGCGGAGATCCCGGCGCCCGAGGGACGGCCCACGGTCGTGCTCTACGCCCACTACGACGTCCAGCCGGCTCCCCCCGAGCAGGGCTGGGAGACCGACCCGTTCGCGCCGACGTGGCGCGACGGCCGGTTGTACGGCCGCGGCGCCGCCGACGACAAGTCGGGCATCGCGATCCACCTCGCGACTCTCGCCGCGTTCGACGGGAGACCGCCGGTCGGCGTCCGTCTCATCGTCGAGGGTGAGGAGGAGACCGTCAGCCACCTCGAGGCCTGGGTCACCGCCAATCCGGACAGGGTCGAGGCCGACGCCATGATCGTCGCCGACATGGGCAACCTCACCGTCGGCGAGCCGGTGCTGAGCGTGGGGCTGCGCGGTCATGTGAAGGCTGTGGTCGAGGTGCGGACGCTCGAGCAGCCGGTGCACTCGGGTCTCTTCGGCGGTGCAGCCCCCGACGCCTTGATGGCGCTGATCACCATGCTCGCGACGCTGGTCGACGAGGAGGGGAACTGTCTCGTGGAAGGCATCGCGTCCGGAGACTGGGAAGGCGCCGACTATCCCGAGGAGATGCTGCGCCGCAACGCCGGCGTCCTTGACGGCGTCGGGCTGGTAGGGACGGGCACGATCGCCTCGCGTCTGTGGGCCCGGCCGTCAGTCAGTGTGCTCGGCCTGGACGCGGTGCCGGTCGACCGGGCGTCGAACGTCCTGCAGCCGAGCGCGCGGGCGGTGGTGGGGATGCGCATCCCGCCCGGGCAGGACCCCCGCGACGCGGTCGACGCCCTGATGGCGCACCTGCGCTCCGTCGCACCCTGGAACGCGCGGGTCGACGTGCACGCGGACAAGGTGAGCCCTGCGTTCTCGCAGGGGACGGACGGGCGGGCTTTCGGCTTGATGCGCGAGGCGCTCGCCACCGCGTACGGCGCGGACGTCCAGACCGTCGGGTCGGGCGGGTCGATCCCGCTCCTCGAGACGCTGCACGAGGCCGTTCCGACGGCGGACTTCGTCCTGGTCGGAGCCCAGGACGCCGAGCACGCCCACATCCATGGCCCCGACGAGTCGGTCGACCCTTCGGAGATCGAGCGCATGGCGCTCGCGCAGGCCCTCCTCCTCGAAGCACTCGCCCACTAGCAGCTCGCCCGGCCGTACGAGAGCGGCAGAGGCTCGAAAGGGGACGCCGTGGACACCTTCCTCCTGATCCTGCAGGCGCTCGTGGTCGTCGGCGCCATCTACATGGGCGTGCGCCTCGGTGGTGTCGGCCTCGGCCTCTGGGGTGCGGTCGGCGTCCTGGTCCTCGTGTTCGTGTTCGGTGCGCCACCGGGCGAGATCCCGAGCGACGCCATCCTCGTCATCATCGCCGTGATCACGGCGGCATCGGCGATGCAGGCGGCCGGCGGCATCGACTACCTCGTCCACCTTGCCGAGAAGGTGATCCGCTCACGTCCGAGGCTCGTGAACTACCTCGCACCGCTGATCACGTTCGCGTTCTGCGCCGGGTCGGGCACGGGGAACATCATCTTCCCGCTGCTGCCGGTGATCTACGAGGTCTCTTACGAGCGCGGCATCCGTCCGGAGCGTCCGCTCGCCACGTCGGTCGCGGTGTCGGGCTTCGCGCTGGCAGCGAGCCCCGTCGCCGCAGCGATGGCAGCGTTCGTCGGCCTGACCGGCGACGAGGACGGCGCCCTGAGCCTGGGCGAGATCCTGCTCATCACCTTCCCCGCCGTGCTGCTCGGGACCATCGTGGCGGCGGTCGTGCAGAGCCGAGTCGGTCGCGATCTCGCCGACGACCCGGAGTTCCAGCGACGTCTCGCTGCCGGCCTCATCGAACCGCCGGCCTCCGAGACGGGCGAGGACAAGGGCGCCGACGTGCCTGCGACGGCCAAGCGCGCAGCCGGCGTCTTCTTCGCGGGAGTCCTCGCGGTCGTGCTCCTCGGCGCGTTCGACGAGCTGCTCCCCACGTACGAGGTCGACGGCACCACCGAGACGCTGTCGCTGACGACGCTGCTGATCATGGTGATGCTCGTCGTCGCGCTCGCGGTGATGGCCGTCGGCAAGGTGCGGCCCGGCGCCGTCCTGGACGCGCCGCTCACGAAGTCGGGCCTCACGGCGATCATCGCCCTGCTCGGCATCGCCTGGTTGGCGAACACGTTCATCACCGGGAACGAGGACACCGTGATCGGAGGCCTCACCGACATCGCCGAGGAGGCCCCGTGGTTCCTGGCGATCGGGTTGTTCCTGGTGGCCGCGGCGACCACCAGCCAGTCGGCCTCGGTGAACACGATGATCCCGCTCGGGATCAGCCTGGGCGTGCCGGTCGCGACGTTGGCCGCCTACCTCCCGGCGATGGGCGGCGTCATGACGCTCCCCGCCAACGGGTCGCAGCTCGCGGCGGTGGAGATCGACCAGACCGGCTCGACCACGATCGGCCGGTACGTCCTGAACCACTCGTTCATCCTGCCGACGCTGGTGATCGCCGTCGTGTCGGTGCCGACGGCGCTCCTGATCTCCAGGCTGTTCGTCTGACGGTCAGCGGTGACGGCGCCCGGACCTCTCCGAACGCGCCAGGCGTAGGAGGCGTTCGGCCTCGGGCAGTCCTCCGTCGACGGCCGTCGACGGAGCGGTCGAGGTGAGCGGGGTGATCTCGGTGGGTGGGCTCACCGTGGTGCCGAGCACGATCGGCCCCCCGGGATCGCTCGTCCCCGGTCCCGACGGCGGGGTGACGACGACCGTGGCGTCCAGCCGGAGCAGCCGTACGCCCAGCAGTCGCGCGACCACGTGAGCCCTGACGACCGCCCCGTCGGCGAGCGTCGGACCCCCGTCAGGAGACGCGTGACCCGCCTGCGCCATCAGGGTCCCCGTACTGCTCGATCCGTTGTCCGGCACGCCTGGCGGCCGCGACGATCTGCTCGTAGCGGTCACGGCCTGCCTTCGTCCCCAACACGTAGCCGATCCCGAACACCGCGAGCGTCCGGAGCTTCACCGGCTGCCCTGCCTGTCACGGATCGCGCTCACCGCGGCGCTGACCGCCGACAAGCCGATCAGCCCGGCAGCCGTGATGGCGCCACCTCGTACGGCGCTGCCCCCGGGAATCTTCTCGACAACGCGCTCCAAGGGCGTCTTGCGATGGAAGAACTTCACGTGGATCTCTCCGTTCAGTGGTTGCGCGAGGCGCGACGGATGGCGTTGACGAGCTGCGTCTTGGTCTTCTGAGACGTGTCCTCGACGCCGAGCGAGGTGGCGAGCTCGATGAGCTCGGCCTTGGTACGGCGCGGGAGGCTCGTCGGCAGCTCCTGGGTCTGCTCGGCACGCACCGCCCGCGCGGTCGTCGTGACGACGGCGTCCCGCGCGGCCGAGGCACGGGCTCGCGTCTGGTCGGCCGCACCGGCCTGCTCCTGCGCCTTGGCGACGAGACGGTCGGCTTCTTCGCGTGCTTTCCGTGCGGCCTCCTCGGCCGCCTCGGTGGCCTCGTCGGCGAGGCGGCGGGCCTCACTCATCGACGAGTGCGCCGCGTCGATCCGTGCCTGGGCGTCGGCAGCGGCACTGTCGGCCTTCGCGCGGATCCGCTCGACGTCGCGCTCCAACGCCTCACGGAGCTTCTCGTAGCGCTGTCGTGCCTCGTCCTGAGCCTCACGGCGTACGGACTCGACCATCTCGTCCGCACGGCGACGCGCCTCACGGACCCGCTGCCCGACGTGGTCGTCCGCCTCCTTCTTGGCGGCGCGGCTCCGGTCGCGCGCCTCCTTCTCCGCAGCACTCGCCTGCTCGGCGAGCTGCTTGGCCTCCTGGGCGTGGACAAGGGCGTCCTGCTCCTCGGAGCGAGCGCGCTCGACCGCCGAGTGCGCACGCGCGAGCCTCGACTCGACCGAGTCCGTCCCGGGGACCTTGTCAGCCACCGCGGCAGTCGCGCGGCGTGTCTGGTCCACCACCGCGTGCTTGGAGCCGTTGGCGACGCTGGTCGCGGTGTCCTGGACACCTCCACCCAGGTCGACGGTCTTCGACAGAATCCACGCGGCATTGCGCGGCAAATCCTTCAGGCCACCGGCCATGCGTACGGACGCACGGCGCAGGACTCCCTGGCTCGACATGTGATCTCCCCTCGGATGGTTCTACCCGTTTCTACCCCCATAAGGGTGATCCATGCCATATGAGACAAGATCGACGCAGATCAGACAGCGGGAACAGCGAGGCCTGCATTTTTGTGAGTGCGCTAACGGTTCGTACACTGATCACCATGGACGCGGACGACCCCCTCTCCCTCGAGCACCAGGTGTGCTTCGCGCTCGCGGTGGCCTCGCGCGCCGTCGTCGCGGCCTACCGGCCTGTGCTCGAGCCGCTCGGCCTCAGCCACCCCCAGTACCTCGTGATGCTGGCCCTCTGGGAACGCGACGGCCAATCGCTCAAAGAACTCAGCGCCGCCCTCCACCTCGAGCCGGCCACCACGTCGCCGCTGGTCAAGCGGCTCGAGGCCGTGGGCCTGGTGGCGCGTGAGCGGTCGCCGCACGACGAGCGCGCCCTGACGATCTCGCTCACGTCCGGAGGACGGGCGCTGCGCGCCCGGGCCGTCGACGTTCCCGGCACCATGCTCGAGCGTCTCGGCATGTCGACCGGCGAGCTCACCGAGGCCAACGCCTTCCTCCACCGCCTGATCAGCTCGGCGCACCGCGCGTCCGACCCCTTCCCCTCCAGGAGCACTCCCGCATGACCCAAGGTCCTCTGCCATCAGCCCCCACGCCGCGGAAGTCACGCGAGCAGCGTGACGCCGAGCAGCGCGCGCTGCGGGTCGTCCAGCGCCGCGTCGCGGCGATCGGGTTCTTCGCGATCACCGTGCACGGCGTCTTCGGCTGCATCGGTCTCGGCCTCGTCCTCGACAACCAGGGCCGCCACAGTGACGCCATCGCCATCACCGTGATGTCCGGGGTGATCGCCGCCATCACGTATGCCGGGGTACGGGTGATCCTCCAGCGCTCGCTGTGGTCGCCCGTGTGGATCGCCGTCGCTGCACTGCCCACGATCGCGGCACTCGTCTGGCTCCTGCGCTGAGGCTGAGGCATACCGACGCCACTCGCGGGTACGGGAGACCCATGAGCGACAACTCTTTCCCGGCCCAGCAGCAGGACCCTCCAGGCTCGACCGCGGCGATGGACCCGGTCCCGGACCACGGCGAGGAGTCCTACCGCGGCTCCGGTCGACTGAAGGGCCTGCGCGCCCTCATCACCGGCGGCGACTCCGGCATCGGGCGTGCCGTCGCCATCGCGTACGCCCGCGAGGGCGCCGACGTGGCGATCTCGTACCTGCCTGAGGAGAAGCAGGACGCCGAGGACACCGCGTCCTGGATCGAGCGCGAGGGACGGCGGGTGCAGCTCCTCCCAGGAGACATCACCGACAGCGAGACGGCGCGCAGCCTCCCGCAGCGGGTCGTCGACGAGCTCGGCTCCCTCGACGTGCTGGTCAACAACGCGGGCTTCCAGATGGCACGCCGGTCCGGCGACGACCTGGACGGCATCGCCGACGACGAGCTCGACCGTGTCTTCAAGACCAACCTCTATGCACTGTTCTGGATCACCCGCGCCGCCGTCCCGTTGATGCGAGAGGGGTCGAGCATCATCAACTGCACCTCGATCCAGGCGTACGACCCGTCGCCGGCGCTGCTCGACTACGCCGCGACGAAGGCGGCGATCAACAACGTCACCGCCAACCTCGCCTCGGCGCTCGGGCCGAAGGGCATCCGCGTCAACGCGGTCGCGCCGGGCCCGATCTGGACACCGCTCCAGCCGGCCACGCAGCCGACCGAGAAGATCGAGAGCTTCGGCGAGGACACGCCGCTGGGGCGCGCCGGCCAGCCCGCCGAGGTCGCACCGGCCTTCGTGTTCCTCGCCTCGCCGTCGGACGCGAGCTACGTGACAGGCACCGTCATCGGGGTGACCGGCGGCAAGCCGGTGTTCTGAGCGGCGTCACGCCACCACCACGCCGGCGCGGCGCAGCCGCTCCCGGACCGCACCACCGGGCACTCCGAGCACGGTGCGGCCGTGTCGTCCCTGCGTGGTGGTCGCCGCGAGGACCGAGTTCAGCAGCGCTTCCTCGACCGCGTCCATCGTCGACCCCAAGATCGGGTCGAGGGCCTCGTCGGCAGGGGGCTGGCCCGTGCCGACCGAGAACGCCAGGGCGTAGTCGCCACTCCCCTGGCGTAGTCCGCGCCGACCCGGGCCATCGCGAAGACGGCACGCCGGGCGACCCGCCCGAGCTGGCGCGCGTCGAGCGGTGCGTCGGTCGCGACCACGATCATGCAGGAGTTGCCGACGGTCTGGGCGGGAGGAGCGCCGACCAGGTCCGCGGACGGCATCCGCACGCCCGCGATGGTGAGCACGCCGTCCATGTCCCAGAGGACGGCCGCGGGCAGCCTCTGACCAGCTTCCTCGTGCTGACCTGCAGGTTCACGAGAAGACGCGGTGTTCAGAATGCCCTCCAACAAGCTCCATGCGACTAACGATGCGACTATGCACCCTAGGTGCGCCCCCTGCCCCATTGACGGGCATCCCGGTGAACGGCTGACATCCGGCGGGGTTGAGCCGCTTCACGTGGTCGACCGCTCACACCTGACTGCATGAGCAACCACACGATCGCCGCCCCGATCAGATGGGGAGCCTGACCTGCGCTAACCCCCCGTGCGGCGTAAAGCGGTACAGGCAGCGGCCAAGCCCAACCTCACCCGGAGCGGCGCCCCGGCTGGACCAGCCCGTGGTCGAAGGCGAAGACCACGGCGGCAGCGCGGTCGCGCAGGCCGAGCTTGGCGAAGATGTGCCCGATGTGGGTCTTGATCGTGCCCTCGCCGAGGAATAGGTTGGCGGCGATCTCGGTGTTGTTGAGACCGGCGCCGATCAGGGCGAGCACCTCTCGCTCCCGTGGCGTGAGCGTCTCGACAGCCGCGCCGGACACCGGTGGGGCCTGCGCTCCGCGGTAGGCGGTGAGCACCCGGCCGGTGACGGCCGGGTCCAGCCACGAGTCGCCGGCGGCGACCGCCCGGACAGCGCGCTGGAGGTCCTCGGCCGGGACAGACTTGAGCAGGAAGCCGGCCGCCCCGGCGCGGAGCGCCCCGGCGAGCACCTCCTCGTCCTCGAACGTCGTCAGCACCAGCACCGGTGGCGCATCGGGTACGTCGGCCAGCAACCGGGTCGCGGCGACGCCGTCGACCCGGGGCATCCGCACGTCCATCACCACCACGTCGGGGCGCAGGGACGCCACCGCGTCGACGATGCCCTCGCCGCTCGCCAGCTCACCGACGATCTCGAACCCGAACCGGGAGCGCAGGATCCCGCGCAGCCCTGTGCGGACGAGCTCCTGGTCATCGACCAGGAGCACCCGGACCACCTCCTGGGTCATGACGGCAGCACCGCCTCGACCAGCCAGCCCTGCGGGACCGGACCGGCGGCGAGTCGGCCACCGACGCTTTCGGCGCGCTCGCGCATGCCGTCGAGGCCGGAACCGGGGGTGGCCGCGGGGTCGGGCGTCCCGCCGTTGCGCACCGTCACCGTGACGTCTGCCTTGCCGGCGATCACGCAGACAGCGACTGGCTCGCCGGCGGCGTGCCGAGCGGCGTTGGTCAGTGCCTCCTGGACGATCCGGTAGGCAGCCAGTCCCCGGGTGGATCCCAAAGAGGAAAGGTCTCCCTCGACCTTGAGCTCGACGGCAGCGCCGGCTCGGCGGAACGAGTCCACGAGGTCGGCGATGTCACGGGCGTCGGGCAGCGGCGCCATCCGGACGGGGTCGTCGGTGCGCATCAGGCCGACGGTGGCGCGGACCTCCTCCAGGCTCTGTCGGGCCAACCTCTCCGCCTCGACCAGGGAGGCGCGCGCTTCCTCGGGCTCGTCGTCGAGTGCGAGCCGGGCGCTGCCGATGTGCAGCAGCGAGACGGTCAGGGCGTGGCCGATCACGTCGTGCACCTCATCGGCGATCCGGCTGCGCTCCTCGGCCCTGCTGCGCTCGGCCAGCTCGGCCCGGGTGCGGTTGAGCTCGACCACGGTCAGTCGCAGTCGCCGGGCGAACACGCAGGCGATGGTCGTGAACGCCGTACCGATGATCCAGGCACCCCATCCGGGTTCCGAGGGGTGGATCGCCCACTCCCCGACGGGTCCTGCGAGGAGTACGACGAGCGTGGTCAGGGCCACCGGCAACGCAGACGACAGCGCGGCCCAGGCGGCGATGACGCACAGCCCCATCCAGGACAGGTTGGAGGACTGCTCGTGACCGAGCACCACCAGCCCCGCGATCGGGATGACCAACCCCGCCGCGAGCCGCCAGCCCGACGGCGCCCACTTCGCCAGCGCCAGCGCCGCAGCGACGATGCCCGCGGCCGACCACAGCGCCACCGGGGTCGACTGGCGCGTCATCAGCACTCCCAGGAGCGCGAAGAACGCGAGCGCGGCAGGTGCCGCGGCTCGCGTTCCCCACTCCGTCATAGGAGCGACCCTAGACGTCACAGGGCGCTGCGCCGTGCCGCCAGGGCCATGGCGCCGACCGCGATCACGGTGACGGCCACCAGGGCGACCGTGGCGTCGCCGATCCCGAGCCACGGTTCCCGGATCGCCTGGTTGGCCAGCGACAGCGGCAGCCGCTCGGAGATCTCCCGCAGCGCATCCGACATCACCGCCGGCGGTGGGCCGCCGACACCGAGCAGGAAGGAGGGGAAGAACAGCAGCAGCCCGACGGCCTGTGCCGCCCGCGCCGAGGGCAGCATCGTCCCGAGCAGCACCCCGATGCTGGCGAACGCCACGGAGGCAACGACCACGCCGGCCACGACCCGCACCGGGTCCTCGACGCTCGGGATGCCGTAGACCGGTGCGGCGACGGCCAGCAGGAGCGCACCCGAGATCGCGATCGCGGTGAGGCCGACCATGAGCTGGGCCAACGCGAACGACCACCGTGGGAACCCCGACGCCGCGAACCGGCGCAGCACTCCTCGCTCCCGGTAGGTGGCGATGTGCACCGGCAGCATGATCAGTCCGGTCGCCCCGATCACCACGGTGAAGTAGGAAGCGACGTACCAGTGCGACGGGTTCACCGGGAAGGCGTCGTCGGGCTGGGTCCCGAACGAGCCGCCGATGATCAGCATGGAGACGATCGGGAACACCAGCACGAAGGTCAGGGCGAACGGCTCGCGGCTGAGCAGCCGGAGCTCGGTGGTGACGAGTCGGCGGGTGGCCGAGCGGTGCTTGGGCGCGGGCCCGGCGGTGGAGCGCGGATCGGCGCCGGCAGTGTCCGGCTGGATGGGGACGAACGTGCTCATGATGCGACCTTCCTGGTCTCGGGGAGATCGGTGGACTGGTCGAGCAGGGTCAGCAGCGCCGACTCGAGATCGGGGATGTCGACCCGGAGATCGACCGGCACGGGGTGTCCGCTCGCGACGAGCCAGGCCCCCACGTGGGCGATGGCCTCGCGCGCGCCCTCGATCGCGACCTGGTCGCGCTCCTGGCTCACCCGGTGTACGCCGGGAAGTCGATCGAGCTCGCCGCGGATCGCCGAACCCCCGGCACCCGGAAGGCCGAAGCGGACCGTGACTCCAGGGGCGTGGCGGGCGACCAGCTCGGCGGGCGTGCCCTGGTCGAGCACCCGCCCCTGCCGCATGGCGACGACACGCTCGCACAGTGCCTCCGCCTCGTCGAGCTCGTGCGTCACGAGCATGACGGTGGTGCCCTCGTCACGCAGCTGCGCAACAGCGGACCACACCTCACGCCGTGCGGCGGGGTCCAGGCCCTGGGTGAGCTCGTCGAGGATGACCAGGCGCGGCCGGTTGAGCAGCGCGAGCACGAGGAACAACCGCTGCCGCTCTCCCCCGCTCAGCCCCGCGAACGGGGAGCGACGCCGCCGCCCGAGGCCGAACTGCTCGAGCAGCCGGTCCCGGTCCTGGGCGTGCGGGCCGGCGAACAGGTCCACCGCCTCGGTGACCCGCAGCCGGTCGGGCAACCCAGAGCTCTGCAGCTGGCTGCCCACCTGCAGGCGCAGGCGATCGGCCTGCTTGACCGGGTCCAGGCCGAGGACCCGGATCACCCCGGAGTCGGGCGTCCGCAGGCCCTGCAGGCACTCGACGGTGGTGGTCTTGCCGGCACCGTTGGCGCCGATGAGACCGACGATCTCACCAGCCCCCACGTGCAGGTCGAGATTGTCGACGACGACTCGTCCGCCGTACGACTTGGTCAGTCCGCGCACGGTGACGACCGGCCCAGAGATGTGCTCGGTGGCGTGGCGCATGGGTGTTGGTTGCATGCCCCCATTCCATGTCGCGGGGACCCTCGGCACATCGGCCCGGAGGCAGAACCCGACCTCTGCCCCCGGGCAGAGGTCCCTGGAGACTGTAAGCAGTGCAGACGAACCCGACCAGGTCCCTGGACCGGCCCTGCGACGGCCACGCGACGGCCACGCCATGACCGTGGTGACCTTCGGCGCAGTCAGGTAGGTGCGCCCCAGGGCGATCCGCTGGAGCACCTGGGTGTGGTCGCGCAGATCCTCGCCCTGGCCGAACAGGTCCCGCCGGCCACGGCCTCGCGGGCGCAGCTGTGGCGGCGTACGGCGAAACCGTCGTCCGCCTCCTGTAGACCAAGATGGTCGGGCAGCTAACGCAGCCACAAGGTGGGTGCCGACACGGGTGTCTAAGGCGCGATGGCGGTAGCCGTTGCGCTGTGCGGCGCGGCCCGGGTTGGGCCGTCTCCATTCCGCGCCAACGACAGCGTCGGCAGCGTTCTCCTCGATGAGGTGTCAGGCAGTCAGCGCGGGCAGGTCATCAGCTCCGATCTCGGGTTCGGTCACTACGCGGGACTTGACCGGCGTCAGCTCGGCCCGCAACCTCTTCGGGGGCGTCCGGCGTATCGAGCAGGGCGGCTCGCCCGGGCTCGGCAAGCGACGCTAGACCCGCACTGGATCACCCGACGCGGGGTCACGATGCGACTATCGATGCGACGGTTCAGCGCTCAACGCATCAGTCAGGGATGTCGTGTGACCGGCTGGCAGGACGGGCGCCTCCACTCAGCCGACCAGCGGGAGGATGCATGACGTCGGGCCTTGAGCGCCATGCGACTATCCATGCGGCTATACGCTACAAATTCGAATGCGCCCCTATGCCTCTGAACGCCCGCTGAGGACGCCGACGGCCTACCTGACCTGCGCTAACGTGTAGGTCAACGCACCTGGAAGTACCCCAGAGCACCCGGCGTGCCGTCCATGTTGGACTGCACGAGCGCGCCGACCGTGACGGTGCGTCCCGCGAGCTCGACCAGGCGAGACGAGGTGCCGATCCCTCCCTTGTAGCCGAGCGCCGTCGTGCCCGTCCCGGCTCCGACGCACGCCTCGACGACGCGCCCACCACTCGCCGACGCGAGGGCCTCCTCGACGTGCTCGGCGCCGACCGCGCGGGCGCGGACATCGGAGAGGTGGCCGTCGTTCGTCTCGCCGACGACAGGGTTGAGCGTGGCGACGTCCTCGTAGCCGGGACGCGCCAGGACGTGGGCGACCAGCGCGTCGGCCACCCGGAACACCGAGAGCGTGCTGGTGAGCAGCACCGGCGTCTCGAGCGCCCCGAGCTCGACCAGCTGGGTCGCCCCGACGAGCTTGCCGAACCCGTTGCCCGCCGACAGCCCGGCGGGCAGCCGGCGACGCGACGGCCCGAGCGCGTCCGGCACGATCGCGGTCACCCCCGTCCGCAGGTCCCCGCGGGCGATCGTCGCGTGCCCGACGCGCACGCCCTCGACGTCGGTGATCGCTCCGTACCGGCCCCGTGGATGGGGGCCGAGGGTGAGCGGCAGCTCGTCGACGCGCACGATGTGGACGCTACCGCGTCAGAGCACGAATCGACGCGGCCGCGTCAGAGCGACGCGACGTCGAGGTCGAGCGTCGTACGGTCGCCCGAGGCGACGAGGTCGAGGCGCGGCCCGACCGTGGGCAGCTCGTAGGTGAAGAAGTAGCGGGCCGCGGCACGCTTCCCGTCGTAGAACACGTCCTGCCCATCACCGGCCGCGAGCAGCTGCTCCAGCCAGATCCAGGCCACGACGACGTGACCCGCCGCCTCCAGGTAGGCCGACGCGTTCGCCAACGCCACCGCAGGGTCGCCCTTGGCCCAGGCGGTGCGCGTCACCTCGACCAGCCGCCCGAGCACCGGCTCCAGGGCGTCGGCATACGAGGCGGCGTCTCCTCCCGCCTTGCGGGCCTGGGCAACCGACGCGCCGATCGTCGACGCGAGCAGAACGAGGCCCGCGCCGCCGTCGGCGACGACCTTGCGGCCGAGCAGGTCGAGCGCCTGGATGCCGTGGGTCCCCTCGTGGATCGGGTTGAGCCGGTTGTCGCGATAGAGCTGCTCCACCGGGTAGTCGCGGGTGTATCCGTAGCCCCCGTGCACCTGGATCGCGAGATCGTTGGCCGCGAGGCACCACTGCGACGGCCAGGACTTGGCGATGGGAGTCAGAACCTCCAGCAGCGTGTGCGCGCGTGCCCGCGCCTCGGCGTCGGGCCCGGTCGCCTCCTCGTCGACGAGCCGGGCGCAGTAGAGGACGAGGGCGAGCCCGCCCTCGACGTACGCCTTCGACGCAAGGAGCATGCGGCGGACGTCGGCGTGCTCGATGATCGGCACCGGCGGCGCGAGCGCGTCCTTGGCGCCGACCGGGCGCCCCTGGGTCCGCGTCTTCGCGTAGTCGAGCGCATGGAGGTAGCCGGTGTAGCCGAGCGCGACCGCACCGGCGCCGACACCGATCCGGGCGGCGTTCATCATGTGGAACATGGCGGCGAGGCCGCGGTGCTCCTCGCCCACGAGGAAGCCGATCGCCCCCGCCTGCCCGCCTGGCTCGGCGAAGCCCTCGCCGAAGTTCAGCAGCGTGTTGGTCGTGCCGCGGAAGCCCATCTTGTGGTTGAGGCCGACGAGCGCGACGTCGTTACGCTCGCCAGCCTCGCCCGCCGCGTCCGGAAGGTGCTTCGGGACGATGAAGAGGGAGATACCGCGGACGCCGGGCGGTGCCCCGGGTGTCTTGGCGAGGACCAGGTGCACGATGTTCTCGCCGAGCTCGTGGTCACCACCCGAGATCCACATCTTGGTCCCGGTGACCCGGTAGGAACCGTCGTCCTGCGGCACCGCACGGGTGGTGATGTCGGTGAGCGAGGAGCCGGCCTGCGGCTCCGACAGGCACATCGTCCCGTACCAGCGGCCCTCGATCACCGGCTTCGCGTACGTCTCGATCTGCTCGGGCGTGCCGTAGGTCAGGATCAGGTGCGCGTTGCCGGCCGCGAGCGAGGGGTACGAGTGGACGCCGACGCTCGCCGCCTGGAACCACATCGCCGACGCCCGCTGGAGGGTGAAGGGCAGCTGGAGACCACCGTGCTCGGCGTCGAAGGCCAGGCCCGGGAACCCGGCGGCGTTGTACGCCGAGAGGGCCTCCGCCACGCCGGGAAGCATCTCGACGTGGCCGTCCGCGCCGACGCGGGGCTCCTCGATGTCGAGAGCGCGGCTGAGCGGGGCGAACTTCTCCGTCGCGATCGTCTCCGACAGCGCGAGAACCGCGTCGAACGTGTCGCGGTCGTGCTCGGCGTACCGCTCGCGAGACGTGAGCTCTTCGACGTCGAGCCACTCGTGCAGGAGGAACTCGAGGTCGCGCCGCGAGAGGATCCGGGAATCGGCCATGCGGCTGATACTAAGCGCTCGCTTAGTCAGCGTGTGAGCCCGGTCTCAGGCGGACGCTCTCCTGTCGGTGCCGACGGCTAGGTTGCTGATCACGACCCAGGAGCGCGAGGTGCTATGTACGCCGTGATCGACACCGAGACGACCGGGCTCAGTCCGGCGTTCCACCACCGCGTGGCCGAGGTCGCCGTCGTCCTCGTCGATGCCGACGGCCGGGTCGAGCACGAGTGGTCCACTCTGGTCAACCCCGAGCGAGACCTCGGACCCCAGCGCATCCACGGCATCCGTGCCGTCGACGCCGTGCGCGCACCGCGGTTCTCCGAGGTCGCCGCGCACCTGGTGTCGCTCCTCCACGGCCGCACGCTCGTCGCCCACAACCTCCCGTTCGACCTGACGTTCCTCGTGGCGGAGTTCGACCGGATGGGGCTCGTCTTTCCCGTGGCTCACGACGCCGGACTGTGCACGATGACCCTGAGTGCCGACCTTCTCCCGGGCACGGGACGCTCGCTCGGAGACTGCTGCGCTGCGGCGGGGGTCCCTCTCGACGGATGGCACGCCGCCGCGGCCGACACCCGCGCGACCGCCGCGCTGCTCGCCCACTACCTCCGTCGCGTCGGGACACCACCTCCCTGGCACGACGTCGTCGACCGGGCGCGCGACGTCGCGTGGCCCGAGATCGCACCGCGGCGGTTCCGCGCGGTGCCGCGCCCCGACGATGCCTCGGCCGCGCGCCCGACCGGCTTCATGGCCGGCCTCGTCGGCGACCTCCCGCGAGACTCGGCGTCGGACCTCGCCGACCCGTACCTCGCGGTGCTCGACCGAGCGCTGATGGACCACGAGCTGGCGGCCGACGCCCCGGCCATGCTGGCGGCGGTCTCTCGCTCGCTCGGTCTGGGAGCCTCGGATGTCACTCGCATGCACCGCGACTACCTCCGTGCTCTCGCCCGGCTCGCCACCCGCGACCGGACCTGCACCGACGCTGAACGACGAGAGCTCGAGCGCGTCGCCGACGCTCTCGGCCTCGACGGGTCCGACCTCGACGCTGCCCTGGCCGGCGCGGCCGTTCCGATGATCGTCGCCCCGTTCGCGCTCCCGCGCAGCGCCCGGGTGGTCTTCACCGGTGAGATGTCCGAGCCGCACGACGCCTGGGCCCGGCGCGCCACGGCGGCCGGGTTGCAGGTCCTCGACGGCGTCACGACCGAGGTCGACGTGGTGGTGGCCGCCGACTCGTGCACGATGTCGGTCAAGGCCAAGAAGGCACGCGGATACGGCATCCCGGTGATCACCGTGGAGGAGTTCGCACGCCACCTCGACCGCTGACCCTCGGCGCACCCGGACACCGGGGGTTAGGCTGCACCATCGGCTTCGAGGAGGACGTCCGATGGCAGAGCACAATGAGATCGTGAGCACGGTCGTGCGCGAGCTCAGCAGCATCCGGGGCCTGGAGCCGTCGATCGAGAAGGTGACGCAGTCCGCACGACTCCTCTTCGACGCCGACCAGGCGGGGGTCACGCTCATCCGTTCGCGCGGCGAGCTCGAGACCGTCGGGCCGACGCACGAGATCGTGACCGAGCTGGACTCGCTGCAGTACGCGCTCGGCCAGGGTCCGTGCGTCGATGCGGTCACCGAGCAGCACGTCGTCATCGCCAACGATCTCGACTCCGACCCGCGCTGGCCGGAGTGGGGTCCGCGGGCATGCAGCGTCGGCATCCAGAGCATCGTGGCGGCCGACCTCCAGGCCGACGGCAGGAGGATCGGCGCTCTCAACCTGTACGGTTCTCGCACCAACCAGTTCAAGGGCACCGACGCCGCACTGCTGCTGTCGTTCTCGGCCCACGCGTCCGCGGCGCTCGCCGCCGCCCGCACGATCGAGTCGCTGAGCGCCGCGCTCGACACGCGCACCGTCATCGGCCAGGCGGAGGGCATCATCATGGAGCGGTTCGGTGTCGACCCGGTGACGGCGTTCGCGATCCTCAAGCGCTACTCCCAGGACTCCAACAAGCGTCTGCGCGAGATCGCCGAGCAGATCGTCGAGCGACGAGAGCTGCCGAGCAGCTAGTCGCACACCGGACGGGGGCATCATGATCCAGAACTTCCGCGAGTACCTCGAGGACCTGGTCGTCGCGGGCTACACGGTCAGGCACGACGGCCACGGGTCGGACCCGGATCTCATCGATCCCGGCGGCCACCCGATCGAGACCTGGCGCGAGGACTACCCGTACACGACACGGATGGACCGCGACCACTACGAGGCGGAGAAGTACCGCTTGCAGGTCGAGCTCCTCAAATTCCAGTACTGGGCCCAGGACAGCGGCACCAAGCACGTCATCCTCTTCGAGGGCCGTGACGCCGCCGGCAAGGGCGGCACCATCAAGCGCTTCACCGAGCATCTCAACCCCCGCAGTGCACGCGTGGTCGCCCTCACCCGACCGACGGAGACCGAGCGCGGCCAGTGGTACTTCCAGCGCTACGTCGAGCGGTTGCCGACCTCCGGCGAGATCGTCATGTTCGACCGCTCCTGGTACAACCGGGCGGGTGTCGAGAAGGTCATGGGCTTCTGCACCGACGTTCAGTACGAACGCTTCATGCGCCAGGCGCCGCTCTTCGAGCAGATGCTGACCGACAGCGGGGTATCGCTCACCAAACTGTGGTTCTCGGTGACCCAGCACGAGCAGCGGACGCGTTTTGCCATCCGCCAGATCGACCCCGTACGCCGGTGGAAGCTGTCGCCGATGGACATCGAGTCGCTCGACCGGTGGGACGACTACAGCGACGCGAAGGAGGCGATGATGCGGCACACCGACACCGACATCTCCCCCTGGACCGCGATCAAGAGCAACGACAAGAAGCGCGGTCGTCTCAACGCCATGCGGTTCTTCCTGAGCCAGTTCGACTACGAGGACAAGGACACCGCGGTCGTCGGCTATCCGGACCCCAAGCTCGTCCGTCGCGGCAAGGAGTCGGTCGGCGACTGAGCGCATGGGGCTCCTGGCGGGCAGAATCTCTTGCGACCGCCCGTGGACGTCACGATGAGGCCTGGTCCGTACCGGAAGCCGCCGGAAATGCACTCGCCAAGATTTCCCTGTGCCCATTCGTCTGAGTACTCGTCCGTAAGCGAGTCGATCAGATCGCGAGCTTCGCTCTCCCGTCCAGTTTCGACGAGCAGTCTCACAAGATCGTCAGCCGCCTCCAGAGCGTCCAGACACAGTCACGCAGCGCTGCCTCGGCGAGTGCATCGTTGCCCAGCATTCGTTGCGCCAAGGCATACCCGCGCGCACCTCGCACGTTCCCGTCCAACGCGAGGTCGAGGAAGATTTCCGCTGCGAGCTCGGGATCCTCGGACAGTGTGAGATGGCCAAGAAATGATCTTCCGCCTCATCTTCGTCCCCGGCATGAGCAGCGACCACGCCCAGAAGCCTGTGGGTCGGCACTGAGACACCCCGCTCTAGCGCGTCGCCCAGATGTCGGCGGAGACGTCATCCGCACTTCGAGGAGCACCTCACCGTTTGCTCGCCGCGCCGTCTGCTCAGCCTTCCGCGACGAAGACTGGCTTGTTCCCGGTGAGATCACGAAGACGCTCTAACCATTCGTCCGTGGAGCATCGTTCCAACTCCCCGGTGCCGATGACGACAGCAGACCACGCCGCTCGTTCAAGGCCTTGCGCCTCCACGGAGAACCACGAGCCTCCCGACTCGGCGTACCGCAGGAACACCTCACCCAACCCAACTGGATCTCCGTTGTCTATCCCTACCCCCACCAGCGGAGGAGCACCACCTTCGAACGCGTCTCGGTCAACGACGGAGTAGTCGGTTCTCGAGATAACTGAGATCTGGGTCGACGACTCCGCGGGATCAAGCATGTCGATTCCGGGCGCGTGAAATTCGTCCTCATCCTCGACGGCGAAGGGAGGAACAGTATTGGCATAATCCGATAGCGCATCCGAGTACTCCTCAATGGCATGGACAAGCGGGTCGTCGAAAGAGAAGGCCTCGCGAGTTTCCGAGCTTGACGTGAGGTTCGACATCGACTCGGTGTACTCGAGGATCGCGCGCGCCAACTTCTCTCCCGACCTGACAAACGCGTCGCGCTCTTCAACAGTCCACATACCACTTCCCTGCTTTCCCTTATTTCATTGCGTGCAGCGACATCCGAGACGAGTCCGGGGAACGAGGACGAACAACGTTCGCACAAGTTATCCCAGGAGGCGCACCGCGTCCCGGCGTTCGCCAACATGGTTCGAGCCTCAGTGCCGAGTCGAGTCAACCCGGCGAAGGGCTGCCCGTCCGGTCGCGCTCGTTCGCGTCACGGCAGCGCCTCATCATGACGACGTCTCGAACGTGGGCCCTTCCAGAAGGTAGGAATCGCCTTCCACTGCGAGCCGCAAGCCGTGCCTAGTCCGACCGCGAATCGGCCGTATCGCGCACCATTCACCTTCACCATCGAAATAGGAAACAGAGAGGCGCACCATGAGGCGGAATACTTCGTCCCACGAATCCACGCAGTCATCGATC
The DNA here is from genome assembly GCF_019550855.1 of Mumia sp. zg.B21. Classification (NCBI taxonomy): domain Bacteria; kingdom Bacillati; phylum Actinomycetota; class Actinomycetes; order Propionibacteriales; family Nocardioidaceae; genus Mumia; species Mumia sp. zg.B21. The sequence continues at coordinate 841,221 of NZ_JAHWCJ010000002.1, read as the reverse complement.
TCGATGAGACCGAATCCACCCTCGATCGCAAGCTCGAACAGGCCGGCCCCCGAGAGCTCGATGAAGGCCATCTCCCTCCGGAGAGGCTCGACCGGGGCTTGCTTGCGGCTCATCGTGAGGGCTAGGCCACGCTTCCGTCTCTCGGATTCCACGATGAGGGGCCGATCACCAATTATGGCGCGAGCAGTGGCCCGAGCGATCTCCGGATCGAGGAGTTGAGCACCATACTTCGTCAATGTCGTCCGCCCTGGGATGCGATACGTCGTGGAGCAGCCGTGCCTACTGCGCCTTTGTCGCGGCGGGGGCCCATCAGCCACAGGCCGCCGACGATGCCGACACCTTGGCAGGGTCTTACAAGGGGTCGATCAGTGGTCTGCTCTAGTGGTTGAGACCTCAGAGCGGGTCCACCCACGGATGGAGCTCGAGCGGCTGAGCGACGATTCCGAGCAGACGGACCGCATCCGCCGTGAGCCCCGGAGGAGGACTCAGGTCAGACGGACTCAGCGTTCGGGCCCGTTGACGTCAAACTCGTCCAGCTCAACTGTGTTCCCCGCTGACAGCGCCACGAGGGCAGCCGCTGCGACCGCAACCAGCACCTCGCCGCGGTCAGCGCCTTTGGGATCCTCCAGAACCACGTCGAGAGCAGACTCGAGAAGCCCGATGGTTTCGCCCTTCTCAGCGGCATCGTCCATCTCGAAACAGAAGTCCGCGACCTCGTCACTGCCGAAGATCACAGTGGCCCCTACACCCATCCGCGGCAACCCCGCGACAGGCGATGAGTCAACACGCAGCCAACGAAGCGCCCCGGTGACACGTTCAAGGAGATCGGGCCGACCTTCCAGCACCTCAAGGTGCGCCAGTCGAGGTGCCGAGACACCTGTAACAACGACATCTGCCCGTCCAGTCAGTTCGGTGAGATTTGTGAGCCCCGAAAGATCGACCGGACCCGCAGACTCGAGCTCCTGGTCAAGTTGAAGGAGCTCGAACTGACGAAACTCGTCGAGCATTGACAGGTCGACGCCAGACCCGCCCCTCAGGACCAGATCGCGCAGTGTCCGGGCGAGCGGAAGGAGCGGTTCGAGCGATGTTGCCCCCCAGGGCAGCTCGAGAACAACCCCCAACCGCGGGACGAAATCTCCTTCAGCTCTTCCGGGCTCGGCCACCGCTGCCCAGCATCGAAACGCGGCCAGACCGGGTGGGACAGATACGCCTGTCTCATGAGACTGCCACCTCAGCCGAGATCAATTGACCGGATCAATTTGCAATAGCGGACGCAGGGAAGAGCGATCAGGTCCCGACGGCCGCCCCCGGTGCCGCCGTGTCACGGTCGCCGTCGTCGAGGGCGCCCTCGCGGGTCGGCTGCACGAGACCCGCTGACGAATCCGCGTCAACCCCACAACAGATCGCTGGTCGGGGCCTGATCTTCGCAACGAATGCGGCCCACTGGCGGAACGCTTGTCGACATACCTTCGAGTCACCGATGACACGGAGGTACTCGATGACGATCACCACCCGCGCTCCGCTGCCCTCGCCGGCGGAGCACGCGGTCAGCTCGACGACGGCCGGCGAGGCCATCCCTCGCCGGTTTCTCATGTGCCGACCAGAGCACTTCGACGTGACCTATGCGATCAACCCGTGGATGGATCCCACCAAGCCGGTCGACACCGACCTGGCGGTGGCCCAGTGGGAGGTGCTGCGCGCCACCTACGAGAGCCTCGGCCACCGCGTCGAGCTGATCCAGCCGGTGGAGGGACTCCCGGACATGGTGTACGCGGCCAACGGCGGGGTGGTCTACGACGGCAAGGCCATTGCGGCCAGCTTCACGTTCGCCGAGCGGCAGCCGGAGGGTGCCGCCTATCACGCATGGTTCGACGAGGCCGGGCTCCGACCGACCATCCAGGCGGCCTCGCAGAACGAGGGTGAGGGCGACTTCCTCGTCGTCGGACGCCTGATCCTCGCCGGCACCGGCTTCCGTACGTCAGTGGCCGCCCACCACGAGGCCCGTGAGTTCTTCGGCGCACCGGTGATCTCGCTGGAGCTGGTCGACGCCCGGTTCTATCACCTCGACACGGCCCTCGCGGCGATCGACGACCAGACGATCGCCTACTACCCGCCCGCCTTCAGCGCCGCGAGCAACGCGATCCTGCGTCAGCTGTTCCCCGACGCCATCATCGCGACCGCGGCCGACGCCGAGGTGCTCGGCCTCAACGCCGTCTCCGACGGCTACAACGTGGTCCTGACCGACAAGGCCGTGCACCTGCACGAGCGCCTGCGGGAGAGGGGCTTCAACCCGATCGGCGTCGACCTGAGCGAGCTGCTCAAGGGCGGCGGAAGCGTGAAGTGCTGCACCTTGGAGGTACGCGCATGACCACCGTCTCGTTCGTCGACGTCCCCGGCATGCGCCGCTGGATCGCCGAGCAGGGCGCCGAGCAGATCATCGGCGACATGGTGACGGCACTGGAGGGCGACTTCCGCCGCTGGCCGCAGTTCGACAAGTCGCCCCGCCACGCCGTTCACACCCGCGAGGGCGTGATGGAGCTGATGCCGACCAGCGACGGCGACGAGTACGGCTTCAAGTACGTCAACGGGCACCCGAAGAACCCCCTGCGGGGCTTCCAGACCGTCACCGCCTTCGGTGTGCTCGCACAGGTCGACAACGGATACCCGACGTTCATCGCCGAGATGACGCTGCTCACGGCCCTCCGGACGGCGGCCACGTCGGCGATGGCGGCGCGCTGGCTCGCCCGTCGCGACGCCTCCACGATGGCGATGATCGGGACGGGGTCGCAGGCGGAGTTCCAGGCGCTCGGGTTCCGGGCGGCCCTGGGCATCGACCGGCTCAGGATCTGGGACACCGACTCGGCCGCGATGCAGAAGCTCGTCCGCAACCTCGAGCCGCTCGGCTTCGAGGTGACCGTCGCGAGCAGCGCCGCCGACGCCGTCCTCGGCGCCGACGTGATCACCACGTGCACCGCTGACAAGACCAACGCGACCGTGCTCCGCGACGCCGATGTGGCCCCCGGGGTCCACATCAACGCGATCGGCGGTGACTGCCCGGGCAAGACCGAGCTCGACCAGGCCATCCTCGAACGCGCGTCGGTGTTCGTGGAGTATCCGGAGCAGACCCGTGTCGAGGGTGAGATCCAGGCCTTCGGTCCTGAGTTCCCGGTCACCGAGCTGTGGACGGTCGTCGCCGGAGAGGCCCTGGGTCGTACGTCGGCCGACGAGATCACCGTCTTCGACTCCGTCGGCTTTGCGATCGAGGACTTCACCGCGCTGCGCTTCGTCCGCGATGCCGTCCGCGGCACCTCGTACGAGGCGGCGCTCGACCTCGTCGCCGAGCCGAGCGATCCCAAGGACCTCTTCGCGATGGTGACGCCGGCGCAGGTGCGCGAGCCGGTCGCCGCCGTGCACTGAGGCGACGGTGGCGTCAGCGCGGCGACTCGGCGGCGTACGCGAGGGCACGCCGGCACGAGGCGATGCCAGGACTCGACGCCGCCGAGAGCCGCGCGGACGTGAAGATCGAGCGTTGCGGGTCGTCCGGGAGGGGGCACAGCCGCGCCGGTGCGGGCAGCCCCTTCCAGAGGATGTCGGGGAGCAGGGCGACCGCGTGACCGGACTGCACCAGCCGCAGGTGCGCCTGGAGATCGGCGGTCTCGAACCGTACGTCGGGCTCGAAGCCCGCACGTCGGCACGCCTGCTCGGCCCAGTGCCGCGACGCCGCTCCGACGGGCTCCATCACCCACGGCACGTGCGCCGCGTCCTCGATGCGCTCGATCCGGCGGTGCTCGGCAGCATCGGGCGAGATGGCGAGCCAGAGCGTGTCGGTCGTGAGCGGCAGCCGGTCGAGGCCCGGATGACGCGGTGCAGCGTGGTGCGGGTACTCCTCGGCGACGACCAGGTCGAAGTCACGTGCCCAGGTCTCCGCGAGAGCGGTCTCGGGCTCCCGCTGGACGACCGTGACGCGGAGATCGGGGTGCTCGGCGTCCAGCCACGTGAGGGCCGCGGGAAGCAGGGCGAGCGCCGCGGACTGGAAGACGGCCACCCGCACCGAGCCGGACGGGCGTTCGAGGGAGGCCGCGACATCGGACTCCGCCTGCTCCAGCCGCGCGAGCATCGCCTCGGTGTGCTCGACGAGGATCTCGGCCTGCGGCGTCAGGCGCACGCCGCGACCGGACTTGAAGAGCAGCGGGACGCCGACCTCGCGCTCAAGCTGGGTCAGCTGCTGGGAGACCGACGACGGGCTCTGGTGCAGCGCCTCGGCGACCCGGGCGAGGGTCCCGCGCAGGGCCAGCTCCCGGAGGAGACGGAGCCGTCGAACCTCAAGCACGACGGCCGCCTTTCATCAGAGATCCTGACGAATCATCGTCAAGAATCGTCACTTTACCTAACGACACCCCGAGCGCACACTGAACACGACACGCTCGACGACCCTGGGACGGCGAAACCTCATGACCTCGACCACTGAGACTGACGCTCTCGCCACCGACCTCTCCGACGAGGTCGAGTCCCTCGTACGGCAGTGGCTGGACACCGCGAGGGACATCCCGGCCGACCGGTCCGCCGAGCAGCTCGCGGCCGTGCTGAAGGACCCCAAGGGCCTGCCGTTCGCCGTCGGCTTCGTCGACGGCGTGATCCGGCCCGAAGACCCTCGCGTGGCCGCGCAGGCCTTCGCCGACCTCGCGGGCGACCTGCCGCGCTTCCTTCCCCTGCACCTGCGCACAGCGGTCAAGGCGGGTGCCGTCGCGGCGCGGGTCGCCCCCGGGCTGGTGATCCCGGTCGTCCGCCGGGTCCTGCGCGCGATGGTCGGCCACCTCGTCGTCGACGCCTCCGACCGCCGGCTCGGTCCGGCCATCTCCCGGATCCGCAGCCGTGGAGTGCGGCTCAACGTGAACCTCCTCGGCGAGGCGGTCCTCGGCGAGCGCGAGGCAGCCCGTCGGCTGGACGGGACGCACCGTCTCCTGGCCCGCGACGACGTCGACTACGTGTCGATCAAGGTCTCCTCGACGGTGGCACCGCACTCCCCGTTCGCGTTCGACGAGACGGTCGACCACGTCGTCGAACAGCTCCGCCCCCTCTACCGGCGTGCCGCCGCGGCGTCCCCGCAGAAGTTCATCAACCTCGACATGGAGGAGTACCGCGACCTCGACCTGACCGTCGCCGTCTTCACCCGGCTCCTCGACGAGCCCGAGCTGCTCGACCTCGAGGGCGGGATCGTGCTCCAGGCCTACCTGCCCGACACGCTCGCGACGATGGCGCACCTCCAGGACTGGGCCGCGGCTCGGCGAGCGCGCGGCGGCGCGGAGATCAAGGTCAGGCTCGTCAAGGGAGCGAACCTCCCGATGGAGACCGTCGAGGCGTCCGTACGCGACTGGCCGCTCGCGACCTGGGGCTCCAAGCAGGAGACCGACACGCACTACAAGCGGATCCTCGACTACGCCCTCCACCCCGACCGCATCGCGAACGTCCGGCTCGGTGTGGCCGGGCACAACCTGTTCGACATCGCGTTCGCGTGGCTGCTCGCCGGTCGTCGCGGCGTCCGTGACGGCGTCGACTTCGAGATGCTGCTCGGCATGGCCCAGGGCCAGGCCGAGGCCGTCCGCCGCACCGTCGGTGACCTGCTCCTCTACACGCCGGTGGTACGCGCCTCAGAGTTCGACACGGCGATCGCGTACCTGGTGCGGCGCCTCGAGGAGGGCGCGAGCCAGGAGAACTTCATGTCCGCGGTGTTCGACCTGGACAGCGACGAACGGCTCTTCGCGCGCGAGCGGGCGCGGTTCCTCGCCTCGCTCCGGGCGCTCGACGCGACGGTCCCGGAGCCGAACCGCCGTCAGGACCGCCGTACCGACAGCGTCCCCGTACCGCCCGCCGGCTTCGAGAACACCCCTGACACCGACCCTGCACTCCCGGGCAACCGCGAGTGGGCACGCGACATCCTCGACCGTGCCACCACGACCACCCGCGGCGAGGACCTCGTCCGCGACCACACGGTGACGTCGCCGGAGGCACTGGAGAGCATCGTCGCCGCGGCCGTCGGCGCGCAGCCGGCGTGGTCCTCGCTCGGCGGCGACGGACGTGCGGAGGTGCTGCGGCAGGCCGCTGCCGAGCTCGAGCGCCGTCGCGCCGACCTCGTCGAGGTGATGGCGGCCGAGTGCGGCAAGACGATCGACCAGGCAGACCCGGAGGTGTCGGAGGCGATCGACTTCGCCCGGTTCTATGCCGAGTCGGCCGCGATGCTCGACCGTACCGATGGTGCCCGGCCGGTGCCTGTGCGCCTCACCGTCGTCACGCCCCCGTGGAACTTCCCCGTCGCCATCCCCGCGGGGTCGATGCTCGCGGCTCTCGCGTCGGGCTCGTCGGTGGTCGTGAAGCCGGCACCCCAGGCCCAGCGGTGCGGGTCACTGGTCGTCGAGGCGCTGTGGGCCGCCGGGGTCCCCCGTGACGTCCTCCACCTCGCCCACGTCGAGGAGTCCGACCTGGGGCGGCGCCTCGTCTCGGACCCGCGGGTGGACCGGCTCATCCTCACCGGTGCGTACGAGACGGCCGAGCTGTTCCGGACGTTCCGGCCCGACCTGCCGCTGCTCGCCGAGACGAGTGGCAAGAACGCGATCGTCGTGACCCCGAGCGCGGACCTCGACCTCGCGGTCAAGGACCTGGTCGCCTCGGCGTTCGGGCACGCGGGACAGAAGTGCTCAGCGGCCTCGCTGGCCATCCTGGTCGGTCCGATCGCCACCTCACGCCGGTTCCGCGACCAGCTCGCCGACGCCGTCCGCTCCCTCAAGGTCGGCTACCCCACCGACGCCACCAGCCAGGTCGGCCCGGTGATCGAGCCGGTCCACGGCAAGCTTCGTGACGCGCTCACCTCGCTCGAGACCGGTGAGTCGTGGCTCGTCGAGCCCCATCAGCTCGACGCCGACCAGCCCGACGGCGGTGGCCGGCTCTGGTCGCCGGGAGTGAAGGTCGGCGTCGCGCCGGGCTCACAGACCCATCTGGTCGAGTTCTTCGGGCCGGTCCTCGGCATCATGACGGCTGCGACGCTCGAGGAGGCGATCGCTCTGCAGAACGCCCCCTCGTACGGCCTCACCGCGGGCATCCACTCGCTCGACCCGCACGAGATCGCCACCTGGGTCGACGGTGTGCAGGCCGGAAACCTCTACGTCAACCGCGGCATCACCGGCGCGATCGTACGGCGACAGCCGTTCGGCGGCTGGAAGCGCTCGGCGGTCGGTGCCGGGACGAAGGCCGGCGGCCCGAGCTACCTCCACGGGCTCGTCGACTGGGAGCCGGCCGAGGCCACGGCGACCGACCCCGTGCTCGACGTGCAGCGGCCGTTCCTCGAGTCGGCCGGCGCCGCGGGTGCCGCTGTGCACGACCTCCGCACGCTCGAGCGTGCGCTGCGCAGCGACGCAGCCGCGTGGCGTACCGAGCTCGGGAGCCCGACCGACGTCACCGGCATCCCGTTCGAGCGCAACGTCCTGCGCCACCTGCCCGTGCCCGTCACCGTGCGCTACGACGGGTCGCGGCCGTTGGTCGAGCTGATCCGTGTCGTCGCCGCGGGCGCCCTGACCGGGTCGACCATCTCGGTCAGCTCCGCTGTGCCGCTGCCGGACGCCGTACGCGCCGCGTTCGGACGTGCACGAGCCTCGGTCGTCGTGGAGCCGGAGGACGCGTGGTTCGCGCGTGCCGCCGAGCTCCCGTCCGGGCGGGTCCGGCTCGTCGGTGGCGACGCGGCAGCCCTGGCGCGGGCGACGGGCGGTCGACCGGACCTCGCCGTCTACGGGCACGCGGTGACCGAGGCGGGGCGGGTCGAGCTGCTGCCGTTCCTGCACGAGCAGGCCGTGAGCATGACCGCCCACCGGTTCGGCACGCTCGACGGACTGACGGAGCAGGTGCTGCCGACGGTGTAGGGCGCCCGCGCCCCTGTGCGCGGGTACCGTCGAGAGATGCGTCGACTCGTCGTCCTGCTCGCAGGAGGCGCCGGCCTGGTCGTCACCGGGTGCGGTGTCTCCCAGGAGACGCGCACGCCGTCGCCACCACAGAGTGCCCCCTCTTCGACGACCGAGCGAGCAACGTCGCCTGCGACGCCGCCCGTAGCACCGACCGAGCCCGTCGAGGCCAGACCTGCGACGCCGGCGAACCCTCCCCGCGACGCCGTCCTCTCGATACCCGCGATCGGCGTCGACGGTCTCCGTGTCGTCGCGTACCGGGGTCGGACCGACGACGCCGCCGGGACCCGCATCCAGAACCGCGGTCGCGCGGCGAGTCCGCACGGGCCTCGCGGCGGCGCCGGCCCCGGCGGTGTGGGCAACTACCAGGTCACCGCGCACCGGTTGTCGTCGACGCGCGCCTTCCTCGACCTTCCGGACCTGGATCGCGGTGACCGGGTGCACGTGACCGCCGGCGGGACCCGATGGACGTACGAGATCGTCCGCACCCGCTCGACGTCCTTCCGCTCCGCCCGCTCCCTCGCCGAGCAGCGGGCAGCCGTCCCCGGGCAACCCGGTCGTGAGCCGCGCCGTGCTTTCATCACGCTGTCGACCTGCGCGACGCCAGAGGACCACGCGCAGGGCAACTACTGGTCCGACGCCTTCGACAACCCCGAGCACCGCATCGACAAGATCGGCGTGCTCGTCCGCACCTCGGCCTCCTGAGCTCACCGGCGCGGCATCAAGCGGCGGGCTCCGTCCTCAGCGCAGCACGATCACCAGCACGCCGACCCCGAGCACCAGGTCGAGCGTCCCGCACCACTCCGCGAAGGGCCTGCTGACGACGGCATCCTCGTGCCAGTGGACGGCGTCCCAGGCGGCGTGCCCGATCAGCCCGACCCCGGCGACGGTGCCGGCGAGCACCGGGCTGGCGTACGCGCCGACGAGCCCAGCGACGAGGAACACCGCGGTGAGGTACGGATAGAGCACCTCGAACCGTGACGGACCCCACCGGCGTCCGACCGCTCCGACCAGCGCCAGGACGACGGCAGCGACCGCGAGCACAGGGACCGGGTCGACGCCGAAGGCCTCGAGCAGGACCACGACGACCATCTCGGCCGCGACGACCGCCCAGATGAGGCTCTGCCGGTCGAGGACGGCGGTCGCGAGGTAGCCGAGCGCGGCCACGACGATGACGAGCGCGGCCTCCGAGCCGTCGCTCGTCTCTGACACGAGGAACGCGCCGATGCCGACACCGAGCACCGTCGGCCAGCGGCGGACGAGCCATCGTCCACCGGTGCGCCACGTGGCCTCGGTCGGCCGCGCCTCCGTCGAGCGGTTCATGGAGGCGACGCTAGGACGACGGGGACGTACGGCGGGCCGGTCCGCCGCTCCGTGTCCGAGATCCTGGGATACCTGACACTCGGCCTAGACTCGAGCATGGCCGAACGCACCGTGGTCGTGGTCGCCTACGAGCAGGCCGAGCTGCTCGACATCTCCTGCATCACCACCCCGCTGATGATGGCGAACATGATCGGCACGCCGCGCATCCCGTACGCGTGGCGCCTCGCCTCGCCCGGCGGGCTTCCCGTCGTCGCCACGTCGGGGCTGACCTTGGCCGCGGACGAGGCGCTCGAGCGGGTCGAGACACCGCTCGACACGGTCATCGTCTCGGGGGGCATGGGGCACGAGCGCGCCGCCGAGAGCGTTCTGGTCCGGGACCACGTCCGCCGTCTCTCCGAGGGGGCGCGGCGGACCGCCTCGGTGTGCACCGGGGCGACGGTGCTCGCCGCAGCCGGTCTCCTCGACGACCGGCGGGCCACGACCCACTGGCAGTTCGCCGCACGACTGGCGCGGCACCATCCGTCCGTCGTCGTCGATGCGGAGCCCATCTTCATCCGCGACGGATCCATCGCCACCGCTGCCGGAGTTACCAGCGCACTCGACCTGACGCTGGCGTTCATCGAGGAGGACCACGGCGCTGAGCTCGCTCGGCAGGTCGCGCGCTACCTGGTCACGTATCTGCAGCGTCCCGGCAGCCAGGCGCAGATGAGCATCCACACCTCTGCGCCGGCACCCGACAGTCCGGTCCTCCGCCGTGTCACCGCGTACGTGACAACCGATCCGGCCGCTCCAGCCGACAGCACGGCGCTCGCCGACGTGGCGGGCGTGAGCGTGCGACACCTCGCTCGGGTGTTCGCCTCGGAGCTGGGGACGACACCCGCACGCTATGTCCGTACGGTGCGGCTGGAGGCCGCATCGCACCTGCTCGAAGAGACGTCCGAGCCGCTCTCGGTCGTCGCCCGACGGTGCGGTTTCGGCTCGGCGGAGATGCTGCGGCAGTCGTTCGTACGCCACTACGGGACGACGCCGTCGGCCTACCGCCGTGCGCACGCACGGGCGCATGCCTGAGCGCACGGCGGCAAAGCGTACGGAATGCGGGCGACCCCGACGGACGCATGACCTATCGTCGTCCGGTGACCGCGACCCTCGACCCGACCCTGCGTCGCGCCCGCACCGCCGTGGCCGTGCTGTTCCTCACGAACGGGGCGATCTTCGCCAACATCCTCCCGCGCTACCCGGGAATCAAGGCCGACCTCGACCTGAGCAACGCCTCGTACGGCCTCGCGGTCGCGGCGCTGCCCGCCGGTGCCTTGGTGGCCGGCCTCGCGGCGGGCGTGCTGATCCAGAGGCTGCGGTCGTCCCGGGTGGCGGTCGTCGGGACGTTCCTCGCCGGGCTCGCGTCGTTCGCGATCGGCCTGTCACCGAGCGCGGGAGCGTTCGCCACCGGTCTGTTCCTCCTCGGCGCCGTTGACGCCGTCACCGACGTGGCCCAGAACGCGCACGGGCTCCGCGTGCAGCGCAGGTACGGGCGCTCGATCCTCAACTCCTTCCACGCGGTGTGGTCGGCCGGCGCGGTGCTCGGCGGGTTGATGGGCGCAGGAGCCGTGGCCCTCGGGTTGTCGCCGGCGGTGCACCTCGGCCTGTCGTCGGCGCTGTTCACGCTCGTCGCCATAGCGGCGTACCCGTTCCTCCTGCGCGGGCCGGAAGCAGATCCGGTGGAGCAAATCGACGCCGCGCCGGGCGCCCGCCCCCGTCGTGTCAGCCGCTCCGGTGGTCCCACGCCACGGACCGTCCTCGTCCTGGGCGCGCTCGTCGTCCTCGGGATCGCCGGGACGCTGGTGGAGGACGCCGGGAGCACGTGGGCCGCGGTCTACCTCAGCGACTCGCTCGGCGCCGCCGGCTCGATCGCCGCATTCGGGTACGTCGCGCTGGTCGGCGCTCAGTTCGTCGGTCGTCTCGTGGGCGACCGGCTGGTCGACCGGTACGGCGAGCGCGCCGTCGTCCGCGTCGGCGGCCTCGTCACGGCCGCCGGGATGGGTGCCGCCCTCGCGTTCCCGTCCGTGCCCGCGACCATCGCCGGATTCGCCGCGGCAGGCTTCGGCGTCGCGACGGTGATCCCGGCGGCGATGCACGGCGCCGACGAGCTGCCGGGGTTCAAGCCCGGCACCGGTCTCACGCTGCTGACGTGGTTGATGCGGATCGGCTTCCTGGTGTCGCCGCCGCTCGTCGGTCTCATCGCCGACGCCACCAGCCTGCGTGTCGGTCTGCTCGTCGTCCCGCTCGCGGGCATCACCCTGCTGGCGCTTGCAGGCGTGCTCGACGGACGTCGCCGCCCTCAGTCAGGGTCGTAGTTGAGGTCGTCAAGGAGGGCATTGAACGTCGCCTCCTTGTCGGGGCAGTAGACGTCCACGACGACGCGGTCATAGTCCACGAGCTCCTTCACGTGCTCGCTCGGCATCCGGTGCGTCCGCGTCCACGCCCACGGCAGCGCGACGTCGTCCGGCTGGTCGTCCAGCGCCGCGCAGACCGCACCGCCATCGTCGCCGTAGAGCGACTTGGCCAGCTCGGGCGTCATCTCCGGCGCCACCCCCGAGTCGACGGCAGCCTTGGTGAAGTCAGAGGCCAACCCGTCCGCCGTGTCCTCGTTCGTCGACCCGCACCCCGCGGCCAGTCCCACGACGGCGACCAGCAGCGCGCCTCTCCTCAGCAGATCACGCATGGCTGTCCCCTCCCGCCGTGGCCTGCCCCTTCTCATGCTCGTCGCGCTGATCCCAGGCAGGTTTTCGGAACGCGTAGAAGAGCAGCGGCGGGACGCCCAGGACGATGATCACGGCGCCCATCACCCACGGGTATGCGCTGGACGGGATCCCCGCCAGGCCGGACGGCGGGATGAATCCCAGCAGGAATGCCGCCAAAGACGCGAAGAACCCGACCCCCGCGACCAGCGGCATGAGCGGCACCCGGTAGTCGCGCTTGACGTTCGGTGCCTTCTTCCGCAGCGTGATCGCGGAGGCGAACATCAGCATGTACATGATCAGGTAGAGCGCCGCTGCCATGTCGACCAGCGTGAAGAACGCCGCGCTGACGTTGGGGATCACCACGAACAGCCCGGCGAGGATCGTCACGATCACGCCCTGTGAGATGAGGATCCCGATCTGCACGCCGGCCTTGTTCTCCTTCTGGAGCCACGGTGGCAGCAAGCCCGTCCGACCGGCTGCGAGCAGCCCTTTGCTCGGACCGGCGATCCACGTGACGACCGATGCGAGCGCACCCAGTGCGATCGCCGCGGAGATGATCGCGGTCGCCCAGCCGATGCTCCAGTGGTCGAAGTACGCCTGGAACGCGATGTTGATCCCGGTCGTCAGCCCGAGCTGGCTCTTCGGGACGACGAAAGCGATGGCGAGGGTCGGCAGGATGAAGACGAGAAGGATCAGACCGGCCGCGATGAAGATCGACCGCGGATACTCCTTGCCCGGTCGCTTCATGTCGTTCGCATGGACGGCGTTGACCTCCATGCCCGCGTAGGCGAGGAAGTTGCTGACGATCAGCACGATGCTCGCGAGACCGGTGAACGGCGGGATGACGTCGCTCGTCTCCATCGGGACCTGGCTCTTGTTGCCGGCGATCAGCCACACCGCCCCGAGCACGATGAGGATGACCCCGGGGATCAGGGTGCCGATGAGTCCACCCCATGAGCCGACCTTCGCGAAGAGCCCGCCTCCACGAAGGTTCAGCAGGGTGCAGATCCAGTAGAAGACGACGATGACGATCGCCGTGTAGATGCCGGAGTTGGCCAGGTCGTTGTCTCCGAACACGAACGCGATGCTGGCGGCGATGAAAGCGAGCTGGACGGGGTACCAGACGACGTTCTGGACCCACTGGAGCCAGATCGCCTGGAAGCCCCACCTGTTGCCGAACGCCTCGCGCACCCATGCGTAGACCCCGCCGCGCCACCCGGTGGCCAGCTCTGCCGCCACCAGCGCGGTCGGCACCAGGAACAGCAGCGCAGGGATCAGGTAGAGCGTGATGCTTCCCAGCCCGTACCCCGACATCGCCGGCAGGCTGCGCAGGCTGGCGACGGCGACGACCGTCAAGATCGAGACCTGGAACATCGAGAGGTAGACCTTGGCGGCCCTCTGCCCGGGCGTGCTTCGCGTGTCGCTCATCATGCCCCTCAGTGGTGGAACTGCTGCTTCGACACAGCGTGGGGGATCGGGGCGGGCAGGCTGTCGAGGTCCTTGGTGGCCGAGGCGATGTCACCGAGCAGCTTGTCGGCCAGGTCGATGCTCAGCCCGTTGCGGACGACGATGCGCTGGACGGTGAGGTCGGACAGGTTGTCGGGCATCGGGTACGCCGGCACCTGCCACCCGTACGTGCGCAAGCGGTCCGACAGGTCGTACAGCGTCCAGTTGTCGGTGTGGCCCTCCCTGAGCCGCCACGCGAAGACGGGGATGTCGCTGCCGTCGTTCCACAGCTCGAACGCGCCATGCTGCGCGATCCCCTCGGCGAGGTGCTTCGCGGTGTCCTGCGAGGCTTGCTGCACGGCCGTGTATCCGTTGCGGCCCAGGCGCAGGAAGTTGAAGTACTGCAGGAGGACCTGCGCACCCGGACGTGAGAAGTTCAGCGCGAACGTCGGCATATCGCCGCCGAGATAGCTCACGTAGAAGATCAAGTCGTCGGGCAGGAGGTCGCGCGAGCGCCAGACGACCCAGCCGAGCCCCGGGTAGACGAGACCGTACTTGTGACCCGAGGTGTTGATCGAGTGCACCCGGTCGACGCGGAAGTCCCACTGGAGATCCTCCTGCAGGAACGGGGCGATCATCCCGCCGGAGGCGCCGTCCACGTGGATAGGGACGTCGAGACCGGTGCTCTTCTGGATCTCGTCGAGCGCCGCCGCCACCTTCGTCACCGGCTCGTACATGCCCGTGTACGTGACACCCATGATGACGACCACGCCGATCGTGTTCTCGTCGACGTACTTGTCGAGGTCGTGTCCGTCGAGGGTCTTGTGCTCCTCGGAGATCGGGACGTAGCGCGCCTCGACGTCCCAGTAGTTGCAGAACTTCTCCCACACCACCTGGACCGCCGAGCTCATCACGAGATTCGGCGTAGCAGCCGGCTTGCCCGCGGCCTTGCGAGCGTTCTGCCAGCGCCGCTTGAACGCCAGACCGGCGAGCATGCAGGCCTCGGACGAGCCGATCGTGGAGGTGCCGATCGAGTTGGCGGGGTCAGGCGCGTTCCACAGGTCGGCGACCATCCGCCAGCAGCGTTCCTCGATCGCCGCGGTCGCCGGGTACTCGTCCTTGTCGATCATGTTCTTGTCGAACGTCTCCGAGTACAGCTTCTCGGCGTAGGGGCCCATCCAGGTGCCCACGAACGTCGCCAGGTTGAGTCGTGCGTTGCCGTCGAGCATGACCTCGTCGTGCACGATCTGATAAGCCGTCTCCGGAAGCATCGGGTCGTCCTGCAGCACCGTGCGGGAGTAGGTCGTCTGCTCCCCCGGACGTGCGAACAACGGGTTGACCTCGCGGGTTCCCACCTCTGGTTCTGCCATCATTCCTCCAGACTGCGCGCTGAACTCAGCGCAACGAAACCGGACCCGGGGGAGGCACTTCGTCGAAGCGGTCGCTCTACGGTCCTAACACAGCCCTTCGCACAGTGCAGCCTGGAAGTCAGGCGCGTCGGCGAGCCAGCACGTACGCCTGGCGAGTGCGCTCGCCTGCCTCGACATCGGCGGCACGGACCGTGGTCGCATCAACGTCGAGACCGTGGCTGTCCAGCAGCGTGCCGAATGCGGCCGGGTCTGGCCGGTGGAACTCGAGCGACACCGCGATGTCCCTGAGGTGGTTCGGACGGAAGGTCTCGGCATCGGTCTGGAACGCAGCGAGCAGCCAGCCGCCGGGCTCGAGCACTCGAACGAGCTCCGCGACAGCACCGGGCAGCGCCTCAGGCGGGACATGGATCAGCGAGTACCAGGCGACCACGCCGACGTACGACTCGTCGTCGAAGCGCAGGTCCGTCAGCGACCCGACCTCGAAGCGCAGGTTCGGGTGGACGTCCCGCGCGTTGCGGATCATCTCCGCACTGAGGTCGATCCCGTGCGCATCGACCTCGAACGAGGCGAGCTGCGCGGTGATGCGGCCCTCGCCACAGCCCGCGTCGAGCACACGCCCGCGCCCCGCGACGTGTCGGGCGAACACGCCGAGCACGGCGTCGTCCCACGGACTGGTCGCCAGCTCGCGGACCCACGTCGCATACTCGTCGGCGAGCGCGTCGTACGAGGTCCGCGTGCGGGTGAGGAAGTCGGGTTCGGCCACCTTGGATCCTAGGTCGCCGCGCTCCCGGAGGGCGGGATGTTCTGGTTGAGGTGGAAGACGTTGTCGGGGTCGAAGGCGTCCTTGAGGGCAGTGAGCCGGGCGAGCTTCGCGGGTGGGTACGCCCGTCGTACGCCGGCGGCTCCGTCGTCGCTGAGCACGTTGACGTAGACCCCGCTGGCGAAGTGCTCCAGGCGCGCACCCGCGTCGCGCGCGGACTGCATCCGCGCCTCGTCCTCGGTGGGATCGGTCCACCGGACCGCGGCGACGTACTCGAACGCCGTACCGCGCTGGCTGTAGGCGGTCGCGTCGTCGGCCACGTCCGCGATCGCGCCACCGTAGGCTTGGAGACTCGCCGCGACGGCGGGGTCCTGCGCCACCAGGACCTCGATCGCGGCATCGGTGAGCTCACGGAAGTAGTGCCCCTTCCAGTAGCGCCGCAACGAGTGGCCTTCGACGGAGTCGCCGATGCGCTGAAGGTCGATGTAGGACAGCTCGCCGACACGTCGCTCGAGGGGCGTGTGGAGCGCATCGAGGACGCGTGCGTGCGCTCGCCCCTCCTCGGGGTCACCGATCCAGACGAAGCCGAGCGTCACGACACCACCTGCGATGTCGGCCGTGTACGTCGCCTGCCGCGGCGCGGTCGCGCTCAGGTCGCGCCACTGCGCGACGGCGGGTGCCGCACCCGAAGCGGGGAAGTCGAGCTCCACGGTGAGCGCCCGGGTCCCTGTCTCATGCAGCTCGAACTCGAACTCCGTCACGACACCGAAGTTGCCACCACCACCGCGAAGCCCCCAGAACAGCTCCGGCTCCTCCTCGGCCGACGCCCGGACGATGTCACCGCCGGCCGTGACCAGCTCGAACGACACGACGTTGTCGCAGGCCAGGCCGTACTGACGGGCGAGCCACCCCATGCCGCCACCCAGCGTCAGTCCGCCGACGCCGGTGTGGCTGACGTTGCCGGCGGTGGTCGCGAGCCCGTACGGCTGGGTGGCCGCGTCGAGCGCGCCGAGCAGCGCGCCGCCCTGCACCCACGCTCGTCGGCGGTCCGGATTCACACGGACGGCGCCCATCGGCGTCAGGTCGATCATCAGTCCCCCGTCGGGCACCGCGTGCCCGATCACGCTGTGGCCACCGCACCGGACACCGATCTCCAGGCCCTCCTGACGGGCGTGCTCGATGGCCGCGGCGACGTCTTCGGGCGTACGGCAGGGCACGATCATCGCGGGCCGGTGGTCCACCATCGCGTTCCAGACCTGACGCGCACCGTCGTACCCGTCGTCGCCTGGTCGCAGGACCTCGGTGTCAGAGATCGGGGTCGACTGTCTCCGGGTGGTCGCCATCGGTTCGCTCCTCGCATTCGGCCGTTCTGAGAGCACTGACCGACGACGACGGCGCAACTCATCGCGTGAGAGTGTCGAGTGGTGGACCACAACGTGGACGACGACGACCTCATCATCACGGGCAACCCGTTCCCGGACGGGATCGACGACCGCCTCTCCGCGCAGCTGGCCTTCATCGCCGAGGCCGACAAGCTCAAGACGATCGTGCGTGCCTCACCGTTGGCGGCAGCTGATCGACGGGAGAACGACGCCGAGCACTCGTGGCACCTCGCGCTGATGGTCATGCTGCTCGCGGAGCACGCGAGCGAGCCGATCGACGTCGGTCACACGCTGAGGCTCGTCATCATCCACGACCTGGTCGAGATCTACGCCGGCGACAGCCCCGTCTTCGACGCAGCCTTGCGCCTCGATCAGCGGGAGCGGGAGGAATCGGCGGCTGACCGGCTGTTCCCGCTGCTGCCCGCCGACCAAGCACAGGACATCCGGGCGCTGTGGGACGAGTTCGAGGCCGGCGCGACACCGGAGGCGCGCTTCGCCAAGGCGATCGACCGGCTGGAGCCGATGGTGCTCAACTGGTTCAACGAGGGCGGGACGTGGCGGCTGCCCGGCGCGAACCTCGCCACGATCCGCGCACGCGAGTCGGGGGTCGTCGCTGGATCCACCGCCCTCGGTGATGCGACCGGCATGCTCGTGGACGAGGGCCTGCGCCGCGGGTGGATCCGCGGCGAGGCGTCCGAGGACGACGGCCCCGAGGTCAGCGGAACGCGTCGAGGCGCTGACGGCGGTTGAACGTCGACCCGGGGACTCGAGGCAGATCGAGGACGTCGGTCACCAGGTTGGCGAGGTCGCCGTTGCGGATCGGCTGACGCCCGCGGTAGGTCGTGCGGGCCGAGCCGGGGCCTCGGTAACCACGGCTGAGGCCGTACAGGTTCCGCCCGGCGGCGACGCCCGGACCCCACACCAGGAACGGCACTCGGTAGTTGGCCACCCTACGAGCGTCGGCGTGCGTGGCACCGGAGCCGCCGTGGTCGGCGGTGAGGGCGACCAGGGTGTGCTTCCGCAGCGCCGGCCGGGAACGGACGGTCGAAAGGATCCGTCCGAGCAACCGGTCGGCCCGTCGGACCGCCCGCAGGTAGGCCGCACTCATGAAGCCGCGGGCGTGGCCCGCCTGGTCGGGCAGCGACAGGTGGACGAAGGTGAAGGTCCGAGGCGACCGCCGCAGCGAGGCCGTCACGTTTCTCACCAGTCGGGCGTTGTCGGTGTCGACGGTGAAACGGTCGATCTTGGGCCCCCAGCTGCGCTGGAAGAGCGCGAACTTCGTCTTCGCGGTGAAGAGTGCCGTCGAACGGCCGTGGTCGTGCACGACGTCGAACACGCTTGGGACGTATCGGCCCGCGGCGCGGTGCACGGTCGTGCCGGTGTCGGTGTTGAACGAGACCCCGTGCCCGCCGCGGCGCGCGTCGATCCGCCGGCCGGTCAGCATGCCTGTGTGGTTCGGCAGGGTCAGGGTCAGCTCGCGAGCGGTACGGGCGTTCAAGGTGGACGCTCCTTGCCGCATCATCCGGTGGAAGTTCGGAGTGCGGGACCGGCCCAGCACACGGATCGCCCTGGGATTCAGGCCGTCCATCGAGATCGCGACGACACGGTTCACCGGGTCGTCCGGGGAGTCGCGGGCGGCGGTTGCGGCGGGTGCGGTCAGCAGACCGACGACGGCCAGCCCGGCGTATGAGACGACTGCTGCACGACGGCGGATCATTGGAAATCCCCCAGTCCTTGGTCAGATCCTGTGCGGGAAGTCTCAATTCTGCGACTGATGGGCCTCGGACGCACCCGGCTCTTCGGCTATCTCGTCCAGCCACGCGGCATGCTCGTCCTGGGCCCAGCTGCGGGAGACCTGGCCGGTGCGCATCCCGCGGCGGGCCTCGGGGTCCTTGAGCGCGTAGACGATGTGGCCGATCACGAGGATCCCGAGCATCAGGGCCGTCCAGTCGTGGACGAACGTCGCGCCCGAGCGCCAGGACAGCCGGACGAGCCCGGTCCAGTACATGAGGACTCCGGTGCCGAGCAGGACCCCGGTCGCGCCGGCCACGAGCCACGAGTTGATCTTCTGTCCTGCGTTGAACTTGCCGACCGGGATCGTGCCGTCGCGGCGCGTACGCGTGCGCAGCCACCGCCAGTCGTTCGGCGTGAACCGGTTCAGGCGTCGTACGTCCAGCCTGTACGCCGCCGACACCGCGCCGACGAGCATCGGGACGGGGAGCGCGAAGCCGCTCCACACGTGGACCAGCTCGACGACGTGGCGGTAGCCGACGCCCATCGCCAGCGTGCCGTTGTAGAGGATCGCCGCGGTGACGAGGCAGATGCCCATGAGGATCGCCAGCAGCTTGTGGACCAACCGCTCCGCCTGCGTGAAGCGGCGCAGGGTGTCACTCACCGATGATCCCGTTCAGCGGATAGCCGCGGTCCTCCCAGTAGCCTGGGCGGTTGTCCGGCGTCACCTCGATCTCAGACAGCCACTTGGTGCTCTTGTAGCCGTACATCGACCCTGAGTAGATCCGCACCGGCCCACCGTGGTCGTGGGTGACCGGCTTGCCGTACATCCGCAGCGCCACGATCACGTCGTCCGCACGGGCCTGGTCGAGCGTCATGTTCACCGAGTAGACGCCGTCGAAGGACCGGAAGCGCACCCCGACGGCCTCGTCGGTCGGCGCCGCCCGTTCGAGCAGGTCGGCGACCCGCACGCCTCGCCACGGCACATCGGGCACGTGCCACCCGGTCACGCACTGGAAGGTGTCGGTGAACGACAGCTGCGGCAGCGCCTCGAGGTCGGCGTACGAGTACGTGGCCGAGCGGTCGACCAGGCCGGAGACCTTGAGCGTGTACGACCCGGCGGCGCGCGGCTCGACCTCACCCGTGACGGAGTAGTAGCGCCACGTGTTGCCGAGCGGAACCATCGACGTGAACCCGGTCGGGTCGCGCAGCTGGACCGGAGCGAGCAGCTCGCTCAACCCCGCCTGAACCTTGCTGCCCGTGATCACCCCGAGGGCGCCCAGACCGATCAGGCCGAGCACCGCACGGCGGCCGACAGGTGCGCCTTCAGGACTTGCGTCCACGGACACCGACCACCATGAGCAGGGCGCCGGCGAGCAGGACGATCGGGCCGATGATCGACCACGTGGTCGTATTGCTCATCACGCTGCCCTCGATGACGCCCACCCCCTGCAGGGTCCACACCAGCCCCACGAGAACGACGAGGACACCAGCAACGACCCACAGCGGCTTGGCCATAGGACAACTCAACCACGCGTGTGTGACGGCGTACAGGGCGTCTCACGCCGGCCGCCAGGTCGATGAGGGCACCACCATCGTGGAGGCCTTCGATCCTCAGGCCATGATCGCCTTCGCCGGCGACTCCGGTGACCCTCTGCGGGTGGTCGCCGACGACGCGCGCCAGCGACTCACCGCGGCACTCGCGGCCTCACCGGACGACAGCGCCGATCGGGAGTCAGTTCCTCGACTCCACCCAGCCGTCCGCGACGAAGCGGGCAGCGTCGGACCGCCGTTGGCCGTTGAACAGCGCCCCACCGAGATCCCGCGCCATGACACCGTCGACGTACACGCCCCGCCCGCGCGACGGGGTTGCTCGCAGGCCGGTGTAGCTCCAGCGGACGTGGGTCGCGCCCGCGGGCAGGGCAGCGTCCGCCTTCAACCACTGGCGTCCTTCGAATCCGGAGAACGTGCCGTCGGTGGACCAGCGGCTCTTGCCCGCCCTGAGGTCGAACGGCACCAGCTGCCAGGTCGTACCGCCGTCGGTGGACGCCTCGAGCTGCCCCACGTCGTACCCGGCCTCGGTGTCGTACCAGAGCCGGAACGTCAACCATGCCCAGTCCTTTGCCGGCCGCGACAGGGGCGCGGTCAGCGTGTGCGTCGTGGCGCTCGGTCGCCCGGCGAACCACGACGTACGACCGACGGCCGGCCGTACGGGGATGGCGCGGCCCATGTTGCGGGCCACAGACTGCCGAGCACCGTTGTTCGAGCCCCACGCACGGTTGGGGTGGACGCGGTTGGTGAGCAGGACGACGAGCGACCGCGACAACGGGTCGAGGACCAGCGAGGTGCCGGTGAACCCGGTGTGCCCGAAGGTCACCGGCGAG
The DNA here is from genome assembly GCF_019550855.1 of Mumia sp. zg.B21. Lineage (NCBI taxonomy): Bacteria > Bacillati > Actinomycetota > Actinomycetes > Propionibacteriales > Nocardioidaceae > Mumia > Mumia sp. zg.B21. Next base: position 820,141 of record NZ_JAHWCJ010000002.1, on the reverse strand, counting down.
TCGAGCGAGGCCATGTAGAAGGACTGGTTGAGCTCGAACCCGAGACCGCGGCGGGAGGTGATCGCGGGCGGGATGCCGACGTTCTGGTCGGTGATCGCCTCGCGCATGATGCCCTGGGAGAGGATCCGCTCCTTGCCGTACCGGCCGCCGTTCAGCAGCATCTGACCGAAGACGGCGAGGTCGCCGGCGGTGGAGAACAGCCCGGCGTGGCCCGCAACGCCGCCCAGCGACCACGCGTTCTCGTCGTGCACCTCGCCGTGGACCATGCCGCGCCCGATCGACGACATGTCCTCGGTGGCCGCGATGCGCGGGCGCAGCGACTCGGGCGGGTTGAACATGGTGTCCGTCATGCCCAGCGGCTCGGTGATGCGCTCGGCGACGAGCTGGTCGAGCGTCTGGCCGGTGACGCGTTCGGCGAGCGTGCCCAGCGTGATGAGACCCAGGTCGGAGTAGACGTACGCCGTGCCCGGCGGGGTCACGATGGTCTGCGCGTAGACAGCCGCGATCCGCGCCTCCGGCGTCGGGTACGCCGAGTAGAGGTTGACCCAGCTCCGCAGGCCCGACGTGTGGGTCAACAGGTGTCTGACGGTGATCGTGCCCTTGCCGTTCTGCGCGAACTCGGGGATGTAGTCGGCCACCGGGGTGTCGAGACCGACGACGCCCTGGTCCACCAGCTGCAGCGTCACGACGACGGTGAAGAGCTTGGTGATGGAGGCGAGGTCGAAGATGGTGTCCTCGCTCATCGCGATCTGCTGAGCCTCGGGCAGCTCGGTGCCGTCGGCGCTCGCGTAGCGCACCGCGTCGCCCACCGCGCCGTGCTCGACGACGACGCCGTCCTTGGCGACGAGCGCGACCGCTCCGGCATACATGGGGAAGTTCGGGTTCTCGGGCGTGGTGCCCAGGTACGCGGCCAGGTCGGGCATGATCCGGGCGATGTGCTCGGGGAGCAGGCCTGCCTTCTCGGGCGAGCCCGCACGGAGGGTCCGAGGCGGCGAGAACCGGACGTCCTCACCGGTCACGGTCGGCGGCCCGGTCTCGTGCCCTGGCGGATCGACCGCTCCCGCCGGCGCCGCGAAGGATCCGACGACGACCGCCACCGCGAGTGCCACACCCAAGCTGGTCCGACGTGTACGACGCATCGCTCCCCCTCCGCCCTGCTACCGACGACCCCGCACCTGGTGGTAGATGAGGTACTTCTTGCGCGTCCGCCGGAACTCGGCGAGCTCGTCCTGCCAACCGGCGACGATCTCGTCGACGTCCCCACCGGCGTCGATGACGAGGCGCGCGCGCTCGGAGCCGGTGAGCTTGTCGAGCCAGAACGAGGTGACGTCCTGGCTCCGCCAGCGGTAGTCGGGGAACTCCTGGCGCTGGGTGACGATCATCGTCAGACCCGTGGTGATCGGGTCGAAGGCGTCGCGGTCCTCGACGTACACCTGGACACCGCCGCAGACCTTGTTGGCCTGCTTGGAGATGGTCGGCGTGAAGTACGCCTCGCGGAAGCGCACACCGGGCAGCTCGCGGGCGTTGAGCGCCTCTGCCCAGCGGTGGTCGATGCCGGGTGCGCCGATCAGCTCGAACGGGCGGGTCGTGCCGCGACCCTCCGACAGCGCGGTGGCCTCGAACAGCGCCGTACCGGGGTAGACGACCGCCGTGTCCACCGTCGGCATGTTGGGCGACGGCAGCACCCACGGCAGGCCGGTCTCCTCGTACCACATGTCGCGGGACCAGTTCTTCATCGGCACGACGGTCAGATCCACCTGCTTGCCGATCGCGGCCGGGAGGAACTCCCCGTTGAAGTACTTCGCGAGCTCGCCGACCGTCATGCCGTGCTGCTGGCTGATCGGCTTGAGCCCGACGAAGGTCGAGTGCTCCGGGTGGAGCACCGGCCCCTCGGCCCGCACGCCGGTGATCGGGTTGGGGCGGTCGAGGACGACGAACCGAAGGTCCAGCTCGGCGGCCGCCTCCATCGCGAGGTACATCGTCCAGATGTAGGTGTAGAAGCGGGCGCCGACGTCCTGGATGTCGAAGACCACGGTGTCGATGCCGGCCGCCGCGAACTGGTCGGACATCCGGGCGGCGTCGTTGTAGGCGTTGTAGACCGGCAGGCCGGTCTTGGCGTCGATGAAGAAGTCCTCGCCCTGGCCGGCCTGCGAGACGCCGCGGAAGCCGTGCTCGGGACCGAAGACGGCGACGATGTCGACCTGGGGGCTGTCCGCGAGCACGTCGACCTCGTGCGTCAGGTCGCGCAGGACGCCCGTCGGGTTGGAGATCACCCCGACCCGCTGCCCGCGCAGCTCACGGAAGCCGGCGGCAGCCAGGGTCTCGAAGCCGGTACGAACCTGCCGGCCCCTCCCGTGACCCACCGGCTTGGCTGCGACGGTCGCACTCGCTGCTGCGTTGGTCGCACCGCCGAGGACCGGCACGCTGGCCACCCCCAGCATGCCTGCGAGAACATCCCTACGTCGCATGGTTTCTCCCCTGCTTGTGGGTGGTGAGAAAACGGTTTCCATCAGGAAGAGCGAGAGCAGAACAGGATTTTCATCAACTGGCGCGAACGTAGTGGGCGCGTCGTTATCGGGTCAAGAGGTCAGCGTTCGGGCGGCGAACATGCACCGACTCACTGCGTCGATCCCGACACCAACCAACGGCCGTCCTGCTCCTGCATCCAAAACCCGAGGACTCGTGACCCGTTCTTCGCCTGCACGAGCGCCTCGCCGGACGGATCCCACACAGGGATGTCCACCTCGGCCTCAGCAGGCGGCAGTGCCGTCGCCGCGTTCGAAGCCAACGCTGCCAATGCGCGACCACAGTCGGCTGCCTGAGGGTTCGACGTCGACGCGGCTGCCAGCTCGCGACGGTAATCGTCCGTCATGTGGCCGCAGGCGGCTTCGTCGCGCTGGTGCACGGCGACGAGCCAATCTCTGAATCCCGCTTCGACAGCGACGTACGGGTCACCGCCGCAGCCGGACATCAGGACCGCGAGGGCGAACACGGGAACAACATGGACTCGCGCCACGGCGACCCTTCCAGGTGGTGAAGCGTCATGGTCGCACCTCCGTGTCCGCCCCGTGTGACAGTGAAGGAAGGTGGCTCACACGAGGGGGAGGAGTGTCATGGGCGTAATCAGCAGGACGATCGCCACAATCGGGTTGTCGTGCGTTCTGATTGCTGGCTGTGGGTCAGCCGCCGACGATGCCGGGACGGGGGATGCGAAGACAACAAAGTCGGAAACGACGACCTCGGCAAGCCCGAGCCCCGAAAAGACGGCCCAGAAGACCGAGGCAACCAAGGAACCCGACGACGATACTGAAGATTCTGACGACATCGACGTCGCAGAGATCGAACGGATCGGCATCGAGGCGGAGGGCGGGCGGCCACTTAAGTCGATGTGCGATGCCGCGTACACGCACTGGTCCTGCTTCTACGACGGCATGAAGGCGATGAATAGCGACGATGTGCGCGTGAGCCTGACCACGGATGGCGGCTGGTCAGACGCCGACCTCGATGCGCTGGCCGAGGATGCCGCGCGCTGGTGGATTCAGATGACGTGCGAGGATACGGACAAGCCGGAGATGGTCGTGGTGGAGGTCAACGGCATCGACCGCGCCGACTGGAGCCGCGACGACTCGTTCAATTGCCGTTAGAAGCCGACGGTCGACGTCGACCCGCCGGACCAGGCCACCGCCACTGAGCCGCCCTCACTCGTGACCGGGCGGCCGTCCCCGAACCTTTCAGCAGTCGACGTTTGCCGTACGCGCGGCGAGGTCGGCCAGCAGGGCCGGCATCCCGTCTCGCTCGTACAAGGCCCGCTGGCGGACGTACTCAGGGGGCTCGACGAGGATCGCCTGCACCGCGTCGAGGAGTCCGTCCAAACCGTCAGGAGTCAGATGCTTGCGTGCGTCGTCGAGCGCGCGTGCCGCAATTTCACGCATGGGTCGTCGTGACCCGTCCGCATCGACGACCGACGCCTCGAGCCCGTAGCGGCACGCGCGGAGGTCATTGGCGAGGACGACCTCGTCCGGCAGGTCCTGAAGATCAGGCGACTCCACGGCATGGCGTGCCAGCCCCTGCACCAGGGCGGTCAGTCCGGCGGCGCGGGCGAGCGACGACTGCGCGTCCATGACCCGCACCTCGATCGTCCCGAGTCGCGGTTGGGGCCGGAGCTCCCAGCACACATAGCTGTAGTCGGGCACCTCGTGCGCCCACACGGCGAGCTCGATCGCCTCGACGTATGCCTCCCAGGTGGGGAGCGCGGGCGGCATGGTCGTCCGGGGGTACGACCTGAGGATGGCTGGACGGACGCAGGCGAGTCCGGAGTCGCGGGCGTGCCAGTACGGCGATCCTGCGGCGAGCGCGCGGAAGACGGACAGGCGGTTGCGGAGCCCGCGGTAGACCTTCAGGGCGGTGGCCGGGTCCGGCACACCGACGTGCACCTGGAAGGCCGCGGTCGGCGTGCGCAGCAGACCGGCGAACTCGCCACCGATGCGGTCGTACCGGGGAGACGCCGCAAGGTCCGCCGTGCCGAAGCCGGCGCTCGGGTGGAGGCCGACCGCCATCGGTCGTACGCCTTCGGTGACCAGTAAGCTTCGCAGCCGTTGGAGCGACCGGTGCACTCCCTCGGCATCCGAGCAGACAGGTGTCTCGAGCTCGATCTCGTCGACGAAGATCTCGCCCTTGAGGGTGCCGTGAGCTCCGCGTGCGGAGAGGGTGGACATCACCGCCTCCGCGGCCGGTCCGAGCATCAACCCTCGCTGGTCGACGAGGAACAGCTCGTCCTCACCACCAAGGGTGAACTCGCCCCCCGGATGCCACTCGAGGCCGCTGATCTCTGGCGAACGACGAGCCACTGAGGGCCTCCCCCTGATGCGTACGGACTTCCTGATGAGAGGTACCCCCGTCAGCCGCCGGCAAGCGCCGACGATCGGCTGCGCCCGACCTCCACGACGCGCGTCTCACAAACCGCGAACCGAACTAGGCATGGGAGAAGGCCACACAACAGGCTGCGAGCAGCACGGAAGCGAGTCGCGAAATGGGTCGGCTATGCGCGCTCATGTGCCGCCAACCTCACGTCTCAGGCAACCCCACACCTCCTGCTCCTGCTCCTGCTCCTGCTCCTGCTCCTGCTCCTGCAGATCACGAAAGCATTCGATTGGCAGCGCTACTGCTTCGAGCTCGACCATTACTGGGGGCAAGAAGGCCGCCACCACGTACGCCTCCACCTCCGAGACGACCTCGCGGTCGTCGTCGTTGACCTGCTCATACAGGAAGTGCCCTGAATGTTTTGAGCGCTGGCCTCACGGCGACAGGGCGAAGCGCGCTCCTTGAAGCCGGCCCCACTTCTCGGAACCTTGTTCACCGGGGACGCCGACCAGATCAACCGCTACAAGAACGGCAAGATCACGCCCTCGGTCAAAGCCATCGAATTGACGAACGACCCGCAGCCACCTTGAGCGGAGCAGGCGAAGGAGTACTCGTCCAGCGACTGCCCAGCCGGCGCCGGAGGCTGCCCACGCAAGGCAGCCCGCCGGTTCGGGTCCCGAGCCGCGCCAGGCATCCGGTTCAGGCGCGTCGGGGCGCCGTTCGCGACCGCGTTGTCAAACGTGTTCGCGATACCCGGAGCGCGACTCCGGCTGAACACGACAGTCGGCACCTTCGGTGCTGCGTTTGCGGCACCAATCACCCCCCTTTGAGGTCCTCCGCGCCCTCGCCATCGCCCTCGCAGTCTCAGCCGACGACCTCGTCTTCGACCCCGACGAACGCGGCCCCCAAGACGAATCCCTGCGCAACCACCTCGCCAAGCTCGACCAACTCGACCCCGACGAACGCAACAGCATCCGCGCACTCATCGAAGGCGCGCTCCTACGCCACCGAGCCCGCGAGTTCGCCAAGACGAGCTGACTACTCTTCGATCCCGATGAATTTCGCCGGGACATTGGCAGCGAGCCAGACGAGCTCGTTGCCTTCGTAGAACCTCGTGCCAGACGCAGCAGCCGAGGCGGCGTCGATCACCAGCAGGACTGGATCGGCGCTCTTCCGGCGACCCACCATCAGAGCGGTCTCACGATCCATCGACAGATGAACGAACTGGCGTCGCATCGGCCGTAGCCCGTCGCCCTGGACCACATCCCAGGTCTCCGGCGCGGTTCCGTGGAACAGTTGCGCGGGCGGGTCCGCCTTGTGCCGTTGGACACGGCCCGGCACCGAATGGCCGTAGAGCGCTCGAATCCTGTCTCCGTCAAGCTCGTGTCGACGCTTCGAGCCACCCTCGATCATCCGGTCCAACGCTGGACGGTCGACCGACACCCACTCGCCACCCTTTTCACGCAGAGCGCTGAGCAACTGATCAACCGGCACCCAGCCCTGCTCGTCCAACTCAAGCTCGTAGAGCCACGGCTCGTGACGAAGCGCGTGCGACACAGCACGACTCAGGTGAACGTCGGGAAGCGTCACGCCGCTCCTTCAGGCAGCCACTCAACGTCCTCAGCCGCGACCTCATAAGCGCCTGCGCCATCGAGGTAGATCAGGAAGTGTCTGATCTTCCAGTCCCCCCAGATCTCGCTCGGCTCCGCGGCTAGCAACTCACCTACCCAGTCAGAGTGCTCAACTTCTACGAGCGTGTCGTAGGCACCTTCGATATGCCACGGAGTGCAGTGCCCTTCAGCACGGAACCTGTAGGCGCGTACACGATGGAACAAGAGACCGCCGACGTACATCGAGCCGTTCCGCTCATAGGTGCACCGCAACTCTGAGTCCCCGTCGGGATGGGTGAACACCACGTCCTCGGTATAAGCCGACGGTGGCGGCGACAGCGGCCCGATCACACGCTTGGAACCACCGACATTCACGGCAGATCCGTCCCCGCGCTGCCCAGGCCGTTGCGACCAAGTTGCCCAGAGAGCCGAGATTCATACGCCGCCTGACCAGTCCGATCGATCACGTTCCAGCCCGACCGCGGGATCCCCGCTCGGGTGAGCGCCTGAGACGAACGCGTATTGAGAACCAAACTGTTCCCGTCCCGCACGATGACATCAATCGGAACATCCTTCGGAGACATCGCACCCGAACGCAGGGACCCCGCGACATCATCAATTGTCCAACCACCGAACAAGCCGCCCTTGCTGAAGGTCTCGCTGAACGACCTCTGCGCGAACTTCGCCCCGCCGACATCTACCGATGTTTGCGGCAACAGAGGCCGAAAGCGACAAGAGATCCCCGTTGATGGCCCGGAAGTAGCTGCCGGTCATACCCACGATGTTGTCGATCTGAGCAAGTTGCGCAGTTGCGCCGTAGGTGGTGTCGGCGCTGGTGACATTGTCGATTGAGCGCGACGAAGCGCCGCCAGTCCTGCGGTCGACGGCACTTCCGGTGGAGGATGAGTCGTAAACGACGGGTGGCCCACGGTCGCTGTCGACGTGCAGCTGCGCACCGGGGATGCCCCGACTGTCGTAGGCGCAGGTGTAACCGCCTGAGGTAGTCAGAACGGGACCAGCCGCCGCGGTAGCGGGAGCCAACCAGAACAGCACGGCAGCGAGTAGCGCACCCAACACAGGCTCGAGTCGCCGCTTCACAGACCTTGCCTCCCGGTCACCACGAGGCCGGGAATCATCAGCGTCCACGGGTCTAAGTCGCTGTCCGCACGCACGGCCAGGTCGATGTCCCCGGAAAGATGGAAGGTCGGATCGATGACATCTGGGCCCGCTGTGAGTGATGTGATTTCGCGGCCGACCAGGTCCCATACCTCGTCTTCAAGATTCTCCGATTCCCACGAACTGGAGACGCCCGGCCCTTCGACGGTCCATGGGCACATCAGTGTTAGGGACCAGTCGTCTCCGAAGAGGGTCAGCACTGGGTCCGTTACCTCGATGCCCCGAATCGTCAACGGCAACGCTTGGACGATTGCGCCATAGGTGTTCATGGCCCGAGCTCCACATGAGTCCGTGAACGGATGTAGTCGAGTTTTTCTGGCTTCGTCAGCCCTGATGGTGGCTGGACGGGCTTGCCAGTGAAGGGGCTGATCGGGCCTCCGTTTGGATTCGTGAATGAAGCCCGGAGGGGCGCTTGACCCGACGGCTCCATGATGCGGACCAGACTCCCGTCAGGCAGCGCGTACTGGATGCCGGGAGAAGTGGTGGGCGTGCTTGGTAACCCGGCGCTGTCAAATCCGCCCGCGAGACGGCTCCTACTGGTCGGAACTACCACCCCATCCGTGCTCGCAATGAACGTCGGTCCCCTGTTTGCGGCAACACCGGTAGCCACCGCGATTCTGGGCCCCGAGGCATCGTTTCCTAGCTGCTGACCTGGGGAAACAGTTTCCGGGTGTTCGATGAGAATGTCGATCGCGACGCTGGATGCCCCGACGCGGTTTTCGGTCCCGGTGGTGGTTGCGGCCGACGCCGTCGTGCTGGCCAGCAGGGTGGCCGCGATGGCGACGAAGGCGGCTAGGAAGAAAAACACCCAGCGACGCGAGTGTGTCTGCCGGGTGTGGGTGTTCATGGGGTTCAGTGTTCCAGTTTTGGCGGGGTGGGGTGGTCAGCGACGCGGGGTCGGCGTGTGTCGCTCGTGGTCGGCGATGGCGGTGTTCAGGTCGTCGACCGCGCGTAGCACCCCGCGCCAGCGTGGGTCACGAGTCCAGTGGTGGATGCGGGCCAGTGCGGTGAGGTTGTCGATGACGTATTCGACCGCGTGCTGGGAGTCGGTGACTCGGTCGGCGCAGTCGGTGATGAGGTGCCCGCGGCGGGTCTCGACAACAACCCGTTCGACGACCTGGACACGGACGGCGCCGGGTTTCTTCGCGCGGCGTTGTTCGTAGGCGGCCTTGCGGCACGCAGGGCGGCAGTAGATGCGGGTGCGGCCCGTGGCCGCGGCTGGTGGCAGCGGTGCCCCGCAGTGCTGACACCGGCTGATCGGTTGGACGGTGCGGACCATGCCCATGGGTTCCATGGTGCACCCGCGAACCGGGTTTCGTCACCGACTAAACAACTCGTGGCCTCGTTGTGCCAGAGGTGTGACCGGTTTCCGGGGCAGGTTTCGCCTGCTGACGAAACGGAGTGTGTGTTTCAGGGGGTGGGTGCGGCCCAGGTGAGTGTCTGGTGGGCGGCGTCGATGTGGTGGGCCAAGTCGTGGGCGGCGCCGGCTGCTGAGGCGATCCAGTGCCCACAGATGGCGGCGACCGCGACCGGATCACCACGATTCACGCCGTCGACGATGACGATCTCGTCGTGTTCGATGAGGTCGTCGAGGACGTCCTCGAGTTGCCGCAGCAACTGCGGCAACCGCGACATCATCAACGCGAGTTCACCGAGCAGGTCGTAGACCTCGCTGACGTCGAACGCGACCGTCCCGGCACGGGTGTGGTGGTTCAGGGAGCGGATCGCCTCGGCGGCTTCCCCAGCCGCTGTGGTGGCCTCGGCGGGGGTCATGACACCGCTCCGGTCGACTCAGTACCTGATCCGGGGTGGCCGCGGTTCTCTTGTTCTATTTCGGAGTCGATAGCAGCAAGTAATTCACTGGCCGACACCTTCCGGTCCGTTGGTGGGGTCGGCTCGGAATCGATGACGGCATGGGTCGGCTGATTGTTTCGTCGGGGACGATTCGACGCCCCGGGAAACGTCGCAGCATGCACCGCTTGTAGGGCTCTGATGCTGACTTGGGTATAGATCTGGGTCGTGGACAGTTCGGCGTGGCCGAGCATCGCCTGGATGTAACGGATGTCGGCACCGCCCTCCAGCATGAGTGTCGCCAACGTGTGGCGGAACAGGTGACAGGCACCCTCCTTGTCGGTCCCACTGGCTTTCACGTAATCCCTCACCAGTTGGGTGAGCCGGTCCAGGCTGAATCCGGTGCCGTCGACAGTGAGGAACAAGGTGCCGTCGTCGGGCCCACCAACCCCACCACCAGCGCCACTTCCGGCGAACCTGGGTCTCACCTCAACCAGGTAACGCTCGATCCAAGTGATCGCCCGTTCCCCGATCGGGACCATCCGATCCTTGCGGCCTTTGCCTTGGCGGACCATCAACGTGTGGCGTTCGATGTCCAGGTCACGCCAGTTCAACCGCGCCAACTCAGCACGACGGATCCCAGTGCCATAGAACGTCTCCAACATCGCCCGATCCCGCACCCCGGTGGCTGTTCCTAGGTCAGGTTGGGCGAGGACCGCTTCGGCTTCGTCGATCGTGAGTGCGGCCTTCGGGAGCCGTTTCTCGACCTTCGGCAACTCCAACTCCGATGCCGGGTTCGCAGCCACGTGGTCGTTGCGCACAGCCCACTTGAAGAACGCCCTGATCGGCAACAACCGCGCATTCTGCGACCGGAACGACAACGGTTCACCGTCGGCCTTCCTGTAGTGGAACAGGTAACGCTGATACCTGACCAACATCGGGCGGGTGACCTGCACCGGCTGGGTGACGCCACGATCAGCCAACCAGGCCGCCAACGCCGCCAGACACTGCCGACGCGCATGGATCGTGGCCGGTGAGTAGCCGCGTGCGCCGAGGTCGATCAGGAACTCCTCCACCAACACCGGGAACCCGTGCCGGTCACTCGGGTCCCCCGGGATCTTCTGCGGAACATGCACACCACGCTTACCCATGCCGTTCACCACCGACAACCCGGGGCGCCCAGACATCCTCAGCCCCGTCCCCACCCGCTGGCGGGCTGCTCACCGCAGGTGCCGACTGAGGGCCGACCACCACCCGACCGGGCCCCGACCAAGGGCCGACCACCGGGGTATTTGGCCCGACCGGTTCGGGGTCGTAGTCGCTCCCGATGAGCGCTCGCGGATCCGTCAGACCAGCCAGGAACCGCTGGCCGCTGTCGTAGCCGTTGCTCGCGTCTGGGGTCGCAGGCGGCTTCCAGGTGAGCTCGTAGCCGAACGCGCCGGACTCCAGGCGGTGCACGTAAACGAGTTCCAGGTCGACCAACCGGGCCAGGTGGACCTTCAACTGGGTGTCGCCCCAGCCGGCGCCCTGGGCGGCCAGGTGCTCACGCAACTGTCGTCGGGTGAAGCGGACGAGGTCCAACGGGATCGCGAGCTTCTTCGCCTCCGCGGTCGCGTAGGAGTGGACCGCGGTCAACAAGCGCCTCGTCTGTGGGGCCAGCTCGTCCAGCGACTGCCCCAAGACGGCATGGGCGAGTCGGTGGGCAACCTCGATGTCACCGATCGTGGTCTCCACATACGACACGACCCGACCGTTCACGGTGGCGGTCTTCCGCTCCCGCTGATGCTGGTGCAGCAGCGTCACTGCGCTGATGAGGCCGAGGTACTTGCCGTGATCACGCCGGGTCCGCGTCCTTCCATCGGCGAACGTCAACCGGTCCGCGAACGGGTTCACCACGGATAGGGGTTCCAGCAACCGTTGGGCGTCGCGGTGGACGCCGATGATCTGGTCCCGCTCGGTCCGCGCGGCCAACCCGGCGAGGGTTTGCGATCTGCGTTGGGCGGCGTGGATCGCCCGGGTCTGATCCCGGTCCTCATCAACGGTCAGCACCAGACACCGGTTGAGCAGTTCCTCGTCGATGTCGATCGCGGTCGTGGTCAACACGATCGCGGTCGGGCCGGTGACCTTGTAGGTATGCGTCACCAACCGGCCGGACGCGGTGTCCTTCCCGGTTGAGGCGATGCTGATCTCGCCTTCGGACTGCAGCAGCTTCAACGCATAAGCAGCCCTGCTGGCGCCTTCTTCTTCAGCGATCGACAACACCTTGTGAGCCAGGTCAGACTCACCCATGTAGAACAACGACTGCCCCGTCATCGCCGAGAAGCTGACGCGGTCCTCGTCAGGTACGAACCCCAACACCGACTCCATCACCGCGGACTTGCCCGCGGCCGACGTGGACTGGACGATCACCGCCAACGGCGACGGCAACAGACGGCTGACGGCGGTGAGGTAGCCAACCAGACAGTTCGTGACCTCCCCGACCATCCCGACCCGACCGAAGTCGCCCTCGATCCGCTTCACCAGATCCGGATCCCGCAACAACTCAAGTGCCGCCTCACGCTGCGCGCTGGTCAACCGGATCTCCGGCTTCGCCGGGGCCTGCGCGGCCGCGATCACCTCCTCAGCCTTCGCCTCACACGCCAACAACACCCGCCCCAGATCCGCCTTCACGACCTCCGGCGCAAGACGCAGTTCGGCGGCCGCGGCCGCGACAAACACCGACCGGGCCCTCGCGGAATACAGATCCAGGGTGTCGACATGAAACCCCGTCCCAGTCGCCGCGCTCGGCGTCGACGGCTCGTCGCTCGTGATCGTGATCGTGACCAACAGGTTCACCCGCAGCACGTCGAAGGACGTGACCTTCTCCAACCCGCGGATCCGCCACCTGCGTTGCGCGAACTCCACGATCAACTCACGCCCCACCACCTGACCAGGACCGGTCGCATCCGCTTCCTCGGCGAGCGGCTCTTGATCGACTGCGACAGCAGCGGCTGGGACGACGGTCGGCGTGGGCTCGACCGGCTCAACGACGTGCGCGGGTGAGTCCAGGCCGGGCGCGATCACCGGCGCTGGCCGCGGGGTCGGTGATGGTTGGGTACCGCCCATCCAGCTCGCTTTGCGCAAGTAGCGACCGAGTACCTCGGTCGGGTTCCCATCAGCCCCTGCCTCGACCGCCAGTTCGTTCACATCTGCACCGCGCGGGAGTTCGACGCGGAACACCTCCACCTCCGCTGCCCCGAGTTCGCCAGCCAGTGCGGTGGCGCCGCGGTCGCCGGCCTCGTCACCATCGAAGGCGACCAGCACCCGCTTGATGCCATGCTCAAGGACCGCCTGTTGGTGTTCGGGGGTCCAGCCGTCCACCCCATAAGCCGCAGTGACGTGCCGGAACCCCGCGCACCACAACGTAAGCGCGTCGATCAGCGACTCACACACAATCAACTCATCCGTGGCCGCGAACGCAGCGATGTTGAAGACACCGCGGTGCGGACCGGGCAGGTAGAGATGCTTCGGTGTCGCCGCACGCAGATCGTCACGGATCTTCCTCCCGTAGACCTCACCGACACCTCCCTCCGCGTCGATCACCGGCACGACCAGCGAGCCACGGAAGTGCTCATGACCCGTGGCGCGCAAGACACCGAGCTTCTGCAACCTCGAGCGGATCCGCCTGCCCTCAGCGGTCTGGTTCCCCGGGATCCGGTAGCCCAGCGTCCGGTCCCCGAACCCAAGTCGGAACTTTTCGACCGCCTCGGGGTGGTCGATCTTCCGGCGGGTCAGGAACGCCCGGGCTTCGTCATGGCCAGCCAGGGTCTCGGCGTAGTAGCCGACCACCGTGCTCAACAACTCCTGATCGGCGGCATCGGGTGCGACCAGCGTCGGCAACATCGACCGCTTCGACCGGCCCACCGGACCGGCACCCGCCGTCTTCGGATCCGCCAACACCGACAGCGCCGAGGATGCCTCCCGCAACAACTCGACCGCATGCCGGAAGCTCACGCCTTGGGCGGTCATCACCCAATCGATCGGCCCACCACCCCGACGACACGCACCCAAGCAGTGCCACAGGTTCTTCCCCGGCGTCACCACCAGCGACGGCGACGAGTCATCGTGGAACGGGCACGCCCCGACCAGATCCTTGCCCTGCTGACGCAACTCGACCCCGCAACCCTCCACCAGCCGCTGAACCGACACCTCGGCCTTCAGCCTGCTCAGCTCTGCGTCGGGAATCCTCGCCATGGCCAACTCCTGTCAAGAACGTCACTTCGCTCGCTGGAATAGACCTAGTTCGCTCTCGTGCGTCAACGACACCAGAAGGTGGATCCTATGGTTTCCGCAGACCTCACCCCACTGCACGCACCTGGAAGCGAGCCCGTGACCGACACCAACTTCGCCGCCCGCCTCACCGCAGCACGCAAAAAGGCGTCGCTCACCCAGCAGCAACTCGCCGAGCGATCCGGTGCCCACGTCACCCAGATCCGCCGCTACGAAGCCGGCACCAGCCAGCCCACCCTCGACGTTCTTCGGTCTCTAGCGCTCGCGCTCAACGTCAGCGCTGACTCGCTCCTCTTCGACGACGAAGAACGCGGCCCACAGAACCCGACACTTCGACTCAAGCTCGAAGCCGTCGACCAGTTCACCCCCGACGAACAAGAACACGTCGCAGCCTTCATCGAAGGCGCACTCCTCCGCCACCACGCCCGCCAAGCCTTCTCAGGCCAAGCCAGCTGATCAGGGCTGATAGTCCTCGAACTCCCAATAGCCGAACCGGGCGAGCTTCTCGGCAACCTCGCGCCAAGTCGCCCCTTCGCACTGATGAACGCGCCTCTCGATGTAGGCCCGCAAGGATCGCCAATCGAACCATTCGACGATCAGGTGGTGGCGACCGTCGACTACGCCGTCGCGCCGGACTTGCTCGGTCAGCCAGGCGACACTGCAGACGGTGACATCGAAGGACTCCTCCCCGGGACCGTCATCCGGGCCCGCGACAACCCGGAGCCCGAGCGCCCACGCATCGCTGTCAGGAGCCCAAGCGTGGAGCTCATCGACGTCGAAGCTCAGGAGCGAACGAACAGCTGCCCTCACGGGACCATGTCCGTGACGTCGAAGTGCCCGTTGCCAATCGGCTTGCGCGTGACCTGCCCCTCGACCCAGTACTCGAAGTTCGCCTGGTACTTGCCGAGGTTGGACTTCCACGACGGCGGCCGGAAGACCCTGAGCCCATCGCGGCTGACGAGCGACTTGCCGTCGCTGGCGATCCGATAGCCATCGCCGACCCAGGACTCGCCGGCTCGCGTTGCCTGCGATGCCGTGCCAGAGCCGAGACCAAAGTTGCCCTTGCTCCGTGACGCATCACGGACGACGCCACTGATGACCGGCCAGTCGTCTGCTGACTTTGCGGCGCTCACGGACCTGCCCGACGCCAACAGGTCCCCGTCAAGGGTCACAACCTGGCGACCCGTCGTAGTCGTAGGCTCGCCAGCCTGCACTAGCTTCGAGAGGTAGGCGTCGGAGGTGAACGTGAGCCGGGACGCGTCGTGCGGGCGCACCGAAGCGCCGTGCGACCAGCGGACGACGGCGTCATGGGTGGTGTAGCGGACTTCCGTCGGCGGGCCACGCTCTGACGCGGCGTCGCTGCCGGGACCGTCGTAGGCAGGTGCGTCGTAGATGTAGGTCTCAACGTGAGTGCTCGCCGATGCCGATACTGCGATCGCCGGCAACGCGAGCCAACCGAGTACGGCCATCACCGTGGCCAGCAGCAGGCGCAGGAAACCGCTCATTCGGTAGTCCCACCGCACGCGACCACCAGCGCTCGACACGCGCTCCACAGGTCCTCCGCCGTGGAAAGGTCACGATGCTCAAGCAGCACCACCGCGCCATCGGCGACTCGATATGCCTCCAGTTCGCACTCTCCCGAAGCCCAAACCGTCAACTGTCCAGCGGCATC
Organism: Mumia sp. zg.B21; assembly: GCF_019550855.1. Classification (NCBI taxonomy): domain Bacteria; kingdom Bacillati; phylum Actinomycetota; class Actinomycetes; order Propionibacteriales; family Nocardioidaceae; genus Mumia; species Mumia sp. zg.B21. Next base: position 804,763 of record NZ_JAHWCJ010000002.1, on the reverse strand, counting down.
CTCACCTTCGAGCACGAGCCACGCAGATCTCTTGTCAACGTCCGCAGCGCCGAGCTGCGTACGGGCCGACAGACCTCGTCCGCTGGCGCCGTTCCAGCTCTGCGTCCATTCCACCAAGAGGTCCAGATAGTTCAGCACGACCCCACCACCACGATGTTGCACGCTGGCACCGGGAACTGAACTTGCGAGCCACGCCGCTCCGCTAGCCGAGCGAGGATGTGGTTCGGACCCGGGATCTGCGCACCACCTGGCCAGCCGGATGGGGAAAGCGAAGTCCGAGGCACGTCGAACTCAACGTACTTGCTCCCTGGCGCCGCCTGCTTGGCGTATGTCGACATGTTCGCCGGATCCGCCACATGCGTAGTGCCGCCACCCCCGACCTGAACCTGACCTGACTTCTGCATCTTGAGGAGTTCGTCGTCGCCCATCCAGCGGCCCACACGGGTGAGGTCGTCACCGGCGTTTGCGGCAACACCGGTAGCCACCACGATTCTGGGCTCCGCAGCGTTGTCGCCTAGCTGCTGACCTGCGGTGATGTGTTGTGGCGGCTCGACGAGAACGTCGACGGTCTGGGTGTGAGCCCCGACGCGAGTTTCGGCGACGCCGGTGGTGGCGGCCGACGCCGATGCGATGGCCAACACCGTGGCCGCGACCGCGACGATGGCGGCTAGGAAAACGAGCACCCAGCGACGTGGGTTCGTCTGCTGGGTGCGGGTGGTCATGGGGTCAGTGTTCCAGCCGCTGCTCTGGTCTGGTGTGAGCGACTCGGTGAGCCTCACAGGTCATCTGGGATCGGCGGTGGTCAGGTGCCGCGGTTGGTGGCGCGTGTGAACGCTTCGGTGAGGTATTCGACCGACGTGGCCAGGTCCCAGAAGGCGTCATCGGTCGGGTGATCTGTTTCGACCCGACCTGCCTCGATAGGCCGATGAGGACCTTCCGGATCAGAGCGGGGTCGGCCAGGACTGTGGCCACACACGCTGCTGGCGGGTGGGGTCGATACTCGACGCGTTCGATGGTCTGGGTGACGATCCGGTCGACGAGCTGTACCCGGACGGCGCCGTCGCGTCGGGCTCTGCGGTCCTCATAGGCGGCCTTGCGGCAGGCCGGTGTGCAGTAGACCCGCGGCCGTCCCGTCGACGCGCTAGCAGGCAGCGCCTGGCCGCAGCGGGCGCACTCGACCAGCGGCTGACGCCGCTGGTCGACGACCTTCTCGGTGACCACCGGCTTCGGGGACGGGCGTTTGCGGTGCCTCCGTTTCATGTGGGCGGGCATCCGGCGACGGTCACCGGCGGACCAGTCGAACCCCGGGACGAGCGATGGGTCCAGTGGCGGGTCTGGCTCCGGAATGTCCATGCTTCTCAGGGTGCGCCCGTCCTACGGGTTTTGTCACCGACGCAACAGAGCCGGCCTCGTTCTGCATGACGTGTATGTCGAACAGGACGGGCGATGTCGGCCGGGGCCGATCGGGACGGGCGATGCTGTCTGAATCGCACTGGGTTTCGTTCCGCTTGATGAGTCAGGATGGGAACGATGGCCAGGTATGCGAACGAGATGCGTGAGCGGGCGGTGCGGATGGTCGCCGAGGTCCGCTCCGAGCACCCGCAGGAGACGTCAGCCCTGAGGCACGTGGCGGGACTGTTGGGGATGAACGTGGAGACCCTGCGGCTGTGGGTGCACCGAGCCGAGGTCGACGCCGGGAAACGGCCCGGAGTCACCACCGATGAGGCGGAGGAGATCAAGCGTCTCAAGCGCGAGGTCGCCGAGCTCAAGCGAGCCAACGAAATCTTGAAGTCGGCGTCGGTGTTTTTCGCCAAGGAGCTCGACCGTCCCACGACGAGATGATCCGCTACATCGACGAGCACAGGGATCAGTTCGGGGTCGAGGCCATCTGCCGGGTGTTGCGCCCGGCAGTTCGTGGGTTCATCACCTCGCGCGGTTACCGGGCTGCGAAGGTCAGGCCGCCGTCGGCGCGGGCGTTGAAGGACGAGTTGCTGGTGCCCGAGATCGTCCGGCTGCACGCCGAGAACTACGGCGTCTACGGGGTGCGGAAGATGCACGCCCTGATGCGCCCGGCAGGGCTGGGACGTCGGTCGCGACCAGACCGCGAGGTTGATGAAGATCGCCGACGTTCGCGGGGTGAAGCGGTCGAAGAAGGTGTTCACCACCAAGTCCGATCCCGCCGCCGCGAAACCGGCTGATCTGGTCCAGCGCAAGTTCCACGCCGTCGCACCGCGTCGGCTGTGGGTTGCTGACATCACCTACGTCGCGACCTGGTCAGGGTTCGCCTACGTGGCGTTCGTGACCGACGTGTACTCCCGCAGGATCGTCGGTTGGAACGTTGCCGGCACGCTGCGAGCCGATCTTGGACCGATGCCGGCCTTGGACATGGCCGCGTGGGACGCCAGGCGCGAAGGCGCGAAGGATCTGACAGGGCTGGTCCATCACGCCGATCACGGGTCGAACTACCTGTCGATCGTCTACACCGACCGAATCGCTGAACTGGGTGCGACACCGTCGACCGGCACGGTCGGGGACAGCTACGACAATGCCCTGGCTGAAGCGGTCAACGGTCTGTACAAGACCGAGTTGATCCGGCGCCAGGGGGCCGTGGAAGACGATCGAGCAGGTCGAGCTCGCGACCTTGGAGTACGTGTGGTGGTGGAACAACCAGCGCCTGCACGGCGAGCTCGAGATGCGCTCCCCGCTCGAGGTCGAGGCGGCGTACTACGCTGCCCAGGAATCATCCAGGCCAGCACTCGCTGGCCAAGGGAACGCATAGGAACGAAACCCAGCGCGATTCAACCGGCACCTAAAGAACGTTCCGGATCACGGTCGGCGGCTCACACGAGGTTGCGGTCGAACCACACATCTTCATAGCCGGGCGCCAGCAATACTCGCCAGCCGGGAGGCAAGGCCAGATACGGAACGATGCTCGGGCACCATTCCGCGACGTGTGCGACATGGAGCGGGACAAAAAAGTCAGGATCCTCCGATAGTTCCACTCCCGCCCAGATGTACCAGCCGCAGGTATCCCCCTCGGGCAAGCGCCGCAACGCGTTCAGCGGCTGAAGACCATCCTTGACGTTGCGGGCGATGCCAACCTTGTCAATCGGGTCAGGAGGCAACACTGACGCCGCCCCGAAACGCTCGGCGGTCGCGAGTTGTGCGTAGTCGATATCTGTCATTCCAGCCCCAGTTGTTTGCGCATCTCGATTGAGTATCGGCTCATGGCGGCTCCTTGCCGAGATGAACACGTCGGGCACTGTGGCTGAACAGCGTCCAACGACCTCATCCGATCTCGATCAATTGCTCCGGTTCGGTAATACTCCTTGACCAGCGGGTCAATGTGGTCTGCCACCTGACGTTCTGCGATCTCTCCGCAATCAACACACGGCTTGCCCTGCACGGCCTCGCGTTGGGCGGGCGTGGTTGCACCAGACGGACGCGAGTAGCGCTTGGTGATGTTGGCGGCATCGTCGGCGCCCCCTGCGGCACCTGCGATCGAGCAGGTGTTGTGGACGAGGATATCGCCGGTGCCGACGTGGTAGGTGTGGATGCCCTGGATCGACAGGTTGTACGCCAAGGCGGGTCGTGCCGTCGTGGTGTTGATAGCGTCGGTGACGGTCCGGGGTTGTCCGTCGGCGCCGAGCACCCGCTCACCGGCTGCCAACTCGTCGGCGCGTTCGAAGGTCTGGTCGTCGACCGACCAGAACGGGTGGTCCTCGGTCGTCGTGACGACCTCGCCATCGACCTCGATGTCGGTGACGGTGTCGTGGTGGACGTGGACCGCTTCGACCCGGCGTGCGGCCTGCTCGTCGGTCTGCGGATCGGATGCCATGACGCGGTCGTCGACCTTGATGTCTTCGATCGACTTGCGCGAACCGTCGGCCATCAGGACCAGGGTCTTGCCAGCGAAGGAACACTTTTTCGCCAGGCTGCGACTCGCGCCGATGGCGTCGTCCATCTTGCCCGCGATCTTGAAGGCGAGCTTGCCGGCCTTGGCAAACTTGCCCCAAGGCGTCATCATCGCGAGCTCTGCCCCGCAGCTCAGTGAGATGCCTTGTGAGCAGGCCCGGATCATGTCGCCGATGGCGAAGTTGCAGGCCTCGACGGCCACCTTCTTGAGGGCAGACCCGACGACATCGACTTTCTTGATGACCGTTTTAGCTTTGGCCACCACCTGCGTCGCACCGGACGTCGCGGCGTTCCACGAGCTAGACACCGATGATGTTGTGGCCCGGTACACGGAATGGACGCTCGATGAGTAGGACCGGGCGGCCGAGTGAACGGGGCGCGGGCATGTGTCGCCCTGTTGAGGGAGATCGGCGCCGCGGCGATCGGGCACCGGGTGCAGTCGATGGTAATGCTGGCCGTCGTCGCGGCCGCGACCGCGACGCTCGTCCTCACCAGTGGCCGCAGCGCCGGCCTGGAGGCGTCCATCCTGGAGACGATCGACGCCCAGGGCACCCGCAGCATCCACGTACAGGCCATGAACGAACAGGTCGCACTGCCCACCACGATCGTCGATGACCTCGCCCGCGCCGAGGCCGTCGAAGAAGTCGTGGGATGGGGCAGGACCGAAGACGCGACCGCCGCGGGGATCCCGGACGGCACGCGCGTCGCCGTCCGGCACGCGTACGGGACGCTCGCGGGGATACATCTCACCCGACGGCCAGGGGGCGACGCGCCCGCCTACAGCACCCCCGCTGCCGCGACCGCGCTCGGGCTCCCCCCCGGCGCCGGCTCGGTGAGGCTGATCGATGGGCCCGAGTACGTGCTGTCAGGACGCCTGGACCTGCCCGAGCACCTGCACTCGCTCGAGCCGATCGTCGTCGTCGCACCAACTGACGAGGCCCTGACGCTGACGAGCATCGACATCCTGTCGACGTCGGCCGAGTCGCTTCCCGCACTCATGAGGCTCGTGCGGGGATACCTCGAGGACTACGGTCCCGACGAGGTCACCGTCAGCACCTCCGAGCAGTGGGCGACACTTCGCTCCGCTATCGGCGGTGAGCTCGCCACGCAAGGACGAGCCATCATCGGAGCGGTGACCGGCGCCGCCGCCCTGTTCGCCCTGGTCGTCGCGTCGGGATTTGTGCTCGGCAACCGCAAGGACTTCGGACGCAGACGTGCCCTCGGCGCAACTCGGACCACCATCGTCGCGCTCGTCGCGGGCCAGGTCTTCACGGCCGTAGCCCTCGGCGCCGCGGTCGGTGCTGTCGCCGGCGGCTCCTGGCTCGCCCTCGAAGGCAGCCCCACGCCGCCCGCCACCTACCTGGTCGCGATCATCGTCCTGATCACGAGCGCGGCCACCGGCGCGGCAGCCCTCCCCGGCGTCGCGGCGGCACGACGGGATCCGGTACGCGAACTCCGCGTCCCCTGACGGTTTCGTTGCCCAGCACGGGCAGGCGATCACCGATTGAGCGCTGGCTTGGTTCGCCCAATCAGCTGTGATGACCGGGCGAGTTGTTCGCCATGACCGGATAGATTCCAGAGTGTTGCCTGGAGTTTGCCGAACACGCTAGCGTCCGCTCGTGACGAGAAGCATGCGGGTTCGGGCGCTCATCGGCGCGGTCGCCCTGGCGACTGTACTTGCTGCCTGTAGCGGTGGTGCGAGCGTCGGTGACCCGGACGCCGACAGCCCGAAGGCGACATCAGCGACGTCGGGGGCAGACTCGCCCGCAACGGGCACGATGGCGGAGTGGCTCGGCTCGATGCAGTCCTGTCTCCAGGAGGCGGGTTGGAAGGTCGAGATCGACCTCGAGCAGAACGGGATCATCGCTGATTCGGTGACCGCCGAGCAGGCGTCGTCGTTCAGTCAGGCGCAGACTGAATGTCACGAGCGTGTGGGGAAGGCCCCGAACGACGTACCGCTGACCCCCGCATTCGCTGCCAAGACGTACGGCCACCTCGTCGAGATGCGCCAGTGCCTTGCGGACCTCGGCTATCAGTCATCCGAACCCCCGAGCAAGGCAAAGTTCGTGGACGACATGATGGGCGGCAGCGCCCCCTGGTCGCCGTTCCTCGACGTCCCCGACGACATCTCGGAGATCGACTGGCACAAGCTGTTGAAGGAATGCCCCCAATCGATTGAATAGTGTGATCCGTCAGGATCTCGGCGACGTATTTGTCACGACATCCGCGACAGCACCCGGTACGGGATGCTCGAGCAGCGTCGAAGGCACATCCGGTCGTCACCGCGCTGGTCGGTGAGCGTCCCACCGTGGCCGCTGTCCGCCACCGTCTACAGCGTGCCTGATTCATGGCCGGCAGGGTTGGTTCGGCTGCAGCCGAACGTCGCTTGCGGAACGCCTCCACAGCGTCACACTCAATGCCTGACGTGCCCGACGTCGTCACGCGACCCCTGATGCTCATTCGCCGAGACAACGCACCGAAGGCCACAGGCCGTCCCACCGCTCCGACGCATACGGTTTGACACCGTGAACGGCACTTGGCGACGCATTCGGCGTCAGCCTCTTGCGAGAGTCGCCGACGTATGACGTCCCTGCCCTGCACCAACACCCAGAGCCGGTGACAGGAGTCGAACCCGCGACATCCTCATTACAAGTGAGGCGCTCTACCAACTGAGCTACACCGGCAGGGCCCCGCGACCTCCGGAGCCGGGCCCATCCTAACTGTCGACGCTCTCCGACCGACGCCGCGAGGTCATCCCCAGCTGGGCCAGGAGACCCACGACGAAAAGCCCGATGGCTGCGGCGTACCAGGGCCATGCCGGCTCGACGGCAGTGAACGCCCGGTTGATCTGGCGCTCGCTGATCTCACCGACCAGCAGCATCACGCCGATCACCACCAGGATGGCGCCCGACCAGGCGCTCGCGATCACGAGCAGCAGGGATGGGAGTGACATGGCGATCGCGATCACGACGAGCACCGCGGCGACGACCAGACCCACCGTGGTGAGGACCCAGCTGTCGTCCGCACCGAACACGGCGGCGACCGAGACGCCGAGCACGTACCCCATCGCGCCGACCCAGATCACCACGCCGAGCCAGTACCAGACGTACGCGAGGATGCCGAGCACCAGCGCGCCGACGACCGCGGCGATCCACCCGCCGGGGGTGCCGAGCAGCTCGCCCCCGACTCGCTCCTGCACGATCTCCGCGCCGAGGAAGAAGCCGATGAACGCGCCCGCCAGGGCAATCAGTGCTCGCAGCGCGGTGCCTCCCCAGAAGACCAGGATCGCCCCGAGGCCGATCAGGATCAACGCGAGCACCGACTCGTTCACTCCAGCATCCATGCCCGCGAGCCTAGGACGCCGTGCGCATGTACGCCCCGCGGAAGGGCACCTGTGTGGCATGACCGACAGAGGGGAGCACCCCAAATGACACAACCTGATTCGCGGGCCGACGAGTCGATCGCCGATCTCGTCCGCGACCTGTCCGAGCAGACCTCTCGCCTCGTGCGTGACGAGATGCGCCTCGCGCAGGCCGAGCTCAAGGACAAGGGCACGAAGGCCGGCGTAGGGCTCGGAGGTTTTGGCGCCGCCGGGCTTCTCGCGCTGTACGGCCTCGCCGCCCTCTTCACCGCCATCATCGCGGCCCTGGCCCTGGTGATGGACGTGTGGCTCGCCGCACTGATCGTCGCCGTCGTGCTCTTCATCATCGCGGCCGTGCTCGCGCTGCTGGGCAAGAAGAAGCTGCAGCAGGTGGGATCACCAGTTCCCGAGCATGCCGTGGAGAACGTCAAGGCCGACATCGCCGAGGTGAAGGAGGCGCGCAACCGTGAGCACTGATCCCAACGACATCCAGCGCGAGATCGAAGAGACCCGCGAAGACCTCGGCCGTACGGTGGAGCAGCTGACCGACCGCCTGGACGTCAAGAAGCAGGCCAAGGCCCGCGTCGACGAGGTCAAGTCCGAGGTGAAGTCCGAGGCGGAGCAACGGCTCGAGTACGTCAAGCAGAATGCGCGCGACAACCCGCAGCTCCCGGCGATCATCGTCGGCGGCGTGCTGCTGCTGATCGTGGCGCGGGTGTGGAGGAAGCGCCGGAGCTGAATCTGAGGAGTCCTCCTGGTCGGGTGTCCAAAGTCACGTTCCTGGCGCATACTGGTGCCGTGGCTATTGGACGCTTGCCCAACATGGAGCGACTGGAGCGCCTGACGCGCGACCTCGAGACCCCGTACGCGGTGGTCGACGGGGCCGCGCTCGCGCACAACACCGCCGAGCTCGTACGCCGAGCCGGCGGTGTTCCTGTGCGTGTGGCGTCGAAGTCCCTGCGTGTCCGCGAGATCCTCGACCGCACCCTCGCCCACGACGGCTACGCGGGAGTCATGTCCTACAGCCTCGACGAGTCGATCTGGCTCGCCGACGAGGGACACACGGACCTGCTGCTCGCCTATCCCACGGTGCATCGCGCCGGCCTCCACGACCTCGTCGCGAAGGAGCACCGCTCGACAGCGATCACCGTGATGGTCGACTCGCTCGCGCACCTCGACCACATCGACGCCGTCGTGGGCACCGCCCGCCCCCGGATCCGCGTCTGCATCGACGTGGACTCGTCGCTGGAGCCGTTCCGCCGGGTGCACCTCGGTGCTCGTCGGTCGCCGATCCACAGCCCGGGTGACGCGATCGCGCTCGCCCGGGCGATCACCGCTCGGCCGGGCTACGAGCTGGTCGGCCTGATGTTCTACGACGCGCAGATCGCCGGCCTCCCCGACAGCTCCCCCGCCGTCCGCTTCGTCAAGGTTCGCAGCGCCGCCGACATCGCCGAGCGCCGCGCGCGCATCGTCGAGAGCATCCGCGAGACCACCGACCTCCGCTTCGTCAACGCCGGCGGCACCGGGAGCCTCGAGGTCATGCGCGACGACCCCTACATCACCGAGCTCACCTCGGGCTCGGGCCTGTTCATGCCGACGCTGTTCGACTCCTACGACGCCTTCGAGTCGACTCCCGCGGCGTTCTACGCGCTGTCGGTGGTCCGCAAGCCGACGCCCGACATCGCCACGCTCTTCTCCGGCGGGTACGCCGCCTCGGGTGCTGCCGGCAAGAGCCGGTTGCCCACGCCCGCCTGGCCCGAGGGTCTGTCGCTGATCGGCACCGAAGGCGCAGGAGAGGTGCAGACCCCCGTCCGTGGGCCGGTCGCCCGCAGTCTTCGGCTCGGCGACCGCGTCTTCATGCGGCACGCGAAGGCCGGCGAGATGTGCGAGCGGTTCGACGCCGTGCACCTCGTCCACACCGAGGAGTCGACCCATGGCGCGGCGACCGTCGAGGTGCTGCCGACCTACCGCGGCGAAGGGAAGAACTTCGGATGACCACGACCTCCCAGCACACCGCTGCTCGCTGGACCAACTGGGGCCGCTGCGCGAGCGCGGAGCCCGCCGACGTCGTCCGCCCGCGCTCGACCGCCGAGGTCGCCGAGGTCGTACGCTCCGCCGCCGCGCGCGGGCAGCGCGTCAAGGCGGTCGGCGCCGGGCACTCGTTCACCTCGATCGCAGCCACCGACGGCGTGATGCTTCGGATGGACCGCATCGCCGGCATCCAGCGTGTCGACCGCGACACCGGGCACGTGACCGTGGGCGCCGGCATGAGCCTCCGCGGCCTCAACCGCGCGCTCGACCAGATCGGCCTCGCGCTCCCCAACATGGGCGACGTGGACCCGCAGACGGTGTCGGGCGCCACCTCCACCGGCACCCACGGCACAGGGGCGCGACTCACCGGCATCGCGGGCGCGATCGCAGGCCTGGAGATCGTCACCGGCGACGGCACCGTCCTGACCGTGACCCCCGACGACCGCGAGCTCTTCGGCGCCGCACGCGTCGGTCTCGGCGCGCTGGGCATCATCACCTCGCTGACCTTCGCCTGCATCCCGTCGTTCCTCCTGCATGCCCGCGAGGAGCCGATGCGTCTCCCCGACGTGGTCGCCGGGCTCGACGCGCTCGTCGAGGACAACGACCACTTCGAGTTCTACTGGTTCCCGCACACCGACCGCGCGCTGGTCAAGCGCAACAACCGTGTCCCTGAGGGCACCGAGCGTCAGCCGCTGTCCAAGGCGCGCTTCCTCATCGACGACGAGGTGCTGTCCAACGGGCTCTTCGAGGTCGTCAACCGCATCGGGACCCATCAGCCGCAGTGGATCCCGCGGCTCAACGCGCTCTCCGGCCGCGCCCTTGGCGCCCGCGAGTACACCGACCGGGCGCCCGCGGTCTTCATCTCCCCGCGCCGCGTGCGGTTCCGAGAGATGGAGTACGCCGTGCCGCGCGCCGCGCTGCCCTCCGTGCTGATTGAGATCGACAGGTGGGTCAACCGGTCTGGCGAGACGGTGTCGTTCCCGATCGAGGTGCGCTTCGCCGCTCCGGACGACATCTGGCTGTCGACGGGCTACGAGCGGGCCAACGCCTACGTCGCCGTCCACCAGTACCACCAGATGGACTACCGCCGCTATTTCGAGGGCATCGAGGCGATCTTCGGCGAGCACGAGGGCCGGCCGCACTGGGGCAAGCTGCACACCCTCGAGCCCGACACGTTGCGCGCCCGCTATCCGCGCTTCGACGACTTCCGCTCCGTACGCGACCGGCTCGACCCGCAGCGGACGTTCACCAACGCCTACCTCGACCGGGTCCTCGGCTGAGGCCACACGTCGGCCGACGTCTCGCCTCGGCTGAGGCCACACGTCGGCCGACATCTCGGGCGACGGTCAGCGCCTCACCTTCGCGGTTCGCGTGGACCAGACCGACGTCGACTTGTAGCCGGAGCGCTTCACAGTGACCTTCACCCGCAGCCTCTTGCCACGGTCAGCCTTCTTGAGCTTGTAGACCCGCTTCGCACCGGCCTTGCCCTTGATGGCCTTCGCACCCCGGTACCAGCGGTAGGTGACCTTCGTCGGACGTGGCGACCACGTGCCCGCGGTGACCGACACCTTCTTGCCGACCTTCGCCTTGCCCTTGACCCGCGGCTTCTTCGTGACCACGAACGTCTTCGGCTTCGGCGGCGCCGGCTTCGCCACCGCCGGTGGGTTCAGCGACGCGGGCGACCAGTGCGGCTGGGATCCACCCACGATCAGGAGTGACGGCTGCGGCGTGTCGCACGAGCTCAGACCTCGCTTGACCCAGATGCCGTCCGGCTCCTCCCACGCGAGGCCCTGGCTGTCCGGGCTGAAGGTCGGACCGGCGAACCCCGCAGCCTCGTTCGTGTTGCACAGCGCGGTCGGCGGCGCCGGAGGCGTTCCCGTCCTCGCGTTCCCTCGGACGGTGTACCAGGCGATCTGCGTCGAGTCGCCGTACCCGCGGACGGCCGCGAGGTACTTGCCGTCTCGGCTCAGCTCCGAGTCCCCGAGATCCGTCGAGGCGGCGAACACGTCGTCGTCGTTGAACCACAGCTTCGGGGTCGTCGTGAGGTCGTGCAGCATGACGTGAGAGCCGTAGCCGCCGCCCTGCAGCGTGCGGGTGCCGCTCACCCAGGACGGGTTCCGGAAGTACGTGCTCCGCCCGGCCGACTGATACCTGCCGGCCGCGGTGTAGCCGGTCGCCGAGCGGATCCCGCAGCTCACCCCGACCGGACACTGGTACGCCGACACCGACCAGGCGATCGTGCTGCCGTCGGGAGAGATGACGCTGTCGGGGACGCCGTCGACAGGGCTTCCCGCCGACCCGGGGAGCGGGGGCGGGTCGATCCGGTTGAGGACGACGCCGTTCTGGCGCATCCGGACGATCGCGTAGCCCTTCGACACGGCGACGATGCCGGCGTCGGACATCGACGGGGACGAGTACGGCGAGACGGCGGTGCCGTCCGTGGTCACCCGGTGGTGGCGCCGACCGTCGGTGGTGGAGATCCAGACGTTGTGCGCCTTGATGTAGACGAGCGTGCCGGTCGCGCCGACGGCGGCCGGGGCGACAGCGGACTGGTTCACTGCGGGCGTCGCCGAGGCCGAGGCAGGTGTTGCGGTTAACGCGCCGGCCGCCAACGCCAGGGCCGCGGTCGTCGTCAGGGCACGCATCGTTGTTCCTCCAGGTGTGGTTGTGGGTCGGGTCCCACGATGACCCGCCGCCCACCACCGCCACATCGTCCGGACGGAGTAGCCCTCTCCTCCTGCCGGACGGTTCAGAGGTCCGCGCGGGGCTCCAAGAATCCTGATTCGTAGGCGAGCACCACCGCCTGGACGCGGTCTCGCAGCCCTGTCTTGGCGAGGATCCGGGCGACGTGCGACTTCACCGTCAGCTCGCTCACCGTGAGCGCCACGGCGATCTCGGCGTTCGTCAGCCCGCGCGACATCAGCCCGAACACCTCGAGCTCACGCTCGGTCAGGTCGTCCAGCGGGCTCGGCGTGCCGGTCGGGCGCGCCGTGCGCATGAACCGGCCGACGAGGCGGCGGGTGATCTCGCTGTCGAGCGACAGTGCGCCGGCATGGGCCTGACGTACGGCAGCGACGAGTTCCGCGCGCCCGGCCGTCTTGAGGAGGTAGCCGACTGCCCCGGCACCGAGGGCCGCCCCGACATGCTCGTCGAGGTCGAACGTCGTGAGCATGACGACCTTCGTCCGCGGGTTGGCGCGCGCTGTCAGTGTGACCCCCTCGATGCCTCCCGTGCCGGGCATCTCCACGTCCATCAGGACCACGTCCGCGTCGAGCTCGCGAGGCCCGCGCTGCCTCGTGCCCGTCGCCCACCTCGGCGACGACCTCGATGCCAGGCTCCACCGACAAGATCGCGGCGAGACCCGAGCGCACGACCTCGTGGTCGTCGGCGAGCACGACACGGATCACCGGCCGATCTCCTCAGGCGTCGGTCGGACGACCGCGTGCGGCGTCGCAGGCTCACCCAGGGCCTGCGCGTGTATCGGGATCCGTGCACGCACCGAGAAGCCGGTGCCGGCGGGTGCGGCCCACAGCCGCCCACCAGCCCGTTCGACGAGCTCGGCCTGCGTCAGCAGCCCGAACCCCGTTCCTGGCGGCTCGCTGCGAGGCCGGTGTCCCCCGTCGTCGACGACGGTGACGCACACCTCACCGCCGATGCGACGCACCCGCAGCGAGACGCGGGCACCAGGGGCGTGCTTGGCGGCGTTGGCGAGCGCCTCGGCGACGACGTGGCGGGCTGCGGTCGTCGCCGCACGCTCGGCGACGGGCACCTCGATCCGGGCTTCGACCTGCAGCCCGAGGGCGTCCGCGTCGGCGAGGAGGCGGTCCCAGGGATCACCCTCGCCCGGCCCCTCGTCGTACAGCACCCGGCACAGCCGCTCGAGCTCGACGTCGGCCCGCGAGGCCGCATCCATGACCACATCCATCGACCGCTGCGCGCGGGCGGGGTCGGTCTCGGCGAGGGCCACGGCTGCTTCGGCGTGGACGGCGACGACGCCGATCATCCGGCTCACGTCGTCGTGAAGGTCACGGGCCAGGCCGCGCCCGACTGCGACGAGCATCGGCTCGGCCTGTCCCCACACCGCTTCCTCGTACGCCCGTGCCGTCGACGTCGCGTGGTCTCTGTCCTGCACCACGTGGTGCCACACGAACGACGCGACCGCCACGAACGCGACGAGCGACCCCGTGACGAGGGGGTAGAGCGAGTCCGGATGCGTGGGCGCGAGCACGACGGTCACGCCCAGGAGCGCGCACGCCGCCCACGTCCGACGGTCCTCCGCGGCCACGGCGGACCAGGCGAGCAGCCCCAGGGTGGTCAGCGTGGCGAGGCCGAGCACGAGCTCCGTCCCGGCCACCGCGGCGACGACGAAGGGGACAGTCGCCCCCAGGCACGCACGGCCGGGCGAGACGCTCCGCCACGGCAGCGCGACGACGCAGACGAGTCCGAGCCACGCCATCAGCCCGGCGTCGGGGATGACGCGTCCGACGATGACGGTGTCCATCGCGGCGACGGCTGCCACCGCAAGCGTCAGCGCGATGTCAGCTCGCAGTCGTGCTCGCCCGTGCCGCCCACGATCGCCCGTCGGATCGGCGCCCGCGGGGGTGGCGGGTTCGGGCGACCGGAGGGAGACGAGCAGCGTACGGAGGTCCCCGATCGTGGACTGAGCGAGCCCGTGCACGCTCCGCAGAGCGGCGACGTCGACCCGTCCCCCCGTGGCAAGCACGATCTCCCTGATCGCGGCGACGGATCCGCACAGCGTCGCCAGGACGTCGAGCTCCATCCGGCGCCGTTCTGCCGCGACGACCCGGGACACCCAGGTCTCCATGTCGCCGGCCCGCCATGCGCGCGACCGCGAGCGCGCCTCGTCGACCGTGCGGTCGGCGTGCCGCAAGGCGACGCCGAGGCCCCAGACGACGAGTTGGACCGCCATCCCGATCACGTGACCGGCGAACGGCATCTCGCTCGCCGCGATCGCCACCAGGAAGCACCCGATGACCGGCAGGCCCGCCCGGACCGTGGTCAGGCGGCCAAGAAGGAACGTGACGGTGATCCCGGCGAGGAGGACGGCAGGGTTGTCGGGCGGGATGCCCATCACGACGACGGCGACCTCGGCCAGCAGCACGATGAGCGCGCCGGGCACGACTCGTCGCACGCCCACGTACGAGCCCACAGCGACCAGCGGGACGATCACCGCCTGCTCGAGCGGGCCACCCCAGAGCCATCCAACGGCCCACACCGCGCAGACGACCGGCAACCACGCACGCCAGAAGGGCACGACCGCCGAACGCATGCCTGGGATCGTAGGAGAGTCCGAGGGCCACGACAGCGGAACGTGCAAACGTCTTCTCGGGGGTTTCGACTGGCTTCGAGCGTTCCGTCCCGCGAGGCTAGGCGCATGCCGGTCCACGTCCTCTCCGCACGGCCCCGAAGCGGACTCGTCTCGCTACCGTGGCGCGAACCGCTGATCGACTGGCCGGAAGACCTCGATGTGTCCCTGCCGCGCGGCATCCACCGCCACGTCGTGCGCTTCGTCCGCGTCGACGGCGCCGTGCTCGTCGTGAAGGAGACGACCGAGCACTACGCGCGCCGCGAGTACGGGCTGCTCCGTCACCTCGTACGCCTCGACCTCCCGACGGTGGAGCCGGTCGCGGTGGTGACCGGACGCACGGCCAGGGACGGTTCGCCGCTGGGCGCGGCGCTGGTGACGGCGCACCTCCCGCACTCCCTCCCGTACCGCTCGCTGTTCGAGCACCCGTTGTCCGAGAACACGCTCGACGCCGTCATCGACGCGCTGGTCGTCCTGCTCGTACGTCTGCACGTGGACGGGTTCTTCTGGGGGGACTGCTCGTTGTCCAACACGCTGTTCCGCCGCAGCGCCGGCGAGTTCGCGGCGTACCTCGTCGACGCCGAGACCGGCGCGTTGCACGACACCCTGTCCGACGGGCAGCGCGGCGAGGACCTCGACCTGGTCCGTACGAACACCTTCGGAGAGCTGCTCGACCTGCAGGCCGGCGGGCTGCTCGACCCCAGCGTCGACCCGCACGCACTGGTCGACCACATCGTCGAACGGTACGGGGAGCTCTGGGAGGCGCTGACCGGCGTGGAGGAGTTCGGCCTCGACGACATGTGGCGCATCGAGCAGCGCATCGAGCAGCTCAACCAGCTCGGATTCGACGTCGACGAGCTCGACATCGTCACCGACTGGGACGGTGACAGCGTCCGCATCCAACCCAAGGTTGTCGAGCCCGACCACCACGCCCGACGACTGCAGGGCTTGACCGGCCTCGACCTCGAGGAGGCGCAGGCCCGGCGCCTGCTCAACGACCTCGACGCCTTCACCGGTGCGCACCAGCTTCAGCAGGAGGACGCGATGGTCGTCGCGCACCGCTGGCTCACCGAGGTGTGGGAGCCGCTCACGCGGATGATCCCCGACGAGTACCGCGACGTCGTCGAGCCGGCGGAGTTCTTCCACGACGTGCTGGTCCACCGGTGGCACCTCTCGCAGCAGGCGGGGCACGAGGTCGAGATCTTCGAGGCCGCGGAGGACTACGTAGGCACCCAGCTCGCGGGCCAGGTGGCCACCATCCGCGCCGCGTCGGGAGGCGCCACCTCCCCGTGACGTCGCGCGGGGACGCCGACGCATACGTCGCACGACGGCGGGTACCTGTGCGGCCGTCCCCCCGTCATGAAGGAGCAGCGATGACACGTCCCGACAGCCCTGACCGAGAGAGCCACCGCCCCACGGTCGACGACGTCGACCCGTCGGTCCTCGCGGTGAACTCCACCCCCGACACCGTCCGTACGCACGGCAACATGGACGAGACCGAGGTCGTCCAGCGCGGTGACGGAGCGGTCGGCCCTGTCGACGACCTCGCCGACGTCCCCGAGGACGCCGAGCCGACCGACGTCACCCCTGCGGGTGAGGTCGACCCGGAGAACCTCTCCGGAGACGTCGACCCCGACACGGGCGATCAGCCCACCGCCTGAGCGGCAGCACGGCCGGCCGTACGCCCGGAGAAGAGGCACCCTCCGAGGAAGGTGCCCTCGAGCGCGCGGTAGCCGTGCACGCCACCTCCGCCGAACCCGGCGACCTCGCCGGCGGCGTACAGGCCCTCCAGCACGGAGCCGTCCTCACGCAGGACGCGCGCCTCGAGGTCGGTCTCCAGACCGCCCAGCGTCTTGCGCGTGATGACCCGCAGCCGGACCGCGATCAGCGGTCCGGCTGCGGGGTCGAGGATGCGGTGCGGCGCCGCCGTACGGATCAGCCTGTCGCCGCGGTACGCCCGAGCTCCGCGCAGCGCGACGACCTGCATGTCCTTGCCGAACGGGTTGTCGATCTCGCGGTCGCGCGCCTCGATCTGCCGCCGCATCGCCGCCGGCTCGAGCAACGGCTCGGGCGTCAACTTGTTCATCCCGTCGACGAGGTCCTCGAGCGTGTCGGCGACGACGAAGTCCTCGCCCCGCTGCTTGAACGCCTCCACCGGCGCAGGAGCGCCGGGCCGCACCCGTGACAGCACCGCACGGACGTCGCGTCCGGTGAGGTCGGGGTTCTGCTCCGACCCCGACAGCGCGAACTCCTTCTCGATGATCTTCTGCGTCAGCACGAACCAGCTGTGGTCGTAGCCGGTGGTCCGCAGGTGCTCCAGCGTGCCCAGGGTGTCGAACCCCGGATAGAGAGGCACAGGGAGGCGGTTGCCGCGCGCGTCGAACCACAGCGACGACGGGCCGGGCAGGATGCGGATGCCGTGACCGGGCCAGATCGGGTCCCAGTTCTTGATGCCCTCGACGTAGTGCCAGCCGCGGTCGGGGTTGATCATGTGCGCACCGGACTCGATCGCGATCTGCTGCATGCGCCCGTCGACGTAGGCGGGGACACCGGTGAGCATGTCCTCCGGCGGGTTGCCCAGCCGTTCGGTCGGCCACGTCCTGCGGACCAGCTCGTGGTTGCCGCCGATCCCGCCGGAGGTCACCACCACGGCCTGGGCGGACAGTGCGAAGTCACCGTCCACGGTGCGGTTGCTGGCCACGCCACGAGGGGCTCCGTCGGGGGCGAGGACGGCACCGGTGATCCCGGTGACGGCACCGTCGGTGATGGTCAGACCGTCGACGCGGTGACGGAACCGGAAGGTGACCAGACCCTTGGCCACTCCGTCCCGGACCCGTCGCTCGAACGGCTCCACCACTCCAGGACCGGTGCCCCAGGTGATGTGGAAGCGCGGCACCGAGTTGCCGGGGCCCACCGCGCCATAGCCACCTCGCTCCGCCCAGCCGACGACGGGGAAGATCTTGAGGCCCTGCGCGCGAAGCCACGCCCGCTTCTCGCCCGCGGCGAAGTCGACGTACGCCTCCGCCCACCGTCGCGGCCAGGTGTCCTCGGGCCGGTCGAAGCCGGCGTTGCCCATCCAGTCCTGGAGCGCCAGCTCGTGAGAGTCCTTGATGCCCATGCGGCGCTGCTCAGGGGTGTCGACGAAGAAGAGTCCGCCGAACGACCAGAACGCCTGGCCGCCGAGGTTGGCCTCGGACTCTTGGTCGACGAGGATCACCCGCTTCCCCGCGTCGACCAGCTCCGCGGTGGCGGCGAGCCCGGCCAGACCCGCCCCGACGACGATCACATCAGCATCCATGCTGCTCATCGTACGGTCGAGATATGGGTCGGCGGGACGTCGCTGACGATCACGCGACCGCCGCTAGCGACCGCTCAGGCGCGACCGTCGGTGGCGACCAGCTTGGGTCGCCGGTCCTGGTCGGGATCGAGCACGGCCGCCATCCGGTGGTAGGTCGCTCCTTCGCGGTGCCGCGACTGACGGTCCAGGGTCAGACCGAGCGCCACGTGCGCCCATCCGCTCGCGGGCTCGAGCTCGATGAGGCGACGGAACGCGTCCTCGGCCGGCCGGAGCAGCGCCGCGGCGAAGTAGGCACGCCCCAACAGCTCCCAGGCGGCCGCGCTGTCGGGGGCTTCGTCGACGACACCGGTCAGCATCTTGATCGCTTCGCGCGGATGGCGGTTGGCCACCATCTCCTCCGCGTGGCGGAAGCGGTCGTACAGCGGCATCTCGGCGATCATCGCATCGTTGAAGATCGGCTTGATGGTCAGGGGACGGAAGTCCTCGGTCATGCTGGCGCACCTCCTCGAGGCGTCGGTGTCACCCCTCCCAACGGCGCGACACGCGGCGTCATTCCCGAGGCTACGCCGAGCTCCTGGTCCCTCAGGTGATGTCGCGCCGGAGCGTCGTCCATCGACCGATCGCGGCGAGCACGACGCCGTACGCGAGGAACACCAGAGCGCCCGCCCAGCGGTCGAGCAGCTCCGACATGCCCAACGACGCGTAGGTGCTCGCTCCCACCAAGGCCTCCGACGCCGCGCCCGGGAGGAACTTCGCCACACCCTCGAGCGCGTCGACAGCACTGAACCCGACGCGGAGGATCGGCTCTACGAACTGGGTGAACGCGAGCACGACCACGATGGCCGCGACCTGGTTGGTGATGAGGCTCCCGACCCCGACACCGACGAATGCCCAGATCGCCAGTGCCACGACCGACAGGGCGATCGGAGCGAGGACGTCCCCCTCCGTCAGGAACGCGCCGTCACCGCGCAGGGAGAGGATCGGTGCGCCGCCCGCCACGCTGGCCGCCGTGCCGACCACACCGAACGCGAGTCCGATGACGGCGGCCGACACGAGCTTGGCGCCGAGGAAGACACCGCGGCGAGGATCGCCGAGCAGCGATGGCGTGATCGTCTGGTAGCGGAACTCCGACGTCATCGACATGGCCCCGGCGAGCAGGGGGAAGACGTATCCGAGCCCGTTGCCGAGCGTATAGACGGTCAGCGCCGCGTCCACACCCCCGACAGGCGCCGTCCCTCCTGTCGGCGCGAGCGTGAGCGAGAACGCCATCACCACCGCGAGGAAGGCCATGTAGGCGGCCATGATCACGAGCAGCACCCACCAGAGGCGGGTGGTCGTCCACTTCCGGAGCTCGGAGGTGAGCGCGGCCCTCATGCGGCCACCTCCGCAGCCGCGGGAGCGCCGGTCGAGGTGGGCGTGCCGTCCTGGCCGGTGAGCGACAGGAACACGTCCTCCAGCTCGACCTCGCGCTGTGTCAGCGTGTGCAGCTCGACGCCGGCGCCGAACGCGGCCGCACCGACCTCCGCCGCGCTCACCTGGGAGACATTGAAGCCGCGAACGCCTTCGCGTGACGCCGGGGCGTACGACCACCCTCGGTCGTCGAGGACCGCACGCAGCGCCTCGGCATCAGGGGAGACGACCTCGACGTGCCGCACCGCCATCGCCGCCAGCTCGGCCAGCGGGGAGGCGTGCACGAGCCTGCCCTGCGCGATGATCACCACGTCGTCGACGGTCTGCTGGACCTCCGACAGCACGTGGCTCGAGACGAGAACCGTACGGCCCTCTCCGGCGAAGAACCGCAACAGCTCGCGGAGCCACCGGATGCCGCCGGGGTCGAGGCCGTTGGCCGGCTCGTCGAGGATGAGAACGGGAGGGTCGCCCAGCAGTGTGGTCGCGAGCGCGAGCCGCTGGCGCATGCCGAGGGAGAACCCGCCGACGCGGCGGTCGGCCGCGTCCGCGAGGCCGACCATGGCGAGCAGCTCGCGGCACCGGGCGTCGGACACACCCATCGACGGTGCGAACACCCGCAGGTGGTCGAGCGCCGTCCGGCCCGGATGGAAGCTCGCGGCCTCCAGCGCGGCCCCGACAACCCGGCCGGGACGCTCGAGGTCGGCGTAGCGCCGACCGTCGATCGTCGCGCTTCCGGACGTGGGCGCCACGAGGCCGAGGAGCATCCGCAGCGTGGTGGTCTTGCCGGCTCCGTTGGGTCCGAGGAACCCGGTGACCGCGCCTGGCCGGACCTCGAAGGTGAGGTCGTCCACAGCGCGAACGGTGCCGAAGGTCTTGGTGAGACGGTCGACGGAGATCATCGCCGACCACGGTATCCGACGTCGGTGGTCGGCCGACCACCCCCTCGGGGTCTAGGCTCGCCGGTCATGAGCCAACCGGTCGATCGCCCCCAAGCGAGCCCTACGAAGCCGATCCCCACCTCCGACTCACGTTCCTACGACGCCGACCCCTACGGCCCGTCCTCCTCCGGATCCTCGTCCACCGACGGGGACGACACCCCCCGCCGCGGCGGTGCAGCCCGCCACGTCGTGAGCCTCCTGGCGGGACTCCTCCTGCCCCCGGTCGCGATCGTGGGCTTCGACTGGGCGTTCGGCCGCTACTGGTTCGATGCGACCAACTTCCGCTCCTTCAGCGACGGGGAGACGTGGCCGTTAGCGGTCGCGGCCGTCTCCGGCCTCCTCCTGCTCCTGACCGCCGCGGCGGGACGGCTGTCACCGGTCGGACCGATGATCGCCGCTGTCCTGTACGGCGCCGTCCCCGCCGCTGTGATCGTCCTGGCGCGCGAGGAGATCTTCCGTGCCGCCGCTGAGATCCGTGACTGGGACTGGCTCTATTCGCAGCCGCTGGTCAACCTGCCGCTCTACGGCTTCGTGCTCTTCCCCACGATCGCCGCACTGCTCCTGGGCACCGCGATCGCCTCTGCCGGTCGCCGGCGCTGACCGCCCGCACCACCCCGTACGCCCGACGCACGCGAGGCCCCGACCACCAGGTGGTCGGGGCCTCGCGTCGTGACGGCGGGTGTCGGGTCAGTCCTGGATGATCCAGGTGTCCTTGGCGCTGCCGCCCTGCGAGCTGTTGACGATGAGGCTGCCGGGGCCGGCGACGCGGGTCAGCGCGACCGGGACGGCCTTGACCTGACCCGGCTCGGTGCCGGTCACGTGCACGAACACGCGCAGATCGACGTGGCGCGGCTCCAGCCGGCCGTGGTCGAGCGTCGGGTGCGAGCTGAGCGCGACCGTCTCCTGCGCGACCCAGCCCTCGGTGTCACGGGCGATCTCCTTGCGCCGCCGCACGATCTCGCCCTGCGAGGCGAGCGGACCGACGAGCACGCCGTGACCGCCGTAGCCGTCGACGGGCTTGGTGACCAGCTCGTCGACCCGCTCGAGGACGATCTGCCGCTCGTCGTCGTCATCGGTGCGGTACGTCGGCACCGACTCGATGAGCGGACGCTCGTCGAGGTAGTAGCCGATGAGCTCGGGGACCACGCGGTAGGTCGCCTTGTCGTCGGCAACCCCGTTGCCCGGAGCGTTCGCGAGCACCACGGCTCCCGCCGCGGCCACGTCGATGATCTCGGCACCGAGCGCCCGACCGTCCTCCGTCGTCAATTCGCCGAGCTCCTCGTCCAGCCGGACGTAGATCCCGTCGACCGCGCGGTCACCGTCGACGAGGCGTACGCGGCCTTCACGGACGACGAGGTCCTCGCTCGTCGCCAGGATGAGACCGCCCTCCTTGGCGAGACGCTGGTGCTCGTACCACGAGACGCTGGACGGTCCGGTCGCGAGCAGGACGAGGGCGCCCTCGTCCCCCGCGCCGACACCGGCACGCTCGACGCAGGCCCGCAACGTCTGGCCGACCATCGGCAGCGACGCACGAGGATCGATGAGACCGGCCGGTCGCGGCATGTCCGGGACCACCGTGTCGAGCATCTCCCGCGCCGCGGCCGCATAGGCCAGGCCGCTGGGGTTGCGCAGGTTGTCCTCGAGCACCTGCCATTCGCCGCGGTCGTTGCGCACCAGGTCGAAGCCCATGATCGGCGCCCGCACCACCGCCTGCGGCAACCGGGTCCCGTCCTCGCGCCACCCCGGGCAGGAGTGGAGATCGGCTTCGGCCACGACGCCGTGAGCGAGCGCCCGACCCGGGCCGTACACGTCCTGGAGGAACATCTCCAGTGCGCGAGCGCGCTGCTCGAGGCCCTCGCTGAGCATCTCCCACTCGTGGGCGTTGATGATCCGCGGCACCAGGTCGACCTCGAACCGGTTGGTCTCGCCGTCGAGGACGACCGTGAGGCCCTCGTCGTCCGACCAGGTGTCGCGCTGGTGCTGGAGCTTCTCGAGGTCCTCGCGGCTCCGGTCGCGGATGTAGGCCATCACGTCGCTGTAGACGGGCCGCGGACGCGACCCGAGCCCGATCACCTCGTCACCGGCACGGGCCGGGTAGGACCGCAGTGCCGGAACCTCCGGCGGCAGCCCCGACGGCGGACCGTGCGTCTCGGCGACGACCTGGTCCATGACGTCGTCCAGCGACCCGCTCTCGGCGAAGGCGGCACGCTGACGGTCCGCCGAGGTGCCCTGCGCCAGGGTCCGCGCGGCGAGCTCGGAGACCTCGTCGTAGTCGCCGAGCTCCTCCAGCGCCGGGCGCAGTCGCTCGATCAGCGACCGGACCACGCCCGGGGCGGGGACCCGCTCGGCGTGCGTGCTCGGATCGAGCAGGCTGCCCGCCAGGCCCGCGCGGGCAGCCTGCCAGGTTGCCGCGCGCTGCAACGGCGCTGGCACCGGCGTGTACGGAACACCGTGCTCGATGTCGAGCTCGGCGGCCCGCACCATCGCGCGGAAGAGACCGGCGATCAAGATCGCGTCGTCCACCACCGGGCACGCGTCGGCCACCCGCAGCTCGAGCGTCGGCGCGTGCGACGACGGACGGACGTCGAAGTAGGCCATCTTGGCGTCGGCGATCACGCCGCTCGCGACCAGGTCGTCGAGGAGCGCCTCGTACTCCTTCGCCGACCCGAGCGGTGGCAGGGCCCCGGTGGTGGGCCAGCGCCCCCAGAGGATCGTGCGCATGCTCGCGTAGCCGGTGTCCTGCTCGTTCCAGTAGGGCGAGCTGGCCGAGAGCGCGAGCAGGGTCGGCAGGTCGCGGCCGATCCGCTGCGCGATGTCGATGGCGACGTCACGGTCGGAGACGCCGACGTGGATCTGCGTCCCGCAGATGAGCTGCTCGTTGACGAGCAACCGGTACTCCTGCTGCATCCGGCCGAACCGGCCGGTGGCGGTCAGCCCGAAGTCCTCGTCGTAGGAGGACCGCGGGGCCGTGCCGACGGCGGCGACGCCGATTCCCTCTGACTCGGCGACCGTGATCAGCTGCTTGCGCAAGGAGATGAGCTCCTCGCGAAGCCCCGCGAGACCCGTCACCACGTTGGTGTTGGTCTCGATCGTCGACCGCTGGAGCTCGGCCGAGAAGTTCTCACCCGGCAGCCGGGACAGCAGCCGCGGCGCGGATGGCGACAGCGTCCGGCTCTCGCGGTCGATCAGATGAAGCTCTTCTTCGGCCCCTAGTGTCAGCTCAGCAGTCATCCCTTAAACGTACGGGTTCCAGACGAGCGATAACGATTGCCGTTGCCCGAGCGGACCGTCGCTAAACCTGCCGACGCTGGTCGATCGCGTACAACGCGATGCCGGCTGCGACGCCCGCGTTCAGCGACTCCAGCGACGACGCCATCGGGATCGACACGAGCACGTCGCACGTCTCCGACACCAAGCGGGAGAGGCCCTTGCCCTCGCTCCCGACCACCAGGACGAGCGGGCCGTCGGCGAGGTCGAGATCGGGCAGGGAGACGTCGCCGTCGGCCGAGAGACCGGCGATCATCAGGCCTTGCTCGGCGTACGCCTTGAGCTGCCGTGTGAGATTGGTCGCCCGGGCCACCGGCACCCTTGCCGCGGCACCGGCGGACGTCTTCCATGCCGAGGCCGTCATGGATGCTGTGCGCCGCTCCGGGATCACCACCCCGTGTGCGCCGAAGCCGGCGGCGCTGCGGATCACCGCTCCCAGGTTGCGCGGGTCGGTGATGCCGTCGACGACGATGATCAGCGGCACCTCACCTGCCTCCTCGGCGGCGGCGAGCAGGTCGTCGGGGTGCGCGTACTCGTAGGGCGGGAGCTTGGCCGCGACGCCCTGGTGCACCGCGCCTTCGGTGAACCGGTCGAGCTCGGCCTTGGTCGCGTCCAGGATCGACAGGCGCTTGTCGACGGCGAGCGCGAGGATCTCGGTGATGCGGTCGTCGCGGTCGATGCCCTCGGCGACATAGAGCGTGCTCACCGGCACGTCGGCGCGCAGCAGCTCGACCACGGAGTTGCGTCCGGCTGCCCACTCGCTGGAGTCCCCGCGCTTGCGGGGTGCGGGCTGACGGCGCTTGTCGGCGGCGCGCGCCATCTTGTACTTCTTGTGGTTGGGTCGCTCCTCGGCCTTTGGGGTCGGCCCCTTGCCCTCAAGACCCCGGCGGCGGTGGCCGCCGGTCCCGACCGACGCACCCTTCTTGCCCTTGTTGATCGCGCCCCGGCGCTGGCTGTTCCCGGCCATCAGCTCACTGGTCCCTTGTTCGTCGCGTGGTCCCCGCCGACGGACCAGCGTGGTCCTGCGGGGGTGTCCTCGACCTCGACCCCAGCTGCCTTCAGCTGGTCGCGGACACGGTCCGCGGTGACGAAGTCCTTCTCTGTCCGGGCGGTCGCCCGCTGCTCCAGCAGCGCCTCGACGAGCGTCCCGAGTGCGGCGTGAGCCGCACCGGCGCCGTCTCCGCCGTCGTCCCACTGCGACGCGTACGGGTCGAGCCCCAGCACGTCAAGCATGCGCCGTACCGCCGAGAGCGTGCTCACCAGGGCATAGCGCTGCTCGTCGCCGGCCGCGAGCTGCTTGTTGCCGTCGCGGACCAGCTCCTGGACCTGGGCGAGCGCTGCGGGCACCGCCAGGTCGTCGTCCATCGCCTCCGCGAAGCCCGGCGTGACCGCACCGCCGAGCTCGCGCAGGTCGGTGCTGGCCCCTGTCGCCTCGGTCGCCCGGCGGACGAAACCCTCGATGCGCTGGTAGGTCGTCGCAGCGTCGGCGAGCGACTCCTCGGTGTAGTCGATCTCGGAGCGGTAGTGCGCGGCCACCAGGTAGTAGCGCACGTCGACCGGCCGGAAGCGCTTGACCACCTCGCTCACCAGCAGGGAGTTGCCGACCGACTTGCTCATCTTCTCGCCCCCGATGCGGACGAGCTGGTTGTGCATCCAGGACCGGGAGAACGGCATGCCGGCCGCTCGGGCCTGAGCGAGCTCGTTCTCGTGGTGCGGGAAGCGCAGGTCGATGCCGCCGCCGTGGATGTCGAACTCGGGGCCGAGGTACTTCGTCGCCATCGCCGAGCACTCGATGTGCCAGCCGGGGCGGCCACGACCCCACGGCGAGGGCCACGACGCCGTCTCCGGCTCCCCCTCCTTGTGCCCCTTCCAGAGCGCGAAGTCGCGCGGGTCGCGCTTGCCGCGCGGGTCGGCGTCCTCGGCGTCGCGCATGTCGTCGAGCTTCTGGTGCGACAGCTCGCCGTAGTCGGGCCACGAGCGCACGTCGAAGTAGACGTCGCCCGAGCCGTCTGGCGCGGCGTAGGCGTGGCCGCGGTCGATCAGGGTCTCCACGAGCTCGATGATCTCGGGGACGTGCCCGGTCGCGCGGGGCTCGTACGTCGGCGGGAGGCAGCCCAGCACGTCGTAGGCGGCGTGCAGGGCGCGCTCGTTCTCGTAGGCGACGGCCCACCACGGCCGGTCCTGCTCGGCGCCCTTGACGAGGATCTTGTCGTCGATGTCGGTGACGTTGGCGACCAGCGTGACCTCGAGGCCCTCGTGGGTCAGCCAGCGCCGCAGCACGTCGAAGGCCACCTCCTTGCGGATGTGGCCGAGGTGTGGCGGGCCCTGGACCGTGAGCCCACAGTGATAGATGCCGACCCGTCCGGGGACGAGGGGCTCGAGGGCGTGGGTCTGCATGGTCGCAGAGTCGTAGAGGCGCACGGTCACGCTGACCAGAGTAGTGGCTTGCCCTGATCCGACTTAGCATCGATCAATGCGCAACCGTACGGTTCGTACCTCGCTCGTCCTCGCCAGCGCCCTGACCAGTGCCGGCCTGGTGGCGGGCACCATGACCGCCCCGGCGCAGGCCGCGGCCCCGCGCATCGCCTCGCAGCGGTGGACGACCTCGGGGCAGCTGTCGACCGGGAGCACCGCCGGCACGAGCGTCAGCGGTGGCGCAGTGCGGTTCTCGCGTGCAACCGGCCGCACCAGGCTCGCCGGGCGCACCTACGAGAAGGCCCGCTGGACCTCGGCCTGGTCGTCGACCGGTTTCGGTGCCGACGAGGTGGTGCCGTCCTGGAACGCGCGCACCCCCGGCAGGTCCGCCCTGATCGTCTCCGTGCGGGTGCGGACGACGAACGGGCGCACCGGGAGCTGGGACACCCTCGGACGGTGGGCAGAGAAGGAGAGCACGGTCCGCCGCACGTCGGGGCCGGCCCAGTCCGACGACGTCGCCCGTGTCGTGACCGATGCCGTCCGGGCGAACGGGAGCGCGCGCGTCGCGGCCTGGCAGGTGCGCGTCACCCTGCTCCGCCCGGTGAGGTCGAGGGCGAAGCCTCGCCTGCTCTCGGTCGGCGCCGTCGCGTCGGCCGCGGCGAGGTCGGCGAGACCGGTGTCGGCGACCACGATGAGGCGGACGGTCGAGCTCGCCGTCCCGCGGTACTCGCAGATGGTGCACCGCGGTCAGTACCGCCAGTACGACGGAGGCGGAGCCGCGTGGTGCTCCCCCACCTCGACCACGATGGTCCTGCGCAGTCTGGGCAGAGGGCCGACGAAGGCGCAGTACGCGTGGGTCCGACGCGGGATCAGGCAACGCTTCGTCGTGCACGGCGCCCGCCGGACGTACGACGTCCGCTACGGGGGCACGGGCAACTGGGGCTTCAACACCGCTTATGCCGGCACCCGGGGTGCCGACGCGTTCGTCGCGCGACTGTCCTCGCTGCGCGACGCCGAGGCGTTCGTGAGGGCGGGGATCCCGTTGGTGGTGTCGGTCGCCTTCGGCCGTGGCGGTCTGACCGGTGCGCCGATCCGCTCCACCGCCGGCCACCTCTTCGTGATCCGCGGGTTCACCGCCACGGGTGACGTCATCGTCAACGACCCTGCCGCTCCCCGGGTCTCGAGCGTCCGGCGCGTGTATCGCCGGGCCCAGCTCGAGCGGGCGTGGCTGCGCGGCAGCGGCGGCACGGCGTACGTGATCCGGACGGGCAGGGCGCTGCCGACGATCACCGGTCACCGCTGGTGAGGACGAGCCGGTACGACGCGACGGGCATGGCGCCGGCCAGCGTGGGTAACGATCGGCCATGACTGAACAGGACAGGATCACCGCCATCCAGGCCGTCGTCGACCGCGTGACCTCGTGGCAGGACGGCGCGACCGAGGGCACGGTCGAGGACGAGCTGCGCCGCGGCGTCGAGGAGGTCGGCGTCGAGATCAGCGACGACGAGATCCGGCGTCTCGCCGACGTCATCCAGGACCGTCACGGGGCGGTCTCGGCGGCCGAGGTCCTCTCGGCCGGCTGACCCGAGGGGCGCGCGGCCCGCCGGTCGCCCGCTCGACCGGACGGCGCGCGATGATGGCCCCATGGCGCACTCCCCGATCCCCCGCGTCGGCACCGGCACCGACGTCCACGCGTACGAGGCCGGACGACCCATGTGGTGCGCCGGACTGCTGTGGCCCGACGAACCGGCAGGACTCGCGGGGCACTCCGACGCCGACGTGGTCGCTCACGCCGTGTGCGACGCCTTGCTCGCAGCGTCGGGACTCGGCGACCTCGGGAGCAACTACGGGACGTCCGATCCGGAGTGGGCCGGCGCCTCCGGCGTCGCGTTCGTCACCGAGACCGCCCGCAGGGTCGTCGACGCCGGGTTCACGATCGGCAACGTGAGCGTCCAGCTCGTCGGCAACCGACCCAAGGTCGGGACGCGGCGCGACGAGGCGCAGCGGGTGCTCTCGGACGCCGTCGGAGCGCCGGTGAGCGTGTCCGGGACGACGACCGACGGGCTCGGTCTCACCGGGCGCGGAGAGGGTGCCGCGGCGATCGCCACGGCGATCGTCATCCCCGTACGGTGATGCACACCTCGGCAAATCCATTGACGAGACGCACCGGATAGAGCGCGAGTCTGGTCATCGGGTCGTCGATGCAGACGCCGGTCTCGAGGTCGAACAGCTCTCGACCCGCCGGTGCGGCCAGGAGGGTCCGCCCGTCTCGCTCGACGACCAGGCCCCGGGCCATCGTCTGGGTCCCGGAGTAGGGATCGCGGTTGCCGACGGCACGAAGCTCTCGCTCACCGGTCTTGAACAGCGCCACCTGCTTGCCGCGGACGAGTGCGGAGACACCGATGCCCACGACGAGCTCTCCCGCGTCGCACACCTTGACCCAGGTCGCCACTCCGCCCGACGTCGCCATGCCGCGACGCTAGGCAGCGCGGGTTTCGTACCGGTTACGGCACGCAACAGCCGGAATAAGAAACGCCGTCGCACGACGAAGCCGCTGCCATAGTCACGGCAGCGGCTTCGTCACGAGTGGTCGAGGACCACGATCAGGTCAGGACGCAAGCACCTCGTCGAGCAGCGTCTCGGCCTTGTCCTCGTTGGTGTTCTCGGCGAGCGCGAGCTCGGAGACGAGGATCTGACGCGCCTTGGCCAGCATCCGCTTCTCGCCTGCCGAGAGACCCCGGTCGCGTTCGCGGCGCCACAGGTCACGCACGACCTCGGCGACCTTCATCACGTCACCGGAGTGCAGCTTCTCGAGATTGGCCTTGTAACGACGGGACCAGTTGGTCGGCTCCTCCGCGTGCTCCGCCCGAAGCACACCGAAGACCCGGTCCAGCCCCTCCTTGTCCACCACGTCGCGCACCCCGACCAGGTCGAGATTGCACGCCGGCACCCGTACGACGAGATCGTTCTGGGCGACGATGCGCAGCACGAGGTACTGACGCTCTTCGCCCTTGATCGTGCGGACTTCGATGTCCTCGATGACCGCCGCACCGTGATTGGGGTAGACAACCGTTTCGCCAACAGTGAAAGTCATATGTCCATAGCCCTTTCTTAGGTGACTAGGGTAACACGGGGAACCACAGCCCTCCGGATCGTTTCTGCAGGTCAGGAGCCTCATCGGGACTTGACAAAGTCTCGCCGGAGTGGCAGTCGAGGGTGTCCGCACGACCTCGTCGCACGGCCCGGGCGGCCCGCGGATACGCTGGGTGCGTCGCCGCGCACCACCTGGTCGCGCTCGTAGGAATGAAGAAAGGGTCGGGCTGTGCTCACTCGCTCCCGCCGTGCTCTCGCCACCGCCGTCGTCGGCGGACTCGCTGTCCTCCTCGCAGGATGTGGCACCGGCTTCGAGGCACAGACCAACTCCGTCTACGAGGCCAGCGTCGGCACCGACGACCGCTCGAGCGACGTCCAGGTGCTCAACGCGCTCTTCGTGAAGAACGAGGACGGCTCCGGGACGCTGTCAGCCGGCCTGGTCAACCAGGCGCTGAAGGCCGACCGGCTTGTCGAGGTCGAGGTCAGCACGCTCGACGGCACACCGGTCGACGTCACCTTCGACGGTCCCGTGCCGGTCCCGGCCCGCCGTCTGGAGACGCTCGGCACCAAGCCTCAGGTGGTCATCGAGGGCTCGGAGCTCTTCGCCGGCCAGTTCCTCGTGATCACCTACACGTTCGCCAACGCCGGTGACGTCGACATGCAGCTCCCCATCGTGACCCGGATCCCGATGTATGACTCGGTGGCCGAGCCGGGCGCGAGCACCCCCACCAGCCCCGCCACGCCGAAGGCGTCCTCGGCCGTCGACCAGGACACCCCCGGCGAAGAGGACGAGGGCGCCGGCACCGACTGAGGTCGGGTCGCTACTGCGCGACCTGGTCGCGGAGCCACGCGATGTCGTCGCCGGTCTGGTCGTCGGCGTGGGTCTCGATGATGACCGGCGCACCAGCCGAGCGGACCACGTCCACGAGCAGCTCCGGCGGGATCGTCCCTGCCGTCAGGTGAGCGTGGCGGTCGGCTCCTGAGTCGAAGGCGTCGCGGCTGTTGTTGCAGTGCACGAGGTCGATCCTGCCCGTCACCGCCGTGATCCGGTCGACGATGCCCTCGAGCTCGATGCCGCCCGCCCAGGCGTGGCAGGTGTCGAGGCAGAAGCCCCACGAGTCTCCGGCACCGCCGGCCTGGATCGCCTCCCACGTCCGCTCGATCCGCTCGAACCGTCGCGCCATCGAGTAGTCGCCTCCCGCGGTGTTCTCGAGAAGCACCGGCACCTTGGCGTCGATCGCCTCGACGGCCTTGCGCCAGTTGTCGAACCCCTTGTCGAGGTCGTCCTCGGACTCGACGTAGCCACCGTGGAGGATCACCCCCGCGGCACCGATCGCGGCGGCACCGTCGACGGCGTTCTGGACGAGCTTGCGGCTGGGGATGCGCACGCGGTTGTTGAGGCTCGCCACGTTGAGCAGGTAGGGAGCGTGGACGTAGAGCGGGACGTCTCGCGCCGCCGCGTCGTCACGGAGCCCGTCGGCGCCGCCGGCGTACTCGTACTTCGGCCACTTCCAGCTCTGCGGGTCGCCCAAGAACATCTGGGCGACGTCGGCGCCGACCCGGTCGACGTCGTCGAAGGGGTGGGCCTGGTCGACGTGGGTCCCGATCCGTGTCTTCATGCGATCAGCCTAGGGGCCACCACGGACGTCGCGCCTCGTGCGGCAGAGCAGCCGGCCGCCGGCCATCGGCGTCCTAGACGTCGTACTTGTATCCCAGCCCTCGCACCGTCACCAGCGTCGAGGGGCGTGACGGATCGGGCTCGATCTTGGCGCGGAGCCGCTTGACGTGGACGTCGAGCGTCTTGGTGTCGCCGACGTAGTCCGAGCCCCAGACGCGGTCGATGAGCTGACCCCGCGTGAGCACCCGCCCGACGTTGCGGAGAAAGAGCTCCAGCAGCTCGAACTCCTTCAGGGGCAGCCGGACCTCGTCGCCGTCGACGGTGACCACGTGCCGGTCGACGTCCATCCTGACCCGGCCCACCTCGAGGGCGGTGTCATCGGCGGCACCCTGGTCGGCGCCGCGGCGGAGGACCGCCCGGATCCGGGCGACCAGCTCGCGAGGGCTGTACGGCTTGGTGACGTAGTCGTCGGCGCCGAGCTCGAGACCGACCACCTTGTCGACCTCGGAGTCCTTGGCGCTCACCATGATCACCGGCACCGACGACGACGCACGGAGCTTGCGGCACACCTCGGTCCCGCTGATGCCGGGGAGCATGAGGTCGAGGAGGACGATGTCGGCTCCGGTGCGGTCGAACTCCTCGAGCGCCGCGTAGCCGTCGGTCGCGACGGCCACCTCGAAGCCCTCCTTGCGCAGCACGTACGACAGCGCGTCGATGTAGCTCTCCTCGTCCTCGACGACGAGCACTCGGGTCATGGGCGTGCCTCCTGGGCGGACGGGCGTACCGGGGTCTGGGCGTCGGACGAGGCGGATGCGTCGTCGTCGAGGTCGCGCGTGCGGGCCGCGGCCGGCAGCACCAGCGTGAACGACGAGCCGTGGCCGGGCTCGCTCCACACCTCGACGGCACCGGCGTGGCTGGCGGCGACGTGCTTGACGATCGAGAGGCCGAGCCCCGTGCCACCCGTGCTGCGCGCCCGTGCCGGATCCACGCGATAGAAGCGCTCGAAGATCCGCTCGATCTCCGCCTGGGCGATGCCGACGCCCTGGTCTCGCACGGCGATGCGGACCTCGTCGTCGACGCGAGCGGCGTCCACGGTCACGCTCGTGCCCTCCTCGGAGTACGCGATGGCGTTCTCGACCAGGTTGTTGACCGCCTGGAGCAGCTGCTCGCCGTCACCGTGGACGTACAGGTCGTCGGCACTGCGGACGGCGACGTCGATCCCCCGGGCCTCCGCGTCGACCGCGTTGCGCTCCACCGCCGCGGCGACCAGCGTCGCGACGTCGACCTCGTGCGGGTCTTCGACCAGGGCGTCGCCCTGAAGGCGGGAGAGCTCGATGATCTGCTGGACGAGGCGGGTGAGGCGAGCGCCCTCGCGCTTCATCCGTCCGCTGAACCGGACGACCGCCTCCGGGTCGTCGCGAGCCTCGCCGACGGCCTCGGCCAGCAGGTTGAGCGCCCCGACCGGGGTCTTGAGCTCGTGACTCACGTTGGCCACGAAGTCGCGGCGGATCATCTCCACGCGCCGCTCGGAGGTCCGGTCCTCGACGAGCACGAGCACCAGGCGCGAGGTGAGCGGAGCGACCCGGACGAGCACGTGCCGCTGACCGCCGCGTCCCAGCCCGAGGGCGAGCTCCTCCGTACGGACCTGACCGTCGCGCCGGACGAGCCGGACCATGTCGCGGAGTGTCTCGTGCTCGAGGCGGGTGTCCTGGAGCAGACCCATGGCGTGCGCCGGGGCGGAGGCCCTCACCACCCTGTCGGCGGCGTCGACGATGACCGCCGACGAGCGCAGGACGGCAAGGACGGCCTCGGCGCCGGCCGGGACCTCGGGCTCGGGCCGGGCCGGGATGTGCTCCTGCTGCCGCTCGCTGTAGCGCCACGCCCACAACACCCCGGCCCCCATCAGAAGGCCTACGGCGGCGCCGAACGCGAACGCGATGTCCGGTTCCACACCTCGATCGTACGCAGGGGCCCTGATCCTTGATGAACGTGCGGGGCGACCGACGGGGTCGTTCGTCCAGAGTTCACCGCTCGTTCATCGCAGGTCGGTGACGGTTCACCTGGACTCCCTAGGGTCCGAGCATGCGCGACTTCTATGACGACCGGCTGGATGCGCTCGACGCCGACCTCGTGGCGATGACCACGGCGGTGCGCTTCTCGCTCGCTCGGGCGAGCGCGGCCCTCCTCGACGGGGACCTCGGCGCGGCCGAGCTGGTCATCAGCGGAGACGCGGTGATCGACGCCGCCCGTGAGTCGTGCGAGAGCGATGCGATCTCCCTGCTCGCGACTCAACAGCCGGTGGCCACAGACCTCCGTCGCGTGGTGGCCGGGTTGCGGATCGCCGGTGACCTCGAGCGCATCGGTGACCTCGCCGTCCACGTCGCGGAGCTCGCCCGCATGCGCATGCCGGAGCTGGCGGTCCCTGCGGAGGCCCGACCGACGGTGGCGGAGATGGCCCGGGTCGCCGGCGGCATGCTCGAGTCCGTCGCGATCGTGCTCGGAACCCACGACCTCGACGCCGCGGCCGCGCTGCTCTCGGCCGACGACGAGATGGACAGTCTCTATCGGACGATGTTCCACCGGCTGCTCGGCGACGGCTGGACCGGTGGGGTGGAGTCGGCGGTCGACGTCGCGCTCCTCGCGCGCTACTACGAGCGGACCGGCGACCACGCGGTCTCGATCGCGCGCCGCGTTGTCTACCAGGTGACCGGCGAGGTGCCTCAGGTCTGAGCGTCGGGTCCTCCGCAACCGTCGGCGGTCAGCGCATGCCGATGATGGTGTAGAGCGCGACCAGGCCGAGCACCACGATGCAGGCTCGGAGCAGCAGCGACGGGAGACGCCGCCCGATGCGGGCGCCGAGGTACCCGCCCACCAGCGAACCCGCGGCGACCAGTCCGACGGCGGTCCAGTCGATCGGGTGCGTCCCACCGCCCCAGGTGGCGACCACCACGTACGTCGTCGCCGAGACCACGTTGACCCCCAGCACGAGCACGTTCTTGAGCGCGTTCATGCGCTGCAGCGCCAACGGCACCAGCATCCCCAGGAGCCCGATCAGGAGGATCCCCTGGGCAGCGGCGAAGTAGCCCCCGTAGATCCCGCACGCGAACACCGTGACCAGCGCGGCAAGACTGCGCGGCCGGCTCATCGCGTCGAGCGCGACCTCGTCGACGCCGCTGGCCTCGCGCCGCGCCTTGAGCCACCTCTGGAGCGGCGGCTGCGCGACGACCATGACCAGCGCCACCACGAGCAGCACCGGCACCACCGCGATGAACGTGTCCTCGGGAAGGTTCAGCAGCAGGTACGCCCCGACGAGCGAGCCGAGGAGGGAGGCGGGCAGGAACCTTCTGACGAGGAAGCCCTGCCCGGCGAGCTCTCGCCGGTAGCCGAACGAGCCGGTGATGTTGCCGGGCACCAGGCCCACCGCGTTGCTCATCGTCGCCGTCACCGGCGGCACCCCGAACGCCACGAGCGTCGGGAAGGTGATCAGGGTCCCCGAGCCGACGATCGTGTTGATGACACCCGCGCCGACCCCCGCGAGGAGGACCAGCGCCATCTCGACGCCGGACAGGTGTCAGCGCCCCTGGTTGGCGACCGCCTCGGCCGCGGCGCGAGCCGCCTCCGGGTCGAGGTAGCGGCCGCCCTTGGTGAGCGGCCGCATGTCCTCGTCCAGCTCGTACAGCAGCGGCATCCCGGTCGGGATGTTGAGGCCGACGACGGCCTCCTCGGACATGTCGTCGAGGTGCTTCACGAGCGCCCGCAGCGAGTTGCCGTGCGCCGCCACCAGGACCGTCCGCCCCAGCCGCAGGTCGGGGACGATCGCGTCGTACCAGTACGGGAGGAACCGGTGGAGCACGTTGGCGAGCGCCTCCGTACGCGGCCGGACCTCCGGAGGGAGATCGGCGTAGCGGACGTCGTGGAACTGGCTGAACTCGGCGTCCGCGTCCAACGGCGGCGGCGGCACGTCGTACGAGCGCCGCCACTTCATGAACTGCTCCTCGCCGAACTCCTCCAGCGTCGCCTTCTTGTCCTTGCCCTGGAGCGCCCCGTAGTGGCGCTCGTTCAGCCGCCACGACCGCCGCACCGGGATCCAGTGGCGGTCGATGCCGTCGAGGGCGATCTGGCCGGTGCGGATCGCGCGGCGCAGCAGCGACGTGTGCATCACGTCGGGGAACAGACCGGCCTCGGCCATCAGGAGTGCCGCGGCGCGGGCCTCGGCCTCACCCTTCTCGGTGAGGTCGACGTCGACCCAGCCGGTGAAGAGGTTCTTCTTGTTCCACTGGCTCTCGCCGTGGCGCAGCAGGACGAGGGTGTAGGCACTCATGCGCTCACCCTAGCGACGACGGCTCCGCCCTGAGCGGAAGACCTTGCCGCCCGGGCGCGCGATCGGCCAGGCTCGAGACATGCGCCTGCTCATCCTCGGAGGGACCCACCACGTCGGCCGCGCCGCCGTCGAGGCCGCGCTGGCCCGTGGCCACGACGTCACCACCGTGACCCGGGGCACCAGCGGATCGCCCGCGCGGGGTGCCGACGCCCGGTACGCCGACCGCCGCGACGCCCGAGCCTTCGCCGACGCGCTCGCCGGTGAGACGTGGGACGCCGTCCTCGACACCTGGTCGGACGAGCCGAGCGTGGTGCGTGACTCCGCACGGCTGTTGGCCGATCGCGTGTCGCACTACGGCTACGTCTCCAGCCGGTCGGTCTACGCCTGGCCGCTCGTGCCGGGGGCCGACGAGAGTGCTCCTGTCGTCGACGGCGATCCCGACGCCACCACCGCCGACGACTACGGGGCGGCGAAGCGAGGCGCCGAGCTTGCGGTCCTCGACGCGTTCGGCGACCGTGCGCTGCTGGCGCGGGCGGGGCTGGTGATCGGCCCGTACGAGGTCGTCGGCCGCCTTCCCTGGTGGCTGCGGCGAGTCGCTGCGGGCGGGGACGTGCTCGCTCCCGGCCCGGGCGAGCGACCGCTCCAGTACGTGGACGGACGGGACCTCGCGGGGTGGATGCTCGACCGCGCCGAGACAGCCGGCCGGGGCGGCGAGGGTGGAGGCACGTACAACGTGGTCAGCCCTCCCGGGCACACCACGACGCGTGAGCTGCTCGAGTCGTGCCTGGCCGTGACGGTGGCGGACGCGACCCTCGTCTGGGTGCCGGCCGAGGTGCTCCTGGAGGAGGGTGTCACCGGATGGGTGGACCTACCGATCTGGGTGCCCCCGACCGGGGAGCTGGCCGGGCTGCACGACGGTGACATTTCGGCTGCCCACGCGGCCGGGCTGCGGTGCCGGCCGGTCGAGGAGACGGTCGCGGACACCTGGACGTGGTTGCGAGCCGAGGGTCCGACGGCGTCGCCTCACCCCGAGCGCCAGCCTGCGGGGATCGACGCGGAGACCGAGGCGCGGATCCTCGCGCGGGTGCGGGGCTGAGCGGGCCTGAACGGGCCGCACGGCACCGTCAGCCCTGGGCCGAGTCCTTCTCGAGCAGATGACGGAACGCCTCCAGGTTGCGCGTCGACTCGCCGCGCGAGAGCCGCCACTCCCACTCCTTGCGGATCGAGCTGGCGAACCCGAGCTCGAGGATCATGTTGAACGAGTCGTCGGCGTAGGTGAGCACCGATCCGAGGACGCGGTCGACCTCGTCCTCGGTGATGGCGTGCAGCGGGAGGCGGCCGTCGAGATAGATGTCGCCCGCGCTGTCGACGGCGAACGCCACGGCGTACATCCGCAGGTTGCGCTCGAGGAGCCAGCGGTAGACGGCCTCGTGGTTCTCGTCGGGGCGACGCGCGACGAAGGCGTGGATGCCGAGTGCGTGGTCACCGACCTCGAGACGGCAGGTGGTCTGGAGCTTGCGGACGCCGGGCAGCGTGACCTCGAAGACACCCGGCCGGAACTCCGTGTGCTCGAGCTCGGCTGCTGCCAGAGCGCTCCTGATCGTCGCGGCGACCGCCCATGGCGCGCCGTGCTCGTCCGGCTCCGTACGACCGTCCACGGCGTCCCCTTTCGCTGCGTTACTGACCGACGGCGGTCGGCAACGGCAGAGGCTGGCCGACCGCGTCCTCGTAGACCGCGAGCGTACGCTCGGCCGTCACGTCCCAGCCGAAGCGCCGCGCGTGGTGCACGGCGGCCTCCCGCATCGAGGCGTGCAGTCCCGACTGGTCGAGGACCTGGGCGAACGCCGCCGCGTAGTCGACCGGCTCGTGCCCGTCGACCAGCAGCCCGGTCACACCGTCGTGGACGGCGGTCGTCAGACCACCGACCTTGGCCGCCACCACCGGGGTGCCGCACGCCTGCGCCTCGATCGCGACCAGGCCGAAGGACTCGTTGTGCGAGGGGACGCAGACGATCGACGCCGCGGCGTACCAGAGCGCGAGCCGGTCCTGCGCGACCGGCGGGACGAACCGGACGCGGTCGGAGATGCCGAGTGCGGCAGCGAGCTCGAGGAGGACGGTCGGCCGGTCGATCCCGCTGCCGGAGGGCCCTCCCACCACCGCGACGACGGTGCGGTCGCGACGAGCGCCCGCCATCAGGTGCGCGGCGGCCTCGAGCACGACGTCGGGGGCCTTGAGCGGCTGGATACGGCCGGCGAACAGGATGACGTCGGCGTCCTGCGGCAGGCCCAGGGCCACCCGTGCCGCGACCCTGTCGGTCGGCCGGAAGCGGTCGAGGTCGACGCCGGGATGGACGACCGAGACCCGCTGCGGGTCGGCGGCGTACCGCGTGACCAGCTGGTCGCGCTCGTCGGCGGTGTTGGCGATCAGCCGGTCGGCGGAGGCGACGAGCTGCTCCTCCCCTGCCACCCGACCGGCCGGCTCGACGAGGTCGCCGACCGCGAGGTTGGCGTTCTTGACCTTGGCCATCGTGTGCATCGAGTGGACCAGCGGGACACCCCACCGGTCGGCGGCGACCTGCCCCACCTGGCCGGACAGCCAGTAGTGCGAGTGCACGACGTCGAACCACCCGGCCGGCCGCGTGGCCTCGGCGCGCAGGACGTCGCGGGCGAACGTGCACAGCTGGGCCGGGAGGTCCTCCTTGGGAAGCCCTTCGAACGGACCCGCCGGCACGTGGCGGACCGTGACGCCCGGGAGCGCCTCTGTGACCGGAGGCTGCTCGGAGGACGTCGCCCGGGTGAAGATCTCCACCTCCACCGAGCGGGCAGCCAGCTGACGCGCCAGCTCCATCACGTACACGTTCATGCCGCCGGCATCGCCGTTGCCGGGCTGCTCGAGCGGCGACGTGTGCGCCGACACCATGGCGACACGACGGACGTGGAGGGCTGTCACGCCTCCATCCTAGGCAGGCGTTCCAGGCCCCGAGCGGGACTCCCCGCACCGTCGGAAGCCCCCCGTGGCAGCATCTGAGGCATGCAGGAGAGCACCGCCGAGAACCGGCGCACCGCGGTCGTGACCGGAGCGAGCAGTGGGATCGGAGCCGCCACCGCTCGGCGTCTGGCCGCCGACGGCTTCCACGTGCTCTGCGCGGCCCGCCGCGCCGACCGGGTCGAGGCGCTGGCCAATGAGATCGGCGGCACCGCAGTCGTGTGCGACGTCACCGACCAGGCGTCGGTCGACGCGCTGGCCGCAGCGGTCGGTCCCGAGCTGGCCGTCCTGGTCAACAACGCCGGTGGCGCCGTCGGCCAGGAGCCGATCGAACGGACCAGCCCCGAGGCGTGGCAGCAGATGTACGACTCCAACGTCATCGGCACGCTGCGGGTGACCAAGGCCCTCCTCCCCGCACTGCGCGCCAGCGGCGCGGGCACCGTCCTCAATGTCGGATCGATCGCCGGCCACCTCGCGTACGAAGGGGGCGCCGGATACACGGCGGCCAAGCACGGTGTCGCGATGATCACCGAGACGCTGCGCCTCGAGCTCAACGGCGAGCCGGTCCGGGTCACGGAGATCGCGCCGGGGATGGTGCACACCGACGAGTTCTCTCTCGTCCGCTTCGGCGGCGACCAGGCGCGGGCCGAGGCCGTCTACGAGGGGGTCGCGGAGCCCTTGACCGCCGACGACGTGGCCGACGCGATCAGCTGGATGGTCACGCGCCCGCAGCACGTCAACATCGACCTCATGGTCATCAAGCCGATCGCGCAGGCGGCGCCGTGGAAGGTCTCACGCACCTGAGCCGGTGACGCGAGGAGCCCCTCGTAGGCTTCTCGTACGCGCCAACGCCGTCGCGACCCCGAGAGAGGTGCCATGCCCGTCGAGCGACTGATGCCGAGCGAGGAGTCCGAGGACCTCATCGCTCTGACCCGAGCGATCGTCGACAAGGAGCTCCGTCCCCGGGTGGACCAGGCCGAGCGCACCGCGACCTTCCCCCGCGAGGTCTTCCGGACGCTCGGACAGGCCGGCCTGCTGGGCCTGCCGTACCCCGAGGAGTACGGCGGCAGCGGGCAGCCGTACGAGGTCTACCTGCAGGTGGTCGAGGAGATCGCCACCGCGTGGGCGTCGGTCGGTGTCGGGACCAGCGTGCACGCACTCTCGTGCTTCGGGCTGTTCACCGCGGGCACCGACGAGCAGAAGGCACGGTGGCTCCCGGACATGCTCGGCGGCGACCTGCTCGGCGCCTACTGCCTCTCAGAGGCGCACGCCGGCTCGGACCCGGCAGCGATGCGCACCCGCGCGGTGCGCCACGGCGACGAGTACGTCATCGACGGCGCGAAGGCGTGGACCACCCACGGGGGCGAGGCCGACTTCTACAAGGTCATGGCCCGGACCTCCGAGGGCGGTCGCGGGATCTCCTGCTTCCTCGTGCCCGCAGACACGCCAGGGCTGTCGGTCGACAACCCCGAGGACAAGATGGGCCTCATGGGCTCGACCACCGCGACGATGCTCTTCGACGGAGTCCGCGTCCCGGTCGAGCGCCGCCTCGGCGCCGAGGGTCAGGGACTTCCGATCGCGCTGGCCGGGCTGGACTCGGGCCGCCTCGGGATCGCCGCGGTGGCGACCGGCGTTGCGCAGGGCGCGCTCGACGTCGCGCTGGCGTACGCGCGAGAGCGCGAGACCTTCGGCAAGCCGATCATCGAGCACCAGGGCCTGGCCTTCCTCCTCGCCGACATGGCGGCCGCCGTCGAGTCGGCCCGCGCGACGTACCTCGCCGCAGCGAGGCTCAAGGACGCTGGGCGCCCGTTCCGCACGCAGGCGTCGATCGCGAAGCTCGTCGCCACCGACAACGCGATGAAGGTGACCACCGACGCCGTCCAGGTGCTCGGCGGCGCCGGCTACACCAAGGACTTCCCCGTCGAGCGCTACATGCGCGAGGTCAAAGTCATGCAGATCTTCGAGGGGACCAACCAGATCCAGCGGCTCGTCATCGGCCGCGACCTCGCACGCTAGGAGAGACATGGACCTCGTCAACACCGCCGCCGTCGTCACCGGTGGAGCCTCGGGCCTCGGTGCCGCCACCGTGGCTGCCCTCGCTGAGCGCGGCGCCACGGTCTTTGCCCTGGACCTCGCGGGCTCGATCGAGAACGCCCCTGCGGTGGAGGGCGTCACGTACGTCGAGACCGACGTCACCGACCCCGCCTCGGTACGCAACGCGGTGACCGCCGCGACCTCCGGCGGCGCCCCGCTGCGGACGGTCGTGAGCTGCGCAGGGATCGGCCCCTCGGCGCGGATCCTCTCCAAGCGCGGCCCGCACGACCTCGACCTCTTTGCCAAGGTCGTCCAGGTCAACCTCGTCGGTTCCTTCAACGTGATGACCGTCGCCGCCGAGGCGATCGCGGCCACGGAGGCCGACGAGGACGGCCAGCGCGGGGTCATCGTCAACACCGCGTCGATCGCCGCGTACGACGGTCAGATCGGCCAGGCGGCGTACGCGGCGTCCAAGGGCGGCATCGTCGGGCTGACGTTGCCCGCCGCGCGTGACCTGGCGCAGTACGGGATCCGGGTCTGCACCGTCGCCCCGGGCATCGTCGACACCCCGATGCTCGCGACCGTGTCGGAC
Source organism: Mumia sp. zg.B21 (assembly GCF_019550855.1). Taxonomy (NCBI): domain Bacteria; kingdom Bacillati; phylum Actinomycetota; class Actinomycetes; order Propionibacteriales; family Nocardioidaceae; genus Mumia; species Mumia sp. zg.B21. Next base: position 764,159 of record NZ_JAHWCJ010000002.1, on the reverse strand, counting down.
GAGTTCCGCGCCGGTCTCGCCGCCGGCGTGCCGTTCCCGCAGCGGCTCGCGAGGCCGTCGGAGTTCGCCGACCTGGTGACGATGATCGTGGAGCACGACTATCTGAACGGCGAGGTCATTCGGATGGACGGAGCCCTGCGGATGGCTCCTCGCTGACCGCCGCCGAGTCCGCGGGGGTCTCCGCGCCCTCTGGGCCCACCGGGGTCTCCGCGGGACGACGCCGTGGCAGGAACGCCACCGGGATCAGCGCGAGCAGCAAGAGCACCCAGGCGACCCAGAAGGTCTGCGCGAACGCCTCACCGGCGTCGGCGAGGACCGCGTCCACGGCGGCCTGACCACCCAGCTGCGGGATGATCTCCGGGTTCTGCCAGGAGCCCACCACGGCGTACCAGATGCGCTGTGTCGGCAGCCAGGCCGTCAGCAGGACCGACATCACGGCGACGCCGACCGAGCTCGCGATCTGCTGGTTGATGTTGATGAGTGTCGTCCCGCGCGCGACCTCCTGGTGGGAGAGCGTCTTGAGGGCCGAGGTGAACACCGGCATCATCGTCGCGCCCATGCCGAGACCCATCACGAACAGCGCGGCGATGATCTTCCAGTAGGCGGTCTCCGAGGTGATCTGAGTCAAGGGGAACAACCCCACGAGGATCCCCAGGAACCCGAACGGGACGATCCGCCCCACCGGGATCCGGTCGACGAGCCGGCCGGCGATCGGCATCGTGAGCATCGCGCCGATGCCCTGCGGCGCGACCAGGAGACCGGCGTCGAGCGTCGACTCCCCGCGGACCTGCTGGAAGTAGGTCGGGACCAGCAGCAGGCTCCCGAAGAACGCCGCCACGAACAGGAACATCACGATCACCGAGATGGTGAGGTTGCGGTGTCTGAACAGCCGGAGGTCGAGCAGCGGGTGCTTCGGGCGGAACGAGTGCCGGACGAAGGCCAGCATGAGGGCCGCGCCGACGACCATCGGGATCCAGACCCGCGTATCGGCGACCGTCCCCTTCTCCGGGATCGAGGAGACGCCGAACAGGAACAGCGCGAGCCCGGGCGACAGCAGCAGCATGCCGAGGAAGTCGAACGACTCCGACGGCTCCGGCCGGTCTCCCGGCAGGGCGAACCACGCGTAGACGAGCGTCGCCGCTCCGATCGGGAGGTTGATCAAGAAGATCCAGTGCCAGCTCGCGTGCTCGATGAGCCAGCCGCCGACGATGGGGCCGAGGATCGGACCCAGGAGCATCGGGATGCCGAGGATCGCCATCAACCGACCCATGCGGTGCGGGCCGGCGGCACGGGTCAGGATCGTCATCCCGAGGGGCATGATCATGCCGCCGCCGAGGCCCTGGAGGACCCGGAAGGCGATCAGGGTGTTGATGTCCTGAGCAGCCGCGCAGAGCACCGAGCCCGCGGTGAAGAGGGCGATGGCGGCGATGAAGAGCCTCTTGGTGCCGAACCGGTCGGCCGCCCACCCGGTCAGCGGGATCACGGTCGCCAGAGCGAGGGTGTAGGCAGTGACGGTCCACGCGACGTGCGAGTACGCGAGCGGGTCGGCCGCCGAGCCGAACTCTTGCTGGAACGTCGGCAGGGCGACGTTGACCACCGTGATGTCGAGGATCGACATGATCACCCCGAGGATCACCACTCCGGCGATCTTGAGGACCGCGGCGTCGATGTTCTCCGGGTAGTCGGGCGTCTGCGAGGTCGAGCGCTGCGTGTCGGTCATGTGGTCTGCCTTCCGTGACAGGTCGGCACCCCCCGGTGTCGCACCGTCCACAGTGACCCCTGGCACCGACAGATGTCATCGGAATTTGCGGAGAGCGAACACGAGAGCCACGTCACACCGGGCCGGATGGAGCGACCGTTGTGCCCCTCTCGGTAAGATGGACGATGCTCCGCGCCGTGCGTACTGTCCGGCGCCTCTCCCACGCAAGGACCGAACGCCAGCGCATGCCCATTCGCTCTGACCTCCGCAACGTCGCCATCGTCGCGCACGTCGACCATGGCAAGACCACTCTCGTCGACGCGATGCTCCAGCAGCAGGGCACCTTCGACGAGCACCACCAGCTGGCAGAGCGCGCGATGGACTCCGGTGACCTCGAGCGCGAGAAGGGCATCACGATCCTCGCCAAGAACACCGCGGTGGAGTACGCCGGCCCGGGCGCGCCCGAGGGTGGCGTCACCATCAACATCATCGACACCCCGGGGCACGCCGACTTCGGTGGCGAGGTCGAGCGCGGGCTCTCCATGGTCGACGGCGTGGTCCTCCTCGTCGACGCCTCCGAGGGTCCGCTGCCGCAGACCCGCTTCGTGCTCCGCAAGGCGCTGCACGCCAAGATGCCGGTCGTCCTCGTCGTCAACAAGGTCGACCGTCCCGACGCCCGCATCAGCGAGGTCGTCGAGGAGGCGTACGAGCTGTTCATGGACCTGCTCGACGACTCCACCGATACCGAGGCGCTCGACTTCCCCGTCGTGTACGCGTCGGCGAAGGCCGGACGCGCCTCGCTCACCCAGCCCTCGGACGGCGGTCTGCCCGACAGCGAGGATCTTGCCCCGCTGTTCCAGACGATCCTCGACACCGTCCCCGCCCCGACCTACACCGAGGGCGCCCCTCTCCAGGCGCACGTCACCAACCTGGACGCCTCGCCGTTCCTCGGCCGTCTCGCGCTGATCCGCGTCCACGAGGGCACGCTGCGCAAGGGCACTCAGGTCGCGTGGTGCAAGCGCGACGGCTCCGTCGACCGGGTGAAGATCACCGAGCTGCTCCGGACCCAGGAGCTCGAGCGTGTCCCCGCCGAGGAGGCGAACCCCGGTGACATCGTCGCCGTCGCCGGTATCCCGGAGATCATGATCGGTGAGACGCTCGCCGATCCGGACGACCCGAAGCCGCTCCCCCTCATCCAGATCGACGAGCCGGCGATCTCGATGACGATCGGCACGAACACCTCGCCGCTCGCCGGTCGCGAGAAGGGCACCAAGGTCACCGCTCGCCTCGTCAAGGACCGCCTCGAGCGTGAGCTGGTCGGCAACGTGTCGATCAAGGTGCTCCCGACCGAGCGCCCGGATGCCTGGGAGGTCCAGGGCCGTGGCGAGCTGGCGCTGGCGATCCTCGTGGAGCAGATGCGCCGCGAGGGTTTCGAGCTCACCGTGGGCAAGCCCGAGGTCGTCACCCGCATCGTGGACGGCAAGGTCCACGAGCCCGTCGAGCGGCTGACGATCGACTGCCCTGAGGAGTACCTCGGCACCGTCACGCAGCTCCTCGCCGTCCGCAAGGGCCGCATGGAGCAGATGACGAACCACGGCACCGGCTGGGTCCGCATGGAGTTCCTGGTCCCGGCGCGCGGCCTGATCGGCTTCCGTACGGAGTTCCTCACCGACACCCGCGGCACCGGCATCGCGCACCACGTCTTCGAGGGGTACGAGCCGTGGCTCGGCGAGATCTCGACGCGCCCGAGCGGATCGCTCGTCGCGGACCGCGCCGGTGCGGCTTCGGCGTACGCGATGACGAGCCTGCAGGAGCGCGGCGTGATGTTCGTCGACCCGACGACCGAGGTCTACGAGGGCATGATCGTCGGCGAGAACAGCCGCGAAGACGACATGGACGTGAACATCACCAAGGAGAAGAAGCAGACCAACGTCCGCTCCGCCACCTCCGACAACTTCGAGAAGCTGATCCCGCCGCGCAAGCTGTCGCTGGAGCAGAGCCTGGAGTTCTGCCGTGAGGACGAGTGCGTCGAGGTCACGCCGTCGAACGTCCGGATCCGCAAGGTGATCCTGGACGCCGGCGAGCGCGCCCGGTCGAAGCGCCGCGGCCCCAAGGGCTGAGGCTCTGACGCTCCACGTCAACGGGTGGTGAATGCACCCCCGTTGACGTGGACCGTCTGGCCCGTGATGTGGCGAGCGCCGGCCGAGGCGAGGAAGAGCACGGTCTCCGCGACGTCGGCGGGCAGCCCCGCACGCTTGTCGTGCGTGGCGTTGACGAGCGCCGCGTGGCGCTGCGGTGTGAGCCGACCTTTGAAGTAGCCCGTGTCCTCGATGTAGCCCGGGGACACGCAGTTGACGGTGATGCCCCGCGGGCCCACCTCCCGTGAAAGGCCTGCCGTCCATGCCTGGACAGCCGCCTTCGCGACCCCGTACGAGGTGCTGGCGTACTCCGCGCCGATCGACCCGACGTTGACGACCGCACCGCCTGGACGCATCTCGCCGAGGACGGCGGTCGTCACGAGCACGGTGCTCCGCAGATTGGTGTCGAGGTTCGTCCGCCAGGCGTCGGCGACGTCGTCGAGCCTGGGGTGATCCACACCCTGCCGGTCGAAGTCGGCGTTGCCACCCGACATGTTCACCAGCACGTCGACCGAGCCGCCGACGTCACGGACGAGCGTCTCGACCTCCTCCGGCCGCGTGGGGTCGCAGACGACCGGACGAGCGCCTGACCTCTCGACCGACGCGACGAGCCGCCCTTCGTCCCGCCCTGTGACGACGACCCGGTCACCGATCTCGACGCAGCGTCGCGCCAGCTCCTGTCCGATCCCTCCAGATCCCCCGGTGATCAGCACGTCTCGTGGCATCCGCTGTCCTTCCTCGCTATGTTTAGACCTAAACATAGCGAGGAGCAGCCATGAGCGAAACCGGGGAATCGCCCCTGGACGATGTGGGTCCACTGTCGGCGGAGGAGATCGCCCGAGCATGGGAGCGCGAGCTCCCTGGCGTCGCCACCTCGTCGATCCTCCTGCTCACCCCGCTCTGGCGGGTGGCCAAGCTGCTGGCCGACCAACGTCGACGGACGCTCCGAACCCTCGGCATGGACGCCGGCACCCTGGACCTCGTGAGCACGCTGCGACGGTCAGGGCCGCCGTACTCGCTCACGACGCGACAGCTCGGCGAGCAGTCCCTCGTCACGGCAGGGGCGATCTCGCAGCGAGTCGCACGCGCCGAGGAGGACGGACTCGTCATCCGCGAGCCGTCGGCCGCGGCACGGCGGGCCGTCGCCGTCACACTCACGTCGGCCGGGCACGCCGAGGTGGAGCGCGTCGTCGCCTCGCTGCTGGCACACGAGGAACGCATCCTCGAACGTCTCACGCCCGCTCAGCGCGCAGCCCTGGAGGACGGTCTCGCCTCCCTGCTCGACGACCTGCTCGGCGACGACCCCACCGAGCCCGCCTAACCGACGCCCCGTGGCCTGAGCTGGACGCTGATGCGCGGCCCGACGGGCTTCGACGTCTTGGGGATCGCGTGCTCCCAGGTGCGCTGACACGACCCACCCATCACCAGCAGGTCGCCCGACCCGAGGGTGAAGGACAAGGAGCTGCCGCCACCACGCGGTCGCAGCGCGAGCCTCCGGGGCGACCCGAGGGACAAGATCGCCACCATCGTGTCCTGCGTACGACTGCGACCGATGCGATCGCCATGCCAGGCGACGGAGTCGCGGCCGTCGCGATAGAGGCACAGCCCGGCCGTCGCGAAACGCCCCCCGAGCTCCGTCTCGTAGTGGTCGCCGAGCCGCTCACGGGCCTCGTCGAGGGCCGGGTGCGGCCAGGCGCTGCGCTCACCGAACCACGCCAGGAGCCGAGGCACCGCGACGACGCGTTCGTACATCTCACGCTCGTCAGCACGCCACGAGACGGTGTCGTGGAGATGCGCGAAGAGGTCGTCGGCGCCGTCCACCCAGTGAGGGCGGACGTCGACCCAGGCGCCGTCCGCCAGGTCGTGGCGCACAACCTGACCCTTGAGCGGACCCAGCGTGGGCTCGTCGGCGGAGTCGAAGAGCGAGCCCTGGAACTGCACGGACATGGCCCCAGCGTACGCCAACCGTCGAACACGTGTTCGACGGTGGCGTCGTACGGCGGGTCTCGCCGCCCCTCAGCGTCCGCTGACCTGCTGGAGCGCGGGACGCGCGTCGGCCAGATAGACGAGAGCCGCCACGATCCCGGCGAGGTTGAGGATGCCGATGGGCTGCCAGATCAGCAGGTTCGCCACGAGGGCCAGCGCGAGCAGGATGACCCAGAACGGCTTGGTCTGCTTGTCGGCCGCAACGAAGGCCTGCGGCGAGCGCGAGACCGCGTCGACAACGGCGAACCCCTTGGCCGCGATCATCAGCACGGTGATGATCAGCTCGACGAGGCTCTGGACGGCGAAGAGATCGAACACCCCCCGAGCGTAGCCCGTCGGAGCGCGTTGCCGTCAGCCGTGGACGCGCTCCGACGACACGTCAGCGACCGTCGCCGGCCGTCCCCGGGCCGGCCGGAGTCGACGGCGCCGCCCTCTTGACCGGCGTCTTCGTGGCAGCCGACGGCGTCGACGGCGCCTTCTTCGCCGTGGAGGACTTCTTGGCGGGGACCTTCTTCGTCGGGGAGGCCGTCGCGGGCGCGGCCGGCGCCGTCTCGGCTGCCGCCTTCTTGGCGGAGGCGGACTTCTTGGCCGTCGGTGCCTTCTTGACCGCCGGGGACTTCTTTGCCGCGGCCTTCGCGGCCGTCGTCGCGGTCGGCGTCGACGAGGCCTTCTTCGCGGTCGGCGTCGTCTTCTTCGCCGGGGACTTCTTTGCCGTGGGCGTCGTCTTCTTCGCCGCGGGCTTCTTCGCCACCGGCGTCTTCTTCGCCGTCGACGTCTTCTTGGTTGTCGACGTCTTCTTGGTTGTCGACGTCTTCTTGGCCGCGGGAGCCTTCTTGGCCGCGGGAGCCTTCTTGACGGCCGGCGCCTTCGTGGCCGACGCCGCCGCAGCGGCGGCGGTCGGGGCGTCACTCGCCTTCGTGGCCATCGGCGTCTCGCTGGTCACCGTGGCCTTGGACGCACGCTCGGGCGCACCGTCGGTCTGCGCGCCCTTCTTGCCCAAGGGCGAGCCGGAGGCGACGTCGGCAGCCGCGTTGCGGGCCACAGCGGCCAGCATGACGACGAGCTCCTTGACGTCGTCGGCGATGTCCTCGAGCTTGTGCTCGATCCGGTCCTCGAGGTCGTCGAAGATCTCCTCGACGTCGACGTCCTTCAGGCGGCCCATCGTGTCGAAGTAGAGCGCGCCGGCCTGGCCCGGGAGGGCCCTGGCATCGGCCTCGATCCTCTTCTGCACGTCATCGAGGTCGAGCTCGCCGAGCTGCGCGAGGAGCGACGCCGCTGCGGACTGCGCCTGCCCGACGAAGGCCAGCGCCTGGAGGGGAAGGCCCATGACGGTCTTGGTGATGGTGTCCTGGATGCTCATGATGGGGTCTCCTGGGTCTTGGTTCGGTCGGTCCCGTCGTCTGGCGCGGCCGACGTCGTCGGCGAGTCGCCGACGAACGAGCGGTAGATCTCGAGCAGCGCTCGGCGCTGAGGCTCCTCGAGCCGAGGATCGGTCGCGATCGCCGCCTCGACACCTCCGCCGCTCACGGAGTCGTCGGGGTCGAGCAGCCCTGCCTGCACGTAGACCGACTCGGCCGAGATGGCGAGGGCCTTCGCGATCTGCTGGAGCACCTCGGCCGAGGGCCTGCGCAGTCCACGCTCGATCTGGCTCAGATACGGGTTCGAGACGCCGGTGAGGTCCGCGAGCTGCCGCAGCGACAGCTGCGCCTGGCGACGCTGCTCACGCAGGTAGCCGCCCAGGTCCTCCACGGTCTTGCCGACACTGATCCTTGCCACCCTTCCATCGTGCTTGCAAGAGCAAGCAGATGCAAATGCCCGGCGTCGATGATGGGTCCCGATGCCGCGTGAAACAATCGCCGTCGTGAGTGACGCGCAGTGGACCCCCGACGCACGGGAGCTCGCCGATCTCGAGCTCGTTCTGCTCGGTGCGTGGCCTGCCGACCGCCGGCTCGACGTCGCGGTCCCGGACGAGGTCCACGGACCCGTCGAGCTTCTCGATCCCGAAGGCCTTCCCCTGGCGACCTACGACCGGGAGTCGCGCACCGTTCGAGCCCTGGCCCGTCCGACCTACGGCGCCTTCCGCCGGCTGCACCTCGCTCCCGCCGACGTCCGTGCCGAGCACCCGCACGCGATCGCCGTCCTCGTCGAGCAGCCTCTGACCGTCGACGACGTCGAGGCGGTCGTCGACGCCGAGGAGCGGACCGGACGCCGCGCCGTGCTGATCGTCCGCACCGGCCCCGACCCGCGCCGTACGCTCACGGCACCCGCACTGGTGAGAGCCGCACTCGCCGCCCTCCCGGACCGTCCGGTCGTGGCGGTGGCGCTGGCCCGTCGGCCCGAGCCGACCGACGACGCCGACCTCACCGCCGCCGTCCTCCGCGCCTACGCCGACGAGGTGCTCGCCGTCACGGGCACAGGTCGGCTGACCGACCGGGTCGCTGCCATCGTCTCCGCCGACCAGCCGCCGTTGGACGAGCGAGGCCTCGTCGTCTTCTTCACCGGCCTCTCGGGCTCAGGCAAGTCGACGATCGCCCGGGCCCTGTACGACCTGGTTCTCGAGGACGGTCGTCGTACCGTCACCAGCCTCGACGGGGACGTCGTGCGCCACCACCTCAGCAAGGGTCTCGGCTTCTCCAAGCAGGACCGCGAGACCAACATCGCGCGCATCGGCTGGGTGGCTGCCGAGATCGCGCGCCACCGCGGCGTCGCGATCTGCTCACCGATCGCTCCGTTCGACGCCACGCGCAAGCAGGTACGTGCCATGGTCGAGGAGGCCGGTGGCTCGTTCGCGCTCGTCCACGTCGCGACACCGCTCGAGGAGTGCGAGCGTCGCGACCGCAAGGGCCTGTACGCCAAGGCCCGTGCCGGAGCCATCCCGGAGTTCACCGGCATCTCCTCCCCGTACGAGGTGCCGGACGACGCGCTCGTCTCGGTCGACACCACCGGCCGGACCGTCCCCGACGTCCTCGACGAGGTGGTGGGCGCACTCGTCGCCGCCGGTCTGTGGGACGGCCGCGCATGACCGACATCGTCACCTACGGCGCGCTGTCGATCCTCGCTGTGAGCTTCGGGGTCGGCATCGTCGTCGGCCTCACCGGGATGGGCGGCGGAGCCCTGATGACGCCCGCGCTCATCTTCCTCGGGATCAACCCCACGGCGGCGGTCGCGAACGATCTCGTCGCCGCCTCCGTCAACAAGTCGGTCGGAGCCGCCGTGCACGCGCGCGAAGGCTCGCCCAACTGGAGGCTGGCCGGCTGGCTCATGCTCGGCTCGGTCCCCACGGCCGCCGCGGGCGCCTTCATCATCGAGGCGGTCGGGGGCGCGGGCGACCAGACGGCGTTCGTCAAGACGGCGATCGGCGCCGCGCTCGTCCTCACCGCGGCGACCTACACGCTGCGCTCCTTCCTCAACGTCCGGGCCGTCCGTCAGGGCCGCCCGGCGTCCACCGACGACCCCACGCTGCGGCCGGTCCCGACGGTGCTCGTCGGCGCCGTGGGCGGGCTCCTGGTCGGCGTGACCTCCGTCGGCTCCGGCTCGTTGATCATGGTCTCGCTGCTGCTGCTCTATCCGGCACTCACCGCCGTACGCCTCGTCGGGACCGACCTGGTCCAGGCCGTGCCGCTGGTCCTCTCCGCCGCGATCACGCACGTCCTGATCACCGGGGTCGACCTCGAGGTGCTGGTGCCGCTGATCCTCGGAGGAACGCCCGGCACCTATGTCGGCGCGCGCATCGCCAACCGCGTCCCCCAGGGCATCGTCCGCCGCGGCATCGTCGTCGTGCTGACACTGACGGGCCTGACCCTGCTCGGTGTCGACCCGGTCGCGGTCGGTCTCATCGCGGCGGGGATGGTGATCCTCGGGCCGATCGCCTGGGCGCTGCTCCGTGACCGCATCGGCGTGCCCGAGGGCGTCGACCTCTTCGCCGAGAAGCGCGACGTCGACCGGGCTCGCCGTACGAACGAGGAGACTCGATGATCCTGTACCTGGCGCTGGGCGCCGTCCATCTCGCCCTGGTGGCGGTCGACGACGGTCTGGCCACCTCGGTGACCAAGGCCCTGCTGATGCCCGCGCTCGCCCTGTGGGTCTACCGTGCCGGCGGTCCGCGGCTGCTCCTCGCGGCGCTCGCGTTCTCCTGGGTCGGCGATGTCGCGCTCGAGGTCGACGGGCTGTTCGTCCTCGGGATGGCGGGCTTCGGCGCCGCTCACGTCTGCTACGTGACCTGGTTCGTCCGCCAGGGCGCCCTGCGCGGCCTGCGACGGCGCTGGTGGGTCCCCATCGCGGGTCTCGCCGCCTGGGCGGCGGCGATCGGAGTGCTGTGGGGCCCGCTCGGCGAGGAGGAGCCGGCGCTACGGATCCCGATCGTGGTCTACTCGCTGCTCCTCACCGCCACCGCCGTCACAGCGTTCGGCATCAGCCGCGCGGCCGGCGTCGGTGGTGCGCTGTTCCTTCTCTCGGACACCCTGATCGCCATGGGTCTCGCCGACGTCGCGCGGCCCGAGCCCGCCGGCGTCTGGATCATGCTGACCTACCTCGCGGGCCAGCTCTTGCTCGCCGTCGGTATCGTCCGTCACGACCGCCCGAAGGGCGTCCGCGGCCAGGATGCGGCGCCGTTCTCGGTGAGGGAGGAGCGGTCGGTAGGATGATTTCTTCGCTCCGCGATCGAAACCCCCAGGAACGACGGGAGAACCCCTGGTGACCCCCATGCATGACTACCGGCTGAGCCAGCTCGACCAGCTGGAGGCCGAGTCGATCCACATCTTCCGCGAGGTCGCGGCGGAGTTCGAGAAGCCCGTGCTGCTGTTCTCCGGCGGCAAGGACTCCATCGTGATGCTCCGTCTCGCCGAGAAGGCCTTCTACCCGGCCCGGATCCCGTTCCCCGTGATGCAGGTCGACACCGGGTTCGACTTCCCCGAGGTCCTGGAGACCCGTGACCACTGGGTCGAGCGGTTGTCCCTGCGGATGATCGTCGCCTCGGTCGATCAGGCCATCGCCGACGGCGTCGTCGTGGAGGACGGCAAGACCAGCCGCAACCGCCTCCAGATCGGCACGCTGCTCCACGCCATCGAGGAGAACGGCTTCACGGCCGCGTTCGGCGGTGGCCGCCGCGACGAGGAGAAGGCCCGCGCCAAGGAGCGCGTCTACTCCCACCGCGACGAGTTCGGCCAGTGGGACCCCAAGAACCAGCGTCCCGAGCTCTGGAGCCTCTACAACGGGCGCATCTCCGAGGGCGAGCACATGCGGATCTTCCCGCTGTCCAACTGGACCGAGCTCGACGTCTGGCACTACATCCACCGCGAGAAGATCGAGATCCCGTCGATCTACTTCTCGCACAAGCGCGAGGTCGTCGAGCGCGACGGCATGCTGCTGTCGGCCGGCGACCACCTCACGCTCAAGGGCAGCGAGGCCGCCGAGGAGCGCCTCGTACGCTTCCGCACGGTCGGCGACATGACGCTCACGGGCTGCGTGGAGTCGGCGGCCGCGACCACCGCCGAGATCATCGACGAGATCGCCATCGCCCGTGTGACCGAGCGCGGCGCGACGCGCGGCGACGACCGCTTCAGCGAGGCAGCCATGGAAGACCGCAAGAAGGAGGGCTACTTCTGATGGCCGCCACCGTCACCGAGACCCCCGAGACTTCCCTCCCCCGCATGGACCTCCTGCGTTTCGCCACCGCAGGCTCCGTCGACGACGGCAAGTCGACGCTGATCGGGCGCCTCCTTCTCGACTCCAAGGCGATCTTCGAGGACCAGCTCGAGGCGGTCGAGCGCACCTCGCAGGACAAGGGCTACGACTACACCGACCTCGCGCTGCTCACCGACGGCCTGCGCTCCGAGCGCGAGCAGGGCATCACGATCGACGTGGCCTACCGCTACTTCGCGACCCCGCGGCGCAAGTTCATCATCGCCGACACCCCGGGCCACGTTCAGTACACCCGCAACATGGTCACCGGCGCCTCGACCGCCGACCTCGGCCTGGTGCTCGTCGACGCCCGCACCGGCCTGACCGAGCAGAGCCGTCGTCACGCGGTCATCCTCTCGCTGCTTCGCGTCCCCCACCTGGTCCTCGCGGTCAACAAGATGGACCTCGTCGACTACGACCAGACCGTGTACGAGAAGATCCGCGACGAGTTCGACACGTTCGCGGCCAAGCTCGCGATCCCCGACCTGACGGTGATCCCGATCTCGGCGCTCCAGGGCGACAACGTCGTCAAGCGTAGCGACAAGATGCCCTGGTACCAGGGGACGTCGCTTCTCCACCACCTCGAGAACGTGCACGTGTCCTCCGACCGTGACCTCGTCGACACCCGGTTCCCCGTGCAGTACGTCGTGCGTCCCAAGTCCGACGAGTTCCACGACTACCGGGGCTACGCCGGCCAGGTCGCCGGCGGTGTGCTCAAGCCGGGCGACCAGGTCCAGGTGCTCCCGAGCGGGTTCACGACGACCATCGAGGCGATCGACCTCTTCGACCAGCCGGTCGCCGAGGCTTTCCCCCCGATGTCGGTGACGGTCCGTCTCTCCGACGACCTCGACGTGTCGCGAGGCGACATGATCTGCCGCCCGCAGAACGCTCCGACGCCCACGCAGGACATCGACGCGATGATCTGCTGGATGACCAACACCCCGCTGCGCCCGCGTCAGAAGCTCGCGATCAAGCACACGACCCGCAGCGCACGCGCCATGGTCAAGGAGGTCCAGTACCGCCTCGACATCAACACGCTGCACCGTGACCTGGAGACCGGAGAGCTCGGTCTCAACGAGATCGGCCGCGTCAAGCTGCGCACCACGGCACCGCTGTTCGCCGACCCGTACGAGAAGAACCGCACGACCGGTTCGTTCATCCTGATCGACGAGGCCACGGGCATCACCGTCGGTGCGGGGATGATCAACGGCTGACGGCGACCGCCGCACGGGCGAAGGCCCGGCCAGGAGAGATCCTGGCCGGGCCTTCGTCGTGTCGCGGGGTGTCGTCCGATCAACTCACGGGGCGTAGGCCTGGACGACGGTGCCCGTCCCCCGGACGTGCACGGCACCGGCGTCGTCCGGCACGAACGCCGACCGAGCGGGCGTCAGCGTCAGGGAACCGCTGGTGGCCTCCGCGGTCACGGTGCCGTCGACGCACAGGACGATGCGCGGACCCGTCCCCGGGAGCAGCGTCTCTGCCGTGCCGTCGACCGTCGCCACGGCGAGGGCGAACTCGTCGACCTCGGGGGCGAAGAGGCGAACGCCCGCCTCCTCCTTGGGGGTGAGGACGTGGGCCTCGGCCATGCCCATCCGGACGCAGTCGACGAGCGCCTGCGGCTCGATGTGCTTGGTCGTCAGCCCGGCACGGAGGACGTTGTCGGAGCCGGCCATCACCTCGACGCACGTCCCGCTGAGATAGGCGTGCAGCACGCCGACCTCGACGAACGCTGCCTCCCCGGGCGCCAGGCGGACCCGGTTGAGCAGCGCGGCGACGACGAGGCCGGGATCACCAGGGTGGTGCTGGGCGAGCTCGGAGACGGTCTCGTAGGCACGTCGACGGTCGAGACCTGCGGCGTACTTCTCCTGACACTCCGCGACGAAGACGTCGAGCTCCTCGGCCGCCGGGCCCATCCAGGGGGACAGCAACCGCCCCACCATGCGGACCAGACCCGGGAAGCCGGGGTCGGCGCCGAGCTCGTCGTTGAGGCGGCGGGCGAGGGGCGACTCGAGCCCTTCGAGCACGTGCCAGACCTCGGCGGTCGGGCGGAACGCGATCAAACCCTCGAACGGGGTCAGCGCATAGACCATCTCGGGCTTGTGGTACGGGTCCTTGAAGACGCGGTGCGGAGCATCCAGCGCGACACCGCGCTCGTTCTCGCGGGCGAAACCTCGCTCGGCCATGACGGCCTCGGGATGGACCTGCAACGAGAGGGGCTTGTCGATCGCCAGGATCTTCAAGAGGTACGGGAGGGGCCGCCCGACGACCTCGCTGAGCGGGACGGCGGCGCCGCCCTCGACGGCGACCGTCGACTGGCCGAGGGGATGGGTGCCCATCCAGAGCTCGGCCCACGGGCTGCCGTCAGGCTCTTCGCCCAGCATCCTCGGGAGGACGGTGGGCGATCCCCAGTCGTAGTGCTGGACGACGGTGCCAAGAGCGTGCATCGCCTACCCCTTGCGTCGTGGCGTCCTGGCCGAGCGTACTGGTCCCTTGCCCGCGCTGTCCCAGGATCGACCACCACCGCTGCGACGGCCCCCGCCGCTGCCACCGGCGTGGCCGCGTGCGCCTCGGTCGCGCTCGAGGTTGATCAGCTCTCCGCCGATCCGCGTCCGGCTCAGTGCGCTCTCGGCGCCGCTGGGCAGCGGGTCGGGCAGCTCCACCAACGAGTGGTCGAAGCGGATCGAGATGTTGCCGAAGTCGGACCGGCCGAGCCCGCCCTCGTTGGCCAGCGCGCCCATGATCGACTTCGGGGTAGCGCGCTGACGCTTGCCGACGGCGAGCCGGTAGACGGCCATGCCGTCCGGCGTCGGCCGCTGGGGCCGCTCCGGGCGCTCGCTGCGGTCAGCTCGGTCGCGTCCTCGGTCGCGTTCGCTCAGGACGATGTCGTCCTTGGCGTCGAGCAGGAACGACCGTCCCTCGTGGGCGCGGACGGCGAGTGCCGCCGCGACGTCGAGCGGGTCCACTCCGGTGGACGCGGCGTACTTGCCCACGAGCCCGCGGAAGAGGTGCACGTCCTTGGTCGCGAGGGCGTCGGTGATCGCCTCCTCGAACTGCTCGACCCGGCGGGCGTTGACCTGCTCGGCGGTCGGGATGTCCATCGGCGTCACCGGCTGACCGGTGGTGCGCTCGATGACACCCAGGAGGCGACGCTCGCGCGGGGTGACGAAGAGGACGGCGTCACCGCTGCGGCCAGCACGACCCGTACGACCGATCCGGTGCACGTACGCCTCGGGGTCGTGCGGGATGTCGTAGTTGATGACGTGGCTCACGCGGTCGACGTCGAGGCCGCGGGCCGCGACGTCGGTCGCCACGAGGATGTCGAGCGAGCCGTTCTTGAGCGCGTTGACGGCACGTTCACGCTGCGCCTGCACCAGGTCGCCGTTGATGGCCTGCGCCGTGTGGCCGTACGCCCGCAGCTGCTCGGCGAGCTCCTCGGTCACCTGCTTGGTCCGGACGAAGACGATGACGCCCTCGTGCGGCTCGACCTCGAGGAAGCGGGCGAGAGCGTCCAGCTTGCGGAAGTGCGGGACCAGCAGCCAGCGCTGGCGCACGTTCTTGGCGGTGACCGTCTTGGCCTTGACCCTCACCTCGATGGGATCCTTGAGGTACTGGTTGGCCAGACGGCGGATCGTCGACGGCATCGTGGCCGAGAACAGCGCCACCTGCTTCGTCGTGGGCGTGTCGCGCAGGATCCGCTCGACGTCCTCGGCGAAGCCCATCTTGAGCATCTCGTCGGCCTCGTCGAGGACGAGGTAGGAGATGGTCGTCAGGTCGAGGCGGCCGCGCTCGAGGTGGTCGATCACGCGACCGGGCGTGCCGACGACGACGTGCGCGCCCTTGCGGAGCGCGGCGAGCTGCTCGGTGTAGCCCGCCCCACCGTAGACGGGGACGACGTTGAGGCCGGGCAGGTGCTTGGCGTACGACGCGAACGCCTCGGAGACCTGGAGCGCCAGCTCACGGGTCGGGGCCAGCACGAGTGCCTGCGTGTCGCGTCGGGACACGTCGATGCCGGACAGGATCGGCAGCGCGAAGGCAGCGGTCTTGCCGGTGCCGGTCTGCGCCATGCCGATGATGTCGCGGCCGGCGAGCAGCGGGGGGATCGCCTCGGCCTGGATGGGGGACGGCGATTCGTAGCCGACGTCAGCAAGGGCGCGGACCAGCCGCTCGTCGTCGAGAAGGTCAGCAAAAGAAGGGTGCGCATCGAGTGGCGCGGATTCAGTCATAGCCAATCAAGTCTATGGGCCGGGCACGCCGGACCACGAATCGGGCGGGTGTGATATCGGACGTGCGTCGGGGCGCGGCTGACTACGGCCGGCCGAGACCCCGGTAGGTCCAGCCGGCCTCGCGCCACTGGATCGGGTCGAGCACGTTGCGTCCGTCGACCACGACGGCACTGCGGACCTGCTTGGCCAGGGCTGCCGGGTCGAGCGCGACGTACTCGCGCCACTCGGTGAGCAGGAGGACGAGGTCGGCGCCGTCCACGGCCTCGTCGACCGACGGCACATAGGTCAGCTCGGGGTGCAGGCGCCGCGCGTTGTCGATCGCGTGGGGGTCGGTGACACGCACCTCGGCGCCGTGGACGTGCAGGCGCGCTGCCACGTCCAGCGCGGGCGAGTCGCGGACGTCGTCGCTGTTGGGCTTGAAGGCGGCACCGAGCACGGCGATCGTACGGCCGGTGACGGCGCCGTCGAGGACCTGGCGCGCGATCTCGACCACCCTGTCGCGGCGACGCAGGTTGATCGTGTCGACCTCGCGGAGGAAGGTCAGTGCCTCGTCGGCACCGAGCTCGCCAGCGCGTGCCATGAACGCGCGGATGTCCTTCGGCAGGCAGCCGCCGCCGAACCCGATCCCGGCGTTGAGGAACTTGCGTCCGATGCGGTCGTCGTGGCCGATCGCGTCGGCCAGTGCGGTCACGTCGGCTCCGGCGACCTCGCACAGCTCGGCCATCGCGTTGATGAAGGAGATCTTGGTGGCCAGGAACGAGTTGGCGGCCACCTTCACCAGCTCGGCGGTCGGGTAGTCGGTGACGACCAGCGGCGCACCCTCGGCGAGCGGCGCGGCGTACACCTCGTCGAGGACGGCCCGCGCCCGCGCGCCGGCGGCGCCCTCCGGCAACCCGTAGACGATCCGGTCGGGGTGCAGCGTGTCCTCGACGGCGAAGCCCTCACGCAGGAACTCCGGGTTCCAGACGAGCGTGGCCTCGGGCTGCACCTGCGCGATCCGGGCGGCGATCCGGGCCGCCGTGCCCACCGGCACCGTGGACTTGCCGACGACCACGTCACCCGGTGCAAGGTGCGGCAGCAGGCCCTCGATCGCACTGTCGACCTGGCTGAGGTCGGCCGCGTTCTCGCCCGCGCTCTGGGGCGTACCGACGCACACGAAGTGCACCCTGCTCCCGGCGACGGCCGCGGGGTCGGTCGTGTAGCGGAGCCGGCCGGTGTCGCGCTGCTCGCTCAGGAGGTCCTGGAGTCCGGGCTCGAAGAACGGCGCACGCCCGGCCGAGAGGTCCTCGACGATACGGGTGGCGATGTCGACTCCGGTGACGTCATGACCCATCCGCGCCAGGCACGACGAGGTGACGGCGCCCAGGTAGGAGCAGCCGATGACCGAGATACGCATGCGGGGACCCTAGCAAGCGGTCTCAGAGCGCCGGACGCACGTGCAGGCCGATCTCGGGGTCGACCAGCGCCTCCTGCGCGGCGGGGACACCGTCGACGAGGAGCGTCTCCTCGACGGGCACGTTGCGCTTCACGACGGCGAGGGCGATCGGCCCGAGCTCGTGGTGACGCGCCGTCGACCCGACGAATCCGACCCGTCGCCCGTCCAGCTGGACCTCGGCGCCATGGGAGGGCAGGTGCTCGGCCGAGCCGTCGAGGTGCAGCAGGACCGCACGGCGGGGCGGGCGACCGAGGTTGTGGATCCGGGCGACCGTCTCCTGTCCGCGGTAGCAGCCCTTGTCGAGGTGCACCGCCTGCATGAGATCCGACGTGCCGGTGGCGGCGTCGTACTGCCACCCGTACTCGTTGGGGATCGACTTGTCGTCGGTGTCGAGCCCGGGACGCGGCACACCGGCGGCGATCCGCAACGCCTCCCAGGCCCAGGTGCCGGCAGGTGTCCCGTACGTGTCAGGCGCCGACGCCAGCTCGGCCCGCGGGATCACGGCGTACCGGAGGCCGGACAGCCCGAGGACCGCGTGGGTGCCGGTGGCGAGCGTGACATCGACCCGCATCATGAACCGCATCGAGTCGAGGTACGCCGCCAGCGCGGCGCCGCGACCGGGCTCGGTGTGCGCCACGAAGGTCTCACCGTCGTCCACGCCGTGGAAGGCGTGCTCCACCCGGCCCTGGGGTGACAGCACGAGCGCCTGCGTGGGCGTGCCGGGCGACAGCCGGTCGAAGGCCTGGGTGGTCAGCGAGTGCAGCCAGCCGAGCCGGTCAGCGCCGGTGATCGTGAGGACGTCGCGGTGGGACAGGTCGACGAACGCCTGTCCGGCCTCGAGGGCTCGCTGCTCGGGGCTGATCGCTCCGTAGTGGGCTGCGACGCCTCGGTCGACGCCGTCGCCCTCGACCGCGCCAGGCAGATCGAGGAGGGGACTGCGATAGGTCGGTGCGTCGACGTCAGACACGCTTGAGCTGCCCCCAGAGGTGGGACTGCATGGGTTGCCCCTGTGCCGCCATGTCGTAGGCATACATGAGGTCGCCCTCGACGAGCCCGTACATCCGCTGGCCGGCGGTGTACTCCTTGGCCGTCGGCGTACGGACGACCGCGTCGGTCTGCAGAGTCAGGCGAGGACCGTCCAGCTCGCCGAAGTAGATCTCGACGAAGCCCGTCGGGTGCGCGAGGAGCAGCTCGACCGGCCCCTTGGCCTTCTCGATCGGCCCCCCGGGACGGAGGAAGCCCGTCTCGAGCGCCCCCGGCCGGACGCGCTCGCCCGACTCGTCGGTGATCCACGTCTGGCTGAAGTAGTGGAGGAACGGACGGCCGTCGTGCGCGAACGCGACGTCCTGCTCGAAGGAGAACGACTCGATCGTCGGATAGTCACCCCGGCCGTTGCCGTGCCACTGCCCGAGCAACCAGGCCAATCCGAGGATGTCGGGGTGCAGGTCCTCGGGAATCTCGAACGGCATGCCGCCAGTCTACGTGCGACCGGCAGCCCCTCCGTCACACTGTGCGGATGCGTGCGGTGATCCAGCGAGTCAGCTCTGCGTCGGTCCGGGTCGAGGGGAAGGTCGTGGGCGCGATCGAGCGCCCGGGGCTGGTCGTCCTCCTCGGTGTCACGCACGTCGACAGCCCCGACGACGCCGTCGCGCTGGCCGCCAAGACGTGGGGCCTGCGGATCCTCCGCGGGGAGCGCTCGGCCTCCGACCTCGCCGCTCCCCTCCTGGTCATCAGTCAGTTCACGCTGTACGCCGACGTCCGCAAGGGCCGGCGACCGTCGTGGGGAGATGCGGCGCCGGCGCCGGTCTCCGAGCCGCTCTACGAGGAATACTGCCGCGCGCTGCAGGAACTCGGGGCGCACGTCGAACGTGGAGTGTTCGGAGCGGACATGGCGGTGGAGATGATCAACGACGGCCCGGTGACGTTGATCCTCGACAGCGCCGAGATGCGCCGAAGATGAGACATCGCCTGGGCTGATGACCTTTCATGGGGCACAATGAGCGAGACCGCAGCCCCGGCCGTCCGCTTGGGCTGCGCTGTGCTGGACAGGGAGAGGGATGAGCGACTACGACGGCGCCGGGAAGCGACGCGGCGAGAAGCCGCGCGGTTGGCTGCGCCGGCACTGGATCGGCGCGTCCGTCGCCGCAGTGCTCTCCGTGGTGCTCGTCGGCGGCGCCACGTACGCGTACGGGTTGATGACCAACCTCGACAACATCGACACCGTCAAAGGGCAGGCCTCCATCAAGGAGAAGAACCGCCCCGACCCCGCCCCCGGCGAAGCCCTCAACATCCTCGTGCTGGGCGCCGACGCCGAGGCCGACGGCAACAAGAACAAGTCGTCGATCAAGGCCGACCTCGGCGCGGACGGGCGGTGGAAGGACGGCAGGATCCACCGCAGCGACACGATCATGGTCGCCCACATCTCCGCCGACCGTAAGAAGGTCTCGGTCATCTCGATCCCCCGCGACTCCTGGGTCACGATCTACGACGAGGAGGGTGAGCCACGCGGCGAGAACAAGATCAACGCCGCGTTCGCCGACTACGGCCCGTCGGGCGCGATCGCGACGGTCGAGAACTTCACCGACCTGCGTCTGGACCACATGGTGATCATGGACTGGGACGGCTTCCAGGACATGACGGCAGCTGTCGGCGGGGTTCGGGTCTACATCCCCGAGACGTTCTACGACTCCTCCCAGAAGGTGGAGTGGAAGAAGGGCTGGCACAACCTCAAGGGCAAGCGGGCCCTCCAGTACGTGCGCACCCGCTACGGGCTCACCGACGGCGACTTCGGCCGCATCAAGCGCCAGCAGAACTTCATCCGTCTCCTCCTCAAGGAGATGATGAGCGGGACCAACGTCAGCAACCCGATCTCGCTCCAGAAGACGGTCGAGTCCGTCGCCGCGAACCTCACGATCGACGAGAACTTCACGACCTCCGACATCACCGGTCTTGCTTTGGCGCTGCGCGGCGTCAGCGTGGACGACGTCGACTTCCTCACCGTCCCCCTCGGATCGCCGTCGACACGCAACCTCGACAACGGCATGAACGTGGTCAACCTCGACGAGGAGAAGGGCGAGGAGCTCTGGCGCATGGTCCGCAACGACAAGGTCAAGAAATATCTTCGCCTCAACCCCGACGCCGCCAAGCTCGGCAGCGAGACCGAGGTCAGCTGAGCCAGCCGCCCTTGCGAGGCAGCTCCCGACGTACGACGAAGCCCCCGCCCGAGATCCGGTGCGGGGGCTTCGTTGTGCCGTACTGTCAGGCCGCCTCGATCGTCACCTCGATGTCGACGGCGCTCCCACGCTGGGCCTTGACCTGGCGGTCGACCGAGCGCGCGCGCGGCGCGAGAGTGCGCAGCGTCCACTCGCCGGGAGCGGCGAAGAACCGGAACTGGCCGGTCTCCGACGTCGGGACCTCGGCGGTGAACTCGCCGGTGGCGTCGAGCAGCCGTACGTAGGCGTTGCCGACCGGCTCGCCGGACCTGGTGACGATGCCCTGGATCACGGACTCCTTCGCGAGGTCGACCCCCTCCAGGCTGGGGCCGCCGCGGGTCGCGCCGCACACGGGCTCAGGCCTCGCCGGGCTCGTCGCCGAGCGCGACGGGCACGCCGATCAGCGAGCCGTACTCGGTCCAGGAGCCGTCGTAGTTCTTCACGTTCGGGATCTCGAGGAGCTCCTGGAGCACGAACCACGTGTGCGACGAGCGCTCGCCGATGCGGCAGTAGGCGATGGTGTCCTTGCTGCGGTCGAGGCCGGCCTCGGCGTAGAGCGCCTCCAGCTCCTCGTTGCTCTTGAAGGTGCCGTCGTCGTTGGCTGCCTTGCTCCACGGGACGTTGCCGGCCGTGGGGATGTGGCCGCCGCGCTGGGCCTGCTCCTGCGGGAGGTGGGCAGGAGCGAGCAGGCGCCCGGCGAACTCGTCGGGGCTGCGCACGTCGATGAGGTTCTGGACGCCGATCGCGGCGACGACCTCGTCACGGAAGGCGCGGATGGAGGTGTCCTGCTCCGAGGCGGTGTAGGACGTCTTCTCGCGGGTCGGGATCTCCTTGACGAGCTCGCGGCTGTCGAGCTCCCACTTCTTGCGGCCCCCGTCGAGCAGCTTGACGTCCTGGTGGCCGTACAGCTTGAAGTACCAGTAGGCGTAGGCCGCGAACCAGTTGTTGTTGCCGCCGTAGAGCACGACAGTGTCGTCGTTGCTCACGCCACGCTCGGACAGGAGCGCCTCGAACTGCTCCTTGCTGACGAAGTCCCGACGGACCGGGTCCTGCAGGTCGGTCTTCCAGTCGAGCTTGATCGCTCCGGCGATGTGGCCCTTCTCGTAGGCCGTCGTGTCCTCGTCGACCTCGACGAGCACGACGTTCGGGTCGGACAGGTGCTCCTCGACCCAGTCGGCGGTGACGAGCGCGGTGTCGCGGCTCATGGGATACCTCCACGGTTGGTGTGACGCTGGATGGGTGGTGCTGATGAGTCGTGCAGTCAGGCCCGCTGCGGCGAGACCCGTCGGACGATGAGGTACATCTCGCAGCCGAGGCAGAAGCCGGTGACGGCGTTGAGCAGCGCTGCTGCCAGCGCAAAGCCGACGGCGACCGCGGCGACCGGTGCGGCACCGACGAGCGAGGCGACGAGGGCGATCAGGGTGAAGACGAGCCCCACCGACTGGGCGAAGCGCGGCGGGCGGGCGTCCTCGGTCTCCGTCGGAGCGCCGATGCGGGGCCGTACGAGCCGCGCGAACAGCTGGGCGTACGGCGTGCCCGCCGGTCCCACGAGCACCCCGAGGGCGAAGACGAGGGCCTGGAACGCGATCAGCACCGTCGCGAGCGACGAGCCGATCGTCACGAGAGCGACCGCGAGGACGGCCGCGGTGATCGCGGCGGAGAAGCGTTGACCCCGCGGGTCGACCACTCCGTGAAGACCGGCATCGGGGCCGGCGGTGGGAGCAGCTCGACGCGGGGTGGTCGACGAGGTGTGAGACATGGAGACTCCAGGCGCAGAACGGTGCCGCACGGGCGGCGGACAGGTGGGTTCGTTCAGCGCATGCGACACAGCGCCGAGCGCACGCGGCAGTTGTCGACTGCCCGTCGCCTGGTCAGGTGTGTCGTGGGAGGCATGCCGCAAGAGTAGGCGGCGATCCCCCACCGGTCACTTTCCCGTCCAACAAATGAGACGGCTATCCATCATCCGAGACACGCGTCTTTGTGACGCTGTCGAGAACCGCCTCGATCTCAGTGACCCGTGGGACGCCGGAGGCGCGACCGACGACCGCGCCGTCACGGTCGAGGACGAGCACCGTCGGAGTACGCAGGATGCCGAGGCGGCGTACGAGGTCGAGGTGAGACTCGGCGTCGACGTCGACGTAGGCCACGTCGTCGCGCCCGTCGGCCACCCGAGTCAGGAGCACCCGCGCCGCACGGCACGGAGCACAGAAGGCACTCGAGACCTGGACCAGCGTGGCAGCCTCTCCCAGTCCGGAACCGATGTCGGCAGCGGTGAGCACGGCAGGCTCGGCCGGGGCGGGAGCACCATCGACCGGAGGCGTCGGTGCCACCGGCCCGGCGGCACGGACACGCCCGTCGCGGCGGTGGCGGAACAGCGCGAAGGCGCCGGTGACGATGAGCACGACGACGAGGACGGAGACTCCGAGGGGCACGTTCCAAGAGTACGGACCTCCCGTTGAACCCGTCCTCCCTCGGGCGCCGGACCGGCCGTCCGATCAGATACCCGCCCAGACCAACGACGCGACGAACACGACCGGACCGGCCAGCGCGATCGGCGCGGTCACCTCCATCGCCCACCGCGCAGGAGGCAGCGGGCGCCACCGGCGACCCACCGCACCTCCGGCGAGCACCGCACCGGCGATCGCCAGCGCGGCGATCCCGCCCACCAGGGCGTGGGCACCCTCGAGAGAAGCGAGCACGATGCCGCTCAACGCACTCAGCGCGAGCGCCCAGACCTGGGTCACCGGTCGCATCCGAACCGACCGGTCGGCGAGGACCATGATCACGGTCACGACCGCCGCGACGACGATCGCCGGACGACCGACCGGTGACAGCGCCGCCGCCAGCCAGCCCGTCGCCATCAGAGCGATCGTGCCTGTGACGACGACCTCTCCGAGTGCAGTGACGACATCGGGTCGCGGAGGCGGACGACGGAGCTGACCGAGGAGGGCCGCCAGCACCAGCACGGGGAAGGCGATCCCGACACCCGCGAGGGAGCCCCCAGCGACGGACGCGCTCGCGGTCGCCACCGTTCCCGCCGCACCCGAGATCGTCGTGGGTGCGAGGGTGACGACCGCCGCGGCCAGACCCGCCAAGGCGATCGGCGCCACCTTCGGCGACCGCGCGGGGGCGCGGGTGACGCCGGCCGGCGGAGGGGACGCGGCCAGCACCAGCTGCACCAGGAGCACCGCACCCGCCACCACGACGGGTCCGGCGAAGTCGGCGAGCACCAGCAGAGCGACCAGCGCGCACGTGACCACCCAAGGCGCGAAAGCGGTCAGCCCGAGGGGCGAGCGTGCTTCCTCGCGAACGCGACTCACGTGCGGTCGGTCTCGGGCCGACCCGCGCCGCCGGCGAAGGGCGGGAGCAGCTCGAGTCGTCCGCCGGGCCCCACCGTGACGGTGGCCGGATCGGCACTCCCGAGGGGCTCTTCGCCGACCAGGACCGAGCAGATCTCCAGCACGCGCATGAAGCGCTCGTTGCCGGCGTGCAACGCCCTCACGGCGTCGAGGACCTCGGCCACGGTGCCGGGATCGACCTCGTCCACCTCGCGGCCAGCAGCGGCACGCGCAGCGGCCCAATAGCGGACGGTGACGCTCGAACTGCTCGCGGCGCCGCGGTTACCGGCTGTTGATGCATCCGACACGTCGTCTATTGTGAGGCAAGCAATGAAGCCCTGGGCAGAGCCCTGGGCTTTCTTTGTATCCGCAGAAGGGTTACGCGATGTCCACCTTGCTCCTGCTGACACCGAGTACGCAGTCCTCCATCGAAGTACTGCCTGCGCTGGCGCTCCTGCCCCACCACGTCAAGATCCTCCCGCCCGAAGCCAGCGCGCTGCTGGATGCGCCGTCGTGCGACGCCGTCCTCATCGACGGGCGCACCGACCTGGCCCAGGCCCGCGGGCTCACCCGTCTCCTCCGCACCACCGGCATGGACGCCCCGCTGGTGCTCATCGTCACCGAGGGTGGGCTCGCCGTCGTGGCCGCCGACTGGCGCATGGACGACGTCGTCCTCACCACCGCCGGCCCGGCCGAGGTCGAGGCCCGTCTGCGACTGGCGATCGGGCGGGTCGCAGCCGAGGCGGGCGGCGAGCCCGACTCGCACGTCATCCGCTCCGGCGGGCTGACCGTCGACGACGTGACCTACACCGCGCGTCTCGACGGCCGCTCGCTCGACCTCACGTTCAAGGAGTTCGAGCTCCTCAAGTTCCTCGCTCAGCACCCCGGTCGCGTCTTCACCCGGCAGCAGCTGCTCCAGGAGGTGTGGGGGTACGACTACTTCGGAGGGACCCGGACCGTCGACGTGCACGTGCGCCGGCTGCGCGCCAAGCTCGGCCCCGACAACGAGACACTGATCGGGACCGTGCGCAACGTCGGCTACCGCTTCGTGGCGCAGTCGCGCGACCGTCGCGACGCCGGCACGACCGCGAGCTCCGACGCCGGCTCGGGCGACGACGCCGAACGTCCACGAGCGGGAGCACGGCACACCACCGCCCGTTGACCGGAAAGGACGGAGCATGAGCGCACGCCGTACGGCGTCGGACCTGGTCGAGCTCGTCCTCGACGCCGACTCGTTCGCGTCGTGGGACTCTCCGATCGACATCGGCCGCTGGCCGGATGCCTATCAGCGTGAGCTCCTGCGGGCCGCCGAGCGCTCCGGGCGCGACGAGTCGGTGATCACCGGCCGGGCCACCGTGAGGGGTCGACCGGTCGCCGTCGTCGCGAGCGAGTTCCGCTTCCTCGCGGGCTCCATCGGCGAGGACGCGGCCCGCCGCATCGTCCACGCCGTGCGCCGGGCGACCGAGGAACGCATCCCCGTCCTGGCCACCACCGCCTCGGGCGGCACGCGCATGCAGGAGGGGACGCCGGCCTTCCTCCACATGATCGACATCTCCCGCGCGATCATGGACCACAAGGCAGCGGGGCTCCCGTACCTCGTCCATCTCGGGCATCCCACGACCGGTGGCGTCTTCGCCTCGTGGGGCTCGCTGGGCCACGTCACCGTCGCCGAGCCCGGCGCTCTGGTCGGCTTCCTCGGCCCGAAGGTGTACGAGGTGCTCCACCACCGCCCGTTCCCCGAAGGCGTCCAGACCGCCGAGAACCTCGCGCACCACGGCATCCTCGACGCCGTCGTGACCGCGGAGGATCTCCCCGCACTGGTCGACCGCACGCTCGGGATCCTCGTCGACCCGCCACGACCGGCCGGCCTCCCGCGGAGGGAGCCGGTCGCGACCGGGAGCGGCGACACCTGGGCGGCCATCGAGCGCACCCGGGCACCGGGACGCCTCGGTGTCCGCGAGGTGCTGCGCGTCGGTGGTGAGGACACCATCCGCCTCCAGGGCACCGACGAGGGCGAGCGCGACAGCGCGATGATCGTCGCCCTGACCCGACTCGACGGAGAGCCGTGCGTGGTCGTCGGTCAGGACCGCCAGGCGCAGGCGCGGGCGCCGATGGGTCCCGGCGCGCTCCGCGAGGCCAGACGCGGGATGCGGCTGGCCGAGGAGCTCGGTCTCCCGCTCGTCTCGTTCATCGACACCCCAGGCGCTGACCTGTCCAAGGCCGCCGAGGAGGGTGCGATCGCCGGCGAGATCGCGCGCTGCATCGCGACGATGGCGACGATGGCGGTGCCCACGGTCGCCGTCCTGCTGGGCGAGGGCTGCGGGGGCGGGGCGCTCGCACTCTTCCCCGCCGACGTCGTGGTCGCCACCCAGAGTGCGTGGCTCTCGCCGCTGCCACCAGAGGGCGCGTCCGCGATCGTCCACGGCGACGCCGACCACGCCGCGGAGATGGCGACGGCTCAGCGTGTGTCCGCCGCCGACCTCTTCACCGCAGGAAAGGTGCAGGTTCTCGTGCCCGAGCTCGATTCCGACAGCGGGGACGCCAAGAGCCTCGCCATCGCCGTCGCCGCCGAGGCGGCCACCCAGCTCCGGGTGCTCCGTGCAGGCTCCGGCACAGGACCACGCCGATGACCGCCGCGGTCGACCCCCGTGTCGCGCTCGCTGAGAGGGTGGCTGCCGCGGACGGCGTGTCCCCGCTCAACGAGGCGAGCCGGATAGCGATCGCCACCGGCGAGCCACCGCGCGTCGACCATGCGACCCGTGACGGTGACGACCTCGTCGGTGTCGCGTACGCCGCCGGGGACGCGCCCGTCGAGGTGTTCGTGGATCCCCACCACCGTCGGCACGGCGTCGGTGGCGCGCTCCTCGACCGTCTTCTGAACGAGGGCGAGAGCCGCTTCTGGGCTCACGGAGACCTCCCACCAGCGCAGGCCCTCGCTCGCAGCCGCGGCCTGGGGGTCGTACGCACGCTCGTCGTCCTCGAGCGGACCACCGCCGATCCGCTGCCCGAGGAGCGCGGCATCGACGGGGTGACGATCCGGCCCTGGCGAGACGAGGACACCGCAGGACTGGTCGCCGTCAACGCTCGCGCCTTCGCGATGCACCCGGAGCAGGGTGCGATGGACGAGGCCGACTTCCGAGCGCGGGCCACCCTGCCGTGGTTCGACCCGGCCGGGCTGTTCGTCGCCGAGCGTGACGGACGGGTCGTCGGCTTCCACTGGACCAAGGTGGACCCGCCGGCCATCGAGGGCGGCGAGGTCGGTGAGGTGTACGTCGTCGGCGTCGACCCGTCCGAGCAGGGGCACGGGCTCGGCAAGGCACTGACGCTCCGAGGACTCCACCACCTCACCGGGCTCGGACTGGCACGGATCGACCTCTACGTCGAGGGCGACAACACCCCTGCGCTCGCCACGTACCACGGGCTGGGCTTCACCGAGAGCGCTCGCGACGTCCTCTACGGTCGCAGCCTCTGATCCGCGTCGTGCGGCCGCACCGCTTGGGGGCGAGTGCCAGGGTGGATGAATGACCGCGTCGCTGGAGCCCAGCGCCTCCTACCTCGTCCGCCGCGCCGGGCTGGTCGACGTGACCCATGCGGCCAGGCTCCTCGAAGTCTCCGCTCCCGCGCTGGACATCGACGGCGACGGCACCGTCGACGGGCCTCCCGACCCCCAGGTCGCGGCGGTCGTCACCCGGCTCGCCCTCAGCCATCTCGTGCTTCAGCAGGGCAAGCTGTGGGTGGCCGAGCGCGACGGCGTCCTCCAGGCCGCGACAGTCTGGATGCCGCGCCACGAGGTCCGTCTCGGAGCGGTCGGGCTCTCCGAGGGCCTTCGCGAGACCGTTCGGCTCGAGCTCGACGCCGCCACCGTCCACGCGGCGCTCGATCCCGGAGAGGACGTCCGCGAGGCGCTGGGCGCGGCGGAGACCACCGTCGCCGACATGCTGAGCCGAGTCGCGCCGGACGTCGTGCTCACCACGCTGGCCGTCGTCCCCGACCTCGGTCCGCACGAGCGTGCCGACAT
This sequence comes from Mumia sp. zg.B21, assembly GCF_019550855.1. Lineage (NCBI taxonomy): Bacteria > Bacillati > Actinomycetota > Actinomycetes > Propionibacteriales > Nocardioidaceae > Mumia > Mumia sp. zg.B21. Next base: position 736,431 of record NZ_JAHWCJ010000002.1, on the reverse strand, counting down.
CCTTCAGGCCTGCATCACGGCCGCGTTGGAGGAGACCGACGGCGTCGCCGCCGCGATGACGCTGCTCACCGAGCACGTCGCCGTCCTCGAGGCGTCGGGGTTCGTCCGCGTCGCCGAGGTGACGGTCGGCGCCGGTCACCGGCTGTGGGTCGGCACCAGCCGCTGATCCGCGTCACCCGCTCGTCGCTGGTGCGTGGCACGATGCGGGAATGGCCGAAGTCCTTCCCCCACCCGCCATCGTCGAGGAGCACCCGAGCTCGCCGGACTCGTTCGACGTGGACCCGCCGTTCGTCGACCACGGACCGGACCTGCCCGACGACCGGCTCAGCGATCGGGAGCTGTCGTGGCTGGCCTTCAACCAGCGGGTGCTCGAGCTGGCCGAGGACACGTCGGTGCCGCTGCTTGAGCGCGTACGCTTCACTGCGATCTTCTCGGGCAACCTCGACGAGTTCTTCATGGTCCGCATCGCCGGCCTCAAGCGACGGCTCGCGGCGGGCCTGGCATCACGGCGCGCCAGCGGCATGCAGCCCCGCGAGGTGTGGTCCGCGAGCCTGCAGCGCAGCCGCGAGCTGATGTCTCGGCAGGGCGCCCTCCTGACGGAGGAGCTCACGGAGCGGCTCGACGAGCGAGGGATCGCGCTCCTGCACTGGGACGACCTCGAGCCGGACGAGCGCGACGACGCCTCGCGCGTCTTCCGGGCCCGGGTCTTCCCGGTGCTGACCCCGTTGGCGGTCGATCCCGCCCATCCCTTCCCCTACATCTCGGGTCTCTCCCTCAACCTGGCCGTCGTCATGCGCAACCCGGTCACCGGCAAGTCGCACTTCGCCCGGGTCAAGGTGCCTCCGATCTTCGACCGCTGGGTGACGGTCGGTCCTGCCCGGTTCGTGGCGCTCGAGGAGGTCATCGCGGCACACCTCGACGCGCTGTTCCCCGGGATGGAGATCACCGGGCACCACGCGTTCCGCGTGACCCGCAACGAGGACCTCGAGGTGGAGGAGGACGACGCCGAGAACCTCCTCAAGGCGCTGGAGCAGGAGCTGCTTCGCCGGAAGTTCGGTCCGCCCGTGCGCCTCGAGGTCGAGGACACGATGGACGACCACGTGCTCGAGCTGCTCGTGACCGAGCTCGACATCAGCCCGGACGAGGTCTTCCGGCTCCCGGCTCCGCTCGACCTGGCCAGCCTGCACCAGATCGCCGACCTCGACCGGCCCGAGCTGCAGTTCGAGCCCTTCGTGCCCGCGACGCACCCCGATCTCGCCGAGGTCGAGACGTCCAGTCCCGTCGACATGTTCGCGGCGCTGCGCCAGCACGACGTGCTGATCCACCACCCGTACGACTCGTTCGCGACGAGCGTCCAGCGCTTCGTCGAGCAGGCCGCGGCGGACCCGCGCGTGCTCGCGATCAAGCAGACCCTCTATCGGACCTCCGGCGACTCCCCCATCATCGACTCGCTCATCGACGCCGCCCGGGCGGGCAAGCAGGTGCTGGTCCTCATCGAGATCAAGGCGCGCTTCGACGAGCAGGCCAACATCCGCTGGGCACGCAAGCTGGAGCGTGCCGGATGCCACGTCGTCTACGGCCTGCTGGGGCTCAAGACCCACTGCAAGCTGTGCCTGGTGGTGCGCGACGAGCCGGACGGGCTGCGCCGCTACGCGCACATCGGCACCGGCAACTACAACCCCAAGACGGCCCGCCTGTACGAGGACTACGGCCTGCTCACGACCGACACCGACATCGCCGACGATCTCACCGACCTCTTCAACAACCTGTCGGGCTACTCCCGGCGGGAGTCCTACCGCGAGCTGATGGTGGCTCCTGCCGGCGTGCGTTCCGGCATCGTGGACAGCATCGAGCGCGAGATCGAGCACCACCGGGCCGGACGCCCTGCCGGGATCAGGATCAAGGTCAACTCGATCGTCGACGAGGAGGTCATCGACGCGCTCTACCGGGCGTCGCGTGCGGGCGTCGGGGTGGAGATGGTCGTCCGGGGCATCTGTGCCCTGCGGCCCGGTGTCCCGGGGATGAGCGACAACATCGTCGTGCGGAGCATCCTCGGGCGCTTCCTCGAGCACAGCCGGCTGTTGTGGTTCACCAACGGCGGCGACCCGCAGGTCTGGATCGGCTCGTCCGACCTGATGCACCGCAACCTCGACCGCCGTGTCGAGGTGCTCGTACGACTCGACCGGCCCGAGCACATCGCCGAGATCGGCAACGTCCTCGACCTGTCCATGGACCCGGGGACCGACGCGTGGAACCTCGGCCCCGACGGCACCTGGAGCCGCGCCACCTCGCCTGACGGTCCGCTGCGTGACCTGCAGCAGACGCTGATCGAGCGCACTCGCGCCCGCCGAGCCCGAGCGCGTGCGGAGGCGAAGGCCAGGGCTACGGCCGGCGGTCTGGTGTGAGCCGCCCCGTGCGCATGTCCGCCGGCGCCGTCGTGTGGCGGCCGGCCGGCTCCCGTCCCAAGGACGGGCTCGAGATCCTCCTCGTCCACCGCGCGCGCCACGACGACTGGAGCATCCCCAAGGGGACCGTCGAGCGCGGCGAGCTCCGACCCACGACGGCGGTCCGCGAGGTCGAGGAGGAGACCGGCGTCCTGGCGCGGTTGGGTGTGCCGTTGATGGAGCTCGAGTACGAGTTCGCCAAGGGCCGGCTCAAGAACGTCGCCTACTGGTCGGCGACTCCGGTCAGCGGAGACGCCGACACTTACGTGCCCAACAAGGAGATCGACGGCGTCGCCTGGGTCACGCTCGACAAGGCGCCGAAGCGGCTCTCGTACGACACCGACCGGGCGGTGCTCGAGGCCTTCGGTGAGCGCGTCGGGTCCGACGCCCACCGGACGCGGACGCTGGTGGTGGTCCGCCACGCGCAGGCCCGCTCGCGCAGCCGCTGGCGCAAGGAGCCCCTCGTCCGCCCGTTGACCGCGGCAGGCAGGCGTGAGGCCGGACGGCTCCGGCCCGTCCTGTCGGCGTACGGCGTGCACCACCTGCACTCGAGCGGTGCCCTTCGCTGTGTGCAGACGCTCGAGCCCTACGCCGACGCCACTCACCGTCCCATCACCGTCGACCACCGACTCGACGAACCGCGCGACGGCGGCCCGGCGAAGCAGCGGCCGGTGACGGAAGCGATGGCCGAGGACGTCGAGCACGGGCGCCCTGTCGCGGCCTGCGGCCACCGGACGGTGATCCCGCGCATGCTCAAGGCGGTCGGGGTCGACGCCGACGCGCTCAGCGCGGGGCCTCTGCCTCTTGCGGGGCTGGTGGTCGTCCACCATCGCCGCGGCGAGGTGCTGGCGACCGAGCGCCACGTGCTGCGCTGATCACGAGGCCGGTGGCGGCGACGCCGACGGCGAGGGCCGCGACCGGGGCGAGGGCGTCGACCCCGCGGTTCTCCAGCAGCCACGCTCCGGAGGCAGCACCGGCGGCGATCCCGAGGTTGAGCGCGGTGACGACGACCGCCCCCGCGGCGCCGCGTGCCGCCGGTGAGGCGATCCGCATCACGGTCGACTGGAAGACCGGCGGGAACAGCCCGATCATCGTTCCCCAGACCCCGACGACCACCAGGGCGACCGCGGTGCTCGTGTCGAGCGCCGTGATCGCGAGCACGGTGATCGCGAAGGCGATCGCGGTCCCCGGGAGAGCCGCCGTCGGGAACCGGTCCGACAGCGGCCCGGCGATCGCGAGCCCCAGCGCCCCTGTGGCGCCGAACAGCGCGAGCACGCCGCCGAGGGCCGCGGAGTCCATGCCCGCGACGCGCGTCACGAGGGGACCGACGTAGGTGAACACCTGGAAGTGACCGACGAGCACCAGCGCGCCCAAGGTCGCGGTGACGGTCACGCGGACGAGCGAGCGGTCGCGACCTGCGGGCACGGCGCCTGCGGGCACGGGTATCTTGCCCGGGGCGGCACCTGGAGAAAGCACCGTCACGAGAGCGAGCGAAGCGACGACGAGGAGGACACCCGCGCCCACGAGCACCGCCCGCCAGCCGACGAGCTCGGCGGCCGCCGTACCGAGCGGCACGCCGACGACGCCCGCTGCGGTCGGTCCGACGAGGACGACCGACACCGCCTTCCCGATGTGCCGCTCGTCGACGAGCGACGCGGCGTACGGCACGAGCAGAGCCCACAGCAGGCCGTGCGCACCCGCGGCCACGACCCGGGCGACGACCAGCGGCCCGTACGCGGGAGCCGTCGCCGCAAGGAGAGCCGCGCCGGCACTGACCAGCACCGCGCCGAGCATCACCCCGCGGCGAGGGAGCCTGCGGGTGAGTCGCTCGAGGGGGAGGCTGAGGGCCGCGACGGTGAGAGCCCAGGCCGTGACGAGCAGTCCGATCCGGCCCCGCGAGACCCCGAGGTCATGAGCCATCGAGGGCAGCAGTCCGGCAGGGAGCAGCTCGATGGTGACGGTCGCAAAGCCCGCGCCGGCGAGGGTGAGCAGCGCCGCCCAGGTCTTGCGGGTCATGTCCGGAACATGTGTCGTCGTCTGTGTCATGCTCGGACCGTAAACCTTGACATTTATGTCAAGGTCAAGCCCGACGATGAAGGGAATCACGATGCGCGTGGGAGAGCTCGCCGAGCTGACAGGGGTGGCCCCCCGGATGCTGCGCTACTACGAGGAGCAGGGCCTCCTCGTCCCGCCGCGCCAGGACAACGGATACCGGTCGTATGGAGAGGAGCACGTCGAACGCGTCAGGTCCATCCGCAGCCTGATCGCCTCCGGCCTCCCCACCCGGCTCGTGCGGGTCGTCCTCGACGTCGAGGCGCTCGCCGACGACGAGCTCTCGCCTTCCTGCACCCGACAGGTCGCCGAGATGCTCCATGCCGAGATGCGCTCGCTGGAGGACAAGATCGCCTGCCTGACCAAGAGCCGGGACACCGTGGAGCGCTATCTGCAGCGCACGCGGCACGGCGACCTCGCGGGCGTCGCAGAACCCGCCTGACGCCGACGGCCGCCGGACGGCGCCCGAACTCGTCAGGCAGCGTTCACCTGCGGTTCACCTCCGTCCGCCTGCCGCTTCACCTCTGCTGCCTAACGTCACCAGCGACACCACAAGTCTGGACATGACGTTTCCCAGAGAGGGAAGAACACCGTGAACCGCACCAAGCTCCGCGCCGCTGCGCCCCTGGCGCTCGCCGCGACCGTGGCCCTGGGCCTCTCCGCCTGCGGGGCGGGCAACGAGGCCGGGGCCGACGACTCCACCACCACCAGCGAGCTCAGCGGCACGCTCAACGGTGCCGGCGCCAGCTCGCAGGAAGCGGCCGTCGCCTCGTGGAAGCAGGGCTTCCAGACCGCGAACCCCGACGTGACCGTCAACTACGACCCCGCGGGTTCAGGGGCCGGCCGGGAGCAGTTCCTCGCCGGCGGAACCGACTTCGCCGGGTCCGACGCGTACCTCGACGACGAGGAGCTCGCGGCCGCGGAGAAGCGCTGCAGCTCCGACGTGGTCGAGGTCCCGACCTACGTCAGCCCGATCGCGGTCATCTACAACCTGCCGGGCGTCGACGGCCTCAAGCTCTCACCCGACACGCTCGGCAAGATCTTCGCGGGCACCGTCACCACGTGGGACGACGCGGCCATCAAGGCCGACAACCCCGATGCCGACCTGCCCTCGTCGACGATCACGCCGGTCCACCGCTCCGACGACTCGGGCACCACCGAGAACTTCACCGCCTACCTGGCGGCGGCGGGCCCTCAGGGTTGGACCGCAGGCGAGGTCGAGACCTGGCCGCTCAAGGGCGGAGAGGGTGCGCAGGGCACCTCCGGAGTCGTGGCCGCCGTCCAGGGCGGCGAGGGCACGATCGGCTACGCCGACGCGAGCCAGGCCGGTGACCTCGGCGTCGCCTCGCTGAAGGTGGGCGAGGAGTACGTCGGTCCCAGCCCGGAGGCCGCCGCCAAGGTCCTGGAGGCCTCGAAGCAGAAGGAGGGCCGCGGCGACACGCACATCGTGATGGACATCGACCACACCACCACCGAGTCCGGGGTCTATCCGGCGGTCCTGCTGTCGTACCAGATCGCGTGCCTCGAGTACGACGACGAGGCCAAGGCCGACCTCGTCAAGGGCTGGCTGTCGTACGTGGCGAGCTCCGACGGCCAGAAGGCCGCCGCCGAGGGCGCCGGCTCAGCGCCGCTCACGAGCGCGCTCGAGCAGCGCATCACCGGCATCGTCGACGGAATCTCGGCGAAGTGACTCTCCTGCGGGTGGCCGCCCGAGCCGGGGGGTCGGGCGGCCACCCGCAGGACGCTCGCCATCGTGACCACCAGAGGACCAGTCCGTGAGCGAAACCTCCACCCCGTCCCCGTCGCGGGACACCACCGACACCGGGCCGGCTTCCGACCGGGTCGGCGACCGCGTGTTCCTCGGGATCTCCCGTGGCGCCGCCCTGACGATCCTGGCCATCCTCGCCGGCGTCGCGATCTTCCTGACCGCCGAGGGGATCCCGGGGATCACCGCATCGCCCGACGAGGTCAAGAGTGGCGAGTCGTTCCCGTCGTTCGTGCTCCCCCTGGTCTTCGGAACCCTGTGGAGCGCAGCGCTCGCGCTGGTCATCGCAGTCCCCCTCGCCGTCGCGGTCGCGCTGTTCGTCACCTACTACGTCCCTCGTCGGCTCGGGCAGACCCTCGGGTACGTCATCGACCTGCTCGCCGCCGTACCCTCCGTCGTCTTCGGCCTGTGGGGCATGCGGGTCCTCGCCGGACAGCTCGTCGGCCCGTACGAGTGGCTCGAGAGGACCCTGGGTTTCCTGCCCTTCTTCGCCGGGCCGGCATCGGCCACGGGGCGGACGATCCTCACCGCGGCGGTCGTCCTGGCCGTGATGATCCTGCCGATCGTGACCGCGATCGCCCGGGAGGTCTTCCGCCAGACACCGGTCCTCCTGGAGGAGGCGGCGCTCGCGCTCGGCGCGACCCGCTGGGAGATGATCCGTACCGTCGTCCTGCCTCACGGCCGCTCCGGCATGATCGGCGGCGCGATGCTCGGACTCGGCCGCGCTCTGGGCGAGACGATGGCGGTCGCGATGGTCCTCTCGGCCTCCGGTGTCATCACCCTCGACCTCATCAGCTCGACGAACCCGAGCACGATCCCCGCCAACATCGCGCTCCAGTTCAACGAGGCCTCCGGTCTGACGGTGAACGCGCTGATCGCCTCCGGCCTGGTGCTGTTCGTCATCACCTTCGCCGTCAACTTCGCCGCCCGCGCCGTCGTGAACCGGCGCAAGGAGTTCTCGGGAGCACACGCATGAGCACGAGGAACCGCAGCGGAGACACGCTCGCACCTCCACCCTCACCGCAGCGGGACGAGGCAGCCCTCGCGCTGCGCGGCTGGCACCAGCCACGGCTCCCGCGCGGAGCCGGTTGGTACGCCGCGGCGCTGGCGGTCGTCGTCGCCTCCGCCCTGCAGGCCGGCCTCGGCCTCCCGCTCCTCCCCTCGCTGCTGACCGGCTGGGCGGTGCTCGGGATCGGGCTGCCCTCGCTCTCTCGTGCGGTCGAGGGTCGCCGCAAGGCGGTCGACCGGCTGGTGTCCATCATGGTCTCGAGCGCGTTCGTGCTGGCCATGGTGCCCCTGGTCTCGATCCTGTGGACCGTCGTGAAGAACGGGCTGCCGGTCCTGTCCTCGGAGTTCTTCACCTACTCGATGCGCAACGTCGTCGGCGAGGGCGGCGGCATCTACCACGCCGTCTGGGGCACGGTGCTCATCACCGCCGCCGCAGCGGTGATGTCGGTCCCGCTCGGGCTGCTGACCGCGATCTTCCTCGTCGAGTACGGCGGTGACGGTCGGCTCGCGAAGGTGGTCCGCTTCCTCGTGGACGTGATGACCGGCATCCCGTCGATCGTCGCGGGACTGTTCGCCTATGCATTGTTCGTGGTGTTCTTCGGACCCGGCGTCCGGATGGGGATCGCCGGCGCCGTGGCGCTCACCGTGCTGATGACCCCGGTCGTCGTCAGGTCGTCGGAGGAGATGCTCCAGCTCGTCCCGCACGAGCTCCGGGAGGCGGCCTACGCGCTCGGAGTGCCGAGATGGCGCACGATCGTCAAGGTCGTCCTGCCGACCTCAATGGCCGGCCTCGTCACCGGGGTCACGCTGGCCGTCGCCCGCGTGATCGGCGAGACGGCACCGCTCCTCATCACCGTCGGCATCACCGACTCGTCGAACTTCACCCTGTTCGACGGGCGCATGGCGACGCTCCCGGTGTTCACCTACAGCTCCATCATGAGCCCCGGCGTCCCGCCGGAGCCCTCCATCGCTCGGGCCTGGGGTGCCGCACTCGTGCTGATGCTGATCGTGATGGTGCTCAACCTCGTGGCCCGACTCGTGACCTACTTCTTCTCCCCGAAGGGCAAGCGATGAGCATGCGATCAGTACTCCGTGACTCCGTCCCGACTCCGGTTCCGACTCCGGCCGTCACCGCCGTGGGCGGTGGATCCCGTCGGCCGGCGATCGGCATCGACGTCGAGGACCTCGACATCTACTACGGCGACGTCCAGGCGGTGCGCGGGGTGACACTGGCGATCCCGGCCCAGTCGGTGACCGCCGTGATCGGCCCGTCGGGCTGCGGCAAGTCGACGTTCCTGCGGTCGTTGAACCGCATGCACGAGGTCGCACCCGGCGCCCGGGTCGACGGCACCGTCCGCGTGGACGGGCGCGACCTGTACGCCGCCGGCGTCGACCCGGTGCTCGTGCGCCGGGAGATCGGGATGGTCTTCCAGCGACCGAACCCGTTCCCGACGATGTCGATCCGTGACAACGTGCTGGCCGGCGTACGCCTCAACGGCGGACGGCTCAAGAAGGACGCCGCCGAGGCGGTCGTCGAGCGGTCGCTGCGCGGCGCGAACCTCTGGGACGAGGTCAAGGACCGGCTCAACCGCCCCGGCGCCGGGCTCTCCGGCGGACAGCAGCAGCGGCTCTGCATCGCCCGCGCGATCGCGGTCGAGCCGCAGGTGCTCCTCATGGACGAGCCGTGCTCCGCCCTCGACCCGATCTCCACCAGCGCCATCGAGGACCTGATCGGGCAGCTCAAGAGCGAGTACACGATCGTCATCGTCACGCACAACATGCAGCAGGCGGCGCGGGTGTCGGACGAGACCGCCTTCTTCAACCTCGCGGGGGTGGGTGAGCCGGGTCAGCTCGTCGAGTCAGGAGCGACGACGAAGATCTTCTCCAACCCCGACAACCCGTCGACCGAGGCCTACATCACGGGGCGCTTCGGCTGACGGATGGCGTACACGCGACAGCGCCCCTCCGACGTGACGTCGGAGGGGCGCTGTCGTTGGACGGCGGTGCTGGGAGGCCGCTAGGGCAGGAACAGGCTACCGACGCCGTACGTCGCGGCCGCGACGGCGGCGGCCGCCGGGATCGTGACGATCCAGGCCAGCACGATGCCGCGGGCGACGCCCCACCGGACGGCGCTGAACCGCTTGGTCGCGCCGGCACCCATGATCGACGACGTGATCGTGTGGGTGGTCGAGACCGGCGCGTGCAGGCCGATCGCCATCACGTAGAGCACCGCTGCGGCGGTGGCCTCCGCCGCGAAACCGCGAGCGGGGTCGAGGTGGATGATGCGGCGCCCGAGCGTACGCATGATCCGCCAGCCACCGGAGTAGGTACCGAGCGAGATCGCCGTGGCAGCCCCGACCTTGACCCACAGCGGGATCCCGTCGTCGGCAGCCGCGTAGCCGCCGGCCAGCAGCGCGAGGAACATGACGCCCATCGTCTTCTGCGCGTCCTGCAGCCCGTGCCCGAGCGCCATCGCCGCCGCGGAGACGGTCTGGGCGAACCGGAAGCCCCGCATGGTGCGGTGCGGGTTGCGGTTCCGGAAGATCCACATGATCGACAGCATCAGCAGGAAGGCGCCGGTGAAGCCGACCACAGGTGAGATCACCATCGGGATCGCGACCTTGTCGACCACCGTGGCCCACTCGACCGTGCTCGCCGAGGCGATGCCCGCCCCGACGAGACCACCGATCAGCGCGTGCGACGAGGACGACGGGAGCCCGAAGTACCAGGTGATGAGGTTCCAGACGATCGCGCCGACGAGCGCGGACAGGACGACGGTGAGGCCGTGGTTGCCCTGCCCCTCCACGCCGTCGGCGATGATGCTGCCGACCGTGTCGGCGACCTCGGTCCCGAGGAACGCTCCGATGAAGTTCATGATGGCGGCCATCACCAGGGCGACACGCGGCGTCAGTGCCCGGGTGGAGACCGATGTCGCGATGGCGTTGGCCGCGTCGTGGAAGCCGTTGGTGTAGTCGAAGATCAGCGCGACGCTGATCACGAGGATCACCATGACCAGGGTGAGGTCCACCCTCAGGACTCCTTGACGGCGATCTGCTCGACCGTGTTGGCCACGGACTCCAGGGCGTCGACGGCGTCCTCGAGGGACTCGACCACGTCCTTGAGCTTGAGGACCTCGAGCGCCTTGTACTCGCCGGAGAAGAGCTTGGCGAGGATGCGGCGGTAGTCGCGGTCCGCCTGGTTCTCGAGTCGGTTGATCTCGATCCAGTACTCGGACAAGTCCGTCATGGTCCGCAGTCGCGGCATCGCCTCGGCGGTCAGCTCGCACCCGCGCTGGATGACCTCGACCATCGACGCCATCCGGGACGGGAGGGAGTCGAGCTCGTAGAGGACCACGAGGTCGCCCGCCTCTTCGATGAAGTCCATGACGTCGTCGAGGCTGCTCGCGAGCTTGTAGATGTCCTCGCGGTCGAAGGGAGTGACGAACGTCTGGTTGACGCGGTTGATGATCGCGTGGGTGGTGTCATCCGCGGCGTGCTCGACGTCGCCGAGCTGCTTGGCGACCGCATCACGGTCTGCCGTGACGTCCAACATCTGCGCCAGCAGGTTGCTGCCGTCCACGAGGTGGCCGGCAAGCTCAGTGAAGAGGTCGTAAAACGACGTTTCGGTCGGTCGGATTCGCAACCGCACGACAATGCTCCCGTCAGGGGGTGGGTGGGCCGGATCAATGGTAGAACCTTGCCCCTACTCCCGCGCACCTCGCCCCGCGTCCTCATCCATCTCCCGGTCAGCAGCAGACCCGGGCCGAGCAGGTCGATCAGGCGCAGCGGCGGCGGGGCCGGACCCCGAGGATCTCGTCGACCGCCTGCTGGCTCAACGGCCCCGCGGCCTCCGACGCGGCAATCATCAGATTGCTCGTCATCTCGATCTCGTCGAGCACATCCTGGTCGCGAAGCCGGACGTCCAACGGCTCAGGTGTAGCCACTACGGCCTCCTCGCAGAACTAGAACGGCAGTACGACTTAGGCTAAGGGCATCCCGACGGGTTCGTCGAATGATCGCCAAATCCACAGAAAGTCTACGGACCGCGTACGCGCGAGACGAGGAATCGAAACGGTGCCGGTCAGGCATCGAGCACCGCGGCCACGAGGTCGACGTTCTCTGGCGCACCTCCGCCGCCGCCCGCGAGGAACCGACGGCGGGTGTAGCTGTAAGCGATACCGCGTCGGGGGTCGGCGAACGCCTGAGCGCCGACGGCCCCGCTGTGTCCGAAGCTGTCTCGCCCGAGGCGGGGGTACCGCACGGCCTGCGCTTCGAACCCGAGCAGAAAGTGGTCCTGCTCGCCGGTGACGAGATCGACGCCGGCACTGTGCGGCTTGGTGAACTCGCCCAAGGTCTCCGGCCTCAGCAGCGGCGGACGATCGTCGACCTCGCTGATGGCTGCCGCGTACATCCGGGCGAGCCCGCGGGCGTTGCCGACGCTGCCTGCTGAGGACGGGCCGAGGGCGCGCACGGCACGGGTGTTGGCGAGCTCGACGAGATCGGTGGGGGTGTTGAAAGCGATGCCGGTGAGGCTGTGCGGGTCAGGCAACGGCTGCTGCTCGATCGCCGGCAGCACCGGCAGGTAGCGCGACTCGAGCTCGAGCGGCAGGCCGAGGAAGAAGTCCAGTCCGTACGGCTCGCGGACGCGTTCCCGGTACAGCTCTTGGATCGACTGTCCAGTTGCCCGACGCACGACCTCGCCGACGAGCGCGCCGAGGACGAACGCGTGGTAGCCGTATGCCGTCCCAGGTTTCCAGTACGGCGCTTGGCCGGCCAGCCGCTCAGCGAGGAGGCGGTCGTCGGCCAGCTCCTCGCTGGTGAGTCCTCCGTCGACACCGATGAGACCAGCGCGATGGGTCAGCAGCTCGCGAAGGGTGATGTCGACCCCCAGCTCGGGCCAGTAGTCGCCCACGCGACGGTCCAGCTCGAGGACGGCGTCCTGCACGAGCATCGCGACGACGAGATGCACCGCACCCTTGCCCGAGGAGAACAAAGCCAGCAACGAGTCCCCAGACAGCCCTGTCCACAGATCGACGACCTGCCGCCCGTCCTTGTAGACCGCGAGCTGAGCCTCCAGGCCGGGCTCGCGGACGGCGACGATCTCGAACGCATCCCGCACTTGGCCGAAGCCCGGAGCCGCCGTCCCTTCGATCACCGGCACGACGGTATAGTCACCGAAACGAACAGTCAAGATAGGTGACTACCTGAGGTGAGGCGGCGTGACACGACGGAGTGAGCTCAAGGAAGCCAGCCCGGACCTGGGCATCTTGTCCAGCCGCCTGCTGTTCGCGGTCCAGGACGAGCTCTTCGAGAACCTCGCGGTTCAAGGCCACCCCGAGCTACGCCCCCGCCACGGCGCCGTCCTCGCCTACCTCGACGAGGAAGGCAGTCGCGCGACCGAGCTGGCGCACCGTTCCGGCCAGCACAAGCAGGTCGTAGGAAAGCTCGTCGACGAGCTCGAGGCCCTCGGCTATGTCGAGCGTCGGCCAGACCCGACAGATCGTCGCGCCAAGCTCGTCGTGCCGACAGCACGGGGCCTCGACGAGATGACCCGCTCGGACGCGATCCTCGCGTCCATCGATGCGCGGCTTGCGGCGACGGTCGGAGCCGACGCGTACGAGACGTTCAAGCACACCTTCGAGCAGCTGACCACCGACCAACGTGCTCGATCGCGTCTTCGTGGAGAGTAGGTGGAGAGACCCACCTCAGCGGCGCCTACCATCCACGACATGACGTCGCACAGCTCGCCCCAGCCCGTGGATCGCGTGCTCGAGCTGGAGCGAGAGCTCCAGACGCCGGCCTGCCGAGCCGAGGAGGCTCGACTCAGGGAGCTCCTTGCCGCCGACTTCCTGGAGATCGGGGCATCCGGTCGTCGTTGGGATCTCCACAGCACCCTGGCCATGCTGCGCGACGAGAGTGTCGAGGGCGATCGTGCCGACATCAGGCTCACCGGTCTCACCGCCCGGACACTGGCCCCCGGCATCATCCAGGTCTTCTGGGAGTCCGAGAGGGGCGGGCAACGCGCGCGCCGTACGTCGATCTGGTGCGAGCGTGCGGGCAGATGGCAGCAGGTCTATCACCAGGGCACCCCCGTCAGGCACCAGGTCTGATCTGCAGGGGTGCAGATCAGACCCGGTTCTGGGTGGGCCCCCAGGGGATCGAACCCTGAACCCGCGGATTAAAAGTCCGCTGCTCTGCCGATTGAGCTAGAGGCCCGAAGGATCAGAAGGGCCCGCGCGCTGCCACTCGCCAGGGCTGATCCTTGGGGCAAGTATGGCCCACTCACGTTGTCCCGGCGGCCGTGGTCTGGCAGGAAGGGCGGCACCGGCTGCCCGGTGGCAGACTCGGGACATGCCCACCGTCCTCGTCTCCGGCGCCGGCGGTCCGGCAGGGTCCTCGCTCGGCCAGCAGCTCGCCGGTCGTCTCGTCCGCGGCGAGGAGACGGTCTCCGTCGGTGTCGACCTGACGGCCCTCGACGGTACGGCGTTCTCGCGTACGGCGGCCGTGGCGCGCGCCGACGATCCCGCGTACGCACCGACCATGCGCTCGATCGTCGAGCAGGTCCGTCCCGACCTCGTGATCCCGACCGTGCAGGACGAGCTCCCGCAGGTCTCGGTGCTGCGCGACGTCCTCGTCGCCGCTGCGGCGCCCGGCGCCTCGGTGGTGGTCGCCGGAGCGCTCGCGTCCGCGCTGGCCGCGGACAAGCTCCTCACGATGTGGACCCTTGCGGCCGCCGGGGTTCCGGTCCCCGCCCACGCCGCCGCCTCGGAGCTCGACGACGCCGCGGCAGCCGTCGCCTGGGCGGGCGGGCCGGTCGTGGTCAAGCCCCGCGTGTCGCGGGGCGGGCGCGGGGTCACCGTCGTCGAGAACCCGTCCGACCTGGACTGGTCCGACGCCGGCGCGGGCTGGATCGTCCAGTGCTTCGTCGACGGCCCCGAGTACGCGCCACAGGTCTACCGGTCGCCGCTGACCGGACGGTCGACCGTCGTCGTGCTCGAGAAGACCCTCCTCAAGGAAGGGCGGGTGGGCAACGCCGCCGGTGCGATCCGCGCCCCAGACGGTCAGGCGGCCGAGGTCGCCGCGGTCGCCGTCGCCGCGGTCGAGGCTCTTGACCTCGTCGGGCCCGTGGACATGGACGTACGTCTGGACTCGACCGGCTCGCCGTACGTCCTCGAGGTGAACGGGAGGTTCGGGGCACTCTCCGCCCACGCCCCCGAGCTGCTCGACCTCGTCCTCGACGAGTGGCTCCGTCCGCCGTGACCGCCGTTCTCGAGGGGATCGCCGTTGTCGTGGCCCTGACGGTCCTCGCAACCGGGGCCGTCCGCCTCGCCCTCGTCCCCTTCGCCGTGGTGTTCGAGCTGCGCCGCCCCGGACACGACGACACCGTGCCGCTCGTGGGGACGACGATCTTCGAGGAGCCGCCGTTCGTCAGCGTGATCGTGCCGGCCTACAACGAGGGGGTCGTCCTCGACAACTGCCTGCGCTCGATCGCACGCAGCACCTACGACCGCTACGAGATCATCTGCGTCGACGACGGGTCGACCGACGACACGTTCACGAGGGCCACGGCCGTCGCGGCCGACGTCCCGCAGCTGACCGCGCTGACCCAGGCCAACCGGGGCAAAGGGGCCGCCCTCAACACCGGGATCGCGCACTCGAAGGGATCCGTGCTCCTTCTGGTGGACGCCGACGGCCTCTTCCAGCCGCACACCATCGACCGGATGCTCAAGGGATTCCGAGACGACCGCGTCGGCGCCGTCTGCGGCAACGACCGGCCCGTGAACCTCGACCGGGTTCAGACCAGGTTCCTCGCGCTCATCAGCCACCTCGGGACGGGCCTCATGCGTCGCAGTCTCGACGAGCTGCACTGCCTCCCGATCGTCTCGGGCAACATCGGGGCGTACCGACGAGAGGTGCTCGACATGGTCGGGGCCGTCCGTGAGGACACCGTCGGCGAGGACCTCGAGCTGACGTGGCGGGTGTACGGCGCCGGCTACCGCGTCGCCTTCGCCCCCCACGCCCTCCTCTACGCAGAGTCGCCGTCGACACCCCGCGCCCTGTGGCGACAACGGGTCCGGTGGGCGCGCGGCCTCCTGCAGGTCACTCGGCTGCACTGGCGCATGATCGCCAACCTTCGATTCGGGGCGTTCGGGGCCTACCTGCTGTTCAACACCGTCACGCAGATCGTCGTGCCGTTCCTGCAGGTCCTCGGTGTTCTCGTCATCGCTGCACCGGCGCTGACCGGCGAGATCGCCACCCCGCCGACGGAGCTGTGGGACCTGTTGATCCTCGTCGGCCTGCCCGGCTCCGTCGCGCTGCTGATCCTCGCTGTCGCTCTCGACCGCACACCGCGTGATCTCGAGTACGGGTGGACACTCCTGGCCTGGCCTCTCTACTCCAGCGTGATGACGCTGGTGATGATCCGCGCTGTCTGGCTCGAGCTGAAGGGGGCCGAAAACCGATGGAACAAGCTCGAACGCACGGGGACGGTGTCGGTGGCCGGCCTCGTCGACGACCCTCCTTGGACCTCCTCCTGACCAGCCTCGTCGTGATCGGCACAGTGGTCGCGCTGTTCGTCACACGCCCCTGGTCCGATGACGACTCCTCACCCCGGTCGCCGCTGCGGGCGGCCAGCGCCCCTGAGGAGACCCGCTCGATCAGCATCGACTTCGGCATCGTCACTGATCCGGACACCGACTGGGACGAGGTCTCGGAGCGGCTGGCCTCGGTCGACGCGACGACGGTGGAGGTCAACGCCGGTCGGGTCGAGTTCACGGCGTTCGACTGGGCTGCTCACCCGGAGGCAGCGGCCGAAGCGGGGACCGACCACGTCGCCGTCGCCGCGCGCGGACTGCGCGAGTCCCCCGAAGGAGGAACGCGTCAGCTGAACCTCATCGTCGACGCGTTCGTCCCGAAGTGGATCCAGGAGGACCCCTCGATCGCGGGAGTCGGTGCGGACGGGAAGCGGTCACGCTATGCGGCCTCGGCCTGGCAGCTGGCCAGGGGTGAGGTCGGCGACCGCCTGGTGGACTACGTCGAGGCGCTCGCCGAGCGGTACGACCCGCCGTTGATCGAGATCACGGAGCTGCTGATCTTCGACACGTTCGGCGCCGACGATCTCGCGCTCTACCGTGAGATGACCGGCCAGGCGGACTGGCCCCGTACGTCGACCGGTGCCCTCGACACCTCGGCGCCCGAGCTGGGGCGCTGGCGGTCCCAGGTCCTTGCCGGCCTGTTGAGCCGGATGCGAACGGCGCTCGACCGCGTCCAGGAGGACGGCGCTCCCATCGAGCTCGGCCTGGACGTACGGGTCAACTGGGACGACCCCGCTGCCGGCCGGCCCGACAGCGGACAGGACTACGAGATCCTGATCGCCGAGGTTCCTGAGCTGCGCCTCCAGCTGTGGACCTACATCGGCAGGCCCGCGCGACCCGCCGGCGACATCGAGACCCTGACCGCGGCGTTGCGGGCCGCGGGCTACGACATGTCGCGGCTCATGCCCTCCATCGGGTTGTGGACCGCGGGGCCGCAGGTGCCCCTTCCCCAGACCATCAGCGCCGACAGGCTCGGTGAGGCGGTGCGGTCGGCCGTGACCAACGGGATCACGGCGGTGAACGTCACTCCCTACTCTCTGATCACTCCTGAGCAGTGGGAGGCCCTGGCGCAGGCGTGGGCGGGGGGCTGACGTCCGGCAGGTCGACCGTGATCGACGTCCCCACGCCCGGTGCACTCTCGATCGACATCGTCCCGCCGTGGGCGTCGACGATCGCCTTCACGATCGACAGGCCGAGACCGAGACCGCGGACACGCAGACGTCGTGCGGTGTCGGCGCGGTAGAAGCGCTCCGTCACGTGAGCGACGTCGCCAGCGCTCATGCCCGGACCCTCGTCGGCAACCGTGAGCCGCACCCCCGTCTCACCGGAGCCCGTCCTGAGCGGGCGGAGCGTCACCCGGACCGTCGCGCCGCGCTCGGAGGCCTTGACGGCGTTGCTGACGAGGTTCTCGACGACCTGGCCGAGCCGCTCGGCATCGGACAGGACGGGGACTGCGGCCGGTGCGTCGACCGTGAGGACGACACCTGCCGCGTCCGCGGCAGGAAGGAGGTTCGCGACCGAGCGCTGAACGACCTGTACGGCATCTGTCGGCCCGGCGTCGAGCGCGAAGGTCCCGGCGACCATGCGCACGCTGACCAGCAGGTCCTCGACGAGCCGCAGGAGACGCTGCGCGTTCCGCTCGATCACGGCGACGGATCGGCTCTGGTCGGGCGTGAGCTCGCCTTCGTCGGACCGCAGGATCTCGACGTAGCCCATGATCGACGCGAGCGGGGTGCGGAGCTCGTGGCTGACCAGCCCGATGAACTCGTCCTGAAGCCGCTCGGCCTCCCGGCGCTGGGTGAGATCCGTCGCGATGATCAGGTAGCCGTACGGTCGACCCTCGTCGGAATGCGGGCGTCGCGTCACCGTGACGTCTGCTGGCACGGTCGTGCCGTCGGGGCGGGCCAGGACCCAGTCACGGTGCTCCGGGCGTCCTTCTGCCGCGTCTCCGAGGACCACATGCAGCAGGTCGGCAGAGGTCGTACCGTACCCGCGCTCGACCGCCGCGGAGCGCAGCTCGTCGGCCTGGAAGATCTCCGTCACCGGGGCCCCGAGGAGAGTGGCCTCAGCGCTGCCGAACAGGCGTCGCGCTCCCGGGTTGGCGAAGACGATCGTGCCGTGCTCGTCCAGGGCGATGATCGCCTGCTCCGTGGCGGCCTCGATCACGCTCGCGAGGAGCGCACGGGACTCCTCGAGTCGCTGGGTGAGGGCCTCGAGACGGTCGCGGTTCGCCTCGAGGCGACTCAACGTCACGTCCTGCTCGCGTCGCAGCGCTTCCAGGGCGGCGGTCCGCTCTCGGAGCTGCCGTGTGGTGGACGACAACCAGGCGGCCACCACGAACGTGCACCCTGTCACGACGAGGACATGGAGCCCCGGCGAAGCCCCGCGATAGGCCACGAGGCCGGTGAACGCCCCGAACGCCGTCAGTCCCATGGCAGCCACGATGGCGATGACGACTCCGCGCGACCCAGGCTGGATCGCCAGGTTGGCGACCGGCACGAAGTAGAGCACGACCGTGACCAGCTCAAGACTCTGAGTCACCCCGTACTGGAACAGGGTCAACGAGACGAGCTGCACGAGGGGGAAGACGTAGTTCCACGGGCTCGGCCAGTGGTGCCGCCGACCGTAACCCGCGACGAGCTGCGTCGACAGGACCAGCGTCGCCGAGATGACGACGAGGAGGGGGGCGTCGAACGGGCGACGCTGCAGCGCGGCGTCCAGCAGCACGGCAAGGTAGAGCAGGGTGAACGGCAGCTCGCGGGATGCGACCGTCACCGGCTCGAGCCCGAGGCGCCCGAACCACTTCCGGCTGCTCGCGGACGGGCTCACCCGTGCTCCTGACCGTGTTCGGAGGTGACGAACTCGGCGGCACGCACGGTCTCCAGCGGCTCCACCTCACGGGCAGGGCTGAAGCGCGACCAGTAACGAGCGGTCGCACGCACGAGGTCCGGCGCCATGTAGTCGCGGTGGCTCTGCGACGCGTACGCCGCCAGCATGCGCAGCTTGGTCTCGACGAAGCCCTCGACGTCGATGAAGCGATTCGGTCTGAAGTCGACGGTGCTCGACGGGCTCTCGAAGCACCAGAGGCCGGGCACCGACCGCGCCGCCACCTCGACGGCCTGGAACACCGCGCGGTGGTCGAGATGCCGGTCGTGGGGGCCGTGGGTGTAGACACGCTGCGGCTCCACGTCCGCCACGACCTCCTCGATCGCGGCGGTCACCCCGCTGGCCGGCTCGATGCGGGTGTCCGCGAACGGGAGGTGGACGAGGCGCGCACCGATCACGGCGGCGGCGTCGGCGGCCTCCCTGCGACGGACGGCGGTGTCCCCGCCCACCCCACCGCGAGACAACGTGAGGATGACGACCTGGTCCCCGGCGGCCGCGTGTGCGGCGAGCGTGGCCCCGACCCCGATCTCGACGTCGTCGGGATGGGCGCCGACGGCGAGCACGGTGATGTGTGACCGAGTGCGGGCCACTCTGCTCTCGGAGGCGAGCTCCTGGGCTCGTGAGGCGAGGTCCGCGGGCGCGATCGGCTTGACCAGGAACTCGTCCGCGTCGTTGCGCAGCGCCTCGACGGCGTAGGAGACGACGCCGTGCGCGGTGAGGATGATGACGGGGACGCCAGGGGCGAGCTCACGCACCATGGGCAGGATGTCGAGACCCGAGCGACCGGGGAGCTCGATGTCGCTCACCACCACGTCGAACGATCCCACCTGGAGCGCGGCGAGCGCCTCGTCCGCGTCGCCCGCGACCACCACCTCCATGCCGGCGAACCGCTGAAGCGCGATGCGAGCAAACTCGGCCGCATCGGGCTCGTCCTCGATCACCAGTGCGCGCAGCGGGTTGTCGACGTCCACGAGGCCCCCTCGATGGTCCCGGTCTGTCAGCAAACCTAGACCGAGGGCAACGCCTGCGCGAGCGGCGGCGAGGCCCCTGAGCGCCTAGGCTGCCTCCGTTGTCCGGCAGAGGGAGACCACGTCATGTCCATGCTCCGCAGAGCCGTCGTCGTGCCGCTCGTCGCGGCCCTCTCCGTCGCCGGCCTCGCTGCGGTCGGGTCGCCGGCCGAGGCCGCTGACCCTGCCCCCACCTACTACGTCTCGCTCGGTGACTCGCTGGCCACCGGATACCAGCCCGACACCGGGACGGACGAGCCGGCGGTCGCGTACACGAGCCGCCTCTACGAGGTCCTCGCAGCTCGCGAGCCCGGTCTCGTGCACATCAGACTCGGATGCAGCGGCGAGACGACGAAGTCGTTCGTCGACGGCCTCCCAGACCTGCGCAGCACACCCTGCGACTACTCCGGGTACGACGCCACCAGCCAGCTCGAGGCGGCGACGAGCTTCCTCGCCGCGCACCGCGGGAAGGTGACGTACGTGTCGCTCGGGATCGGAGCCAACGACATCCATCCGTGCGTGCCCT
Source organism: Mumia sp. zg.B21 (assembly GCF_019550855.1). NCBI lineage: Bacteria > Bacillati > Actinomycetota > Actinomycetes > Propionibacteriales > Nocardioidaceae > Mumia > Mumia sp. zg.B21. The sequence continues at coordinate 716,150 of NZ_JAHWCJ010000002.1, read as the reverse complement.
CCAGCGGCGCGATCGACGCCGGCGCCCTCGAGTGCCTCACCACGGGGATCACGCGGGTCGGGACGAACGTCGCGCTCATCGATGCCGCGCTCCGCGAGGCCGGGGGCAGCACGCCGCGCTACGTCGGCATGACCTACTACAACCCGTTCCTCGCGGCCTACGTCAACGGCAACAAGCCCCTCGCGACGATCTCCGTGTCCGTCGCGAGCCAGCTCAACGCGGCGATCAGCGGCGCCAACGCCGCCCACGGGTTCGTGACCGCCGACGTCGCGGGGGCGTTCTCCTCCGCCGAGGGCAGGACGATCACGTTGCCGCCGCCCTTCGGAGACGTGCCACTCAACGTCGCCCGTGTCTGCCAGTGGACCTGGATGTGCACCCCGTACACCGACATCCACGCCAACGACACCGGTCACCAGGTGATCGCCCGGGCCTTCGTCGCGGCGCTGGCTCCCTCGACCGCTCCGCCGCGGCCGCCCGTCGTCCGGCCGCCGGCGAAGGTCACCACCCGCACGCAGGCGCGGGTGATCGGCAAGCACCGCATCTCTCGCACCAAGCGCGCCCGGATTCGGGTCCGCGTGGTGACTGCTGACGGCCGCAGGCTGGGCGGCCGACTCGTCGTACGAGACGGGAAGCGCAGGCTCAAGGTCGTCAGGATCGGTGCGAGCGGCCGGCGCGTCGTCCGCCTTCCTCGGCTGAAGAGGGCCGGCAAGCACCGCATCACCGTCACCTACAAGGGCTCGTCGACGACGCGGGCCAGCCGCTCGAAGCCGGTACGGATCACCGTACGGCGCTGACCCGGCGCCGACGTGCGGACGACACCGCGTTCAGTCCCGAGTGCTGAACGCGGCGTCGAACGCGGCCTCGGGGGCGTCGAAGAGGTTGCGCTTGACGAACGCGAGCGCCTCCGGAGCCCCCAGGAGCCGATCCATGCCCGCGTCCTCCCACTCGATCGAGACCGGGCCGTCGTAGCCGATCGTGTTGAGCATCCGGAAGCACGCCTCCCACGGGACGTCGCCGCGACCGGTCGACACGAAGTCCCAGCCGCGCCGCGGATCGGCCCACGGGAGGTGCGATCCGAGACGGCCGTTGCGTCCGTTGCCGACCTGCTTCTTCGCGTCCTTGCAGTCGACGTGATAGATCCGGTCCTTGAAGTCCCACAGGAACCCGAGCGGGTCGAGGTCCTGCCAGACGAAGTGCGACGGGTCCCAGTTGAGTCCGAACGCCTCCCGGTGTCCGATCGCCTCGAGCGTGCGGACGGTGGTCCAGTAGTCGTACGCGATCTCGCTCGGGTGCACCTCGTGGGCGAAGCGGACACCCTCGGCGTCGAACACGTCGAGGATCGGGGTCCACCGGTTCGCGAAGTCGTCGTACCCGGCGTCGACGAGCGCCGCCGAGGCAGGCGGGAACATCGCGACGTACTTCCAGATCGACGACCCGGTGAACCCGACGACCGTGTCGACACCGAGCATCCGCGCAGCGCGAGCGGTGTTCTTCATCTCCTCGGCCGCACGCTGACGTACCCCTTCGGCATCGCCGTCGCCCCAGATCCGGTCGGGCAGCATGTCCCGGTGCCGCTGGTCGATCGGGTCGTCGCAGACCGCCTGGCCCTTGAGGTGGTTGGAGATCGCGTAGACCTTCAGCCCGTACTTGTCGAGGAGGTCGAGCTTGGCCTGGACGTAGCCGTCCTCCTCCACCGCCGCCCACGGGTCGAAGTGATCGCCCCAGCAGGCGATCTCGAGGCCGTCGTAGCCCCACCCCGACGCCAGCCTGGCGACCTCCTCGAACGGCAGGTCGGCCCACTGGCCGGTGAAGAGCGTGATCGGTCGCGTCATGGTGCCTCTCCTTCGTGCGGAACCTTCTGCTGACGAGAGTCGTCCTCGGAGCTGGCCTCCACGGCAGCCAGCACACGCTGCACCGCGAGCCCGTCGGCGAACGAGGGCCGCGGCTGCTCACCGGCGGCGATGGCCTTGACGAGGTCGACGACCTGATGGGTGAAGCCGTGCTCGTAGCCGAGCCCGTGACCTGCCGGCCACCAGGCGGCGACGTACGGGTGGGTGGGTTCGGTGACGACGATCCTCCGGAAGCCGGCTGTCTCGGCGGAGTCGGAGGCGTCGTACAGGTGGAGGACGTTCATCTCCTCGAAGTCGAACGCGAGCGCTCCACCGGACCCGCTGACCTCGATCCGGAGCGCGTTCTTGCGGCCGGTGGCGAAGCGGGTCGCCTCGAAGACGCCGAGCGCACCGTTGTCGAAGCGGGCGGTGAACGCGGTCGCGTCGTCGACGGTGACGGGGCCGCGTTCGGCCGCGGCGCTCCCGGTGCCTCCCAGCGTGCCGTGGTCACCCGCGACCGGACGCGTGTCCACGAAGGTCTGAAGGACCCCGCTGACGGCGCTGATCCGTGCCCCGGTCACGAACTGGGCCGCGTCGACGATGTGCGCACCGATGTCGCCGAGCGCGCCCGAGCCGGCGAGCGACTTGTCGAGCCGCCAGGTGAGCGGGCTGTCGGGGTCGACCAGCCAGTCCTGGAGGTACTGCGCGCGGATGTGGCGGATGGTGCCCAGGCGCCCCTCCTCGACGAGCCGCCGGGCGAGCGACAACGCCGGCGTACGGCGATAGGTGAAGCCGACCATCGCGAACACCCCGTCCTGCGCGGCCTCCGCGGCGACGCCCGCCATCAGCTCGGCCTCGTCGACGGTGTTGGCCAGCGGCTTCTCGCACAGCACGTGCTTGCCGGCGCGGAGCGCCGCGACGGCAATCTCGGCGTGCGTGCTGCCGGGTGTGCAGATGTCGACGACGTCGATGTCGTCGCGCTCGACCAGCGCGTGCCAGTCGGTCTCGACCGACTCCCATCCGAAGCGGTCGGCGACCGCCCGGGCGGCTGCCGCGTCACGCCCGCACAGGGCGCGCAGACGCGGCGTGAGCGGGAGGTCGAAGAAGGCCGGAGCGGTGCGCCAGGCCTGCGAGTGCGCGGCGCCCATGAAGGCGTAGCCGACCTGGCCGACGCGAAGCTCACGGGGCGTTTCTGTCATGGGGTTCCTTCGTCCGAGGGGTGGTGCGAGGAGCTGTGGTGCGCCCTGGCGAGGGCACAGGGCGCACCACCGTCGGTCAGGACTCGAACGCCGAGTCCATGTAGTCGTCGACGTTGTCCTTCGTCACGATCGGGGCCGCCAGCTGGATGACGCGCGGCACCTCCACCTCGGCGAGGTCCGACATCGAGCGGCCCTGCGCGATGAGTCGTGCCAGCTTGATGCCGTCGGCACCCTGGGTCGACGGATAGATGACGGTCGCCTTGAGGACCGTATCGTCAGCCTCGATCGACCGCATCACGTTCGCCGAGCCGGCCCCGCCGACCATGACGAACTCGTCCCGCCCGGCGTTGTCGATCGCCGCCAGCACGCCGACGCCCTGGTCGTCGTCGTGGTTCCACAGGAAGTCGATCTTGGGTGCGGCCTGGAGCAGGTTCGCGGCGGCGCGCTCACCGGACTCGACGGTGAACTCCGCCGCGACCCGGTTGGAGACCTTCAGACCGCAGTCCTTCAACGCGTCAGCGAACCCGCGCGAACGGTCCTGGGTCAACGGCAGGGAGTCGATGCCGGCGATCTCTGCGACCACCGCGCCCTTCTTGCCGCCGGCCTCCTCGCAGATGTAGCGACCAGCCGAGACCCCCATGCCGTAGTTGTCGCCGAGAACGGTCGAACGCGCTGCGTTCGGCGAGTCGAACTCGCGGTCGACGTTGACCACCGGGATCCCCGCCTCCATCGCCCGCGTGGCAACGTCGGTCATCGCCGCACCGTCGAACGGGAGGAGGACGATCGCGTCGACCTTGTCGTTGATGAAGGTCTCGACCTGGGAGATCTGCAGGTTGACGTCGTTGGTGCCCTCGGCGTTGATCAGCTCGACGTCGTCGAACGCCTCCGCCTGCTTCACGGCTGCGGAGGTGATCGCCCCCATCCAACCGTGGTCGGCCGCGGGGGCCGAGAAACCGATGCGCACGGTGTCGCCGGTCTCGGCGTTGTCGCCGGCTCCGGCGTTGGCGACGCTCTCGGTGTCGTCGTCGCCGGAGCTGTTGGTGCAAGCGGTCAAGGTCAGCGACGTTGCGGCGAACACGCCGGCGATCGCCAGCAGCCGTCGGCGCGGGGTGGTGGTGGACATGCCGTCTCCTCGGTGGGGTTAGGTGCTGCGGTTCGCCAGCCGCTGCTGGAGCAGCACAGCGACGACGATGATCACGCCCTTGGCGACGGCCTGGACGGACGTCGACAGGTTGTTGAGCGTGAAGACGTTGGTGAGCGTGGTGAAGATGAGGACGCCGAGCAGCGTGCCGACCACCGTGCCGCGGCCGCCGCTGAGGAGCGTCCCTCCGATGACGACCGCCGCGATGGCGTCGAGCTCCCACATGAGTCCGTGGGTGGAGGACCCGGTCTGCGTCCGTGACATGAGCATCACGGCGGACACGCCACAGGTGGCGCCGAGCAGGGCGTAGAGATAGACGGTGTGCCTCTGGACCTTGATACCGGCCAGGCGTGCGGCCTCGACGTTGCCGCCCACGGCGAACGTGCGGCGCCCGAACGTCGTGCGGTTGAGGAGGAACCAGCCGAGCACCACGATCACCGCGAAGACGTAGACGATCACCGGCACACCCAGCGGCCGGGCTCCGAGCGCGTCGCGGAACGCCTCGTCGCGGACGATCTGGGTCTTGCGGTCGGCGATGATCTCGGCGAGCCCTCGAGCGCTCGCCAGCATCGCGAGGGTGGCGATGAACGGCACGATCTTGCCGTAGGCGATGAGCACTCCGTTGATGACGCCGCACGCGATGCCCACGCCGACCGCCGTCGTGACGATGACGATCCAGCCGACGTCCTCGGCCATCGCCTGGGTGCCGGTGGTCGACGCCCACACCGAGGCCAGGGCGACGATCGCACCCACGGAGAGGTCGATGCCTCCGCCGGTGATGACGAAGGTCATCCCGATCGCGACCACGCCGATCGCGGAGGCGAGGCTGAGGACGGTGATGATGTTGTTGGTGCTCGCGAAGCGGTCGCCCGCCGTGACGAGGCCGACGACGCAGAGCGCGACCAGGGCGACCACGAGGCCGAGGTTGCGGGCGATCCCGAGGGACCGCGTCCGCGTCTCGGGAGCAGCCGCGGCCTCCTGCGTGCTCCCGGTCACCGATGAGGTACTCACGCGGCGTCACCTTTCGATTCGTTGCCGGTCGGTTCGTTGCCGGTCGGTTCGTTGCCGGAGAGGATGCGGTCGAGCACGGCGTGGGCGTCGAGATCGTCCGCCGGACCGGCGTGCACGATGCGGCCGTCGGCCACGACCATGACCCTGTCCGAGAGCCCGAGGACCTCGTCGATGTCGCTGGAGACGACGATCACGGCGACCCCGTCGTCGGCGAGCCGGCGGATCAAGCCGTAGATCTCGCTGCGTGCGCCGACGTCCACACCCCTGGTCGGCTCGTCCAGCAGGAGGACTCGGCACGATCGCAGCAGCCACCGGGCGAGGACGACCTTCTGCTGGTTGCCGCCCGAGAGCGTCCTGGTGACGCGGTCCGGGTCGTCGGGGCGCAGGTCGACCGAACGCGCGGCAGCGTGCGCCGCCGTACGCTCCGCGGACTCACGCGTGACCCCCAGCCGGGAGAAGCGCGGGAGGGTGCCAAGGGAGATGTTGCGGTAGACCGCCTCGTCGAGCACCAGCCCCTGCGACTTGCGCTCCTCGGGACAGAGCCCGAGACCCGCACCGACCGCGACATCGACCGACCCGGGACGCAGGCGGCGTCCGTCGACGGTGACCGAGCCACGCTGAGCTCGCCGTGCGCCGTACACGGTCTCGACGATCTCGCTGCGCCCCGCACCGACGAGCCCGGCGAAGCCGAGGATCTCGCCGGGCCGGACCTCGAACGAGACGTCCTCGAACTCACCCTCGCGACCGAGCCCTTCGACGACGAGCAGCGGGTCGGCGTCGGGCAACGGCGTCGTACGGCGGGGGAACTCGGCCGAGACGTCGCGGCCGGTCATCAGGGTGATCAGCTCGGCGGTCGGGGTCTCGCCTGCCGGCAGGTCGGAGGCGACCGTACGTCCGTCCTTCAGCACGGTGAGCCGGTCGCCGATGCGGCGGATCTCCTCGAGGCGGTGGGAGATGTAGATGATGGCCTGGCCGGACGCACGGAGCTCCTCGATGACCCGGAACAGCCCGTCGACCTCGTCGGGGTCGAGGACAGCGGACGGCTCGTCCATGACGATCACCCGCGCCCGACGTGAGAGCGCGCGTGCCATCGACACGATCTGCTTGCCTGCTGCCGACAGGCTGCCTGTCTCGCGGGACGGCCGGATCTCGGGGTGACCGAGCGAGGTCAGCAGGTCGCGTGCGGCCCGGTGCGAGTCACCGACGCGGGAGAAGCCGAGACGCGTCTTCTCGTGGCCGAGGAAGATGTTGTCGGCCACGCTCAGGCCGTCGACAAGGTCGAGCTCCTGATAGATCGTCGCGATGCCGGCCGCGAGCGCGGCTTGCGGGTCCCCGAAGGTGACGGCGTCCCCGTCCATCACGATCTCGCCCTCGTCGGGCGTGTAAGCACCCGCCAGGACCTTGATCAGCGTGGACTTGCCCGCGCCGTTCTGCCCGAGGAGGCAGTGGACCTCTCCCGCACGCACCACCAGGTCGACGCCGTCCAACGCGCGAACGCCAGGGAACTCCTTGACGATCCCGGTCAGCTGGAGCAGGGGCTGCGACATGCGCGTGATGCTAGTCACACCTAATGACGGCCGTCAACCAAAAGTCAGGGTTTTGCCGACAGGCTTCTGTCGGGCTTGACTACATAAGTCGACGTGGGAGACTACGGCCCATGGATTCGTTCGCGCCTCAGACGGGCTCGGCGTCTGCCGCCAGCGCGGTCTTCCAGCTCATGCGCGACGGGCAGGCACGGACGAAGGCCGAGATCGCGGAGGCCACCTCGTTGGCGCGCTCCACCGTCTCGGCGCGGCTCGACCTCCTCCTCGCGGCTGGGCTCCTGATGCCCGTCGGGGAGGCAGCCTCCACCGGAGGGCGTCCGCCAGCGCGCTTCGCCATGAACACCGACTCGTACGCCGTGCTGGCGGTCGATCTCGGCGCCAGCCACGCGACGGTCGCGCTGTCGGACCTCGCGGGCACGGTGCTGGGTGAGGCCACCGTCACCAGCGACATCACCGAAGGCCCCGCGGTCGTGCTCGACAGGGTCGTCGAGCTCGCGAACGAGCTGCTCTCGACGCTCGGCATGAGGTCGTCCGCCCTCGCGGGCATCGGGGTCGGCGTCCCCGGCCCTGTCGAGCACTCGACCGGCCGACCCGCGAACCCGCCGATCATGCCGGGCTGGCACGGCTTCGACATCCCCGGCTACCTGGCCGCGGCCTTCCCCGTCCGTGTCCGGGTGGACAACGACGTCAACGTGATGGCGCTCGGCGAGCACACCGCTCACTGGCCGGAGACCGACGACCTCCTCTACGTCAAGGTCGCCACCGGCATCGGATCGGGCATCATCTCCAACCGTCGACTCGTCCGCGGCGCCCTGGGCACCGCGGGCGACCTGGGGCACGTCCAGGTCAGCGGCAGGGGTGAGGACGTCAGCTGCCGCTGCGGCAACCTCGGATGTCTCGAGGCAGTCGCCGCCGGCCCTGCGATCGCCAAGCACCTCGCCGAGCTCGACATCGGGGTCGAGACCCCCCGTGACGTGGTCGCGGCCGTCGAGCGCGGCGAGATGGAGGCGGTGCGAGCCGTCCGCGAGGCCGGGCGCGCGATCGGCAGCGTCCTCGCCACCTGCGTGAGCCTGCTCAATCCCGCCGTGGTCGTGGTAGGCGGTTCCCTGTCGGCGACCGGGGAGTATCTCCTCGCCGGGATCCGCGAGGTCGTCTACCAGCGCTCCCTGCCGCTGGCCACGCACCAGCTGCGCATCGTCAGCTCCTCGCTGCACGGGCGGGAGGCCGTGCTGGGCGCAGCCGCCATGGTGCTCGAGGACGTGCTGTCACCGCAGTCGGTCGACGGGCTTGTCGAGCAGCGCAGCCGAGCCAGCGCCTGACCCGGCACCCGCCCGCGGGTGCCGGGGTCAGAGCGCGGTCGCGCCGCTGAAGACACCGGTGAGCGCATCCTCCGCGGCGCCGGTCGCGGCGGCACGCAGCCCCAACGCGCTCAGCAGAAGGTCGAGAGACGCGTGCGGCGCTGCCGTCACGCGCTCCTCGACCTCGCGCACCGCAGCAGGGAGCAGGTACGGCGCGAGCGGGACGAAGTAGCCACCGAGCACCACAGCATCGGGGTCGAGGATGTTCGCCACGGCGGCCACGCCCCTGCCGAGGACCGCACCCACGCCTTCGAGCGCCGCGGCCGTCCCCACGTCCGACTCGGCACGCCGCGAGATCAGCTCCGCCACCTGGAGCGGTGTCCCCTCGAAGGCGAGGCCGGTGGCCGACAGCACGGCGCGCAGCCCGACCGAGGCCTCCCAGCACCCCCGACGGCCACAGCCACAGCGTGCCGCCGGGTCGCCGAGCGGGATGTGGCCGACCTCGCCCGCGAACCCCGACGTCCCCCGTACGATCGCGCCGTCCCTGATCACGCCCGCGCCGATGCCGACGGTGCCGGTGACGTACACCGACTGCCCCAGCCCGACCGTCGCCCCGCGTCGCGCCTCGGCGAGGGCAGCACAGTTCGCGTCGTTCTCGACCACCACGGGAAGCCCGGTCACCGCCGCCATGTCGGCCGCGACCGAGCGGCCGCGCCACCCGAGGTTGGGCGCCATCGCGACGACGCCGGCGCGCCGGTCGACCAGACCGGGCACGGCGACCGTCGCGCCGACGACCCGAGCCCCAGAGCCGCCGAGCTCCGACGCTGCCTCGCGGGCGAGCGCGACAACGACGTCGTAGGGGTCGCTCGTGCCGACGGGGACGGTGCGCTCGAGACGGACGGCGCCGCCGAGGTCGATGGCGACGGCGGACACGTAGTCGACGTTCGCCTCGAGGCCGAGCCCGACGATCGTGGAACCGGTCAGCGCGACCGGTCGACCGGGTCTCCCTCGGGAGACCGAGACGGCCTCGGACTCGCTGACGTAGCCGCCGTCGACGAGCCCGCCCACGATCGCCCCGACCGTCGCCTTGGCCAGCCCGGTCCTGCGCGCCAGCTCGGTCCGCGTCGCGGCACCGTCGTGCCGCAGCGAGCGGAGCACGGCCGCGGTGTTCTGCCTCCGCAGATCCTCGGTCGCGACGAGGGTCACCCGCGGATCCCGTAGAGGTGCTCGAGGGCGAGCTGGTCGAGGTGCTCGAACGCTGCTCCACGCACGGCGAGCGCATCCGGGTCGGCCAGCTCGGCCTGCTCGAGCTCGCGCCAGCCCTCGCCCTCCTCCAAGGTCGGGACCGCCAGCTCGGGCAGCCGCGCGGCCGCCAGGGCCTCCTGTACGTCGGGGTCGGCGCGGAAGGCGCGGACCTTGTCACGCAGCACGAGGTAGTTCGTCATGCATGCGGCCGCGGCGACCCAGACTCCGTCCTCGTCCTCGGTCCGTGGCGTCTTGAAGTCGAAGTGCACCGGCCCGTCGTACCCGCCGGTCTCCAGCGCGTCGACGACCCAGAACGCCCCGCGGGCGTTCCCCGCGCCGAAACGCAGGTCCTGGTCGTAGCGCGGCCCGTGCTGACCGTTGAGGTCGATGTGAAAGAGCTTGCCGTGCCACATCGCCTGGGCGTAGCCGTGGGCGGCGTTCATGCCCGCCATCTCCTCGTGGCCCACCTCCGGGTTCACACCGACGTTCTCGGACCGGTCGAGCGTCTCGATGAACGCGAGCGCGTGCCCGATGGTCGGGAGGAGGATGTCGCCGCGCGGCTCATTCGGCTTGGGCTCGATCGCGAAGCGCAGGTCGTACCCGCGGTCGTGCACGAACTCGCCGAGCAGGTTGAACGCCTCGCGATAACGATCGAGCGCTGCGGCGACGTCCTTGGAGGCGCCCGACTCGGCACCCTCGCGGCCGCCCCAGCAGACGTAGACCTCGGCTCCGAGCTCGGCCGCGAGATCGATGTTGCGCATCACCTTGCGGATCGCGAAGCGACGGACGTCGCGGTCGTTGGAAGTGAAGGCGCCGTCCTTGAAGACCGGGTGGGAGAAGAGGTTGGTGGTGGCGGTGGTGACGGCCAGCCCTGTGTCGGCCAGGCCCTTCTTCCAGCGCTCGACGATGCGTGACCGGGTGTCGTCGTCGGACCCGAACGGGATCAGGTCGTCGTCGTGGAAGTTCACGCCGTACGCACCGAGTCCGGCCAGCTTCTCGAGGGCGTGCACCGGGTCCATCTCGGCTCGGGTGGGATCGCCGAACGGGTCGCGGCCCGGATAGGCGACGGTCCACAGGCCGAAGGAGAACTTGTCCGCTGGGGTGGGTGTCGGGATCGTCATGATGGCCTCTCGGGTCGGTCGGGATCGGTCAGGTCCACGCGGCCGTTCGGTCGCGCAGGAGGGCATACGTCTCGCGGACATGGGGGGTCGGGTCTGCTTCGAGCACGGCGGTCGTCCCGGGCTTCCAGTCCGGCGGCTGCGCGGCACCGCTGAGGGCCCAGGCCGCCTGTCGTGCGGCTCCGAGGGCGACGTACTCCGCGGGAGCGAGGACGTGCACCGGCCTGCCGAGGATCGCGGGGGCGAGCGCCTGGACCGCGGGGTTGCGCGCCGCGCCTCCGACGAGCAGGAGCCGACCGTCACCGCCACCCACGCGGGCGCAGAGGAGGTCGACGGCGTCGGCGAGCGAGCACAGCAGCGCCTCGACCGCCGCGCGTGCCAGGTCCTCGCGGGTCGTGTCCGGGCGCAGCCCGGCCCAGAGCCCTGTCGCGCGCGGGCGGTCGGGCGTGCGTTCTCCGCCGTAGTACGGCGACAGCGTGACGCCGTGCGCGCCGGACGGCGCAGCGAGCGCGAGCCGGGCGAGCTCGGCGTGGTCGACGGCAAGGAGCTGCGTCTGAAGGTCGAGGATCCCGGCCGCGTTCATCGTGGTCGCCATCGGGAGGTAGCGGCCCGTCGCGTCCGCGAACCCGGTCACCGCACCGGTGCCGTCAGCGACCGGAGTCTCGGTGACCGCCGACGCCACGCCGGACGTGCCGATCGAGACGACGACGTCTCCGGGCAGGAGACCGAGACCGAGCGCGGCACCCATGTTGTCGCCCGTCCCCCCGGCCACCACGGTCCCGTCCTCGTACGCCGCCGTTCCGTCGGGGACGACTGTCGGCAGGGCCACGTCGTGCCCGAGCGCCGCCGCCGCGAGGTCATGACGCCACCTGCTCGTCCGCGCGTCGAAGTAGCCCGTGCCCGAGGCGTCACCGCGGTCGGTGAAAGGTTCCGTACGCCGCCCGGTGAGGTGCCAGGAGACGTAGTCGTGCGGCAGCAGCACCGACTCGACCCCCGCAGCGTCGTCCGGCCGCTCGTCACGGAGCCAGCGCAGCTTGGTGGCGGTGAACGACGCGACGAGCACGCTGCCGACGGCGTCCGCGCACGCCTGCGCGCCGCCCATCTCCGCCACGAGCTCCGTCGCAGCGTCGGCGGACCGGGTGTCGTTCCACAGGAGGGCGTCATGGACGGGTGCACCCTCGGCGTCGAGCGCGACCATGCCGTGCTGCTGGCCGGCGACCGCCACCGCGGCAGCCGTTCCGAGCCAGTCCCCGACCGCGTCGTCGCACGCCTCAAGCCAGCGGCGCGGGTCGACGGCGGTCCCGGCCGGGTGCGGCACGGAACGTTCCGCGAGGACCGCGCCGTCGTGGGCGTCGACGAGGACGGCCTTGGTGGACTGGGTCGAGGAGTCGACGCCGACGACGGTGCTGTGAGCCACGTCACCCTGTTTAATATGAGTCGTGAACTAATGTCAAGGATCGCGTCCCCGGCTCGTTGTCGCGGGCGGAGACCAGGCCGGTCGGGCGTCGGTGAGAATGGAGCCATGACTGACTCGACCCCCACCGTCTGGAACGCAGCCGGCGACTACACCGACATCCGGTACGAGACCACCGACGACGGCATCGCCAAGATCACGATCAACCGGCCCGAGGTCCACAACGCCTTCCGGCCGCAGACGATCATCGAGATCTCGGACGCCCTGACGGTGGCCCGCGAGGACGAGTCGGTCGGCGTCATCATCCTCACCGGCGCGGGCGACAAGGCGTTCTGCTCCGGAGGTGACCAGCGCGTCCGCGGCGACTCCGGCTACAAGTCCGACGCCGGCGCGACCGGCCGCTTCCACGTCACCGACCTGCACGTGCAGATGCGCCGGTGCCCCAAGCCGATCGTCGCGATGGTGGCCGGGTGGGCCATCGGTGGCGGACACGTGCTCCACGTCGTCGCCGACCTCACCATCGCCGCCGACAACGCCCGCTTCGGCCAGGTCGGCCCGAAGGTCGGCTCGTTCGACGGCGGCTTCGGCGCGAGCTCGCTCTCGCAGCTGGTCGGCATGAAGAAGGCCAAGGAGATCTGGTTCCTGTGCCGCCAGTACGACGCCCAGCAGGCCCTCGAGATGGGCATGATCAACACGGTCGTGCCGCTCGCCGACCTCGAGGCCGAGACCGTCCGCTGGTGCCGCGAGATGCTCGCACTCTCGCCGTACGCGCTGCGGCTGATGAAGGCCAGCTTCCACGCGGCCGAGGACGGCTACGCCGGCATCCAGCAGCTCGCCCACGACACCAACCTGCTCTTCTACGGCAACGACGAGGCCAAGGAGGGCCGCGAGGCGTACAAGGAGAAGCGCACGCCCGACTTCACCCAGTTCCCCCGCCGCGCATGAGCCCCTCAGTGCGCGTCGAGGACATGGCCGGTATCGAGCCCGCCCTCGCCCTCACCGTCCCGCCGGAGTTCGAGGACGAGAACGGGCACGTCAACATCCGCCACTACTTCGACCTGCACGTACGGGCTGCCGATCGCACGTTCGCGGCGCTCGGTGTCGACGACGGCTATCGGGCCGCGCGCGGCATGAGCGTGTTCAGCATCGACCACCGCGTCCGCTACCTGGACGAGGTGCTCGTGGGCCAGGACGTCGCGGTGTACGTCCTGTTCCTCGCACGCGCAGCCAAGACCGTGCATGGAGTCCAGGCGCTCTTCAACGCCGGCACGGGCGCGCTGGCCAACACCTTCGAGTTCGTCGAGGGACATGTCGACCTCGCGCAGCGCCGTACCGCGCCGTGGCCCGCCGACGTGGCCGCGCGCATCGACGCCGCGATCGCCGACGGCAAGGCGTGGCCGGCGCTCCCACACGAGCCGGGGCTCGGTCTGCGCTGAGGTCGGCGCGGAACCGCTCAGTCCGCGGTCTGCACAGCCGCCACGCGCACAGCCTCGGCGACCCGGGTGTGGACCTCGGGATGGAACACGCTCGGGATGATGTAGTTGGCGTTGAGCTCGTCGTCGGAGACGGTCGCGGCGATCGCCTCCGAGGCCGCGAGCAGCACGTCGGTGCCGATGCCATGGCTCTGCGCGTCGAGGAGCCCGCGGAACACCCCGGGGAACGCCAGCACGTTGTTGATCTGGTTGGGGTAGTCGGACCGACCGGTGGCGACGACCGTCGCGTGCGCCCGCGCGAGGGCCGGGTCGATCTCCGGCCTCGGGTTGGCCAGCGCGAACACGATCGCGCCGTCGGCCATCGACTCGACGTCGTGCACGGAGAGGACGTCGGCCGCCGAGACACCGATGAAGACGTCGGCGCCACCGACGACGTCGCAGAGGGAGCCCGTCACCCCGCGAGGGTTCGTGTGAGAGCTGATCCAGCCCAGCTGTCCCGCGAGCCCGGGGCGCCCGCGGTGCACGACGCCGTCGATGTCGCACACCACCACGTCCTCGGCACCGGCCTCCAGGACGAGCTTGAGGATCGCCGTCCCTGCGGCACCCGCCCCCGACATGACGATGCGGACCTGCGAGAGGTCCTTGTCGACCACGCGCAGCGCGTTGCGCAGCGCCGCCAGCACGACGATCGCCGTCCCGTGCTGGTCGTCGTGGAAGACGGGGATGTCGAGCCGCGCCCGCAGACGGTTCTCGATCTCGAAGCACTTCGGCGCGGCGATGTCCTCGAGATTGATTCCCGCAAACCCGGGCGCGATCGCGGCGACAGTCTCGACGATCGAGTCCACGTCGTGGGTGTCGAGGCACAACGGCCAGGCGTCGATGTCGGCGAACGTCTTGAAGAGCGCCGCCTTGCCCTCCATCACCGGCAGCGCGGCGTACGGGCCGATGTCGCCGAGGCCGAGCACCGCGGACCCGTCGGTCACGACCGCGACCGCGTTGCGCTTGACCGTGAGCCGCCGTGCGTCCTCCTTGTCGCGGGCGATCGCCTCGCTGATCCGCGCGACGCCGGGCGTGTAGATCATCGAGAGGTCGTCGCGGGTCCGCAGCGGGTGCTTCGTGGCGACCTCGATGACTCCGCCGAGGTGCATCAGGAACGTGCGGTCGGAGACCTTCTTGACATCGGCGTCACCGATCGACTCGAGGGCGGCGACGACCCGGTCGGCATGGTCGGTGTCCGACGTCGCGATCGTGAGATCGATGCGGAGGACCTCGGTATGGGAGCCCGTGACGTCCAGTGCTGTGACGACGCCGCCCGCCTTCTCGACGACGGTGGTGAGGTCACTGACCGCGGATCCCCCGGCCGGGACCTCGAGACGGACGGTGATCGAGTAGGAGACGCTCGGTGTGGATGCCACAGATCAAGATTCGCACACCGCCTCAGGAACCTGAGGAGCACCTCATGTTCGAGGCGGCTCGCCCGACGCTCAACCCACGCGACGACCCGTCATCTCCTCGATCGCCAGCCCTAACAGCACCGACTGGTGGATGCCGACCCACGGGTCCAGCTCCATCTCCGGCGGCATCGAGGCCTCGTCGACGCGCCACAGCGGCCCCCGCACCTTCACGCTCCAGCCCGTCTGCGACAGGCGGTCGAGGTACGTCACGAGGAACGCGACTCCCTGCGACCCGACCCCTCCCTCGGCCAGCGTGCCCTCCTCGCCCGTGCGGATGAAGATGGTGTCGCCGAGCAGCCGGTAGTTCACGGGAGTCATGTCGAGGCTGCCACGCGAGTGGTACGCGATGTGGCCAACCCGTGCCGTCCCGAGCAGCTCCCGCGTCTCTTCGGCGCCGAGCGTCGTGAGCGGTCCGTTGGTCATCAGGCCACCTCCTGGGAGTTGCCTCAGTCTACATCCGCGGGCGCGTCCAGAGGCCGGGCCGTACGCCGACCACCGACGCGACGGAAGGGGTCGGTCAGGCCGGAGTCGTGCGCATCGACATGGCGTCCAGCAGCGGCGCGGAGGCGTAGCCGTCACCTTCCACCACCGGCGCCGCGTCGGTAGTGTGCGAGACATGAGCGACCTGTGGGCAGAGCGGCGCCCGGTCGAGGTCGGCGGACTGACCTTCGACGTCGCGTTGACAGGCCCCGAAGACGGTGTGCCGGTGGTGCTCCTCCACGGCTTCCCGCAGACGGCCGACTCGTGGCGCTCGGTCGCTCCACGGCTCGCCCGGGCCGGCCTGCGCCTGATCGCCCCCGACCAGCGGGGATACTCCCCTGGCGCGAGGCCCTCAGAGGTCGCGGCGTACGCCGTCCCTCACCTCGTCGACGACGTCATCGGCCTGATGGGCGAGCTTGGGTACGACTCCGCGCACGTGGTCGGCCACGACTGGGGAGCAGCGGTGGCGTGGTCGCTCACCGCGCACCATCCGGAGCGGGTGCGGAGCCTCGTCGCCCTGTCGGTCCCTCACCTCGCCGCCTACGGGTGGGCGCTGGTGAACGACGACGACCAGCGGGAGCGCGCGTCCTACATCGGGCTCTTCCGGCAGCCCGGCAAGGCCGAGGACCTGCTGCTGGAAGACGACGGGCGACGGTTGCGTGCGATGTTCGGCGACGCCATGCCGGAGGAGCACATCGCGACGTACGTCGGCGTGCTGAGCGAGCCGGCGGCCCTCACGGCCGCGCTCTCGTGGTACCGCGCGATGGGGCGCGATCTCGGCGCGACGCCTCCGGTCACGGTGCCCACCACCTACGTGTGGGGCGACGACGACTGGGCCCTCGGAGCGGCAGGGGCCCGGCGGTGCGGGGAGCACATCCACGCGGAGTACCGCTTCGTCCCGGTCGCGGGCGCCTCGCACTGGCTGCCCGAGGAGCAGCCCGAGCTGGTCGCCGACGAGATCGTGGCGCGCGTGCGGGCCTGACGCTCCGGATCAGGTCCGCTCGTCGCGGGCACGCTCGGCCGCGTCACGGTGGTCGATCTCGGACTTGAGGTCGCGGACGCGCCGGCCACGCGTTCGGTTCTCGCGCGTCAACCAGGCCAGGCCGACGAACACGAGTGCGGCGATGATGGCGCCCCACAACGACGCCGCGCGGAACCCGGGACCGTCCACGTCCAGGATGCGTTCGCCGGCGTGGGCACCGCTGCTGGTGCCCAGCACGATCGAGAGCGTCATGAGGTTGGGAAGCGCGAGCACGAGGGCGACCGCGATCACGACGGCCTTCCAGTAGCCCTTGATCCACCTCCGCGTGATCGCCTGCCAGGCGACGAGCAGGGGCACCAACGTGAACACGATCCCGAGGAAGAGGCCCCAGACCGTGCCGGCGGTCAGGCTGCCGTCGACCCGCCGTCCGATCCACTGCGCCCACCACCGCGGCACGAAGGCGGCGAGACCGTAGCCGACCGCGACCGCCAGCACCGCGACCGCGAGCACCAGGAGGACGTTGCGCAGGGTCTGCTGGCCGTACGACTTCCAGCCGTCGGCGCCCGTGCCTCGGCGGTCGGCCGATGCCTGAGTCGCCGAGGTCTCTCCGTCTCGCGAGGTCGCCACGTCTCCAGGATGGCACCGATCGACCCGGTCGGCCGGACGCTCGAACCAACCCGCGAGTAACATGACGTCACACGTGTGACGTACGGCACATCCTCGGCCGAGGTGCGTCACCGGGAAGGACACGATGAGCGCGCACGACACCGTCCCGGCCGCTCAGGTGGTCCCGCTGGGACGGGACGGCCTCACGGTGGTCGAGAAGCCGCGCCGCAGCAAGCGCGCACTCTTGCTCTCGAGTGCCCTGCGGGTCACCGTCAAGCCGGCGCTCTCGGTGTGGGCCCACGCGCCGGGTGCGCCGTGGCCGACGGGCCTTCTCGAGAGAGCCGCAGCGTTCCTGCCGAGCCCGCGGCACACGACGGTGGAGGACGTACGGCTGACGCGGTGCGACGCGGAGCTGATCCGGGCGGACGGCGCCGAGGACGACGAGCACGCGATCCTCTACCTCCACGGCGGCGCCTTCCTGGTGGGCGGACTCAACACCCACCGCGGACTGGCGGCCCGCCTCGCCGCCACGAGCGGCGGCGCCGTGCTCAACGTGGGCTACCGGATGATGCCGAAGCACCCAGTCAGCCACGCCGTGGAGGACGGGCTCGCCGGCTACACCTGGCTGCTCGACCAGGGCTACGCGCCCGAGCGGATCGTGATCGCCGGGGACTCGGCCGGCGGATACCTCGCCTTCGCCGTGGCGCTGGCCATCCTCGAGTCGGGCCTGGAGTCCCCCGCCGGCCTGGTCGCGATGTCACCCGTGACCGATCTCGATCCCGAACGCACGCTCGACCAGCCCGGCCGCCCGTCGTGCGCGCTGTTCTCGCAGTCGACGTGGCGGGGGTTCCTCCGGCTGGTCGACATGGTCGAGAACGCGCTGGTGTCGGACCTGCTGAAGCCGGCATCCTCCTTGGTCGACGCCGACCTGCGTGGACTCCCGCGCACTCTCATCCAGGTCGGGTCGGACGAGCTCGTGCTCCCCGACGCCCAGCTGATGGCGATCCGGCTCGCCGACTCCGACGTGGAGGTGGAGCTGCAGCTGTGGGAGGAGCAGGTCCACGTCTTCCAGGTCGCCGTGGGGCTGGTGCCTGAGGCCCGCGACGCCACCCGCGAGGTCGGTCGGTTCGTGCGGTCGGCCTGTCGGCAGGCTGAGGCCGCCACCACACCGGGGCGGCCGTCCGCACGGCGAAGCGGCGGCACCGCCGCAGGGCGGGCCGCCGCTGAACGCCAGCCGTCAGGCGCCTGAGTCGGCCGGCCCCGGAGTGGCGTCGTCGCCACCAGGAGCGGTCGGGCCACCCTCCGGAGCAGTGCCGCGGGGCGCGCCCCGGTCACCACGGGAGCCGCCGCCGTCGCGGTCCCCGTCGAGGCAGCCTCCCTTCCCCGGGCCGTCCTCTCCATCAGGACGGGCTCCGTCAGGAGCCGTGCCGTCAGGGCGGGCTCCGTCAGGAGCGGTGCCGTCAGGAGCGGTGCCGTCAGGAGCGGTGCCGTCCTGACCGTGGCCCTGGGGGCCGCCGTCACCGCGGAAGTCACCACGGTCCTGGTGCATCCCGTAGCCGTTGGCGACGCCCGGGTCGGCCTGGCCCCCGTCGTCGGCGGACGCGCTCCCGATGGCCATCCCGCCGAGGAATCCGAAGCCGCACAGCGCAACCCCGGCGATCACCGCACCGATGCGCGTGCGGTTGTCCAGCTTCTTCCACCCGGCGGGCTTCGAGGTCGGGGTCGCGGCGGCCGTGGATCCCTCCTGGGGCTCCTCGGGGCCGAGTCGACGCGTGTCGTCGTTCATCGTTCTTCTCTCCTTCGTTCTCTATGAGGCCTGGACCGACTCGTTCAGTCCTGGCCGGTGGTGAGGTCGTAGACGGTCGTCCCGTCCACGCTCTGGGCGGCGAAGTTCTCGCTCACCCACGTCTTGATCTCCGTGTTCGCGCCACCGCCGTGGCCGGTGCCTGCGACGTAGTAGTGGATCTGTCCGTCGGCGACCCACTCCTGGAACTGGGCGAGCGTCGGGAAGCTGTCGGTCCCGTTGAACCCGCCGATCGCGAGCACCGGTTCGCCGGAGGCGAGCTGGAGCGGCGCGGCGCCGTTGGCGGTCTGCGCCGCGGCGGCCCACCGGTAGTCGCCGTCCTGCAGGAGCTCGACCAGCTCGTCGCTGACACCGGAGGTGCCCCCGCCACCCAGGAAGCTCGCGCCGCCCCCGCCGGGTCCACCGGGTGCACCGCCCGGTGGTGCACCGCCCGGTGGTGCACCGCCCGGTGGTGCACCGCCCGGTGGTGCACCGCCCGGCGCACCACCAGGTCCTCCACCAGGTCCTCCACCAGTCGACGGCCCCGCTGCCACGATCGAGCCGGTGTGCGCGCTGCCGATGGTGGCGGCAGCCGACGCGGCGGGTGCCGCGAGAGAGGCCACCGCGACGAGGACCGCCGTGGTGAGGGCGAGCCGCCGCGTGGCGTCACGGGTGAGTGTGAGCTCGTACCCGACGAGGAGCAGCGTCGCGCCGAGCACCGCGGCTCCGACGACGACCCACCGCAGCCACGGCAGGAACGTCGGGGTGTCGACGAGCAGACGCCACTGCCAGAGACCGGTGAGGAGGACAGTCCCGGCGAGAACCGTGCGCGGCAGCAGCTCGGTACGGCGCCGCCACAGCAGGACGGTCCCGGCACCGACCAGCGCGGCGACGGCGGGCGCGAGCGCCACGGTGTAGTAGCTGTGGATGATGCCCTGCATGAGGCTGAACGTCAGCCCCGTGACGAGGAGCCAGCCGCCCCACACGGTGGCGAAGGCGCGGGTCCGATCGGTCCGGGCCGCCCGCCACGACACCGCCAGCAGGACGACCAGCGCCACGAGCGCAGCCGGAAGCAGCCAGCTCGCCTGGGTCTGCATCTCGGGGCTGAACAGCCGCCCGAGGCCAGGCGTGCCCCACATGGAGCCGACCGAGCCGGCTTCGTCACCGCTGAGCCGGCCGAGGCCGTTGTAGCCCAGCGTCAGCTCGAGGATGCTGTTGGTGGTCGACCCGCCGATGTACGGGCGTGCGGCCGCGGGCCAGAGCTCGACGGCGAGCACCCACCACCCGGCACCCACGACGACCGAGCCTGCTGCGGCGACGAGGTGGAGCAGCCGGGTGCGCAGCTGCGCCGACCCCGCGACGCCGTACGCGAGCGCGAGCCCCGGCAGGACGAGGAACGCCTGCAGCATCTTGGTCAAGAAGGCGAAGCCGATCAGCAGACCGGCGAGCACCAGCCAGCGCAGCGCCTTGTCGGCGTCGATCGCCCGCGTCACCGCCCAGGCGGCGGCGACCATCAGGAAGACGAGCAGGGCGTCGGGGTTGTTGAACCGGAACATCAGCGCCGCCACCGGCGTCGTCGCCAGCACGGCACCGGCGAGCAGGGCCGCCGAGGCACCGAACCAGCGCTTCACCGACGCGTACAGGACGGCGACGCTCGCAACGCCCAGCAGCGCCTGCGGGAGCAGCATGCTGAACGAGCTGAACCCGAGGAGGCGCACCGAGAGCCCCATCAACCACAGCGAGGCCGGCGTCTTGTCGACGGTGATGCCACCGGCGGCGTCGAGCGCGCCGAAGAACCACGCCTTCCAGCTCTCGGAGGCCGCCTGCACCGCCATCGAGTAGTACTCGTTGGCGTAGCCGTTGACCGAGAGGTTCCAGCAGTACGCCACCGCGGTCGCGACGAGCAGCAGGACCAGCAGCGCTCGGTCGCGGGTCCACCAGCGGCCCGGTCGGACGACCGTGCTCATGCGACGCTCCTCTCGTTCGTGAGGACGGCGCTCCCCGGACGCACCGGGGTGGGAGCCGGGTCGGGGTGAAGGTCGGACAGGTGCGTCGCCTCGGCCCGGCGACCGGTGCCGAAGACCCAGCGGTCCAGGAGGACGAAGCGCAGCACGGTCGCGCAGACGTTCGCGAGCGTGAGCACGCAGACCTCCATCAGCGGGGTGTGTGCCAGCCCCGCGGTCAGCGCGAGGGCCGACGCCGTGAGCGCCCATCCGCACGCGAAGGCGACCAGACCTTGGAGGTGGTGGCGAGCGAGCCCCACCGCGCCGACCACCTCGTACGTGAAGCGACGGTTGAGCGCCGTGTTGCCGATCGCCGTGGTGACGAGGGCGACGAGGTTCGCGACCTGCGCGGTGGTGATCTCGCGTGCCAGCAGGAAGAGGACCGCGTAGGCGATCGTGCTGATCACGCCCACGATGCCGAACCGGATCATGCGGATCCCGACCGGCGTGCCGACAGGCGGACGGGCGAAGCGGCGGCGGACCGGTTCGAGATCGAGCGCACCGGTCGTCAGGCCGCGGACCATGCGTCCGACGCCGAGGAGGTCGTCGCGGACGGTCGAACCGATCGCGACCCTGCTGTCGGAGTCGTCGACCCAGTCGACCGGCACCTCGGCGATCCGGAGACCGGCGCGCTCGGCGAGGACCAGCAGCTCGGTGTCGAAGAACCAGCCGGTGTCCTCGACGTACGGGAGCAGCGCCTGCGCCACGTCGGTGCGCACGGCCTTGAAGCCGCACTGCGCGTCGCTGAAACGGGCGCCGAGAACCGTCCGGAGGATCACGTTGTAGCCGCGCGAGAGCACCTCGCGCTTGACTCCGCGGACGACCCTCGCGCCGCGCCTGAGCCTCGTCCCGATGGCCACGTCGGAGTGGCCGGACAGCAGCGGCGCGACCAGCGGCATGAGCGCACCGAGATCGGTGGACAGGTCCACGTCCATGTACGCGACCACCGTCGCGCGGCTCTGCGACCAGACCGTGGCCAGTGCCCGTCCACGACCCCGCTCGGGGATCCGGACGAGTTCGACGTCGTGGACCGTCGCCGCGAGGCGCTCGGCAACCTCCGCCGTACCGTCGGTGCTGCCGTTGTCGGCGATCACGACCCGGCTGGCGTACGGCACCTCCGCGTCGAGGTAGTTGCGCAGCCTGCGGACGCTCCGCTCGAGGACGTGGGCCTCGTTCAGCACCGGGACGACGATGTCGATCACGGGAGAGGTCTCGTTCATGTCTTCGACGATCGCGCCGCGACCTCACGATCGGCTGCGACCAGCCTGGGAGGTTCCTGTGAGACGAACGCTGAGCGGACGAGCGCTCAGCCAGCGAGCGGGATGCGGACGGTGAACGTCGCGCCCTCGCCCGGCGCGGTGTCGAGGCTGACCGTTCCGCCGTGCCCCGCGACCAGGGCGGAGACGATGGCGAGGCCGAGCCCTGAGCCGCCGGCTGCGCGACTGCGCGTCTCGTCGGCACGGTAGAAGCGGTCGAAGACGTGCGCCGCCTGGTCGGCGGTCAGTCCGGGCCCGTCGTCGGACACCGTGACGACGCCGTCGTCACCGTCCACCGCCGCGCCCAGGCGGAGGCCGGCCTCGGGAGGCGTGTGGACGAGCACGTTGCTGACGAGGTTGCCGACGACCTGACGGAGCCTGGCCTCGTCGCCCTCGACCACCACCGGCGGGCCGGGAGCGGGACCGGCGACGGCCCGGTCGGGCTGCACGGCCCGGGCGTCGACGGCCGCGTCGCGCACCAGCTCGCGCAGGTCGACCGGGTCGTGCCGCAACGGCCGTTCCTGGTCGAGCCTCGCCAGCAGCAGCAGGTCCTCGACGAGCACGCCCATCCGGTCCGCCTCCTGACGGATCCGGCTCATGAACCGGTCGGTCGTGGCCTGGTCGGCCGCCGCGCCCTGGCCGTACAGCTCGGCGAACCCGCGGATCGAGGTGAGCGGCGTCCGCAGCTCGTGGCTCGCATCGGCGACGAAGCGTCGCATGCGTCGCTCGGACTCCTCGGCCCGCCGTGCCTCCTCCTCGCGGCTGCGTACGGCTGCCTCGATGTGGCCCAGCATGGTGTCCAGCGACGCCGAAAGAGCGCCCACCTCGGTGCGTGGGTCGAGTCCCGTGTCGACCCGGGCGGCCAGGTCTCCCGCGGCGATGGCCTGCGCGGTCGCCTCGACCTCGGCGAGCGGCCTCAGGCTGCGGCGTACGACCCACGAGCTGACGACGGCGAGCGCGAGGAGCACGACCCCTGCGATCGCGGCCTCGATCCAACGCAGCTCCCTCAACGTCGCCGTGACCTCGTCCAGCCCCATCGCCACGGCCACGTAGCCGCCGTCGTCGGTGTCCTCGTACAGCACCCGCCACCGGTCCTTGCTCCCCCGCGACCCGACCGTCGTGGGCTCACCGGTCGTCACGTCACCGGGATCGGCGAGGTCCGGATAGTCGTCGGTGTCGAGACGCGGGTCGGCCAGGACCGTCACCGTTCCGTCGGCGTCCCACCGAGCCACGAAGAACTGCGACGGGAGGTTCCGTTCGACGCCGCCCTGAGGTGGCCGTCCGCCGGGGTCGCGGACATCGCTCATCCGCCGCGCCTCGCTCGTCAGCTGTTGGTCGACGCGGTCGGTGAGGGAGCGCTCGAGCACCAGGTTCGTCGCGAGCGCGCTGAGCGCCAGTGCCAGCAGCACCATCACGACCACCACGGCGACGAGCTGGACGCGCAGAGGCTGGTCGCGCCAGCGGAACGGGTTACGCGCGCGGCGCTCGCGGGCCGAGACGGCCGTCATCTCGGGCGCCGCAGGACGTACCCCACCCCGCGGACCGTGTGGATCAGATGGGGCTCGGTGGTGTCGAGCTTGCGTCGCAGGTACGAGATGTAGGTCTCGACCACGTTGCCGTCACCACCGAAGTCGTAGTTCCAGACGTGGTCGAGGATCTGCTGCTTGCTGAGCACACGCCCCGGGTTCATGAGCAGGTAGCGCAGCAGCTTGAACTCGGTCGGGGACAGCTCGACGAGCTCCCCACCCTTGCGGACCTCGTGGCTGTCGGTGTCCATCTCGAGGTCGGCCATCCGGAGCAGGGAGTCCGGCGTCTGCCGACGGCGCGTACGGCGCAGCACCGCGCGGACCCGCGCCACGAGCTCGTCGAGGCTGAACGGCTTGGCGAGGTAGTCGTCGCCGCCTGCGGTCAGGCCGTTGACGCGGTCAGCGGGCGTGTCCCGTGCGGTGAGGAAGATCACCGGGACGTCGCGCCGGTCGGCCCGCAGCCGCCTGATGACCTCGAAACCGTCGACGTGCGGCATCATCACGTCGAGCACCACGAGGTCGATCGTCGGGTCGGCGGCCACCATCTCGAGCGCCTTCTGGCCGTCGGTCGCGGTGTCCACCGTGAAGCCGGCGAACCGCAGGCTGGAGGCGAGCAGGTCCAGGATGCTCTCGTCGTCATCGACGACGAGGAGCCGCGCCGGGGTCTCGTCTGGGGTCATCCCTCCCGAGTGTGACCCGACTCTCTTGGGCGTGCCTGGTGAGCCGCTGTGAGATCTCTGTGAGCGGCGCGCCGAGCCGGGACCTGGGACCGACCCTTAGAATTGGCCCCGAGGCGAAAGGAGGCGGGTCGGATGGGATTCATCGTGAGCATCATCGGGTTCTTGGTGATCGGCCTGGTCGCAGGCTTCCTGGCCCGGGCCATCGTCCCCGGCAAAGACTCCATGTCTCTCCTCCAGACGCTCCTGCTCGGCGTGGTCGGTTCCGTCGTGTTCGGCGTCATCCTCGGGCTCATCCCTCTCTGGGACCGCGACAAGGGCTTCGGCCCCGCCGGGTGGATCGGGTCGATCATCGGCGCCGTCCTGACGCTCATGGTCTACAACCGCGTCGTCAAGAAGAACGCGGCGAGCTGATCTCGTCCTGATGCTCGTCGTTCTCCTGGTCCACCTGGTCGCCGCGGCGTTGGCGCCTGCCCTCGTCCAGAGGATGGACCGCTACGCCTTCCCGGTTCTCGCCCTCGCGCCCGGGGGGACGTTCGTCTGGCTCCTCTTCCAGGCCCCCGAGGTCACCGGACCCGACCCGACGACGCTCACCGAGACCTACGAGTGGGTTCCGACGATGGGGCTCGAGATCGCCCTGCGCCTCGACACCCTCAGCTGGACCCTCGCCCTGCTGGTCACCGGCATCGGCGCGCTCGTCCTCGTCTACTGCACGTGGTACTTCAAGGCGTACGACCCGGCGCTGTGGCGGTTCTCCGGCGCGTTCACCGCCTTCGCCGGCTCGATGCTCGGCCTGGTGCTCTCCCGGGACGTCCTGCTCCTCTACGTGTTCTGGGAGCTCACGACCGTCTTCTCCTACATCCTCATCGGGCACAACCCCGAGCGCGTGGCCAACCGGCGTGCCGCGATGACCGCGTTGCTGGTCACGACCTTCGGCGGCCTGGCGATGCTCGTCGGCTTCATCATGCTCGGCCAGAGCGCCGACTCCTACCGCATCGACGAGATCATGACGCTCGCTCCCTCGGGAGCAGCCACGACGACCGCAATCGGGCTCGTTCTCGCCGGCGCCCTCAGCAAGTCCGCGCTCATCCCGTTCCACTTCTGGCTCCCCGGCGCGATGGCGGCCCCCACCCCGGTGAGCGCCTATCTGCACGCGGCCGCGATGGTCAAGGCCGGCGTCTTCCTGGTGGCCGTGATGGCACCGACCTTCGCCGACACGTCGTTGTGGCGGCCGACCCTTCTCGCCCTCGGCGTGCTGACGATGATCGTCGGCGGTGTCCGGGCGCTCGGGCAGCACGACGTCAAGCTGCTCCTCGCCTACGGCACCGTCAGTCAGCTGGGCTTCCTGGTCGCCGTCGTCGGACTCGGCACCCGCGCCGCGGCGCTCGCCGGAATCGCGATGGTCGTCGCCCACGCCCTCTTCAAGGCAGCGTTGTTCATGGTCGTCGGCATCGTCGACCACTCCGCGCACACCCGCGACCTGCGCAAGCTCTCTCAGCTGCGCTCGGCGATGCCGTGGCTCTTCGGCTTCACCGTGATCGCTGCGGCATCGATGGCGGGCATTCCGCCCATGCTCGGCTTCGTCGCCAAGGAGTCGATCTACGCGGCGTTCGTCGACGTGGTCGCGACCGGGGACGGCACCGGCATCGGGCCGTTCGCCGGCTCGGTCGTGCTCGCCGGACTCGTCGGCGGCTCCCTCCTGACGATGGCCTACTCCCTGCGGTTCGTCTGGGGCGTCTTCGGCGACAAGCCGGGCGTGGACCGGCCGGCCGACCTCGTACGCGTCCCAGTGGGCTTCGCGGCGCCGACCGCCCTGCTGGCCGTCGCCTCCGTCGTCCTCGCGTTCTTCGGACACCGCCTCACCGAGCTCTGGTCGGGCTACGACCACCTCTTTCCCGCCGGCGAGCACCACGCCGAGCTCGCACTGTGGCACGGCCTCAACCCCGCGCTCGGGCTCTCGGCAGTCGCCGTGCTCGGAGGTATCGCGCTCTTCGTGTGGCAGCAGCGCACCAGCGTCGTCCCCCGCGCGGCCTGGATGCCGTCGGCCGAACGCGCGTACGAGGCCGTCATGCGCGGCACCGACCGGCTGGCGGTCGAGGTCACGGGCCGTACGCAGCGAGGCTCGCTGCCGTTCTACCTGGGCTCCATCCTGGTGATCGTGCTTCTCGTGCCTGGGAGCCAGCTCCTCCTCAACCGCACCTGGACCGACGATCTCGTCTGGTTCGACTCCGCGGCCCAGGCGGTCGCCGCGGTCCTGATGGCCACGGCAGCGGTGCTCACGGTCCGGTCTCGCCGTCGGCTCAAGGCGGTCCTCCTCGCCGGGGTCTCCGGCTACTGCACGGCGATGCTCTTCCTTCTGCACGGCGCCCCGGACCTCGCTCTGACGCAGGTGCTCGTCGAGACGGTCACGCTCGTGGTGTTCGTCCTGGTGCTGCGGCGGATGGCGCCGTACTTCTCCGACCGTCCCTTCACACGCGCGCGCTGGCTGCGTGTCAGCATCGGCGCTCTCTCCGGGATCTTCGCCTCCGCGATCGCGCTCGCGGCGGCGGGAGTGCGGGTCGGCGAACCGGTCTCGGTGACGTTCCCGGAGGAGGCGGTGACCTACGGAGGCGGCAAGAACATCGTCAACGTCACCCTCGTCGACATCCGCGCCTGGGACACGATGGGCGAGCTGTCGGTCCTCGTGGTCGCCGCGACCGGCGTAGCGTCGCTGATCTTCCTCATCACCGGTCGCGGTGGCGCACAGAGCCCCGCCAACCCGCTGCCGTCGGACGAGTCCACCGGACGGTGGCTGCGCGCCGGCAAGACCCTGTCGGACGAGCGCCGCTCGGTCATCTTCGAGATCGTCACCCGGCTGGTGTTCCACACGATCATCCTGTTCTCGATCTGGCTCGTGTTCGCCGGCCACAACGGCCCTGGTGGTGGGTTCGCCGGTGGACTCATGGCCGGGCTGGCGCTGATGGTCCGCTACCTCGCCGGCGGCCGCTTCGAGCTCGACGAGGCGGCGCCCGTCGACGCCGGACGCGTCCTCGGGCTCGGACTCTCGACCGCGACCGCCGCCGCGCTCGCTCCCCTCCTCTTCGGTGGCCAGGTGCTCCAGAGCGCGATCGTCAAGTTCCACGTCTTCGCGATCGGCGACATCAAGCTGGTGACGTCCCTCTTCTTCGACATCGGCGTCTACCTCGTCGTGTTCGGTCTGATGCTCGACGTCCTGCGCAGCCTCGGCGGCGGCGTCGACGCGGACGCGGAGGACGACCTCCCCGAGCTGCCCGGTTCGTACGCCGACAACGAGACCGCTCCGATGACGGGAGGTGTCCGATGACCGTCAACATCGTCCTCATCGTGGTCATCGGAGTGACCTTCGCGTGCGGTGTCACCCTGCTCCTCGAGCGGAGCCTCACCCGGATCGTCGTCGGCACGCTGCTCGTCGGCAACGCCGTCAACCTGATCTTCATCGTCGCCTCCGGGGCGCCCGGGCGGGCCCCGATCGTCGACGAG
Source organism: Mumia sp. zg.B21 (assembly GCF_019550855.1). Lineage (NCBI taxonomy): Bacteria > Bacillati > Actinomycetota > Actinomycetes > Propionibacteriales > Nocardioidaceae > Mumia > Mumia sp. zg.B21. Next base: position 688,653 of record NZ_JAHWCJ010000002.1, on the reverse strand, counting down.
AGCGACCCCTCTCCGATGAGCGACCCGCTCCCGCAGGCCATGGTGCTGACGGCGATCGTGATCACGCTCGGAGTGGCGGCATTCCTGCTCGCGATGGCCTACAGGTCGTGGCAGCTCGAGGGCCACGACGAGGTGCAGGACGACGTGGAGGACCGCCTCATCATGCGGTTGGCCGACCTCGACGAGGCGTCGCAGTCGTACGAGGAAGGCACCGGTGACCCGGACGAGGAAGGCGCCGACACCGAGGGGGCGCAGCGATGACCGCCGACTCCGCGATGTCCTTCCTCATCCCGCTGCCCGTCGTGCTGGCGCTCTTCGGCGCCGGCCTCTGCCTCGCCCTCGGCCAGAACGCCCGCGCGCAGCGGGTGATCAGCTTCGTCGTCCTCTCGGCGATCGTCGTGATCGCCGCGACGCTGCTGTGGGCGGCCGACCGTGACGGCCCGCAGGTCGTGTACGTCGGGGGCTGGCCGGCACGGATGGGCATCGTCCTCGTCGCGGACCGGTTGTCGGCGCTGCTCCTGCTCGTCTCGGCGATCGTGACGCTGTCGGTCCTCGCGTACTCCGTCGGTCAGGGCATCATCGAGTTCGGGCGCGAAACCCCGCTCTCCGTCTTCTACCCCACCTACCTGGTCCTCGTCGCAGGGGTCTCCAACGCGTTCCTCTCCGGCGACCTCTTCAACCTCTACGTCGGCTTCGAGGTGCTGCTGGCGGCCAGCTACGTGCTCATCACGCTCGGGGGCACGGGTCCACGAGTGCGCGCCGGGACCACGTACGTCGTCGTGTCCGTGCTGTCGTCGATGCTCTTCCTCATCGCCATCGCCGGGGTCTACGCGGCGACGGGCACCGTCAACATGGCCGACCTCGCCGTCAAGCTCCAGCAGGTCCCGGAGGGTGTGCGGATCGTGCTGCAGCTGATGCTGCTCACGGCGTTCGCGATCAAGGCGGCGGTCTTCCCGCTGTCGGCGTGGCTTCCCGACTCCTACCCGACCGCTCCCGCTCCCGTCACGGCGGTGTTCGCCGGCCTGCTGACCAAGGTGGGCGTGTACGCGATCATGCGCGTGCAGACGCTGCTCTTCCCTGACAGCCCGCTGTCGGACCTGCTGCTGTGGGCGGCCCTGCTCACGATGCTGATCGGCATCCTCGGCGCGATCGCCCAGTCCGACATCAAACGTATGCTCTCGTTCACCTTGGTCAGCCACATCGGCTACATGGTGTTCGGAGTCGCGATCGCCTCCGACCTCGGGCTCGCCGGCGCGATCTTCTACATCGTCCACCACATCACCATCCAGACGACGCTCTTCCTCGTCACCGGTCTCATCGAGATCCGCGGAGGCTCGACGTCCCTCGAGCATCTCGGCGGGCTGGCCAAGGCGGCGCCGGTGCTCGCGCTGATGTTCTTCCTGCCCGCGATGAACCTCTCGGGGATACCGCCGTTCTCCGGGTTCCTCGGCAAGGTCGCACTCGTGCAGGCAGGCGTCGACCGCGCCGGCTGGCTGGCCTACCTGGTGGTCGCCGCGTCCATCGTGACGAGCCTGCTCACGCTGTACGCGATCGCCAAGACCTGGAACCGCGCCTTCTGGCGACCCCGCGCCGAGGAGCCCGACGACGTCGGCGAGTGGGTTCCCAGCACGGGCACGAAGTCGGGCGAGCCGTGGGGTGACACCGTCACCGTCACCTCCGTACGCTCCCTCCCGCGCGCCATGGTCGCGCCCACCCTGACGCTCGTCGCACTCGGGACGGCGCTGACGCTGGTCGCCGGACCACTCTTCGGGATCACCGAGCGCGCGGCCTCCGAGCTGCGGGACCGGACGCCGTACATCCAGACGGTCCTCGACGACGGCAGCACCCCCGACGACGCGGCGGCGGTGACGCCGTGAGTCCTGACACCTCCCGTCGTCGGCAGGCCCGGATGGCGCTCGAGTGGCCGGTCATCTCGTGGTTGACCCTCGTCTGGGTCCTGCTGTGGGGCGAGTTCAGCGTCGGCAACATCCTCGCCGGGCTCGCGATCTCCGTGGCGATCATCCGGGTGTTCCCGCTGCCGCCCATCGACTTCGCCGGCCGGGTGCATCCCTGGCGTCTCGCCGTGCTGATCTATGCGTTCTTCCGAGATCTCGTGCTGTCGAGCATCCAGGTCGCGAGGGTCGTGCTGCGGTTCGGCCACCAACCGGTCAACTCCGTCCTCGTCGTGCCGATGCGTACCCGCAGCGAGCTCGCGCTCATGCTCACGTCCGAGATCGTGTCGCTGGTCCCCGGAAGCCTTCTCATCGAGATCGCCCGCGAGGACTGGACGATCCAGATCCACGTCCTCGAGACCCTGAGCCTCGACGACGTCGAGGCCGCACGCCAGCGGGTGTGGGCCGAGGAGGAGCGTGTCGTCCGGGCGCTGGGCAGCGCCGAGGACATCGCCCGCATCGAGCAGCCGCCGCCGGCTCTGCCCGCCCACATTCGCCGTGCCACGACTAACGGAGCTGAGCCGACATGACGTGGATGACCGTGGTCGCCTGGATCGCCGGCGGCATGCTCGGGCTCGCCGCGCTGCTCTGCGTCGTCCGCGCCGCACTCGGGCCGTCGATGCCCAACCGTGCGGTCGCGATCGACGTGCTCGTGGCCGTCCTCGTCGGAGGGCTCGGCGTGGAGGCTGCCTACAACCGTCACACCGACACGCTGCCGATCCTGGTCGTTCTCTCGCTCGTCGGCATGGTCGGCTCCGTGAGCATCGCGCGATTCGCCACCGGCGACGAGCCCGACGAATCTGACGACTCCGAGCGTTCGGACGGCACCGGCGGCGGAAGCGGCGGCGGTTTCGCCGGAGGGATGCCGGTGTCGCGATGAACCTCGATCTGATCCGCGACATTGCCTCGGCGTTCTGCCTGCTCGTCGGCGCCTTCATGGCACTCATCGCCGCGATCGGCATCATCCGCTTCAACAACCTGTTCAGCCGGATGCACGCCGCCACCAAGCCGCAGGTGCTCGGCCTGCTCCTCATCCTGATCGGCATCGCGCTGCGGATGGAGCACTGGAGCGACCTCGGCCTGCTCGTCCTCGTCGCGGCCTTCCAGCTGCTCACCGCCCCCGTCGCCGCGCACATGCTCGGCCGAGCCGTGTATCGCACCGGTGACAAGGAGCCCGACGAGCGGCTCGTCGACGAGCGCCTCTCCGAGGACTAGCCCGCGGCCAAGGGCTGAGGCGAGTCGTCAGCCCTCCGAGCGCGCGACGTCGAAGTAGTTGCCGTCCGGATCGGCCATCGTCACCCAGCCGAAGTCACCCATCGTGTGGGTGTCGACCTTCTCCGCACCGGCGGCCTCCAGTCGCGCCACCTCGGCGTCGACATCGTCGGCGACCAGGTCGAGGTGAAGCTTGTTCTGGCCGGGTGTCGGGCGCTCGACCTTCTGGAAGCCGAGCCGGGAGGGGTTGCCGGGCGCCGCCACGACCACGAACGAGCCGTCGTTGTCGGCTTCGATCTCTCCCCCGAGCTGCTCTGCCCACCAGCCTCCGAGGGCGAGGGCATCGGTCGTGTCGACGGTGATCATGGCCAGGTTCAGTGTCATGCACCCACGCTAGTGGGCGGCAGGGACATCGGCCGACGGTCAGGACGCGCGGACGCAGCGAGCGACGTACCGTCCGTCGACGATCTCGATCCCGTGCGTCTCGTGCTCGAACCCGGGGAAGCGGCGGTCGAACTCCTCCAGCGCGCGCAGGTACGCGAGGAACGGACTGTCGTCGTGGCCCGCAGACTCACCCGGCATCACCAACGGGATCCCGGGCGGGTACGGGACGAGCCCGATGGCCAGCGTCCGTCCGGCCAGCTGGTCGAGCGGGACGGCGTCCACCGTCCCGCGGACCACGTGGGCGTACGCCTGCGCGGGCGTCATCACCGGATCCGGGTGGGTGCCGAAGGCCTCGGACTGCACCGACAGCATCCCCGTCTGGACGATCGTGGCGTGCTGCTCCCTGGCCAGGTCGCTCAATCCCATGCCGGCGTAGCGGCGCGGGTCCTGGGCGTACGTCGCGGGCAGCACCTGCTCCAGCGGCCGGTTCGCGTCGAGATCCCGTTTGAAGGACATCAGCGTCGTGACGAGGGAGCCCCACTTGCCGCGCGTCACTCCGATCGAGAACAGCAGGAGGATCGAGTAGGACTGGGTCTTCTCGACCACGATCGACGCCTGCTGCTCGAGGTAGGCCGCCAGGATCGGCGCCGGGACCCCGAAGTCCGCCATGGTCCCGTCGGGTCGGACACCGGGCGTCACCACGGTGACCTTGATCGGGTCGAGCATCGCGTAGCGGTCGGGGAGGTCGAAGCCGTGCCAGTCCTCGCCCGCACGCAGCAGCCACGGCTCCGCCGATCCGCACAGCCACTCCTCGTCGGCGTCCTCGAAGCGGACCTTCGACCCGTCCGACAACGTCACCGTCTCGGGCTGCCACGGCACCAGCGCCCAGTCGTCCTCCGGCGTCTCGGCGGCGACGCGCGCGAGCGTACGCCGGAACGAGACCGCCTCCTGGATCGAGATCCCGGTCAGCAACGGGCCGCCACGACCCGACATCATCGCTGCGGACACGTCGTTCGACGCGATGATCGCGTACAGCGGCGACGTGGAGGCGTGCATCATGTAGGCCTCGTTGAAGAGGTCGTGGTCCACCGGGTTGCGGCCGTTGCGGACGTGCAGGTACGACGCCTGCGACAGTGCGGCCAGGAGCTTGTGCGTGGACTGCGTTGCGAAGGTCGTCGGCGCGTCCGCGGCACGCTCCCCGGTGTGCATCGCGAAGCGCTCGGCATAGATCGGGTGGAACGCCGCGTAGCCGTACCACGCCTCGTCGAAGTGGAGCCGGTCGATGTGCTCGCCGAGCGTCTGCTCGACGGTCGGCACGTGGTAGAGCAGGCCGTCGTACGTCGAGTTGGTGATCATCGCGATCGCCGGCCGCACCGACGCGTCCGCGACCAAGGGCGACTCCGCCAGCTTGGCGGCGACCGCCTCGCGGGTGAGCTCGCTCGGCGGAACGGGCCCGATGATGCCGAGGTGGTTGCGGGTGGTCGTGAGATAGACCGGCACGCCGTGGGTGAGCGTCGCGGCCTGCTCGATCGACTTGTGCGCGTTGCGGTCGAGGACCATCACGTCGCCAGCCACGACCGACGCCTGGTGCAGGACCCGGTTGGAGGTGGAGGTGCCGTTGGTGACGAAGTAGGTCATGTCCGCGCCGAAGATCGTGGCGGCCCGGCGCTCGGCCTCGCCGATCGGACCGGTGTGGTGGAGCAGCGACCCCAGCTCGTGGACGGACACCGAGAGGTCGGAACGGAACGTCTGCTCGCCGAAGAACTCCCAGAACGCCCGGCCCGCGGGCGAGCGGAGGAACGCGGCGCCGCCCTCGTGCCCCGGGGTGTGCCAGGAGTACTCGTGCTTGCGCGAGAACGCGACGAGCGCACCGAACATCGGAGGAAGGACGTCCTGCCGGTAGCGCTCGGCGGCGTTGCGGATGCGCCCGGCGATCCACGAGGGGGTGTCGTCGAGGAGATAGATCAGCTGGTCGACCTCGCGCAGGACGGCGGTGTCGAGCGAGTCGGCGCCGCGGGTCCCTGTCATCACGAACACGGGAAGGTCGCTGTTGCGTGCCCGGACCCCGGCCAGGAACGAGGTCAGGTGGTCGGGGTCGACGTGGGCCTCGTGCTGGTCGGAGTCACCGCCGGCGTCGGCGATCACCGCGCAGAGCGAGGCATCAGAGGCGATGCGGAGGACGGCGTCGTCGGGGCTCGGCGCGAACTCGGTCCGTACGTCGATCCGCTCGAGCTCCTGCACCACGCGGCGGAGCATCTCCTCGTGGGCGGTGGAGGTCTGGGGGCGTTCGTCCACGATGAGGACCTTCAGGGTCCGCGCGGTCATCGACCCCTCAGCCAGTTCCCTCACCGAAAATCCTCCCGCTCTGTGCCGTACCTCCGCAAAATACTACGTTCCGACCACGACAAATCGAACGACAGGGTCTCATATCCGTACGCATGCAGAGCGGGGCTCCGCCGTCGGCCTGTCCTCGCCGCCGGGTACGGTCGTCCTCATGCGGATCGCCACGTGGAACGTCAACTCCATCCGTTCGCGCATCGACCGCGTCACTGCGTGGCTCGAGCGCAGCGACGTGGACGTGCTGGCGATCCAGGAGACCAAGTGCCGTGACGACCAGTTCCCCGAGCTGCCGCTGCTGGCGGCCGGCTACGAGGTCGCGCACCACGGCCTGTCGCAGTGGAACGGCGTCGCGATCATCTCGCGCGTCGGCCTCGAGGACGTGCAGACCGGCTTCGCCGACATGCCGACGTGGGGTGACCCCGCTGCCGCCGAGGCGCGTGCGATCTCCGCGGTCTGCGGCGGCGTACGCGTGTGGTCGCTCTATGTGCCCAACGGTCGCAAGCTCGATGATCCCCACTACGTCTACAAGCTCGAGTGGCTCCGCCAGCTCCGCGACGACGCCGCCGGCTGGCTCGCGGACGATCCGCAGGCGCAGATCGCCCTGACCGGCGACTGGAACATCGCCCCCCACGACGACGACGTGTGGGACATGGCCAAGTTCGAGGGCAGCACGCACGTCTCCAAGCTCGAGCGAGAGGCGTTCGCCGCGATCGAGGACGCGGGCTACTCCGACGTCGTCCGCCCGCACACGCCCGGGCCTGGCGTCTACACCTACTGGGACTACACCCAGCTGCGCTTCCCCCGACGCGAAGGCATGCGGATCGACTTCGCCCTGTGCTCCCCGGCGCTCGCGGCTCGGGTCACCGGCGCGTCGATCGATCGGCAGGAGCGCAAGGGCAAGGGCGCGTCCGACCACGCCCCCGTGGTCGTCGACCTCGCCTGACCCGCCCACGGGTCACTCTCTTGCGCTCGCGGGTCACCCTCTTGCGCCCGCGGGTCACCCTCTTGCGCCCGCGGGTCACTATCTTGCGCCCGCGGGTCAGTGTCCGAGCAGGTCGGGCCGCGCACCTTCGTACGGAGCACGCCAGACATCCTTGCCACCCAGGGTCCCGACCTCCTCCCAGCCAGCCGCACGGAGCAGGTCGTCTTCGACCACGTCGGGGAAGCGACGGGGGTCGATGACATAGCGGTAGCGCGGCGGATCCACGCGATGGTGCAGCACCAGGCGTACGGCGCTCAAGAATCCGAGGTGCTCGGCGACCCAACCGCGACTGGCCTGGTCCTCGAACCAGACCTCCAGCCGCTCAGTCCCGCGTACACGGAGTGGGACGAGCCACCATGCTCGCGTGTCACCAGTCATGGCTCCATGGTGACCCGCGAGCGCCAGACAGTGACCCGCGAGCGCCAGGGAGTGACCCGGGAGCGCCAGGGAGTGACCCGCGGCCGCCCGAGGGGTCGGTCAGTCCTGCAGGTAGGCGAGGACGGCGAGGATGCGGCGGTTGTCGTCGGCGGAGACCGGGAGGTCGAGCTTGGCGAAGATGCTGTTGGTGTGCTTCGCGATCGCCTTCTCGGTCACGAACAGGCGCGCCGCGATCGCCGCGTTGGAGCGGCCCTCCGCCATCAGGCCCAGCACCTCGCGCTCCCGGTCGGTCAGACGGTCCACCGGCCGGTTGGCGGCGGCCTTGGACAGCAGGGTCGACACGACCTCCGGGTCGAGCACCGTGCCGCCGCCGGCCACCTGATGGACGGCGTCGACGAACCGATCGACATCGGCGATCCGGTCCTTCAGCAGATAACCCACGGCCCCCTCGCCCGACGACAGGAGCTCACGCGCGTACAGCTGCTCGACGTACTGCGACAGCACGAGCACCGGCAGCCCCGGCCGCGCCGCGCGCGCCTCGATCGCCGTCCGCAGCCCCTCGTCGGTGAACGTCGGAGGCATCCGTACGTCCACGACCGCGACGTCCACGTCGACCTCGCGCAGCGCCTTCGCCAGCGACGGGGCGTTGTCGACCGCGGCGACGACCGTGAAGTCGTTGGCCTCGAGCAGGCGCGTCAGGCCGTCCCTGAGGAGGGCGAGGTCTTCGGCGATGACAACGCGCACGGCAGCTCCATGGTGACGACGGTGGGTCCCCCGGCGGGGCTCTCGACCACCATGGTGCCGTCGAAGGCGGCCAAACGGCGAGCGATTCCGTCAAGCCCCGTGCCGCCGGCCGGGTCAGCACCGCCTCGGCCGTTGTCGGCCACGACCGTCCGCAGCCGCTCGCCGTCGTGCGCCAGGTCCACCGAAGCCGCGGTGGCACCGGAGTGCTTGACGACGTTGGCGAGCGCCTCGGCGATCGCGAAGTACATCGCCGACTCCACCGGCTCGGGCGCCCTTCCGGGCACCACCGCGGAGAACGACGTCGGGACCGCCAGATCGAGCATCAGCGCCTGCGCCGCTCCGACGAGCCCGCGGTCGGCCAGCACCGGCGGGTGGATCCCGCGGACGACCGAGCGCAGGTCACCGAGAGCCGACGTCGTGGTCAGCCGCGCCTCCTCGATCAGCCGGGAAGCCGCCTCCGGGTCGGTACGCATCAGCTGCTCGGCCAGCCCCAGGCTCATCCCGAGCGACACCAGCCGCGCCTGTGCACCGTCGTGCAGGTCGCGCTCGATGCGCCGCAGCTCGGCAGCGGAGTGGTCGATCGTCTCCGTACGAGACGCCGACACCTCGGCCAGCCTCTTCTCGAGCTCGGCGCGCGTCGGCGACAGAAGCGCGAGGTCCATCCGCGCACGCAGGCGGCTCACCGGCGGCGTGACGAACCACCAGGCCAGGACGCACAGCGCAGCGGGCACCCACATCGCGAAGGACGACGCCACGTCGTGGACCTGCACGAGACGCCAGTCCATGTCGAAGACGCCAGCGGGAGTCACCGCGTAGATGAAGGGGAAGATCAGGAACCACACCACACCCAGCAGCAGCACCACCGGGACCCACGAGAGGACCCATCCCACCGTCACCGAGGCGTACGACCAGCCGAGGTCACGCCATCGCGCGGGGTCTCGCGCCCAGTCCTTCACGACGACGTTGACGCCGTGCGACTCGCGCTGGTGGTACGGGCTGAGCACCGAGGTCCGGAGGACCTGGGTCGCGAAGTAGCGGTGCACGTTGGCGAGCTGTCGCAGGAACGGTACGAACGCGGCGAGCGCCGCGAGCCCGATGCCCAGCACGCCGAGCGGGATCGCGACCGTGACCACGATCAGCGTGATCAGCGTCGGGATCCCGAGCACCAGGTAGACGAGGGCGAGCCCGGTCAGCGCGAACCGTGACGTGCGCCGCGATCCGGCGTACGACTCGGGTGCACCCGTGGGCAAGCTCATCATGACTCCTGGGTCCGCTGTCGTGGCCATGCTCCCACTGTCGGTCAGAGGGGCGCCGCAGACAGTGGACCTAGCACCACCACGGTCCGGGGTCTCGCACCCGTGATCGGGAGCACGCGAGGCGGAATCGTCGTCGACGAACGATCCGGACGATCCGAGAGGCCATCATGACGACCACCGCACCTCTTCCGCACAGGCGAGCAAGCAGCCCCACACGCCGCTCGCCGGTCGTGCGGGTCGCCCGTTGGAGCGCGACCCACCCGTGGCGCGCGCTCACCCTCTGGTTGACGCTGGTCGTCGGCGCGATGGCGCTGATGGCCGTCGTGCCGACGCAGAGCATGTCCGACGACGACTACGGCGTCGGCGAGTCGGGGCGCGCGGCGGAGATGATCCGCGACGCGAACCTGGAGAGCGCCCCGGGCGAGGTCGTCCTGGTCACCGCCGAGAGCGGGGCGCTGGAGCGTACGGCCGCCGATCAGGCGTACGAGTCGCTGCGCGCCGGCGCCGAGGGCGTCGCGCACGTCGACGCCGTCGGGCCACCGACGTGGTCCGAGGACCGCTCCGCGATGCTCGTGCCGCTGACGTTGGAGAAGGGTGTCGACGACCTCGACGCGACGGTGGAGTCGTTGCAGGCCTCCACCGCCGAGGTCGCGGAAGCCAACCCCGGGCTCGACATCGCCCAGACCGGTGGGGAGTCGATCGGCACCCAGGTCGACGAGCGCGTCGGCGAGGATCTCGGGTCGGGCGAGGCACGCAGCCTCCCGATCACGCTGCTGATCATGATCGTGGCCTTCGGCGCCCTGACCGCTGCCCTGATCCCCGTGGCACTCGCGTTCTCGTGCGTGCTGACCGCGATGGGCCTGTACGCCGTAGCCTCCGCCCTGATCCCCGACTCGGGGACCGTCGCCAGCGTGATCCTCATGATCGGGATGGCGGTCGGCGTGGACTACTCGTTGTTCTACCTCAAGCGCGAGCGTGAGGAGCGTCGCAAGGGTGCGGGCACGATCGACGCGATCGAGATCGCTGCTGTGACCTCGGGTCGTGCCGTCGTGGTTGCCGGAGTCGCGGTGATCGTCGCGATGTCGGGTCTCTTCCTGACCCGTGACACCGTCTTCGCTGGACTCGCGGTCGGGGCCATCCTCGTGGTGGCTGTCGCGATGGTCGGCTCGGTGACGGTCCTGCCGGCGTTGCTGGCCAAGCTCGGCCGGTGGGTCGACCGGCCACGGATCCCCCTGCTGTGGCGGCTGAACCGCCGTATCGGCGAAGGCGGGATCAGCAAGCGCCTCATCCGTCCCGTCCTCGCCCGCCCCAAGACCTCCCTGCTGGTCTCGGTCGGTCTGCTGCTCGCGCTGTCCGCGCCGGCGCTGGGGATGAAGCTGCACGAGGGGACGATCGACACCCTGCCGCAGGACCTGCCGGCCGTGGCGACGTTCCAGACGGTGCAGGAGCACTTCCCGGCGGAGCGCCCCTCCGTCGAGATCGTCGCGCGCTCCGACGCGGACGCCACGGAGGTCGGCCGGGCACTCGACGATCTCGCGACTCGCGCCCAGGCGGAGGGGCTCGCCTCGGACGCCGAGCCGGTGGCGGTGTCCGCGGACGGACGGACCTCGGTCCTCCGACTGACCGCCGCCGGGGCCGACGGAGAGCAGGCGAACGAGGACGCGGTCTCTGAGCTCCGCGACACGGCCGGTCCCGCAGCCTTCGACGACCTCGGCCGGGTGGAGTGGGCGCTCGGGGGTGACGTGGCCGCCACGATGGACAGCCAGGACAACCAGCGTGGCGCCTTGCCGCTCGTGGTCGGGTTCGTGCTCCTGCTGACGCTGGTGATGATGGCTGTCGTGTTCCGCAGCGGGGCGGTCGCACTGCTCACGACGGGGCTCAACCTGTTGTCGGTGGGCGCTGCCTTCGGCGTGATGACGCTCGTCTTCCAGAACACGTGGGCCGAGGGTCTGCTCGACTTCACGTCACCGGGCTTCGTGGTGGACTGGGTGCCGCTCTTCTGCTTCGTGGTCCTGATCGGACTCTCGATGGACTACCACGTGTTCGTGATGAGCCGGGTCCGTGAAGGGATGCGGCGGGGACTGTCGACACGGCTCGCCGTCGAGTACGGCGTGCGCGAGACCGCGAGCGTCGTCACGAGTGCGGCGGCCGTGATGGTGTCGGTCTTCGCGGTGTTCGCGACGCTGTCGATGCTGGAGATGAAGCAGATGGGCGTCGGGCTCTCGGTGGCGATCCTGGTCGACGCCACGATCGTCCGGCTGGTCCTGCTCCCTGCGGCGCTCGTGCTGCTGGACAAGCGCCTGGGCTCGCTGCGCCGCCCTGAGCGGACGCGGGAGGTGGTGCCCGCTGCATGACCCGATCGGCTGACACGCATCGACATCGCGACCATCGGGGGTCGCGATGTCGTTGCGTACGGCGTGGGTGCCGGTCAGCTCCCCCAGGTCGGCCGGAGCGGGAAGTCGATCTGCCCGGTCGGGGAGGTCTTGGTCGCGAGCACGTGGTGCAGCTGGATCGAGTTGCGGTCGAACCCGAGCCGGGATCCGGCCATGTAGAGACCCCACACCTTGGCGGTCGCGACACCGACCTCGGCGACCGCCTCGTCCCAGTTGTCGCGGAGGTTGTGGTTCCACTCGCGCAGGGTCATCGCGTAGTGCAGCCGGAGGTTCTCCTCGTGCTGGACCTCGAGCCCGGCATCTTGCACCTCGGTGATGATGCGGCCGGACCCCGTCAGCTCGCCGTCGGGGAAGACGTAGCGGTCGATGAACTGCCCCGCCGTCGCTCGTGTGCGGTTGTCCGGTCGCGTGATGCAGTGGTTGAGCATCCGCCCGCCGACCTTGAGGTGGTCGCGGATGAAGCCGAAGTAGGAGGCGTAGTTGTGGACGCCGATGTGCTCGGTGAGACCGATCGAGCTGATCGCGTCGAAGCCGCCCTCGGGCACGTCGCGATAGTCGGAGAACCGCACCTCCGCGAGGTCGGAGAGGCCTTCACGGGCGATGGCCTGCTGCGCCCAGATCGCCTGCTGCTCCGACAGGGTCGCGCCGATGACCTTCACGCCGTAGTGCTTCGCCGCATGGCGCACCATGCCGCCCCACCCGCAGCCGATGTCGAGCAGACGCTGGCCCGGCCGGAGGTCGAGCTTGCGGCAGACCAGGTCGTACTTCTCGAACTGAGCCTCCTCGAGCGTCGAGTCGGGCTTGGGGAACACCGCGCACGTGTAGGTCATCGACGGGCCGAGCACCAGCTCGTAGAACCGGTTGGACACGTCGTAGTGGTGGTGGATCGCCGCCGCGTCGCGGCTCTTGGTGTGCCGCAGGCCCTCGACCGCTCGGCGCCACCGGGGCAGGTGCTCCTGGGGCGGCGCCGGCGGCGGGACCAGGTGCGAGAGGCCGAGCGCCTTGACGACGCGGAACGTCTCCGCGGCCGACGGTGCCCGCAGGCGCGTCTTGTTCTGCAGGTGGACCAGGGCGTCGTACGGGTCACCCGGGTGCACACCGTCGAGCTCGAGGTCACCGCTGACGTAGGCGCGCGCGAAGCCGAGGTCGCCGGGCGCGCTCATGATGTAGGACAGGCCCCGCTCGTTGACGATGCGGACGGTGATCGGCGCGTCTGCCGGGCCCGCGTTGCTGTCGTCGTAGCCTTCGAACCGGAACGAGAGCTCGCCGGGCACGAGGCGCTCCACGGCCTCGCCCAGTGTGATCGAGGACTTGGCAAGAGTGGTCATCGACGTTTCACCGCTTTCTCGTACAGGCCGGTCAACCGGTCCTTGGGGTCGTACACCGCCTTCACCTCGGTGAGATGGGGCACGTTGTAGAGGTCTGCGAAGGTCTCGGCGTCGTAGAACGCCTCCGAGTAGAGCGACTTGTGACCGCCGAGCGCGTGGACCTTCTCCTCGACGCGACGGTTGACCATGCCCGCCGGCGCGTCCGCGGGCACGGCGACGGTGCCCCAGAACCCGACGTTGACGTAGGTCGTGCCGGGCTCGAGCGGATAGAGCGGCCAGCGGGTCGCGCTGCCCGGGCCGTCTGGCTCACGGAGCCGCAGCGGGCACAACCAGACCGGGCGCATCCCCACCTCGGCGTCGAACCACGCGAGGAACTCCGCCAGCCGGTCCACGGGGACCTCGATGTCCTGGATGACCCGCTCTCGCTTCTCGACGCCGTTGCGCTTGAGACGGTCGAGCCGGTGCGCGAGGCCGTAGCGCGTGTCGAGACCGACCATCTTCTGGTAGACGTCGCTGCGCCGGCGATTGCGGGGCCACAGGCGCCGCAGCGTCGGGTTCTGGGCACCGAACGCGCCGCTGCACCAGAACCAGTCGGTGTCCCACCGCCACAGGTAGTCGTGGGCCGTGAGCGCGTCGCTGCTGCGCTCACGCACCGAGCGGTAGTAGATCTGCTGCCCGGTGTAGTCGCTGACCGCCTGCGGCTCGTCGGTCATCTCGGCCAGCGTCAGATAGATCTCGCCAGGGCTGAACGCGGTGCCGTCTATCGCGTCGACACGCACGCCGTCGTGGCTGCGCTCGCCGACGATGCGGCTGATCGCGGCCGCGGCCGACGTCGGGTCGTCGAAGCGGAGGTGCCGGAGCCGGACCCAGCCCGGGACCTTCTCCAGCGGGATGCGGATGCGGGTGGCGTAGCCGAGCGTGCCGTAGGAGTTGGGGAAGGCGAGGAACAGGTCGCTGTGCTCCTCGCGGCTGCACGTGACGACCTCCCCCGCCCCGGTGAAGACGTCCATCTCCAGCACGGACTCGTGCGGGAGTCCGTGGCGGAACGACGTCGCCTCGATCCCGAGTCCGGTGACGGCACCGCCGAGGGTGATCGTGCGCAGCTGCGGCACGACGTACGGCATGAAGCCGCGCGCGAGCGTCACCGCGACGAGGTCCTCGTAGGTGCACATGCCCTGTACGTCGGCGGTTGCGACTCCCGTGGCGGCGTCGATGTCGACGCTGATCACCCCGCCGAGCCCGCTGACGTCGAGCCCGGGTGCGTCGGAGGCGTCACGAGGTCGGAAGAGGTTGGTCGTGCGCTTGGCCAGCCGGACGGGCGAACCGTCGGGGATGGAGCCGTATGAGGCCCTGAGCCTGCGCACCGCGTCGTCGTGGGCATGTTGTCCGACCAGATCGCTCACGGTGATCACCCTAGGCACGACCACGGACGGTCGCCACGTAAATGTCCGTAACGTCCGACCGGTGACACCGGCGGCGCCGTGCGCCTACGCGAGGAACCGCAGCGCGGCGACGTACCCCTCGAACCCGAGCCCGACGATGACGCCCGTCGCGACCGCGGAGAGGTACGAGTGGTGCCGGAACTCCTCGCGGGCGTGCACGTTCGTGATGTGCACCTCGACCATCGGGGCTGTGAGCATCGCCGCCGCGTCGCGGATCGCGACCGACGTGTGCGTCCAGGCGCCGGCGTTGATCACGACGGGGTGGCCGGCGTCGGCAGCGTCGTGCAACCACCCGATCATCTCGGCCTCGCTGGCGGTCTGGCGTACGTCGACGGTGAGGTCGAGCTCGGCCCCCGCCGCGTGGCACAGCGCGACGAGGTCGTCGTACGTGCGGTCGCCGTAGACGGCGGGCTCCCGCGTCCCGAGCCGGTCGAGGTTGGGGCCGTTGAGTACGAGGACGGTGGCCATCACGCTGCTCCTGGGTCGGTGCTGGGACGGAGGTGCCACGCCAGTATCTCCGACGGCGTGACCCCCTTCACACGCAGCGGCCCCTCGCCCGTCGCCCGGAGCACGTCACCGTGCTCCAACGTCTCGCCGGCCGCCTCGACCCGGCCACGGGTCACGTGCAGGTGGACGAGGCCGTCCTCGGGCAGGTCGACGACGTCACCGGCGTCCAGCAGCGCCGCGTGCAGCATCACGCCGTCACGCACCCAGAGCACGTCGAGGAGATACCCTCGCGCCCCCTGGAGGTCCCACTGCCGGTACGCCGGCGGTCCCGGACGAGGGTCGGCGAGCTCGGCGTCGGACGGGGCGAGCATCATCTGGAGGAAGTGCAGCGGCTCGGTCGTCGAGTGGTTGCGCTCGGTGTGCTCGACCCCGGCACGAGCGCTGATGTGCTGGACCTCGCCCGGTCGCAGCACGCCGCGGGCACCCATGGAGTCCTCGTGGGCGAGGGCGCCGGCCAGGACCCAGGTCACGATCTCGACGTCGCTGTGGCGGTGGCTGTCGTAGCCGGCCCCGGGCTCGAGCCACTCCTCGTTCACCGCACGCAGCGGTCCGAACGCGACGTTGTCGGCGTCGTAGTGGTCTCCGTACGAGAAGCTGTGGCGTGTCGTGATGCCGTCGCGACGCGACGTGTAGCGCTCGTCGCAGCGGATCACACGCACGTCCCGTCCCGCCGCGCCACGGCGGCCGCGGCGGCGGAACATCCTCACGCGTACCCCAGCTCGTGCAGCCGGTCGTCGTCGATCCCGAAGTAGTGCGCGATCTCGTGCGCGACCGTGATGCCGACCTCCTCGACGACGTCCTGCTCGGTGTCGCAGATCGCGAGCGTCGGGTTCCGGTAGATCGTGATGCGGTCGGGCAGGACACCGCCGTATGCGCTGGTCCGCTCGGTGACCGGGATGCCGTCGTAGAGGCCGAGCAAGGTCGGGTCGTCGTCGGGCGCGTCGTCCTCGATGAGGAGCACGACGTTCTCGAGGAGCCCGGTGAGGTCCGGTGGCAGCTCGTCGAACGCCCGCTCGACGAGCTCGGCGAAGCGGTCCGGCGACATGTCGATCACGGGTCCAGTCTGCCTGAGGGCCCCAGGTCGACGTCACCGGCTTTGGCGGCCGGAGGACGCTGCCCGTACGATGAACCGTCCGCGCCGTCGTGCGCGTACGCCCTCATCGTCTAGTGGCCTAGGACGTCGCCCTTTCAAGGCGGTAGCACGGGTTCGAATCCCGTTGGGGGCACCATCGCTCGGAGTTCAGGCGGTGCGTGCGGGGAGTCCGACCCCGGTTTTGGAGTCGTCCGAACCGTCCGCTAAAGTGGTGCTCGCACCGCTGAGCGGTGACAACTGAAGATGGCCCTGTAGCGCAGTTGGTTAGCGCGCCGCCCTGTCACGGCGGAGGTCGCGAGTTCGAGTCTCGTCAGGGTCGCCAGCACGAAGGGTCCGAGCCGTCAGGTTCGGGCCCTTCGTCGTTATTCCGCGAGCGTACGGACCGTGATCGGCATGCGGCGGCTGCGGCGCAGGTTGCCCCGCAGCACAGAACGCAGCCCTCGGCCGAGGATCGTCGGGACCGTCAGGTCGACGTGGTCGTCGCGGTCCCCGACCACCAACGGCACGATCGGCGCCGCCGCCAGCTCCGGCACCTGCCCCCACAGGCCCACGACCCAGGGCAGTGCGGCGACTCGCTGTTCCATGCCCGGGGTGACGGTCACCTCGCTCAGCATCTCCGTCCTCACCAGACCGGGGTCGAACCCGTGCACCCGCACCCCGGCGCCCGCGATCTCCGAGCGCACCGTCCGGGTGTACTGACGGTTCCACGCCTTCGACGTGGCGTAGGCGTTCTGCCACGGCACCGGCTTGGTCGAGCCTTTGCCCCACACGTTGACCACGTGGCCGCGGCCCTGTTCGAGCATCGTGGTCACGGCCGTCCGGGTGCCGTGGTGGACCGCACGGATGTTGACGTCGACGATCCGGTCGAAGACGTCGACCGGCGTCAGGTGGGTCGGACCGTAGATCCCTGAGACACCTGCGTTGTTGACCCAGACGTCCAGGCCACCCCACTCCAGCGCTCGGTCGCGGATGCCCTCGACCGCGGCGAGATCGGTGACGTCGGCCTCGACGCCGACGGCCTCGACGCCGCTCTGTGCCAGACGGCTCACGGCTTCGGGGACACCGCTGCCCGGCAGGGACGCCACGACGACGCGAGCACCCGCCCGACCGAGGGCGTCGGCGAACCCGAACCCGAGACCGCGCGAACCGCCGGTCACGACCGCCACCTGACCACTGAGCGGCCGACCTGCGGACGCGCCCACGCTCTCCGTACGACGTCGTGGCATCTGACCTTCCTCACGCTTCAGCCGATGGTGGCACGAACCACACTGGTTTGAGGATGAAACTGAAAATGCCACTCGTTTCACGACACATGACCGTGACCCTCCCCGAGCTCGCGCTGCCCCGAGCCGCGCAGGACCTCCTCTTCCGCGAGGCCCGCACTGCCAACGCCTTCACCGACGAACCCGTCACCGTCGACGAGATCCGCGCCGTGTACGACCTGGTGAAGTTCGGGCCGACGGCGATGAACTGCCAGCCGCTGCGGATCACTCTGGTGACCGACGGCGAGGCCCGCCAGCGCCTGCTGCCGCACATGTCGGAGGGCAACCGAGCCAAGACCGGCGCCGCGCCTCTGGTCGCGATCCTCGCGGCCGACGTCGACTTCCACGAGACCCTTCCCGAGGTCTTCCCGCACGCGCCCGGCATGCGCGACGCGCTCGAGCCGGTCGCCGACCAGCGGGAGTCGATGGCCAGGCTGAGCGCCGGCCTCCAGATCGGCTACTTCATCGTGGGCGTGCGCGCCGCCGGCCTCTATGCCGGCCCGATGACAGGCTTCGACGCCGCGGGGGTCGACAAGGAGTTCTTCGACGGCACCGGTCTCAGGTCGCTCGTGATCGTCAACATCGGTCATCCCGCCGAGGACGCCTACCGCGATCGCCTGCCCCGCCTCGACGCGGCCAGCGTGGTCACTGTCGCGTGACCTGACCGGGTGATCCGGACCGCGCCTCGCCTTGTATAGTGGTGCGCGCCCGGGTCACGCCGGGCTGCTTCTTGAGGCGAGAGCCCCGAGGAGACAGACGGCCAGGTAGCTCAGTTGGTACGAGCGTCCGCCTGAAAAGCGGAAGGTCGCCGGTTCGACCCCGGCCCTGGCCACCCACGACCGCAGATCTCGCCCAGCGAGCTGCGGTCTTCTGTTTATCCGGGTGCGCGCACCGCTGCCTCGACGAGGATCCGCGCAGTGGCCTTCGCGTCGTCGGCCGTGGCTGGGGAGCCCGTGATGGGTGCCATCACCATCGCGCCGTTCGCGACGAGGGCGAGAAGGACCAGGCTCGTCTCGACCGCCCCGGGATCGACCAGATCCCGAGATCCATCTGCTCGACGCCGGCCACTTCGCGCTCGAGACGCATCTCGAGGAGATCGTGATGTTGACCCGTCCGTTCCTGCAGGAGGCGGCCGCGCGCGAGCGCTGAGCGTTCGTGGCGGTGGCAGGGCAGTCCTTCCGGGCGGACGATGGCGTCATCGGTGACATCCGCGCCGGTGCCGACCTTCGGGAGGACGAGACGATGACCACCACCACAGCGCCTGTCGTCGTAGGCGTCGCTGCGAGCACCATGGACGACGACGTGCTCCGCTTCGCCGTCGACGCCGCCGAGCGACGGGGCGTGCCGATCCTCCTCGTCCACGCGTACAACCCGGACTACCACGCCGCCAGCCCGGTGATCCCGGAGAACGATCGGCGCGAGGTCGCCAACCAGCTTCTCGCCGAGACCTTCGACCGGTTCAGCAAGATCGCCGGCGACCGGGTGGAGATCCTCACCCTGCTCGCCGAGGGCGGGACCGTGGGCGTGCTGCTGAGGGCGTCGTCGGAGGCCTCGCTCCTCGTCCTCCGACGACGTGACATATCGGCGCTCGGCCGGGTCTTCACCGGCTCGATCATCAGCGGGGTCGCTGCCCGAGCCGCATGTCCCGTCGCGATGGTGCCGGCGGGCTGGCACGCGGGCGAGGCGCGCGGCCGGATCGTGGTCGGGATCGACGAGACCGCCATCTCCGCGGAGGCCCTCGACCTCGGGTTCGATCTTGCGCACGTGCGCGGCGCGAGGCTCACCGTGCTGCACGCCTGGCGGGCGCCGACGTTCTACGACGACGTGATCTTCGCCCGGACCAGCGAGCAGTCGTGGCGCGAGGCGGCACGGCTCCGACTGGAGGAGACGGTGGCGCCCTGGGTCCAACGCCACGGCGACGTCACGGTCGACGTGGTGGTCGAGTACGAGCGGCCCGCGACGGCACTGGCACGGGCGAGCGCCGAGAGCGACGTGCTCGTCGTCGGACGCCGGACCCGGCCTCTGCCTCGGGGGGTCGCCCTCGGATCGGTGACGGGCGCGCTGATCCGTACCACCGCATGCCCGCTCGTCGTGGCACCGCTCGCGGGAGACGCCGAGCCGACTGCCGCCGAGGGGACGTCCTGATCCCCGGCCCTGTGACGGCCTCGCGATCAGGAACGAGAGACGACGCCGGACGCGGCGTACGCCAGCCCGATCGACGTCGCGTCCTCGGCGAGCGCCGCCGGCAGGTCCGGCTTGCCGGTCCGCGCCCAGGCCTGGCGCCAGGCGTTGCCCGCGTACGACCCGGCGAGCGCCGCCGCGGCACCGGCCACAGTGGACGGGACGACCGGGCCCTTGCCCGTGCGTGCGATCTGGAAGCCGGCGAGTCCGCCCGCCGCGACTCGGCCGGCCAACGGAGCGAGCCGGAGCCTGCTCGGTGTCTGCGGCAGCTTGTCGACGACCAGCTCGCTGGCGATGCCCGCCAGGACCAACCCGCGTGACCATGCCGAGTGCTTGCTCGACAGGCGTGTCACGGCAGGGCCGAGCGTCGATCGCCCTCCGCTGGCCAATCCGGCGATACCGCTCGCGAGCAGCAGTGCACGGGAACTGGGTTGCTGAGACACGTCGGTTCTCCTCGCTCCTGCGGCAGCGGGTCCCCCGACCCCTCTGCCGCAACGGTGTGGCGCGGCTCTCCGGCCGCCCCGGCTAGCTGGCTTGGCTCTCGTCGTCGGGACCGAACCCCTCGGCGAGGAGGCGCCGAACCTCCGCCTCGCGGAAGCGGCGGTGTCCGCCTAGGGTACGGATTGAACTGATCTTGCCTGCTTGTGCCCAGCGGGTCACGGTCTTCGGGACCACGCGGAACAGCGCGGCAACTTCGGACGGCGTGAGAAGGCGTTCCGCATCGGGGGAGTGCGAATCCATGGCTGAATGATGCCAAAATGCACCCATCCATGCCGAGGGGTGTCGCCGAATCCGTACCGAGGTGTAACCGAACGGGCAACATCGGGACGTTTCGCACCCGCCCGGACGTCAACTCCGCGCCCTCCTACAGTGGAGAGCACAGCACGAGGAGGTTGGCGTGGACGGTCCACAGGTGATGTCCCCCTTCGGCGGTGGCCACGAGCAGGTCGTGTTCTGCCAGGACGAGGCGAGCGGGCTCCGCGCGATCGTGGCGCTGTCCTCGACCGCGCTCGGACCCGGACTCGGTGGCACCCGCTTCTACCCGTATGCCGATGAGCAGGCGGCGCTCGCCGACGTGCTCGCGCTCTCCAAGGCGATGGCGTACAAGGCCTCGTTGGCCGGGCTCGACCTCGGCGGCGGCAAGGCCGTGATCATCGGCGACCCGCACCGTGACAAGTCCGAGGAGCGACTCCGGGCGTACGGCCGGTTCGTCGAGTCGCTCAACGGCCGCTACTACACCGCCTGCGACGTGGGCACCTACCCCGAGGACATGGACGTCATCGCCCGCGAGACGTCGTACGTGACCGGACGGACCACCGAGCACGGCGGAGCGGGCGACTCGTCCGTGCTGACCGCCTTCGGCGTCTTCCAAGGCATGCGCGCGGGTGCCGAGTTCGTGTGGGACACGCCGTCGTTGTCGGGTCGCCGCGTCGGCGTCGCCGGTGTGGGCAAGGTCGGCCGACACCTCGTCGCTCACCTCGTCGAGGACGGCGCAGACGTCGTCGTCACCGACGTCGATCCGGCCGCCATCGAGGCCGTACGGTCGGCGCACCCGTCCGTGCGGGTGGCGGCGGACACCGCAGCGCTGGTCCGCGAGCCGCTCGACGTCTATGCCCCGTGCGCGCTCGGAGGAGCCCTCGACGACGAGACGGTCGCGACGCTCAGTGCGCGGCTCGTCTGCGGCGGCGCCAACAACCAGCTGGCCCACGCCGGGACCGAGGAGCTGCTCGCGCAGCGCGACATCGTGTACGCGCCGGACTACCTCGTCAACGCCGGCGGGCTGATCCAGGTCGCCGACGAGCTCGAGGGCTTCTCGTTCAACCGGGCCAGGGCACGAGCGGCCCGGATCTACGCGACCACGCTCGACGTCCTGCACCGGGCGAAGGCCGAGAGCGTCGCGCCGTCCACAGCGGCCGACCGCATCGCGGAGCAACGCATGCGCGAGATCTCCCGCCTGCGGGGCGTCTGGCTGCCCTGACGCCCCGCAGTCTCAGGCGTCGTCGTCGATGCGCAGGGCGTGCTTCACGCGGTGGGCCAGCCTCCGGCGGGGCGTGACCGCGTTGGAGCGACCGCGCTTCCAGTAGCCCGAGATGTCGGCCGTGGAGCCGTTGACCAACCCGTGCTCCTTCGCCCAGCGGCGTACCGGCTTGAGCAGTCCGGCCTCGCCTCCGGCCCACAACGTCCAGGGCTCGTCGGCGGGAAGGTCCAGCCCGGCGAGGAACGGCTCGAACCCCCGGTCGGCCACCTCCGGGTCGTCCTCGTGCAGCCAGGTGACCTCGACGCCCTCACGGACAACGAGGTCCTGCTCCTCGGCGGCGTCGGGGACGAGGAGCGCCACCCGTGCGCGGACACCGTGCGGAAGCTCCTCCACGATGCGGGCCGCGGCCGGCAGCGCCGTGTGGTCGGCCAGCACGACTCGGTAGGCGAAGGCGGGCGGCGCCACGTAGCCGGCTCGCGGTCCGGCGACCCACAACCGGTCGCCGGGCTGGACGGACTCAGCCCAGTCGGAGGCGAGTCCGCCGGGGTGGACGACGAAGTCCATCCAGACCTCGCCGCGCTCGCGATCGAAGCGGCGGACGGTGTACTCGCGCGTCGGCGGGAAGGGCTTCGGCCAGTGCAGGTGGTCGCCGTCGGCCACGGGTGCACGGGTCATCCCGGTCTCGGGGTCGGGGAACACGAGCTTCACGTGCTCGTCGGGTGCCCGGGCCTCCCACCGCGCGAGATCGCCGCCGAGAACCAGGCGCACCATCCGTGGCGTGAGCTGGTCACGTCGAAGGACCTCGAGCTCCTGGATCCCGATCGGGTGGTCCAGCAGCGTCAGGGTCGGGCCGGCGAGCGTCGGGGTGTCACCGTGCCGCGGCATAGGCCTTAGCCGCCTTCTCGATGTCCTCGGCCTGACGCTGGGCCGCCTCGAACGTGTAGATGGTGCCCGAGGTCAGCGGGTACGCGTGCCCTGCGCGGGCAGCCGGCAACCGGGTGAACGAGGGCATCGCGATCAGCTTCTGGTTCTCCGGGTTCACCGAGCCGTCGAGGTTCGCGTCGTAGAGCAGGACCTTGGACTCGGCAAGACTCGGCAGGTTCTCGGTCGCGAGCTCGGTGACGTAGCGGTCGGGGTTCTCGGTGTAGTCGGCGTTGTAGCCGAACCCGGCGGCCTGGAGACGTTCGTACGTCAGCGACTTGCTGGTCTCGACGAAGAGGACACCCTCGGAGAAGCCGAGCGACGTCGCGTTCGCGTCGGCGAGCGCGTCACCGTACTGCGTCTTCACGTCGGCGAGCGTGGCGTCGAGCTCCTTCTCACGCGCGTCATAGTCGGACGACTTCCCGACGAGGTCGGCGACGGTGGGGTAGTTGTCCCAGACGTCGGTCGGCTCCGCGATCTCGAGGATCACCGTCGGTGCGATCTCCTCGAGGTCGCCGTAGTCGACGCCGAGTCCCCCGTTGTCCATGCCGATGATCAGGTCGGGATCGGCTTCGATGACCTTCTCGATGTCGATCCCGTCGAAGCTGCCGACGGCCGGGGTGTCCTTGACCTCGGCGAACTGCTCGGCCGGGATCTCCTCGGCCACCAGCTCGCCCTCCAGCTGTCCGACGGGCTTCACGCCGAGCTCGGCGAGCATCGCGCCGGTGCGCCACAGCGCGACGACCCTCTTGGGCTCGACCGGGATCTCGACCTTCTTGCCGGTGAAGGTCGACTCGACCGTCCGGGTCTCGCCCTCGTCCCCGCTGGCTTCCTCGTCGCTGCCACCACAGCCCGAGACGGTCAGGGCGGTAGCCGCCACCATCGCAGCTGCTGTCCTGAGGGAAGACCTGACGCGCATGTTGCTCCTTCTGTCGACCAGCACGGCCCCGCCTCCTGACGAGGTGTTGGTGAGGCTAACCTAAGCATGTGGTCGTGCTCACTCCCGGGTCGGACGTCGGACGGCGTACGGCAGTGATGCTGGCGCTGGTCGCGGCGACCGTCGCGGTGGCGGCCCTCAGCCTCGCGGTCGGCAGTCGCAGCATCGGGATCGGCGAGGTCCTGGGGGCGCTCCTCGGCCGCATGGACTCCGACAACGCCACCGTCATCACCTCCCAGCGACTGCCCCGTACCCTGCTCGCCCTGGTGGCCGGAGCCGCCCTCGGCGTGGCCGGCGCACTGATGCAGGGCCACACCCGCAACCCGCTCGCCGAGCCCGGGCTCTTCGGGGTGAACGCCGGCGCGACGTTCGGTGTGGCCGTGCTCGTCTTCGCGCTGGGCGTCCAGTCCTCGGTGGCCACGGTCGTCGCGGCGTTGGTCGGCGCGGGCGCGGTGTCCACGATCGTCTTCCTGCTGGGGCTCGGCAGCCTCCGCAGGGGCGCGATGGTGATGCTCGCGGTGCTGGGGACCACGATGGCCGCACTGCTGAGCGCGCTGACTGCAGCGCTCATCCTGCTCGACAGACAGACGCTCGACGTCCTGCGCTTCTGGGAGGTGGGCGCCGTCTCGAACCGCGACCTCGAGCTCGCCGGTCCACTGCTCGTGGTGGTCTGTGCCGGGTTCGTGCTGGCGACGGCGAACGCCTTCTCGCTCAACGCCCTCACGCTCGGCGAGGACGTCGCGCAGGCGCTCGGCACGCGGGTACGGCGGAGCCGCGTGGTCGGCATCGTGGCGGTGACGCTCCTGGCCGGGGCTGCGACGGCGGTGTGCGGTCCCCTCGCGTTCGTCGGGCTCGTCGCGCCGCACGCCGCGCGGTTCCTCAGCGGCCACGACTACCGCTGGCTCGTCCCGTACGCGGGGCTGGTCGGGGCCGTCGTGCTGACTGCCGCCGACACCGTGGGCCGCGTCGCGGCGCCGCCCGGTGAGCTGCAGGCGGGTGTCGTCGTGGTCCTCGTGGGGGCGCCGTTGTTGATCGCGATCACGCGGCGTCGAAGGTTGGTCGCGCTGTGAGCGCGCGTCGGGACAGCGCTGTGAGCGCGCGTCAGGACAGCACTGTGAGCGCGCGTCGGGGTGTGGGTGTCCGGATCGGGCCGTTCGGCGTCCTGGTCCGCCGACGTGCCGTCGTCTGGACCGCGATCGTCACCATCACCCTTCTCGCGGTCACCGTCCTGGCGGTCCTCACCGGCACGCTCGACCTGCCTGCGTCCCGGGTCTGGGCGGCGCTGACGGGACGCGGATCGTCGGTCGATCACCTCGTCGTGGTCGACCGGCGGCTGGTCCGCGCCGTCACCGCGATCCTGGTGGGCTTCGTGCTCGGCCTGAGCGGTGCCCTCACGCAGTCGGTCACACGCAACCCGATCGCGACGCCGGACCTGCTCGGGGTCACGGCCGGGGCGAGTGCGGCCGCCGTCCTGCTGATCACACAACCCTGGCTGGTCACGAGCGTCACGGGCACCGCCTCCGCGACGCTGGTCGCGCCGGCCGCGGTCGTCGGCGGCCTGCTCACCACGGCGATGATCGTGGCGCTCGCCTGGAGGGGCGGGTTCGACGGGATGCGGCTGATCCTCGTCGGGCTCGGCGTCAACGCGATCGCGCTGGCGATCGTCTCGTGGGCGTTGATGCGTGCCGATCTGCACAGCGCGGCCGTCGCGTCGCGCTGGCTCACCGGGTCGCTGGCAGGCGTCCGGGTCGAGGACGTCTGGATGCTGCTCGCCGTGGTCGCGGTGGCGACGGCCTGCAGCACCGTGCTCTCCCAGGACCTGTCCGCGCTGCGCCTCGGCCGCGACGTCGCTGCGTCGCTCGGCACCCGCACCGCCCGGTCCGAGGCGTACGCGATCGCGTTGGCGGTCGTCGCGGTCTCGGCGGCCACCGCGGTCGCCGGCCCGATCGGGTTCGTCGCGTTCGTCGCCCCCCAGGCGGCGCTGCGCGTGTTCGGGACGGCAGGCCCGACGCCGTTGACGAGCGGGATGGTCGGCGCTCTCGTCGTCCTGGTGGCCGACCAGACGGCCCAGCGCCTCCCCGTCGAGCTTCCCGTCGGCGTCCTCACCGCGGTGATCGGGGCGCCGGCGCTCATGTTCCTGCTCGTCCGCTATGTACGGAGATCCAGTGTCTAACCCCCTGCGCGCCGAGGGCGTGGTCGCCGGGTACGGCAGCCGTGACGTCCTCCACGGGATCACCTTCGACGTGCCCCAGGGGCAGGTGACGACGGTGATCGGGCCGAACGGGTGCGGCAAGTCGACCTTGCTGCGCACCCTCGCCGGCCTGCTTCGCCCGACGCGCGGCCGGGTCCTGCTCGATGGCGCACCGGTCTCGTCGATCCGTCCTCGCCACCTGGCGCGTCGGTTGGCGGTGCTCCCCCAGAGCCCGACCGCCCCCGAAGGCATGACGGTGGCCGACCTGGTCGCGCGAGGACGACAGCCGCACCAGCCGTGGTACAGGCAGTGGTCGGCCGAGGACGACAGCATCGTGGCGGCGGCGATGTCCGCCACGGGCGTCGACGACCTCGGCGACCGTCCGCTCGACGAGCTGTCGGGAGGCCAGCGCCAGCGCGCGTGGATCGCGATGGCGCTGGCTCAGGACACCGACGTGCTCCTGCTGGACGAACCGACCACCCACCTCGACCTCGCGCACGCCGTGGAGGTGCTCGACCTCGTGGTGCGGCTGCGCCGAGACACCGGGCGAACGATCGTCGTCGTCCTGCACGACCTCAACCTCGCGGCTCGCTACAGCGACCACCTCGTCGTCGTCGACGATGGGCGCATCGTCGCCCAGGGTCCCCCGTCCGACGTCGTCGACCCGGCGCTGCTCGCCAAGGTCTTCGGCCTGGAGGCGCACGTCTTCTCCGACCCGTACGACGCCCTCCCTACCGTCGTCCCGGTCCGGCGTGGCTAGCCCGGGGGTGCCGCCGACCGGTGCTCGGCTGATCCGACGGATGCTGCGGCGCCACCGTGGCCGCCTCGTCCTCTCCTACACGCTGCTCAGCATCTGGCAGGTCTGCGAGGCCCTGGTCCCCGTCGCGATCGGCCTCATCATCGACCGAGCGATCGCCCCGGGGGACCTGACCGCGTTCGTCGTCGGAGCGATCGCGCTCACCGTGCTGATGGGTGTGCTGAGCCTGTCGTACCGATTCGGTGCGCGACTCGGGTTCGGAGCGGTGCAGCGCGAGCAGCACGCGCTGCGGCTGGAGATCTTCGACCACGTCCTCGATCCCGACGGCGCCCGCACGGGCCTGCTGGCCGGCGAGACGGTGTCCGTCGCGACCGGCGATGCGTTGGCTGTGTCGACCGTCGTACGCCAGCTCGGGTATGCGGTGTCGGCGCTCGTCGCCACCGCTGCGTCGGCGATCTATCTCCTGTGGCTGGACGTGGCGCTCGGGCTGCTGGTCCTCGTCGGCGTGCCGCTGATCGTCGCGGCGTCCCAGCTGCTCAGCCCGGTGATCGCGCGACGCTTCGGTGCCGAGCAGGCCGCCGTCGCCGGCGCGTCCGGGATGGCGACCGACCTGATCCAGGGGATGCGACCACTGAAGGGCGTCGGCGCCGAACGGGTCGCAGCGGAGCGTTATCGACGGTCCAGCCGGTCCGCGGAGCGGGCCGCGCTGCGGACCGTCCGCGGCTGGGGCGCCCTGTCGGCTGCGACCACCGGACTGAGCGGTCTGCTGCTCGCGGCCGTCGCGCTGCTGGCCGGCAGCCGCGCTCTCTCAGGAGAGCTGTCGCTCGGTGAGTTCGTGGCGATCGTCGGCCTGACACAGTTCCTCGCCGAGCCGGTCTCCCAGCTGGGATGGCTCGGCGCCGACGCGGCACGTTCGTACGCCTCAGCACGACGCATCGCCGACGTCCTCGCGACACCTCGGCTCGTCGGCGAGGGCGGCAACGCTCCCGAGCCGCCGTACGCCCTGGAGCTCAACCACGTCTCCGCCGGCCCGTTGCGCGACCTCGTGCTCAAGGCGGCACCCGGAGATCTTGTGGGAGTCGTGGTGGACGACCCCGGCGCCTCTGACGCGATGGTGTCGGTGCTCACCGGCGAGCGCGTGCCGGACTCGGGGGCGGCCCTGCTCGGCGGAACGCCGGTCTCCAGCCTGGGGACCCGTGAGCGCCGGTCGGTGCTGCTCGTCGCCGCCCACCGCGTCGACCTCTTCGACGGCTCCGTACGGTTCAACGTCGACCCGCACGGGCGCCACGACGACGACGCCCTCACGAGGATCTTCACCGCCTCGGCCGCCGAGGACCTCGTGACCGCCCACCCGGACGGGCTCGAGCGACGGGTCCGGGCCAGCGGCTCACTCTCGGGTGGGCAACGGCAACGCATCGCCTTCGCGCGTGCCCTCGCCCACGACACACCGGTCCTGCTCCTCCAGGACCCGACGAGCGCGGTCGACTCGGTCACCGAGGAGGCCATCGCGCGCGGCCTGCGCGCCACTCGCCACGGCAGCAGTGCACCCCGGACGACGGTGGTCATCACGTCGAGTCCGTCGTTGCTGGCACAGGCCGACCACGTCGTCCTCGTCCTCGACGGGCGCACCGTCGCCACCGGCCCCCACACCCAGCTGCTCGAGCGCGCTGACTACGTCGAGGCGGTGCTGCGATGACCTCACCACGTCGAGGCGGTGCTGCGACTCGGCACCTGCTCCCCGTCGCCGACCGCGCCGACACCGCACGGCTCGCGTGGAGCCTGCTGCGACGACGACGGCTGCCTCTGACCGCGGCCGCAGCAGGCTTCGCACTCGCAGGGCTGCTGGGTCTCGCGGCCCCGTGGGTGCTCGGCGACCTCGTCGACGTGATCCGCAACGGCGGCGAGGTGACGGACGTGGTGCGCGCGGCCGTTGTCGTCGCGGGCGCGGCAGTGCTCGGCGGGGCGGCGTCCGGGCTGGCGATCATCGGTCTCGGGCACGCGGCCGTGCCGGCGTTGGCGCGGCTGCGTGAAGACGTGGTCGCGCGCGCTCTCGAGCTCGACCCGGAGCACGTGGAGGAGGCCGGCGCCGGGGACCTCCTCGCGCGGGTCAACGACGACGTCCGCTCGGTGACCCAGTCCTTGGACGAGGCGCTGCCCATCACGATCGAGTCCGCCGTCGCGATCGGCTTCACCACGGTCGGTCTCGCCGCGCTGGACTGGCGCCTCGGGCTCGCCGGCCTCTGTGCGATGCCGTTCTACGTGATGGGCCTGCGCTGGTACCTCCCGCGCTCCGCGCCGCGCTACGCCGAGGAGCGGGTGGCCCAGAGCGAGCGCGCCGAGGCGCTGCTGTCGGGCCTGCACGGCTCGCGCACGCTCCGGGAGATCGGGTACGAGCGGGCCTGGGCAGGTCACGTCGCCGACCGCTCTCAGCGCGCGATGAGTGTGTCGATCGGCGTCTTCGGGATGCTCACACGGTTCTTCGGGCGGACCAATCGCGCCGAGCTCGTCGGCCTGCTCCTCGTCCTCGGGACCTCGTTCGTGCTGGTCCGGTCCGGTCAGGTCACCGTGGGCGCGGCGACCACGGCAGCGTTGTTCTTCCACCGACTCTTCAATCCGATCGGCGGGCTCCTCCTGACCTTCGACCAGGTGCAGGCCGCGGGGGCGTCGCTCGCCCGCCTGGCCGGGCTGGCGCGGCTCGCCCCGGCCCCGACCGCGGACGTTGCCCCGAGCACGACGCTGCCCGGTCTGCGGCTCGAGGCGATCCGTCACCGATACCCAGACGGTGACGACGTCCTCCACGACGTCGACCTCCGCGTCGAGCCGGGCGAACGCGTCGCCCTCGTCGGAGCGACCGGGGCGGGCAAGAGCACCCTCGCACTCATCGCCGCAGGACATCTGGCCCCGACCTCGGGCTCACGTGCGCTCGGCGGCACGGCGTACGAGGAGCTGGGATCCGACGGCGTCCGTGCTCGCGCCGCGCTCGTGACCCAGCAGGTGCACGTGTTCGCCGGCACCTTGCGGGACAACCTCAGCCTCGCCGCACCGGATGCCGACGACGACCGCCTCCGCGACGCGCTGACGCGCACCGGCGACTCGGGCTGGGTCGACGCACTCGAGGACGGGCTCGACACGGCCGTGGGCGGCGACGGCCACGCCCTCACCCCGTCACAGGCTCAGCAGGTCGCGCTCGCGCGCGTCGTGCTCGCCGACCGACCCGTGGTCGTCCTCGACGAGGCGACCGCCGAGGCCGGGTCGTCAGGCGCACGACTCCTGGACCGCGCGGCCGACGTTGCCCTCGCGGGACGGACGGCGCTCGTCGTGGCGCACCGCCTCAGCCAGGCCGCGGCCGCCGACCGGATCGTGGTCCTCGACCGCGGGAAGGTGGCCGAGGAGGGAACCCACGCCGAGCTGCTCGCCCGCGAAGGGACCTACGCGGCGCTGTGGGCGTCGTGGTCGCAGTCTTGACACAGACGACGCAGCCCACGGAACTGGCCGCGGGCTGCGTCGACGACGATCAGGTCGTGGGGCGAGGCTCGCTGTCTGCGAAGTCGGCGTACTTCTCGAGAAGCTCGGGGTCCGGCTCTTCGGTGGGCCCGTCCGGCTCGCCGTGGAGCTCGCGCTGCAGCTGGTCGAAGTCGGTTTCGAGCGTCTGATACTTCAGGTTGCGTGCAACCTTCGTCTGCTTGGCTTTTGCACGGCCGCGCCCCATAGGGTCCGACCCCCTCGCGAAGTCTCGGAATGTGGTCTCTCGTAGCGCTAAGGCTACCTGTTCAGGACAAGGATGCGCGAACCGACCCGGCGGCTCGGCACCGGCATTCCGGGTGCGACGAGTCGAGGGTGATGTAGATCACACTACGCGGTAGTCACCGACCAGCTCGACCTCTCCGCCGGCTTCGTCCAGCACCTCTCCGCACTGCCAGGCCTCGACCCCCTGCTCGGCCAGGACCTCGAGGGCGCGCTCTGCCACGTCCTGCGCGACCAGGGCCACCATCCCGACGCCCATGTTGAGCGCCGACTCGAGGTCGGGGCGCGTGACGTCGCCCAATCGACCGACCAGGTCGAAGATCGGCGCCGGGCTCCAGGTCCCCCGGTCGACCCGTACGGAGAGATCTTCGGGCACCACCCGGGCCAGGTTGGCCGCGAAGCCGCCGCCGGTGATGTGCGACATCGCGTGCACCTCCACCGACGCCGCCAGCTCCAGGCACGGCTTGGCGTACAGGCGCGTCGGCGTCAGCAGCGTCTCGCCGAGCGTCCCGCCGAGCTCGGGCACCTCGCGCTCGAGGTCCCAGCCGGCGACGTCGAAGAAGACCTTGCGCACCAGCGAGTAGCCGTTGGAGTGCAGCCCCGACGAGGCCATCGCGATCACGGCGTCTCCTGCCGCGACCTTGTGAGCGCCGAGCAGCGACTCGGCCTCGACCACGCCGGTCGTCGAGCCCGCGACGTCGTACTCGTCAGGCCCCAGGAGCCCGGGGTGCTCGGCAGTCTCGCCACCGAGGAGCGCGCAGCCTGCCTCCTCGCACGCCTGGGCGATGCCCTTCACGATGGCGGCCACCCGCTCCGGCACCACCTTGCCGGTGGCGATGTAGTCGGTGAGGAACAGCGGCTCCGCGCCGCAGACGACGAGGTCGTCGACGAGCATGCCGACGAGGTCGTACCCGATCGTGTCGTGGACGTCCATGCGCTGAGCGATGACCACCTTGGTGCCGACGCCGTCGGCGGAGGTCGCCAGCAGCGGGCGGTCGTAGCGCTTGAGCTGCGAGGCGTCGAAGAGCCCGGCGAACCCGCCGATGCCTCCGAGCACCTCAGGGCGGCGGGCCTTCTCGACCCACTCCTTCATCAGCTCGACCGCGCGGTCGCCGGCCTCGATCGAGACTCCGGCGCTGGCGTACGACGTCACGTGCGACCCTCCGTCGCTAGGGGTTGACCATGGTGACGGAGACGCGGTCGTCCGCGCGCTCCGGCTCGAGCAGGTTCTTGCCGACCAGGCTGCCCTCGGGCAGCGGCACGGGGTACTCGCCGTCGAAGCACGCGCGGCACAGGTCGTTCTTGGGCACGTTGGTCGCGTCGACCATCGCCTCGAGCGAGATGTAGGAGAGCGAGTCGGCGCCGATCGAGCGCCGGATCTCCTCCACCGAGATGCCGTTCGCGATCAGCTCGGCACGCGTGGCGAAGTCGATGCCGTAGAAGCACGGCCACTTGACCGGCGGGCTCGAGATGCGGACGTGGACCTCGGCGGCACCGGCCTCGCGCAGCATCCGCACCAGCTGACGCTGCGTGTTGCCGCGAACGATCGAGTCGTCGACCACCACGAGCCGCTTGCCCGCGATCACGTCGCGCAGCGGGTTGAGCTTGAGGCGGATGCCGAGCTGGCGCAGGCTCTGGCTCGGCTGGATGAAGGTGCGCCCCACGTAGGAGTTCTTGACGAGCCCGTGCCCGAACGGGATGCCGGAGGCCTCCGCGTAGCCGATCGCCGCCGGCGTGCCGGACTCCGGCACCGGGATGACCAGGTCGGCCTCGACCGGTGACTCCGCAGCGAGGCGGCGGCCGATCTCCGCGCGCACCGAGAACACCCGCTGCTCGGAGATCTGGGTGTCGGGTCGGGCGAGGTAGACGAACTCGAAGACGCAGCCCTTGGGCTTGGCCTCGGCGAAGCGGTGCACCCGCAGACCGTCGGCGTCGATCGCGACGAACTCGCCCGGCTCGATCTCCCGGACGAACGACGCGCCGACGATGTCGAGCGCGGCGGTCTCCGACGCGGCCACCCAGCCCCGGTCGAGCCGGCCGAGGACCAGCGGCCGGATCCCCTGGGGATCCCGCGCGGCGTACAAGGCGTCGTTGTCCATGAAGACCATCGAGAACGCGCCCCGCAGCATCGGCAGCACCTCGAGTGCCGCCTGCTCGAGCGAGAGGTCCTCGTACGAGGCGAGCAGCGAGGCCATCACGGCGGTGTCGCTGCTCGCAAACTCACGGACGCGTCCGACGAGCTCGCTGCCGGACTCCGCCGTGCGCTTCTCGAGGAGGTCGGCGAGCTCGGCGGTGTTGGTGAGGTTGCCGTTGTGCGCGAGGGCGACCGAGCCGTGCGCGGTGGGCCGGAACGTCGGCTGGGCGTTCTGCCAGACGCTCGCACCCGTCGTCGAGTAGCGGGTGTGGCCGACGGCGAGGCTGCCCTGCAGCGACTCGAGCGTCGCCTCGTCGAAGACCTGGGACACCAGCCCCATGTCCTTGTAGACGAGGATCTGCGAGCCGTTGCTGACCGCGATGCCCGCCGACTCCTGCCCTCGGTGCTGGAGGGCGTAGAGCCCGAAGTAGGACAGCTTGGCGACTTCTTCACCTGGAGCCCAGACTCCGAAGACACCGCAGGCGTCCTGGGGGCCGACGTCGTGGGGGTCCAGGTCGTGGGTCAGACGACCGTCTCCGCGAGGCACGGCACCAGTGTAGGCGCCAGCCGCCAATGCGCCGCATCCGCGACCCCGGCATTCTCGTGGCATGAACTCAGACCGCGTCCACGCCGTACGCACCATCGATGCCTCAGCCGCACGGATCTTCGCCCTTCTCGCCGACCCGCACTCCCACCCGTCGCTGGCCGGCGCCGAGGACGTGGTGGAGGTCGTCGACGTCACCGACGTCCCGCTGCGCCTCGGGTCGGAGTTCCAGATGCGCATGCGCCGCGGCGGCGTGCCGTACACGACCACCAGCGTGGTCGTCGCCTACGTGGAGAACCAGACCATCGCCTGGCGGACGACCATGCTCGGAGGCCTGCTCGGCGGGCGGGTCTGGCGCTACGACCTCGAGGTCGTCCCGGCCGGGACGATCGTCACCGAGACGTGGGACGTGTCCGAGGACCGGCAGAGGTGGCTCCTGCGCCGGGGCAGCCTCGCGGAGACGACCCAGCGCCAGATGACGCGGTCCCTCGACCGCCTGGCCGGGCTGCTGGCCCGAGACTGAGGGCCGTCAGCGCTTCTTCGGGCGGTCCCAGTAGACGAAGAACAGCGCGATGATCAGGAGGGGGATGCCGACGGCGATCGCTCCCACGAGCGGCTGGGGGAGCATTCCGGCGGCAGAGATCTGGGCGAGGGACACGTCTTCCAGGGTACGAGGCGCCAACGAAGCCCTGTCAGGTGGGCCTTGCCCTCGCCTGTGACCCGTGTCACAGTCATGCCACTGTCCGCCGACGCGCACTGCGCCGCACCGAGGAGTCAGCCATGACTGCGTCCCCTCCGCCCCCGACCTTCTTGGACGACCGGGTCGCCTACTGGGCTGAGACCACACCGGACGCCGACTGCATGGCGTACGGGGAGCGCTCGTGGACCTTTGCCGAGTTCGACGAGCGCATCCGCCGTGCCGCCGGCGGCCTGCGCGACCTCGGCCTCGGACGCGGGGACGTGGTGGCCTTCCTCGACAAGAACCACCCGGCGTGCGTCGAGGTCACCCTCGCGGCGGCGTCTCGCGGCATGGCGACCGCGGTCGTCAACTGGCGGCTGGCCGGCGACGAGCTCGACTACACGATCAACGACTCCGGCGCCCGGGTGCTCTTCGTCGGGACGGAGCTGGTGCCGACGATCGAGCTGATCCGAGACAGGCTCCCGATGGTCGAGCAGATCATCCAGGTCACTCCCGACGGCGCGGAGGCGGACGAGTACGAGGGGTGGTTGGCCGCGTCGCAGCCGGCTGGCCCCGCCCCCGACCGCGGTCCGGAGGACACCTCTCTGATCATGTACAGCTCGGGCACGACCGGCCGACCCAAGGGCGTCATGCTCAGCCACCGCGCGATGGTGGCCCACACGATCAACTCCCACGACGGCTGGGAGCTGGACCCGGGCGACATCAGCCTCGTCGCGATGCCGCTCTTCCACGTCGGCGGCACCTCGTACGTGCAGTTCGCACTGCACGACGGCTTCCCGAGCATCATGACCCGTGAGCCCGACCCTGTGTCGCTGGCGACCGCCATCATGAAGGGCGCCAACTCCGCCTTCCTCGTCCCCGCCCTCGCGCAGATGGCGCTGGCGGGCGGGCCCGAGGCGATCGCGCTGTTCGGCAAGCTCAAGTTCTTCACGTACGGCGCCGCGCCGATGCCGTTGCCGCTCCTGCGGCGAGCGATGGAGGCGTGGCCGGACACGAAGTTCATGCAGGTGTACGGCCTCACCGAGGTGTGCGGCGTGATCACGCACCTGCTCCCGGAGGCGCACCTCGATGCCGAGCACCCGGAGCGGCTGCTTTCGGCCGGTGTCCCGATCCCCGAGGTCGAGACGCGGGTGGTCGACCCGTTCACGCTCGAGGACGTCCCGGAGGGCGAGCCGGGTGAGCTGTGGTTCAGGACCCCGCAGCTGATGAAGGGGTTCCACAACCAGCCGGAGGCCACGGCCGAGGTGATCACGGAGGACGGATGGTTCCGGACCGGTGACGTGGGCCGCTTCGTCGACGGCTACGTCTATGTCGAGGACCGGATCAAGGACATGATCGTGAGCGGCGGCGAGAACGTCTACTCCCCGGAGGTCGAGCGGGTCCTGACCGCGCACCCGGCCGTGGCCGAGGTGGCGGTGATCGGCGTCCCGGACGAGCGGTGGGGCGAGACGGTGAAGGCGGTCGTCGCGTTCCGCGAAGGCGAGTCGGTGACGCCAGACGAGCTGATCGCGTTCACCCGCGAACAGCTCGCAGGCTTCAAGTGCCCGACCTCGATCGATGTCGTGGACGTGCTGCCGCGCAACCCCTCGGGCAAGATCCTCAAGCGCGACCTGCGCAAGTCGTACTGGCCGGAGGCGGGCCGCCAGATCTGATGGAGCGCGAGGCGGGCGCACCTCCCGACAGAAGGATCCGACGTTTCACCCCAAGGAGGGCGAAACGTCGGATCCTTTGTGAGGTCGAGCGGGGGCCGAGAACGCAAAAGGTCCCGACATCGCGGTGCGGGGGCAACCGCGATGCCGGGACCTGGTCAGGCGGAGACTACTTCTTGACCTTGACGGCCTTCGTCTTCTGCGTGACCGTCTTGTAGCCCACCTTGGTGTAGGTGACCTTCACCGAGATCTTCTTGCCCTTGAAGGACTTCTTGAGCTTGAGGGTCTTGCCCTTCGCGCCCTTGATCCTCTTGCCGTTCTTGAGCCACTGGTACTTGACCCGCGCTCCGGCAGCCTTGCCCGGCTTGACCTTGAGCTTCTTGCCGACCTTGGCCTTGCCGGTGATCTTGGCCTTGCCCTTGACGGCGAGGGTGCCCGCGGCGACCTTGCCGACGTTGACGGTCGTCACGCGAGTGACGTAGCCCGCCCTCTTCGCCGTCGCCCGGACGGCGACAGCCTTGCCGAGGTCAGCAGGCTTCACGACGTACGCGGAGCCCGCGCCGGCGGCCCTGCCACCGACCAGCCACTGGTACGAGACGCTGCTCGCCGGGTTGGTGGTGCCACCGCTGGCGGTCAGACGCTGTCCGACGGCGACCTTGCCGGCGGCCTTCAGCGCCGCGACGGGCGCGAGCGTGCCGGGCGGGGTGACGTCGACCGATGCGATCGTCGGAGCAGCGCCGCTCACCGCGCAAGGAATCGCGGCATCGGTCGGCTTATGTCCGCTGTAAACAAGGGACACGTTCATCGCGAAGTCGGCCTTGCCGAGCTTGACCTCGACATCACCACCGGAGGTTGTCGGAATGGCGGGGAGGGTGATCGTGCCCGGCCAAACGAGGGGCCCTGTAGCCGGCACGACGAGGCTCGCAGCAGGGAAGGTGATCTTCGCCGGCGTTGCGAGCGGGACGCCGTTGACCAAGACCGGAGCGGTAGCACTCGCGGTGTGGAACTTCACAGCCGCAGGGCCTCGGACGAAGTTTGTCCAGGTGTCCCCCCAGGCCACCTCCACCGGACCGTTGAGGCTAAGCGGAATCCCGGTGTTGATGGTCGCAGGTGCGGTGATGTCGACGGCCAGCTTCGCGTCCATCGACTGCCCATAGGCGGTGCACATGTAGTTGGTCGTGCTCGGAGCAGCGTGTGCCGCGGTCGCGGGAAGCGCAGCGAGCGCCCCTGCGACAAGTGCACCTGCCGCGATCATGCCCGCCCCTCGGCGAGCCGGAGTCGTCTTCATGTCTTCTCCTTCCGCGGCCACCTCTTGCAGCGACCGTTAAGAAGAACGTAGAGCGAAAACGGCGAAAGATATATAGTTACGGATATATCTTCTCAAAGGGTGGGCGGGCGTCGAGCCTCCGCAAGCTTCCCCAGCAGCAGCGTCTCCGCCACGCAGACCCGCGTGAACTCGCCCAGGTGCAGGCCTTCGTCGATGCCGTGCGCGCGGGTGTCGGGGTCCTCGACCCCGGTGACGAGCACCGCCGCCCCGGGGTAGCGCTCGGCGAACTCCGCGATGAACGGGATCGATCCCCCGACGCCCATGTCGATCGGCTCCACGCCGTCCCACGCCTCGCGGAACGCCTCCCGAGCCGCGTCATAGGCGGGTCCGGTCGCGTCGACCTCGTACGCGTCGCCGCGGTCGTTCGGCGTCACGGTGACCCGAGCACCCCACGGCGCGTGCGACTCGAGATGCGCGACGAGCGCGTCCATCGAGGCGTCGGGGTCCGAGCCGGGAGCGATGCGCATCGACACCTTCGCCCGGGCTCGCGGCACGAGCGTGTTCGACGAGTCCGCCACGGTCGGCGCATCGATGCCGATCACGCTGATCGCCGGCTTCGCCCAGAGCCGGTCCACCACCGATCCCGTGCCGATCTGCTCCACCCCGGGCAGCACGCCCGACTCGGCAGCGAGCCGGTCTGCCGGATACTCCACCTCGGCCGCGGTGGTCGCGTGCAGTCCCGCGACGGCGACCTCGCCGGAGTCGTCGTGCAGCGTGGACAGCAGCTGCGTCAGCACCATCAGCGCGTCCGGGAAGACGCCGCCCCACATCCCCGAGTGGACGGAGTGCTTCAGCGTCTCCACCTCGACGACGCAGTCGACCAGGCCACGCAGCGTCGTCGTGAGCGCCGGCGTACCGATGTCCCAGTTGCTGGAGTCGGCGATGACGATGACGTCCGCGGCGAGGCGGTCGCGGTACGTGTCGAGCAGCGCGCCGAGGCTCGCAGACCCGGACTCCTCCTCGCCCTCGACGAACACGGTGGCCCCGACGGGCGGCTTGCCGTCCCAGGCCCGGAAGGCCGCCAGGTGCGCAGCGATCCCCGCCTTGTCGTCGGCCGCGCCCCGGCCGTACAGGCGCTCGCCACGCTCGGTCGGCTCGAACGGCGGTGACGTCCACGCGTCGGGGTCGCCGGTGGGCTGGACGTCGTGGTGCGCATAGAGGAGCACCGTCGGAGCGCCCTCAGGGGCGGGATGGTTGGCGATGACCGCCGGCCCGCCACCCGCCTCCACGACGTCGACCTCCGCGAACCCCGCGTCGCGCAGCAGTGCCGCCACGGCGTCGGCGCTGCGCCGTACGTCCCCCGCCCGCGCCGGATCGGCGCCGACCGAAGGAATCCGCACGAGATCCCCCAGATGCGCGAGGACCGAAGGCATGATGCTGTGAAGTCGTTGCACCGCTGCAGGGCTCATGCCCGCACCATACGGGGGATCATGTCTACACTCGCCAGCCGTCTCCGTGGCGCCTCCACGCGCCGGATCGGCGTTGCCGCCACAGGTCTCGCTCTCGCCGCAGGACTGCTCGCGCCGGCCCTCGCTGCCGCCCCAGCCTCAGCGGTCGAGGCTCCAGGAAGCTTCACCGGATTCGCGTTCGACGCCTGCACGGCGCCGACGCAGGCCCAGATGGACGCGTGGTGGGTCTCGTCCCCGTACGCCGCCGTCGGCGTCTACATCTCCGGCTCGTCACGTGCCTGCGCCCAACCCGCGCTGACCCGCAGCTGGGTCACGACGCAGGCCCGCCGGGGCTGGCGCCTTCTCCCGCTCCACGTCGGGAGGCAGGCTCCCTGCTACAGCGGCAGGAAGCAGAAGAT
Organism: Mumia sp. zg.B21; assembly: GCF_019550855.1. NCBI lineage: Bacteria > Bacillati > Actinomycetota > Actinomycetes > Propionibacteriales > Nocardioidaceae > Mumia > Mumia sp. zg.B21. The sequence continues at coordinate 650,510 of NZ_JAHWCJ010000002.1, read as the reverse complement.
GTCGATCAACCCGACGACCGCGCGGGCCCAGGGCGTCGCGGCCGCCAACGAGAGCGTGGCGTCGGCCAAGGCACTCGGCATCGGACGGAAGCGGGTCCTCTACCTCGACATCGAGGCGTACTCCATCGCGAACTCCGCGTGCAACACCGCCGTCGTCAGCTTCGTCGACGGGTGGGGCTCACGACTCGCTCAGCACGGCTACCGCTCGGGCCTCTACTCGAGCGCCTCGGCGGCCATCGCCGCGATGAACCGGCTCCGCGTGGCCCAGGTCGACAACTACCACTACCCCAATCACCTGTGGTTCGGCTGGTACAACGGCAAGGCCAACCTGGCCGCGGAGCCGTACCTCGACGACCGCTACTGGGCCAGGGGCAAGCGGATCCACCAGTACGTCGGCAACCGGGTGAGTCGCTACAACGGTGTCGCCATCAACATCGACCGCAACTACCTCGACGTCGGCGCGGGGTCGCGGGCGACCAAGCCCCGGGCACAGTGCGGCACGCACAAGATCCAGAGGTACCGGGCACTGCGGCCCCAGCAGCGCCGCCCCACCCTGACGCCTGCCGCGAAGTGCCTGCTCCGTCAGAACGGCTACTTCAAGGGATCCACACGCGGACCGGTCCACGGCGCCAAGTCGCAGCGTGCCGTCAAACGGTTCCAGGCCGCCCGGGGATGGAAGCAGACCGGCGTGGTGTCGCGTCGGACGTGGGTCGCGCTGCTGTCGAACGGGAAGGCCGCGCCGGTCCTCAAGCGCGGCTCGAACGGCAAGCACGTCTATCGGCTGCAGCGCTCGCTGACAGCGGCCCTCGGACGTCCCGTCCCCCGCAACGGACTGTTCGACGCGACCACCCAGCGGGCCGTCGTCGCCTACCGCACGAAGGTCAAGCTCCCGAGGTGGGCGACCGCGGAGCCCCGGCTGTGGGCCTCCCTGCGCGCCGGCAGACGCTAGCGCTCAGACCAGCGGGAGGTAGGGCGAGAGGTTGCTGCGCTCGCCCGAGGCGCGGACCTTGCCCGCGGAGACCGCCTCCGCCCACGTCGTACGCCCGGTGGCGAGGGCGATCCACGTCGGCGCGTCGGTCTCCACGACCGCCGGAGGCGTGCCGCGGGTGTGCCGAGCGCCCGGGATCACCTGCACGGCGGCGTACGGAGGGACCCGCACCTCGACGCTGTTGCCGGGCGCCCGCTGGTCCAGGACGGCGAGCAGGTGCTTCGTCGCCGCGCGTAGGTCGTCCGGCGACACCTGCTGGCTGCCGGTGGTCGCGAGGTCCAGCCGCGCCGCCACGGCGTCCCAGGCCGCCGGGTCGAGGGGCTTCAGTCGTCGCGCCACCCCGTCAGCCCCAGACCTCGGAGACGGCGCGGGCGATGGTCGCGGCCTGGTCGCGTCCTGCCCGCGCGGTGCGGGCCCGGGACGCGGGGTCGAGGACGTTGCGCCCGATCGCCCGACGCGAGGCGAGGTCCGGCGCGATGATCGTGTGGACGGCGTCCGATCCGGAGAGCTGCGACGCCGCTCGCCTCCAGGTCGGGAGCTCGACCGCGACCGGTGTCAGCGCCACCACGCGGTCGTAGTGAGCGGCCAGGTCGGCGTTCGACGACGACCTCGTGCCTCCGTCGATGTAGCGGTGGCCGTCGATCGTCACCGGCGCGAAGACACCGGGGACGGCACAGCTCGCCGCGATCGCGCGGGCCAGCGGGACCCCGTCCTCGCGGCTGAACGTCCGGAAGGCGCCGGTGTCGGCGTCCACCGCGGTCACCCGCAGCTCGCGCGCCGGCCACTCCTGCGACACGAGCCGGTCGCGGATCACGGCGACGCGCTCCTCCTCCGTCGCGACGCGACCGGCAGCGGCCTCGCTCACCGCGTACGCGCCGAGGCGCCGACCGAGCGCCTCGGCATCGCGTCCGCTGCGCAGTCCGAGGACCACCCACCGTGCGGTCACGTTCCAGCCGATCGACGACGCGGGCTCGGGGCCGTACGTGCCGAGCGGGGAGAGCTGGCGTTCGTACATCGCCTCGGTCGTCGCACCGTTGGTCACCTGCGCCCCGACCACCGATCCCGCCGAGGTGCCGAGGACGAGGTCGGCGCCGGTGAGGTCGACACCGGCCTCGATGAGGCCGTGCAGCAGTCCGATCTCCCAGGCGATGCCGGTGATCCCGCCGCCACCGAGAACGAGCGCGCGTGTGGTCACCGCGCCATTGTGCAGGAGAGAGCCTCGACGCGCTGCGCTCGCTGAACCTGCAGGGCGGATCTAGCGTGAACAGATGCGAGCACTCCAGTACGTCGAGATCGGCAGTCCTCCTCGGGTCGTCGAGGTGGAGACCCCTGAGCCAGGGCCCGGCGAGATCCGGCTGAAGGTGTCGGCCGCCGGGGTCTGCCACTCCGACGAGTTCGTGATGAGCCTGCCGGCGGAGGCCTACACCTTCGGGCTGCCGCTCACGCTCGGCCACGAGGGGGCCGGCACCGTCGACGCGCTCGGGGAGGGAGTGACGAACGTGGCGCTCGGCGACTCGGTCGCGGTCTACGGCCCCTGGGGCTGCGGACGCTGCCACGCCTGCTCGCGCGGTGCGGAGAACTCCTGCCCGTACGCCGTCGAGCTCGGCATCGCGCCGCCGGGGCTCGGAGCGCCCGGCGCGATCGCGGAGTACATGATCGTCGACGACGTACGACACCTCGTCCCTCTGGGCGACCTCGACCCTGTGCGCAACGTGTCGCTGACCGACGCGGGCCTGACGCCGTACCACGCGATCCGCACCGCCATGCCGAAGCTCGTCGGGGGCAGCACGGCCGTGGTGATCGGCGCCGGCGGCCTCGGACACGTCGCGATCCAGATCCTGCGTGCGCTCACCGGCGCCCGCGTGATCGCGCTCGACGTCAACGACGAGAAGCTCGCCCTCGCCAAGGAGGTCGGGGCCCACGAGGCGGTCCTCTCGAACGATGAGGCACCGGAGGCGATCAAGCGGCTCACCGGCGGTCTCGGCGCCGAGGCCGTCTTCGACTTCGTCGGCGCTCCGGCCACCGGCGCGATCGCGGCGGCGTCGGTCGCACTCGAGGGCGACGTGCAGCTCGTCGGTATCGGTGGAGGCGCCGTGCCCGTCGGATTCGGGGTCACCCCGTACGACGCCGCGTTCCGGGCGCCGTACTGGGGCACCCGGTCCGAGCTCATCGAGGTCTTCGAGATGGCACGCCGCGACCAGCTCCACGTCGAGATCGAGACCTACTCGCTCGACGAAGCACCCCAGGCGTACGAGCGTCTGCACGCCGGAGAGATCCGAGGGCGTGCCGTGGTCCTGCCGAACGGCTGAGGCCGCTATGCCAGCAGGGCCGCGATCGCCAGGATCGTGAGGAACGAGAGCACGGTGGTCGCGAACACGACGTCGCGCACGACCGCCACCGACCGGTCGTAGCGCACCGCGGTGACGAACACGTTCTGCGCCGTGGGAAGACCCGCGACCACCACCACGGCGAGCAGGGCGCTGCCGTCGAGACCGAGGGCGAAGCGCGCGACGAGGTAGGCGACGAGCGGCTGGACGGCCAGCTTGAGGACCGTCAGGATCGCCACCTGGGCGCCGGCGCCGCTCGCGCCGGGTTTCGGCCCCAGCCGCAGCGAGATGCCGAACGCGATCAGCATCCCGGGGATGGCGAGCCCGGCAAGCAGGTCGATCGGGTCGGCCACCCACCTCGGGACCGGCACGCCGGTGAGCGCGACCACCACCCCGACGACCGCGCCGACCGTGAGCGGGTTGCGGAAGGGACGCGACAGCACCGTCAGCACCGTCGGTCGCTCCATCGACTCCGACTGGTCGAGGACGACGAACGCCAGCGGCGCGAGGACGAGCAGCTGGAGGAGCAGCGCACCGGCGACCGCGGACGCGTCACCCAGCACGTAGATCGCGATCGGGAGGCCGAGGTTGCCGGCGTTGACGTAGCCCGCACAGAGGGCGGCCAGCGTGGTGTCGGCCCACCCGCGACGCCACCGCCACCGCGCGAGCACGAGAGCGACCAGCGCCACCGCCGCGACGCTCGCCGCATTCGCGACCAGCGCCTTCGACAGCGCACCGCCGACGTCGGTGTCGGCGAGGACCGAGAACAGCAGCGCGGGGCTGCCGACGAAGAACACCAGGCGCGAGAGCATCCACTGGTAGTCCAGCGTCACCACCCCGAGGTGCGCGAGGACGAAGCCGACCGCGATCACGACGGTGATGACGCCGAACCCCTCGAGCACTCCCGTCACGGGTCCATCCTCACCGACGCGACCCTGGCGGACGCACGAATCCCCCGCTCTGCCGCCAGGGGAGCGTCAGAGCGGGGGAATCGTGTGTCTCGTGGTTGGTCAGGGTTGGTCGGTCAGCCCGTCACTCGGCGCCCGCGCCGGTCATCGACCGGACCTCGAGCTCCTCGTACTTCACGGGGTCGGCCTTCTCCTTGGTCGTGACCGTGCCCAGCCACCCGAGGAAGAACCCGATCGGGATCGAGACCAGGCCGGGGTTCTCCAGCGGGAACCAGCTGAAGTCCACGCCGGTCCCGAACAGCGACAGGCTCTCCCCCGTCTCCGGGTCGACCTTGCCCGAGACCACCGGCGAGAAGAACACCAGGCCGACGGCCGAGATCAGACCGCCGTAGATGCTCCACACCGCCCCGCGCGTGTTGAAGTCCTTCCAGAACAGGTTGTAGAGGAGGGCCGGGAGGTTCGCCGACGCCGCCACGGCGAACGCCAGGGCGACCAGGAACGCGACGTTCAGCGACTGCCCGGGGATCGCCAGCGCGATCGCCACGCCGCCGATCACGAACGCCGCGATCCGCGCGACCTTGACCTCGTCCTTGCCGGAGACCTCACCCTTCTTGAACACGTTGGCGTAGAGGTCGTGCGCGACCGACGACGCCGACGCGAGCGTGAGGCCCGCGACCACGGCGAGGATGGTGGCGAACGCCACCGCCGCGATCAGTGCGAGCAGGATCGCGCCTCCGGTCGAGCCCGCGCCGCCACCGACGGCTTCGGCGAGCAACGGTGAGGCCAGGTTGCCGCCGGACTCGGCGACCTTGGCGTACTGGTCGTCGCTGAGCAGAGCCGCGGCACCGAACCCGAGGATCAGCGTCATCAGGTAGAACGTGCCGATCAGACCGATCGCCCAGTTCACCGACACGCGCGCCTGACGGGCCGTCGGCACCGTGTAGAAGCGGATGAGGATGTGCGGCAGACCCGCGGTGCCGAGCACCAGGGCGATGCCGAGCGACAGGAAGTCGAGCTTGCTGGTGAAGTCGGCGCCGTACTTGAGCCCGGGCTCGAGGAACGCCTGCCCCTTGCCGGAGTTCGAGGCGGCCGTGCCGAGCAGCTCGGACAGGTTGAAGTTGAACTTCGCCAGCACCAGGATGCTGATCAGCAGCGTGCCGGCCATGAGCAGCACCGCCTTGACAATCTGCACCCAGGTCGTCCCCTTCATGCCGCCGACGACGACATAGAAGATCATCAGCACACCGACGGCGACGATCGTCAGGTTCTTCAGCGTGTCGCCCTCGACGCCGAGCAGCAGCGACACGAGCGCGCCGGCACCGACCATCTGCGCGAGGAGATAGAAGATCGACACGACGACGGTGGAGACGGACGCAGCGGTACGGACAGGACGCTGCCGCATCCGGTACGCCAGCTGGTCGGCCATCGTGAAGCGGCCGGAGTTGCGCAGCAGCTCGGCGACGAGGAGCAGCGCGACCAGCCAGGCGACGAGGAACCCGATGGAGTAGAGGAAACCGTCGTAGCCGGACAGCGCGATGGCGCCGGAGATGCCGAGGAACGACGCCGCCGACATGTAGTCGCCGCCGATCGCGAGGCCGTTCTGGAAGCCGGTGAACGACCGGCCGCCGGCGTAGTAGTCGGCCGCCGTCTTGTTGTTGCGGCTCGCCCAGAACGTGATGGCGACCGTGAGCAGCACGACGCCGACGAAGAGGACGGTGGTCAGCGTCTGGTGGTCACCCTCGGCACTGGCTGCGAGGACCACGTCGCGTCCGCTCATCGGGTGATCTCCTCGTCGTACTCGGCGCGCAGTGAGTCAGCGAGCGGGTCGAGGTTCTTGACGGAGAACTTCGAGTACCAGATCGCGATGGCGAAGGTGGAGACGAACTGGAGCAGTCCGAAGATCAGGGCGACGTTGATGTTGCCGACGACCTTGGCGTTCATCAGGTCGGGCGCCCAGTTGGAGCAGATGACGTACAGCAGGTACCAGGCCATGAAGCCGATCGTCACGGGGACGACGAAGCCTATGTACTTGCGTTTGAGGGTGTGGAACTCCTCGGTGGAGCGGATGCGTGCGTAGGCCGCATCCTCCGCCGCTGTGGTTCTCTCGATCACGGCTTCGCCTCTCGGGACGCACGGGCATGGGTGTTCTCGCGTGAGGCTAGGGGCGGCCGCCGGGTGTGTGCCAGGTCACACCCGAGAGGTTCGGTGGACGTGCGCGACCGGTCGCCGTACGGCATCGCGCGCACGCCGAGCGGTCGTGCTCACGCGACGAACGGCGGGCGTCAGTCCAGGTGCCGCAGGTCGTCCCAGAGCTCGGCCCACGGCCGCAGCGGACCGCGACACACGGCCACGGGGACGCCCTCCTCCTCGTTGTCGACACCGACCCCGTTGCGGAGCACGTCCACGGCCTCGCACTCCTCGAAGATCGTGACCGCGAACCCGTACTGGTCGCCGACGACGACGACCGTCTCGGTTCCGTCGGGCGGCCGGGCCTGGTCGTGGAGGGCGTTCTGCCCGCTGTACGGCGTGGGCAGGCCGAGCGCGGGACCGTACCGATCGATCGCCCCGGCCTCGCCGTAGTTGCTGGTGATGATCGCTGCCTCGGCCCGCTCCTCCGCCGACAACCCGTCCCACACGGCGGCGATCTGACGGACGTACGTCGGCCACCCGACCTGGTCGGCGGCAGCCTGGTTGATCCCCGGGACAGGGGTGCTCCCGAGCGTGCCGACGCCGATCACCGGCAGCGACACGACGACGGACACCGCGGCGTACAGCACCAGCAGCGCCCCGACCCCTGCGCGCACGGCGTTCGACGAGCGGGTGAGCCACGACGCCGTCGGGACCCAGCCGGCGGCAAACAGCACGGCGAGCACACCGACCGGGTAGTAGAACTGCGCTCCCCCCACGAAGGTCAGCACAAGGACGACCACGAAGGCGACGTCGAAGGCACGGAGGGCTCGCCACTGCGGCCGTCGCCACAGCGCGACCGCACCCACGACCCACACGGCGGGCAGCATGATGAAGAGGAACGGCCACATCATCACCCGAACCTCGTCGGCGTTGTTGTCAGCCAGCGCCGCGCCCATGTCGAGCTGCGGGAAGCCGTTCACGACCTGGTAGGCGAGGTTCGGGAGGGCGACGACCGCGGCGAGCGCGCCGCCGGACCAGAACCAGCCCGACCGCAGCACCCGCCGGGGACCGACCAGCACCACGCCGACGAGCAGGCCGAGGATCAACCACGGGATCAGCAGGCGGCCGTAGGTCGCGAGACCCACCACGAGACCGACGGCGAGCCACCACCGGCCGTCGTCGCGGAGCAGGGCGCGGATCACGAACCACGACGCCAGCACCCACGCCAGGAGATCCGGCGAGGTCGTGATCAGCACGTGCCCGGCCACGAGCGGGAACGTCGCGAACGCGAACGTCCAGGCGCACAACCCTTGGGCGAGAGCGCCGCCTCCGAGCTCGCGGACGATCGCGGCGACCACCAGCGTGGAGGCCACCACTGCCGCGATCGCCGGCAGCCGCAGCGCCCACGGCTCATCGGCGACCAGGTCGGTCATCGCGCGGGCGATCAGCGGGATCAGCGGCGGCTGGTCGACGTAGCCCCACGACGGGTCCAGCATCCGGAAGTAGAGCTCGTCGCGATGGAAGCCGTAGCGGCCGGCCGTCGCGAGCAGCACGACCGCGAGCGCCGCGGCGGCAGAGAGCACGGGCACCCGTGCGTACGCAGGCACGGGCGACGTCTCACGTTGGTGTCCACCGACCATCGGGGCCGTGGTGCCCATCCCCGCAATGTAGGGGTCCCCAGGGTCAGGACGTGTGTGATCAGCACCACTCGATTCGTCGTCACGGCCGCATCCCGGGTACTGTCGGCGAAGGACGCATCCGGCGTCCGCGGTCGTCTGCTCGAGCGGCGCGCACCCCGCGCCCTCCCGTCCTCATTCGTGAGTGGCTGCAATCACGGCCACCCCCACGACTTGAAGGACACCCCTGTGCCCACCTTCGCCGATCTCGGCGTACCTGCACCTCTCGTCGCCTCCCTCGCGGAGCGCGGCATCACCACCCCCTTCCCCATCCAGGCGGCCTCCCTGCCCGACTCGCTCGCGGGTCGTGACGTGCTCGGTCGAGGCCGTACCGGTTCCGGCAAGACCGTCGCCTTCAGCCTGCCGACACTCGCCGTCCTCGCCGCCAGCGGACGCCGCCGGCGCGCCAAGAACCCCCGCGCCCTGGTCCTCGTCCCGACGCGCGAGCTCGCGACCCAGGTCCACGAGACGCTCCAGCCGCTCGCGCAGGCGATGCAGATGCGCACCATGACGATCTTCGGCGGCGTCGGCCAGAACCCGCAGGTGACCAAGCTCCGCAACGGTGTCGACGTCGTCGTCGCCACCCCGGGTCGGCTCGAGGACCTGATGGCTCAGGGTCACTGCGACCTGAGCGACATCGAGGTCACCGTGCTCGACGAGGCCGACCACATGGCCGACCTCGGGTTCCTCCCCGGCGTCAAGCGGATCCTCGACCGGACCCCGCGGGACGCGCAGCGCCTGCTCTTCTCGGCGACGCTCGACAACGGGATCGACACCCTCGTCAAGCGCTACCTCCACAACCCGGTCACCCACTCGGTGGACGAGGCGACGTCGCACGTCCCGGACATGGAGCACCACGTGCTCTCCGTGACCCACGACGGCAAGCAGTCGCTCATCAACCAGCTGGTCGGCGGCGAGGGCAAGACGCTCGCCTTCACCCGTACCAAGCACGCGGCCAAGAAGCTCGCGAAGAAGCTCACGGACTCCGGGATCCCGGCCGTCGACCTTCACGGCAACCTGAGCCAGAATGCACGCCAGCGCAATCTCTCGGCGTTCTCCGACGGCACCGTCCGAGTCCTGGTCGCCACCGACATCGCGGCCCGCGGCATCCACGTCGACGACGTCTCGCTCGTCGTGCACGTCGACCCGCCGACCGAGCACAAGGCGTACCTCCACCGCTCGGGCCGTACGGCACGTGCCGGCGCCTCGGGCGTCGTCGTCACCATCGCGACACCCGAGCAGCGCCGCGACGTCCGTACGCTGATGCGCGCGGCCTCGATCAAGCCGACCGACCACGAGGTCGCCGCCGGTTCCGAGATCATCGGCTCGCTCGTCGGCCCGCAGGCCGAGCGCGTCTCGCCGCCCCCGGCGCTCGTCGCTGCCGCGGCGGCCAGCGCTCGCGGCAACGGTGGCCGTAGCGGCGGTCGCGGGAGTGGTGGCCGGGGCAACAACGGCGGGGGCCAGCGCTCCGGCGAGGGCGCCCGCAGCAGCAGCAGCGGTTCGCGTCGACGTCGCTCCGGTGGCGGGACGGCCACACGAAGCGGCAGCGGCTCGGCCTCGAGCTCGAGCTCCTCGCGCTCCGGTGGGGCTGCCTCGTTCTCGTCCCAGGCCGGGCGCCGCGGTCGCTGACGCGACTCCTCACGACCTCTCGGCCAGCAGCCGCGGCCGTCCTCGGCACCCCTCGGTGCCGGGTACGCGTCCGCGGCTGCTGCTTGCCCGCGCCGCATCGTCCGGCTCTTCCTACAGTGGACGGATGGCGGGAACTCACACGGACCGCGGCCTGGACCGGCTCGTCAACTTCACCGACGCCGCGGTCGCGATCGCGATCACCCTCCTCGTGCTTCCCCTCATGGACCTCGTCACGGACGGGCGGTCCCACTCGGTCGCGTCCGTGCTGGCCGACGAACGCTGGACGTTCGTCGCGTTCGCGCTCAGCTTCGCGGTCATCGCGCACTTCTGGGTCGGTCACCACCGACTGTTCGAGCATCTGCGCGACTACTCCAACGCCATCCTCTGGACCAACTTCGTCTGGTTGGCCAGCATCGTCTTCATCCCCTTCACGACCCAGCTCCTCGGTGAGCTGAGCAGCGACACCAGAGGGGGAAACTCGCTCTACATCGGCGTGCTGATCGTCGCGAGCGCGTGCCTGGCCGTCATCCAGTGGCTCACCGTGCGCCACCCCGATCTCCAACGGAGCGATGTACGGGGACAGCTCGACGTCCGCGGAGGGCTCGTCGCCCTGGGCCTGCTGCTGCTCGCGTTCCTCCTCGACCTGGTGGCGCCGAGCGTCGGGATGTTCTGGCTTCTTCTGCTCTTCCTCGCCGGGCCGGTGGCGCGGCTGGTGGGTGTCCGCAAGCTGCCCCGCGACCGCGACATCATCGAGCGGCCGAGCTAGGGACCGTCCGCCCGATCCAGCAGCAGCCGCTCGGGGGTGTGCAGCCGGACCATGGTCCGCGCGACGTTGGAGGGTCGCCGGTTCTGGGTCGCCAGCGAGACGGCCACCATGGTGGCGAAGGCGATCGGCACCGACCAGGCGGCGGGTCGCGACAAGAGAAGGTCGAGCCAGCCGTCGTCACTCCCGCGCACGATCGTCGCGACGACCGCACCTCCGGCACCGATCCCGCCGGCGAGCATCCCCGCGACGGCGCCCGCTGCGGTCAGGCGTCGCCACCAGATGCCCAGGACGAGGAGCGGGCAGAACGTGGACGCGGCTACCGCGAAGGCGAAGCCGACCGAGCTCGCGACCGCGATCTGGTCCGAGGCCAGCGCGAGCGCGAGCGGGAACACCGTGCCCACCACGGCGCCGGCGCGCAGTCCGGCGACCGGTCCGAGGACGCGCCGACCCACCGATCCCTGGGCGAGCACCCCGGCGACCGACATCGTCAGGCCGGAGGACGTCGACAAGAAGGCGGCGAACGCACCCGCGGTGAGCAGCGCGCCCAGCAGGTCACCGAGCGACCCGCCAATCATCCGCATCGGCAGCTCCAGCACCACGATGTCGGTGTTGCCGGTGGCGACCAGGTCGGCGGCGTAGACCCTGCCGATGACGCCGTACGCCGTCGGAAGGAGGTAGAAGACGCCGAGCAGCGCCAGCACGAGCAGGGTCGTCCGGCGTGCCGCGCGCCCGTCAGGATTGGTGTAGAACCGCACCACGACGTGCGGAAGGCCCATGGTTCCGAGGAACGTCGCCACGATCAGCGAGTACGTCGCATAGAGCGCCAGACCGGGCGCGTCCGCGGCCATCGGCGACAACCAGGCTGCCGAGGCCCCGGCGTCGGCAGGGGTCGGCCTCCCGTCGTCGGTCCAGGCGTGCAGCAGGAACACCAGCGGCACCAGCAGCGCGGTGAGCTTGAGCCAGTACTGGAAGGCCTGCACGAAGGTGATGCTGCGCATGCCGCCGGAGATCACGTTGACGACGACGATCACGGCGACCATCACCGACCCGACCCACGTCGGTGCTCCCGTCACGGTGTGCAGGACGAGCCCGGCGCCTTGGAACTGCGGCATGAGATAGAGCCAGCCGATGACCACCACCAGCATCGACGCGACCGCGCGCGCGGTCGTCGACTGCACACGCATCTGCGTGAAGTCGGGAAGCGTGTAGGCGCCCGACCGCCGCAGCGGGGCGGCGACGAACGCGAGGAGGACCAGATAACCGGCCGTCCACCCGACCGGGAACCACACCATGTCCGCGCCGTAGGTCAGGATCAATCCGGCGATGCCCAGGTACGACGCCGCAGAGAGATATTCGCCGCCGATCGCCGACGAGTTCCAGAGCGGGCTCACCGATCTCGACGCGACGTAGAAGTCGGAGGTGGTCCTGCTGAACCGCAGCCCGAACAGGCCGATGCCGAGGGTCGCGAGCGCGACCACCGCCACGGCGACCGCGGCGTACGTGCTGCTCACGGGGGATGCTCCTTGCCCCGGTCAGGGGCGTTCGACGAGATCGCTGAACGCACGCTCGTTGCGCTCCGAGGCCACCACGAACGCCCAGCCGATCAGGAACAGCACCGGATATACCCCGACGCCGAGGACCCACCACGGCAACGGGAGGGGTCCGACCTGGACGGCCTCGAGATCGGCGACCATGAAAAGGATCGGCAGTCCCCCGATCGCGGCAGCGACCACGGCCGCGACGACCAGCGCAAGGCGCAGCTGCGAGCGCACCAGCGACCGCACGTAGACCTCGCCGATGGCCGTCTCCTCGTCGATCTCCTGCACGACCGTGCGGCGCCGGCGAGGACGAGCGGTCGTGTGAGGGCTGGTGATGCGGACCCGGTCGACCGCCGGGTCGGTGCCCGTCACGACACCCCACCACCGGAGCGGGACCGCTGCTGGACGAGCTCCCGCAGGTCGCGTGTGTGGCGGCGAGCGACCTGCAACTCGGTGTACGGCGGGCCCCCGGCGTCGACGAGGACGGAGCATCGGCCGGCGATCATCCGCACCTCCCGCACCCGCGACGACGCCACCAGCAGACTGCGGTGGATCCGGACGAACCCGGCGGACGCCCACTCGTGCTCCAAGGTCACCAACGCCGTACGGAGCAGGTGGCTGTCGCCCTCGACGGTGTGGAGCCGGACGTAGTCGCCCTGCGCCTCCACGTAGGCCACGCTGCTGCGCGCGACGAAGCGTGTGACGCCGGCTAGCTCGACCGCGACGACGTCGTCGTCCGCCGTCACCGACGACGTCAGCGGTGACCGGGCACCGCAGATCCGGCGCACGGACTCGCGGAGACGATCCTCCGCGACCGGCTTGAGCACATAGTCGACCGCGTCGAGGTCCCAGGCGTCGACGGCGTGGTCCTCGTGCGCGGTCACGAACACGACCTTGGGCTGGCTGCGGAAGCGGGCGAGGACCCGCGCCACCTCCAGGCCCGACAGGGCCGGCATCGCGATGTCGAGGAAGACGGCGTCGACAGGGTCGGCCTCCAGCGCTCGCAGGACGTCGGCGCCGGAGCCGACGGCCCGGACGTGGTCGATCCGCTCGTCGCGCTCGAGGAGATAGACGAGCTCGTCGAGGACCGGCTGCTCGTCGTCGGCGACGAGAACGTTCAGACCCATGGCGCACGAGTGTAGGTGTGCGGTGTGGCCTGCGTCACGTCTGGTGCGGCCGGACCCTCATCTCTCGGCGCCCGGCGCGTACTTGGGCACCCGGACGGTGACCTTCGTGCCGGCGCTCGGTGCGGTCTCGATGACGATCCCGTACGCGTTGCCGTAGACGGTGCGCATCCGCTCGTCGACGTTGCCCAGGCCCACCGAGTCCCCCGCGCTGTCGCCGGCGAGGGCACGGCGTACGCGGTCCGGGTCCTCCCCGACCCCGTCGTCCTCGACGGTGATCACCGCCTCGTTGCCCGCGTCGCGGGCGATCACGACGACCGTGCCGCCGTCGGCCTTGCGTTCCAGCCCGTGACGTACGGCGTTCTCGACCAGCGGCTGGATCGAGAGGAAGGGGAGCCGGACGGAGAGGACCTCGGGAGCCACCTGCACGGTGACGTGGAGGCGGTCGCCGAAGCGGGCCTTCTCGAGCACGAGGTAGCGCTCGATCGACTGCAGCTCGTCGGCCAGGGTGGTGAACTCCCCGTGGCGCCGGAACGAGTAGCGGGTGAAGTCGGCGAACTCGAGCAGCAGCTCGCGCGCCCGCTCGGGGTCGGTCCGGACGAACGACGCGATCGCGCCGAGGGAGTTGTAGACGAAGTGCGGTGAGATCTGGGCTCTCAGCGCCCGCAGCTCGGCCTCCATCAGCGCGGTACGGGACTTGTCGAGCTCGGCCAGCTCGAGCTGGCTGGACATCCAGCGCGCGACCTCCGTCGTCGCGCGGGCCAGACCGGCCGAGCTGGTCGGTGACCTCACCACGAGGGCACCGACGACGGTGTCCTCGACGGTCAGCGGTGCCACGATCGCGTGCGGGTAGTGCGCGTGCGGGGTGCTGAACGCCTGCGTGGCGCCAGCCGCGATCGCCTGTCTCGCGAGCTCCATCGCGTCCGAGCGCCGCTCGCGGGAGCCCTCGACCGCGAGGACCTGCTCGGTGTCGGTGAGCGCGACCGACGGTGCGCCGAGGAGCGTCCGCAGGTGCTTGAGCGAGGCGGAGGCGCTGTCCTCGTCGAGGCCCCGGCGCAGCGCCGGCGCGGCCAGCGAGGCCGTGTGCAGCGTCTCGTACGTCGCCCGGTCCTCGGCCGACCCGAGCGAGCGACGGGACCACGGTGTCCACATGGGTGGAGAGTGTGCCACGCGTCGGCAGTGGAGCGCTGTCCGTCGGCCGCTCTACGGTGGACTGATGGAGCCGTCACACCCACGCGCCTTCGCCGACCAGTGGTGCGCCGCCTGGAACGCCCACGACGTCGAGGCCGTTCTCGCCCACTTCGCCGACGACGTCGTCTTCAGCTCCCCCGTCGCCGCTGCGCTCCTCCCCGACAGCGCCGGTGTGCTGCGCGGCAAGGGGGCCCTGCGGCACTACTGGACCGAAGGCCTCCGTCACGTGCCGGACCTGCGGTTCGAGGTGCTCGGCGCGTACGCCGGGCTGGACACCCTCGTCATCCACTACCGCAACCAGAAGGGCGGGCTCGTGTGCGAGGTGCTGCGGCTCCGCGACGGGCTGGTCGTCGAGGGACACGGGACCTACCTCGCGTCAGAGAGCGACACCGACCTCGCCGGCACCGGGCGCTGAGGGGTCAGCCAACCGGCTTCTCGAACCGTGCCAGGGTCTTGCACCGCCCTGGGAACTCACGATCGCCGCGCTCGACGAACCCGAGGTCGGCGTAGTACGCACGAAGCCCGGCGTTGGCCGCCGCGCAGTCGAGCCGAACGCTGGTACGCCCCGCGTCGCGGGCGCGACCGGCCACCCAGTCCAGCAGCGCTCCACCGAGCCCGCGTCCACGGTGGGCCCTCCGCACCATCAGCCCGTGCACGTACAGCGCGTCGTCGGCCGCAGGATCGACGAGATCGTCCCAGATGGCGGGGTCGGCCTCGAGCACCCGGACCGTCGCGCTGATCGCTCCATCGTCGCGGACGACCCACCACTGCTGCCGGGCGATCTGGTCGCGCACCTCGTCCGCCGTAATCTCACCGGGCTGCCACTGGGTGATGCCCGACCCGAGCTGCCACCGTGCGAGGTCGTCGCGCAGCGACACGACCGCCTCGGCGTCCGCCCGGTAGGCGCGGGTGGGGAACACCGGCGCTCAGGCCCCCATGGCGGCCGGGATGGTGGTCGACCAGCGGTCTCGAAGCTCCGCCACCGGGACGGAGAACGCCCCCTCGACCGTCAGCGCCTCTCCTCCGGTCTCACCGATCCGCGTGACCGGGACGCCGTACGACGCGGCAAGGTCGGTGAACCCCTCGACGTGGTCGGGCGCGACCGCCACCAGGGCCCGGGCCGTGGACTCGGAGAACAGCGGCACGAAGTCGTCCCCACCGAAGGGCCCGCCGTCGAGCGACACCGTCGCGCCGACACCGTGGCGGATCACCGCCTCGGCGAGGGCGATGGCCAGGCCGCCGTCGGAGAGGTCGTGCGCGGCGGTGGCGAGCTCACGCCGCGCCACCTCCACCATCAGGTCCGCGAGCGCCTTCTCGGCCGCGAGGTCGACCTGGGGCGGACGTCCACCCAGGTGGCCGTGCGCCACCTGCGACCACGCCGAACCGTCGAGCTCCTCGCGCGTGGTGCCGAGCAGGAGGACCACGTCACCCTCGGCGGCGAAGCCCTGCCTCACCCGCTTGGTGACGTCGGTCATCACGCCGAGCACACCCACGACCGGGGTGGGCAGGATCGCCGTCTCGCCGGTCTGGTTGTAGAACGACACGTTGCCGCCGGTGACCGGGATGCCGAGCGCGGCGCAGGCGTCCTTGAGACCCGACGTGGCCTGCTCGAACTGCCACATCACGGCCGGGTCCTCCGGAGAGCCGAAGTTGAGGCAGTCGGTCACCGCCAGCGGCAGGGCACCCGCGACCCCGACGTTGCGGTACGACTCCGCGAGGGCGAGCTGCGCGCCGGCGTACGGGTCGAGCTTGGCGAAGCGTCCGTTGCAGTCGGTCGAGAGCGCGACGCCGAGGTTGGTCTCCTCGTCGATCCGGACCACACCGGCGTCCTCGGGCTGCGCCAGGACGGTGTTGCCCCGGACGTAGCGGTCGTACTGGTCGGTGACCCACGACTTGTCGGCCTGGTTCGGAGAGCCGAGGACGTCGAGGAGTGCGGCCCGCAGCTCGTCGCCGCTCGACGGACGTGCCAGCGTGGCGGCGGTGTCGGCCTGCAGCGCGTCCTGCCAGGCGGGCCGGGCGTACGGGCGCTCGTAGGTCGGGCCGTCGTGCGCGACCGAGCGCGGCGGCACGTCGACGACGGTCTCGCCGTGCCAGTCGATGACCAGGCGCCCTGTCGTGGTGACCTCACCGACGACGGTGGCCTCGACGTCCCACTTCGCGCAGATCTCCATGAAGGCGTCGAGGTGGTCGGGCTCCACGACCGCCATCATCCGCTCCTGCGACTCGCTCATGAGGATCTCCTCCGGAGAGAGCGTGGAGTCGCGCAGCGGGACCGTGTCGAGCTCGACGTGCATCCCGCCGTCACCGGCACTGGCGAGCTCGCTCGTCGCGCACGACAGACCGGCGCCGCCGAGGTCCTGGATGCCGGCCACCACGCCGGCGTCGAAGAGCTCGAGCGTGCACTCGATGAGCAGCTTCTCCATGAAGGGGTCGCCGACCTGGACGCTCGGGCGCTTCGTCGGCCCTGAGTCGCTGAAGGTCTCCGACGCGAGCACCGAGACACCGCCGATGCCGTCACCGCCGGTGCGAGCGCCGTACAGGACGACCTTGTTGCCCTCGCCCGACGCGTGAGCGGTGTGCAGCTGCTCGTGGCGCAGGACGCCGACGCAGAGGGCGTTGACGAGCGGGTTGCCCAGATAGGTCTCGTCGAAGACGACCTCGCCCCCGATGTTCGGCAGACCGAGGCAGTTGCCGTAGCCCCCGACGCCGGCGACGATCCCCGGCATCACACGCCTGGTGTCCGGGGCGTCGAGGGGGCCGAAGCGCAGGGGATCCATCACCGCAACTGGGCGGGCGCCCATCGCGAGGATGTCGCGGACGATGCCGCCGACACCGGTGGCGGCGCCCTGGTACGGCTCGACGTAGCTGGGGTGGTTGTGGGACTCGACCTTGAAGGTGACCGCGTAGCCCTGGCCGACGTCGATCACGCCGGCGTTCTCACCGATCCCGGCGAGCGTCTTGCCGAGCGGCGTCTCCTGGGGGAGCTCGCCGAACTTCTTGAGGTGCACCTTGCTCGACTTGTAGGAGCAGTGCTCGCTCCACATCACGGAGTACATCGCGAGCTCGGCGCCGGTCGGGCGGCGCCCCAGGATCTCGACGATCTGCTCGTACTCATCGGGCTTCAGTCCCAGCTCCGCCCACGGCAGCTCCCGGTCTGGGGTGGCGGCGGCGTTCTCGACGGTGTCGAGGCGGGGCTTCGCGGAGGGAATGGTGGCGGCAGGCGCGTCGGTCACGGCACCAGCGTAGTCGTCGCTGCCAGGCGCCTACTCCAGCCAGTCCGTCACGAAGGTGTCGTTGGCGTGGATGTGTGTCGCGCGGTAGCCGCCCGGCAGGACGCGGAACTTGTGCGGGGTGTCGGGCGGGACGACGATCACGTGGCCTGCACGCCCCACGAGCTCCTCACCGTCGACGGTGAACAGTGCGCTCCCGGCATGGATCAGGAACGTCTCGGCGTACGGATGGGTGTGCAGCCGCGGGCCGCTGCCCTCGACCTGGGAGTCCGACTGGATGATCGAGACGCCCGCCCCGTACGCCGCTCCCTCGATGTTGTCGGTCGTGCCGACCTCGATGATGTGCATGCCACGACGCTAACCACCGGCAGCCTCCCGGACCTCGCGTATTTCCATCGCTCGCGGCTCAGGCAGCCACTACGGTCGTGCGGTGGAGATTCGTGATCTCGGCCTCGACTACCTCGACGCCGCGCTCGACGTCCGTTCGCGGTCCTTCGGTCCCCTCTCGTCGACCGACGTCGACCAGTGGAAGGGCATGGTCGCGCGAGCCGTCGACGTCGGTCGACAGCTGGCGGCCTACGACGGCAGCACGGTCGTCGCGACAGCGCGCATCAACGCCTTCGGGCAGTGGTGGGGAGGGCGTCGCCTGCCGATGGCGGGGATCGGCGGCGTCGTGGTGGCGCCCGAGCACCGTGGGAGCGGCGTCGGCTCAGCGCTCATGCGCGCGGTGCTCGAGCGCTCCCGCGAGCTCGGGTTCCTGGTCTCTGCGCTCTATCCGGCGACGACTGCTCCGTACCGCGCGGTCGGTTACGAGATAACCGGCACCCGGCGGGTCGTCGACGTCTCGACCGAGGCGCTGAGGCGGTTGTCCGGAGAGCCGGTCCGGCTCCGCCGCGGCGGGCCTGAGGACGCCGCCGAGCTGACCCGCCTCCTCGCGGCCGGATACCAGGCGCGTCGCCAGAGCGGCCCCTTCGACTGGGATCCCGTCGAGGTGGCCGTCGACCTGGCCGACGACGAGATCCTGACCTACCTCGCCGACGACGGGGTCGTCTCGTACGCCTTCGCCGGTGACCACCTGGAAGTCCAGACTCTGGGTGCCGCATCGACCTCGACGCTGCGGGCGTTGTGGCGGCTCGTCGGGTCCGGGTCGTCCACGCGGTCCTCGGTACGGGTCGCCCTGGGGCCGCACGACCCGCTGTTCTGGATGCTGCCCGACAACGAGGTGGCCGTGCACCAGACACAGTGGTGGATGCTGCGGCTGGTCGACGCCCCTGCGGCCGTCGCCGCGCGCGGCTTCCCCGCCGCGATCGACGTCGAGGTGCCCCTGATCCTGACCGACCCGCTCCACGAAGGCTCGTCGGGTCGACACCTGCTCGTGGTGTCCGGTGGTCAGGGGGTGCTGCGCCGTACCGAGGGGGCGGGCGGCGTGGCGCTCGGGCCGCGCGGGGCCGCGGCGCTCTTCGGTGGGACGCCGCTCGCCACCCTGCGCGCTTCGGGGCTCGCCGACGGAGGCGACCCGGAGGACGACCCGCTGCTCGATGCGGCCTTCGCGGCGACGCCGTACATGACCGACTACTTCTGAGCCGCGGCACGGCCCAGGCGCCGTGTCAGACCTTGGGCTGGGCGCTCTTCCAGGCCCGAAAGCCCTCCTCGGTCTCGCCGCAGCGCCAGTAGCCCGACAGCGAGAGTCGCTCGCGCGGCACGCCCCGCTCATGGAGAAGGTAGGAGCGGAGCTGCTTGAGAAGACCGCACTCGCCGTGCACGAACACGTGCGGCTCACCGGCCGCCCAGTCGTGGGCGCGGACGGCGTCGGCAAGGAGCGTGGTGGTGCCGGCGGGCGCTCCGTCACGGTGCAACCACGTCAGCGTCACGTCGGCCTCGGAGACCACCGGCTGCTCGTCCTCGGGACCGTCGACCTCGACGTAGGCGTGGACCCGGGCGCCGGCAGGCATCGCCTCGAGCGCGGCCTGGATCGCGGGCAGCGCCGCCTCGTCACCCGCAAGCAGGTGCCACGCGGCGGACGGGTCCGGGGCGTACGCGCCTCCAGGGCCCGTCAGGTGCAGCACGTCGCCAGGCACGGCTCGGACTGCCCAGGGGCCGGCGACACCGGAGTCACCGTGGACGACGAAGTCGATGGTGATGCGGCCGTGCTCGACGTCGATCCTGCGGAGGGTGTAGGTCCGGACGACGGGCTGGGCTTCGGGCGGGTAGGAGCCACGGACGACGTCGAGGTCGAGCGGATCGGGGTAGTCCACACCGTCGACGAGGAACACGAGCTTGACGTAGGAGTCGGTGAATCCACCGAACCTGCGGGCGAACTCGCCGAACTGACGGCTGCCGAGCACGACACGCTGGATGTGCCGGGTGAGCCGGTCGCTGGAGACGACCTCGAACGCGAGAGGGGCGCGCCGGCCCGTGGTGGCGGACGACTCCGGCTGCGCCACGATGCTCATGTCAGGCACCCTAACTGCGGGGCCAAGAGACCGTCTCAGGGCAGGAGGTCGCGCCCGATCTCGCCCGGGTTGTAGGCGACCTCCCACGCGTAGCCGTCAGGGTCGAGGAAGTATCCGCTGTAGCCGCCCCACTCCCGCCGGGTGCCGGGCGAGCGGAGAGCTGCTCCGGCGGCGACGGCCTCCTCCAGGACCTCGTCGACCTCGGCGGGGGTGGCGACGTTGTGCGCGAGCGTCATCGGCGCGAAGCCGCCGCCTGTCGCGATCGGCCCGACCTCCTCCTCGAACGCACGGCGGTCCCACAGTGACAGGACGACCCGGTCGGCGACCTTGATCATCAGCACCTCCCCGGGGACGAAGAGGCTCGCCGTCCAGCCCAGACCGTCGACGAAGAACGTGCGGCTCGCAGCGACGTCGGCCACGGCCAGAGTGAGGAAGCTGACCCGTTGATCCATGGCGGGGAGCCTAGTGCGGACCGCCGACAACCGGTGCTGTCTCCCCGACGCCGGTGTCGGTCTCAGGCGAAGGTCAGCACCAGGAGCGCCACGTTGAGCACGATCACCAACGTCGCGACCAGGGCAGCGAGCGCCGTCGTGATCCGCCGGTTGACCGCCTCTCCCATCACCGCGGGTCGTGCGGTGAGCCACAGCAAGGGCACCAGCGCGAACGGGATGCCCATCGAGAGCACGACCTGTGAGCCCACCAGCGCCCACGACGGCTCGACCCCGAGCACGAGGATCACCAGCGCGGGGATCACCGTGACGATCCTCCGGGCGACCACCGGCACGCGGATGCGGAGCAGCCCGTGCATCACCTCCGCGCCCGCCGCACACCCCACCGAGGTCGAGGCGAGGCCAGAACCCAGGAGCGCCACGGCGAAGAGCAGCGCGACACCCGACCCGAGCTCGGAGGTCATCAGGGCGTGCACCCCCTCGAGCGTGTCCGTCCCCTCCAGGCCGGACAGGCTCGACGCGGCCATCAGGAGCAACGCGAGATTCAGCGAGCCGGCGATGACGAGGGCGACCACCACGTCGATCCGCGTCACAGCGAGCAGCTCGGAGACCGTCCGGCGCTCGCCACGCCGCCCGAGCCGCCCGGCGGTGAGTCCGGAGTGCAGATAGATCACGTGCGGCATCACCGTGGCCCCGATGATCGCGGACGCGAGCAGCACGCTCTCCGTCCCGGCGAAGGTGGGCACGAGCCCTTCGGCGACGGCGGCGGGCTCCGGCGGGGCGACCACGAGACCGGCGGTGAACCCGACCGCGATGAGCAGCAGGAACGCCATCACGACGCGTTCGAGCGCGCTCTGCCCGAACCGGTCGCCGACCCGCAGGACCACCATCGAGACAGCGACGGTCACGAGGGCGCCGGAGACCAGCGGGAGGTCGAAGAGAAGGTAGAGCGCGAGCGCGCCGCCGACCACCTCCGCGACGTCGGTGGCGATCGCGACGGCCTCCGCCTGCAGCCAGTAGGCGATCCGCGCCGGGCGCGGGAGCGTCTCACCCATGTGCGTCGCGAGAGACCGCCCGGTGACCAGGCCCAGCTTGGCGGACAGGTACTGGACCACGACCGCCATCGCGTTCGCGAGGACGACCACCCACACCAGCGTGTAGCCGAACGTCGCCCCCGCGGTGACGTTCGTGGCCACGTTGCCCGGATCGACGTACGCGACCGCGGCGACGAACGCCGGCCCGAGGAGCGCGACGTTCTTCGGGAGGCGGGGAGTGCGGAGGAACATCCTTTCAGGATGGCCCATGTTGCCGCCCCTCATGCCGCCGATCCCGATCGACGGACCACCGCCTCAGACGATCACGTACCAGACCCCGCCGGCCTCGACGAGGGCGAACACCGCGTTGCCCATGCTGACCGGGGCACCGGCGATCTGGCGCGGGTGCACCGTCGCGCTGTTGCCGTCCACGCGCGCGCCCCGCACCTCGATCCCGCGGTATGCCGCGAGGAGGCGACGATCGAGGTCGTCGAGCTGGTCGCGCAGCTGACCTTCGCACCGTGCGAGCGCCTCCCGCGACCTGATCGGGAAGCCGTCCGGCGCCGCGACCTCGCACGCCGCACGCACGTCCTCGCGGCCCAACGCTGTGAGCATCTGCTCGAGGGCGGCCGTCGGTGACCTCGGCGGAGGGGCCACCGACGCGGAAGCCGCACCGTGCCCGTCGACTCCGACCGAGCCGAGCCCGATAGCGAGCGTGATCAGGGCGACCCCGGTCGCCGCGAAGACGAGCGCGGCCAGGACCACCAGGGGTCCCGGGACGGAGCGCTCGGGGGAAGCTCGCACGTCAGCCCGCCACCACGTACCACTTGTCCTCGACACGGACCAGCTCGTAGACGTCCTCGCTGAAGGGAGCCGGAGCACCGACGATATCGGCGCCGGGGATCTCGACCCGCGAGCCGTGAGCCGGGACCTCCGACACCTCCACGTCGCGCAGCCGGCGTACGGCGCCGGGCCTGATCCCCTCGGCGTAGACCCGCATCGTCTCGGCGCACTCGGAACGAGCATCGTCGGTGAGCGGGCCCTGACGGTGGGCCATCATCTCGCACGCGGCCTCGTAGTCAGCGCTGCCCATCGCGACGAGCATGCGCTCCAGGCTCTCCGCAGGATCACCGGTCGGCCCCTTCCCTGCACCTCCCACGAGGCTCAGCGTGGCGACCACCGATGCGGTGACCGTCCACAGGACGAGCTTCGTGATCATGGACAAGACCCCCGAGTGCGGCTCTTCGACGTCGTTCGGGGGCTCTCCGATCCTCACCCGATCGGGGACGCTCCGCGAATCGAACGCCGGGATCCACGTCCGGGACGGGTCAGCGGGGTTCGACCAGGTCCTCGTACTCGGGGTGCTTGCCGACGTAGGAGGCGATGTAGGGGCAGGTCGCGACGACCTTCCAGCCCTTGGCGCGGATGTCGTCGAGAGCGGCCTTCGCGACCACCGCGGCGAGGCCACGCCCGCTCAGCTCGGGCTTCACCTCGGTGTGCACGAGCTGGCGCACACCGCGACGCGGGTCCCGGTAGACGATGGTCCCGCCGAGCTCGCCGTCGACCAGGAGGTCGTACCGGCTGTCGTCGGCGTTGTCCCCGACCTCGACGTTGCCTTCTGCCTGCACCATGATGCTCCTTCGTACGACGCCGGCCGCCCGGCTACCTGACGAGCGCGGTCAGCACCGACGTGAAGAAGCCCAGCCCGTCGGTGCCCGGGCCGCACAGGTCTTCGACCGCGTGCTCGGGGTGCGGCATGAGGCCCACCACGTTGCCGCGCTCGTTGGTGATCCCGGCGATGCCTCGCATCGAGCCGTTGGGGTTGTCGCCGACGTAGCGCGCGACGACCCGCCCCTCGCCCTCCAGGACGTCGAGCACCAGGTCGTCGGCGACGAAGCCGCCCTCACCGTTCTTGAGCGGGATGACGACCTCGTCGCCCGCCTCGTACGCGCTGGTCCAGGCAGTGGCGGCGTTGTCGATGCGGAGCCGCTGGTCGCGGCAGACGAACTTGCGGTGGTCGTTGCGGATCAGGGCTCCGGGGAGGAGGTGCGACTCGCACAGGATCTGGAAGCCGTTGCAGATGCCGAGAACCGGCATGCCCTCGTGCGCCGCCGCGACGACCTCGGTCATCACCGGCGCGAAGCGGGCGATGGCGCCGCAGCGGAGGTAGTCGCCGTACGAGAACCCGCCGGGGAGCACGACCGCGTCGACGGACCGGAGGTCGTGGTCGCCGTGCCAGAGCGCGACAGGCTCGGCACCGGCGAGGCGTACGGCACGCTGGGCGTCGATGTCGTCCAGCGAGCCGGGGAAGGTGACGACGCCGACTCTCATGCGGCCGGGCCCTCGGGCACGATCGACTCCTCGATCCGGACCGCGAAGTCCTCGATCACGGGGTTGGACAGGAGAGTCTCGGCGATGTTGCGGATCTCCGCGAGGCGTTCCTCGGTGATCTCGCCCTCCACCTCCAGCTCGAACCGCTTGCCCTGACGGACGTCGGCGACCCCGGCGAATCCGAGGCGGTCGAGCGCACCGTGCACCGCCTTGCCCTGGGGGTCGAGGATCTCGGGCTTGGGCATGACGTCGACGACGACACGAGCCACGGTGGCACTCCTTGGGAGGCGGTACGGGTTTCCGGCCCCGAGTCTAGCGGGGCCACCGTCGCCGCCCCGTCCCCGTTGTGATGGGTTGCGGTCGGTTTCTCACCGGGAGAGCGACCGGAACCCATCGAAACGCGGACGGGGCGTACGAGGACGGGCGTACGGGTCAGAGCTCGCGCTTGAGGATCTTGCCGGTGCTCGTCATCGGGAGCTGGTCACGGAACTCGACGATGCGGGGGTACTTGTAGGCCGCCATCTGCTCCTTGGCCCACGCGATCAGCTCCTCCTCGGTCGTTTCGTCGCCGGGGTTCTTGATGACGACGGCCTTGACCTCCTCGCCGTGGCTGTCGTGCGGCACACCGACGACCGCGACCAGCGAGACCGACGGGTGCGACATCAGCACCTCCTCCAGCTCGCGCGGGTACACGTTGAAGCCGCCGCGGATGATCATGTCCTTGGCGCGGTCGACGATGTAGTAGTAGCCGTCCTCGTCCTTCTTCGCGAGGTCGCCCGACCGGAACCACCCGTCCTTGATCACCTCGGCGGTCGCCTCGGGGCGGTTGTAGTAGCCCTTCATGACGTTCGGGCCCTTGATCGCGATCTCACCGATCTCGCCGACCTCGGTGATCTCCTTCCACTCCGGGTCGATGAGCTTCATCTCGACGTCGGGGATCGGGGTGCCGATCGACCCGGCACGCGGGGGCTGGCCCAGCGGGGCGAAGCTGGCGACCGGAGAGGTCTCGGAGAGGCCGTACCCCTCCAGGATGTCGATGCCGAAGCGTGCCGTGAACTCCTTGATGATCTCCACCGGGAGCGACGACCCACCGGCGGCCGCCGTCTTCAACGTACGGGCGACCTGCTCGGCGGTGACGTCGCTCCCCTCGAGTGCGCCGAGGAGCCCCCAGTACATCGTGGGGACGCCGGCGAAGAATGTCACGCCCTCCCTGACCATGAGCTGGAGCGCCGCCTCCGCCTCGAAGCGCGGGAGCATCACGATGGTGCCGCCATAGGCGAAGCCCGAGTTCTGGATCACCGTCTGCCCGAACGAGTGGAACAGCGGGAGCACGCAGAGGTAGACGTGCGGGTCGTCCGCGTCGGCCCCGAAGAGCCGGTCACCGATGAGGGCGTTGCTGATCATGTTGGAGTGCGAGAGCTCCGCACCCTTGGGCTGACCGGTCGTCCCGCTGGTGTAGAGGATCACCGCGGTGTCGGAGTCGGCGGTCTCGACCGTGTCGAACGTCGGCGGCTGGTTGCCGACCGCGGCACCGAAGGTCTCCGCGCCCTCGATCGGCGACGGGGCGGTCGGGTCGGCCGTGATCAGGAAGAAGTGCTCGCACCCCTCGGTCGCGTTGAAGCCGTCCCACGCCTCCTGACCGATCGGCAGCTCGGGCGTCCCCTGGAAGGCGAAGTACGCCCGCGCGTCGGAGTCGCCGAGGTGGTACGCGACCTCGCGCCCCTTGAGCAGGACGTTGAGAGGCACGACCGTCGCACCGGCCTTGAGGATGCCGTAGTAGACGACCGAGAAGTACGGGAGGTTCGGGCAGGACAGCGCGACCTTGTCGCCGCGGCCGATGCCACGCGACGCCAGGAGGTTGGCGACCTGGTTCGCGGCCGCGTCGACCTGGGGGTAGGTCAGGCGCATGTCACCGAAGACGATCGCGGCCCGCTCGGGGTACGACGTCGCCGAGCGTTCGAGAAGGGAGGCCAGGTTGCTCACCGCAGTGCTCCTGTTCGTGGTGTCCGTCAGGGGTTGCACCGGGGAGCCGCGGGGCTACCGGCCGGTGCGGGTGCCCCAAGAGTGACATGGAACACGTCGAGCCGGTCCGAGAGGGCGGCAGACGTGACGGGAACGCAACTAGAAGGTCTCGCCCGTGAGGGTCTCGTACGCCTCGACGTAGCGGGCGCGCGTCTTCTCGACGACGTCGTCGGGGAGCCGCGGCGGGGCCGAGTCTCCCGCGCGGTCCCACCCCGACTCGGACGAGGTCAGCCAGTCGCGGACGAACTGCTTGTCGTACGACGGCTGGACGTGGCCGGGCTCCCACCGGTCGGCCGGCCAGAACCGGGAGGAGTCCGGGGTGAGGAGCTCGTCGGCGAGGACCAGCGTGCCGTCGGACCGCAAGCCGATCTCGATCTTGGTGTCGGCGACGATGATCCCGCGCTCACGGGCGATCGCCTCACCGCGGCGGTAGACCTCGAGCGTGAGGTCACGCAGCTGCGCCGCGAGGTCCTCCCCGACGAGACCGGCAACCTGCTCGTACGAGATGGGCTCGTCGTGGCCGCCGTAGGCCGCCTTCGTGCTGGGCGTGAAGATCGGCTCGGGCAGCGGGGAGCCGTCGGTGAGCCCGTCGGGCAGCACGATGCCCGACACGACACCCGTGGCGCGGTAGTCGCTGAGCCCCGAGCCCGTCAGATAGCCCCGGGCGATGCACTCGACCTGCACCATGTCGAGCCGCTCGACCTCGATCGCGCGGCCGGCGACGACGTCGGGCACGTCGGTCGAGATGACGTGGTTGGGCGCGACGTCGCGGAGCTGGTCGAACCACCACAGCGACATCCGCGTGAGGATCTCGCCCTTGTCGGGAATCGGCGGGTCGAGCGCGTGGTCGTACGCCGAGATCCGGTCGCTGGCGACCATGAGCAGGCTGCCGTTGTCGAGCTCGTAGAGGTCGCGGACCTTGCCGGAGTAGACGTGCGTGGCTCCGGGGACGGCGTACGGGGCGGTCACGGTGCCAGCCTAGGGCTCGCTCGACCTCAGGCCGCGGGCAACCGGTTGTTGAGCGACCAGACCGGTGTCGCGCTCATGCGTGTGAGCCGCCAGCCCCGGTCGCCGCGCTGTGCCTCCATGTCGTAGACCTCCCCGAGCAGGAACGGCGCCGGGTCTGCGACGCCCTCGGCGAAGGCGACCAGCAGGTTCGCCCGGATCGTCGCAGTGTCGCCGTCGAGGTCGATCACGTGCCCGGTCACGCTGTGCCAGACGTTGCCCTGCGAGTGCTTCCGCGCAGCCTGCGCCACGAGGGCGTCGTGCCCCTCCGCGGTGCCGCCGAGCGTGACGACGCGCCCGTCCGGTGCGAAGACGTCTCGCAGGCCGTCGAAGTCACGCGTGTCGAGACACCGGCCGAGGCGCGAGACGAGGTCGACGAGATCAACGCGGTCGGTGTGGGAGTCACGGGCGGTCGGAGTGGTGGTCATGAGCGGCCTCCGTCATTCGTTGGGATATCCAACGATAGGTCATACCCATGATTCGTTCAACCCATGACTCCGAGTACCCTGCTGCCATGGATCTCGCCCATGCCCCTCGACGGATGACCGCACTCCCGAGCTGGCTCCTCGCACAGGCGGCGTCGGCGAGCGGCCGCATCGTCGCTGCAGCACTCGGCGAAGCCGGCGCGCACCGCACCCACTACGCCGTTCTCGTCGCTCTCGACGAGCGCGGTCCGATGAGCCAGTCGGCGCTCAGCGACAGCATCGGGGTCGACCGCAGCGACATGGTGCGACTGCTGGACGTCCTCGGCGACGACGGCCTGGTCGTGCGCGAGCCGGACTCGGAGGACCGGCGTCGCAACCTCATCGTGCTGACCCCGGCCGGCCGCGCGCGGCTGCGAGCGCTGGACCGGGTGCTGGCCACGGCGCAGGACGACGCGACGGCACGCCTCACCAGCGACGAGCGAGACCGCCTGGTCGACCTGCTCCGCAAGCTCCTCGGCGCGTGACCGTCACGCGTCCAGGCAGGCGTACACCGCGCGGAGGTAGCCCTCGCCACGGCGCGACCCGAGCAGGCCGTTGCTCATCCGGTTCATCGCGTACGTCGCCGTGACCCGGCGGTCGAGATCGTTCACGACGTACGAGCCGCCCCACCCTCCCCAGTGGCAGATCCGACCGTCAGGAAGGTACGGCTGTGTCGCCCGGTCCACGAGGGCATAGCCGATGCCCCATCGGAGCGGCGCGCCCAGCACGAGGTCGCGACCCTCGACCTGCTCGTCGAAGACCAGCTCGATCGTCTCCGGACCGAGGAGCTTGTGCCCGCCGACGGCGATGCCGTCGTGGCTCACCGCCGACTGGATCGTCGCGAGGGACCGAGCGTTGCCGTGGCCGTTCGCCCCACCGATGTCGGCACTGCGCCAGGCATCGGTGAGCGCGACGTTCGCGTGCAGCGGCGGGCCGCCGAGCGTCTGCATCGCGAGCGGACCGGGCTGCACGCCGGGAGGCAACTCCACACCTGTCGGGGCGATGATGTCGCTCACGCGGTCGTACGCGTCGCGCGGCAACCCGATGGTGAAGTCGGCACCGAGCGGGCCGGCGATCTCCGCGGCGACGAACTCCTTGAGCGTCTGGCCGGTGACCCGGCGTACGACCTCACCGACGAGGTGGCCGTAGTTCATCGCGTGGTAGCCGGACGCCGTCCCCGGCTCCCACCAGGGCGCCTGTGCGGCGAACCTCTCCGCCGCGCGCCGAGAGTCGAAGAGGTCCTCGACGACGCACGGCGGGTCCATGGCCGCGACGCCGGAGGTGTGGGCGAGCAGGTGACGCACCTCGACGTCGGCCTTGCCGTTCGCAGCGAACTCCGGCCAGTACGTCGCCACCTTCTCGTGCACGTCGAGCAGCCCGCGGTCGTGCAGCACGAGGGCGGCGAGCGCGGTCACCGTCTTGGTGCACGACCAGACGTTGGTGACGGTGTCCTCGACCCACGGCGTGGTCCGTCCGGCGTCGGCATGGCCTCCCCAGACGTCGACCACCAGGCGGCCGTCCTGCACGACGGCGAGAGAGGCTCCCACCTCCTCGCCGGCGCCCACGCGTCGGGCGAGCTCATCGACCAGCGGCTGGAAACGGTCGTCGTACGTGCCGTGGATCTCGGCCATGCGGGCTCCTGGAGCAGGGGGCGTGAGCGACTGAGCGCCCGCTCACCTTCCCATTCTGGCCGACGGCTGTCGAGCGTCGACGGCGTCGCCGGGCGCCTCGGAAGCCGGTGGCAGACTGACGCGGTGAGCCGCAAGTCGAAGAAGACACCTCCCCCGCTGGTCTCGGTCGACGATCTCCAGCACGCCTACGGGCACCGCGTCGTCTTCGACCACGTGACGTTCCACGTCCGGGCCGGTCGTTGCCTGGTGCTGCGTGGCCCGAACGGGTCGGGCAAGACCACGCTCCTGCGCTGCCTCGTCGGCGACCCGCCGACGTCGGGCACGGTGTCGTACGACGGCCGCCGCGTGGACGAGTCCGACCCGCGGTTCCGTGCGGACGTGGCCACCGTCCTCGGTGACCTGGACTTCTTCCCCGACCTCACCGTCCTCGAACATCTCGACCTCCTTGCTCGCGCCCACGGCCAGCCGCCGGATCGGGCGGAGGCGGTGCTGGAGGCGGTCGGCATCGCCGCCGTGCGCGACCAGTTCCCCGGCACGCTGTCGTCCGGCCAGCGGCAGCGCCTCGCCCTGGCGACGGCCTTCGTCCGGCCGTACCGGCTGCTGGTGCTCGACGAGCCGGAGCAGCGCCTCGACACCGACGGCCAGGAGTGGTTGGCCAACCGCCTGCTCGACGACAAGCGCGGGGGTGCCGCGATCGTGATGGCGACCCACGACCCGGACCTCGCCGCAGCCGTGGGAGACGACGTGCTCGAGCTCGGCGCGTGACCACCTCGGTCGCCCCGGCGCAGCCCGTCCCGTCGCCGCGC
Source organism: Mumia sp. zg.B21 (assembly GCF_019550855.1). Taxonomy (NCBI): domain Bacteria; kingdom Bacillati; phylum Actinomycetota; class Actinomycetes; order Propionibacteriales; family Nocardioidaceae; genus Mumia; species Mumia sp. zg.B21. The sequence goes on along the minus strand of NZ_JAHWCJ010000002.1, from coordinate 620,808 downwards.
GCGATGCGTCGGCGGCTGACGCGTGTGCGCCGAGCCCACGCCAACCGCACGTGGTTGCAGGTCGCGGAGGACGCGTACGTCGCGATCTTCTCGCTCCTCATGCTCGGGGTCGTCGTCGGTGCGGCGATCGCCCAGGTCCACCACGAGCTGCTCGGCTGCCCCACCGCGGGGTGCGGGGTCGTCCGCGAGGAGCTGCCGGTGGTGGCCGCCGTCGGCACGGTCGGCGTCGTCCTCCGGGCGCTCGCCTCGATCGGTCCGGTGGTGAGCGACGCCGCGTTCGGCCAGTGGGTGCTCGCGACCCCGGTGGCCCGTGGCGGCCTCCTCCGCCGCGCGTTCGCCGCCGCCGTGGGCGTGGCGGTCGTGACGACCGTGGCGCTGCCAGGCCTCGCGATGACGGGGACGACCGCCTCGGCGGCGACGGTCGTGACGGTCCTGGTCGGGGCAGCGGGGGTGGGCCTGCTCGCCACCGCCGCCGCGACCGCCGCTCAGCCGCACCCCGGCGCCCGTCGCACGGTCGCGGTGGTGGGTGACCTGCTGCTCGCCGTGGCCGTCGTGCTCGCGGCGGCAGTGGCGCTCGGGTGGTCCTGGCAGGTGTCGGTCGAGCGGTCGTCCGCCAGCCTGGTCGCCGGCGGCCTGGTGGTCCTGGGCCTGGTGGCCGTCGTGCTCGCATCGACGCGGGTGAGCCGGCTGACTCGCGCGGACGTCCAGCCCGGTGGTGCGCTGGTCGCCGGGCTGTCCGGTGCGGCGTACGGGCTCGATCCGTCGTTGGTGGGAGAGGTGCTCACCGCGCGCCGCTACCGTCTGCTCGGCGCGCGCCGCTCGTGGCGCGGGATCGGTCGAGGCTTCGGCGCCGTCGTCGCGCGCGAGGCGATGCGGCTCGGCCGCTCGCCCCGGCGGGTTCTCGCGTTGGCGGCAGGCGCGGTCGTCGTGGAGCTCGGGGCGGCGACCGGTCTTGGTTCGGTGACGACCCTGCTGGCGGTTGTCGTCGGCTATGCGGCGACCCGGTGGACCACCGCGTCCCTGCGGATCGTCTGGCGCTCGCCCGGCCTGCGGCGGGCCCTCGGGATCGACGACATGGCGCTCCTGGTCGGGCTCGCCGTGCCGGGCGTCGTCGTGTGCGCCCTGTGGGCAGCGGGCGTCACCGCACTCCTCCCTGACGCCTCCGTGGTGACGGGGATCGTGCTGACGGTGGCGATCGGCAGCGGCATCGTCCGTTCGGCCGCGTCGGCGCCACCGCGCTTCGACGGGCCGTTGGTGACCAGCCCGATGGGCGCCTTGCCTCCCGGGGCGGTCGGGGCGGTCGTCCGTGGACCCGACGCCACCGTCCTCGCGGCCATCGCTCCGACGCTCGGCGCACCGACCGGATGGTCCCTCGCCCTGGCGGCGCTCGTCGCGGCGTGGGTCCTGTGGCGGGCGCTCGCGGCGGTCGGAGACACCCGCCCGTACAGCGAGCGCGTGCTCGAGGCCGCCCGCGAGAAGCGGGAGTCCTGACCCGACCTGACGACGGTCAGCGGGAGCCGGCGAGCATCTCCCCCGTACGGCGCAGGTGCTCGGCGAGAGCGGCGGGCTCGGCCTGCTCGTACGGGGCACCCACCGCCGCGAGCACGAACACCACCCAGTCCAGGGTGTCCACGCTCATCGTGACGCGGCACCGCTCGTCGCCGTCGGGCTCGACCGTGCCCCACCAGCGGACGACGTCGGCCACCTTCTCGGCCGGCGCGCGCACCACGAACGAGACGTCCGTGGTCGGCCGGAGTGCAGCGATCTTCTCGCTCACGAACGTCGCCGCATCGGGAGCCGGCAGCTCGCGCTGACGGAACCGGACACCCGTCGCACGCGGCTCGGACATCCGGTCGACCCGGAAGGTGCGCCAGTCGCCACGCTGGAGGTCGTACGCGACCAGATACCAACGGCGACCACGAGAGACCAGGCGGTGCGGCTCGACCGTACGGCGGCTCCGCTCACCGTCGGCGCGGTGGTAGACGATCTCGAGACGCTCGTCGTCGCGGCACGTCTGCGCGAGGACGGAGAGGAGCACCGCATCGGTCGACGGGCCGTACATCGGGCCCCGGTCGGTGTAGTCCTGCAGAGCCTTCACCCGCCGGCGCAGCCGCGGTGGCATGACCTGCACGATCTTGCTCAGCGCGCGGACGGCAGCGTCGTCGAACGCGCTCGTCCCCGTGCCGGCCGACGCCTGCAGCCCCACCGCGATCGCGACCGCCTCGTCGTCGGCGACCAGCAGCGGTGGGAGCGACGCGCCGGCCTGCAGCTGGTAGCCCCCGGCGGCGCCACGCGTGGCGTCCACCGGGTAGCCGAGCCCGCGCAACCGCTCGACGTCGCGTCGCAGCGTGCGCTCGCTGACGTCGAGCCGACCTGCGAGCTCGGGGCCCGTCCAGTAGCGATGGGTCTGCAGCAGAGACAGCAGCCGCAGCATGCGTTCACTCGATCCCGCCATGTTTCTCAGCCTAGAGGCTGAATCAGGACAAAACCTGTCCGGAAGCCACGAGACGGTAGGTCCATGGACACGATGATCGACACCCGGGGACTCACCAAGGAGTTCCGTTCCGGCAAGAAGACCGTCACCGCGGTCAAGGACCTCGACCTCCACATCGCCGACGGCGAGATGGTCGCGCTGCTCGGACCGAACGGCGCGGGCAAGTCGACGACGCTTCGGATGCTGACCACGTTGCTCGCACCGACGTCCGGCTCGGCCCGCGTGGCCGGGCTCGACGTGACGACGGACCAGCACGCCGTCCGCCGTGCGATCGGCTACATCGGCCAGGGCAACAGCGCCGGCCACTCGCAGCGCGTGATCGACGAGCTCGTCGTCAGCGGCAGGGCGTACGGGATGTCGCGGGGCGAGGCGCGCAGCCGCGCCGGCGAGCTGCTCGAGTCACTGGCCCTGAGCGAGCAGGCGACAAGGAAGGTCATGACACTGTCAGGCGGACAGCGGCGCAGGCTCGACATCGCGATGGGCCTCATCCACTCGCCCGGACTCCTGTTCCTCGACGAGCCGTCGACCGGGCTCGACCCGCAGAACCGTGCGAACCTCCAGCAGCACGTCGTCGACCTGCGACGCAAGCACGGGGCGACGGTCGTCCTCACGACGCACTACCTCGACGAGGCTGACGCCCTGGCCGAGCGGATCGTCGTGATCGACCACGGGCAGGTCGTCGCGGACGACACGCCCGACTCTCTCAAGGCCGAGCACGCCGGGGACCGGATCGCCATGACGTTCCCCCGCGTGGAGGACGCGGTTCGCGCGTCCGAGCGGGCGGCGGCGGCGTTCCCGGGAGCGCAGCTCGCCCACGACGGCACCGCGGTCGACCTCCAGGTCGCCGGGGGCGCCGGCCACGTCAGCGCGTTGATCACCGACCTCACGGGCGCAGGCATCGCGCCGGCAACCGTCGAGGTGGCGCGACCGACGCTCGACGACGTGTTCCTCGCCCTCACCGGCCGCAGCCTGCGCGAGGGCCGCACCGACCTCCGTACCGACCCGATCACCCAGACCACCGAGGAGGTGGCGGCATGACCGCCCTCGACACCCACCCCCGTACGACGTCCGCCCCGGCGGCGACCAGCCGGCCGACCAGCCAGCTCCACAACATCGGGCTCGTCTTCGGCCGCGAGCTGCGTCCCGTCGCCCACGACCCGTTCTCGATCGTCTTCGGGATCATCCAGCCGCTGTTCTTCCTCGGGCTGTTCACACCGCTGCTCGTGGCCTCGTCGGGGCAGTCGACGGCCGACACCCTCCAGTGGTTCGTGCCGGGCGTGATCGTGATGCTGGCGTTGTTCGGCACCTCCACGACCGGCTCCAACCTTCAGGTCGAGATGCAGACCGGTTCGCACGAGCGCACTCTCGTCAGCCCGCTGTCCCGCTCGTCGCTCATGATCGGACGCGCCCTGAAGGAGATCGTCCCGACGATCGTGCAGGCGCTGGTCATCGTCGGCGTCGCGGTGCCGTTCGGTTTCCGTCCCGACGTCGCCGGACTCGTCGTCGGGCTCGCGGTGCTGTCGGTGTTCTGCGTCGGGCTCGGCGCGCTGTCGTACGCGTTGGCGCTCGCGGTCAAGGAGAACCAGTGGGCGTTCTGGGGCGTCCAGCAGACACTGCTGTTCCCGCTGATGCTGCTCGCCGGGATCCTGCTCCCGCTCACCGGCGCACCGGGATGGCTCGAGGTCGCCTCCAAGGTCAACCCGTTGACGTACGTCGTCGACGCGGAGCGTGCCCTGATCGCGGGCACCTGGGACGGCGACGCGGTCGCCGGCGCAGTCGCTGCGACGATCACGTGCGCGTTTGGCCTGGTCGTCGGCGCGAAGGCGATGCGCGCCAGCAGCTGACCGCGACGAGAGAATCGGCGAAAGGATGAGGCATCGCGACCACCGGGTGGTCGCGATGCCTCAGCCTTTCGCCTCAGTTCACGTTCGCCGCAGGTCAGAGGATGTCACCGGGGGCGTACGAGGCAGCGTCGGGATAGCGCTCCACGAGCTGCGCCACCTGCGCGACGACCGACTCCACCTGCGGAACGGCCGCGCCGGTGAAGGACAGCGGCTCGGCGACGAGGGCGCGGAGGTCGGACTCGGTGAGTCCGAGCCGGGGGTCCGCAGCGAGCCGGCCGAACAGGTCGTTCTCGCTCGCACCCTTCTCCCGCATCTCCAGCGCGACGGCCACCGCGTGCTCCTTGATCGCCTCGTGCGCCACCTCGCGCCCGACGCCGTGCCGGACCGCGGCCATCAGCACCTTGGTGGTCGCGAGGAACGGGAGATAGCGGTCGAGCTCGCGCTGCACCACCGCCGGGAACGCTCCGAACTCGTCGAGCACGGTCAGGAACGTCTCGAACAACCCGTCCGCGGCATAGAACGCATCCGGCAGCGCGACGCGGCGTACGACCGAGTCCGAGACGTCGCCCTCGTTCCACTGGTCACCGGCGAGCTCACCGATCATCGACAGGTGGCCGCGGAGGACCACGGCGAGACCGTTGACCCGCTCGCACGAGCGGGAGTTCATCTTGTGCGGCATCGCCGAGGAGCCGACCTGACCCGGCTTGAACCCCTCGGTGACGAGCTCGTTGCCGGCCATCAGTCGCACGGTGGTGGCGAGGTTCGACGGGCCTGCGACGAGCTGGACGAGGGCGCTGACCGCGTCGAAGTCGAGCGAGCGCGGATAGACCTGCCCGACGCTGGTCAGGACGTTCTCGAAGCCCAGGTGGTCGGCGACCCGCTGCTCGAGGGCGGCCAGCGCGTCACGGTCGCCGCCGAGGAGGTCGAGCTGGTCCTGGGCGGTGCCGACGGGGCCCTTGATCCCACGCATCGGATAGCGCGCGATCAGCTCCTCGATCCGGCGGGTGCCGACGAGCATCTCGTCGGCGACGGTCGCGAAGCGCTTGCCGAGGGTCGTGGTCTGCGCGGGGACGTTGTGGCTGCGTCCCGCCATCACGAGCGCCTCGTACTCCGCGGCTCGCTCGGCGAGCCGCGCGAGGACGGCCACGGCGCGGTCGCGGACGAGCGCGAGCGATGAGCGGACCTGGAGCTGCTCGACGTTCTCGGTGAGGTCGCGCGAGGTCATGCCCTTGTGGATGTGCTCGTGGCCGGCGAGGGCGTTGAACTCCTCGATCCGCGCCTTGACGTCATGCCGGGTCACCCGCTCGCGGGCAGCGATCGACGCGAGGTCGACCTGGTCGACGACGGCCTCGTACGCCTCGATCACGCCGTCGGGCGTCTCGATGCCGAGGTCGCGCTGCGCCTCGAGGACCGCGATCCAGAGTCGGCGCTCGAGCACGATCTTGTGCTCGGGCGACCAGAGGCGAACCATCTCGGGCGAGGCGTAGCGCAGGGCAAGCACGTTGGGAGTCGTCACGCCTCCCAGTGTCCCAGGTAGGCCGTGCGAGTCCGAACCGCTCCGAGAGAGACTGCCTCCCTTGCTTTCTAGTTGCACAAGTGGAAAGTAACCTGATAGGTTTCCGATATGGAAAGTGACGACGAGATCCGCGCCCAGCTCCGGACCCTCGAGCGCGCCGAGGCCGCGCCCTACACCGACTTCCGACCGACCCCTCGGTGGTTCCTCCCCGCAGCCGCCCTCTGGGGCGGTTCCCTCGCGGCGTTGGTCCGCCTGGGCCGGAGCGACAGCCGGCCCGCCGAGATCGTGGCCGTCGTCGGCATCATCGGGCTCTCGGCACTCCTCGGTGTCTACGTCGCCTGGTACCAGAGCTACCACGGCGCGACGCCCTCGCTGTTCCGCAAGAAGCCGCCCGAGATCCGGCGCGTCATGGGGTTCTATGCCGTGGGTGCGGCGGTCGTGCTGGCCCTCAACGCACTCACGGTCGCTGTCGCGCCCTGGTGGGTGTGCGCGGTGGTCGGGTTCGTCACCACAGCCGCCGGCCTGTGGTGGTACGAGCGCGCCTACGTGGCAGCCGCAGCGGCGACCAAGAAGCGTCTCGCGTGAGCCTCGCCGACCTCGACCCCGTCATCCACGCCCCCAAGCGACTGGCGGCGATGGCCGTCCTCACCGCGTCCGACCAGGTGACGTTCCGGTTCCTCGTCGAGCACCTCACGATCGCGGAGTCGGACCTGTCGAAGCAGATGTCCGCGCTCGAGGGGGCCGGCTACATCAAGGTGCACAAGAGTGGGCGCGGGCGAGGCTCAGGGACGTCCTACTCGCTCACCTCGAGCGGACGGTCGGCCTACCGTCGCTACCGTACGGCCCTCCAGGAGCTGCTCGGCGAATGAGCGGGGCGGACCGCTAACGAGCGACGGGCTCGGCCAGCAGGACCGGGATCTCGCGATCGGTCTTGCGCTGGTAGTCCGCGTACGGCGGGTACGCCTCCACCGCCCGCTCCCACCACTGCGCGCGCTCGTCGCCGTGGAGCTCGCGCACCCGCATCGCGTACTTCTCCGTGCCGTCCTGCAGGTCGAGGTCGGGATGCAGCGTCAGCGCGTGGTACCACTGCGGGTGCTGAGGAGCACCGCCCTTCGACGCCACGAGCGCGTACGACCCGTCGTGCTCGACCTTCATCACCGCCGTCTTGTGGACCTTGTGGGACCGGCGGCTCTGGAACGTCATCACGACGATGGGGAGACCCAGCGGCGTTTCCGTGGGCCGTCCCGTCGTCTCCATCTCCTCGACGTGCTTGCGGACACGCGCGGAAGGGCTGGGTTCATACTCTCCGGTGACTGACATCTCCCCAGTCAAGCACCGACCGCGGCCCCTGGCACGGCACCCGAAGTCAGGCTCCGGCGGCCCTCGCGGCGATGTCGCGGCGGGAGAAAGCGCCGTCGATCGTGATCAGGTCGACGGCCTCGTACGCCCGTCGCCGCGCCGCGTCCAGATCGGGGCCGGAGGCGGTGACGGCGAGCACGCGCCCGCCCGCGGTCACCAGCTGCCCGGCGGCGTCCAGCGCCGTACCCGCGTGGATGACGTCGACTCCCTCGAGCGCGTCGGCCTCCTCGACCCCGCGGATCCTGTCGCCCTTGCGCGGCGACACGGGATAGCCCTCGGCGGCCACGACGACCGTGACCGCCGCACCGTCACGCCACCGTGGCGCCGGGACCTCGTCGAGGGTGCCCGTCGCGGCGGCGTGGAGCAGCGGACCGATCGGCGACACGAGCAGTGCCATCAGGGCCTGGGTCTCAGGATCACCGAAGCGCGCGTTGAACTCGACGACCTTCAGTCCGCGAGAGGTCAGCGCCAGTCCTGCGTACAGGAGCCCGGAGAAGGGGGTGCCGCGCCGCGCCATCTCGTCCACCGTGGGCTGGAGGACGCGACGGGTGACCTCGTCCACCAGCCCGGCAGGCGCCCACGGGAGCGGCGTGTAGGCCCCCATGCCCCCGGTGTTGGGGCCGGCGTCGTCGTCGTAGGCGCGCTTGAAGTCCTGCGCCGGCTGGAGCGGCACAACCGTGGCGCCTTCGGCCTCGCTGTAGCCGCACAGCGCGAAGAGCGAGACCTCCGGCCCGTCGAGGTACTCCTCGACGACCACCCGCCCGCACCCGGCCGCGTGCTCGACCGCCTCCTGCCGGTCGTCGGTGACCACGACGCCCTTGCCCGCGGCCAGGCCGTCGTCCTTCACCACGTACGGCGGACCGAACGCGTCCAGCGCCGCGGCGACCTGGTCGGCGTCGGTGCACACGTGCGCGACCGCGGTCGGGACCTCGGCAGCGGCCATCACCTGCTTCGCGAACGCCTTCGATCCCTCGAGCTGCGCAGCCTCCCCCGACGGACCGAACACCGCGATGCCCCGCGCGCGGACGGCGTCGGCGACGCCGGCCACCAACGGAGCCTCCGGGCCGACGACGACGAGGTCCGCGCCGACCGAGACCGCGAGCTCGGCGACCGCCTCGCCGTCCATCGGGTCGACGTCGTGCAGCGTCGCGATCCGCGCGATGCCGGGGTTGCCCGGCGCGGCGTGCACCTCGGCGACCGATGGATCACGGGAGAGTGCGAGGGCGAGGGCGTGCTCACGGCCGCCGGTCCCGATCACGAGGGTCTTCACGGGCCCCCACCCTAGTGGCCGCCGGCCCGGAACCAGGCGGCGCCTGACTCAGATCAGGTCGTGGCAGACGATGGCCTGGTCGCGACCGGGACCGACGCCGATCACCGACATCCGGGCTCCCGAGAGCTCCTCCACACGGCGGACGTACGCCTGCGCGGTGGGCGGAAGGTCCTCGAACGAGCGCGCGCCGGAGATGTCCTCGCTCCAGCCGGGCAGCTCCTCGTACACCGGGACGGCGTGGTGGAAGTCAGTCTGGTTGACCGGCATCTCCTCGTGCCGCACTCCATCGACGTCGTAGGCGACGCACACAGGGATCGTCTCCAGGCCGGTCAGGACGTCGAGCTTGGTGAGGACGAAGTCGGTCACCCCGTTGATGCGCGCCGCATAACGCGCGATCACCGCGTCGTACCAGCCGCAACGACGCGGGCGTCCCGTCGTCGTGCCGAACTCGGCACCCTGCTCCCGGAGGAACTCGCCGGACTCGTCGAAGAGCTCGGTCGGGAACGGCCCCTCGCCGACACGCGTCGTGTAGGCCTTGACGATCCCGATCACGCGCTCGATCCTGGTCGGCGCGATCCCGGACCCGGTCGCCGCACCTCCGGACGTGGCCGAGGAGGACGTGACGAACGGGTACGTCCCGTGGTCGACGTCGAGCATCGTCGCCTGGCCCGCCTCGAGCAGGACGATCTTGCCGTCGACGATGGCCGAGTCGAGGAGCAGCGTGGTGTCGGCGACGTACGGCGCGAGCCGGTCGGCGTACGAGCGAAGGTCTTCGACAACCTCCTCGACGGTGACGGCGCGACGGTTGTAGACCTTGGTGAGGATCTGGTTCTTGAGCTCGAGCGCGCCCTCGACCTTCTGGGTGAGGATCTTCTCGTCGAAGATGTCCTGGACGCGGATGCCCTGGCGGTTCATCTTGTCGGCGTAGGTGGGGCCGATGCCCCGCCCGGTGGTGCCGATCTTGCGGGAGCCGAGGAATCGCTCGGTGACCTTGTCGAGCACCTTGTTGTATTCGGGGATGACGTGCGCGCTCGCGCTGACCTTGAGCTGCGACGTGTCCACGCCGCGGGCCTCGAGCCCGTCGATCTCCTCGAACAGGACACCGATGTCCACCACGACGCCGTTGCCGATCACGGGGATGCAGCCGGGGGTGAGGATGCCACTGGGGAGGAGGTGGAGCGCGTACTTCTCGTCGCCGATCACGACCGTGTGCCCGGCGTTGTTGCCACCGTTGAACTTCACGACGTAGTCGACGCGGCTGCCGAGCAGGTCGGTCGCCTTGCCCTTCCCTTCGTCACCCCACTGGGCTCCGACGATCACGACTGCGGGCATGGGAGGCGCACCACCTGACAACATACGACAAGCCCCACGGGAGGGGCTCTTACGGTGGGAGTCTATCGGCCTCGCCCTCGGACGGAGTTTCCCCACGGTGATAGACCTCGTTCCATGACCGCCGCACTGCTGATCGCGAACGCCGACGCCGGGAGTTCCGACGACGAGGTGCTCGAGCGCATCCTGGAGACGCTCCGCCGTTCCTGGACCGTCGAGGTGGCCCGCACCAGCGACGCCGAGGACCTGGCGGAGGCGCTCGTCTCGCACCCCGACGTCGATGTCGTGGTGGTCGCCGGTGGTGACGGGTCGCTCCACGCGACGGTCCAGGGGTTGTGGACGCTCGACCGGCTCTCGACCGCCACGCTGGCGCTGGTCCCGATGGGAACCGGCAACGACTTCGCCCGCACGGTCGGTCTCGACGAGGACCCCGAGAAGGTGGCTCAGGGCCTCCTCGGGGCGACGCCGACTCCGCACGACATCGCCATCGACGACGACGACCACGTGGTCGTCAACGCCGTCCACGTGGGCGTCGGCGCTCAGGCGGGCAAGGACGCCGAGCCCTGGAAGCGACGGCTGGGCCCCGCGGGATACGTGGTCGGCGCACTCAAGGCCGGGCTCCTCGGCTCTCCGGCGCGGCTGAGCGTCGTCGTCGACGGCAGGTCGTTGGTGCGCCATGACGACGTGGTGCAGGTCGCGGTCGGGGTGGGCCGATACGTCGGAGGCGGGGCGCCGCTGCTCCCCGAGGCCGACCCCACGGACGGGATCTTGGACGTGACCGTGTCGCGGGCCAACCCCATGCACCGCCGGATCGCCTACGGCGTGAGGCTCCTGAGGGGCTCGCACACCGACCGCGACGACGTCGTGACCACGCGGGGAAGGTCGGTCACCATCTCGGGCAAGGCGATGTCGTGGAATGCCGACGGGGAGACGGGTGACGGGCTGCGGGAGCGCACCTGGACGGTCGTCCCGGGCGCCTACCGGATGTTGCTCCCAGCCGGGATCAAGCGGGGCGCTGAGACCGACTAGAACTGTCCGAATCAGACATATTGCGGTGTGACCCCTTGAGGGTGACAATGGTCGGGTAGCAGTGGCCGCGACGGAGTCTACCGGGGGATGGCTCTAGTCCGCGGCCACTGTTGCCTCGTCCGGGGTCTCCTACTCCGCGCCGGCGCGCCCGCCGAGCACGAGCACGTCGTACGCCTCCTGGCTCGACTCCCGGAGGAACTCCCGGCACCGGTGGGCCTCGTCGAGGTCGCCGATCCGCTCGGAGGCCTCCGCGAGGTCGGCGAGCGCCCGGAGGAAGCCCTGGTTGCCCGGGTGTCCCCACGGGATGGGGCCGTGGCCCTTCCAACCGTTGCGTCGCAGCGCGTCCAGGCCCCGGTGGTAGCCGGTGCGCGCGAACGCGTACGCCGTCACGTCCTCGCCGTCGGCGAGGGCCTCCTCCGCACAGAGCGCCCAGGCGAGGCTCGACGACGGGTTGTCGCGGGCCAGCTCCTGGGGGGTCCCGTCGGCGTCGGCCACCGGGTCGGCGGGCAGCAGGGTCTCCGGCGGCTCTCCCAAGAGGTTCGTCATGGGCTCACCGTAGCGCTGCGCCCGCCGCCGGCTCCGGTCGGTCAGGCGATCCTGGTGCCCGTCGACGACAGGTGCTGGCACGCCTCGACGACCCGGGCAGCCATGCCGGCCTCGCCGGCCTTGCCCCAGGCACGCGGGTCGTACTGCTTCTTGCTGCCGACCTCGCCGTCGACCTTGAGGACGCCGTCGTAGTTGCGGAACATGTGGTCGGCGACGGGACGCGTGAACGCGTACTGGGTGTCGGTGTCGATGTTCATCTTGACGACGCCGTACGAGACCGCCTCCGCGATCTCCTCGGCGGTCGAGCCGGAGCCTCCGTGGAAGACGAAGTCGAATGCGCGCTCGATGCCGTACTTCTCCTGGACGGCCTTCTGAGCGGCGTCGAGGACCTCCGGGCGGAGCTTGACGTTGCCGGGCTTGTAGACGCCGTGCACGTTGCCGAACGTCAGGGCGGTGAGGTAGCGGCCCTTCTCGCCGGTGCCGAGCGCCTCGACGGTGGCGAGCGCGTCGGACGGCGTGGTGTAGAGCTTGTCGTCGATCGCGCCGACGACGCCGTCCTCCTCGCCGCCCACGACACCCACCTCGATCTCCAGGATCACGTGGGCTGCGGCGCACGCCGCGAGCAGCTCCTCCGCGATCTGGAGGTTCTCGTCGAGCAGCACCGCCGAGCCGTCCCACATGTGCGACTGGAAATAGGGAAGGCCGCCCTGCTGGACCCGCTCGGTCGACGCCGCCAGCAGCGGGCGGACGAACCCGTCGAGCTTGTCCTTCGGGCAGTGGTCGGTGTGGAGGGCGACGTTGACGGGATAGTTCTTGGCGACCTCCTGCGCATACGCGGCGAAGGCCAGCGAGCCGGCAACCATGTCCTTGACGGTCGGTCCCGAGAGGTAGTCGGCGCCGCCGGTCGAGATCTGGATGATGCCGTCGCTCTCGGCCTCCGCGAACCCGGCGAGAGCCGCGTTGAGGGTCTGGGACGAGCTGACGTTGATCGCCGGGTAGGCGAACGACTCACGCTTCGCCTTGTCGAGCATCTCGGCGTAGACGTCGGGGGTTGCGACAGGCATGCTGACTCCTCATCGACCAGTGCTGGTTTGCCACACATCAGGCGGTGTGGTCATTATCGCCCACCACCCGCCCGCCGTGTCAGGCCCGTGGCCCGAGCCGGGTGGCTGCCGCGCGCGCGGCCTGCTGGACCGGGTCCCAGACCGACGCGAACGGGGGCGCGTAGCCGAGGTCGGTCATCATCAGCTCGTCGACGGTCATCTCGTTCCACAGCGCGAGCGCGAAGGAGTCGATCCGGAGTGCCGCCCCCTCCCTCCCGACGATCTGGGCGCCGAGGAGCCGGTGGGTGGAGCGCTCGGCGACGACCTTGATCGTCATCGAGCGCGCGTTGGGCATGTATCCCGCACTCGTCGTCGCGTCGATCCGGACGACCAGCGCGTCGAACCCGGCGTCTGCGGCCTCCTGCTCACCCAGGCCCGTCCGCGCGATCTCCAGCGTCACGACCTTGGTCATCGCCGTCCCGAGCACACCGGGGAAGGCGACGTCGACGCCGGCCAGGTTGCGTCCGACGACCCACCCCTGCTTGTTGGCATGGGTGCCGAGGGGGACGTACGCCGCGCGGCCGCTGACCCGGTTGCGGGTCTCGACGCAGTCACCGGCCGCCCAGACGTGGCGTTCGGCGTCGACGCGGCCGCGCGGGTCGACCGGGAGAGCACCCTTGATCCCTGTCGGGAGCCCAGCCCCGGCCGCGAGCTCGGTGCGCGCGCGCACGCCGGTGCCGAGGATCACGAGGTCGGTCGGGATCGCACCCTGGTCGGTGACGACAGCGCGCACCCGCCCCTCGGCGTCGTCCTCGAAGCCGGTCACGGTGACGGAGGTGCGTACGTCGATCCCGTCGGCGCGCATCTCCGCGGCGATGAGCTCGCCCAGGTCGTCGTCGATCGTCGGCATCGGTGTCGGGTGCTTGCCGACGACCACCGTCTCCAGGCCGCGGCGCATGCATGCCTCGGCCATCTCCACCCCGATGTAGCCCGCCCCGACGATGACGACGTGCTTGGGGTCGGTCTCGAGCGCGTCGAGCACCCGGCGCCCGTCGGTCAGGGTCTGGACCCCGTGGATCCCTCGCGACTCGACGCCGGGCACGTCGGGACGGATCGGCTCCGCGCCGGTGGCGATCAGGAGCTCGTCGTAGCCGAAGGACTGCGTGCCGTCCGGCGTGAGGGCGACGACCTTGCCGGCATCGAGGTCGAGCTCGGTGACCGTCGAGCCGGTGCGCACATCGATGCCGTTGGCGCGGTGCTCCTCGGGGGTTCGGGCCACCAGGTCGTCGGCCGTCGCGACGTCGCCGGCCACCCAGTAGGGGATGCCGCACGCCGAGTACGACGTCCACCGCTGCCGCTCGAGGACGAGCACGTCGATCGCGTCGCCGAGCGCGCGCTTTGCGGTGGACGCCGCGGACATGCCCGCAGCGTCCCCTCCGACCACGACCAGTCTGCGGGGCATGGGCCCGAGCCTAGGACCCGTCGAGGACGCCCGCCGACGCCCGAGCGGTCAATCGCCGATCTCGGCGTGCTGGAGGATCCAGGCGTGCATCGCGACCGCGGCAGCCGCGCCGACGTTGATGGAGCGCGTCGAGCCGAACTGCGAGATGGCGAGGACAGCCTCGGCAGCGGCGAGAAGGTCCGGCGACAGCCCCGGCCCCTCCTGGCCGAACACCAGCGCGCACTCCCGTGGCAGCAGCGCCCGCTCGATGGGCCGCGATCCCTCCACGTTGTCGATCGCGATCAGCGGCACGCCCGCACCCTGCGACCACGCGACCAGGTCGTCGACGTCGGGGTGGTGGCGTACGTGCTGGTAGCGATCGGTGACCATCGCGCCGCGCCGGTTCCACCGCCTCCGCCCGACCACATGCACCTCTGCGGCCCCGAAGGCGTTGGCCGTCCGCACGATCGAGCCGATGTTGTGGTCGTGCTGCCAGTTCTCGACGACGACATGGAACGGGTGCCGGCGGGTGTCCAGGTCGGCGACGATCGCCTCCACCGTCCAGTAGCGGTAGCCGTCGACCACGTTGCGCCGGTCGCCCTCGCGCAGCAGGTCAGGGTCGAGCCGCGGGTCGTCGGGCCACGGGCCTTCCCAGGGCCCCACGCCGACCACCGGTGCCTGCTCGTCCTCCGGGTCCACGCGCCGAGCGTACGGTGTCACGCCGCCGACGTCGTACGGCGCGGCTCTCCTGCGAGGCTTGACCCGACCGCCTACGATCGGCCGGGATGCCCGACGTACCCACGCCGATCGTCATCGCACACCGCGGTGCCTGCGGATATCGGCCGGAGCACACCCTCGCCGCCTACCGGCTGGCCGTGGGGCTCGGCGCCGACGCCATCGAGCCCGACCTCGTCAGCACGTCCGACGGTGTCCTCGTCGCTCGGCACGAGAACGAGATCGGCGGCACGACCGACGTGTCGGAGCATCCGGAGTTCGCGGCGCGCAGGACGACGAAGGTGGTCGACGCCCGCCGGGTGACCGGGTGGTTCACGGAGGACTTCACCCTCGACGAGCTCAAGACGCTGCGGGCCAAGGAGCGGATCTCGCACCTGCGCCCGGGCTGCACCGCCTACGACGGCTGGTACGAGGTGCCGACCCTCGACGAGATCCTCGACCTCGCGGAAGTCGCCGCCACCCAGTACGGGCGACGCGTCGATGTCTACCCCGAGCTCAAGAGCTCGACGTACTTCCGCGATCGCGGTCTGCCGCTCGAGGAGCCGTTGCTCCGGACGCTGAGGGAGCGCGGCCTCGACGACCCGCCGTCAGGGCTGCTGGTCCAGTCGCTCGAGGTGTCCAACCTGAAGGCTCTCGCCGCCGGGTCACAGCTCTGCCTGCTCCAGCTGGTCCTGCCCAACGGGGCGCCGTACGACCGCAGCCAGGCCGGTGACCCGCTGACGTACGCCGACATGGTCACCCCTGAAGGCCTCGGCGCCGTCGCCGAGTACGCGCAGGTCCTCGGAGTCCCGAAGGACCTGCTCTTGCCCCGCTCCGCCGACGGGTCGCGGGGCGTCCCGAGCACGCTGACGGCGCAGGCGCACGCGGCCGGGCTGCAGGTGTACGCGTGGACGGTGCGGCAGGAGAACGCGTTCCTCGCGTGCGACCTGCGCAGCAGCGATCTCGAGCAGGAGGGCGGCGACGTGGGCGCGGAGCTGGCCGCGCTCTTCGACCTGGGCGTCGACGGCGTGTTCGCCGACCAGCCGGACGTCGCCGTCGCGGCCCGGGAGGCCTACAGGCCCAGGTCGCTCTTGGACACCGCGAAGCGGTAGTCGAGCCCTTCGCCGCGGACCCGATCGGCGGCGTCGGTCTCCCGGTCGACGATGACCGCGACGGCGACCACCTCAGCACCGGCCTCCCGCAGGGCCTGGACCGCTGTGAGAACCGAGCCACCGGTGGTCGAGGTGTCCTCGACCGCCACCACGCGACGCCCGGCGACGTCCGGCCCCTCGATCCGCCGCTGGAGGCCGTGCGCCTTCTCGGCCTTTCGCACGACGAACGCGTCGAGGGCTCGGCCCTGCGCGGCGGCCTGGTGCAGCATCGCCGCCGCCACCGGGTCGGCCCCCATCGTCAGCCCCCCGACGGCGTCGTAGTCGAGGTCGTCGAGGAGGTCGAGCATGACGCGCCCCACCAGCGGCGCCGCCTCGTGGTCGAGAGTGACCCGCCGGAGGTCGACGTAGTAGTCGGCCTCCTTGCCGGAGGACAGTGTCACCGTGCCGTGGATGACGGACTTGTCCTTGATCTGGTCGATGAGGGCGTCGCGATCGCTCATGGCGTCAGCGTATCGGCGGGCTGCTTCTCCACCGACGAGACCAGCTCTCCGAAGACGACCGACCGCTTGTCGGTGTGGAACAGCTCGGAGCAGGTCACCATCGTGAGGAGCCGCTCGGTCGGCTTCGAACCCGGACGTTCAGGCACCGGGTCGAGGACCCAGCTCTCCGAGAAGTCGAGCTCGCGGTCGGTCCCGTCGTCGCGCAGCCGGTAGGTGAAGATGTGCGTCCGCGTCTCGATCTCGACCTTGTCGCCCTTCCTCAGCTCGAGGAAGTCGCGGAACGGCTCACCGTGGGTGACCCGGTGCCCGGCGATCGCGACGTTGCCGATCTCTCCCGGGCGCGCCGAGTCGGGGAACCATCCGACGCCCCGAGCCAGCGAGCGGTCGTCCACGCCCCTCACGATGGGCACCTCGTCGTCGCCGAAGCGCGGGACCCGCAGGAGGCCGATCGCGCGCCCCGGGATGTCCGCCTCCTCGGCGTCCGGAGACGCCCACGACTTGACGAGGTCGTCGCGGATCTCGGCCTGCTGCTGCTTGGAGACGATGTTGGTCCCGAAGTACTGCCATCCGACGTAGCCCAGCATGCCGACGCCGACGAGCACCAGCACGACCCCCAACGCGGTCAGCGCCCGCCCCAGCGGCGTACGGCGCCGGCTCGGGCGTCGCGGTGGCGACACGGTCACGGTTGACACCCGTCCAGTCTCGCACCGGGAGACCGACGGCACCGTCGACACCTAGAGTCAGGGCGATGAAGACCAGCAGCATGCGCGTCGCCGGCCTCGGGACCACGATCTTCGCCGAGATGTCGGCGCTCGCCGTACGCACCGGAGCGGTGAACCTCGGGCAGGGGTTCCCCGACACCGACGGCCCGCAGGACGTGATCGACGTGGCGGTCGAGGCGATGCGGTCAGGGGCGAACCAGTACGCGCCCGGGATCGGCGTCCCGGCGCTCCGGCAGGCGGTCGCCGACCACCAGCACCGCTGGTACGGGATCGAGCTCGACCCGAACACCGAGGTCGCCGCGACCACCGGCGCCACGGAGGCGATCGCCGCGGCGATCCTCGGTCTGGTCGATCCCGGCGACGAGGTCGTCGTCCTTGAGCCGTACTACGACTCCTACGTGGCGGTGCTCGAGTTCGCCGGCGGCGTGCGCAGGCCGGTGACGCTGCGTGCGCCGGACTTCCGCCTGGACCTCGACGCGCTGAGGGCGGCGGTCGGACCGAGGACCACGATGATGCTGATCAACAGCCCGCACAACCCCACCGGGATGGTGCTGAACCCCGAGGAGCGCGAGGCGATCCGCGACCTGGCCGTCGAGCACGACCTCGTCGTGGTGACCGACGAGGTGTACGAGCACCTCGTCTTCGACGGCCATGCGCACGTGCCCCTCGCGACCCTCCCCGGGATGCGGGAGAGGACGCTCACCATCTCCAGCGGCGGGAAGTCGTTCTCGTTCACCGGCTGGAAGGTGGGCTGGTTGAGCGGTCCGCCCGAGCTCGTCCGCGCGGCCGTGGGCGCCAAGCAGTTCCTCACCTACACCTCCGGCGCTCCGCTCCAGCCGGCGATCGCTCACGCGCTCGGGCACGACGCGGCGTACTTCGAGGGATTCGCCGCGACGCTGCAGGCGCGTCGCGACCAGCTCTGCGCGGGCCTCGACGAGGTCGGCTTCACCACGTACGTGCCCGAGGGCACCTACTTCGCGACGACCGACATCCGACCCCTCGGCTATGAGGACGGCATCGAGTTCTGCCGAGCGCTGCCGGAGATCGCGGGGGTCGTCGCCGTCCCGACGCAGGTGTTCTACGACGACGAGGATGCCGGGCGACCGCTCGTACGCTGGGCGTTCTGCAAGCAGGAGCCGGTGATCGCGGAGGCCCTGCGGCGCCTGCGCGTGGTGTCGGGCTCCCGGCAGTGAGCGGAGTCGCGGTCCCGGGGGCCATCGCGCGCCGAGCAAGCCTGGTCTGGATGTGTTCGGCCGCCGTACTCCTTGGCACGGGCTGCTCGTCGAGCGATGACGGGCCTACCGCGCGCGACGTCCAGCTCTCCGGCGTCGAAGAAATCGCGTGCTCTCGATACATCTTCGAGGGCGTCCTGACCGAGGTGGGCGCTACTAACAAGGACCACCTCGCGCCGATGACGTTCACCGTGACGAGATGGCTCAAACCCCGCACCAACCAGACGGCAACCGTCACCGTGCTCGCCACCGCTCCCGAGTATCTCGGATTCAAACTCGAGGGCACCATCTTCGTGAACAGCTACCTACGCGACGACGTCGCTGCGGGGATCCTTCCTGTGTCCCAGATGTCCGCAGCTGGGCGCCGACAGCGAGATGTCGAAGTCGCCAAATCTGAGGACATCTCCTGTCCAGCTGTCTGGCTCAACGCTGATTTCGACACGATCGAGTGGCGCGACGACTGGTGACCCGCGACCACGAGCGACAGCGTCATTCACCTTCGGGAGCTCGCGGGCGTGGCAGCAGGGGCGCGGCCCGGGTACGAGGACGGCATCACGTTCTGCCGACCGCTGCCAGAGACCGCCAGAGTTCACTGGGCCGCTGCTACCAGCGGCATCCCGAAAGCGGTCTACGGGAAGTTTCGGGTCGTTTGGTTTCGGTCCAGCGTTCTGGGACCGCCTGCCCGAGCGTGTCGTCGACATCGAGGAGGCCGGCGCTCATCGTTCAGAAACGATCAGTTTCGGTCCGTTGTGGATTCCTACAAGAGGGGCAAACCCCGGCACACCCGCCCAAGAAGGGGGCGCGCTGTCGCCGGCAGCGAGTGGGAGACTTGGTGGAGTTCGGCATCGAGGGGGATGCTCACCGCAACCCTCCTCACGAAAGAAGCTTGCATGGTCTCGCTGTCCGCCGCCGTCGGTATCGCGCTCATCGAGCTCGGGCTCGCCCTCACCCCGGGGCCGAACATGATGTATCTCGTCTCCCGCAGCATCAGTCAGGGATGGCGCGCCGGAATGATGTCACTGTCCGGGACGGCCGTGGGGTTCGTCGTGTACATGGCGATGGCAAACCTCGGGTTGGCGGCAGTGTTTCTCGTCGTCCCGTGGTTGTTCATCGCCCTGAAGGTCGCGGGTGCCGTCTACCTTCTCTGGCTCGCCTACAAGACGCTCCGCCCGGGCGGGAAATCGCTGTTCGAAACCAACGATCTTCCGCGGGACTCGTTCGGCAAGCTTTTTCGCATGGGGCTCCTGACGAACCTCCTCAACCCGAAGGTCGCGATCCTCTACCTCGCGCTTATCCCGCAGTTCATCGACCCCGCAGCCGGCAGCATCGTGGCCCAAGGATTTCAGCTCGGCGCGATCCAGATCCTCGTCGGCGTTGCCGTGAACGGCGCGATCATCCTCGCCGCCGGATCAGTCGCCACGTTCCTACAACGCAAGCCGGCCTGGATGCGGTGGCAGAAGTGGGTCACTGGCACGCTCCTCGGTGCAATCGGCGTGAAGCTCGCGATCGACGCCCCCGCCCCCGCCGTCGCGCCATAGCCGACAGGAGCACTTCGCGTCGCGTTGCCGGAAACTCAGCCGCACCGAAAATCAGGACCGAAACTCCGAGGACCCATAACTGGTTTCGATCCGGGAGGGGTTTACGGCACCCCATTCTCGGGGAATCCCCTTTCTGTCCGGAAACGGTCGTTTCCGGGCTTAATATCGTGACGCTCGAACTCCTGCGGAGACGCGCTGGCGCACCCGCAGTGAAGAACTCGCGACGCTCACCGCTCGCCGAACCAGTCCGGCTGGCCAAGCGAGTGATCGCGCTCAACGAGGAGTGCCCGCATGCGTCACCGGGTCGTGGGCCTGGCGGCGTAGCCGGGAACCGCTGGGCTCCGCCTCGGCGACACCCCCGAGTGTCAGGGGCGGGCTCGGGCGACGCCCTCGATCTCGCGCTCCGGCGCGAAGGTCCGCGCCACGAGCAGGATCAGCGGGACGAGGACCAGCGGTACGACGTAGATCCACCGCAGCTGACCACCGGTCGCCAACGCGCCGATCAGCGCCGCGCCGACGATGTTGCCGACGTAGTTGAAGAGGTTGAGACGCGCGATGGCAACGTCGGCATCGGTGCCGGGGATGCTGCCCGCGGCAGCGAACGCGAGCGGGATGACGATCGGCAGCCCCAACCCCATCAGGCCGAAGGCGGCGATCGCCATCCACGGCACCGGCGCGGCCACGACCAGGAAGAGCGCGACCAGCCCCACCACGGTGCCGGCGCGGACGACCGGCACGGCGCCGTACCGGCTGACGAACCGGTCGCCGGCGAGCCGCGAGATCACGGCACCAAGTTGGTAGGCCGCATATCCGAGCGGGGCGACGGTCTCGCTCGAGTCGAGCGCCTTGTGCAGATAGAGCGAGCTCCAGCTCATCACCGACGTGTCGGCGAGATAGAAGACGATCACCACGAGTCCCAGGGCCAGCAGAGGCCGCCACGGGACGTGAAGGGACGCGGCGGAGCCCTCGGAGTCGTGGGTGACCTCCTGCTCGACGCCCGGGCCCACGAGGGACGGCGAGACGACGACGGTGACCACGATCCCGACCAGGCCCAGCGCGACCAGCGAGGGCATGAGTCCGATCCCGAGCTCGGCGCTGCCGGCGGCGTACAAGGCGCCGACGATCGCGCCGATGCTCCACATGGCGTGGAACCGGGTCATGATGCTACGGCCGTAGAGCCGTTGGACGGTCACGCCCTGCATGTTCGTCGCCGCGTCGGCCGCCCCGACGCCGATCCCGTAGACGGCGAAGGCGACGTACATGCCCGGCAGCGACTCCACCAGGCCGACCACGACGACCATCGCGCTGATGATCAGCAGGGCCAGCCGGAGAGCCAGCGCGCTCGAGTGCCGCACCGCGATCCGCTCGGCGAGCAAGGAGCCCGCCCCCGCGATGACCGACGTGAGGAGCAGCATGATCGTGACGTCGGCCTCGGTCACGCCCCGCTCGTCCTCGAACGTCGGCAGCCGCGACAAGATGGTGACCAGGATCGCGGCCTGGAGGAAGAACCCGACCGACGTCGCCAACCGTGCGCGACGCAGCGCGGCCGAAGGCGCTTGCGTGATCTTGGACACGCGCACAGTATGTGCCCATGGCAGCTGGCGTGACCAGGGTCGCGAGTCACTCGTCGTTCTGGTGGGGCGCGGCAACCGCGGCGTACCAGATCGAGGGCGCCGCCGACGAGGACGGACGTGGCCCGAGCATCTGGGACACCTTCTGCGCCGAGCCCGGCCGGGTCACCGACGGCTCGTCCGGTGCGGTCGCGTGCGACTCCTACCACCGGTGGCCCGAGGACCTCGACCTCCTGGCCGGTCTCGGCGCGAACGCGTACCGGTTCTCCCTCGCATGGCCACGGGTGCAGCCCCGCGGCCAGGGACCCGTGAACCAGGCAGGGATCGGCTATTACGACCGACTCCTCGACGGCCTCCTGGAGCGGGGGATCGCGCCGGTCCCGACCCTCTTCCACTGGGACCTTCCCCAAGCCCTGCAGGACGCCGGTGGCTGGATGGCGCGCGCGACCGCCGAGAGGTTCGCCGAGTACGCCGCGGTGGTCGCCGAGGTGCTCGGCGACCGGGTCGCGGCCTGGGGCACCCTCAACGAGCCGTTCGTGCACATGGCGTTGGGATACGCCTTCGGCACCCACGCACCGGGAGAGACTCTGCTCCTCGACGCCTTCGCGGCGGGGCACCACCAGCTGCTCGCGCACGGGCTCGCGACGCAGGCGCTACGAGCAGGGCCGGGTGACGCGCCGGTGATGCTCGTCAACAACCTGACACCCGTACGCGCGGCGTCGACCTCGGCGACGGACACCGCCGCGGCGCGCGCGTACGACGCCTTCCACAACAGGATGTTCCTCGACAGCGTGCTCCGTGGCGCCTACCCCGACGAGCTCGGTGCCGCCGTGGCCGGTGCCGGCGCGGTGGTGCGAGACGGCGACCTGTCGGTGATCGGGCAGCCACTGGACCTGCTGGGCGTCAACTACTACAACCCCACGCAGGTGAAGGCGCCCGGTCCGGGCAGTCCGCTCCCGTTCGAGCTTGTGCCGATCGAGGGTCCGGCGCAGACCGGCTTCGGCTGGCCGGTCGTCCCCGACGGGCTCACCGAGCTCCTGGTCGGGTTGCGCGACACCTACGGGGCCGGGCTCCCGCCGATCGTGGTCACCGAGAACGGCTGCTCGTACCCCGACGAGCTCTCGCCCGACGGGACGGTCGACGACTCCGACCGCATCGCCTTCCTCGACGCCCACATCGGTGCGGTCGGCGAGGCGCGCGCGGCCGGCGTCGACGTCCGCGGCTACCTCGTGTGGTCGCTGCTCGACAACTTCGAGTGGGCCGAGGGCTACACCCAGCGGTTCGGGCTCACCTACGTCGACTTCTCGACAGGCCGGCGCACCCCGAAGGCCTCGTACGGGTGGCTCCGTGACCGGATCGCCCGGGGCTGGTGAGGACGGGTCACAGCCAGCCGTTGTCGCGGGCCAGCAGCGCCGCCTCGGTCTTGTTGCGGGTGCCGGTCTTGCTGATCGCGACCGAGAGGTAGTTGCGGACGGTGGCCGGCGAGAGGTGGACGCGGCCGGCGATGTCGACGATCGACGAGCCGTCCTCGGCTGCCGCGAGGACCTCCTTCTCGCGCGGCGTCAACGGGTTCGCGGGTGCCCGCAGCGCCGCACCGGCGAGCTCGGGGTCGACGACGGTGCCGCCGGCGGCGACCCGCCGGATGGCATCGGCGAGGCCCTCCACGGGCGCGTCCTTGACCAGATAGCCCCGAGCGCCGGCGGCCATCGCCCGCTGGAGGTACCCGGTGCGCGCGAAGGTGGTGACGATGACGACACGGCACTCCGGAAGCACGGTCGCGAGCTGCTCTGCCGCCTCCAGACCGCTCACATGCGGCAGCTCGATGTCGAGGAGTGCCACGTCCGGCCGCTCGCGGAGAGCAGTCGGCACGATGTCGTCGCCGTCGTCGACCTGGGCGACCACCTCGAGGTCGTCCTCGAGGTCGAGGAGCACCGCGAGCGCGCCCCGCATCATCGCCTGGTCCTCGGCGAGAAGGAGCCGGATCACGTCACCGGCACCCGCGCGACCAGACGGAAACCCTCGTCCGCCGGCTCGTACGTCAGCAGACCCCCCACCGCCGCGACCCGCCGACGAAGCCCTTCGAGCCCACCGTCACGTCTGCTCACCTCGAGAGGCCCCCCGACCCCGTCGTCGGCGACGGTCAGCTCCACCTCTCCGTCGACGCCGGTCAGCGCAAACGTCGCCTGCGTCGCGCCAGAGTGCCGGATGACGTTCGTCGCGCCCTCGCGCACCACCCAGGCGAGCGTCTCGTCGACCGGTTCGGGGAGCTCACCACCGAAGGGAACCACCTCGCTCCGGATCCCCGCCGCGTACAAGGCGTGACGTGCGCCCTCGAGCTCCTCCGACAGCCGCGGCGCCCGCATCGCGTCCACCGCGCGCCGTACGTCGACGAGCGCGTCGCGGCCGATCCGCTCGATGTCGGCGGCGTGCACGGCCGCAGCCGCCGGGTCGCGCTCCGCGAGCCTCCGTACCGCCTGCGCCTTGACCACCATCACGCTCAGGGTGTGTCCCAGGAGGTCGTGGAGGTCGCGTGAGAACCGCTCACGCTCCTCCGCCACGGCCACCCGGGCGAGCTCGGCGCGCGTGCACCGCAACGCCGCGTTCGCCTCGAGCAGCCGAAGGTAGGCCGTCGTCGCTCCGCCAGCGAGCAGCACCCCCGCGACGCCGATCCAGAACGTTTCGCCGACGTCGTCGACCCTCCACATCGCCGTCGCCGAACCGGCAGCCGCGGCGACGACGGTCACCGCCAACGGCCACCCCCTCAAGACGACGGGCGCGGTGATCGCGAGCAGGGTCCACGGAGTCATCCAGCCTTCGCCCTGCGTGGACGCGACGACCGTCGCCACACCGAGGACGACCAGTGCCGCGACGCGTCCGGTCAGCACGGTGGCGACCGAGGCTGCCGCCACCGTTGACAGGATCGCGATCTGACCGAGGACCTGCGCCGACCCGCCGTGCAGGGCGAACAACGGGACACCCGCGAGCAACGGGACCCAGACGAGGACAGCGGCGTACCGTCGCGCCTGGCAGCCCCACGTCTCGGCCATGAGGTTCAACCTACTGCTCGTCCGCGTGCGGCGACGCGCTCGCGTGGACCGTCGACGGGCCGGTGAACATGCCGCAACCACAGGATGGCCACCGCCGCGACGACCACGTGAATGCTCACCAGCGCGACCACCGCACGCGCCGACAGCGCCGAGGTCGGCGACATCAGCGAGACGACCGCGAAAGCCGTCGCGATCCAGGTCCACCACCGCAGCCCCGCCTCCGAGCGCCGCTGCATCCATCTCAACAACGCCGCACCGACCAGGACGAAGGCGACCGTGCTGAGCACGACCGACACCACGCCCACCTCCTGGACGCCGCCGCCGAACCCCTTCACCTCGAGCTCCACGCCGATGACCTGGCTCCACAGCAACCAGACGAACGCAGCGGCTGCAGCGCTCACCACCGCCGCTGCCAGGTCGTCGAGGAAGGTGCCCCGCCGGTCCGCGGTCTCCGACGTACCGTCCCGGCTCAGCTGCTCTGTCATGTCGCTCCTCCGTCCAGGGCCCGACCTGGGCCGTACGGACGACGCTACGGAGCGACGTGGGGCGGCTCCCAGAGCGAAAAGTGGGCAGTCGGGGATGACATCTGTCCTCCCGCAGGCCCGTCCCCTCAGGAGGCGAAGAGGCGCTCAGGCCCGAACTGGAACCAGATCGCCGAGACGACGGCGACGTACCAGAGGAGGACGATCAGCAGCGTCCAGTTGGAGACGAAGCGGGTCACCGCCGACGTCGGGGCCCAGGATCGCAGGTTGCGCGCGGTCACGGCCACGAACAGCGGGATCGTCACCGTCCACACCACCATGCAGTAGGGGCACAGCTTCACGAGGTTGTAGATGCTCGTGTACTGCAGGAAGGTGATCAGGGCGACCGCGAGGACCGCGCCGACCTGGAGCCCCACCCAGAACCACTCAGGCAGCCGTGTGCCCGAGAGCAGCAGCACGCCGAGCGTGGTCACCACGGAGAAGCCGGCGAGGCCCAGGAACGTGTTGGGGAAGCCGAAGAGTGAGGCCTGCCAGCTCGAGACGACGCCGCCGCAGTCGACCCAGGGGTTGATCGAGCAGGCGAGGCTGGCGCCAGGGGTCTCGAGGAGCTTGATCTTGTCGTAGGTGAGCATCGCCGAGGCGACCAGTCCGATCACGCCGCCGATCGCCATCAGCCAGGCCAGAGGGCTCGCTGTCCCGGTGGCGTCCACGGCACCGTCGCGCGCCGTCACCTCGTCCTCGATGTCGATCACCTGCCCATCCTAGACAGTGCGGCCGCCGGCGCGCCGAGCAGCCGGGTGACACGTCTCACCGCGTACGAGGAACTTGGAGTGGTCGAGACCACGTTGTCCTGTTGGACTGATTACGTATCCCCGGAGGGGCGTCAAGGGAGGAGAGCATGGACTCGGGACGTACTCGAACACCGCGGCGGATGTGGATCGGGCTGGTCACGACGACGGCCGCTGCCGCACTGACGCTGCTGCTCTGCGTCACGGGGTTGCCGGACGCTCTCGTGGTGCCGGTCCTGGTCGTGCTGCTGTCCGTGATGACCGGTGGCCTGGTCGCCGACGTGCTCGTACGGCGCGACTGGCGCCGGACCGTCCGGGCCCAGCGCCGATGGCTCAACGGGCTGCCGACGGACCTCCCCGACTATCGCGGCTCGGTCGAAGAGCGTGAGCGCGTGCTGTTCGGCTGGGAGAGCCGATGGTGGCGCCCGCTCGGGACCCTGTTCCTGGTGGCCCTCAGCGCTGCACTCGTCCCCTTCAACCTCCTGCTCCCCCTCGCGCCCGACGCCCCGGTCGATCAGCTGGTGGCCGGGTGGGTCACCGCGACGCTGGTGCTCACGGCGGTCCTCGTCGTCCGTACGGTCCACGCGGCCCGACTGGACAGCACCGGCCTCGTCTTCCCCACGCCTCGCCCGGCCTCGGTCGAGAGCTCGGCCGCCGAGCCGACCCGCAGCGCCGCCGCGATCGCACGCGAGGAGAGCATCGCGAAGTACCTCGTCGTCGAGGAGGAGGTCGCCCCGGAGATCCAGCTCGCCCGCGAGCTGGACCGGCTGACGTCGCTGCTCAACGACCCCGGAGTGCCTCGGCCGTATCTGCCGGTGCCGGCGGGGTGGATGCCGACCGCGGAGGCCGATGCCACCCCGGAGGAGCCGGTGGCCGAGGCTGGGCCTGAGGATGAGGCCGGTCCTGAGGCCGAGGCAGGCCCTGAGGCTGAGGAGCCCACGGCCGAGGAGCCCACGGTCGAGCGGCCGGTGGTCGAAGATCGCGCAGCGGACGAGCCCGCGGACGCTGACGAGTCCGGCGAGTCCGACCGCCCCAGCTCCGAGGGCGAGCTCGACAAGCTCGCCAAGTGGTTCCGCGCCGCCTGAGGCCGTCAGCCCTTGGGCTCTTCGGAGTCCTCCGCCCCCTGCTCCTGCTCGTAGTCACGCTCCCACTCCGACCGGGCCTCGGCGGCGGCGGCGTCCCGCTCGTCCTGGGCGGCACGGAGTGCGACGAGCGCCGAGGCGACGGCTCCGGACTCGGCCACCTCGTACGGGGTCCCTCCGATCGTGACCACGGGGACCACCGGCTCGAGGCGTCGGGCGCAGTCGGCGAGCGCGTCTCCGAGCCCGGCACCGCCCTGCCCGAGGTGGAACGAGCCGACGGCGAGGACGGTGCCCCCAGGGAGGGACTCGACGCGCTTGTCGAGCACGTCGTGGCCGATGTCGTGCTCGTCGAGGGCCGCGAGGAGCTCAGCGGTCCCCTTCTCCGAGACCGCCACCTCCACGGTCTGCGTCCCCGCGAGACCCTCGCCGATGTGAATCTCCACGTCGCTGCTGCTGCCCGTCATCAGGCGCCCCCTCTGGTGGTGGTGATCCCGGCCATCATGGCGTCCGGGACGATGGTCCGCATCCGTCGTGCGGTCAGCTCGTCGGGCCGAAGCGCTCGGTGCGGATCCGGCGCGCGTCGTGACCGAGGGCGAGAAGCATGTCCGCGGCACTCTCGACGAAGCCCGTCGGCCCGCAGATGTAGGCGGTCGGCGCGAAGTCGGGCGGCCACCCGCCCGTGTTCACGTCGGCGACGGTGAGCCGTCCGGCCGGACGGCGAGACCCCTCGGGCGCCTCTCGGGTGTAGACCTCGGTGACGTCGACACCCGGATCGGGCATGCGCAGCTCCGAGCGGTAGAACATCTCCTCGCGCGAGCGGACGGAGTAGACGAGCCGGAAGGGGGCCTTGCTGCCGGCCTCCCTGCGCGCACGAACCATCGCCATGAGCGGGACGATGCCCGAGCCGCCGGCGACCAGGAGCACGGGCTCGGTCTGGTCCGGCCGCCACACGAACCATCCACCGATCGGTCCGCGCACCTGCAGCTCGGAGCCGATCTCGAGCTCGTCGACCAGGAACGGCGACACCTCACCGCCGTCGATCGCCTGGACCGTGATCTCGGCCCGGTCCGGCTCTCCTGCCCGCGCGAGCGAGTATTCGCGGTCGGCGGTGTATCCGTCCTCGGCGGTGAGGCGGATCTCCACCCGCTGCCCGGCGGTCGCCGCCGGCTGCCCCTCGACGTGCAGGAGAAGCGTCGCGGCAGTCGCCGTCTCGGTGCGACGGGCGAGCACCACGGCTCGCCTCCACGGCATCCCGGTCACGTGCCGGGGCCTCAGTCGCCCGCGTAGCGCTGCTCGCGCCAGGGGTCGCCGTAGTCGTGGTAGCCCGCGCGTTCCCAGAACCCTTGCCGGTCCGTGGTCATCAGCTCGAGCCCGGTGACCCACTTTGCGGACTTCCAGAAGTAGAGGTGGGGCACGAGGAGCCGTGCCGGTCCGCCGTGCTCGGGACGGAGCGGCTGCCCGTCGTAGCCGTACGCGACCCACGCCTGTCCGTCGCGCAGGTCCGCGAGCGGGAGGTTGGTGGTGTAGCCGCCGTAGGAGTGCGCCATCGCGTACGAAGCGCCGGTGTCGATGCCCGACAGCAGGACGTCGAGGCTGACTCCTGTCCACCGGGTGCCGAGCTTGCTCCACTTGGTGACGCAGTGGATGTCGACGGTGATGTCCTCGCGCGGGAGCGCCTGCAGCTCCATCCAGCTCCAGTGGTGCTTCTCGCCGCCCTCGGTGGTGATCGTGAAGGACCAGGCCCCCGGGGCGACCTGCGGGGTGGGTCCGGCCGACAGCACCGGGAAGCCACGCTCGAGGTACTGCCCCGGGGGAAGGGTGACGTCGTCGTCACCGCGCCGGCCGCGGAACCCTCGCGTGATGATGTTCATCGCGTCCTCCGTCGGGTGGGCAGAGCACGAGCGTAGAGGGTCCGACCGCCTGCCCGCACGGCTCGTGCACGACACACTGGTGTGCGTGACGATCGTCGTGGACGACCTCGACCGGGCTGCCGACCGCGCTCACCGACTCGTACGAGACGGTGGACGCCTCCTCGGGATCACCGGCGCACCGGGGGTGGGCAAGTCGTGGCTCGTCGGGGAGCTCCTTGCGAGGGCGACCAATCTGGACGTCGCGCACCTCCCGATGGACGGGTTCCACCTGGCCGACGTCACTCTGGACCGGCTGGGGCTGCGCGACGTGAAGGGGGCGCCCACGACCTTCGACGTCGGCGGGTACGCCGCCACGCTCCGCCGGATCGCCCGCCGCGAGGAGGAGGTCGTCTACGGCCCGGCGTTCGAGCGCGAGCTGGAGCAGCCCGTGGCCGGGGCGATCGCGGTTCCGCGTGCCGCCGAGCTCGTGCTCACCGAGGGCAACTACCTCCTGCTCGAGGAGCCCGGCTGGCAGGCGGTGAGAGCGCTGCTCGACGAGGTGTGGTTCCTCGCCGAGGACAAGGAGCTCCGCGTACGCCGGCTCGTGGCGCGGCACGTCGCCTTCGGGAAGTCACCGGCCGAGGCCGAGGCGTGGGTGGCGCGCAGCGACCAGGCCAACGCGCGGCTGGTCGAGGCCACGCGAGCACGGGCCGACGTCGTCGTCCGGCTGACCTGATCAGGCGTTGCGGCGCTGTTCCCGCAGGAGGTTCGAGCCGATGATCAGGCGCTGGATCTCGCTCGTGCCTTCATAGAGGCGGAGGAGTCGGACGTCGCGATAGATGCGCTCGACGGTCGAGTCCCTCATGTAGCCGGAGCCGCCGTGGACCTGGACCGCGAGGTCGGCGACGCGGCCGGCCATCTCCGTGCAGTACAGCTTCGCCGCGGACGGGCCGATCCGGCGGTCCTCTCCGCTGACGAAGCGGCGGGCGGTGTCGCGGACGAGGCTGCGGCCGGCGAGGACACCGACCTGCTGGTCGGCCAGCATCGCCTGGACGAGCTGGAAGTCACCGATGGGCGTGCCTCCCTGGGTGGCCGTCGCTGCGTACGCGACCGACTCGTCGAGGGCCCGCTGCGCCTGGCCCACCGCGAGCGCGGCGATGTGGACGCGGCCTTTGGCCAGCGACGTCATCGCGGCGCGGTAGCCGACGTCGACCGCGCCGCCGACCAGCGCGTCGTCCGGGACGCGGACGTCGTCGAGGTGCACGTCGGCCGTCCAGGCGCCTTCCTGGCCCATCTTGCGGTCGTGCGGTCCGACGGTGACCCCCGCCGTGCCGCCCGGCACGAGGAAGACCGCGATCGGGTCGCCCTCCTCGACGTCGACGCGGGCGAACACCATGGAGAGGTCGGCGAGCGGAGCGTTGGTGATGAACCGCTTCTCCCCGGTGATCGACCACCCGTCGTCGACGCGCACCGCCCTGGTGCGCAGCCCCGCGGGGTTGGACCCCGCACCCGACTCGGTGAGGGCGAACGACGCCACGACGTCACCGCTGGCGATCCGTTCGAGCCAGGTCGCCTTCTGGACGTCGGTGCCGAAGTTCACCAGCACCTGCCCGGCGATGCCGTTGTTGGTGCCGAACATCGACCGGAACGCGAGCGACGTGTATCCCAGCTCCATCGCCAGCTCGACCTCCTGGACGAGGTCGAGCCCGAGCCCGCCCCACTCCTGGTCGATGGCGTACCCGAACAGGCCCATCGCCTTCGCCTTGGCGAGCAGGTCGGCGGGGATCGCGTCCGCGTCGGCGATCTCTCGCTCGCGCGGCACGACGTCTCGGCGGACGAGCTGGCGCACCTGCTCGAGCATGTCCGCGAGCTCGTCTGGGCTCACCGTCGGGTTCATGGCGCGATCATGCCGGGTGGGCCGCACCGTGTCTCGTGAGGGTCAGCTCCAGGCGATCCGACGCCCGCTGACCGCGGTGGGCGTGAGCGAGATCCAGAGCACCCGGGCACCGTCCGCCCACGGCGACGCACGGTTCGGCCCCCACAGGTCGTTGAGGACCTTGGGGTCGGTCTCGTGCTGACCGATGCCGGTGAGCAGGACCGACCACCCGGTCTGGTTGGCGCCGTCGATCGTGTCGACCTCGAAGGCGATCGGCGTGTCGGTGACGGCCTGGGCGACCGCGCCGTACGGCGTGGTGCGGAACAGGATCCGGTGCTCGTGGACCATGAAGTTCACCGGGAAGATCTGCGGCGACCCCTCGGCCACGAACCCGATCCGGCCGACCTCCTGGGTGCCGACGAGCTCCCAGCACTCGCTCTCCGACAGCTGCATGAGACGGCGGTTCGGCCCTGTCTCCCCCAACGTGCTCATCGTGTCCCTCTCCGTCAGCTCGGGCGCGTGTCAGGCGCGTTGCGTGCGGTCATCGCCGGATCGCGCACGACGACGTCACCGAGGACCTCGTCGATCGTCTTGAGCACCTCGGCATCGAGGCGCACACCGCTCGCCTTGACGTTGTCGGTGACCTGCTCCGGTCGCGAGGCGCCGATGATCGCCGCGGCGACGTTCGGGTTCTGCAGGACCCACGCGACCGCGAGCTGCGCCATCGACAGTCCGAGGTCGTCGGCGATCGGCTCGAGCCGCGCGACGCGCTCGAGCACATCGTCCTGGAGGAAGCGAGCGACCATGTCGGCCCCGCCCTTGGTGTCGGTGGCGCGCGAGCCCTCGGGCGCCGGCTGACCGGGCTTGTACTTGCCGGTGAGCACGCCCTGCGCGATGGGGGACCACACGATCTGGCTGATCCCGAGCTCCTCGCTCGTCGGCACGACCTCGCCCTCGATGACCCGCCACAGCATCGAGTACTGCGGCTGGCTCGAGATCAGCTGGACGCCCAGGTCCTGCGCGAGCGCGTGCCCGGCGCGGATCTGGTCGGCCGTCCACTCGGAGACACCGATGTAGAGCGCCTTGCCGGAGCGTACGACGTCGGCGAAGGCCTGCATCGTCTCCTCGAGCGGCGTCTCCACGTCGTAGCGGTGCGCCTGGTAGAGGTCGACGTAGTCGGTCTGCAGACGGCGCAGCGACGCGTCGATCGACTCGCGGATGTGCTTGCGGGACAAGCCCGAGTCGTTGTGCCCCCGCGGACCGGTCGGCCAGTAGACCTTCGTGAAGATCTCCAGCGACTCGCGCCGCTCGCCCTTGAGCGCGTCGCCGAGCACCTCCTCCGCGACGGTGTTGGCGTAGACGTCGGCGGTGTCGAAGGTCGTGATGCCCTCGTCGAGGGCCTGGCGCACGCATGCCTGCGCGACGTCGGCCTCCACCTGGGAGCCGTGGGTGAGCCAGTTGCCGTACGCGATCTCGCTGATCTTGAGGCCGCTGTTGCCGAGGTAACGGAAGTCCATGTCACCCACGTTAGTGCGAGGTGCCCGACAGGGTCGGTCAGCGACCGCTGAGCAGGGCAGGATGACCCCGTGACGACGACGTACGAGGACGTGCCCGAGGACACGACGACCGGCACGGCCCGGTGGACGACGCGGGTCGTCCTCATCGCCCTGTTCCTCGTCGTCGTCGCGGGTGCGGCGGGTCTGCTCGGTGTCCGCAACCTCACCGCGACCGCCGAGGACGGTGGATTCACGCTCTCGGTGAACTATCCGCGACTCGCGCGCGCCGGACTCGACACCCCGCTCTCGATCACCGTGTCGAACCCCGACGGCGTCGGTGAGGAGGTCGTGGTGGGGATCTCCCAGGAGTACCTCGAGATCTTCGAGACCCAGGGCATCTTCCCGGAGCCGACCGACAGCAGCACCGACGGCACGTACCTCTATCTCACGATCGCCGCTGAGCCCGGGGTGACCACGGTCCGGCTCGACTTCGACATCTACGTCCAGCCGTCGAGCCAGGAGGGCGAGCAGGCGACGGTCTTCGTCGCCGACGGCAGCACCCGGCTCGCCGAGACCACCATCCGGACGACGCTCCTGCCCTGACCTGGAGCAGGACGACTCGACTACCGCAGAACGGAGGCCGGCGATGGAGATCGTCGTCCGCGCCATCATCATCTTCGCCTTCCTGTGGCTCATCACCCGAGCCGTCGGACGCTCGACCCTGGGGGAGCTCAGCACGTTCGAGCTGATCCTGTTCATCGTGATGGGCGATCTCGTCCAGGGCGCCGTCACGCAGCAGGACAGCTCGATCACCGGCGCCGTGCTGGCCGTCGGCACCTTCACGCTCCTGACCGTGTCGCTGTCGTGGCTGGCGTGGCGCTTCCCCGACCGGCTGCGCTTCATCAAGGGCTCGCCGGTCGTGGTGATGCGCGACGGGGAGCCACGCATGAAGGTGCTGCGGGACCAGCGGCTCGCGCTGGAGGACCTCATCACCTCCGCCCGCGAGCAGGGCGTACGTCGCCTGTCCGACGTGGAGATCGCCGTCCTCGAGATCGACGGTCGGATCTCGTTCTTCACCTACGAGCCCGAGACGACCGCCTGATACACCTCAGTCCTGCGCTCGCGACGCCCTCAGAGCAGCGCCGATGATGCCGGCGGAATTGCCGAGCCGTGCGGCCACGATGGGCGCGCGCAGGTGCAGGAGGGGGAGGAACTTGTCG
Source organism: Mumia sp. zg.B21 (assembly GCF_019550855.1). Classification (NCBI taxonomy): domain Bacteria; kingdom Bacillati; phylum Actinomycetota; class Actinomycetes; order Propionibacteriales; family Nocardioidaceae; genus Mumia; species Mumia sp. zg.B21. The sequence continues at coordinate 587,707 of NZ_JAHWCJ010000002.1, read as the reverse complement.
GCGTGCTTCGCGACTCCTCCCCCGACGATGAACAGGTCGGGCCAGAGCAGGTCCTCGAGCCGGGCGTAGTAGCGCTGGAGACGCTCGGCCCACTCCTCCCACGAGAGGTCCTCGTTCTCACGCGCGGCAGACGAGGTGGACTTCTCGGCGTCCTCGCCGTCGATGCGCAGGTGGCCGAGCTCGCTGTTGGGGACGAGGTGTCCCTCGTTGAGAATCGCCGTCCCGATGCCGGTGCCGAGGGTGGTCATGATGACGAGACCGGACGTGTCGCGCCCCGCGCCGTACTCACGCTCGCCGATCCCGGCGGCGTCGGCGTCGTTCAGGACGACCACCTGCCGCCCGAGCCGCTCGGTGAGCAGGCGGACGGCGTCGGTGCCGATCCAGCTGCGGTCGATGTTGGCGGCCGTACGGACCAGGCCGCGCGTCACGACGGCCGGCACAGCGATGCCGACCGGGGCCTTGCGGTCACGGTCGCCGAAGTGGTCGACGATCTCGGCGATGACGTCGACGACCGCGTCCGGTGTCGACTCCTTCGGGGTCTCGATCCGGAGCCGCTCAGCGGCGAACTCGCCCTTCTTCAGGTCGACCGGCGCGCCCTTGATGCCGCTGCCGCCGACGTCGATCCCGATCGGACGGGTCTCTTTTGCCATGGTCACCAACGTGCCACTCCGACCGGCGTCGCGCAGGCTCAGGCGGAGAAGAGGCCCTGCCCGATGTACTCGCCGCGCCGGACGCCCGGAGGGATTGCGAACAGCCCGGAGCCGGTGTGCTGGACGTACTCCTGCATGTCGTCGAGGGTGGACAGCCGCATCTGCACCGGCACGAAGTGCGTCGTGGGGTCGACGATGTAGGCGAGGAAGAAGAGACCGGCATCCATCCGGCCGATGTCGGAGCTGCCGTCGACGAAGTTGTAGCCACGGCGCAGCATCTGCACGCCGCCGTTGTGGTCGGGGTGCGCGATGCGGACGTGGGCGGCGGGGTCGACCAAGGGCTTCCCCTCGCGGCCGGCCCGCTCGAAGTCGGGCTGGTCGCGCTCGACGCCACCGGACAGCGGCGCCCCCTCCGACTTGGTCCGGCCGACCACGCGCTCCTGCTCACGCAGCGACTGCCGGTCCCAGGTCTCGATCGTCATCGTGATGCGCCGCGCGACCAGGTAGCTGCCCCCGGCCATCCACGGCTGGTCGGCGTCCTCGCCGACCCACACGTGGTCGGCCAGAGCGTCACGGTCGTCGGACTTGACGTTCATCGTCCCGTCCTTGAAGCCGAACAGGTTGCGAGGCGTCGCCTCGTCTCGGGTCGTGGTCGACGTCTTGCCGAACCCGAGCTGTGACCACCGCATGCCGACGGTGCCGAAGCCGATCCGGGCAAGGTTGCGGATCGCGTGCACGGCGACCTGCGGGTCGTCGGCGCACGCCTGCACGCAGAGGTCACCCTCGCTGCGCTCGGGGCGCAGGTTGTCACCGGGGAAGTGCGGAAGGGGATCGAGCGCGGCCGGCCGCTTGCCGGACAGGCCGAACCGGTCGTCGAAGAGCGAGGCCCCGAAGCCGAACGTCAGCGTGAGCCGCGACGGAGGAAGGTCGATCGCCTCGCCGGTGTCGTCCGGCGGGGCGTCGTAGTCTCCGGACGTCGGCCCGGAGGGTCCTGCGCCGTCACCATGCATCATGCGGGCGGCGGCGTCGGTCCATGCGCGCAGCATGTCGACCAGTGCCGCGCGCGAGTCGGTGGTGACGTCGAACGTCGCGAAGTGGAGGCGATCCTGCACGGGCGTGACGATGCCTGGCTGGTGCGCGCCGTAGAGGGAGTACGCCGCCGCGGCACCGGCGCGCTCGGTCTCGACGGCCGTCCCCCGCCCCGCACCGAACCCGACCGCAGCCGCGCCGACCCCGAGAGCGGCCCCACCGCCGATCAGGCCGCGCCTGCTGATCCCTCGTCGCTCCTCGCCCATGTCCTCACCTCCGATGCCTGATGCCCATGCCTCAGACCGTCGCGGCGGCGAGCCGGGACAGCGGCTCGCTCAGCGCGTTGACGGCGTCGGACAGCGCCTTGACCTGCTCGGTCGTCAACTGGTCGTAGGCGACGAAGCCGTCACCGTCCTTGTGCTCGTCGAGGAGCGTCTGGAGCGCGTCGAAGCGCTCTGCGATCTGCGTGGCGAGCGCCTCGTCGTTCTTCTCGACGATCGGCTGCACGCCCTCGAACGCGACGCGCGCGCCGTCGACGTTGGCCTGGAAGTCCCAGAGGTCGGTCCGCGACCAGTACTCCTCCTCGCCGGTCACCTTGCCTGTGGCGACCTCGTCGAGCAGGCCGCGGGAGCCGTTCGCGATCTGGTCGACGGAGTACGTGAGGTCCTGGACCCGGTCGTCGAGGGTCTGGGTGTTGGCCAGCAGGTCGTCGGCGTACGTCGACCGCTCCGCGCGGGTCAGCGGCTCGTAGCCCTTGGCCCGCTGCGGCCAGAGGTCCTTCTCGATCAGGTGCCACCCGGTCCAGCGCTGGCCCGGCTCGAGGTCGGCCTCGCGCGCGTCCATCTTGGGGTCGAGGTCACCGAACGACTCGGCCACCGTCTCGATGCGCTCCCAGTGCTGGCGCGCGACCGGATAGAGCTCGCGGGCCTCGTCGTCCTTGCCGGCCGTGTAGAGCGCGACGAACCGCGTCGTCTGGTCGAGCAGCTGGGCGCTCTGGTCCTGCACGTACGCGGCGTAGTTCTTGTTGGCCTGGTCGACCAGCACCTTGTCGTCCCCGCTGGCCGTGACGTCCTCGTCGGAGGGAGTCACCGCGAAGTCGTCGCGGATGCCCTCCCCCTTCATGCCCGGCTTGCAGGCGGTCACGTAGTCGCCCTCGGGCGCCGTCACCACGAGGTCACGAGTCAGGCCCGGGCCGATGTTCTCGATCTCGGCGACGATCCGCAGGCCGTCGGAGGCCAGCAGGTAGAACTCGGTGACCTCCGAGCCGTCGTTGCGGACGCTGAACCTCAGGTTGCCCGCGGGAGCCTTGGTGGCCGACAGCTCACAGCCGTCGGCGGTCGAGACCACGTCGAGGCTGCGGGCGTCACCTGCGTCGGCGGGTCGGTTGTCGGTGCACCCGGCGAGGACGCCGACCGACAGGGTGACGAGCCCGACGACGGCGGGGAGGGAGGTACGACGCATGTGAGCGGATCCTTCGTGGGGTGATGCGGTGTGGCGGTCGGTCAGGCGGAGACGCGCTGCTCGACCGGTCGGTCGGACCGGTCGCGGCGTCGCATCGTGAGGAGGAAGAGCGTCATCGTCGGGACGAGGTACAGCAGCCAGGCGAGGCCCTCGAGGACGGTGGTGGCGGGCGAGAAGTTGAAGACACCCTTGAGAAGGGTGGCGTACCAGGTGGCCGGGTCGATGACGTCGGAGACGTCGAAGAGCACGTTGCCCAGCCCGGGGAGGATCCCCGCCTCCTGGAGGTCGTGCACCCCGTACGAGAGCACTCCCGCGGCCACGACGACGAGGAACGCTCCGGTCCAGAGGAAGAAACGCGAGAGGTTGATCCGGATCGCGCCCCGGTAGAAGAGGTAGCCGAGCACGACGGCGGTCGCGAGCCCGAGGGCGGCGCCGAGCAGCGGCTCCCACGTCGCGGTCTGGCCGTCGGCGGTGGCGGTCTGGGTCGCTGCCCAGAGGAACAGCGCCGTCTCGAGTCCCTCGCGGCCGACGGCGAGGAGGGCGACGACCACCAGGGACCAGCGTCCGGCGTCGGCGGCGACGTCGATCTTGCCGCGGAGCTCGCCGCTGATCGTGCGGGCCGCGCCGGCCATCCAGAAGACCATCCAGGTCACGAATGCCACGGCGATGATGCTCAGCGTGCCGCCGATCGCCTCCTGCGCCTCGAACGTCAGCCCGCGCGGACCGAAGGTCAGCAGGGCGCCGAAGGCCGCGCTGATCCCGACGGCGAGTGCCACTCCTGCCCAGATCCGCGGCAGGAGGTGGCGTCGCTCGGTCTTCACGAGGTAGGCGACGAGGATGCTGATGACCAGCGCCGCCTCGAGCCCCTCGCGCAGACCGATGAGATAGTTCGCGAACACGCTTCCCCCTTGGCTTCTGTAAGCCTTGCCTAACTTAACCACGTTCGGCCGGGAGTCGCGCAAGGGCCGGCCCGTACGGCCGGCCCCTCCGCACTGATCAGAAGTTGCCGCGCCGCTCCTGCTCGCGCTCGATCGCCTCGAAGAGCGCCTTGAAGTTGCCCTTGCCGAAGCCGAGCGAGCCGTGGCGCTCGATCAGCTCGAAGAAGACGGTCGGCCGGTCACCGACCGGCTTGGTGAAGATCTGGAGGAGATAGCCGTCCTCGTCGCGGTCGACGAGGATCCCTCGGGCCTGGAGCTCCTCGATCGGCACCCGGACCTCGCCGATCCTCGCCCGCAGCTCGGGGTCGGTGTAGTAGGAGTCGGGCGTCGCGAGGAACTCCACTCCCTCCGAACGCAGGACGTCGACGGCGTTGACGATGTCGTTGGTCGCCAGGGCGAGGTGCTGAGCGCCCGGACCGCCGTAGAACTCGAGGTACTCGTCGATCTGCGACTTCTTCTTGCCCGCCGCCGGCTCGTTGAGGGGGAACTTGACCCGGTGGTTGCCGCTGGCCACGACCTTGCTCATCAGCGCCGAGTAGTCGGTCGCGATGTCGTCGCCGATGAACTCGGCCATGTTCGTGAACCCCATCACGCGGTGGTAGAAGTCCACCCAGGCGTCCATGCGGCCGAGCTCGACGTTGCCGACGACGTGGTCGAGCGCCTGGAAGATGCGCTTCGGCGCTCCCGCCCGCTTCTCGTACGCGCTGGTGCGCTCGACGAAGCCGGGCAGGTACGGACCGGAGTACGCCGACCGGTCGACGAGGGTGTGCCGGGTCTCGCCGTAGGTGGCGATGGCCCCGGTGCGGATGGTGCCGTGCTCGTCGGTGACGTCGTGCGGCTCCTCGAGCACCGTCGCGCCCTGCTCACGCGCGTGGGCGATGCAGCGGTCGACGTCGGGCACCTCGAGCGCGATGTCGACGATGCCGTCTCCGTGCGCCGCGTGGTGGGCGATCAGAGGACTGTCCGGTGCGACGGCGCCCTTGAGGACGAAGCGCACGCCGCCGCTGCGCAGGACGTACGCGCAGTGGTCACGGTTGCCGGTCTCCGGGCCGGAGTAGGCGACGAGCTCCATGCCGTACGCCGACTGGTAGTAGTGCGCGGCCTGCGTCGCGTTGCCGACCACCCACACCACGGCGTCCCAGCCGGTGACCGGGAAGGGGTCGTTGGCCTCGTCGTACTCCACCAGTCCGACGAGCTTCTTGAGCTGGTCGACGTCGAGTCCGGCGAGAGCCTCCTCGCTGGTCAGCGTGTGCTCGATGGTCATCGTGTCCTCCGGTTTGTTGCGCGAGCGAGCGGGTCGAGCCTCGTGTCCCAGATCACATCGCGCGGACGATCGACTGTGCAACCGGCACCTCCTCACCTGGCCGCAACGTGCAGATCGCCCACCGGAAGGCAGGTTTGACTGGACGGATCGTCTACTTCGTACGAGAGTGGCGTCGTGATGCTCGACCAGCTTGACCTCGCCCTGATCGCGGTGATGCACGACCACCCCCGCGCGGGGGTGCTGGAGCTCTCGCGCACCACCTCCGTCGCCCGCGGCACCGTCCAGGCCCGTCTGCGGCGGCTGGAGGAGGCAGGCGTGATCACCGGGTACGGCCCTGACGTCGACCTGCGGGCGGCCGGCTTCCCCGTCCAGGCCTACGTCACGCTCGAGATCGCGCAGGGCGCCCTGGACGAGGTCCGGGAGGCGCTCGACGCGATCCCGCAGGTGGTGGAGGCCGTCGTGACGACGGGGTCGTTCGACGTCCTGTGCCTGGTCGCAACGGCCTCGCACGAAGAGCTCCAGGGCACCCTGCTGCGGCTCGACCAGTCGCCGAGCATCGTCCGGTCCACGAGCATCGTCGTGCTGTCGGTGCTGATCCCGCGTCGCGTCCAGCCGCTGCTGGAGTCGGCTCCTCGCCCTGGGACCACCCGCGCCCCGGCATACCGCTCGCACGGCAGCTGATGAGCAGACTGCGCAGCAGAGCCAGCGTTTCTCGGCACGAAGTGATCAGGACACTGAGTTCGAGCACGTGATGTTGACCACATCCGTGGGCGCTCCGAGCATGGGTGCCGACCCCTGGCGCCGACCGCGCCCCTCGGACTCGGAAGGACGCGCATGACCACCACCGCACGCGACACCGTCGACGGCATCTTCGACGGACTCGAGGGGCTGACGATCGACTCCCACGAGCGCGTCCACTTCCACCACGACGAGGCCACCGGGCTGAGCGCGATCATCGCCGTGCACGACACCCGGCTCGGTCCGGCACTCGGCGGCACGCGGTTCTACCCGTACGCGTCCGGGAGCGATGCCCTCACCGATGTGCTCCGTCTCTCGGAGGGCATGACGTACAAGGCAGCGGCCGCGGGGCTCGACCTCGGCGGCGGCAAGGCCGTGATCGTCGGGGACCCGGCGACCCTCAGGTCGCGGGCGCTGCTCCGCGCGTACGGTCGGTTCGTCGGGTCGCTGGGGGGCCGATACATCACCGCGGGTGACGTGGGCGTCACGGCGGAGGACCTCGACGTGGTCGGCGAGGAGACCCCGTACGTCGTCGGTCGCACGGTCGCGGCGGGCGGCTCGGGTGACAGCGGGTTCGCGACGGCGTTGGGCGTGTTCTCCGCGATGCGCGCGGCCGCCGCGCACACGTTCGGGAGCGCCGACCTCGGCGCTCTGACCGTCGGCGTCGAGGGGGCGGGCAAGGTCGGTCTCCGGCTGATCGGACTGCTGCGCGACCAGGGAGCGCGTGTGGTGCTCGCCGAGCCCGACGCCGGCGCACGTCGCCGGGCCGGGGAGACCCATCTCGGGCTGGAGCTCGTGGACTCGGTGGTCGACGCCGAGGTGGACGTCTATGCCCCGTGCGCCCTCGGCGGCACGCTCACGCCGGCCTCGGTCGGGACGGTGCGCGCCGGTCTGGTCTGCGGCGCCGCCAACAATCAGCTCTCGACTCCGGACGTCGAGGAGATGCTCGTCGAGCGTGGGACGGTCTGGGTGCCGGACTACGTCGCGAACGCAGGAGGCCTCGTCCAGGTCGGCGGCGAGCGCGACGGCAGCACGCCCGACCAGGTCCGGGTGAGGGTCGCCGCGCTGGAGGACCGCGTCCGCGACATCTTCGCGACGGCGAGCGCGGAGAGGACGACGGCCGGTGCCGCAGCCCGTGCTCTGGCCCGCCGGCGTCTGGACGCCGCCGAGGCGCCGCCCGGCAGGTGACGGCGAGACCTCCACGTGCGCGAGGATCGTCGGCATGACCCACCACGACCTCGCCGGCGATCCTCAGCACCTCTGGACGACGACCCACGAGCCCCGGCTGGAGGTCGCGTCCGGCGACACGGTGTCGTTCGACTGCGAGGATGCCGTGAACGGGCGGTACGACGAGGTGCCGACGGGCGGAGCGCTGCCTGCGTCCGACCCGACACGGCCGATGTACCCGCTCGCCGGCCCCGTCGTGGTCGCCGGCGCAAGGCCCGGTGATGTGCTCGAGGTGGAGATCCTCGAGGCGGAAGGGACCAAGGGATTCGGCTGGACCGTGCTGGGGCCGGACGAAGGACTGCTCGCCGCCGACTTCAGCGAGAGGTACCTGTTCCGCTGGGAGATCGACGGCGACCACACCGACATGGGCGACGTGGCGCGCGTGCCGGTCCGTCCGTTCTTCGGCGTCGTCGGCGTTTGCCCGGACACCGTCGAGCCGCTGCCGGTCATGCCGCCAGGCACGTTCGGCGGCAACCTCGACTGCCGCGACCTCGTCGTCGGCTCGTCGGTGTTCCTGCCGGTCCAGGTGCCGGGCGCTCGGCTCGCGATCGGCGACCCGCACGCGGCGCAGGGTGACGGCGAGGTGTGCGTGAGCGCGGTCGAATGGGCGGCCCGCGGTTCCGTACGCGTTCGCCTGCACCAGGGGCGATCGATCCCCGGGCCGCAGTTCCGGACTCCCGGTGCGCTGCGCACGGGGCTCGAGGATGCCGGCTGGTATGCGACGACCGGGGTGGCGCCGTCCTTGATGCGGGCCGCTCAGGACGCCGTGCGGGCGATGATCGACCACCTCGGCCACACCTACGGGCTCGACCCGCGCGACGCCTACGTGCTGTGCAGCGTCGTGGTCGACCTCAAGATCAGCGAGGTGGTCGACGCACCGAACTGGGTGGTCAGCGCGTACCTGCCGTTGAGCGTCATGCGCTGACGCGCACGCCGCGGTCGGGGAGGTTTGGAGATGTTACCGCCGGGTACCTGAGTTTGATCGCGTTTTCGCGGCCCGGGAGAGGCCGAGCCGATCCGGCTAGAGCCTCCTGATCTCACACAAGGAATTCACAATGTCGACCACGCATGCCACCCACCAGAACCACGACCGCTCGACCGCCCGACTGAGCACCGAGACCAAGGCGTCCTTCAAGACGAGCGAGCTCATCGCCTACGTCGTCGTCGCGCTCGGCGTCCTGATCGCCTCGGCCTTCGTCGACGGCAGCGACTTCGGTCCTCAGGAGGCATGGTTCTACGTGACCCTCCTGACGATCGGCTACATGGTCAGCCGCGGCCTGGCGAAGTCCGGAAGCCGTGACTTCTACGACGCCGGCGACCGGGCTGAGTCCGACCGCCACTGATCTCGTACCGAGACACCGAACCGCCTCAGCGTCTGACGCTGGGGCGGTTCGTGCGTGGTGACGGCGCCAACGCTGCCGGGGTCAGTCGGAGCCGAGGGCCCTGGCGGCGGCGGTGCCGTACGCGTGGTCGTCGGTCGCGGTGCCACCCTCGCCGAGCTCCAGCGGCCGGAAGGTGTCGACCATGACCGCGACCTCGTCGAACTCCTGGGCCCCGAGCGAGGCTTCGACCGCGCCCGGCTGCGGCCCGTGCGCGATGCCTCCCGGGTGCAGCGAGATGGAGCCGACGCCGATGCCGGTGCCCTTGCGCGCCTCGTAGTCGCCGGCGACGTAGAACATGACCTCGTCGGAGTCCACGTTGGAGTGGTAGTACGGCACGGGGATCGACAGCGGGTGGTAGTCGACCTTGCGGGGCAGGAAGTTGCAGACCACGAAATTGTGCCCCTCGAAGACCTGGTGCACCGGCGGCGGCTGGTGCACCTTGCCGGTGATGGGCATGTAGTCCTCGATGTTGAACGTGTAGGGATAGAGGCAGCCGTCCCAGCCCACGACGTCGAACGGGTGCGTGGCGTACGTCAGCCGTGTCCCCACCACTCCCGACGGACCCGATCCGCGGTGCTTGACCAGCACCTCGACGTCCGTGCCGTCCACGACGAAGGGCTCGTCCGGGCCGTGGAGGTCACGCTCGCAGTACGGCGCGTGCTCGAGCAGCTGGCCGTACCGCGACAGGTAGCGCTTCGGCGGCGCGACGTGACTGTTGCTCTCGATCGCATAGAGGCGGCTCAGCTCCGCGGGCACCCACCGGTGCGTCGTCGCCCGCGGGATGACGACGTAGTCGCCCGGCCGGTACGGCACGACGCCGAACACCGTCTCGACGACACCGGTCCCCGCCTCGACGAAGACGCACTCGTCCCCCACCGCGTTGCGGTAGTACGGCGAGGTCTCGCCCGCCACGACGTACGAGATCCGCACGTCACCGTTGCCCAGGACGAGTCGTCGTCCGGTCACGGGGTCGAGCGCCTTCGCCTCGGCCTCGTCGAACAGCTCGTGCAACCTCAGGTGGACCAGCCGGATGGGGTGGTTCGCGGTCGTGGCCAGATCGGGCAGGTCCCAGACCTCGCTCGCGCTGATCGCGTGGGGCACGCCGCGGTGGTAGAGCAGCGACGAGTCCGACGAGAAGCCCTCCTCGCCCATGAGCTCCTCGTAGCGGAGCGCACCGCCCTCGTCGCGCAGCTGCGTGTGGCGCTGGCGCGGGACGTCACCGACCTTGCGGTAGTAGACCACCGTGGGCTCCCCCTCGCGTGCCGCCCGCCGGACCTTTCCGATAATCGGTCCGCGCGGTTCCCTTTCAGAACATCCTGGGTTTAGGGTTCCGGTATGTCAACCGTCCCCCCGATGCTCCGCGCCCTGATCGACGACGCGGCCGTCTTCCCTCCCGGCAACGCGGCGCTGGCCGACGCCGTACGCGCCCACCGTGGTCACCGGTCGTCGCCCTTGACCGACCTCGTCGGGCCGCTGGTGGTCCCCGCCGCGTCGCTCGACGACCTTGTCTCCATCGCCGCGACCGACGCGGCCGCCGCTCCGCTCGACGTCGCCCTGGTCGGGACCGCCGAGGAGCTCGCGGTCGCGGCTCCCCAGGCTGCGGCCACGTCGACTCTGCTGCTCGAGTCGCTCGAGACCCGCCTCCCTGCCGCGACGCCCGAGGCCGTCGACCTCGCCGTCGAGACGCTGCGGACGACCAGCGAGAACGCGACGCCGACCGCGCTGGAGCTGGCGCTCCCGAGCCACCCCCTCGACGCGGCATGGCTCGCCGCCGCGGACGCTGCCGCCGCCCGCGGCGTGCGGGTCAAGCTGCGCACCGGCGGCGCGACCGCCGAGGCGTTCCCGACGCCCGACACCCTGGCGACGGCGATCGTCGCGCTGGTCGAGCGAGGGATCGCCTTCAAGTGCACGGCCGGCCTGCACCACGCCGTACGCGCCGAGGATCCCGCGACCGGACTCGTGCATCACGGCTTCCTCAACGTGCTGCTGGCGACCCGCGCGAGCCTGGACCGTGCTGACCTGCGCACCGTTGCCGTCGTCCTGGAGGAGCAGTCGGCGGAGGTGCTCATGGAGGACGCGGGGGCGGTCGGCCCGGAGGCGCTCGCCGAGGCCCGCACGTGGTTCACGTCCTTCGGGTCCTGCAGCATCGACGAACCGGTGCAGGACCTGCGCTCGCTGGGTCTCCTGTGACGGCCGCGACGACGTGGGTCCCGGGCGGCGCCGGGTCCGGGTACGACGTCGACCACCTGCCGTACGGCGTGTTCGGGCTCCGCTCGGAGGGACCGTCGAGCCAGCACCGGATCGGCGTACGGATCGGCGACCACGTGCTCGACCTCGCGGGCGCCGCGGGCGGTGAAGGCGGTGAAGGGTTCGGCCGGCACCTGGGCGGCCCGACGCTCAACACGCTCATGGCCGCAGGGCGGACCACGTGGGACGAGATCAGGCGATGGCTCCAGGCCACGCTCCTCGACCACGACGCCGGGCCCGAGCGCCTGTCCGGGCATCTGCACCGTCTCAGCGAGGTGACGTTGCACCTGCCGTTCGAGGTGGCCGACTACATCGACTTCTACTGCTCGCTGGACCACGCGACCAACGTGGGGCGGATCTTCCGCCCCGACGCCGAGCCGCTGCTGCCCAACTGGCGCCACCTGCCGGTCGGCTACCACGGGCGCGCCGGCACGGTCGTCGTCTCGGGCACCGACGTCGTACGCCCGCTGGGCCAGCGCAAGGGTCCAGATGCGGCAGAGCCCGACTTCGGCCCGAGCGCGCGTCTCGACATCGAGGCCGAGGTCGGTTTTGTCGTCGGGACCCCGAGCCGCCTCGGTGACTCCGTCCCGACGAGCGGCTTCGCCGAGCACGTCTTCGGGGTGGTCCTCCTCAACGACTGGTCGGCCCGCGACATCCAGGCGTGGGAGTACGTGCCGCTCGGGCCCTTCCTCGGCAAGTCCTTCGCGACCTCGGTCTCACCGTGGGTGACACCGCTGGCCGCGCTCGAGCCGTCCCGCGTTCCCCTGCCGAGCCAGGATCCGCCGCCGCTGCCGTACCTCCAGGTCGCGGAGCCGGCCGGGTACGACCTCGCGCTCGAGGTCGAGCTCAACGGTGAGGTCGTGAGCCGCCCGCCGTACCGGACGATGTACTGGAGCCCCGCCCAGATGCTCGCGCACCTGACGAGCAACGGCGCGTCGCTGCGGACCGGCGACCTCTTCGCCTCCGGCACCGTGTCGGGTCCGGAGCGCGGGGAGCGCGGATCGTTCCTCGAGCTCTCGTGGGGCGGACGCGAGCCGTGGACCGCCGGCGGGGAGGAGCGTACGTTCCTGCGCGACGGCGACGAGGTGGTGCTGCGCGCGAGTGCCGGCACCGTGACCCTCGGCGAGGTCCGCGGCCGCATCCTCCCCGCCCCCTCCCGTCCCTCCCGTCCCTCCCGCCCGTCCCGTCCGCGATTTGTGCAGTTGGACAAGGAATCATGACGGTGAGACCTGGACGAACCGCACAAACCGGGGACGGGGGCGGGTCCCAGACGCTCGAGCGCGGGCTGCTCGTGCTCGAGGTGGTGGCCGACGCTCCGGGTGCGACGGGCTCGGAGGTCGCCGTGCGCGCTGGCCTGCACCGGTCGATCGTCCATCGCCTGCTGGTGAGCCTGGAACGGAGCGGGTACGTCGAGCGCGACGCGGGCGGTCGCTATCAGGTGGGCAGGACGCTCACGACCCTCGCCGACCGCACCCGCCCACGCCTCCACACTGCGGCGGAGCCCGTGCTCCAGGATCTGGCCACGGAGCTCGATGCCACCGCCAGCCTCGTCGAGGTGGTTGCCGGTGCCGCCGTGAGCACCGTCGTCGCCGAGCCGCCCACCGACGGACCGCGGTTCTCCTACCGCCTCGGCAACCGCGACCCGCTCGACCGTGGCGCCGGCGGGTTGGCCGCGCTCGCCTCGGGCCCACCCGCACCGGACGAGCCCGCCCGCGTCGCCGACGCCCGGTCGGCGGGCGTCGTCACCACGCACGCCGAGCTGAACCCGGGTGCGTACGGCATCGCCGCGCCCGTGCCCGGCCTGCGCGGCGGACGCGCGGCGGTCGCGGTGATCACCAGCCGACCGGAGGTCGCCGAACGCGCTGAACAGCTGGTCCGAGACGCCGCCCGTCGGATCGGCTCGGCCGCCTACAGGTGACGGTTGCCCGGACCGCAGCGCGGGTGTTCGATGGGGTGATGAGCACACCGAGCATCGACCCGAACGGCCCCGGCGACCCGGTGGACCCGGTGGACCCGGACACGATCGAGCCGGACGTCGTCCCCAGCCTGGACCCCGACCCGGGTGACCCCACTCCCGTCGCGCCGCCGCCTCAGACGGAGCCGCGCATCCCGGAGTGACCGGTCAGAGTGACCGGTCGCGGTCACTCGTACGTGTAGAACCCGCGCCCGGTCTTGCGTCCGAGGAGACCGGCATCGACCATCCGCGCGAGCAGCGGCGGGGGCGCGTACAGGGGCTCCTTGAACTCCTCGTACAGCGACTCCGCCACGGCCTTCGTCGTGTCGAGACCGATGAGGTCGGCGAGAGCGAGGGGTCCCTGGGGGTGCGCCGCACCGCGGACGAGACCCTCGTCGATGTCCTCGGCCGTGGCGAAGCCGGACTCCAGCATCCGGATCGCGGACAGCACGAACGGGATCAGGAGTGCGTTGACGACGAAGCCCGCGCGGTCCTGGCTGAGGATCGCGTGCTTGCCGAGCTGGCCCTCGACGAACGAGCGGGCCCGGAGCGTGGTCTTCTCGTCGGTCAGCAGGCTCGGCACCAGCTCGACGAGCGAGAGCACCGGTACCGGGTTGAAGAAGTGGATCCCGAGGACCTGGCCCGGGCGGGACGTCACGACGGCGAGCTTCATGATCGGGATGGACGACGTGTTCGACGCCAGGATCGCCTCGGGAGACTCGACGATCGCGTCGAGCTTCTTGAAGAGCGCGACCTTGGTCGCCTCGTCCTCGACGATCGCCTCGATGACGAGGTCACGGTCACGCAGCGCCTCGAGGTCCTCCACGACGGTGATCCTCGCGAGCACGTCGGCGGCACTGTCGATGCGTCCGCGTGACTCGGCGCGCTCCAGCGACTTCGTGATCCTCGCGCGACCGGCCGCGGCAGCCTCAGGGCTCGACTCGACGGCCACCACCTGGGCGCCGGCCCGCGCGCACACCTCGGCGATGCCCGCACCCATCAGGCCGCACCCGACCACACCGATCTTGTCCATCTGAAATGACACTCCTCGTCCGTGGCGCGCGGTCACGCGCCACGGACGACCGTACGCAGTACCGTCCGGTAACCCCAAAAGGCCACCCGGCCTGAAGGAGTCGCTCAGCTCCGCTCGACGACGACGTGCTCGTTGGGGACGCAGTGCGTCATCGTGTGGCCCTCGACGTCGCGGGGGCCGTTCTTGCCAAGGTTCTCCAGGCGACGCCGCTCCTCCTCGTTGAGCGTCTGCGTCTCGAGCGGCGCGAGACCACGAACATCGTCGACCGTGATGCCCAGGCCTTCACCGACCCGCTCGCCGAGCTCGTCCTCGCAGAGGAAGAAGTGCCACACCATCCGCTCCTGCACCTCGCGGGTGGCCTCGGAGATGTTCGCGACGAAGTTCTTCACCAGGTCGTCACGCTCCCAGTCCTCCATCAGCCGGAACCGTTCGCCCGCCTGCGCGTAGTCGTTCGTACGAGGGATCCGCTCGCGGGTGAGCCGACCGACGATCTCAGGACCGTATGCCTGGCTCGAGGCCGGCTTGGCCGCCTCGTGCAGCCCGCCCATGGTGGACGGCTCGTAGTTGACGTGCGGGTTCTGGCCGTCGGCGAGGTCGATGTGATAACTCATCTCACCGCCGCGCTGGTTCGTCTGCGGACGCGCGTGCTTCGGCGAGTTCACCGGGAGCTGCAGGTAGTTCGGACCGACGCGGTAGCGCTGCGTGTCGCTGTAGGAGAACGTCCGCCCGACGAGCATCTTGTCGTCGGAGAAGTCGAGCCCGTCGACGAGGACCCCGGTGCCGAACGCGATCTGCTCGTTCTGGTTGTGGTGGTCGTCGACGTTGCGGTTGAGCGTCATCGTCCCGACGTGCTTGGGCTCGAAGACCTCCTCCGGCCAGACCTTCGTGTCGTCGAGCGGGTCGAAGTCGAGCTCAGGGTGGTCGTGGTCGTCCATCATCTGGACGTAGAGGTCCCACTTGGGGTAGTCGCCGCTCTCGATCGCGTCGTAGAGGTCCTTCGAGGCGTGCCCGAGGTCGCCCGCCTGGATGTTGGCCGCGTCCTCCTCGGTCATCGACTTCACACCCTGCTGGGGCAGCCAGTGGTACTTGACGAGCTTGGTCTCGCCCTCGGAGTTGACCCACTTGTACGTGTTCACCCCGAAGCCCTGCATGTGCCGGTAGTCCGCGGGGATCCCGCGTGGGCTGAACAGGTTGACCAGCATGTGCATCGACTCGGGCGTCTGCGACATGAAGTCGAAGATCCGTGCCGGCTCCTGCCGGAAGGTGACCGGGTCGGGCTTGAGCGAGTGGATGACGTCGGGGAACTTGATCGCGTCCCGGATGAAGAAGATGCCGAGGTTGTTGCCGACCAGGTCCCAGTTGCCGTCCTCGGTGTAGAACTTCACGGCGAAGCCGCGCGGGTCGCGCGCCGTCTCGCTGGAGTCGCGACCGCCGATGACGGTCGAGAGGCGGATCGCCAGGTCAGTGACCTTGCCGGTCTTGAAGACCTTGGCCCGCGTGAATCGCTCGATCGGCTCGTCGCCCCATCGCCCCGTCGCCTCGAAGGTGCCGAACGCCACGGCGCCTCGGGCGTGGACGACACGCTCCGGGATGCGCTCGCGGTCGAAGTGGCTGACCTTCTCGAGGAAGTGGTAGTTCTCCAGGGTCGCCGGACCCCGTGCTCCCACGGTCCTCTGGTTCTGGTTGTCGTAGACCGGGTGGCCCTGTCGGGTGGTGAGCCTGCGCTCGTCGGTCATAGGAGACGTCCTCTCCGATCGTTCGTTCGGTGGCAGGGGATCAACACCCAGTGCCCTGAACCGCTCCGATCATTCTCGTCCAGTGGACTCAGGCGCGCCCGGCAAGCGACGGCACACCGAGCCGTACGTTTCTCACGCCGTCAGAGAAGTGGACCGTGCAGGTTCGGCCAGGTCCCCGAGCCCGGCTGCACGGGTGAGGTCCTGGTCGAGTCGCCGGACCTGTGCCGCCCGCAGCGGCCAGGGCTCGTGCTCCACCGGCGTGACCACGATCTGTCCCAGATGGCGGGTGTAGGCGCGCCACCGGCTGGTCAGCCAAATCTCGAGATCGGCGGGTTCGGCGGGGGCACCTGCCTCGACCTCGAGCCGGTACGACGGCCCGCCACCGTGCCGGGATCCGGTCGAGACCACCGTGTCGCTGCGGCGCTCGACCCTGAGGTCGGCACCGTGGTACGGCGCCCCGACAGCTGTCCTCAGGAGGGCAGCGAGCACCCGGGTGCCGATGTCGAGGGACAGGAACCAGAGCCCGTCCCGGCCGTCCGGTCCGCGCACGTACGTCCGGAGGTTGGTCTCCGGACTGGTGCGCGCGGTGCCCGGCATGGCGGGCAGTCCGAGCGGTCGCATGTCGGCCATCCGAAACGGGGTCAGACCGACCCACGCCGCGCCGTCGTACTCGTCGACGGTAAGGGATGGCGGCAGCACCGCCTGGACGCACTCCGGCGGGACGCGCCAGTGGACGAAAGTGAGGTCCAGCCACGAGGTGCACAGCGCGGGAACGCGTACTCGCTGCTCTGCGGTGCGGCTTGCCACGCCCCTCGGGTTCCCCGGGCTTTGCTCGGCAAACCGGTACGGCGCAACCGCCGCTGCCCACCGCCTGACCACCGGCCGAGCACCTTGACAGTGCGCGGGCGCTGGGTGGAGCGTCGTGGGACGAGCATTCGGAACAACTCACGGATGAGGTGGGGAAGATGCCCGATTGGATGAACCGACGCCGGTTGGCCGTGGCGGGGACGACGGCTCTCGTGGTGGCGACCGGCGCGCTCGCCGTCAACGCCACCACCGCGAGCGCGGACCGCGGCCACGCACGGGCCAAGATCGCCCGGGCAACCCTGCACAGCGCCGACGGCAGCACGGTCGGCCGGGTGACGCTGAGACAGACTCGCGGCAAGGTCGTGGTGAAGGCCACCGCTCGAGGCCTGGCGCCCGGCTTCCACGGGTTCCACATCCACGCGGTCGGCCGGTGTGATGCGAACGCACCGGACGGACCGTTCACCTCGGCGGGCGGGCACTACACCGGCGGTCGACCGAACCACGGCGACCACGCCGGCGACCTGCCGTCGCTGCTGGTCACCGACAACGGCCGCGCACGCCTGAAGTTCGTCACCGACCGGTTCACCCTGCGGGAGCTGCGTGATGCAGACGGCTCGGCCGTGATGGTCCACGCCGGGCGCGACAACTTCGCGAACATCCCCGACCGCTATTCGGCCGCGGGCCAGGGTGGCCCGGACGCGACGACGCTGGCCACCGGTGACGCCGGCGCGCGGGCAGCGTGCGGGGTGCTCCGCTAGATGGGAGGTCGAGCCGGGTGGGTCGCCGACCTGTCCCGACGCCCCCTACGTCGCTTCATTGCCGCGCGGACCGCGATGGCGCTGTCAACAAGACTCCACGCCAACAGCGCTGTCGCCATCGCGGCGAGGGCCAGCAGAAACGCTCTATTTCCTCCGTCGCTCTCGTCGCGCGACCATAGCAACGGAATAGCTGCCAGAAGGCCGAAGAGGAAAATATGAAGACAGGCTCGTGCCAACTCAAACCTTATCGTCGTCTCACGCTCCCCGGGCTTTCCAGCATTCATCGTGACGGTCCTTCCCGGAAGCATTGAAACTCACGTGTAGAAACGACCAGGTCTGTCCGCGCAGGCGCGAGTTTCAACCGAGGTATGGCGCGAGTTGCGGAGTCTCCAATCATGACGGATCTTCGCGAATGGCGCAGGGTCAAGTGGATGAATGTGCGGTCATACTCGGGCGTCAAAGAGCGGGTCGAGCCAGATCGCGAAAGCATGAGACATTTCGCCTTCGTCGAGTTCATACTCAGCACAAGCTCGCTCGAGCCAGCGATACTCCTCGTCACCAAAAGAATACGGCAGTTCAGTCACTGGGAGACTCCAGTATTGCGAGTCTTGACCAAGCAACTCGACGTCGGACGGCTCCTTCATCCAGCGCGGCTCTCGCGGGCTCCAGCGCAAAGCCTGAAGGTCTGCCCAACCACATCGCGCAGCGACCGAAGGCCCGCTCGGCGTAGTTCCTTCGCCAGCTTCGAAGGAGGAACTCGTTTCTCCCAAAGTGCAGAATAGAGCTTCCACTCCTCCTCGTCGACACGTTCCCGGCTACCGACTTCAGACTGAAACAACTCCAAGGAGTTGACGTCGGCCTCCGTGCGCCGTCTCCACGCGCGCCTATAGGCGTCGATGATGTGCTCGCTTTCCCGAGCTCCGCCACTCACGTCACTGCCTCCCATAACGACGGTCGCATAGAGGGAATAATTTCGAACTTGAGACGGAACTTTCAGAACTTCAGACCACAAGTTCTCATGCCGATCTGACCCTGATTTGATTCAAGCATTGCCTCCGCGTCGGGGCTGTGCGGCCCAGACGATATTAAGTTCGACATCCCACGCGCCTGGATATTCGCACACAATCGCCAAACAACCCCGAGCAGACGATCGCTGATGAGCGGATCGATCCGTGAAAGTTCCGCGCGACATTCTTCAATGCGCCAGCGTATCGTGGGTCACGCGAAATCACCTAGGGAGCGACGTGGAACTGACAGCCGAGCAGTCGTCAACTGAGCACTTCGACGTAGTGGTCCTTCTCTTTCCCGGCGTCACGCAACTGGACTATGTCGGGCCTGTGGAAGTCTTCGGTCGCTGTCCCGGAGCGAGGATCCATCTGGCTGCGCGAGAGCCCCAGGTTGTCACTGACCTGGGCGCGGTCGTGGTGCCTTCCTGCAATCTGGCCGAGGCGCCGTCGGCGTCTGTTTTGTTGATCCCGGGCGGGCCCGGCATCGTCGATGCCATGGCCGACTCAGAATTGCTCGCTTTCGTCGAGGCGCAAGCTGCGGGTGCCTCGTGGGTCTGCTCGGTCTGCACGGGGTCGTTCGTTCTTGGTGCGGCTGGTCTGCTGAAAGGTCGCCGCGCCACCACACACTGGGCCTCTCATCCGATGCTGGCCGAACTCGGGTGCATTCCTGTGGAGGAACGGGTCGTGGTCGACCGCCCCTTCGCGACTGCGGCGGGCGTGAGCGCGGGCATTGACCTGGCTCTGTGGGTAGCGGGCGAGGTCTTCGGTGCCCGTAAGGGATCGTGGATCGAGATGTCTCTCGAGTACGCACCGCAACCTCCCTTCGGCACGGGTGCCGCCGTCACGGCTCCCCCTCATTGGGTGGCGAAGGGACGCGAGGCCTTGAGGGCAGAGCGTCTCAACGCCGTACAGGATGCGGCCCGCCGGATCCACGAAAGCTAGCGGCATCGAAGATTTCTCGAACAACTTTGTTTGTTCGGACAAACTTGCTTGTCGTTCACCCGACGCCCTCCACATGCTGACACTGCCCTTTCCAGGCTCATCACAATCCAGGGTGTAGCAGTCGAGGTCTGAAGCCTCCGGTCTCGAGCAGGCTTCTGGCGATGTAGTTGGTGAGGTTGCGGAAGCCGAGGGCTGATCCGCGGAGGTGCTCGAGCCTGCCGTTGATGGCCTCCGTGGGTCCGTTGCTGGTGCCGGGCGGTCGAAGTAGGCGAGCACATCGACGGCGCGTCTGGTCAGGGTCTTGCCCAGCGTGGTGACCTCGATGAGCGCTTTCGGGACACCGGTGCTGATCGAGGCGATCAACTTCTCCATCAGTTCGCGACCCAGGACGCGGTCGGGCTCGCGGTACGCGGCGATCATGCGCTGGTAGATCCCCCAAGTCGCCTCGACCTCGACGTGGACATCGGCCACGAACAGGTCGACCAGCCGTTGACGCTGTCTGTCGGTCAGCAGGTCGGCGCCGGTATGCAGGGTCCGCCGTGCGCGGTAGAGCGGTTCGTCCCTGCGACCGCGGTGGCCGTGCAGATCTTGTTGGACCCGACGCCGGCACCGGTCCAGTGCGTCACCAGCCAGCCGGACGACGTGGAAGGGATCCATCACCGTCACCGCGTCGGCCAGTTCTTCGGTGGTGGCGGTCTTGAAGCCGGTTAACCCGTCCATCGCGACCACCTCCACCCCGTCGCGCGCCGCCGGGGGACGGTTCGCGAGCCAGGTCATGAACGCCTGCTTCGAGGGGCCCTCGACCATGTCCAGCAGGCATGCCGGACCTGTCTTGTCGCGGATCGGGGTCGGGTCGATGATCACCGTCACGTACTTGTCGCCGCGCCTGGTATGGCGCCACACGTGCTCATCGACGCCGCGGACCGCCACGCTGTCGAAGCGGTGCTCGTCGTTGATCAGGATCCGTCGACCTTCGGCCAGGACGGCGTCGTTGGCGGTGTTCCACGCGACGCCGAGCCCTTCGGCGACCCGGGCCACGGTCAGGTGCTGAACCACGATCGCTTCGAGTGCCCACCGCAGCCCACGACGCGACAACTTCGCCCGGGGTTCGGCTGCGGCGGTGGTGTCTTGGCGCCACACGTGCCCACAGCCCGAGCACCGGGGCGGCGGATCGTCACGACCAGGGTGGTCGGGCCAGCCGAGTGGTTCGTGGGCCAGTTGGCGGGTGACGGTGTCACGAACGGTGCCTTCGCAGCCGCAGCGTCGGCACCACTGATCGGGATCGAGAACCCTGCATGCAAGGACCGCACGGTCGGGTTCAAGGCGTTGGCCGGTGGCAACGAGACCGAGCTCGTCGAGGCGGCAGAACTTGGTCAGGTCAGGGCACGCGAAGGTAGCGTCTGGCATGTCGAGGTCTTCCGGATGAGGCGTGTAGGAACCTTCATCCTTGGGAGACCTCGACCCCTATCCAGTCACCGACGCGCCGCCAGGTCGATCGGCTGCCTCCACACCCTCAACTGTGATGAGCCGAATTACCGTAAGCGAACGATGACGTACTCGATGTCCTCCGGTCGGGCTTGGGGTGTTTCGCTCTCCTGCCACCCAAGCAGGTCGCCACTTCCTTCGATTCCGTAGAGACCGAGTGTGTTTCCGATGGAATTAAGCTTCTTGGACTCGAGGTCGTACAGGTATCCCCCCAGTTCACCTGGAGCGTTGCCGGAAGTCTCGGCCCACGCGACGAACCGATCGGTCATCACGGGATAGCCGAACCCACCGTTGGCGCTCGAACCGAATGTGGTCTCGTTACCGTCTTCGGTAACGGTGAGATACATGCGTTGCTCTTCGGGACTCTTCTTGCGGCCGACGATCCATGCGAGCCCAGCGTCACTCGCGGCGAATCCTGTGAAGGTGTCCTGTTCTCCGAGTGGGACTTGCTTCACGGCGGCCGGCTCACCGCCGCCGAAACGAACCTTGGATATCGTGGCAGAGGTGATCCGCCTGGAGTCCCTGACTCCCTCGTACCGCGCCGACCTGACCCCGTAGAGTTCCGTCGAGGTGACCGCGGGAAATGCTGCGCCGCGCATCACGACCTTGGGGAGGCAGTTCCCGATTTCGCATCCCCATATGTCAACTGCCTCCGCACCGAACTTCCCGCCGACCTGAGCCCAGAAGACCCTCCCACCGGCGACGACCGGCCCGGTGTAACCGGGAGGTGGAGGAGGGGTTCTGCCGTCGACCTTTGGCGCTTCCGTGAGCTTTCGTGTCATGCCGGTCTTTCGGTCGTAAGCGAAGAGGACCCAAGGAGAGACTCCGAGGTCAACCGATTCGACCTCCGTCCACACCACGTAACGGGTATTCAAATCCGACCCGTTGATCTGCCTTGGCCTACGACCGGGCGGTGAGGCAATCTTCTCCACGGATCCCTTCACGCCGATCGGGCGCACCTCGATCCTGCCCTGCTTGATGGCTGCCTCGCCGTCGAAAGACGTCGCATCAGCTTTCACGATCAGAATCGTTGCGGGAGTTTCAAGCGCATCAACGCCGACCGCCTCACCACCCTGACGAATCCATACGCCGGCCAAACGCGTGTAACTTGCCCGAGGAAGCGGATCTACCTCTTCGAGGCTGATGGGAATCGCCGGGGCGGACGCAGAGTGCGCGGCCACCGACGGATCGTTGCTAGGCGAGCGAGCTGCCGAGCATCCGCCGACAAGGATCGCAATCAACCCGATGGCGACCGCGCAGCGCATGCCCGTTCTTACCACGTGATCTCGTTGCTCTGCAGGATGTACTTGCGAAGCTCGCGGTGCCTAGGGAGACGACGGGTGACTCGGGCGGCTGCTCGGGGCTCGACTCGCCCTCTGGAAAACGGTGAGAGGCGGCCCGAAGACCGCCTCTGACCTGCAAGAACTAGTGGAGCCGCTTGTCGGAATCGAACCGACGACCTTCTCATTACGAGTGAGACGCTCTGCCGACTGAGCTAAAGCGGCGATGGCCTCGCGAGGATCGCCCGCTGGCCGAGGATGAGTCTAGCCGAGACGGTCAGGGCGACCCAAAAGGGGGGGCCGTAGACTCAGGTCGCGTGAGCGAACCCCGTGACCTGAGCGCCGACAAGGCCGGACTTCCCGTCGTCATCGCGGAGCTGGAGGAGATGCGCGCGAGCATCGACAACATCGATGCGGCGCTGATCCACATCCTCGCTGAGCGGTTCAAGTGCACCAAGCGCGTGGGGCGGCTCAAGGCCGATCACAACCTGCCGGCTGCCGATCCCGCACGTGAGGCGCGTCAGATCGCGCGGCTTCGCGCCCTCGCCGTCGATGCCGACCTCGACCCCGCGTTTGCGGAGAAGTTTTTGAACTTCATCATCTCCGAGGTCATCCGCCACCACGAAGCGTTCCGCGACTGATGCCCCGCATCGCGTTCGACGACCCCTCGCTCATCGCGTTCATGAGCGACTACCACCTCGCCACGCTGACCACGTTGCGTCCCGACGGGACGCCACACGTCGTCCCCGTCGGCGTGACGTACGACGCCGCGACCAGGACCGCCCGCTCCATCACCCGCGAGGGGTCGGTGAAGGTGCGCAACATCGAGGCCGCCGACGGAGCCGCTCGGGTCGCGTTCGGCCACATCGACGGTGGGCACTGGCTCACGCTCGAAGGCGTCGCGCGTGTCACGCGTGACCCCGACGAGGTCGCCGAGGCCGTGCGGCGTTATGCGCTGCGATACCGGCAACCGAGCGTGAACCCCGAGCGCGTCGCGATCATCGTCGACGTCGATCGGATCATGGGCCGTCTCCCCTCAGCCTGAGGCTCAGCCTGACCCCGAGCAAGAACGAGCCAGGCCGGGTGCGGACGGGGGAATCGCACACCCGGCCTGGCGATCGGGGGTTGAGCTCGCTCCGCCCTCACACAGCGGGGTGGACGGACCCTCAGCACTTCACGCCATCCTTGGGCGCCGTGCCGGTAAGGAGGAAGTTGTTGACCGCGTCGTCGACGCACTCGTTGCCCATCGAGTAGCCGGTGTGACCGTCGCCCTCGCGACTGACCAGCACACCGGACTCGAGCTGCTCGGCCATCGCCACCGACCAGCGATAGGGAGTGGCCGGATCACGTGTCGTGCCGACGACGACGATCGGCGGCGCCCCTGCTCCGTCGATCGTGGGAGCAGGCTGGGCCGGCTTGATCGGCCACGCCGTGCAGGTGACCGGCGACCACGCGAAGCTCTGGCCGAAGACGGGTGACACCTTCTCGAAGTCGGGCACCGTCTCCCGAGCCTGCTCGAGGGTGAGCGTCGACGGGTCGTCGAGGCAGTTGACGGCGTTGAGCGCGACGACGGAGTTGTCGGTGTAGCCCTTCTCGTCGCGCGAGAGGTATTGGTCGGCGAGGAACAGCAGCTGGGTCCCGTTGCCCTTGAGAGCCTGGCGCAGCGCGCGGGTCAAGAGCTCCCAGTAGTCCTCGTTGTAGAGCGTGACCGCGATGCCGTAGAACCCGAGCGCCTCGGTCAGCGGACGGCCGGCGGTCGACGTGCGGAGCGGGTCCTGGTCGAGGTCGGAGAGGAAGCCGGACAGGCGCCGCTCGGCCGCGTCGGGATTGTCGCCCAGCGGGCAGTCGCTCTCCTTGGCACAGGCCTCGAGGTAGGCACGGAGCGCCGTCTGGAAACCCTCGGCCTGTCCTCGGTTGAGCCCCTCGGAGTCGATCGAGGGGTCGATCGCTCCGTCGAGGACGAGACGGCCGGCTCGCTTGGGGAACAGCTCGGCATAGGTCGCGCCGATCATCGTGCCGTACGAGGCGCCGAGGTAGGTCAACGACGGATCGCCGACCGCGGCGCGGAGGATGTCGAGGTCCTTGGCGACCTCCACGGTCGACATGTGAGCGGCGAGGGGCCCGGAGTCGGTCTCGCAGCGCTTGCCGAGCGTCTGGGCCGCGTCGTAGAACGCCTTCTCCTCCGCGGCGTCGTCGGGCGTCGGGTCGGTGTTGACATAGGCGTCGAGCTGCGCGGTGGTGGCACACTCCAGCGGCGTGCTCGTCCCGACGCCGCGCGGATCGAACCCCACGACGTCGTAGGCGTCGAGGATGTCGTCGCTGGCCATGGACGTGAAGGCGGCGACGTAGTCGACACCAGACCCACCCGGTCCGCCCGGGTTGATGAACAACGATCCGCGTCGTGCGCTCGGGTCACCGGCCGGCAGCCGGCGGAGCTTCAGCGTGATCCGCTCACCGTCAGGGTCGTCGTAGTCGAGCGGCACCTGGGCGCTGGTGCACTCGTAGCGCCCGCACGAGGCCCAGTCGAGTCGCTGCTCGTAGAACGGTGCGAGCTCCGGATCGATCGTGTCGTCGGCGCTCGGCGACGCCGTGGCCGAAGGACCGTCGGTGCGGTCGGTGCCGCGCGAGTCCTCGGCGCTGCCGCACGCGCTGAGTGCGAGAAGACCCGCGACGACGACGGCGGCGATCCTGCGACGACGCACTGGTGGTCTCCCTCGGACGGCGTGGAATCGGGCGTGCAGCCACCGTACGTGACGACCCCCCGAGCCCGCTGACGTCGTCCACAGCGCCCGCGCTCCCCGTGCGCGGGACAGGTCAGCTCACAGGCGCAGCTGGAGGAGGAGGTTCTCCAACGCCAGCTGTGGCGCCGCGTTGGCCTCGAGTGCCTCCCGGCAGGCGAGGATCGCCTCGATCCGCGCGAGGGTCTGCTCGGGGGTGCCCGCACCGGCGAGACGACGGACCGTGCCGGTCACGTCGGCGTTGACGAGCTCCGCGCCGGGGGCGGTCTGGGCGGCGAGGACGTCGCGGTAGAACGACAGCAGGTCGATGAGGACACCGTCGATCGAGTCACGCGCGATGCGGGTACGGCGACGCTTCTGGTCCTTCTCCAGCGCCGCGAGCCGACCCGCGTAGCCTGCGGGGCGACGGCCGCGGTCCTCGACACCGAACTCCATCTTGAGCCCGTCACGCTCGGCGTCCTCCAGCCGCTCGGCGACCTCGTCGGCCTGAGCCTGCGCGGTCCGCGTGATGGTCGCGGCAGCATCGAGGCACGCCCCCAGCGACGTCAGCGAACCTGGGATGGCGAGCACAGCGCGGCGACGCTCGCGCACGGCTTCCTTGGTCGCCAGTGCACGGGCCCGTCCGACGTGACCCTGCGAGGCACGGGCTGCCTGCAGCGCGAGCTCCGGGGCGACCTGCTCCCGTGCGGCCAGCATCGCAGCGACCGCGGCCACCGGCGGCGTACGGAGCACCACCTGCCGCGACCGGGACCGGATCGTCACGATCACGTCCTCGGCCGTCGGCGCGCACAGCATCCACACCGTGCGCGGCGGAGGCTCCTCGAGACTCTTGAGGAGGGCGTCGGCCGCCTTCTCGGTCAGGCGGTCGGCGTCCTCGACCACCACGACCTGCCAACGACCGTCCGACGGACGCATCGCGGCGAGGCGGACCTGCTCCCGCACCTCGGCGACGTCGATGCTCAGCCCGTCGGTGCTCACCAGCGAGACGTCCGGGTGCGCCCCGGCCAGCGCCGTCCGGCACGCCCGGCAGTGGCCGCAGCCACCGTCCTCGCACTGCAGCGCGGCGGCGAACGCGCGCGCCGCGTTGGAGCGACCGGAGCCCGGTGGTCCGGTGAACAGCCAGGCGTGGGTCATCGCGGGGCCGGGGCCGCCGGCGAGGCGCTCCTGCGCCGACGCGGTCGCGGCCTTCAGCATCACCACCACGTCGTCCTGCCCGACCAGGTCGTCCCAGACGCTCACCGCTGACCGCCGCGGTCGTCGGCCCGGATCTCGTCGGCGTCGGCGTACGACGGGTCACCGCCCTCGGAGACCGTGTCGTATGGAGTGAACGCCTCGTCGATCGTCTCGACGCGCTCCTCGAGGTCGACGGGGTCCACCGGGTCGACGCGTGACGCCTCAGCGGCGCTGTCGGCGCCGTCGGTCTGAGCACGGCTCTCGAACGGTGACCCGTGCGGCGGTGGCCGCATCGGAGCGATCGCCCGCTCGACGTGGCCGAGCAACGGCTGCACCCGCTCGAGGACCACGTCGGCGATGTCGACAATGTCCCGGTCGGCCCGCAGGACCATGTAGTGGTCGCGGTTCTTGGAGGCCAGCTGGAGGAACGTCTCCCGCACGCGGACATGGAACTCCGTCGGCTCCGCCTCGAGCCGGTCGGCCTGGTCGAAACGCGATCGACCGAGCTCTGGGTCGACGTCGAGCAGAACCGTGAGGTGCGGGCGCAGGCGCGAGGTCGCCCAGCGGGCCACGGACTCCACCTCGTGGAGGTCGAGCCCGCGACCTCCAGCCTGATAGGCCAGGGTCGAGTCGACGTACCGGTCGGTGATGACGATGTCACCCCTCGCCAGCGCCGGGTTGACGACCTGCTCGAGGTGCTCGGCCTTGTCGGCGGCGTAGAGCAGCATCTCGGTCCGTGGGGAGAGCTCTCCGGTCGCCGGGTCGAGCAGGATCTGCCGTACGGTCTGGCCGACCGGGGTCGCTCCGGGCTCGCGGGTCAGCAGCACGCGGTAGCCGTCGGCCCGCAGCGCCTCGGCCAGCATCCACGCCTGCGTCGACTTGCCGGCGCCCTCGCCGCCCTCGAAGGCGATGAAGAGCCCGCTCGTGGAGTACGAGGGGGCGGTCGACGGGTCCTGCTTGAGCTCGGAGATGAGCGAGAGGCCGTGCCGGTCGTTCATCTGGCGGAAGGAGATCAGCCCGAACCCCGTCGCGAGGACCGCCGCCACCAGGATCGCGATCTGCGTGCCGGTGTAGGTGTAGTCGCCGAGGTCGCGCAGCGCGATCGTGTGGGTGCCGATCAGACCGGCGACCAGCGGGGCGATCGCGAGCACCGCCGACAGCACCAGACGGACGAGCGACTGGACGAAGGCGAACGTCCGGCCGCGCATCTCCTCGTCGACCTCGAGGCCGAGCAACGTATAGCCGGTGATCCAGGCGATGCCGGCGCAGAAGCCGACCAGCATGACCAGGATCGCCACGAGGGCCATGTTGTGGACGATGGCGACGACGAGCAGCCCGACTCCCGCACCGACCAGCGCGACACCGAACATGCGGCGCCGGCTGACCTGCGGCAGGACCTTGGGTCCACGCCACATGCCGAGGCCGAGACCGAGGAAGACCGCGCCGAACAGGGTGCCGTAGCCCGGGTCGCCGGCTCCGAGGTCTGCGACGAACACGCGACCCAGGCCGATCACCACGCCGCCGCAGCCGAACGCGCCCACGATGCCGAGCACCAGGCCGCGCACCAGCGGGGTGCGGAAGACGTACGCCCAGCCGTCGGCGATCGTGCGCCAGACACCGACCTGCTGGTCGACGGCGGCGCCCTCGGGGATGTCGCGCGCGCCGAGGAAGACCAGGCCGCCGAGCGCGAACAGCACCGCGACGAGATAGAGCGCCGGGTCGACATCGGGGACCGAGATGGCGAACAGCCCGTCGACCGCCTTGGTGATGCCGGTGACGACGATGAACAGGACCGCCGCGGGCAGGGCGGAGCCGTACGTGGTCGCGAGGTTGAGGCGGTTGGCGTCCTCGAGGTGCTCACGCGGCACGAGGGTCGGGACCGTCGCGTCCTTGGTCGGCATCCAGACCGCGTTGACCGCCTCGATCAGCACGGTCGCGACGATCAACCACCACAGCGTGCCGACGAGCGGGATGCTCGCGAAGATGCCCGCCCGCAGGAAGAGGCCGGTCGTGAGCGTGATGCGGCGATCCATGCGGTCGGCGACGTAACCGCCGAAGGGACCGATCACCAGCGCTGGGGCCAGGCGGGCGAAGAGGACCGCGGCGATCGCGAAGTTCTTGCCGGCGTAACCCTCGCCGATCGAGTTGGCGAACGCCGTGATGGCCAGCAGCCCGATCCAGTCGGCGAGCGAGGCGAGCCCGAGGGCAGCCCAGAAGCGCCGGAAGACCGGGATCCGCATCACCAGGCGGATGCCGTTCGCGTCGTCGTCGGCTGCTGTGCCTGCCGGATCGTATGCCACCGACTCAGGGTATCCACCAGCACAGTCATTCCGGCTCCGGCGCAGCCCTGACCCGACCCCGAGGTGACCCGGCGTACAGCTCGGTGACGAGCAGGATGACGCAGACGAGGCCCACTCCGACCTCCGGGAGCGGGGCGAGGACGAGCAGCAGGACCGCGGTGATCGCCGCACCCCACCGCGCCGCCGTGCCCGCAGAACGGTCCTCCGGGCGGACCTTGACGACCCAGCACGCCGCGAGAAGAACGGCCACGGACCCGCAGAGCAGCGCGGCGCTCGGCCAGGACTCGACGACGTGCCCGTGCACCACGTCGTGCTGCCAGAAGTCCACGCGCGCGGCCAGCGCAGCCCCGATCGCGGCCGCCGATGCGAACACCGCGTAGTGGCCGAACCCCCACACGTACTCCGCCCCGGTGCCCCGCGCACGCTCCAGCGCCGCGGCCGAGTCACGAGCGAAGTAGATCCACCACACCGAGAACACGATCAGCACCCCACCCACGGAGACGTACGCCAGCCCGCGCTGGACGTCATGGGCATCGACCGACTCCTGGATGGCGAGGGTGACCGACAGGATGGTCTCGCCCAGCACGATGATGAAGAACAGGCCGTACCGCTCGGCGATGTGGTGCGCGTGCCAGCTGGTCTGGTTCGGCCGCTCGGCCCACACCGGCACCGCGAGCTCGCAGACGACGAACACCGCGAACTCCGGGATCGCGATGTCGCGTGGGCTGACGAGGTAGACGACCCAGAGCAGCTGTACGGCGGTGATCCCGGCCGCGAAGCGGAGGCAGCTGGCTCGGTGCTGCGGGTCGCCCGCCGCTGCGCGGAGCCACTGGACGACCAGGCCGACCCGCATGATGACGTAGCCGACGACGATGAGGCCGAGGTCGCCGTCGAACATCCGTGGGATGCCGGCGGCCAGGACCAGCGCTCCGACGATCTGCAGGATGGTGAGCAACCGGTACGCGACGCCGTCGTCGTCGTACGCGGAGGCGAACCACGCGAAGTTGAGCCACGTCCACCAGATCGCGAAGAAGACCATCGCGAACCGGAGCAGCCCGTGGGCCAGGTCGCCGTCGGTCGTGGCGTGGTGCAGCTGCGTCGCCCCCTGAGCCACCGCGACCACGAAGCACAGGTCGGTGAGGAGCTCGAGCGGTGTGGCGGCCCGGTGCGGCTCGCTGGGGTCGCGGGCGCGGAGCCCGAGGACGCGACTCGAGATGGTCGGCACCCGCTACAGCGTAGGCACCACCGGCCGCTCCGGCGCGACGTTGTGGTTGCGCCGGAACAGGTTGCCGGGGTCGTAGACCCGCTTGACCGCAGCCAGACGGGCGTACCGTGCGACGGCGTCCCAGTCGTCGCTCGGGCCGTCGAGCGACGGCGTGGGCGCTCCGGGAGGCGCCATCCGGGCGACCACGACCATCGCCTCCGCGGCGCGGTGCGCGAACGCCGTCGCCTCCGAGTACGTGTTCGACGCCCTGCGCGCCGGCGCGAGCGGGTTCCTCGTCAAGGACACCGAGCCTGCCGAGATCGTGCAGGCGCTGCGCGTGGTCGCCGACGGGGACGCGCTCCTGTCACCGGCGATCACCCGACGGCTGATCAGCGAGTTCGTCGCGCGTCCTCCGGAGGTCGTCTCCGTCTCGACGCTCGAGGCCCTGACCGCACGGGAGCGCGAGGTCGTCGCACTGGTCGGCTACGGCCTGAGCAACGACGAGATCGCCGAGCGGCTCGTGGTCAGCCCGACCACGGCCAAAACCCACGTGAGCCGGGCGATGACCAAGACCGGCGTCCGCGACCGCGCGCAGCTGGTGGTGTTCGCGTACGAGACCGGGCTCGTCCAGCCTCGCGAGCGCGAGTCCTGACCGGCGCGACGCGACGATCAGCGCGGCCGGACACGAGAGCGGCCGCGCCTGCATAGGATCGTCGCGTGGCGAACGTGGATGTGATCGTGGTCGGGGCCGGCGTGTCCGGTCTGGTGACGGCCGACCGCGTCCGCGCGGCCGGTCGCAGCGTCGTGGTGCTCGAGGCGAGGGGCCGGGTCGGTGGCCGTACGCTCACCGAACCCGTGCCGGCCAGGGACGGCAGCGACTCGCTCGACGGTCTCGTCGTCGACTCCGGTGCCGGCTGGGTGGCTCCGGACCAGAAGCTCCTGCAGGCAGAGCTCGCACGGTTCGGCCTCGACACCACCCCCCAGGCTCGTCCGGGTGACGCTCTCGTCTCGTTGCGCGGACGCGCGCGCCGCGCCTCCGGGCACGACCGGGTGTTCGACGCGGTCACGACCGCCGACATCGCCCAGGCGATGCTGCGCTTCTCAGCCGCGGCCGACAAGGTCGACCTGTCCGCGCCGTGGCGCAGCGACAACGCCACGCGCTACGACGCGCAGACCTTCGAGAGCTGGATCCGCCGTACGTGCCTGACCAGCAAGGGACGCGACTACTTCCGCGTCGTCTGCGAGGGCGTGCTCGCGACCGAGCCGCAGAACGTGTCGCTGCTGCACGTCCTCTTCTACGCCAAGTCGGGCGGAGGGTTGCTGACGCTCCTCGCGACCGGCGGCGGCGCTCAGGACGCTCGGGTCGACGGCGGGATGCAGCAGGTGGCCGAGCGACTCGCCGACGGCCTCGGCCCGTGGGTCCGGCTGCACGAGCCGGTGACGACGATCATGCACGATGCCGACGGGGTCTCCGTCCACAGCGAGTCCGGAGCGACGACCGCGCACCGCGTCGTCGTGACCGTCCCTCCGGCGCTGGCGTCGGGCATCGAGTACCTCCCCGGCCTCCCGCAGGACCGGACGTTGCTCACCCAACGGATGCCGCACGGGAGCGTCGTCAAGTGTCACGCCGTCTATCGACGCCCGTTCTGGCGCGACGAGGCGCTGTCGGGTGAGATCTTCTCCGACCAGGGACCGGCGAAGGTCGTGTTCGACACCAGTCCGTCCGACGGCGCGTACGGCGTCCTGACCGTGCTCGTCGAGGGCGAGGACGCCGTCCGCCTCGGCACGATGGACCCTGCCCGGGCCCGCGACGCGGTGCTGCGAGGGCTTGCGGGCCACATCGGGCCCAAGGCCATGGACATCGTCGGCTACCTCGCGAAGGACTGGACGGCGGCGGAGTGGACGCGCGGGTGCTACGGCGCGCACCTCCCGCCCGGCGCCTGGACACAGGTCGGCCGGGCGCTGCGTACGCCGGTGGGCCGCATCCACTGGGCCGGCACGGAGACGGCGGAGCGATGGTGCGGCTACGTCGACGGCGCGATCTCCTCCGGCGAGCGTGCCGCGAGCGAGGTGCTCGGCGCGCTGCCCTAGAGCCGCGCCGCGCCGCAGGTCGGCTCGCTCAGCCGAGAGCCATCAGGCGCTGGGCGAGCATCCCGAACTGCTCCTCGGCCGGCAGCTCGCCGATCTCGGGCCAGATCTCGGCGCGAGAGTAGGGGTCGGCGTTGACCAGCTCGCCGCTCGGTGTCTCGAGGACGACACCCTGTGGCTCTCCCCACAGGACGCTGTCGGGGTCGACGTCGCCGCCGGGCTCGATCCTCGCATCGGCCTCGCCGAAGACTCCGAACGTCGCGTCCGCACCGCCGAGGAACGCCACGTTCGACCCCGGCGGAGCGAGCTCGGCGGGGTCGGGCTCGCCCTCGTCGACACGCACCGGGACCGCGATCTGGTCGCCGGTCACGAGCTTCGTGGTGTCCTTCACGACCTGGTCGACGTCGACCAGCACCACGTCGTACGGGATGCGGTCCTTCTCCTCCCCACCCTCGGAGAGCACCAGCGTCGGGCCGTCCTCCCAGGAGGCGACGGTCCCCAGCACGACCACCGGAGACTCCTTCGCCAGCTCCTCTGGAGAGGCGTAGCCCAGGCGCTGACGGTCGCCCCCGGCCAGCGGAGGGGTCGAGGACGACACCGTCGGGTCGACCGAGCCCGCGGCCTCCTCCGGCGCTTCGCCACCACACCCGGCGAGGGCGAGCAGAGCCGCGGCGAGCAGCGCCGCCGTACGACGCACCGCTCAGGCCTTCTTGGTCGCCGCGGTCTTCGTGGCCGGCGCCTTCTTGGCGGTCGCCTTCTTGGCTGCCGTCTTCTTGGCCGGCGCCTTCTTGGCTGCCGTCTTCTTGGCCGGCGCCTTGCGTGCCGTCTTCTTGACCGGGCCCTTCGCGCGCTTCTCGGCGAGCAGCTCGGCGGCCCGCTCGAGCGTGATCGTCTCGACCTCGTCGCCCTTGCGCAGCGTCGCGTTGACCTGGCCGTCGGTGACGTACGGCCCGAAGCGACCGTCCTTCACCACGACCGGCTGCTTGGACTCCGGGTCGTCACCGAGCTCCTTCAGCGGGGCAGCGGCCGCCCGGCGTCCGCGCTGCTTCGGCTGGGCGTAGATCGCCAGCGCCTCGGGCAGCGTGATCGAGAAGATCTGGTCCTCGGTCTCGAGCGAGCGGGAGTCGGTGCCCTTCTTGAGGTACGGGCCGTAGCGACCGTTCTGGGCGGTGATCTCGTCGCCGCTCTCGGGGTCGGCGCCGACCACGCGCGGCAGGGACAGCAGCTTGAGCGCGTCCTCGAGCGTCACCGAGTCCAGGTCCATCGACTTGAAGAGCGAGCCGGTGCGCGCCTTCTCCTTCTTGGGCGCGTCCTCGGGGAGCACCTCGGTCACGTACGGCCCGAAGCGACCGTTCTTCGCGACGACGACCCGCCCGGTGGACGGATCCGTGCCGAGCTCACGGTCCTGCCCGGCGGGGTTGGCGAGCAGCTCCTTGGCCTTGTCGAGCGTCAGCTCGTCGGGCGGCAGGTCGTCCGGGACGTTCGCGCGCTGCATGACGCCGTCGACGTCGGGTCCCTCGAGGTACGGGCCGTAGCGTCCGACGCGTAGCGCGATCCCGTCGCCGAGCTCGAACGTCGACAGCTCCCGTGCGTCGATCTCGCCGAGCCCGTCGACGAGGCGCTTCAGGCCGGTGTTGCCGTCGTCGTCGCCGTAGTAGAAGCCGTGCAGCACGTGCGGGCGCTGCTCGCGACCGGCCGCGACGTCGTCGAGCACATCCTCCATGGTGGCGGTGAACGCGTAGTCGACCAGACGCCCGAAGTGACGCTCCATGAGCCGCACGGTCGAGAAGGCGATCCACGACGGCACCAGCGCGGTGCCCTTCTTGTAGACGTAGCCACGGTTGAGGATCGTCTGGATGATCGAGGCGTACGTCGACGGGCGGCCGATCTCGCGCTTCTCGAGCTCACCGATCAGCGTCTGCTCGGTGTAGCGGGACGGCGGCTTGGTGGTGTGCCCCGCTGCGTCGAGCGACTCGACGGTGACGGTGTCCCCCTCGGCGACGTCGGGCAGCCGGGTCTGCTTGTCGTCGGAC
Organism: Mumia sp. zg.B21; assembly: GCF_019550855.1. Taxonomy (NCBI): domain Bacteria; kingdom Bacillati; phylum Actinomycetota; class Actinomycetes; order Propionibacteriales; family Nocardioidaceae; genus Mumia; species Mumia sp. zg.B21. The sequence continues at coordinate 554,233 of NZ_JAHWCJ010000002.1, read as the reverse complement.
TCGGCCTCCGGGTCGTCGGCGCCCTCGACGTAGGCCTTGAGGAAGCCGTAGAAGGTGATCGTGCGGCCGGAGGAGGTGAACACGCACTCCTCGCCGGACGCCGAGGTCGCCCCGGTGCGCACGGTCAGGGTGCTGCCCTTGGCGTCCTTCATCTGCGACGCGATCGTGCGCATCCAGATCAGCTCGTAGAGCCGGAACTCGTCGCCGGTGAGGCCGGTCTCGGCGGGGGTGCGGAAGGTCTCTCCGGCCGGACGGATCGCCTCGTGCGCCTCCTGGGCGTTCTTGACCTTCGACGCGTAGGTCCGCGGCGCCTCCGGGAGGTAGTCGGGGCCGTACAGCTCGCGCACCTGGGCCCTCGCCGCGTTCAGCGCGGTCTGCGAGAGGGTCGTGGAGTCCGTACGCATGTAGGTGATGTAGCCGCCCTCGTACAACCGCTGGGCGACCTGCATCGCGCGCTGCGCACCCCACGAGAGCTTGCGGCCGGCCTCCTGCTGCATGGTCACGGTGCGGAAGGGGGCGTACGGACGGCGCGTGTACGGCTTGGACTCGACGGACTGCACGGTGAAGACGCGGTCCTGGAGCCCCTCGGCGAGCGCTGCGGCGCGGGACTCGTCGAGGTGCACGATCGCGGGGCTGGTCAGCTCGCCCTCGGAGCTGAAGTCGCGACCCTGCGCCACGCGGGCACCGCCGACCGACAGCAGGCGCGCCGGGAACGAGCGCGGGTCCTTGTCCTGGCCGGCGTCGAAGCGGGCGTCGAGGTCCCAGTACGAGGCTGCGCGGAAGGCGATGCGCTCGCGCTCCCGCTCGACGACCATCCGCGTCGCGACCGACTGCACACGGCCGGCGGAGAGGCCGGACATGACCTTCTTCCACAGGACCGGGCTGACCTCGTAGCCATAGAGGCGGTCGAGGATCCGTCGGGTCTCCTGCGCGTCGACGAGGTCCTCGTTGATGGTCCGGGTGTTGGCGATCGCGTTCTGGATCGCCTGAGGGGTGATCTCGTTGAAGGTCATGCGACGCACGGGGACCTTCGGCTTGAGCTCCTCCACGAGGTGCCAGGCGATCGCCTCGCCCTCGCGGTCCTCATCGGTCGCGAGGATGAGCTCGTCGGACTCCTTGAGGAGCTTCTTGAGCTTGGTGATCTGCGCCTTCTTGTCCGCGGGCACCACGTAGACCGGCTCGAAGTCGCCGTCGACGTCGACGCCGAGGCGCGCCCAGGGCTGTCCCTTGTACTTCGCCGGGACCTCGGCCGCGCCGTTGGGCAGGTCGCGGATGTGGCCGTACGAGGCCTCGACGACGTAGCCCTTGCCGAGGTAGCCAGCGATCTGGGCGATCTTCTTCGGCGACTCGACGATGACGAGAGAGGTCACGGTGCTGGGTGCTCCTGGTCCTGTGCTGTCGGGACGCTGCCCCCGAGGGGCAGCCCGCAGTGCGTCACAAAGGCGTGACGCGGCCCAAGGTAGCGCGTGTCGGCAAGATGGCGGGTACGGGACTCCCCACCGGCGAGCCGCCCGGCTCAGTGCAGGTAGCCGTCGGCGACCAGCTCGCGCACCGTCGGCAGCGTCGCCCGGCGGAGCGCGGCGGGCTCCTCGCCGAGGATCTGGGCGAGCGCGTCGATGATCTGCCCGACAGACAGTTCACCGTCGCAGGCACCGACCAGACCGGCCTCGGCCGTGTCGAGCTGCCTGGCTCTGCGTACCCCTCGCTGCAGGCGGACCAGGATGACCTCGGGGTCCGCGGCGCCGGCGGGACCGACACTCTCCTGGACGAGGTCCTCGGCCTGGACGAGATGGGCGGCGAGCAGCGCGTCGTCGGACGCGCCGGCGTACGCGTCGGTGCGCTCCGCCCAGGCTGCGACGTGCGGGCCGATGGGCTGCTCGATCTCGTACGGCCACTCCTCCAGGCGCAGCACCGGCTCGTCACGCCCGATGTTGCGCAGGCTCAGCCAGCCGAACCCGATCGCCTCGATCCGCTGCTCCTCGAACCACGCGAGCCACGTGTCGTAGCGCTGCACGTAGTCCGGCGCTCCCTGGAGACCGGCGTCGGCGAGCCACATCTCGACGTAGGTCGGGAGGTCCGCCACCTCGCGCTGCAGCACCCAGGCGTCGCACCCGGTGCCCTCGAGCCACCCGGAGATCCGCTCGGTCCACGGCTGTCCCTCGACGTGCACCCAGTTGGCGAGGACCTGGCACCAGCCGCCGGGGTTGAGGTACGAGGAGGCCTCGGACACGATCCGCCGGACGACCTCGTCGCCCGGGAGGCCGGAGTCGCGGTAGACCAGCCGCTCGCCGGTCGCCGGCGACACCACGAACGGCGGGTTGGTCGCGATCAGGTCGAACCGCTCGCCGTGGACGGGTGCGAAGAGACTGCCGTCTCGCACCTCGTACGCCGGTGTCGCGGGGTCCTCGGCGTTGATCGCCGCGGTCGCCCGTGCCATCGCCAGGGCGCGCGGGTTCACGTCGGTGCCGACGACGCGGTCGGCGTGGGTCGCCAGGTGGAGCGACTGGACGCCACAACCGGTGCCCAGGTCCAGCGCGCTGCCGACAGGGGTACGGACGGTCAGCTGCGCCAGCGAGGACGAGGCCTCGCTGATGCCCAGGACGTGCTCCGGCCCGACCGTGCGCGGGCTCCCGTCGAGCCCGGGAGTCAGATCGCAGACCACCCACCAGTCGTGGTCCTCGTCCCCGTACGCCCTCAGGTCGACCCGCGCAGCGACCTCACCGACGGAACGCTCGAGGATCCCGGCGACGGCGAGCGGGTCGACGAGCCCTGGGAGAGCGCGTTCGGCGTCGTCGAGCGTGACCGGCATCTGGAGGGCGAACAGCCGCGTGAGCGTCGACAGCGGGGAGCCGTCGGTGGTCGCGCGCCGGCCCGGTGTCGTCTCGTTGCGCATGAGCGCACGGTGGGCGTCGGCTCCGAGGAGACCAGCGACACCGTCGACCGTGTAGGGGGCGGCACGCAGGGCGTCGCGCAGGGCAGCAGCGTCGGAGTCGCGGAGCATGGCCTCACCCTAGGCGCGACCCCCGGACGTGCCGGAGGGCCGCACCCCCGTGGGGTACGGCCCTCCGGGCAGCGGGCACTAGACCGGTCGCGGGTCCTGGTAGCCGGACTGGTCCCACTCGGGCGCGTCGGGCACCGGACCACGGCGTGGCTCGCGGTCCTCGTCGCTCGACGGGTCGTAGTCGACGCCGGGGGGCGTGACCTCGTCGGGCTCGCCGCCGTGCCCGCCGCCGTGGGACCCGTCGTCACCCGCACCCGGGTCGTCGGTGATCGCCGTGGTGCGGTTCCGAGCCACGACCACGGCCACCACGATGATCGCCAGGGAGACGCCGGCGATCGTGAAGCGCAGCGGATCGCTGGCGTCATCGCCGTACGACATCGTGACGATCGCCGGGGCGATGAGCAGCGCGACGAGGTTCATCACCTTGAGGAGCGGGTTGATCGACGGACCGGAGGTGTCCTTGAACGGGTCACCGACGGTGTCACCGATCACGGTGGCCTCGTGCGCCGCGGACCCCTTGCCGCCGTAGTGGCCGTCCTCGACGAGCTTCTTGGCGTTGTCCCACGAGCCGCCGGCGTTGGCGAGCATGACGGCCATCAGGGTGCCCGCCGCGATAGCGCCGGCGAGGTAGGACCCGAGCGCGGTGATCCCGAGACCGAATCCGACCGTGATGGGGGCGAAGATCGCGAGGACGCCGGGTGTCGCCAGCTCACGCAGGGAGTCGCGGGTGCAGATGTCGACCACGCGGCCGTACTCCGGGCGACCCGTGCCCTCCATGATGCCGGGGATCTCGCGGAACTGACGGCGCACCTCGTAGACGACCGCCCCGGCGGCGCGGCCGACGGCGGCGATCGAGAGTCCGGAGAAGAGGAACACCACGGACGCACCGATGATGAGTCCGACCAGGTTGTTCGGCTCGGCGATGTTGAGCACCCCGAGCAGACCGAGCAGCTCGCTGGCTCCCTCGTCGGTGACCCCGGCGAGGTCGTTCGCCTCACGCGTGACGATGTCGGCGAACGACCCGAACAGCGCCGTCGCCGCCAGCACAGCGGTCGCGATCGCGATGCCCTTGGTGATCGCCTTGGTGGTGTTGCCGACCGCGTCCAGCTCGGTGAGGATCTGGGCGCCCTTCTCGTCGACGTCGCCCGACATCTCTGCGATGCCCTGCGCGTTGTCGCTGACCGGCCCGAAGGTGTCCATGGCGACGATGACGCCGACCGTGGTCAGCAGGCCACAGCCGGCGAGCGCCACCGCGAACAACGACACCAGGACGACGCCGCCGCCGAGCAGGAACGCGCCGTAGACGGCGGCGGCGATCACGAGCGCGGTGTAGACGGCCGACTCGAGGCCGAGCGAGAACCCGGACAGGATGACCGTCGCCGGGCCGGTGAGCGCCGTCTTGGCGACGTCCTTGACGGGGCGGTGGTCCGTGCCGGTGAAGTAGCCGGTGAGCGCCAGGATGACCGAGGCGAGCACGATGCCGATCAGGACGGCGACGATCGCGACGACCTGCGGGTTGAAGTTGCCCGGATCCTCGACGAGACCGAGCTGTCCGAAGAAGCCCTCGATCGCCGTGCCGCCGCCGGCGCCGGTGAGATCGGCGGAGCTGGACGGCAGGTAGAGGAACGCTGCGATGGTGCAGCCGATGGCCGAGACGATCGCCGACAGGTAGAAGGAGCGGTTGATCGTGGTGAGGCCGCCCTCGCCCTCGCGGGGACGGGTGAGGAAGACGCCGAGGATCGCGGTCAGCGCACCGATCGCCGGGACGATCAGCGGATAGACGAGGCCCTCCTCGCCGAAGGTCACCGAGCCGAGGATGAGTGCGGCGACCAGCGTCACCGCATACGACTCGAAGAGGTCCGCGGCCATGCCGGCGCAGTCTCCCACGTTGTCGCCGACGTTGTCGGCGATGGTGGCGGCGTTGCGCGGGTCGTCCTCAGGGATGCCCTGCTCGACCTTGCCGACGAGGTCGGCGCCGACGTCGGCGGCCTTGGTGAAGATGCCGCCGCCGACTCGCATGAACATCGCGAGGAGCGCGGCACCGAAGCCGAAGCCCTCGAGCACCGACGGGGCGTCGCCCTTGTAGATGAGCACGACGACCGAGGCGCCGAGCAGGCCGAGTCCGACGGTGGACATGCCCACGAAGCCGCCGGTACGGAACGCGATGCGCATCGCCGGGTCGCGGCCCTCGTTCTGCGCCGCGGCCGCAACGCGGATGTTGGCCCGCACGGCGAGCCACATGCCCAGATAGCCGATGGTCGCGGAGAAGAGAGCGCCGACGAGGAAGAAGATGGAGCGTCCGACCCGGATCTCGGCGTCGCCGGGGAGGATGAAGAGGAGGAGGAACGCCAGGACGACGAAGACCCCGAGGGTCTTGAACTGTCGCGCAAGGTAGGCCGACGCGCCCTCTTGCACCGCGCGGCCGATCTCTTGCATCCGCGGAGTGCCTTCTGAGGCGTCGAGAACCTGCTTGCGGAACAGGGCAGCCATCACCAGAGACACGACCGCAATCGCGGCGACAGCCGCGACGAGGGTGAGATTTGTCCCGGTCAGGGACAGATCTGTGGATGCTGCCAGCGGAACGTACGTCATACGGATCCTTCCTCGGCACGGCGCACGGGTGCGCTGACTCGGACGTGCCCGAACAGACAACCAGCAACGTGACCTAGGACACAACCATTTGGGTAGCGCCACATCGATTTGTGACCAGAAGTCTGCGGGGTCCGCAGCGACGCCGCATCCGGAGCCCCGGGAGGGTCAGGACCCGTTGCGGTGGGCGTCGATCGCGTCGTCGACGCTGGTGTAGATCCCGAACACCTTGGCGAGCCCGGTGATCTCGAAGATCTTGAGCAGACGCTCGCGGGTGCAGACGACATCGAGGCTGCCGTCGTGGGCGCGGACCCGCTTGAGCCCCCCGACGAGGACACCGAGGCCGGTCGAGTCGAGGAAGTCGACCTGCTCGACGTTGACGATGACACGGTGGTGGCCGCCCTCGATGAGGTCGGCCAGGGCCTCCCGCAGCCGCGGTGCCGTGTAGACGTCGATCTCGCCCGCGACGTCGACGACACGGAAGCCGTCGAGCGCTCGGGTCTCCAGCGACAGGTCCACGACGGCTGCTCCTGCACATCGGCGGGTGGGACAGACGACATTCAATCACGCGACCGGCGGCGCAAACGGCCTGCCGCGGGAACGCTGCGGGCCCGATGAGACCGGATCCGCTTGCCGTCCTTGGGAGACTTTGGATGTGCCCGATCCGATCGAGACCCTGCTGCGACTGCCGGGTGCCACGGACGGTCGTCTGCTGCACCTCGCTCGCGAGGATGCGCGCGACGCCGTCTATGCGCCGTGGCCGTCGTGGGTGAGCGACGCGCTGCGCGCGCGCTATCGCGCCGTAGGCGTCGAGACGCTGTGGGCACACCAGGCGGAGGCCGCCGAGCTGGCTCACGCCGGGCATCACGTGGTGGTCGCGACGGGGACCGCGTCGGGGAAGTCGGCGGCCTACCAGCTGCCGGCGCTGGCTGCTCTCGAGGCCGGGCGAGCGGCCGACCTCCGTCGGGGCAGGGGTCCGACTGTCCTGTATCTGGCGCCGACGAAGGCGTTGGCGCACGACCAGCTCCAGGGGCTGTGCCGCATCACCTCGGGGTGGGAGGAGGTCCGCGCCGCCGCGGTGGACGGAGACAACACCCGCGAGGAGCGGAAGTGGGCGCGGGACCACGCGAACTATGTCGTCACGAACCCCGACCTCCTGCACCGCACGCTGCTGCCCTCGCACGCGCGGTGGGCACGGTTCTTGTCCGGCCTCCAGTACGTCGTGGTCGACGAGTGCCACCACTATCGCGGCGTCTTCGGCTCGCACGTGTCGCACGTGCTGCGGCGGCTCCGCCGGATCGCGGCGCACTACGGCGCAAATCCCGTCGTCGTGCTGGCCTCGGCGACGGTGGCCGACCCGGCACGGTCGGCGTCGCGGCTTGCCGGGGCGCCGGTGCGGGCGGTGACCGACGACTCCGCCCCGCGCGGCGAGGTCGCGTACGCCCTGTGGGAGCCGCCGCTCGTGGAGTCTGCCGGCGGCGAGAACGGCGCGCCGGTGCGACGCCCCGCGACGGTCGAGGCGGCGGGGCTGCTCGCGGACCTCGTGGCCGCGGGCGTGCGCACCCTGGCCTTCGTCAGGTCGCGACGCGGCGCGGAGGCGGTCGCGATGTCGACGCGTCGGATGCTCGCCGAGGCGGATGCCGAGCTCGCCGAACGGGTCGCCACCTATCGCGGCGGCTACCTGCCTGAGGAGCGGAGGGCGATCGAGCGGGATCTCCGCAGCGGCGCCCTGCTGGGGCTCGCGAGCACCAACGCGCTCGAGCTGGGGATCGACATCGCGGGCTTGGACGCCGTGGTGACGACCGGCTTCCCCGGGACCCGAGCGGCGTTGCGGCAGCAGTTCGGGCGGGCGGGTCGTGACGGGTCTCGGGCAGCGGGCGTGTTCATCGCGAGGGACGACCCGCTCGACACGTATCTCGTGCACCACCCGGAGGCGCTGCTCGGGGCGCCGGTCGAAGGCACCGTCTTTGATCCGTCCAATCCGCACGTCATCGGCCCACACCTGGCTGCGGCCGCCCAGGAGCTGCCGCTGACGGTCGCCGACCTCGAGCTCTTCGGTGAGGGGGCAGCCGAAGGTGTCGACGCGCTCGCCGAGGCCGGGTGGCTCCGGCGTCGGCCGCAGGGGTGGTTCTGGACGCGCCGGGAGCGGGCCGCCGACCTCGTCGACATCAGATCGGTCGGTGGCCCCGCCGTCCAGATCGCCGACGACGCGACAGGGCGTGTGCTCGGCACGGTCGACGGTGGACGGGCCGACTCCACCGTCCACGAGGGCGCGGTCTACGTGCACCGGGGCGAGACCTACGTCGTCGAGCACTACGAGCCCGCCGACCAGATCGCTCTCGTCCGCCCGGACCGTCCCGACCACACCACCACGGCACGGTCGGTGACCGACATCGCGATCGTCGCCGAGCGGGCGGCGGTGCCGTGGGAGCGTGCCACGGTCGCCTTCGGTGACGTCGACGTCACCAGCCGAGTCGTCTCGTACGTGAAACGCCGGTCGGGATCGGCCCAGATCCTCGCCGAGATCCCCCTCGACCTCCCGGAGCACACGCTGCGGACGACCGCGGTCTGGTGGACGTTGCCCGGCCGCGTCGTCGAGAGCCTCGACCTCGACGCAGCCGACGTCCCCGGGGCGGCCCACGCCGCCGAGCATGCGTCGATCGGCCTGCTGCCGCTCCTCGCGACGTGCGACCGGTGGGACATCGGCGGCGTGTCGACCGCCCTGCACCCCGACACCGGCATGCTCACGGTCTTCGTCCACGACGGGATCCCGGGCGGGGCCGGCTTCGCCCGTCGCGGGTACGACATGGCTCGCACGTGGCTCGCGACGACACGTGACGCGATCGCCTCGTGCGCCTGCGACACAGGGTGCCCGTCGTGCGTGCAGTCGCCGAAGTGCGGGAACGGCAACAACCCCCTCTCCAAGCGGGGCGCCGTCGTGCTTCTCGACGCGCTTCTCGCCGGCGCACCCGGGCACGACGACGCGGCCCAGCCGGTCGGAGGCACACGCTCCGGGTGACCGGACGGCGCGGGATCCGGGTCGAACCCCCCGGATGCGGTTATCGTGGCGACACGATCGGAAGGTGGGGGACCGATGATCGCTGTCGGAGTGCTGCTGCTCGCGCTCGCCGTCTTGGTGGGCGTCGTCGTGACCATCGAGGCGACCGACCCCGTGAGGATGGACGTCCTCGGCTGGGACGTCGCGACGGACGGGATGGGCGTGTTCTGGGCCGGTGCGGCGACGATGCTCGTCGCGGTCGTCGGGCTCGCGCTGGTCGTCCGGGGAGCCCGCCGTGGCTACCGCGTGCGCAAGGAGAACCGGCAGCTCCGCAAGGAGCAGCGCAGCCGGGAGAAGGAACAGGCGCAGGGAAGCCCGCAGGGTCCCGCCGGAGTGCCTGGAGATCGCCCTGACGACAGCGCTGCCGCCCCACGGGATCAGGCGTACGACCCCGAGAGCGAGCGGGCCTACGACCCCGCGTACGACGCTCCAGCGGATCCGACGATGGCGGACCCGTACGAGACCCCGACGGCCGACGAAGGTCGCGTCGAGGCGCCGCACGAGAGCACTACCCAGGAGGGGTATCCGCCCGAGGACCCCCGTCACGGCCCTTCCGCTCCCCCGGGGCGGTAGTCCGACGGCGCGGCACGAGCGGTCCGGTGGACGGAGATCGACCGTCCCCACAGACGCGCCGACCGCTCGACGACGACGGTGGCCACCGCCTCCTCGACGGTGCAGCGGTGCAGGACCGTCAGATTGGCGGACGCGACGCGGCGCGCCGCCTCGCAGCCGTCGTCGCCACGGAGCACCGCCTGGCTCGCGGCCAGCGCGGCGAGGTCGGCGCTCGCGGTGACGTGGTGCTGCAGGCGCGCGACGGCGGCAACGTGGAGCGTCACGGCGCATGCCGTGGTGGCCACGACGGCGAGGACGGCGGCGTACACCGTCGCGGCCCCCCGCTCGGCCGGCTGCCGGTCCATCACGAGCCGTCCTCGTCGGCGCTCACCGCGGTCGCCTGCAGCGACAGCGCGAATCCCCTCACGATCGGGAGGTCGACCCGCGCCTCGTGAGCCACCGTCACCACGGTGGTCGACTCGCGGCCCTCGTCGATCTCGACGACCGATCCCTGAGGTGCCATGGCTCGGACACCCTCCCGGACGGCGTCCGAGTCGTCGCCTCGCGCCGCCATCCGTGCGCCCTCTCGCGCGGCATCGACCAGCCGCACCTGGGTGATCCCCATCGTCGTCGCCCACACCAGCGCGAACGCCAGGGCCACGAGGAAGGGCAGGATCATCGCCGTCTCCGCGGTGACCATCCCCTGGTCCTCGGTGTCTGCTCTGCCCAGCCGCACTCGTCGTCCTCCCTCTGTCGGCCAGGTGCGGGCCTGCGCCAGTCGCAGGCCCACACCTGGCTGCCTCACATGAACGGCAGGAGCTCGATGCCCTTCTCGAAGACGTTCTTGATGAAGTCGTTGAACCAGTCCGAGGTCGCGATGCTGTAGATGGCGCCGCCCACGGTGCATGCGCCGACCGTGCCGACGGCGTACTCCGAGGTGGTCATGCCCCGCTCGTCGGCACGGGCACGCAAGGTCTTCAGGAATGTCATGGGATCTCCTCAGTGGGTGTGTCACGGACGCGGACGCGATCTGGCCGCATCTTCAAGGTGGGTCCGCGACCTCTGCCAGGCCCGTGGCGGTGACCGGGGGACGCCGCCCGGCTGTGGACGCGGCATCGTGCAGCGGGGTCACAGCTGCAACGACGTGAAGGTCGACACGATCGTCGGCACGACCCCGAGGAGCAGGAACGCAGGCAGGAAGCACGCCCCCAGCGGCGCGGCCGTCCGGACGCCGACCGACCGCGCTCTCTCCAGCGCCTGGGCGGCGGCGGAGGCCCGGAGGTCGTCGGCGCTGCGGACGAGCGAGCGCCCGACCGGCGTGCCGCTGCGTGAGGCTCGGGCGAAGGCGCGGGCGAGCGGTGCCAGGACCGGATCGTCGACGAGCTCGCGCCAGACGGTCACCGGATCGGAGCCGATCTCGAGCCGTACCGCGACGCCCGCCAGCCGCTCGCCCAGTGGACCTCCGACCGCGCCGCCGACCAGCTCGAGCGCGTGGTTCGAGGGCCGTCCCGACTCGATGGCGGCAACCACGAGGTCCAGCGCCACGGGCAGCGCCGCGATCTCCGCCTCGCGTCGCCGGCGGACGGCCGCGGGCTCCAGCCGCCGGATCCACCAGGTGACGCCACCCCCTGTCACCGCCCCGGCGACGAGACCGAGCGTGCCCCCGACCACCAGGAGAACCGCGGCGGTCGCGAGCATCCCGGCGAACCAGGGAGCCGTCACCCATCCCGGGCGGACACGCGCGGAGGAACCGGCGTCGGTCTGAAGAGGCAACGCGCGCAGTCGCCCGGTCCGTGGGGTGTCGCAGGCCAGTGAGACCGCCCACCAGGCGAGGAGACCGGCGACCACGCTCATCGCGCGACACCGTCGGTGATCCGCTCGACCCACAGGACCCCGAGGGCTGCGAGTGCGACACCAGCCACGAGGCACCACGAGCCTGCGCCACCGCCGAGCAGGAAGGCCACCGGGTTGCCACCCAGGGCAGCGCCGAGCGCGAGGGCGAGCACTGGGAGGACGGCGAGGAGTCGAGCGGTCGCCCTGGGCGGCCCGAGCGTCGCGTCGACCTCCCTCACCAGGTCGTCGCGCGCGCGGAGGTCGTCGACGACACGATCGAGGACCGACGCCAGGCCACCGCCGGCGCGGGCGCTCACCGTCCACGCCGCCGCCACGTCGGCGAGGCCCTCGGCGCCGGGACGCTCCGCCGCCGTTCGGAACGCCGCGCCCGCGTCGCCACCCAGCCGCACGTGGGCGGCGACCGCCCGGAGAACCGGGTAGTCGCCGGCGACCCGTTCGATCGCCATTGCCGCCGGAAGTCCGGCGGCGAGCTCGGCTCCCAGAGCCTCACAGGCCGCGGTTGTCTCCGTATGGGTGGCCCGGCGATCGCGACGGGCTCGCGACCGGGCACGCAGACCCGCGACCAGCCACGCGATGCATCCGGCCACGACAACGACGGCAGGCGTGACACCGGTCGTCGCGAGGACGGCGACGGTCGCCGCCGCGACGAGGGCAGGTCGCGTCGCGGCAGCTCTCGCCGATGGCCGCTCAGGTGCGGAGACGGGCTGACGCCTGCTCGAGGTGACGGCTGCGGAGACGCGGCGGCTGCTCGCGGGCCCCCAGCCCAGCAGGACCGTCGCCGCCCCGAGGCACGCCGCCCCTGCGACGTCCCATCCCGCCACGGCCGTCACTCGATGCCCTCGAGACCGTCCGTCCGGAGCTCGCCGAGGTTGGGGAGGAGCTCCCTCAACCGGTCACGGCCGGGACCCTCCTCGACCCGCCCGTGACCGATCACGGTCAGTGCGGCCGTGCACTCGACCGTGCGGTCGGCCGTCGGCCGGAAGACGGCCACCTCGGCGACCCGTCGTCGACCGCCGCTGTCCCTGACGAGATGGACGACGAGGTCGAGCGCCGCCGCGAGCTGACTGTGGAGCGCGGCGCGAGGAAGCCCTGCCGCCATCGCCAACGCCTCGAGCCGTGCCGGCACGTCCCGCGACGTGTTGGCGTGGAGCGTCCCGCAGCCTCCCTCGTGACCGGTGTTGAGCGCGCCGAGGAGGTCGACCACCTCGGCGCCTCGCACCTCCCCGACGACGAGACGGTCCGGGCGCATCCGCAGTGCCTGGCGGACGAGGTCTCGGAGGACGACGCTCCCCGCGCCCTCGACGTTGGCCGGCCGTGATTCGAGCGCAACCACGTGGGGGTGGTCCGGCCGGAGCTCGCTCGCATCCTCCACGAGCACGAGGCGTTCGAGCGGGTCGACCGCACCGAGCATGGCCGACAGGAGCGTCGTCTTGCCCGTGCCGGTGCCGCCGGTGACGAGGAAGGCGGTCCGATGACGGACGACCGCGCGGAGCACCCGGCCCACGGCGGAGGCGAAGGCGCCCAGCTCGGCCAGCTCGTCGAGGGAGTAGGCGACGCGCGCGGGCACACGCAGCGACAGCGCGGTGCCTGGTCTGGCGAGGGGAGCGAGCACGGCGTGCAGACGCGTCCCGTCCGGGAGCCGTACGTCGACGAACGGCGAGGCGTCGTCCAGCCGACGCCCTGCGGCAGCAGCGAGCCGCTGGGCCAGCCGCCGCACCGCGTCGTCGTCCTCGAAGACGACGTCGGTGCGCTCGAGGCCCGCACCACGATCGACGTACACCGCCTCGGGGCCGTTCACGAGGACGTCGGTCACCCCGACGGTGCGCAAGAGGCCCTCGAGAGGTCCGGCACCCACCGTCTCCCGGTGAAGCGCGTCGACCACAGCGAGGACCGTCGTGTCACCGTGGACATGCCCTCCGACGCGCAGTGCCTCGGCCACGCGCTCCGGCGTAGGCCGCACACCGGCGGCGGCGATGCGGTCCCGCACCTCGACGACGAGACCTCGCTCCGGGGCCGTGGGCCCGATGTGCTCGCCCCCTGCCCGCGTCGGCCTCACGCGGCGATCTCCGGGCCGAGCGACGCCCAGACCGAACGGGCGGTGGCGCGGACCGATGAGTGGCGAGCGACCGGCCCCACTCCCTCCTCGACCGCCCGCCGGAAGCGGGGGTCCTCGCCGACTGTCGCGAGGAGGGGAAGATCGAGCGCGTCGGCGACGACGTCGGAGGGCAGTGCTCCACGGCGCCGTCGCACCACGACCCGGACGTCGGTCGCCCATGCCGACACGCGGCGCACGACGCCGGTCGCCGCACCGACCGCGCGAACATCGGCGGGGACGACGACCACCAGCACGGCAGCACGGGTCACGATCTCGGCAGCAGCGTCATCGAGGTGGCGGGGCAGGTCGACGACCACGAGGTCGTGCACCCGCCGCACCGCCGTGAGCACCGACCGGACGACCTCGTCGCGCGCCGGGTCGGTGAGTCCGCGCTCCCACGACAGGACGGCGAGCCCGCCCGAGCGGGGCAACGATCGACGCAAGGCCGCGCCGCTGAGCCGACCGTGGGTCGAGGCGAGGTCGCCCCACCGAAGGCCGGCGGCGTCCTCGTCACCGAGCAGCAGGTCGAGACCGCCTCCGAAGGGGTCACCGTCGACCAGGAGCACCTCCCCACCGTCGCCCCTGCGGTCAGCAGCGGCACACAGCGCGACGGCGGCCGCGAGCGACGAGGCACCTGCGCCACCGCACCCGCCGACGAACGCGAGCACGGGCGCATCACCGGCACCGCCGTCTGCCCGGTCGACGAGCACCTCGGCCAGCGTGTCGTCGTCGCGCGGGAGCACGAGCACCGCCTCGGCACCCACGGCGAGAGCGGTGCTCCAGGTGGCCGGCAGCGGATCGGCGACGGCGACCACCCAGACGTCCGGGCGTCGCTCGGGCGCCGGCGCCGCCCGGGGGCCGAGGACGTCGTCGCCGAGCACGACCACCGAGGCCGTGCTCCACAGCGACCGCGCGGCACCGAGCTCCCTGCAGACGACCGGCTCCACACCGGCTCCGGCGCACAGCCGGAGGACGGCGTCGAGGATCTGCTCGGAAGCGGTGACCAGCAGGGGTCGTGACGGCGCGGTGGCGTACGAGGCAGGCATGCCCCAAGGGTGTGTCCCGCCACCCGGTCACGGACGCACCGCTCGTCGGCCTGTGGACACCGCCGCCCTGGGGACGGGCGTTCTCGCCGCACCTTGTCTGGAGTTATTCGTCGGTGCTCGTCCCAACGGCTGTCTATGCTGATCGGGTGACCACGTCCGAGGCGACGCCCGTGCCCCGTGCGCGCACGCGCTCAGCGGCGTTCTTCGACCTCGACAAGACGATCATCGCCCGGTCGAGCACGCTCGCGTTCTCCAAGCACTTCTACGACTCCGGGCTCATCAACCGGCGATCGGCGCTACGCAGCGCCTACGCGCAGTTCGTCTTCGCACTCCAGGGGGCCGACCAGGCCCAGATGGAGAAGATGCGCGCCTATCTCACCCAGCTCGTCAAGGGGTGGGACGTCGAGACCGTGCGTCAGGTGGTCGCCGAGACGTTGCACACCGTCGTCGACCCGCTGGTCTACGCGGAGGCGGTCGAGCTGATCGGTGCTCACCACCAGGCGGGGCGCGACGTCGTGATCGTGTCCGCGTCCGGCTCGGAGGTGGTCGAGCCGATCGGCGCCCTGCTCGGTGCGGACCGCGTGATCGCGACCCGGCTGGTCGAGGAGGAAGGGCTCTACACCGGCGAGATCCGGATGTACGCCTACGGCGAGAACAAGGCCGTCGCCATCCGTGAGCTGGCCGAGGCCGAGGGCTACGACCTCAGCGACTCCTACGCCTACTCCGACTCCGAGACGGACATCCCCATGCTCGTCGAGGTCGGCCATCCCTCGGCGGTCAATCCCGACAAGGGTTTGCGCCGCGTCGCCGTCGAGGAGGGTTGGCCGATCCTCGAGTTCGCCGAGCCGGTGGCGCTGAAGACCCGTATCTCGCTCGACTCGACCGGCAGCAAGGTCGCTGCGGCCGGTCTGGCTGCCGCGGCCGTCTCCGCCGCGGCAGGAGTCGCTCTGCATCAGATCAAGAGGCGCCGGACCGACTGACGACCCGACCTGGTCGGATTCTGTCGCCCCGGAGGGGTAGCCGTAACCCGCTGAAGCGGGTACAAAGGAGACAGGAAAGCGGCAGACCGGATACTCGGTACCCACGCGGCGATCATCCCGTCCTAGAGGGAGACCGCTCACGGGAGAACCCATCGAGGCCCCGGAGTGGTGCTACGGAGTTCAGGACGCTTGGTAGCCGAGGTCAAGGCCAGCCGAAGACGCGCCATCTCAAGCAGATGGCGCGTCTGCTGTCTGCTGTCTGCTCCGGCCGTACGGCGCCGCGACGGGTCATCCCCGCCGTCGCGGACCCTTCGGGGGCTCGACCGGGGCAGCCTCCGCCCCGTCGGCGTAGGCCTGCGCGGCGTACAGCAGCCACCGGTGGACGCCGGCCGTGCCGCCTTCCTCGTACTCGCCCAGAAGCTTCGCGTATCCCGCTCCGGCCAGCCTGTGCCCCGCCTCCGGCACCGTCAGGCTGGCAGGGTCGACGCCCTTCGCAACGAGGACCAGCCGCTCCGCCGCCCGCGCGACGATCCTGTTGTCGGAGACGAAGGCACCGGCGGTCGCGATCTCGGCGTGGACCACCGCGGCGACGAGCAGCCCGGGCGCCTGGGTCGGCGCCACGACGGCCTGTGCGAGGGTCCCCAGACGGCGCGCGCCCTCGGGCGAGACCGGTCGACCCAGCTCGTCGTCGGCGACCCGGCCGCGGGCTACCAGCGCGTGCAGACGCGCGATCGCCTGCAGGGGCGCGGTGTTCCAGGTGGGCACCAGACCGAGAAGCTCGGTCGTCATCCGCGCCACCGCCAGAGCGAGCGGGTCCGCCTCGCCGGCCCGCAGCCCGTCGGGATCGTACGGCGCGCCCTCGATGGCGGCGCTCGACGCGGCACCGAGCAGGAGCGAGTCGGCCGTCATCTCGGGAGTGCTGCGGCGAAGGCCGCGGTCACGGAGCAGGGAGTCGATGCCGTCGCGGGTAGCGGCGAAGGCAGACGGCACACCGTCCATCGCGACCAGCGAGGAAAAGGGGTCAGGCACGCCCTGCAGAGTACCCGGACCGGCAGGAGCCACTTGGTAGCCTCGGCCTGTGGACAGGTCCTGGGAGCGCACGCGCGGGTTCGACGCGTACGCCAGCGACTACGCGCTCGCCCGGCCCTCCTATCCCGAGCGGGCGGTCCGGTGGCTCGTCGGAGAAACACCCGTACGCGTGCTCGAGGTCGGCGCCGGCTCCGGGCAGATGACGGGAGCACTTCTCCAGGCGGGTCACGAGGTGGTCGCGCTCGACCGCTCGTCGGAGATCCTGGGGCAGCTCGCCTCGCGCCTGGACGTGCCGGTGGTGCGCGGCGTCGCCGAACGGCTGCCCTTCCACGCCGGGGCGTTCGACGTCGTGGTCGCCGCCGAGTCGTTCCACTGGTTCGATCCGCTGCGCACCCTCCCGGAGCTCGCCCGCGTGCTGCGGACAGGCGGCCGGCTGTCGCTGGTCTGGAACACCCGGGACGAGTCCGTCCCGTGGGTCCGCCGACTCACCTCGATCATCGACGCCGAGCCCGACGACCTCGAGGAGATCACCGCGTCGCTGCCCCTGTCGGGCCTGTTCGGGCTGCCTGAGTCGTCCGAGTACGGCTTCTGGCAACAGCTCGACCTCGACGCGCTCCTGGCCCTCGTCGCGTCACGCTCGTCGATCGCCGCGCGCCGGGCGGCCGAGCGCGATCACATCCTCGCGCAGGTGGCCGGGCTGTACGAGAGCCACGCGAGCGGTCACAACGGCCTGCGGATGCGCTACGCGACGCGATGCTTCCGCGCCGAGGTCCACAAGGACGCGCTCAACCCCGGCACCGTGGCCCGCGAGCTCCGCGTCGACCTCGGCTGAGGGCCGCCGACACGTCTGCTGAGAGCGAACGCGGTCGATTCCGATGGCGCCGACTTGGGTCACCGGCCTAGCGTGAAGGGGTGACCACGTCGCTCGTCCCCGTCCAGCCCGCACCGGAGCCCACGCCGCTGCTGCGCCACGCGCTGGGTGACGCGCTGCGAGACGAGCGCCAGGCGCGGGGACGGACGCTCCGCGACGTGGCGAAGTCGTCGCAGGTCTCGCTGGCCTATCTCTCTGAGATCGAGCGTGGTCAGAAGGAAGCATCCTCGGAGATCATCGCCGCCGTGTCCACGGCTCTCGGGATCACCATGCTCGACCTGGTCGCCTCGGTGGCCCGCACGTACGCGGTGCACGAGGGCCACGGCGCGATGCGTGCCGCCGGCGGGCCGTGCCCGGTCGCGATCGCTGCCTGACCGGTGCACGCGGCGGGCTCAGGGGGGCGTGCCGCCGTCACGCCTGCCTCGCCCGGCTCGCGGGTACGGCAGGTGACCACGAAGTACGGCGGACACCCGCACTGGGAGTTCGACACGGTCCTCACCGTGACCGACGACCTGGGCAGCTGGTTGTTCATGCCCGCGGGCTCGCAGATGGTGCGTCCCGGACGGGTGATCGCGACCAGGGTCGCGAGCATCACCCTCGTGCCTCACACCGATCCGTACGTGGCGACGTTCCACGCCGTCGAGGACGACCCGACTCAGCTCCTCCGATGGAGGCTCTATGTCGACATGACGACGCCGGCCGTCTGGGAGCGCCCTGATCTGGTCACGATGCTCGACCTCGACCTGGACGTCGTGCAGACGGTCGACGGGACCGTCGAGCTGCTCGACGAGGACGAGCTCGCGGAGCACCGCGTGACCCTCGGCTATCCCGACGACGTGGTGGCCCTCGCCGAGCGGTCGGCCGCTGACGTCGTGCGGGCGGTGAGCGCCGGCACGGAGCCGTTCGGGACCCTCGGCCGGCGCCGACTGCGCGATGCCGTCCGCGCGTACGGGTAGGCGCTCAGGCCTGCGACCAGGCCCCGAGCTCGTTGCCGCTCGGGTCGAGGAAGTGGAACCGGCGGCCACCCGGGAACCCGTACGGCCCCTGGACGACACGCCCACCCGCGGCGGTGACGGCCTCGGCGCACGCCTCCAGGTCGTCGGCGTACAGCTGGACCAGCGTGCTGCCGCGCACCACCTCGTCAGCGAGCCGGAGACCACCCGCCTCGTGCCCCTCCGGCTCGGCGGGCGTGCGGAATCCGGCGTACTCGTCGCCGTACGGGACGATCTCCCACCCGAAGGCCTCGCGATAGAACGCGGAGGCCGCGGGCAGGTCGGTGACGGCGATCTCGACGTAGTCGACCGACAGCGGGATGAGGTGCTCATGAACAGGCATGGCGCCACGGTGCCATCGGGGTCGGACAAGTTCGTGTGACGCGAGCGGCGTGACGGCAGCGATCAGTACGCTGGAATGGTGCGCTTCCTCAACGATCTGCAGCCGACCGGCGATCTGACCTACAGCGACGTGTTCATGGTGCCGTCGCGCTCCGACGTGACCTCACGGTTCGACGTCGACCTCACGACTCCCGACGGCGTCGGCACGACGATCCCGATCGTCGCCTCCAACATGACGGCGGTCTCCGGTCGCCGAATGGCCGAGACCCTGGCGCGGCGGGGCGGGCTCGCCGTCATCCCGCAGGACATCCCGCTCGACGTCGTCGGGCGGTCGGTCGCCCAGGTCAAGGCCGCGCACCCCGTCTACGACACCCCGGTGTCGGTCTCGCCGGACACGACCGTCGGGGAGGCCCTCAGCCTCCTGAGCAAGCGGGCGCACGGCGCCGTCCTGGTGGTCGACGGCGACAAGCCTCTCGGCGTGGTCACCCACCACGACGGGGCGGAGGTCGACCGCTTCGCCCAGGTGCACGAGGTGATGAGCACCGACGTCCTCACGGTCCAGGCGTCCGACGAGCCGCGCGCGATCTTCGACGCTCTCAGCGAGCGCCACGTGTCGTACGCGCCGGTGCTCGACGGTGGCGACCTCGTCGGCGTGACGACCAAGAAGAGCGCGCTCCGCTCCACCCTCTACACCCCGGCGCTCGACCCGGAGGGCCGTCTCGAGGTCGGTGCCGCGATCGGGATCAACGGCGACGTCCGGAGCAAGGCCGCGGCGCTGCTGGCGATGGGCGTCGACGTGCTGGTCGTCGACACCGCCCACGGCCACCAGGACAAGATGCTGCGCGCCCTGCCGGAGGTCGTCGCCGAGCGGGACGCGTACGCCGACCAGACAGGGCGTCGCATCCCTGTCGTCGCCGGCAACGTGGTCTCCGCAGAGGGCACCCGTGACCTCGTCGCCGCCGGAGCCGACATCGTCAAGGTCGGGGTCGGTCCGGGCGCGATGTGCACGACGCGCATGATGACCGGAGTCGGCCGGCCGCAGTTCTCGGCGGTGCTGGAGTGCGCAGCCGCGGCCGCCGAGCTGGGCGCGCACGTCTGGGCCGACGGTGGCGTCCGCTACCCGCGCGACGTCGCCCTCGCCCTCGCCGCAGGCGGCTCGAGCGTGATGATCGGCTCCTGGCTCGCCGCCACGTACGAGAGCCCCGGCGACCTCCGCACCGGTTCCGACGGTCGCGACTACAAGGAGTCGTTCGGCATGGCGTCGGCCCGCGCCGTCTCCAACCGGACCCGCGACGCCGCCGGCTTCGAGCGGGCCCGCATGGCGTTGTTCGAGGAGGGCATCAGCACCTCGCGGATGTACGTCGACCCGGAGCGCCCAGGCGTCGAGGACCTCGTCGACGAGATCATCGCCGGTGTCCGCTCGTCGGCCACCTACGCCGGCGCCCGCACCATCGGGGAGTTCGCGGAGCGCGCCGTCGTGGGGCTGCAGAGCACCGCCGGGTACGAGGAGGGTCGCCCGCTGCACGTGAGCTGGTGACGCTCAGTCATCGCCGAGGCCTCGGGCCGCGAGCGCGTCACCGGTCTCCTGAGCACGGGCGACGACGCGGATGACGAACGGTGACAGGTACGCGCGCGGTCGACGCTCGAGCCCGCGCGCACGCGCGGCGTCGCGGGTCTCGACGGCGATCGCGATCGTCCCCGGGAGCGCCTGGATCGCGAGTCCCAGGGTCAGGGCGACGCGCTCGGGATCGGCTCCGAACCGCCGGAACGGCCGGATCCAGCCCACGACGGCGTCGAGCATCGCGTTGACGGGCGTCGTGGTCGTGAGCACGACCGCGGCGAGGGCGAGCGCGACGAGGTCCACCACCGTCTCGATCGCCCGGTCCGGTCCCTTCAGCCACCACTGGAACCCGGCGACGACGACCGCGATCAGCAGCACGCTGCGCGCCGCCCGCAGCACCGACCCGAGCGCGACCTGGGCGAGCACGGCCGCGGCCACCGCCAGCGCGAGGAACACCCACGACGCCGGCATGCTGCGTACGGCGACGACCGCGATGCTGAACGCCGCGAGCGCGCTCACCTTGGCTCCCACCGGCATCCGGTGCACGACGGAGTCGCCGGGCTGGTGAAGGCCGACGAGGACCTGAGTGCTCACCTCACCGCTCCCGACCGCGCCTCCACCGACGCGACGTAGTCGTCCACCGCGGCGTCGGCCGCACCGTCGTAGCGGAGGCGACCGTCCTCGATCACGAGCACGCGGTCACAACGCCGGGCGAGCGCGAGGTCGTGGGTGACCAGGAGCAGCTGCTGGTCGAGCCCCAGGAGGACATCGCCCACGGTGCGGGTGTTGGCGAGGTCGAGCAGCGTCGTCGGCTCGTCGGCGACGACGACCGCGGGCTGCACCGCCAGCACTCCCGCGAGGGCGAGCATCTGGCGCTGGCCGCCCGACAGCGCGTGCACGCTCGTGTCAGCGAGATCGGCCAGGCCGAAGGAGTCGAGGACCTCCAGCGCGCGGGCACGCCGTGCGGCAGCCCTCTTGACGTGCCTGCGCAGCGACAGCTCGACGTCCTCGACGCACGTCGGCATCACGACCTGTGCCGCCGGGTCGGTGAACACGAACCCGACGCGGCGGCGTACGCGGGAGGCGTCCCGCGCGACGTCCACCCCGTCGACCAGGACCCGACCGGTCGTGGCCGTCACCAGACCGTTCACGAGACGCGCAAGGGTGGACTTGCCGGACCCGTTGGCTCCGACGACGCCGATGCGGCGCTCGGTGAGCTCGAGCGTGATGGGCTCGAGCACGACCTTGGGGCCGTGCGGGGTGTCGACCGTGACGCCGGCGGCATCGAAGCTGAGCGTGGGCACGGTCAGGGGTGGAGCAGCTTGGGGAAGGCGCGGTGCACCTCGGCGGCGATGATGGCGACCAACGTCGTCTTGAGCAGGTCGCCGACCCAGAAGGGCGCGTCCCACGTGGCCGCGGTCCACAGCGAGACGTCCTGGTGGATCGCCATGCCGACGATGCCCATCGGGTGGATGACGAGGATGCTCGCAGCCATCGAGCAGCAGAACACCCACGCCGCGCGAGGCTTGCGTCGCGGGCCGGCGACGTAGGCCACCAGGAACCCGCCCAGTGCGGCGGCGAACGGGAAGCTGATCAGGTAGCCCGCGCTGACGCTGGTGAAGGCCCCGAGGCCGGCGCTGTGCTCGGCGAAGACGGGGAGCCCGATGGCACCGAGGGTGAGGTAGAGGGCCACGGCAGCGAACCCTCGGACGGGCCCGAGCAGACAACCCGTGAGCATCACGGCGAAGGTCTGGAGCGTGATCGGGACGCCGGCCGAGCCGACCGGGATCGCACCGATGTAGGCGCAGGCGGAGATGAGTGCGGCGAACGCCGCGATCAGGGCGAGGTCGGTGGTCGAGAACCTGCGGGAGCTCGCCCGCGCAGTCGGCGTGGCGTCGGGCGTGGTGTCTGGGGTGGCGTCGAGCGACATGAGCATCTCCTGAACGGTGTTCACCTGAACAGTGTTCAGGCTAGTCGATAGGGTGGGCTCATGGCCAACAGCCTCCAAGACGTCGTGGACGCGGCACTCACCGTGCTCGACACCCACGGTCTCGAGTTCCTCTCGATGCGACGGGTCGCGGCCGCCCTCGACGTCCAGCCCAGCGCGCTCTACCACCACGTCCCCAACAAGCAGACGCTGTTGGCGTTGATGGCGGACGAGATCCTCGCCCGAGGCCGGCGAGACGAGCCGGCGGGCAGCTGGGACGAGCGGGCGAAGGCGCTCTGCCACGAGTTCCGCAGCGCGATGCTGGCGGTCCGCGACGGCGCCGAGGTGGTCGCGACAGCGTCAGCGTTCGGCCTCGGTGCGCGCGAGCCCGAGGAGAGGCTCGTCGCGGCGCTCGAGGACTTCGACGACGACGTCGCCGTCTCGGGCGCGAGGACGATCATGCTCTTCGTGCTCGGGCATGCGTCAGCACGTCAGATGCACGAGCAGGCGAGCGCCACCGGGGCGATCGCGCGCGATGACTCGATCGGGTCGGCGGCGTCCTTCGACCTCGGGCTGGGACTGATCCTGTCCGGGCTCCGAAACGTGTCGCCCGTGGCGGCGCGAGCGCCCCGCCTCAGCGCATCATCTCGCTGAACGAGGACGTCGGCGTCGACACTCCCTGCGGGCCGACGACGATCTGGCTCGCCAGCCGGAACACCTCGATCAGAAGCCGGTCGAGGGTGTCCACGAGCGCCGCCTCGTTGGGCGTGCTGCTCCGGAACAGCTGGGTGTCGACGTTGCGGTGCGCCTCCACCCAACCGATCGAGGACCACGACTCTGCGACGGTCGTCGCGACGTCGCCGCGATAGTCGCTGGTGAGCCGCAGCCGAGACCCTGCTCGGTGACTGAAGATCACGATGCGCCGCATGGACGACGGGCCCTTGGTGGTGGCTTCATGAATGATCTGCCAACCGGGATACGCGGTCACTTTGCTCTCTTCTTCGTTTCTTGCGGTCGCCGAACCAACCGTCCTGTACCGCCCCCGTGCGCGTCATCCTAGCCCCTCCGAGCACGCGTACACACCCACTCCCCGCAGAATGATCTCCACCACAGTGGATTCGGCGAATCGTTGGTATTTCAGCCATGTGTCGACCGGCGACGACCTGCCGGCCCGTGAGACCGGTCACGCGCTGGGCCGGCCGGCAGCGAGTCCGATCCGCAGGTCGTACGGCGCCTGCCGCCGACCGCACGGACCACGCCGTTGATCGATCCGGCGCGGTCCCGCACCCCGTACAGCATGTGACCGGGGGCACAATGGTCGGCGGAACGTGCCGCCGAGACCTGAGGAAGTGCCGTGGGAGAGTCGCTGTCCAACCTGATGCAGGAGAACCGCCGTTTCGAGCCCCCCGCCGAGCTGGCAGCCGACGCCAACGTCACGGCCCAGACGTACGACCTCGCCGCCGAGGATCGCCTGGCGTTCTGGGCCGACGCGGCACGACGCCTGGACTGGGAGAAGCCGTTCACCGAGGTTCTCGACTGGTCCAACCCCCCGTTCGCGAAGTGGTTCGCCGACGGCACGCTCAACGCGTCGTACAACTGCGTCGACCGGCACGTCGAGGCCGGCCGCGGGGACAAGGTCGCCTTCCACTGGGTCGGCGAGCCCGAGGGTGACACGCGCACCCTCACGTACGCGGACCTCAAGGACGAGGTGAGCAAGGCCGCGAACGCGATCGAGGAGCTGGGCGTGGAGGCCGGCGACCGGGTCGCCATCTACATGCCGATGATCCCCGAGGCGGTCGTCGCCATGCTCGCCTGCGCGCGCATCGGCGCGGTGCACACGGTCGTGTTCGGCGGCTTCTCCGCCGACGCCCTCGCCAGCCGCGTGGTGGACTGCGGCGCCAAGCTCGTCATCACCGCGGACGGCGGCTACCGCCGTGGCGCCCCCTCCGCTCTCAAGCCGGCCGTCGACGAGGCGGTGGCCAAGGTGTCGGCGGAGCAGCCGGGACTCGTCGAGAACGTCCTCGTCGTCCGCCGCACCGGTCAGGACGTCGCATGGAACGGCGATCTCGACGTCTGGTGGCACGAGGCCGTCGACGCGTCGTCGACCGAGCACCGCCCCAAGGCCTTCCCCGCCGAGCACCCGCTCTACGTCATGTACACGTCGGGCACGACCGGCAAGCCGAAGGGCATCCTGCACACCACCGGGGGCTACCTCGCCCAGGCCGCATGGACGCACTGGGCGGTCTTCGACCTGAAGACCGAGACCGACGTCTACTGGTGCACCGCCGACATCGGCTGGGTCACCGGGCACAGCTACATCGTGTACGGCCCACTGGCCAACGGCGCGACGCAGGTGCTGTACGAGGGCACGCCGGAGACCCCGCACAAGGGCCGGTGGTGGGAGATCATCCAGGAGTACGGCGTCACCATCCTCTACACCGCCCCGACGGCGATCCGCACCTTCATGAAGTGGGGCGCCGAGATCCCTGCGGAGTTCGACCTCTCCTCGCTGCGCGTGCTCGGGTCGGTGGGCGAGCCGATCAACCCCGAGGCGTACGTCTGGTACCGCGAGACCATCGGAGGCGGCCGGACGCCCGTCGTCGACACGTGGTGGCAGACCGAGACCGGCGCGATCATGATCTCGCCGCTCCCGGGCGTCACCGCGGCGAAGCCCGGCTCGGCGATGCGACCGATCCCCGGCATCGCCGCCGACGTGGTGAACGACGACGCCGAGTCGGTCCCCAACGGCTCCGGCGGATACCTCGTGCTCACCGAGCCGTGGCCGTCGATGCTGCGCACCCTGTGGGGCGACGACCAGCGGTTCATCGACACGTACTGGTCGCGCTTCGCGAACCTGTACTTCGCCGGTGACGGGGCCAAGAAGGACGACGACGGAGACCTCTGGCTCCTCGGCCGGGTCGACGACGTGATGAACGTGTCCGGCCACCGGTTGTCGACCACCGAGATCGAGTCCGCGCTGGTGTCGCACCCGAAGGTCGCCGAGGCCGCCGTCGTCGGCGCCACGGACGACACCACGGGGCAGTCGGTCGTCGCGTTCGTGATCCTGCGCGAGTCCGCCGGAGACGGCGGCACCGAGATCGTCGCGGACCTGCGCGCCCACGTCGCGAAGGAGATCGGCGCGATCGCGAAGCCGAAGTCGATCATGGTCGTCGCCGAGCTGCCCAAGACGCGCTCGGGCAAGATCATGCGCCGACTCCTCCGCGACGTCGCGGAGAACCGTCAGGTCGGGGACGTCACCACCCTGGCCGACTCCGGCGTGATGGATCAGATCAAGACCGGGATGTCGTCGTCCTCGGAGGACTGAGCACACCGGCAGCACCGGGCGTCGTACGGGTCGGGCCGCTCCCGACCCGTACGACGTCGGTCGGGGAGCGGCGGGGCAATGCCCCGAAAACGCGCTGATCCCCTAGGCTCGACTCGACCGAACTGCCTACGAGGAGTCGTGATGTCTCAGCCTGGAGCCCCCGGATCCGTGGACGACGCCGAGCCCACCATCGGGAGGCTCGTCTCGGACATCAGCAGCGACCTCTCCACGTTGGTGCGGGGAGAGATCGCGCTGGCGAAGTCTGAGCTCCGGGTCAGCGCCAAGGCGGGCGGGGTCGGCGCAGGCCTCCTCGTCGCGGTCGGCGTCCTGCTGCTCTTCGTGATCACGATGCTCTCGATGGCAGGCGGGTTCTTCTTCGCATGGCTCTTCGACCGCGACATCCCGCTCGGCTTCACGTGGGGCTTCCTCGTGATGACCGGTGTGTGGCTCCTCGTCGTGCTCATCTTCGCGCTGGTCGGCATCCGGTTCCTCAAGAAGGTCAAGGCGCCCAAGCGCACGATCGCGACCGTGCAGGAGATCCCCTCCGCCCTCAAGGGAAAGACCGATCCCCGCATCACCATCGATCTCCCGGCGGCCACGCCGTCCCCCGCGGGGGCCGACGCCGCTGCGGCTGCTGCGGAGCGCTCGAGGTCCGGCAAGCGCGCTCGCTGACCCCGCGTGCACCTAGGGGCGCGCCTCAGGTCTCGAACGCACCACGAGACCGCTGACCACCGAGACCGCACCGGCGATCGCGAGCGCGGCCATCCAGACGGCGTACGAGCGCACCGCCTCGTCGTGGACCTGCTCCATCAGGGAGCGCCCGAACCCTGCGCCGGCGGCCACCTCGTCGACCACGCGGTCGCCCCCGGCGACGGCCAGGATCATCTCCACGGCGGCGATCGCGACGAGCCCTAACCCGAGCAGCACGAGCGCGCTGCCGCGACGCCGGGCAGCCGCGACCGCGCCCGCGAAGAGCAGGACCGCGGCGCCGCCCAGCGCCCACGACCACGGTGCCAGCTCGCGGAGGCGGTCGACGAGGTCACGCTGCTCAGGAGTGCCGACGGCGACCACGAGGTCGCTCGGTCCCTGCAGCTGGGTGCCGAGCCGTCGGTTCGCCGCGTCGACGACGAGGTCCACCATCGGGGAGAGATCGACACCGAGCCGACCCTCGAGCTCCGCCGGAGGCATGTCGGTCACGTTGAGGCGGTGCGACAGCGTGTTGACCTCGGTCCAGGCGGCGTCGAATCCGCTGAGCTCCGTCATGCCGTCCGCAACCCTGCGCACGACCCCGTCGGCGGCGCGACCCGCGACACCGTCGAGACCGGTGTCGCTGACCACGGCGTCGGCGACGGTGTCGGCCAGCGCCGTACGAAACTCCGGGTCGTCGCCCAGCGGGGCGACGAGGGACACGTAGCCGGACTCGTCGACGATGGTGCGCTCGAACCACAGACCCGGCGCGGCTCCCGCGACGGCGACCAGCGCGAGCAGACCCAGCAGGAACGACGCCACGGTGCGCATAGCCGCAGCCTAGAGCGCCCGGGGAGCGCCCGGCAGCGTCATGACGGGCGGCCCCCCGCCCTCAGGGAGAGTCGACGCGGTCGACGAGCCAGTTGGTCCCGTCGGTGTCTCGGCTCATCGTCACGCGGTAGGGCCCGGCCGTGGTCGGCACCTCGACCCTCACCCGCGTCTTCGACCCGGCCATTATACGAGGCTTGCCCTCCGGCTTGGCGGGATCGAGCGACGCCGGGTCCGTGAAGGACAGGACGGACATCGCCACAGCGGAGAGCTGAGGCCGGAGCTCGGAGGTCCACTGCGCGATCGGGACGTCAGGGCGGGCCCAGAGCGTGACGACGCGGGTGGCCGACTCCATGGCGAGCTCGTCGGCCTCCTTCGACCCGAGGCTGCCGGTCTCGACAGAGTGGGAAGGACCCCCGCCGGTGTCTGCACCGGCAGACTCGTCATCACCACTGCAGGCCGAGACGGTCAACATCGTGAGCACGGCTACTGCCGCCAGTCGGGTCTTCACAGATCTCCTTCGATTGCGGACAACGCCGAACATCTTCCACGCACCCACCCCCTGAAGCGAATACGTGACGCGCAGGGAGTGCTCAAGAGTGACGGACGCCACATCATCACGCACACGGTCCTGTGTCCAGTCCTCGGGTCGCGCGCACGCCCTTGCGGGCGGCCTCGCCGACCTGACCCGCCGTGAGAGCGTAGCCGGTCGACGAGTCCGAGATCGACGCGGCAAAGATCACGCCCAGCACGCGACCGTCCTCGGAGATCATCGGGCCCCCGGAGTTGCCTGACCGGACCAGGCCGCGCAGGGAGTAGACCTCTCGCACGACCTGCGCGGACCCGTAGATGTCGGGACTGCGCAACCGCTGCTCGGACCGGATCCGCGCCGCGCGAGCGTCGAACGGACCGTTCTCGGGGAAGCCGAGGACCGCGGCGCTCTGTCCCTGCCGCGCGTCCTCGTCGAACGGGATCGCCGGCGCTCTCAGCCCTCGTGCGCGAAGCACGGCGACGTCGAGGCTCGGGTCGTAGTAGACGACGTCGGCGTCGTAGGTCTTGTCGCCCACCGTGACCGCGGGATCGTCGACCCCGGCGACCACGTGGGCGTTGGTCATCACGCGCTCCTTGGCGTACACGAACCCGGAGCCCTCGAGCCCGCGGTTGCACTCCGCACGACCGGTGACCCGGGCGACGCTGCGACGAGCGGACTGGACCTCCGGACGCTGCAGGACCGCGGGGTCAGGGGCTGCCGCGGGCTTGATCGTCTCCGGGGCGAACGGCTCGAGATAGCGCGGGAACAGCGTGGCGTCGACGACGCTGTCGAAGGAGTGCAGCGCCGTACGGACGCCCTGCGGCATCACGGAGTCCACCTTGCCGAGCACCTGCGACCCGCGGACCGCAGTTGAGGCCCCCGGGATCTGCGAGCCCGAGACCGCGTAGCCGAGGGCCCAGCACACGACCAGGCACGCGACCGCACTCAGTGCCACGCCGCCGGCCGCGTCCAGCGCCCGGGCCGGAGGATGCGTCATGCGGCCGCGCAGGCGCGTGCCGACCTGCGAGCCGATCGCCTGGCCGGCGGAGGCCAGGACCAGCACGAGGATCACGGCCACGAGTGAACGCACAGTCCCGTGCTCCAGCCGGGTCAG
This sequence comes from Mumia sp. zg.B21, assembly GCF_019550855.1. Lineage (NCBI taxonomy): Bacteria > Bacillati > Actinomycetota > Actinomycetes > Propionibacteriales > Nocardioidaceae > Mumia > Mumia sp. zg.B21. Next base: position 525,850 of record NZ_JAHWCJ010000002.1, on the reverse strand, counting down.
CAGCAGCGGCGACACCACCAGCCCGACCACACCACCGGCGATGAGACCCACCATCGCGACGGCACCGGCGACGAATCCACGAAGGTAGCCGAGGACGGCGTACGAGACGACGATCAGCAGGACGACGGCGTCGACGGGATTCATCGACGCCGTCCACGTGCCGCGTCGGTCTCGATCTCCTCGACCAACGGGTCGCGGGCTGTGCCGGGATAGGGGACGACGCGGCCGGCGTCCCACGGGCGCTCCCAGCCGACGGCGCCGAACAGCCGCGAGACGATCCCTGCGGTGAATCCCCAGAGCGTGAGCCCGCCGTTGACCGCGAACCCGGGACCCACCCAACCGGAGGGGTGGGAGACGGAGAAGCGGTTGACCGGGTCGGTCAGCTCGGCGACAGGGCTCCGGAAGACGGACTCGACCTCCACCGGGTCGACAGGCCGCACGGGACACGGGCGACGCCACCAGCCCAGCACGGGCGTGACGGCGAAGTTGCTCGGCGGCAGCCACAGGCGCGGCAGGGTCGCGAAGACGTCGACGCCGTCGGGGTCGAGCCCGACCTCCTCCTCGGCCTCGCGGAGAGCGGTGGCGACCGGACCGGCGTCCTCGGGGTCGGTTGCGCCGCCCGGGAACGCGATCTGGCCGGCGTGCGACCGCATCGAGTGCGCGCGCTCGGTGAGCAGCAGGTCGGGACCGGACTCTCCCTCACCGAAGAGCACGAGCACGGCCGCCGGACGGGCCTTCGGCGGCGCCTCCGGCATCGAGGGCGACAGGAAGCGCGGGCTGTCGATGCTCCGCCCGACCTCGGCGAGGGGCCGCAGCCAGTCGGGCAGGGCGTCGTCGTCGACCAGCTCACGGGCGTACGTCATGGGTTCTCCTCATGCCACGTCGACGCCGAGGTGCTCCCGGACGAGCGATCGCAGCTGATCGTACGACGTGATCGGCGTCCGTTCGGTGGCGACGACGACTCCGGCGGCGTCGACGAAGACCGTCTGCGGCAGGCCGACGACACCGAGGCCCTTCGCGACCGACTGGTCGGGGTCGGAGACGAGCGGATAGGTGACCCCTGAATCCTTGGCGAGGCGCAGGGCGGCCTCCGGATCAGGGTCGCGGTAGTCGATGCCGAGCACGGCCACGGAGCCGTCCGCCTCGTCGTGAAGCCGCGCCAGGTAGGGCAGCTCCTCGCGACAGGGGCCGCACCAGGTCGCCCAGACGTTGACGACGGTCGGTCGTGCCGGCAGGCCGGGGAGGCTCACAGGCGCGCCGCCGCCCAGACAGTCGAGAATTACACCCGGCAGACCGCCCTCGACGGCCCCTCGGCGACTCGTACGGGGACACGCCTCGATCCCTGCGTCGGCCTTCAGCGCACGCAGGGTGGGGGTGTCGACCACGCTCGCCCCGATGTCGTCGGAGGTCTGGGCGCCGTCGTCGGCAGGTCGGAGGTCGTCTCCGCCGCAGGCTGTCAGGGCGAGCAGCGCCGCCACCGTCGCGAGCGCCGCCGCCGACCGCGGGGAGCGTACGCACGCGGAGCGCACGCGACGACGCCGCGCCACGGTCGTACCCCTCATGCACGCCCCTCGGTCCGGAGAAGCTTGGCAGCCACCTCCGGGTCGGTCGGCCCCTCGCCGAACGACGGGCACCAGCGCGCGATCGAGCAGGCACCGCACGCCGGCTTGGCGGCATGGCAGCAGCGCCGCCCGTGCCAGATCAGTCGCTGACTCGCCATCGTCCAGTCCTTCTTGGCGATCAGCCGGTCGAGGACCATCTCGGCGCGGACGGGATCCTTGAGCGCGGCCGCGTCGAGGAGCCCCAGCCGGCGCCCGACGCGCTGGACGTGCGTGTCGACCGGGAATCCGGGGATGCCGAAGCCGTTGCCGAGGACGACGTTGGCCGTCTTGCGACCGACACCGGGCAACGTCGTGAGGTCGTCCATCCGTGGCGGCACCTCGCCGCCGAAGCGGTCGACCAGCGCAGTCGCGAGGGCGATGATGCGCTCGGACTTGGCGCGGAAGAAGCCGGTCGGCTTGATGATCTCCTCGACGTCGGCGCGATCGGCCTCGGCGAGGGCCCGCGCGTCGGGATAACGACCGAACAGCGCAGGGCGTACGGAGTTGACGCGCCGGTCGGTCGTCTGCGCCGAGAGCACCGTGACGACGAGGAGCTGGAAGGGGTCGTCGAAGTCGAGCTCGATGTCGGCGTCGGGATAGGTCTCGGCGAGCACGCGGTCGATCTTGCGTGCGCGGCGGACGTCGGACGTCGCGGGCGCAGGAACCTCGGGGAGCTTGGCCTTGGCGCTGCGGCGGGCCGCGGCAGGCCCTGCGGTGGTCTTCGGCACGGTGCCAGCGTACGGTGCGAGGGCGACACGTATGACCGTGTCGGTGGCGCCGAGTTGTCCGAATGAGGGACACTGAGAAGTGCGTGACAATTTCTTCGGTCAAGGAGAACCCGTGGACAACGACGTACTTCGACAGGCACCTCTCTTCTCGGGCCTCGACGACGAAGCCGCCGAGTCGCTCGGCTCTCAGATGTCGTCGGCACGCCTGCGTCGCGGCGAGGTGCTCTTCCACGAAGGCGACGAGGGCGACCGGCTCTACATCGTCACCGACGGCAAGATCAAGCTCGGGCGCAGCTCGGCGGACGGCCGCGAGAACCTCCTCGCGATCCTCGGCCCCGGGCAGATGTTCGGAGAGCTCTCCCTGTTCGACCCGGGTCCGCGCTCGGCGACGGCGACCGCGGTGACCGACTCCGAGCTCACCAGCCTGAGCCACGACGAGCTCACCAAGTGGCTCAACGACCACCCCAACGTCGCCCGTGCCCTCCTCGGCCAGCTCGCCTCGCGTCTGCGCCGGACCAACGACGTCGTGGCAGACCTGGTGTTCTCCGACGTCCCGGGCCGTGTCGCCAAGGCGCTCATCGACCTCTCGCAGCGCTTCGGACGCAAGGCCGACGACGGCATCCACGTCCACCACGACCTCACGCAGGAGGAGCTCGCCCAGCTCGTCGGCGCCTCCCGCGAGACGGTCAACAAGGCGCTGGCCGACTTCGCGATGCGCGGATGGCTGCGGCTCGAGCCGCGCTCGGTCGTGATCATCGACCCCGAGCGGCTGTCGAAGCGCGCCCGCTGACCCCTGGCGCTCGCGGGTCACCCTCTTGCCGCTCGCGGGTCACTCTCTGCCGCTCGCGGGTCAGTCTCTGCGGTCCGCGGGTCACCCCTGTGGATAGCAGCAGCGAGCGACGGTGTGACCGCTGTTCGATGTGGCGATGCGCAACCTCATCAACGACGGGCTGCCGTTTCGTGGTCGTGACCATGCCGCCGCGGGCCTCGCGAGCGAGTCGGACCTCCGCCGATCGATCGCTCAGAAGCAGATCCGCGGCGTCTTCAAGTCGGTCTACGTGGATGCATGGGTGCCGGACACGAGACTGCTCCGCGTCCGAGCCACTCGCCTCGTCACCCCGCCGCACGCGATCCTCAGCGACTGCTTCGCGGCGTGGTTGTTCGGGGTCGACACCTTCCGGCCGAGCGAGCGCCACCTCCTGACACCGACCTTGGTGACGCCGCACGGTGTGGGCAGGGTCCGCGCCGACGGGGTGACGTGCCGACAGGCGTTCCTTGCCGATCCCGACGTCACCGAGGTCGACGGCATCCGTGTGACCAGCCCGCTACGGACCACGTCCGATCTTCTTCGGCGGCAACGACGGCCGTACGCCCTCGCCTCCGCCGACGGGATGGCTCGCGCCGAGCTCGTCGACATCGAGCAGCTCGTGGACTACGTCGACGAGCTCAAGGGCTATCGCGGAGGCCCGCAGGCGCGCGAGCTCGCGCGCCTCGTCGATCCAGGCGCGGAGTCCCCCGGGGAGTCGTGGCAGCGGCTCCGCATGCTCGACGCCGGCTTCCCGCGCCCGCAGACGCAGATCCTCGTGACCGACGCGTGGGGCCGGGACAGGCGGTTCGACATGGGCTATCTGCACCTCCTCCTTGCCGCCGAGTACGACGGCCGCGAGTTCCACACGGGCGCGGACTCAGCTCGGCACGACGAGGAGCGCCGAACCTACTTCGAGCGCCGGTACGGGTGGCGGTTCGTGATCGGAACGCGGGAGACGATCTTCGGCACAGACCCCGCGTTCGAGCTCGCGATCGGAGAGCTGCTCGGGATCACTCCGCTCGCGCGCCGCTGGTAATGACCCGCGAGCGCAAGAGGGTGGCCCGCGAGCGCCAGACAGTGACCCGCGAGCGCCAGACAGTGACCCGCGAGCGCAAGAGGGTGACCCGCGAGCGAAAGGGGGTGTCAGGGGCGGGCGCGGAGATAGTCCAGCTGCGCCCGCACCGAGAGGGTCGCCGCGGGCCAGAGGACGGGGTCCACGTCCGCGTACACCGTACGGACGACGTCGTCGGCTGTCTCCGACCCGGCCTCCAGCGCTGCGCGGACCTGCTCGAGACGCTCCTCGCGGTGGGCACGGTATGCGTCGATCACCGCGCCGGCGTCCGGCAGGACGGGGCCGTGCCCCGGATAGAGCCGGACCGCACCGTCGACCGAGTCGACCGAGTCCACCGCCCGGCGCAGCGTCCACAGGGAGTCGAGATAGGGGCCCAGCGCCCCGTCGGGGTGGGCGACGACCGTCGTGCCGCGTCCGAGGACCGTGTCGCCCGACAGCAGTGCGGCATCGTCGCGCAGCAGGAACGACACGGAGTCGGTGGTGTGTCCAGGAGTGGCGACGACCTCGAGCCGTACACCGTCGACCTCGACGACCTCCCCGTCGACCAGCGGGTCGGCGGCCAGGCACAGCGTCGGGTCGATCGCACGTACCGGAGCCCCCGACAGGTCGGCGAACCGCGCCGCACCCTCGGTGTGGTCGTGGTGGCGGTGCGTCAGCAGCACGACACCGACCGGCGCGGCGACCTCCAGCACGCGGCGCAGGTGCGGCTCGTCCAGCTCGCCCGGGTCGATGACGACCGACCGCGTCTCCGCGGTCGCCTCCGGGGACCGCAGCACCCAGGTGTTGGTGCCGTCCAGCGTCATGTGCCCCGGGTTGTCCTCACGGACGCAGGTCGCCCACGCGCTCACGACTCCGCCGTCGAACCTCTCGCTCACGGCAGCTCCGTCTCCAGATAGAGGTCGCCGTCGACCTCCACGAGGCGCGGCAGCACCGGGACGATCCGACGGTGTGCCGCCACATCGAGGGCATCGGTCGCCGCCGACAGCTCCGACAGCTCGCGGCACGTGATGGCGGTCGGCGGCAGCATCGCCATGTCACCGGCGTCGACCGAGGCGAGGGCCGCGCCCAGCGGCATCCACGAGGCGTGGTCAGCCTCCCCGGTGAGGGTGCCGACCCGCTGCCCCTGCGGCATGACCGCGACGAAGAAGCGTGTGTCGAACCGCTTCGGCTCGAAGTCGGGGGTGATCCAGTGCGTCCAGGCAGCGAGCAGATCGGTCCGCAGGACCAGGGCGCGGCGCTCCAGGAAGTCGGAGAACGCCAGCGTGTGGGCCTCCAGCGCCTCGCGGTCGGCCTGCCAGTCGGCAGCGCTCGTGTCGTCCACGACCGTGTCCGCGTCGGGGCCCGCGAGCAGGACGCCCGCTTCCTCGTACGTCTCGCGCACCGCCGCGCACACCAGCGCACGCGCCAGCTCGGTCGAGCACCCGAGACGCTCGGCCCAGGCCTCCGGCTCCGGACCGGCCCAGGCCACATCGGTGTCGGAGTCGCGCGGGTCGACGCCGCCACCGGGGAACACGTACATCCCCGCGGCGAAGGACATCGACCGCTGCCGGCGCATGAGGTACGCCTCGACACCGTCAGCACCGTCGCGCAGCAGCACGACGGTGGCGGCGTCACGCGGCACCGCGGGGTCAGCAGACCCGCGGTGCGCGTGCTCGGCGATGGACGAGGGCAGCGGCACGCGCATCGTCATGCCGACAGCTCGACGACGAGCTCGACCTCCACCGGCGCGTCGAGGGGCAGGACAGAGACGCCGACGGCGCTGCGCGCATGCACGCCGGCGTCGCCGAACACGGCACCGAAGAGCTCGCTGGCACCGTTGGCCACGACCGGCTGGCCGATGAAGTCAGGCGTGCTCGCGACGAACACGACCGTCTTGACGACCCGCTTCACGCGCGACAGGTCGCCACCGGCCACGGCGGCGATCGCGGCCAGCGCGTTGAGCGCGCACTGCCGTGCGCAGTCGTACGCCTCGTCGGCCGTGACGTCGGCGCCGACCTTGCCGGTCGTCAGGAGGGAGCCGTCGCGCATCGGCAGCTGACCCGAAGTGTAGACGTAGGATCCCGTCACGACCGCAGGCACGTACGCCGCGAGCGGCGGGACGACCTCGGGCAGCCTCAGGCCCAGCTCGGCGAGACGCTCCTCGGGAGACGTCATCACGCGCCCTCGACCGGTCGCTTGAAGTAGGCCACGAGGTTCTCCGGGTTCATGCCCGGCACGATCTGCACGAGCTCCCAGCCGTCGCGACCGAAGTTGTCGAGGATGGCCTTCGTCGAGTGCACGAGGACGGGCGCTGTCATGTACTCCCACTGCGTCATGCGTCGACTGTATCCGTACCCGGCTTCGGGCCACCCTTTACGCTCGACACCGTGGCAGGCGAGAAGCGACTTCACGTCGTGACAGGCAAGGGCGGGACGGGCAAGAGCACCGTCGCCGCCGCTCTCGCGCTGGGTCTGGCGGCAGAGGGCAAGACCGTGCTGCTGTGCGAGGTCGAGGGTCGTCAGGGGATCGCGCAGCTCTTCGACGTGCCCCCGCTGCCGTACGAGGAGCGCCAGGTCGCCGCCACCGACGACGGCGCCGTGTACGCCCTCGCGATCGACGCCGAGTCGGCGCTCCTGGAGTACCTCGCGATGTTCTACCGGCTCGGCCGTGCCGGCAAGGCGCTCGACCGGTTCGGGGTCATCGACTTCGCGACCACCATCGCGCCCGGCGTCCGCGACGTGCTGCTCACCGGCAAGGTGTACGAGGCGGTCCGCCGTCGCGAGGACGACGACTCCTACACCTACGACGCGGTCGTGCTGGACGCTCCGCCGACCGGGCGGATCACGCGCTTCCTCAACGTGAACGAGGAGGTCGCAGGGCTCGCCAAGGCCGGCCCCGTCCGACGGCAGGCCGACTCGATCATGACGATGATGCGGTCCCGCCGCACAGCCGTGCATCTCGTCACGCTGCTGGAGGAGATGCCGGTGCAGGAGACGATGGACGCGATCAACGAGCTCACGGACGCAGGCCTCGGGGCCGGGCACGTCGTCGTCAACCAGGTGCTGCCCTCCCCGCTGTCCGACGCGGCTGCCGAGCGGATCGCCTCCGGTGCGCTGACGTCCACGGCGGTGGCGAAGAGCCTGGCCCGCGTCGACGTGGAGGTCGAGCCACAGGCCGCCGAGGCCCTCCTCAGCGAAGGCCGTGAGCACGTCGCCCGTCAGCGGCTGCAGGCCCACCAGCGGGCGGTGCTGCTGGAGGCCGGCAGCCCTGTGGTGGAGCTCCCGCACCTCGAGGACGGGGTCGACCTCGGCGGCCTCTACGCACTGGGGCGGCGCCTGGTCGAAGGAGGTGTCCGGTGAGTCCGAGCACGTCGAGGGGAGGCTCGCGTACGGGTGCCCGCACCGCCTCGCGGTCCCGTCCCGCGGCCCGCAGCCGGACACTCGATGCCGGACGCGGCCCCGCATCGGCGACCGCGCTCGACATGGACGCGATCATCGACGACCCGACGATCGAGATCGTGGTGTGCTGCGGCTCGGGCGGGGTGGGCAAGACGACGACGTCGGCCGCTCTCGCCCTCCGCGCCGCCGAGCGCGGTCGCCGCGTCTGCGTGCTCACCATCGATCCCGCACGACGGCTCGCACAGTCGCTCGGCCTGACCGCGCTCGACAACGTTCCTCGCCCCGTCACGGGCGCCGGTGCCCAGGGCGGATCGCTCGACGCCATGATGCTGGACATGAAGCGGACCTTCGACGAGGTCGTCGAAGCCCACGCGTCGCCGGAGAAGGCGCAGCAGATCCTCGCGAACCCCTTCTATGCGGCGCTGTCGAGCTCGTTCGCGGGCACGCAGGAGTACATGGCGATGGAGAAGCTCGGCCAGCTCCACGCCGAGGCAGTGGCCCAGCGCGAGGAGACCGACGCCGCCGAGGGCGACCGGCGCCGCTGGGACCTGATCGTCGTCGACACCCCGCCGTCACGATCTGCGCTCGACTTCCTCGACGCCCCGGAGCGGCTGTCGTCGCTGCTCGACGGCCGGCTGATCCGTCTCCTGCTGGCCCCCGCGCGTGGTCCCGCCCGCATCTTCTCGGCGGGGTTCGGGATGGTGACGTCAGCGCTCAACAAGGTCCTCGGCGCGCAGGTCCTCACCGACGTGCAGACCTTCGTCGCCGCCTTCGACACGCTCTTCGGCGGGTTCCGTCAGCGCGCGGAGGCGACGTACGCGCTCCTCCAGGACCGTGGCACCGCCTTCCTCGTCGTGGCGTCGCCCGAGCCGGACGCGATGCGCGAGGCGTCCTACTTCGTCGAGCGCCTCAGCCAGGAGGACATGCCGCTGGCCGGTCTGATCGTGAACCGCATGACGGTGCCGCTCTTCTCGCTCGACGGCGACGACCCCCACGCCGCCGCGCGGCGGCTCGACGGTCGCTCACGGCCGACGGTCGACGACAAGGTGGTCGCCGGGCTGCTGGCGGTGCACGCACGCGGCGAGCGGGTGGCGGCACGCGAGCGGCGCGTGGTCACGGGATTCGCTGCGGCGCACCCGCGCGTGCCCCGCGTGGAGGTCGCCGGTCTCGCGACCGACGTCCACGACGTGGAGGGGCTGACGACGATCGGCGAGCTGCTCGCGGGTCGCCGCCTCTCGGCGACGGACCAGGACGACGCAGACGCGGCCCAGGCGGACTGAGCCAGACGGACCAGACCCGGAGGGGCCGGCGTCAGACGGCGACGGCCGGGCCGGCCGGCTTGCTGGCGCGGGCGGCCTCGAGAAGCGTGCGCCACGACGTCACGTTGGGACGACGGCGCAGCAGGGCGCGGCGCTCACGCTCGGTCATGCCACCCCAGATCCCCCACTCGATGTCGTTGTCGAGGGCCTCGGCGAGACACTCGAGCTTGACCGGACACGACCGGCACATCTGCTTGGCGCGGTTCTGCTCGGCGCCCCGGACGAACAGCGCGTCCTGCGACTCCTTGCACGCTGCCACCGTGGCCCAAGACTCGTTCCAGCTCATGATCCGACACCTTCCCCGAGAGGATCACCGAGAAGTAGTTCTGTGGTGATACACACAGGCTCGCAGTGTCGCAGGCCACATAACAGACACCCCGGGATGGTTTGCCATAGTCCTTTCGGGCCATTAGTTGGTGACTGACCTGGGCTCCCGTAACCTAGGCCCATGAATCTGGGCCCCAGTCGACACGGCGACGAAGGCGTGGGGGCGGCTCGTGTGATCGGCTCCATGGCGCTTCTCAGCCTCTTTGCCGGAGTACTCGTCGCCGGACTTGCGATCCCTGTCGCCGCGTTCGTCGGGGTGACCTCCAACAGCATGGCGCGCGGCTTCGAGGAGCTGCCGCTGGAGCTGCGCGAGACCCCCATCCCGCAGCGCTCGAAGGTCCTCGCGGCCGACGGGTCCCTCCTCACCTACTTCTACTCCCAGAACCGGCAGGACATCCCGCTGTCGAAGATCGCGCCGGTGATGCAGCAGGCCGTGGTCTCCATCGAGGACGCGCGGTTCTTCGAGCACGGTGCCCTCGACTTCAAGGGCACGCTGCGCGCGCTGGTCAACAACGCCACCGACGGCCAGACCCAGGGCGGCTCGTCCCTGACCCAGCAGCTGGTCAAGAACATCCTGGTGCAGCAGGCCACGACGCCGGAGGAGCGTCGCGCCGCCACCGAGGTGTCGCCGGCCCGCAAGGTCCGTGAGCTCAAGTACGCGATGTCGTACGAGGAGAAGCACAGCAAGCAGCAGATCCTCGAGAACTACCTCAACATCTCCTACTTCGGTGACGGCGCGTACGGCGTGAGCGCCGCCGCCAAGCACTACTTCTCGGTCGACGCCGCCGACCTCAGCCTGACTCAGGCGGCGACGCTCGCCGGACTGGTCAAGAACCCGGTCGAGTACGACCCGGTGACCTACCCCGAGAACGCCCTGCGTCGGCGCAACATCGTGCTGTCGGCGATGGAGGCCCAGGGGCTCCTGACGCGTTCCGTCGTCCAGAAGGCCATCGCGCAGCCGCTCGGGCTCAAGATCACCCGCTTCTCCAACGGTTGCGTGAGCACCAAGGCGCCGTTCTTCTGCGACTACGTCCGTCGCTATCTCCTCCAGGACGAGTCGCTGGGCAAGAACGAGGACGAGCGCGTGCACACGCTCGAGACCGGCGGTCTCGTGATCAAAACGACGCTCGAGCCCAAGTTCCAGCGCGCGGCCGACGAGTCGGTCCAGAAGCGTGTCGCCCCGACCGACGACGCGATCGGCGCGCAGGCGCTGGTGGTCCCCGGGACCGGGGCGGTGCGTGCGCTCGCGCAGTCACGCCCGATGGGCAACAACAAGAAGGCCGGCGAGACCTACATCAACTACACGGTCCCCAAGTCGCTCGGTGGCGCGAACGGCTTCCAGGCCGGGTCGACGTTCAAGGCGTTCACTGCCGCGGCGGCTCTCGACAAGGGCTACCCGCCCAGCACGTTCTTCAACTCGCCCCAGTCGATGAACATCAGCGGGTTCTCGCAGTGCGACAAAGAGGGCGCCGGCTCGTGGAAGGTCAGCAACTCGACCGGTGCCGGCGGGTTCGACATGACCCGCGGACTTCGTCAGTCGATTAACACCTACTTCGCGCAGCTCGAGCGTCTGGTCGGGCTCTGCGCGACGACCAAGATGGCCGCCAAGATGGGCATCCCGGTGCCTGACGTCAACGACACCTACCCGTCGTTTACCCTCGGCGTCATCGACGTCAGCGCCCTCGACATGTCGGCGGCGTACGCGACGTTCCCCGCTCGCGGCAAGTACTGCGAGCCGATGCCCGTCACGCTGATCACGAACAACAAGGGCACGACCATCAAGGACTACCAGCCCACCTGCCGGCGGGTCCTGTCGACCGCGGCGGCCGACTCGATGAACCAGATCCTGCGCGGCGTCCAGGAGGGTGGCTTCGGCAACGCCCTCCAGCTCAACAAGCCGTCCGCTGCCAAGACCGGCACCACGCAGGACAACAAGGCCGTCTGGTACATGGGCTACACCCCCAAGCTGGTGACGTCGTCCATGATCGCGGGCGCAAACCGTGACGGTCACTGGAAGACGCTCGCCAACCAGCAGCTCAACGGTGAGTACATCTCCTTCAGCGCCGTCGGTGGCTCCTCGCTCGCCGGCCCGATGTGGGCCGACACCATGCGCGCGATCCAGGACGACCTGCCGTACGCCAACTTCGAGTCGCCGGGCAGCCTCGGCGCAGCGCCCTCGGACACCCCGCGGGCCCCGGCCAAGCCCGACAAGAAGGACAAGAAGGGCGACCGTGGCGGCGGCGGTGGCGGCGGCGACGACCGCCCGGGGCGCGGCAACGGCGGCGGCGGAGGCCGCGGGAACGACGACTGACCAAGCGCGACGAGCGGCGGCCGGCTCCTCAGCCGGCCGCCGTTCGCGCGCTCAGGCGCCCAGCTGCCTCCGGACCTCCGCGGCCAGCGCGGCGCCGTCGACCCGGCCCTCCGTACGGGGCTTGAGCAGCCCCATCACCTTGCCCATGCCCCGCATGCCCTCGCCCGCGACGCCGGCCTCGGTGATCGCCTCGGAGACGAGGGCGGTCACCTCGTCGGCGCCGAGCGGCTCGGGCAGGTAGTCGGCGAGGATCGCGGCCTCGTCCTGCTCCTTCTGCGCCAGCTCGGGCCGGTTCCCCGACTCGTACGCCTCGGCGGCCTCTCGCCGCTTCTTCGACTCCGACGTGATCACGGACTGGACCTCGGCGTCGGAGAGCTCCTTGGCCTGCTTGCCGGCGGTCTCGGCCCGACTGATGGCCGACAGCACCATGCGCAGTGTCGACGCCCGGAGCGAGTCACGCTCCTTCATCGCCGCGGTCAGGTCGGTGCGCAGTCGGTCCTTGAGATCGCTCATGAGGTCATCATCGCTCAGGGCTTCACACCCCGGCACGCCGATTCCCCAGCCGTCCCTGTGGCACGCTTGCAGGCGTGCATCCCCTGACGAAGACCCTCCTGGCCACGACCGCCGCGGGCACGGGCGCGCTGGCGTACGCGTCCCTCTACGAGCGCAACGCCTTCGTGGTCCGCGAGATCGACCTGCCCGTCCTGCCAGCCGAGGCGCGTCCGCTCACGGTGCTCCAGATCTCCGACGTCCACATGACCCCAGGACAGTCGCGCAAGCAGCGGTGGCTGCGCAGCCTGGTCGAGTACGAGCCCGACCTCGTCGTCAACACCGGCGACAACCTCGCACACCTCGAGGCGCTGCCCGCCGTCCTCCAGGCCTACAACGACCTGCTCGGTGTCCCAGGAGTGTTCGTCTTCGGCTCCAACGACTACTACTCGCCGACGCTCAAGAACCCGGCGGGCTATCTCATGGGGCCGTCAGGCGTACGCCGCCGCACCGCCGACCTCCCGTACGAGGAGATGCGGACCGCCTTCAGCGAGGCCGGTTGGATCGACCTCAACAACGCGACCGGCAAGCTCGACGTCCGCGGGCTCTCGCTGTCGTTCGCGGGGCTCGACGACCCCCACGTCGACCGTGACGACCTCGAGGCGATCCCGACGACGGCCGACCCGTCGGCGGACCTCGCGATCGCCGTCGTCCACGCCCCGTACCTGCGGGCCATCGACGCGTTCAACGTCCAGGGATACCCGCTGATCCTCGCCGGGCACACCCACGGCGGCCAGCTCCGTGTGCCCGGCTTCGGCGCGCTCGTGACCAACTGCGACATCGACCGTCGGCGTGCCCGCGGCCTCCACCAGCACCGGACCGCAGGCCACGACTCCTCGTGGCTCCACGTCTCGGCCGGCTGCGGCACATCGCCGTACGCGCCCGTCCGCTTCGCGTGCCGACCCGAGGCGACGGTGCTCCGGATGCGTCCGGTAGACTCTCCGAGGAACTGAGCGCGGGCCCACTCGCGGAGAGGTTCTGCTCGTACCACGTACGAGGAGCCACGGGGTGTGGCGCAGCTTGGTAGCGCGCGTCGTTCGGGACGACGAGGCCGCAGGTTCAAATCCTGTCACCCCGACAGCATGAGCCCCAGATCCCCGCCGGATCTGGGGTTTCGTCGTCTCCCGGCCCGCTGGCCGGGAGATGCGCACGTCCAGGGCACCGACGATGGTGGAGAGGTCGCTGACCGCGCCACCAGACGGAGACTCCCATGGCCGTGTCGTACTCCGAGGACCACCCAGACTTCGCCAACGCCGACCGGGGATTCGTCGGAACGATCTCGCCGGCGACGATCACCTCCGCCACCGGGACGGTCGTCTTCGACGCCGACGCGCTGGCGTTCGTGTCCGGAAGCGCTCCGGAGGAGGTCCACCCGAGCCTGTGGCGCCAGGCGAAGCTGACGTCGCGCCACGGCCTGTACGAGGTCGCGCCCGGGTTCTACCAGGTCCGCGGGTTCGACATCTCGAACATGACGCTGGTCGAGGGAACCTCGGGCGTCATCGTCATCGACCCGCTCGTGAGTGCCGAGACCGCCGCCGCTGCGCTCGCCCTCTATCGCGAGCACCGAGGTGACCGCCCGGTCAGCGCGGTGATCTACACGCATGCGCACATCGACCACTTCGGGGGCGTGCTCGGCGTCGTCGACGCGTCCACCGACGTGCCGATCCTCGCGCCGGAGCACTTCCTCGAGCACGCGGTGTCGGAGAACGTGTACGCCGGCGTGGCCATGCTGCGGCGTGGCTACTACTACGACGGACACCCGCTCGACGCCTCGGTGACCGGGGCCGTCGGCATCGGTCTCGGCCCGCGCACCTCGGCGGGGACGGTCGGGCTCCTTCCGCCGACGGTCGACATCACGCACACCGGCCAGGAGGAGACCCTCGACGGTGTGCGGATCGTCTTCCAGCTGACGCCGGGGACGGAGTCGCCGGCAGAGATGAACTTCTCCTTCCCCGACGAGCGGGTGCTCTGCATGGCGGAGAACGCGTGCCACACGATGCACAACCTGCTCACGCTGCGCGGCGCCCAGGTCCGCGACTCGCGAATCTGGTCGCGCTACCTCGCGGAGTCGATCGAGCTGTTCGCACACGACTCCGACGTGGTGTTCTCGTCGCACCACTGGCCGACGTGGGGGACCGACGAGGTCATCGCCTTCCTGACCGAGCAGCGGGACCTCTACGCGTACATGCACGACCAGACGCTGCGCCTCATGAACCAGGGCTACGTCGGCAGCGAGATCGCCGAGATGCTCGACCTTCCCGACTCCCTGGCACAGCGGTGGAGCACGCGCGGCTACTACGGGTCGCTGAGCCACAACGTCAAGGCGGTCTTCCAGCGCTACCTCGGGTGGTACGACGGCAACCCCGCCCACCTGTGGGAGCACACGCCGGAGAACCGGGCCGACCGCTACGTCGAGCTCCTCGGCGGTGTCGACGCCGTGGTGCAGGCGGTCCGACGCTACGCCGACGCGGGAGACCTCCGCTTCGCTGCCGAGCTGGGCAGTCACGCCGTGTTCGCCGATCCGGACAACCCGCAGGCCCGCGAGGCGTTGGCGGAGGTCCTCGAGTCGCTCGGTCTCGGTGCCGAGAACGCGACGTGGCGCAACTGCTTCCTCACCGGCGCGCACGAGCTCCGTGGAGGTAGTCCGACCGCCTCCTTCACCGCCGCGGGGATGGTGAGCGCGTTGACGACCACCCAGCTGTTCGACACCATCGCCATCCGGCTCGACGGGGCGAAGGCCGCGGGCGTGACCGGAAGCATCGCGTGGCACTTCACCGACTCGGGCGAGGCGTACCGGATGGAGCTCTCGAACGGTGCGCTCGTCCACTTCCCGACCACGCGCGGCGACGCCGCGGACCTGACCCTCCGCCTCACCCGTCCGCAGCTGCTCGGCCTGCTGGGGTCGGGCACGCTCGACGGCATCGATGTGGACGGTGATACGTCGGTGCTCACCACGATCGTCGGGCTGACCGACGAGCCCGACCCGAGGTTCGCCGTCGTCGAGCCGTGACACGCGTGGGAGGCCGTGCTCCACGCCGTCTAGGGTGTCGCCATGTTCACACCGCAGGTGACGCACGAGGTCCTCTGGGAGCCCGCGCCCGACGCACGCCGTACGACGCGCATCGGCGCCTTCATGGACTGGGCCGAGTCCCACGGAGGTCCGCCGCTCGCCGACGCCCGCGCCCTGCACGCCTGGTCGGTCGACGACCAGGACGCGTTCTGGCGTTCGATCTGGACGTACTTCGCGGTCCCCGGGACGGTCGACGGCGCGGAGAGTGACCCGGCCGTCGCGCTCGTGCCCGCCGCCGACGGCGCGCCGCCGGTGCCTGGCCGTACGTGGTTCCCCGGCGTCGCGCTGAACTACGCCGAGGCCATGCTGCAGATGCCCGGACGGGCCGACGACGATGTCGTCGTGGTCGCACGGTCGCAGTCGCGCGACGACGTGACGTACACGGCGGCCGAGCTGAGAGACGCGGTCGCTCGGGCACGAGCGGGCCTCGTACGCCTCGGGATCACCCGCGGCGACAGGGTGGTGGCGTACGCCCCCAACGTGCCCGAGACGCTCGTCCTGCTGCTCGCCGCAGCGAGCCTCGGCGCGATCTTCTCGTCCTGCGCACCCGAGTTCGGGACGCGGAGCGTGATCGACCGCTGGGGGCAGATCGAACCGACCGTGATGCTCGCGGTCGACGGCTACCGCTACGGCACGAAGGCGGTCGACCGGTGCGACGAGGTCGCCGCGATCCGGGCGGCGCTGCCGTCGTTGCGCGCGACGGTGTGGCTGCCGTACCTCGACCCGGAGGCGGCGGCACCCGCCGACTCCGTGACGTGGGCGGACCTGGTGGCGGAGCCGGCCGAGCTCGCGTTCGACCGCGTGCCGTTCGACCACCCGCTCTATCTGCTGTTCTCGTCCGGCACCACCGGGCTACCCAAGCCGATCGTCCACGGCCACGGCGGCATCACCGTCGAGCACACGAAGTCCGTGGCGCTCGAGCTCGGTCTCGGCCCGGACGACGTCTTCTTCTGGTTCTCCACCACCGGCTGGATGATGTGGAACCTGCTCGTCTCGGGGCTGCTGTCGGGCGCGACCGTCGTGATGTACGACGGCAACCTCGCGCACCCCGACCTCGGGTCGTTGTGGCGGATGAGCGACGAGCTCGGCATCACCTACTTCGGGACGAGCGCGCCGTTCCTGCTCCAGTGCCGCAAGGAGGGGCTGGTGCCGAAGGACGTCGCCGACCTGTCGCGGCTGCGCGGTGTCGGGTCGACGGGCGCGCCGCTGCCGGTCGAGGGGTTTCGGTGGGTGTACGAGGCGGTCGGGGACGACGTCCACCTCGGCTCGCTCTCCGGCGGCACGGACGTGTGCACCGGGTTCGTGGGCGCCAACCCGATGCTCCCCGTGTACGCCGGTGAGATCTCCGGGCCGAACCTCGGCGTCGCCATCGCCGCGTACGACATCGACGGCCGTCCGGTTGTCGACGAGCTCGGGGAGCTCGTGATCACCGAGCCGATGCCGTCCATGCCCCTCGGGTTCTGGGGTGACGACGACGGGTCGCGCTACCACGCCGCGTACTTCGAGGACTTCCCCGGCGTCTGGCGTCACGGTGACTGGATCACGATCCGCGCCGACGGCTCGTGCACGATCACGGGGCGCAGCGACGCGACCCTCAACCGCGGCGGGGTGCGCCTCGGTACGGCCGAGTTCTACTCCGTGGTCGAGGGCTTGGACGAGGTCACCGACAGTCTCGTCGTACACCTGGAGGACGCCGAGGGTGGTGCCGGGGAGCTGCTGCTCTTCGTCGTACTGGCCGAGGGATTGGAGCTGGACGAGGCGATGCAGCGCACCATCGCCGGCGCCCTGCGTTCGCAGCTGTCGCCGCGGCACGTGCCGGACGTGATCCACCAGGTGCCCGGGGTGCCGCGCACGCTGTCGGGCAAGAAGCTCGAGGTGCCGGTGAAGAAGATCCTGCGCGGGACGGCGATCGACGACGCGGCCGCCCGCGGTGCCCTGCAGAACCCGGAGACCCTCGAGGCGTACGAAGGCCTGCGCGGCGAAGCCTGACCCCGCCCCTTCCCTTCCGCTCGCGGGTCACTCTCTGGCGCCCGCGGGTCAGTCCCTGGTGCTCGCGGGTCAGTCCCTGGCGCCCGCGGGTCAGTCCCTGGCGCCCGCGGGTCGATCCCTGGCGGTCGCGGGTCAGTCCCGGTGACCCGCGAGCGCACGACGGTGACCCGCGAGCGCACGACGGTGACCCGGGAACACCCGACGGTGACCCGCGAGCGCATGAGAGTGACCCGCGAGCGGAAGAAGGTGACCCGCGAGCGGAGGACGAGGCGGTCAGTCGGGGAGGGTCGGCATCGCGAGGCCTTCGCCGCGCCGTACGAGCGAGCCCCGCAGGACCGCCGACGAGCCGTACCGCTCCCGCACGTCGTCGAGCGCCAGATCGAGCGTCGCCGTGTCGGGGTCCCCGAACGGCAGCTCGAGCTGGACGCCCGTGTCGGCATCGAACCCGCTCACGGCCACGCCGACCAGCGTGCACCCACGCTCGGCGATCATCGGCGCAGCCACGTCGAGCAGCGACCGCGCCACGAGCAGCACCCGCTCGGTCCGCGCGGTCGGTCGAGGAAGCGTGTGCGAGCGGGTCGCGCGCGTGAAGTCGTCGAAGCGAAGCCGCAACGTGACCGTCCGCCCCTCTCGCTCCGCCTTGCGCATCCGTCGCGCTACGCGGTCGACGAGACCCGCGAGCGCCGCGTCGATGTCGGACATGGACTTCGGCCGCCGTCCCAGCGCACGCTGCGCCCCGACTGATCGTCGTCGTCTCCCTGTCTCGACGGGACGCGGGTCCTGCCCGTTGGCGAGGGCGTGCAGATGGTACGCCGCCGCCCGACCGACGTACGCCGACAGCGCGTGCGGCGGCACTGCCGCGAGCTCTCCGATCCGCTCGATGCCGCGGGCCCGCAGCTTCGCGCCGGTCTTGGCCCCGACCCCCCACATCCGCTCGACCGGCAGCGGATGCAGGAACGCCTGCTCACCGTCGACCGGCACGACGAGCAAGCCGTCGGGCTTGGCGTGGGCGCTGGCGATCTTGGCGAGGAACTTGGTGCGCGCGACTCCGACCGTGATCGGCAGCCCGACCTCGTCGCGGACCCGTGCGCGCAGCCGAGCCCCGATCGACTCCGGTGACCCGACGAGCCGCGCCAGCCCACCGACCTCGAGGAACGCCTCGTCGATCGAGATCGGGTCGACCAGCGGGGTGGTGTCGCGGAACAGCTCGAAGACGGCCTTGCTGGCGGCCGAGTACGCCTCGAAGCGTGGCGACGCCACGATCGCGCCCGGGCACAGGGACTTGGCCTCGACGATGCCCATCGGTGTCCGCACGCCGTACGCCTTGGCCTCGTAGCTCGCGGCGACCACCACACCCCCGCCGACGAGGACCGGCCGGCCGCGGAGGGAAGGGTCGTCGCGCTGCTCGACCGACGCGAAGAACGAGTCGAGGTCGGCGTGGAGGATGGTGGCGTCGCCGTTCACCGCCCTCCCACCACAGCATCGATCGAACGCATGTTCGTATCCTACGCCGCCAACTCGGACAACACCTCAGCGTCCGTTCACCCCGTGTCCACCTCGTTCTCGCCCGCGCTCCATCGGTCCGGACGACGCTCGCAGCATGAACGAGCAGATCACCACGATGCGCCGCCCGCGCGTGGTCGCCCACCGGGGCGCCCACGCCGTCGCGCCGGAGAACACGCTCGCCGCTGTCGCCGCAGCAGTGGCGATCGGCGTCGACGCGGTCGAGATCGACGTCCAGTCCACCCGGGACGGCACGCCCGTCGTCGTCCACGACCCGACGCTCGCGCGCACCACCGACGTCGCTCGGCGCCACCCCGGTCGCGCCCACGACCCCGTCTGGACCTTCACCGACGACGAGGTACGGCGCCTCGACGCCGGCTCCGGGCGTGGTGCCGCGTTCGCAGGAGAGCCGGTCCCGACGCTGGAGCAGATGCTCGACGCGCTCCGCGCCACCGGCGTCGCGCTCCTCGTCGAGATCAAGAACCCCGAGACGCAACCCCGGCTCGTCGGCGCGGTCGCGGAGGTCCTGCGCTGCTTCTCGCCCGGGGTGTCGGTGACGGCGCAGAGCTTCCACGCACCAGCGCTCCGGGAGTTCGGGCGTCTGCTTCCGGAGGTCCCGCGCGGTCTCCTGGTCCACTCCACGCCCCGTCAGCCCAGGCTCGAGGCCTGGGCTGACGCGGTCAACCCCTGGCACGGAGCGGTCACCTCGGCGTACGTCCGTCGTGCCCAGCTCGCGGGGCTCGAGACCAACGTCTGGACGGCCAACGCGCCGGCGGCGATCCTGCGGGCGGCCGATGCCGGGGTCGAGGGCATCATCACCGACCGTCCGCAGCGGGCACTGGACCTGCTCCGTACGCGGGTCGACGCGTCAGCGTCGGTGTGAGGCACAGGCACCCGATCAGGAGCCCGGAAGCTCCTTGCGCTCCTGCTTGCGCGCCTTGCGCTCGAGCTTCGCGCGTTCCTTCTCGATGTATTTCTCCCGGCTCGCCGTCGTCTCGATGGAGTCGGCGAACGCGATCACCGCGACGATGATCGGCCACGGGAAGTGAGGGTCGAACCCGCCGCCGGCGAGGCTGATCGCCAGCCAGATGCCGGTGCAGATCAGGGTGATCGTCACGGCCTCGACCCACGAGTCACGACGCTTGCGCTCGTACGCCTTCACCGCGGCACGCTGGAGGTCCGGGCTGTCGCCGCGCCGCACCGGTGGTGCCGCCGCTCCGCTGGTGGGAACGAGGTCCTGCATCAGCGGGAGGAAGTCACCGTACGTACGCGCCCGGACTGCCTCGTCCGCACGCTCGTCGTACTCCTCACGGGTGAGCCGTCCGTCGGAGAAGGCCTCGCCGAGGACGTCGGTCAGGACGGCACGGTCGACGTCACCGGTGCGCAAGGTCGAGACCGCAGGGTCACGCGGATCCCGGGAGAAGCGGGTCCAGGGATCACCGGTGGGACTGATCTCGCTCACGTGCCTGATCGTTCCACATCGCCGGGCCGCGGTGCGCCCACAGTCGGAAGGACGAACCGGTGGGCCTCGAATGCCGGCCCGTCGTCGCCGAACCAGCGGGCCGCGTACGGCCCGAGAGGGGTCCAGCCCCGGCCGGCGTAGAGCGTCCGCGCCGCCTCGTTGTGCGCGACGACCTCGAGGGCCAGCGGTCGCCCTGCCTCCCGGGCGTACGACTCCACGGCGTCCAGCAGCGAGCGAGCAGCGCCGGTGCCTCTCGCGGCGGGGGCGACGAAGAACCGGGCGAGCGTCAGCGCCTCGGCCCGAGCGACCCCGAGCGCCTCGGCCGCGACCGGGTCGGCGCCGGACTGCAGGGCCGCCTGACCGACCACCGCTCCGTCGAGCTCGGCCACCCAGGCAGGGCCGTCGGGCTCGAGGATCCACCCGGCCTCGACGTGCGCTCCGACGATGGGATAGCGGTCGTGCTCGTGCACGACCGCCAGCACCGCCACGAGCGCGTCGACGTCCCTGGGGTCGCGAGGCCGGACGACGACCGGCACGTCAGCGTGCCGCGATCAGCTCAGCGATCTGGATGGTGTTGAGCGCCGCACCCTTGCGCAGGTTGTCGTTGCTGACGAAGAGCACGAGACCGCGCTCGCCGTCGACGCTGGAGTCCTGGCGGATCCGTCCGACGAGGCTCGGGTCGGCACCGGCTGCCTGCAGCGGTGTCGGCACGTCGACGAGCTGAACCCCAGGCGCCTCGGCGAGAAGTGCCCGCGCACGGTCGGGGGTGATCGCGTCGGCGAACTCCACG
This sequence comes from Mumia sp. zg.B21, assembly GCF_019550855.1. Taxonomy (NCBI): domain Bacteria; kingdom Bacillati; phylum Actinomycetota; class Actinomycetes; order Propionibacteriales; family Nocardioidaceae; genus Mumia; species Mumia sp. zg.B21. Next base: position 504,944 of record NZ_JAHWCJ010000002.1, on the reverse strand, counting down.
TTGAGCGACAGGGAGTGCCCGGTGAAGACCGGCACGCGCACGCACGTGCCGGACACGCGCAGGTCGGGGAGGCCGAGGATCTTGCGCGACTCGTTGCGCAGCTTCTGCTCCTCGTCTGTCTCCTCGCTGCCGTCGTCCACGACCGAGCCGGCCATCGGCAGCACGTTGAACGCGATCGGAGCGACGTACTTCTGCGGCTCGGGGAAGTCCAGCGCCGAGCCGTCGTAGGTCAGCGCGCGAGCACCGGCGACGACCTTCTCGGCCTGCGTCGCGAGCTCCTCGACGCCACCGAGCCCTGAGCCTGACACGGCCTGGTAGGTGCTGGCCACGAGGCGCACCAGTCCCGCCTCGTCGTGCAGCGGCTTCAGCACCGGCATCGCGGCCATCGTGGTGCAGTTGGGGTTGGCGATGATGCCCTTGACCGCCTGGTCGATGGCCTCCGGGTTGACCTCGGAGACGACCAGCGGCACCTCGGGGTCCTTGCGCCAGGCCGACGAGTTGTCGATGACCGTCACCCCGGCCGCGGCGAAGCGCGGGGCCTGGACCCGCGACATGGTGGCACCGGCCGAGAACACGGCCACATCGAGGCCCGTCGGGTCGGCGGTCGCGGTGTCCTCGACGACGACGTCGCGTCCGGCGAAGGACAGCGTCGTGCCCGCCGAGCGCGCCGAGGCGAAGAAGCGGATCTCGTCGATCGGGAACGCGCGCTCCTGGAGCAGCGTGCGCATCACGCCGCCGACCTGGCCGGTCGCGCCGACGACGCCGATCTTCAGTCCGTGGGCCATGGTGGTGTGCTCCTCGTGCCTAGCGACCGGTGCCGCCGTAGACGACGGCCTCGACCTCGTGGGAGTCCAGGTCGAACGCGCGGTGCGCGGCGGTGACCGCGTCGTCGATCTGCTGCTCGTTGACGACGACCGAGATCCGGATCTCGGAGGTCGAGATCATCTCGATGTTGACGCCGGCATCGGCGATCGCCTTGAAGAACCGCGCCGAGATGCCGGGGTTGGTGCGCATCCCCGCGCCGACGAGCGAGATCTTGCCGACCCCGTCGTCGTACTGCAGCTGGGCGTAGCCGACCTCGTCCTTGAGCCGTGCCAGCGCCGTCATCGCGGTCTGACCGTCGGCGCGCGGCAGCGTGAAGGAGATGTCGGTCAGGCCCGTCGAGGCGGCGGAGACGTTCTGGACGATCATGTCCAGGTTGATCTGCGCCTCCGCGAGCACCTCGAAGATGCGCGCCGCCTCGCCCACCTTGTCGGGGACCCCGACGACGGTGATCTTGGCCTCGCTGCGATCGTGCGCAACGCCGGAGATGATCGCTTGCTCCATCACGGGAGCCTCCCCATCGACTTCGTTCGTGAGTTCCGTGGACAACAGCTCCGCCATCCGCTCCGCGCTGACCACCCAGGTCCCCTGCTTGGTGGAGAAGGACGAGCGGACGTGGATGGGCATGTTGTTGCGGCGCGCGTACTCGACGCAGCGCAGGTGCAGGATCTTGGCGCCGTTGGCCGTCATCTCCAGCGTCTCCTCGTACGAGATGACCGGGATGCGGCGGGCGGCGGGGACGATGCGCGGGTCGGCGGTGAAGATGCCGTCGACGTCGGTGTAGATCTCGCAGACGTCGGCCTCGAGCGCGGCGGCGAGGGCGACCGCGGTGGTGTCGGACCCGCCGCGGCCGAGGGTCGTGATGTTCTTGCTGTCGTGCGAGACGCCCTGGAAGCCCGCGACGATCGCGACGGCGTCCTCCTCGATCGCGCGGCGGATCCTTCCGGGCGTGACGTCGATGATCTTGGCCCTGCCGTGCGCCGAGTCGGTGATCACGCCGGCCTGGGACCCCGTGAAGGACTGCGCCTGCTGACCGAGGTTGCCGATCGCCATCGCGAGCAGCGCCATCGAGATCCGCTCGCCCGCGGTGAGCAGCATGTCGAGCTCGCGGCCGTCGGGCAGGGGCGAGACCTCGTGGGCGAGGTCGAGGAGCTCGTCGGTCGTGTCGCCCATCGCGGAGACGACCACGACGACGTCGTTGCCCGCCTTCTTGGTGGCGACGATGCGCTGCGCGACGCGCTTGATGCTGGCGGCGTCGGACACCGACGAGCCGCCGTACTTCTGGACGACAATGCCCACGGACGTTCCTCGTCTGCCTCGGAGTCTGGTGGTTGGACGCCACGCTGCGTCCTCGTCAGTCTAACCGGGCACGTCACCGGGTTTTCCCGCGTCTCGGGGACGGGGCGACTCACGGCGCGGGGCGCTGACCTTCGCGGCGCTCGATGAGGGCGGCGATCCCGTCGAGGAGGAGGTCGAGACCGAAGCCGAAGCTCGCCTCGCCGTACTCCTCATAGCCGGCCTCGCCGACGGCAGGCATCGGCGAGAGGGTCGCGGCGAGACGGGCGAGGTTCGGGAAGGTCTCCGGGTCGGCGAGGACGGCGATCACGTTCTCGAACGCCACGACGGGCTTGCCTGCGGCGCGTCGACGGGCCGCCGCGGCCGCCTCCTCGTACGCCATCCGCGCCTCGGCGAGGGAGTAGGCGCTGATCGCCCCGACCGCCTGCAGCTTCTCCCCGTCGGACAGCGGGGTGCCGGACAGCGCGTCGAGGCCGCGCTCGAGCCACGCGAAGGCGCTCGGCCCCATCGGCGGGTTGCTCATCGGCATCTGCGCGAGCCACGGGTGGTCTGCCAGCATCTGCTGCTGGAGGGTGGCCCACGACTGCATGCGCTCCCGCCACCCGTCACCGGTCAGCTCGACCCGCTGCGCCACGGACGCGCTCTCGTTCCACATGAGCGAGAGCAGCTCGTCCTTGTTGGCGACGTGGCGATAGAGCGCCATCGTCGAGAATCCGAGCTGCTTGGCGACGCGCGCCATCGACACGGCGTTGAGGCCGTCGGTGTCGGCGATCTCGACGGCCGCGGCGACGATCGCGCTCGCGTCGAGCTCCGGACGTGGTCCTCGACGACCGCCGGAGCGCCTGCCCCAGAGCAGGGCGAGCTCGTCCGGGAGCTGCATCTCGTCCTGGGCCATCCGACCTCCTCGTCGGCCTTACGATAAGGCCTTGCTCCTTCTGTGTATCACGTATACGGTTTTGCGTATGACATACACAGTGGAGGTCGAAGGCCTCACCAAGAGCTACGGCTCCACCGACGTCCTGCGCGGTGTCGACCTGGCTGTCGAGACCGGGACGGTGCTCGCCCTGCTCGGCACGAACGGCGCCGGGAAGACCACGCTGGTGCGGGTCCTTGCGACGCTCATCGGGTACGACGGCGGCAGCGCCCGCGTCGCCGGCCACGACGTCGCGCGCGACGCGCACGCCGTCCGCAACGCCATCAGCCTCACGGGCCAGTACGCCGCCGTGGACGAGGTCCTCACCGCCCGGGAGAACCTCACGATGGTGGCGCGCCTGCGGCGCTTGCCCCGTCCAGACAGCGCCGCGCGCGTCGACGACGTGGTCGAGCGCTTCGACCTCACCGCGATCGCCGACCGCCGCGCGTCGACCTACTCCGGCGGCCAGCGGCGTCGGCTCGACCTCGCGATGAGCATGGTCGTGCCCCCGACGCTGCTCTTCCTCGACGAGCCGACGACCGGGCTCGACCCGCGCAGCCGCGACCAGGTCTGGGCGACGGTGCGGGAGCTGGCCGACACGGGTGTGACGGTCCTGCTCACCACGCAGCACCTCGAGGAAGCCGACCGGCTCGCTGACCGCGTCGCCGTCCTGGACGGTGGTCGGGTCGTGGCCGACGGCACACCGGAGGAGCTGAAGGCCCAGGTCTCCGGCGAGATCCTGCGACTCTCCTACGGCGATGCCCGGACCTACGAGACCGCGCTCGCCAGTGTGCGTACGCCCGAGGTCACCGCCGACCCCGTCCTCCTCACCGTCGACGTCCCCACCGACGCCGCCCCAGAGTCGGTGTGCCGGGTGCTCGCCGAGCTCGCGGCCGCGGGCGCACCCCCACGCCGGGTCGACATGCACGCACCGAGCCTCGACGACGTCTTCCGTACCCTCACCGCACCGAGCCTGGAGGCCCGCCCATGAGCACCGCCACGACCCCCCGCGCCAGCCTCGTTCTCGACTCGCAGGTGATGGTCCGCCGAAGCCTGGTGACGACCCTGCGCAACCCCGAGGCGTTCTCCACCGCACTGGCTCTGCCGGTTGCGCTGATGCTGCTGTTCGTCTACGTGTTCGGGGGCGCCCTGTCGACCGACGGTGCGTACGTCGACTACGTCGTGCCCGGGATCATCCTGCTCTGCGCCGGGTTCGGGGCGGGAACGACGGCCGCTGCGGTCGCGCACGACATGACCAACGGCATCATCGACCGGTTCCGTTCGATGCCGATCGCCGCCGGGTCGGTGATCGTGGGTCACGTCGTCGCCAGCGTGGCCCGCAACGCCGTCGCGACCACCCTCGTCATCGGGGTCGCGCTGCTCGTCGGGTGGCGGCCGAGTGGCGGACCCGTCGCATGGCTGGCAGCGATCGGCGCTCTCACGGTCTTCGTCCTCGCGATCTCGTGGCTCGCCGCGACAGTCGGGCTGATCGCGCGGACTCCAGAGTCCGCGAACGCTTTCACGATGGTCCTCGCGTTCCTGCCCTACGTCAGCACGGCGTTCGTGCCCGCGGACACGCTGCCGCCCGCGCTGCGCGGGTTTGCCGAGAACCAGCCGATGACGCCGATGATCGAGACGCTGCGTGGGCTGTGGATGGGAACGCCGATCGGCGACCACGGCTGGTGGGCTCTCGGGTGGTGCGGCGTGATCCTCGTCGGGGCGGCGGTGTGCTCCGCGCGCCTGTTCCGACGCCGTACGGCGTGACGCGGACGTGCGCGGCAGCCTCAGTCCACGGGTGGGGACGGGACTCCGAGGACGCCCTGCACGGCGCGTTCAACCAACTCGACGTCGTGCGGCGCGCTCCTGGCGAGCTCGATGCCGACCGACTCCAAGATCGCCAGGAAGGCCCGGGCCGTCAGCCGGGGTGGGGGTCCGGCCGGGATCGAGCCGTCTCGGCGCCCTGCCCGCACCAGATCGGCGCACTCGGCCTCGAGCCGGTCGTAGGTCGTCTCCATCGCGCGCCCGACGGGGTGGTCCTGACCGGTGAGCTCGACTCGCAGCGTGAGCATGACTCGTGCACGGTCGTGACCGCGACAGTACGCGGCGTGGCGCCGGGCCATCGTGAGCAGAACCGCGAGGGGGTCGCCCTCGTCGAGACTCGGTCGTCGCACCTCCGCGTCCCACGTCTCGGCGACCCACTCCACAACGGCGAGGGCGAGCTCCTCCTTGTTGGCGAAGAGGTGGTAGAGCGCGCCGCGGGTGTAGCCCGCGTCCTTGGCCACCTGCTCCAGGACCAGGTTGGCGTAGCCGTACGTGGACAGGCCCCGCGCCGCCGCGACGAGCAGGGACCACCGAGTCCGCTCACGACGGTCGGCCTGCGTACGCCGCGCGACGGACCCGCTCACGACGCCGCAGGAGTCGGGCCGACGAGGCGCTCCCGCTCCAGCCACGCGCGCTCCCACTTGCGGGTCAGGGCGGGATAGACGATCAGGTAGCGGAACGGCTTGATCGCCACCATGTAGATCCGCCCGAAGACACCGTTGGGCTTGACGAGGGCTGCCATCCTCAGCTCGTACTCGCCGTCGCCGTTCGGCACCCAGCCAAGGTGACACAGGTCGTGGACGGTCTTGTTGGCCAGCTCGATGACGCACTCGTCGGGGAGCTCGTAGACCATCGTGAACGGCGTGTTGGGGACCGGGTCGCCGGCCGCCTCCTGGATCAGGTCCGACGGGAGCCGGTCACGGAGCGTGTCGACCCGAGAGGCGAGTCCCTGGTCGGACGAGTCCCAACCGAGCATCGCGCCGAGCCGCCAGCGGACCGCGAAGAGGAAGCGGACGAGCGGAGGGTTCTCGTTGAGCCCGCCGGCGGCACGCAAGGCGGCGAGCATGACCGGAAAGTCGTCTGGTCCGGCGCCGGGAGTGCGGTAGGACCAGACGTCCTCGAGCCGGAAGTCGGGCGCGATGTCGTGGATCCTCCACGGCCGCCCGGCGTGCTCGACGTCGGCGACCCTGCCGTTGCGTATCCCCATGCGCGCAACATACATACACGTACGTATGTTAGTCAACCGTCGACCGGTCCTCCGAGAGGAGCTCCTCCGTCAGCTGGTCGACCAGCTGATCGATCTCCGGCTCCCGGTCCCATCCCTTGATGTAGTGCTGCAGACGCTCCCGCTCGTTGGCCCGGATCGCCTCTGCCGCGGCGTCGCCTGCGGCGGTCGAGGTGACCGTGCCGGCGTCGACGGTCACGAACCCGCGTCGCGCGAGGGAGTCGGCGACCCGTTGCACCGCTTCGGGAGCACGCCCGGACCGCTCGGCCATGGTCGCGATGGATCGAGGCCCCTTGAGCGACGCACGCGTCACCATCCAGCACTCCTCCGGCGTGAGCCCGAGATCGAGGTCGCCGACGAGCGCCTGGTAGATCCGCAGCGGGTCCTGGCGACCGACGCGCCGCCAGAGGTGAAGCCGGAGCTCTTCGAGCGAGGTCCGGCTCGACGGCAGCGCGAACGACTGACCTGCGGAGCCGCCCACGTCCTGGGCCCCGGTCGTGCGCCGCAGTGGGAGCTCGGGGATCAGCCAGGCGAGGAGGAACGCGAGCAGCGCCACCGGTACGGCGGCGAGGAAGACGACGTGGATCGCGTCCGCGTAGCCGTCGAGGAACCAGTTCTGCACCTGCGGTGGGCACTCCCTGAGCCCGAGCGCCGACTCCTTGAGCACGTCGCCCGAGCAGCGTCCGGTGGCGTCGGCAGGGGTGTCGCGCCCGAGGGCGTCGGCCAGGGAGCGGGTGAGGACCGCACCGAACGCGGCGACACCCACGGAGCTGCCGATCGTACGGAAGAACGTGGCTCCCGAGGTCGCGGTCCCGAGGTCGCGGTAAGCGACGGCGTTCTGCACCGCGAGCACCAGCACCTGGGTGACCATGCCGAGACCGAGACCCAGGACGAACATGCTGCCCGAGGACTCGAGCGTGGTCGTGTCCCGGCCCATCAGAGAGAGCAGGAACAGTCCCAGCGCGGTGATCGCCGTCCCGAGGATGGGGAACACCTTGTAGCGACCCGTCTTGGTGATGAGGTGGCCGCTGCCGATCGAGGTCAGGAGGAGCCCGACCATCATCGGCAGCATCTCCAGCCCGGACTCGGTCGGTGACGAGCCCTTGATCTGCTGCAGGTAGAGCGGAAGGTAGGTGATCGCTCCGAACATCGCGAAGCCGATGACGAACCCGACCAGCGACGTCGTCGTGAACGTGCGGTTCGCGAAGAGCCGCAGCGGCAGGACCGGCTCCGGCGCTCGACGCTCCACGAGCACGAATGCCCCCAGGGCCACGACGCCGATCACCCCCGTGGTCCACACCTCCACCGAGCTCCAGGCCCAGGTCGACCCGCCGAGGCTGGTGATCAGCACGATCGCCGTGGCCACCGTCCCCAGCAGGACCACCCCGGCATAGTCGACGCTCGCGGCGCGATCTGGGCGGATGCGCGGCAGGACGGCCGTCACGACCACCAGCGCGACGGCGCCGAGCGGAAGGTTGATGTAGAAGACCCACTCCCAGGAGAGGTTGTCGACGAAGAACCCACCGAGCAGCGGACCAGCCACGCTGGCCACCCCGAACACCGCCCCGAACGCGCCCTGGTAGCGGCCGCGCTCCCGCGGTGGCACGACGTCGCCGATGATCGCCTGCGACAGCACCATCAGCCCGCCGCCGCCCGCACCCTGCACGGCCCGCCACGCGACGAGCTGTCCCATCGTCTGCGACGTCCCGGCGAGGGCCGACCCGACCAGGAAGATCACGATGCAGGTGATGAAGAGGCTCTTGCGGCCGTACAGGTCCCCGAGCTTGCCCCACAGCATCGTGGTCACCGTCGACGCGAGCATGTACGCCGTCACGACCCAGGACAGGTGCTCGGCACCACCGAGATCCTGGACGATCGTGGGGAGCGCGGTCGACACGATCGTCTGGTCCAGGGCGGCGAGCAACATCGCGAGCATCAGCCCGCCGAAGATCGCCCAGACCTTGCCCCGGGCCAGCGGCTCGGCCTCGTGGGTTTCCTCCGCGTGAGTCGCCATCGTCCCCCCTGTCCTGCGGCGATTCTCAACCAGGGGCGGGGGGTCCGCACCTCCTGAGGTGTCCGGCGTCTAGGAGAGGCGGCTCCAGAGGAACCGGTACGCCAGCGCCGACATGTGCGCGGCCTGCGCGTTGTTGGCGGCGCCGCCGTGGCCGCCCTCGATGTTCTCGTAGTAAGTGACGTCTTTGCCGGCCTCCAGCATCTTCGCGGCCATCTTGCGCGCGTGGCCGGGATGGACCCGGTCGTCACGCGTGGAGGTCGTGAAGAGCACCGGCGGATAGGCCCGGTCGGCGTCGAAGAGGTGGTAGGGCGAGAACGTGGCGAGGAACTCCCAGTCGGCGGAGTCGGGGTCGCCGTACTCCGCGATCCACGACGCCCCCGCGAGCAGCAGGTGGTAGCGCTGCATGTCCAGCAGCGGCACCTGGATGACGACCGCGCCGAACAGCTCGGGGTACTGCGTGAGCATGTTGCCGGCGAGCAGACCGCCGTTGGATCCGCCCATCGCGCCGAGGTGCTGCGGCGAGGTGATCCTCCGCTCCACCAGGTCTCGCGCCACCGCAGCGAAGTCCTCGTACGCGCGGTGGCGCTGGTCGCGGAGCGCCGCCTGGTGCCACGTCGGGCCGTACTCCCCGCCGCCGCGGATGTTCGCCACGACATACACGCCGCCGTGCTCGAGCCACGCGCGGCCGAGACCACCGGAGTACGAGGGAGTCAGCGAGATCTCGAAGCCGCCGTAGCCGTAGAGCAGCGTCGGGGCGGAGCCGTCGTCCGGGAGGTCGTGCGGGCGGACCACGAAGTAGGGCACACGCGTGCCGTCGACGGACTCGGCGAAGTGCTGCTCGACGACGAGGCCGTCGGCGTCGAAGAACGATGGCATCGCTTTCAGCGGGACCGGGCGGGCGTTGACGCCCCGTGGGCCGAGGTCGAGCAGCGAGAGCGTGGTAGGCGTCAGATAGTCGGTCGTGTAGAGCCACACCGCGTCGTCCTCGTCGGCATCGACCGGTGCGACCTGCAGGGTGCCGAGCTCGGGGACGTGCCGCGCGGCGACCCGGTCCCACTCACCGCCTGGCTCGGCGGGCGGGGTGAGGATCTCGAGGCGGCTTCGTACGTCGGTCATCAGCTCGAGCACCAGCCGGTGGGCGGTGAACACATAACCCGCGAGTGCACTGTCGCCGGTCGGCTCATAGAGGACCGTGAAGTCGCGTGCTCCGTCGAGGAAGCTGCTGAAACCCAGGGCGAGCAGCGATCCAGCGACGTACGTGCGTCCGTCGACGGTCCAGTCGTCGCGGAGCTCGACGAGCATCTGGTCGCGCTTCACGCTGGTCTCGGCGGAGTCGGGCACGTCGAGCTTGGTCAGCACGACCTCACCGTCATCTTCGGTGAGCAGGTAGCGCTCGGCGGTGTAGAACGACGTCGCGCGGACGACCCAGTCGCGCTCGAAGCCCGGCGTGCGGTCATGGAAGGCGCCGATCGACAGATCCTCGTGGGCGCCCTCGAAGACCACCTCGGACTCGGCGAGCGGCTCTCCGCGACGCCAGCGCCGCGCGATCCGCGGATAGCCTGACTCCGTCATCGAGCCCGGCCCGGTGTCGGTCTCGACGAAGACCGTGTCCTCGTCGATCCAGCTCACGTCCCCCTTGGCCTCGGGGCGCACGAAGCCGTCGGTGACCCACGTACGCGACGCGAGGTCGTACTCCCGCGTCACGTCGGCGTCGGAGCCGCCGCGCGACAGCGAGACCAGCGCGCGCATGAAGGCGAGCGGCCCGGTCCGCAGGACGGCGGCGCCGTGCCAGACCCAGTTCTCGTCCTCGACGTCGGCGAGCGCGTCGAGGTCGAGGACGACATCCCACTCCGGGTCGTCGGTGCGGTACGACGCGAGGGTCGTACGACGCCAGACACCGCGGACGTGCTGGGCGTCGCGCCAGAAGTTGTAGTACCAGTCGCCCGCCTTCGCGATCGGCGGGATCTTGGCGTCGGAGTCGAGGACCTCGAGGATCTGCTTCTCCGTCGTACGGAAGTCGTCACTGGTCTCGAGGCGCTCGGCGGTCTCGGCGTTGCGGGCGCGGACCCAGTCGAGCGCCTTCTCGCCGTCGACGTCCTCGAGCCACAGGTACGGGTCGGTCTGCTTCATGGTTTCGAGCCTAGGCGGACGGCGAAGCGCTACCTTGCGGCCCCCATCGGTGCGAGAGTGTGCCGAGCCAGGGACGTGGGGTGCCGGGACGGAGAAGAGGGCTCGATGAACGGACCGACCTTGAGGTGCCACGAAGTCTCCGTGGCACTGCGGGGCTCGACGGTGCTTCGCGACGTCTCGCTCGGCGTGGCCGCCGGTGAGGTCGTCGCCGTAAGCGGCGCGAGCGGCTCCGGCAAGTCGACACTCCTCAATGTCCTCTCGGGTCTGCTTGTTCCGGACGCGGGTGAGGTCACGGTGAACGGCGTGCGGATCGACACGCTGAGCGACCGCCGGCGCGCCGCGATCCGCCTGAGGTCGTTCGGTATCGCGTTCCAGGCCGGCGACCTCATCCCGGAGCTGTCCGTCGGCGAGAACGTCGCCCTGCCCCTTCGCCTCCTGGGGACCAGGCGTTCGGAGGCACGTGCCCGCGCGATCGCCCAGCTGGACAACCTCGGGATCGCCGACCTCTACGACAGCGATCTGGGTGCAGTCTCGGGTGGCCAGGCCCAACGTGCCGCGCTCGCTCGAGCACTCGTGCACCGGCCGATCATCCTTCTTGCCGACGAGCCTACGGGAGCCCTGGACGACGCCAACGCAGGCCGCGCTGTCGAGCAGGTCATCGACGTCGCACGAGATGGTGGCCTCGCGGCTGTCGTCGTCACGCACGACGCGCGGGTCGCCGAGCGGTGCGACCGCGTGCTGCACCTGCGCGCTGGTGTTCTCACGGACGCGACGCTCGCGTCGTGATCGGGGCGCTCGCCGGCCTGGGGGTCCGACTCGCTGCTCCTCGCCGCTACGATGCCGCCGCTCGGCTGACGTTGCTCACCCTCGGCCTCGTCGTCTGCACGTTCGTCATTCTCTGCGGGCTCGCGGCGCCAGGCGCCCTCGACCGCCAGGCCGAGCGGAGAGCCGACCTCGCGCTGGCGTTCGCCGCCGACGAGGACCAGGCCGCACACCGTCTCTGGGCGCTCGACACTGAGCCGCTCTCCGACCGACGGTGGGACGGACATCGCGTCACCCGGGTTGCCGTCGCAGAGCGTGGCATGGGAGCGCCAGAAGCTCTACCGGGCGTCGAGCGACTGCCCGCTCCCGACGAGGTCGTTCTCTCACCCCGGCTCCGCGAGCTCATCACCGACATCCCGGCCGTCCGAGCACTGTTCTCCGCGTACGAGCCCATCGGCACCATCAGCGCAGCCGGGCTGACACAGCCGCACGAGCTGCGAGCTGTGATCGGGGTCTCACCCACCACGGACGGCCTGCGCCCCGTCAGCGGCGTCGGAGTGCCCGAGAGCGGTGACGACCGCGCGAGCACCGCCGCCCTCAACACCGTGGTCGGCGCAGTCATCGCCGTCCTCGTCCTGGTCCCCGCCGGAGGCATGGTGGTGCTGTGCTCCCGGCTCGGGAGTCGACAGCGTAGGGGACGGATCCACGCCCTGCGCCGGCTCGGGCTCGGCAGGCACGCCGTACGCATCGTCCTCGCCACCGAGATCGGCGTCTTCGCCCTTCCCGCCGTCGTCATAGGGGCCGTCGCGTACGGGATCTTCGCCGGCACTTGTGACCATGTCCCGTTCACGACCTTCGGGTTCTCTCCCGGCGACCTGAGACTGCCGTTCCCGAGAGTCGGCGCGGCGATGCTTGCCGTCTTCGCGCTCAGCGTGCTGGCCGCTGCAGCCGGGGTGCGAGTCGATGAGCTCGGTCATGCCACTCCGACGACCCGGCGGGGACGCGGGGGACGCCGAGTGGGCTACCTCGTCCTCGCCGTCGGCGTGCTCCTGTTCGCCTCGTTCGAGCTCCTCCCGTACGGGGCCGCGAAGGCGGTGAGTCTGTGGGTCGCGTACGGCCTCATCGCCGTCGGGCTCGCCATGTCGGTGAACGGCATCGTGGTGGCCGTCTCCCGAGCCGCTGCCCGACGCGTCGCCGACCCTGGAGCTCTCGTCGGTCTGCGAGTGGGAGCCGCGGAACCCGGATCGACCGCTCGGATGGCGAGCGTGGTCGCTGCCCTGGTCGTGTGCCTGTCTGCGTCGTTCAACCTGCTCACCGTCCTGGCGAACAGCTCTCAAGGTGACAGCACAGACGACGCCACCGGGCACATCACACTGACGGTCCTCGACTTCGGCGGGGCCCTGACCCTTGACGAGCTGCGTGAGATCCCAGGCGTGACCGGTGCCGTTCCCGTCGTATTCGCCAAGGGTGACCGCGACGACCTGTCGACGATCGTCAGCAGCTGCGCGCAGCTCGAGGCGCTCGTCGGCGGCCCTGTCTCCGACTGCGACGGTTCTCCGTCCTGGCTGGTGACCACCCCCGCGTCTTCGGCAGGGGCGATCCACGCCGAGAGCAGCCACCTCAGGGTGGGCGGCAACGCGTGGCGACTCCCTGGGCACGCAGACCACCTCGTGCTCCCCCACGGGGCCGGCGCTCTCGCGCGCCATCTCCTCCTCCCACCCGGGTTCGTCGTCGAACAAGCCAGCGCCATACCGACGTTCGTGGTCAGGATCCCGGTGGCCGACCGCAGCGAGGTGCTCGCCCGGATCAGCAGCAGGTCACCGTCGACTGGGTTCGACTTCGGGGACAACGCATCCCTCGACACCGATTCCCGGGAGTACTCGACGCAGATCTCGTGGCTGCTGGCAGGGGCGTTCGTGAGCCTCGTCCTGACGCTCCTCGCCCTGTGCATCGGTGTTCTGGGAGAGGCGGAGGCGCGCCGGAACCGGCTCCGTGGGCTCTATGTCCTCGGAGCGAGAACCCGTCACCTGGCGACCTCCCACATCGCCTCCGTGCTGGTCCCGCTCGCGGTCGTCGCGATCGTGGCCGGCCTCGCGACAACCCTCACCAGCATCGGGATGTCCCTGGTCGACGAACGGGCTCAACCGTCGGTCGCCTTCCTGCTGTCGGTGAGCGTGGGCGGGCTCGCCGTCGCTGTCATCGCCACCGCGGTCACACTTCCTTCGGCGTTGCGCGCCTGGTCGCCCGACGAGACCACGGCCGGCGACTGAACAGCACGACGGCTCAGAGCAGGTCGAGCGGGGGCTCCTCGGGCGACATCGCGGGGGTCGCGCCGACGATCCGGTCGCGGGCGACGACCGACTGCAGTGCCCGCAGCGCCGAGGTCGTCTCGCCGCCCCACGAGGTGAAGAACGAGAACTGCCACCACCACAGCGCCTCGACCAGACGGCCCGCGCGGGCGTGCTGCATCCCGTGCGCGAGCGCGGCGACCAGGGAGATCACGTCGTCGGAGATCCGGTACGCCGAGGGTTCGGCGGGATCGTCGTAGGGGTCGAAGACCTCGACGTAGGTGTCGAAGCCGTCGAGCACCGTGGCCAGCTCCACCCGGACGTCGTCGAGATCGATATCGGGGCCGCTGTCGGGCTCGTAGCGGTCCGGCGGAACCATCCTCGGCATCGCGGCCATCCGGGCACCGACGGTGAGCGCCCGGCTCAGCTCGACGAGCAGACCGGCCACCATCTCGTCGCCGTCGGTGATGCCGATCAGGCTGCGAAAGCCCTCCAGCACCACATCGACGTCCTCGGCGAACCCGTGAGCCACCGCGGCCAGCTCGTCGTCTCTCGTCGTGCTCACGTCGCCCCCTCCGGTGCCGGTGTCAGTCGACCGAGCGACGCCCTTCGAAGGCACGCCCGAGCGTGACCTCGTCGGCGTACTCGAGGTCACCGCCTACGGGTAGTCCACTGGCCAGACGCGTCACCCGCAACCCCAGGGGCTTGAGGAGCCGCGTGAGGTAGGTCGCGGTCGCCTCGCCCTCGAGGTTGGGGTCGGTCGCCAGGATGATCTCCTGGATCGCGCCGTCGGACAGCCGCTGCATGAGCTCCTTGAGGCGCAGGTCGTCCGGACCGACGCCCTCGATCGGGGAGATCGCACCGCCGAGGACGTGGTAGCGGCCGCGGAACTCGCGGGTGCGCTCGATCGCGACGACGTCCTTGGACTCCTCCACGACGCACAGGATGGCGGGATCGCGACGTGGGTCGGCGCAGATCCGGCAGGTCTCGGACTCGGCGACGTTGCCGCACGTCGTGCAGAACCGCACCTTGTCCTTGACCTCGGTGAGCACCTCGGCGAAGCGACGGACGTCGACCGGATCGGCGTCGAGCAGATAGAACGCGATGCGCTGCGCGCTCTTGGGCCCGATGCCAGGGAGCCGGCCCAGCTCGTCGATCAGATCCTGGACGACGCCTTCGTACATCGCGTCAGAACCCGAGGGCGCCCGCTGCGCCCCCACCGGGCTCGCCGCCGAGCCCGCCCGCGAACGGGCCGAGCTTCTCGGCCGCGAGCTGCTCGGCCTGGCCGTTGGCGTCACGGACGGCAGCGACGACCATGTCGCCGAGCATCTCGGTGTCCGAGGGATCGACGGCCTCGGGCTTGATCTCCACCGACACGAGCTCGCCGGTGCCGGTCACCGTGGCCTTGACCAGACCGTTGGCGGCCTGGCCGGTGACCTGCAGCCGGCTCAGCTCGTCCTTGGCGGCGAGCAGGTGCTCCTGCATCTGCTGGGCCTGCTGCAGGAGGGCCGACATGTCGGGCATGCCGCCTCCGGGCTGGTTGGGTCCACCGAAATCATCACCGATCACCGGGACGTCCTCACGTTGGTACGACCGCGGCGTCTCCGCCGCGAAGTGCACTGGCCAGCCTACCGGCGAGAGCGTGCGGACCGGCCGAGGCGGCGCAGCCCGGTCGCGACCAGGCCCGAGACGAGCCCGACCACGGCGCCGGTGACGACGCTGCTCCCCACGGTGACGATTCGCATGATCACCTCCTCGGCCTGTCGCGGAAGCCGTCCCTCCCACGACCCGCCGAGCCGTGGGTCCTCGGCGAGAAGCGAGTCCCACATCAGGTTGTGGCCGATGCCCAGCCCGATCCCGTACACCGTGCCGACGACGAGAAGCGTCGTGACGGGGGACGGGACGCGGGTCCAGAGGGCCACGCCCACCCACGCCAGCATCGGTCCGATCGCGAGGAGCGCCGGCCCCCACGCCCCCGTGTCCACGTCGAGGTCGTGCACGACGACCCGTGGGAGCGAGAGCGCCGCGAGCAGGAGGATCGCCCACCACGGCAACCCGAACCGATATCTCGTCATCGGACGCCCCGCGGCCCTCGGGAGGTCTCGATCGTCAGGTGCGGCAAAGCACGGTCCAACCAGCGCGGCAGCCACCAGTTGCGGTCGCCGAGCAGCTCCATGACCGCAGGCACCAGCACGAGCCGCACCAGCGTCGCGTCGATGAAGATCGCGAACGCGAGACCGAACCCGAACAGCTGGAGCTCCCGGCTCGACCCGAGGACGAAGCTCCCGAAGACGCACACCATGATCGCGGCGGCCGCCGAGATGACCCGTGCGGTGCGCGCGAGGCCCTCGGCCACGGCCGTGGCGTTGTCGCCCGTACGGTCGTACTCCTCGCGGACCCGGGACAGGAGGAACACCTCGTAGTCCATCGACAGACCGAAGACGATCGCGATCATCATCATCGGCACCCACGCCTCGACGGGCGCGCTCGCGCCGAGGTCGAGCAGCTCCACGCCCCAGCCCCACTGAAAAACCGCCACCACCGCCCCGAATGCGGCGCCGAGCGACAGCAGGTTGACCAGCACCGCCTTGACGGCGACGGCCAACCCACGGAAGACGAGGACGAGGAGCACCAGCGCGGCACCGAGGACGACGGCGAGGAAGAGCGGAAGACGTTCCGCGGTGTAGTCGGCGAAGTCGACCGCCGCCGCCGTCGCTCCGCCGATCGCGACCTCGAGCCCGCTGTTGTCCACCGCCTGCGGGACCACCTCCTCGCGGAGCGTGTGCACGAGGTCGGTCGTGGCCTCGTCCTGCGGTCCGGTCGTCGGGATCACCTCGAAGAAGGCGACGTCGCCGTCGTCGGAGAGCACCGGCGGTGTGGTGGCCGCGACGCCCGGTGTCGTCTCGAGGGCGTCGGCGAGCGCCTCCACGGCAGCGTCGCCGGCGGGGCCGTCGGCTGCCTGCACCGCGACGAAGAGGGGGCCGTTGGCGCCAGGGCCGAAGCCTTCCGCCACCAGGTCGTACGCCCGCCGTCCGGTGTCGGTCGTCGGGCGCGTGCCGGCATCGGAGAACCCGAGCCGGAGATCGAGAACCGGGAGGGCGAGCAGGACCAGCACGGCGGTCGCCGCGAGGGCCGCCGGCCACGGCCGCCGCTGCACCACACGGCTCCAGCGGCGGGCGAGCCGTCCACCGTCCGACCTCGTACGCCGCCGGTGGACCGAGAGCCGGTCGATCCTCCGTCCGGTGATCGTGAGCATCGCCGGCAGCAGCGTCACGGCGGCCAGCATGGTGACGAGCACCGCTCCGGCGATCCCCAGCGCGACACCCGTGATCACCTTGAGGTCCATGAGGACCAGTCCGAGCGAGGCGATGACCACGGTGACTCCGGCGAAGAGCACGGACCTCCCGGCGGTCGTCTGCGCGATCGTCACGGCCTGCGCCGGATGGGCCCCCGCCGCGAGCGCCTCGCGGTAGCGTGTGACGACGAGCAGGGCGTAGTCGATGCCGACGCCGATGGCGATCATCGCCGCGACGGGTGCGGCGAAGCTCGGCATGTCGACCCACCGGGCACCGAGACCGACGAGAGCCACCCCGCTGGCGGCGCCGATGACTCCGACAAGGATCGGCAGGACCATCGCGATCACCGACCCGAAGGCGAAGAGCAGGATGGCGATCGCCGCCAGCACGCCGATCAGCTCGCTCGGCGGCCCACTCCGATGCCCCTCCTCGGCGCCGAGGCCACCGACCTCCACGGTCAGGCCGTCCGTGGCAGACGAGCCGCGTACCTCGTCCAGGTCGTCCTGGAGCTCGGCGACGGCCTCGGCGTCCTGGGTCGGGAGCCCCACCGTGACGTAGCCGATCGTGCCGTCGGGGGAGAGCTGGTGTGCTCCGTCGGCGGCGAACGGGCTGCCGACCCTCGCGTCGGGCGCCAGCGCCGTGACCTCGTCGACCAGCGACGCCACCTGCTCGCGCCCGGCCGGTGTGTCCAGGCTGTCCTCGCGCTGCAGGACGAGCTGCGCCTGGGTGCCCGCGTCCGACGAGAAGCCGCCGTCCTCGAGGATCTGGACGGCACGGTCGCTCGGCGAGCCAGGAAGGTCGTAGTCGTCGCTGGTCTCACCGCTGAACGCCCCCGACAGGGCCGACAGCGCCACCACGACGACGATCCATCCGGCAACGACGAACCACCGCCCTCGCTGGCAGGCTCGAGCAAGTCTCTCCATGGTGTCCACGTCCTCCGCTGATGTCCGACAGGTTCGTCGGCGCACCACGCTAGGAGCGCGCGAAGCGCGACTCAGTCCCTCAGGAGCGGCAGTCGCGTCGCGTCTGGGCGTACGGGTCTCGGGGTCCCCGTCAGTCGACGAGACCGGCACGGTGCGCCAGCACGACCAGCTGGGAGCGGTCGCGGGCGTCGAGCTTCGTCAGGAGGCGGCTGACATAGGTGCGCGCTGTCTCCGGGCTCAGGAACAGCGCCGTCCCGATCTCCTCGTTCGTCTGCCCGAGCCCCACCTGGGTGAGCACCTCGACCTCGCGCTCGGTGAGGCCCGCGAGCCTCTCCTCGCGGGCACGGCGGGTGGGCATCCGCGCGACGCGGTCCATGAGCTGGCGGAGCACCCCGGGCGCGATCTGGGCCTGCCCGCCCGCGGCGCTGCGCACCGCACGCCGCAGCTCGTCGGCGTCGATGTCCTTGAGCAGATAGCCGTTGGCACCCGCCGCGATCGCCTCCACGACGTCGTCCTCGTCGTCGAACGTGGTGAGGACGAGCACCGGCGTCGTGCCGAGGAGCGGGTCGGCGCGCATCGCGCGGATCGCCTCGGTGCCCGACATCACCGGCATCTGCAGGTCCATGAGGACGACGTCGGGCCGCAGCTCACGCGCCTCGCGCACGGCCTCCCTGCCGTCACTGGCCTCACCGACCACCGTGACGTCGTCGGTGTTCTCCATGATCGCGCGCAGGCCGTGGCGGAGAAGGACCTGGTCGTCGACGAGCAGCAGCCGGATCACGACGAACCACCGCTCATCACCGGGACCGTCGGGATGGACGCCTCGACCGCCCATCCCTGCGGGCCCGCGTCGACGTCGAGGGTTCCACCGAGTGCGCTGACCCGCTCACGCATCCCGCTGAGGCCGTGCCCGTCCTGGATCTGCGGGCCTGCGGCGGCCGTCCCGTCGTCGACGACGCGGACCCCGAGCAGTCCGGGCTCCTGCATGCCGATCCGAACGCTGATGCTGCGCCCGTTCGAGTGACGCAGCGTGTTCGTGATCGCCTCCTGCACAAGACGGAACGCCGCGGCACCGACCTCGGGCGCCACGTCGATCTGATCGACCTGCACGTCGACGGCGTACCCCGCCGCGGTCGGCGCGACGCCCAGGCTGACGACCTCGTCGAGCCCCGCAGCGGGATCGAACTGTCCCCGACCGCGGAGGACGGCGACCGTCTGACGCAGGTGCGCGGACGCGTCGGTGATCGAGGATCGGACGAGGTCGAGCGCATCTCGACGCGCGTCCTCGGCGAGCGCCTCGCGAGCGATGTCGGAGTAGAGGGCGGCGACCGAGAGCGAGTGCCCGATCGAGTCGTGCAGCTCGCGCGCGAGCCTCATCCGGTCCTCGCGCACCTGGGCGACGTCGTCGAGCTCGCCCTGGCGGGTGAGCAGCCGCGTGACCTGATCGGTCCTCTGCCGGAGGCGGCGACCCACCCGGACGCTGTGCCCCAGCGCGATGGTCGCGACGATCAGGGCAGCATCGCCGCTGAGCTCGTAGCCGAGGACGAACGACGGGCTCTGGCCCTCCAGCAGCCGGTAGCCGGTGGCGGTGACGACGAGGAGCACGCTCGTGACGATCGCCGCACGCAGGTGACCCATCTCGGCGGCCGAGTAGAGCGCCGCGGCGATCGGTACGGCGAGACCGATCGCGGGGAAGCCGGCCGCGTAGTAGCTGAAGAACCCGAGCGACGTGAGTGCCAGCACCAGCAGCGGGTGGCTGCGTCGTACGAGCATGAGCAGGCCCAGACCGAGAGCCCACAGATAGACGAGCGGGTTGACCGCACCCCCACGGCCCTCGTGGGAGTTCGCGACGACGGCGAGCACGACCGTGACACCGACGCACAGCAGCACGTCGGTCCTCCGTGGGGTCAGGCTCATCACCGTCCCGTCCTCCTCTCACCCCGATGCTAGGGCCGGGCGAGCGATCTCGGTGTCGCCCACGAGCGACGCCTGCGTCTCCTGGGAGCGATTCGTTCGCACCCGCGGTACGTGACCGTTGACATGTGACATCGCCGATGTCACACTCCGTCGCATGGCCGATCTCGGACCGTTCGCCTCCCTTGTCGCCGTTGAGCAGCCACCCGCGGGCGGTGCTGCACTGGACCAGGTCATCGGCATGTCCGTCGCCGCCGTCGTCGTCTCGGCGGCCCTGCTGTGGATCGCGTGGGCGCACCGCACCCGCCGCATCACCTGGCTGCAGCGCTTCGGCGACCGTGCCGAGCAGCGTCTCGGCCGGCCAGGCTGGGTCGCCGTCCCGGGAGCGATGCTCGCCATCGCCCTCGTCACCGCGTTCCTCGGCTTCATCTGGGACGTCAGCCTGCACGCGGGAGTCGGACGCGACGAGGGCCCGCTGGCCAACCCGGCGCACTACCTCATCCTCGTCGGCCTCTTCCTGACCTTCGTCGCCGGCGCGACTGCGATGGTGCTGCCCCTCGACGAGGTGCCTGGCCCCGCCGCCGTGAAGATCACCCGCGCCTGGCACGTCCCGGTCGGCGGGCTCCTGGTGGCCGGCGCCGGACTGTACGCCCTGATCGGCTTCCCGCTCGACGACATCTGGCACCGAATCTTCGGTCAGGACGTGACGCTCTGGGGTCCGACCCACATCATGCTCATCGGGGGTGCCGGCCTGTCGTTGATCGGCATCATCATCCTGCTCCGCGAGGGCGACCTCGCGCAGGGCAAGGTCACTGCGCCGCTGCGGGAGCTCCGGGTGCGCATCTCGTACACCGCCGCGTTCGGCGGGCTCCTGATCGGCCTGTCGGTCTTCCAGGTCGAGTACGACTTCGGCATCCAGCAGTTCCGCCAGCCGCTGCACCCCATGATGATCGCGGCGGCCGCCGGGCTCGCCCTCGTCGCGGCACGGCGCGTCCTCGGCAGGGGCGGCGCCGTCCTCGCCGTGCTCTTCTACCTCGCCGTGCGCATCGGCACCGCGGTGATCGTCGGGCCTGTCCTCGGCGAGGCGTACAACGTCTTCCCGCTCTACCTGGGCACCGCGGTCGTCATCGAGGTGCTCGCTCTTGTCGCGCCGCTCTACCGGCGTCGCCTGCTGTTCGGCGCGGTCGCCGGTCTCGCGCTCTCCACCGTGGGTCTCGCGCTCGAGGGTCTCTGGGTGGAGGCTGCGTTCGTCCTTCCGTGGACGAGCGACATGTGGCTCGAAGGACTCCTCATGTCGGTCCCGGTGGGCGTGCTCGCCGGGATGGCCGGGGCACTGTTCGGGACCGCGCTCACCACCGGCGAGATCCCTGGCAAGGCCGTGTGCCGCACCATCATCGTGGCCGGCATCGTCGCGGTCGCGGTGTCACTGGGCAACGGGCTGTACGCGACCGTCCCCGACGCGACCGCGAGCGTCGAGCTCACCGACGTCGACGCAGACCCGGCGAGCCGTACGGTCGAGGCGCGTGTCACGTTCGACCCGGCCGACCTCCCCAGCGACGACCCGACCTGGGTCCAGATCACGGCGTGGCAGGGCGGTGGCGACGGCGTCGTCGTCGACCGGCTCCGTGAGACCTCGCCCGGAGTCTGGGAGACGACCAGGCCGATCCCGGTCCACGGCACCTGGAAGACGCTGATCCGCGTCTCCGACGACCGCATCCTCGCCGCGGTCCCGATCTGGCTGCCCGCCGACGCGGCGATCGATGCGGAGGAGCTCGCGGCGCCGTCCGCGTTCACGCGCGCGTTCGTCCCGGAGAGCTCGATCCTCCAGCGCGAGAAGAGCGCCGACCACCCGACGTGGCTCTGGAACGCCGCCTGCACCGTCGTCGCGATCTGCTCGCTGCTGCTGCTGTGGGCACTGGCGTGGGGTGCGGCCCGCGTCGCACGAGCCACCCCGCGCGGCACGACCGCCGACCGGCACGCCGACGACCGCCCGCCCGCCCGCGTCTGACATGCCTCCCGACGCCGTCCTGCTCGCCCACCACCCCCTGTTGCTCACGATCCCGGCCTTCGTCCCGGCGATCGCGATCACGGTGGTCGTGCTCGTAGTCGCCCGGCGCGACCGCGTCGCTGAGGCGCGCGAGCGCGCCCAGCAGGAGGAGGCCGCGCGCGACAGCGCCGATCCGACCGTCACCACCGACCAGGAAGACGACGACCGATGACCCCACCCCGTACGCTCATCGCGCTCGCCCTCGCCGGCCTGCTCACGCTCACCGGGTGTGCCCAGGACCCGCCGGTCGTGGACGGGGACGCCGACGCGCCGATCTCGATCCAGGTGCGCATCGCGGACGGCAAGGTCAGCCCGCTCGGCACCTCGTACGCGGCGGAGGTCGGTCAGTCGATCGTCCTCGACGTCACCTCCGACACCGACGACGAGCTGCACCTGCACGCCGAGCCCGAGGAGACCTTCGCCGTCACGCCCGGCACGCACCGGTTCGAGTTCGCGGTCGAGGTCCCGGGCAGCGTCTCGCTGGAGTCCCACCACGTCGGAGGGACGATCGCCACCATCGACGTCAGTCCATGATCCTCGCCCACGGGGTCGGAGGATCGACCGATCTCCCCGTACCCCTGGAGTACGCGATGGTCGGCGCCGCGTGGGCGCTGACCATCTCCTTCGCCGTCCTCGCGCTCGCGTGGCGACGTCCCCGCCTCGACCCGAGCTCGCCCGGGGTTGCCCTCCCGCAGTGGATGACCCGGGCGGTCGACAGCAGTGTCACTCGTGCCGTCCTCGGCCTGGTCGGCGTCGGCTTCACCGCCTGGGTCGCCCTCGCAGCGTTCGGAGGCGACCCCGGTCCCACCAACGGCGCACCCGGTGTCTTCTACGTGCTGCTGTGGGTCGGCATCGTCCCGCTGTCGTTGTTGTGCGGCCACGTCTGGGCGTTCCTCTCGCCCGTGCGCGCGCTGCACGGCGCCGTCTGCTGGGCGCTGCGGCGCGACCCGGCCACCGGTGTGTGGACCTACCCGGCGCGCCTCGGCTACTGGCCGGCGGCGCTCGGCCTGCTCGCGTTCGTCTGGACCGAACTGGCCTCGCCGGACCCCGGCGCGCTGGCGACCGTACGGGTGTGGCTGGTCGGCTACGTCGCGTACGGGGTGCTCGGCGGGATTGCCTTCGGGCGGCGGTGGTTCGAGCGGGCGGACCCGTTCGACGTGTACGCCGCGTTCGTCGCCGCCCTGTCTCCGTTCGGACGGCACTCGCCCGACGACCGTCGGGTCGTGGCCCGCAACCCGCTGTCCAACCTCGCCGGCCTCCCCGTCGACCGCGGGATCGTGGCCGTCGTCGCAGTGCTGCTCGGCTCGACCGCGTTCGACTCCGCGACCGGGACGCCGTGGTGGATGACAGAGGTCCAGACCTGGTACGCGGGCTCGGCAGCGCTCGCGGTGGCGTACAAGACGCTCGGGCTCCTCACGGCGGTGCTGCTCGTCGCGCTCGTCTTCGTGCTGGCCACCCGCGCCGCCCGTGGGCTGACCCCGCTGCAGCGGCGCGCGATGCCGGGAGAGCTCGCGCACTCGCTGGTCCCGATCGTGGTCGGATACGTCGGCGCGCACTACCTGTCGTACCTCGTCGAGAAGGGGCAGCGCACCGTCATCGCCCTCGCCGACCCGCTCGACCGCGGGTGGGACCTGCTCGGTCTCGGCGGCCTGCAGCCCTCGTACTGGCTGTCCGAGCACCCGCACCTGCTCGCCGTCCTCAAGGTCGGGCTCGTCCTGACCGGCCACGTCCTCGGCGTGGTCGCCGCGCACGACCGCTGCCTCCGTCTCCTGCCGCGTGCCCACCAGCTCACGGGCCAGCTCGCGCTGATGCTGGTGATGGTCGGCTACACGTTCCTCGGGCTGTTCCTGCTGTTCGCGGGGTGAGGGCGGCTGAGGAGGGAGGTGCCGCGATTCCTAGGCTGGGGCCGTGGACCGCCCCGAAGGACCCGCCCTCTCCGTGTGGTTGTTCTTCTTCGTCGTCGTCTTCCTCCGCGCCCAGGCGACGTACTGGATCGCGCGCGTGGCCACCGTCCAGGTGCTCACCCGTACCCATCCGGCCGGGGGCTGGCGCGCCCGCACCCACGACTGGCTCGAGGGTGGCTCGGCCCAGCGCGGCGCCGACGTCGTACGGCGGTGGGGCGCGCTCGCCGTGCCAGTCTCGTTCCTGACGGTCGGGGCGCAGACCGTCATCAATGCGGGCGCGGGTGTCGTGCGGATGCCGTTCCCGCTCTATCTGGTCGCGATGGTCCCCGGCTGCATGGCGTGGGCGCTGGTGTGGACGACGATCGGGATGTCGGCGTTCTATGCGGCGGTGGGTGCCGGGCTGACGACAGGGTGGGGCGTGGCCCTCGCCGTGGTCACCGTCGTGGGTGTGGTCGGAGCGGTGGTCGCCGTCCGCCGACGCTCGCGGGCGCGCACCTAGGCGCCAGTCGTCGGCGCCAGTCGTCGGCGTCAGCCTCGGGACAGGAAGTTCGCCAGCAGGTCGTGCCCACGCGGCGTGAGGATCGACTCGGGGTGGATCTGCACGCCCTCGACCGGGTGCTCACGGTGGCGTACGCCCATGAGCACACCCTCGGCGTTACGGGCGGTCGGGATCAATGCCTCCGGGAGATCCTCGACGACGAGCGAGTGATAACGCGCCGCGACCAGCGGTCCGTCCAACCCGGCATAGACGCCCTGCCCGTCGTGGTGGATCAGGGACGGCACCCCGTGGACCGGCCTCGGCGCCCGCACGACCTGCGCCCCGTACGCCTCGGCGATCGCCTGGTGCCCGAGGCAGACGCCGAGGATCGGCGTGGTCGGGCCGAGGACGCGGACGGCGTCGATGCTCGCCCCCGCGCTCGAGGGTGCCCCGGGGCCGGGCGAGATGACGACGTGGGTGAATCCACCCGTACGGCGCAGGCGCGCCAGCCCTTCCACGTCGAAGGCGTCGTTGCGCACCACCGTGGCGTCGGCGCCGAGCTCGCGGACGTACTGGGCGAGGTTGTGCACGAACGAGTCGTAGTTGTCGATCAGCAGGACGCGCGTCCCGCCGACCGCTGAGGCAGAACGGCCAGGCGTCTCGGCCACGGAGCGGTCACCCGGGCTCGACGCTCCGTCTCGGCCCCGGTCGTCCCTGTCTTGGTCGTCTCTGTCTTGGTCGTCTCTGTCTTGGTCGAGGCGGCGGATCCAGTCCGTCGTACGACCGGGGGCTCGTCGTACGACGCCGCTCACCTCAGCGACCGGACGGACCCGGCTGATCGCGCTCGTCACGAACACCTCGCTCGCGCCGGCGAGCTCCGCCAGCGCGATCCTGCGCTCGACCACGGGCACCGCCCGCCCGCGCAGCAGACCGAGGACGGCCTCCCGGGTGACGCCGGGCAGGATGCGCCCGTCGAGCGAGGGGGTGTGGACACCGTCGTCGAAGACCGCGAAGACGCTGCCCCGGCCCGTCTCGAGGACCGTGCCGTCCTCGTCCACGAGCAGCGGGTCCCGCGCCGGCGTCCACGGGGCGCCGGGCAGTGTGTCGAGCACCGCTCGGTCCGTCCACTTCGCGTCACCGAGCCCACCGGGCAGGACGACCGGACACAGCGTCCAAGGAACGGACGGCACAGCGCCGGTCGGCACCGCGGTGACGGCGACGTCTCCCGTCCGTGGCTCGAGCGTGAGCCGGAGGCGGTGCGACCCCCTGAGCGGACCTGCGGCGGCCCGGGCTCGTACGGCGAGGGCCTCGCGTTCGAGACCGACGCCGTAGACCGACCGCGCCGACCGCACGAACCGCGCGAGGTGCTGGTCGAGATCGACCGGGAGCCCGTCGCGGACCAGCAGCGTGTCGAAGATGCCTGCCGCCGAGTCAGGCCGGCCCGGACCCGGACGACTAGGTCCCGCGAGGCGGGTCGGGACCACAAGCCCGCCGATCGGCGGGCGCGGCGCATGAACGGCGCCGCCGGGCGCAGGCGTCTGCAGCGTGGCACCGACCGCCCGGAGCAGTGGCGCGGCCTTCGTGAAGCACTCTTGCAGCTCGGCGTCAGGATCGGAGTCGGCGACGACCCCGCCCCCCACGCCCAGCCAGACGCGGTCCCCCCGGATCTCGAACGTCCGGATCACGACGCTCGCCTCCAGCCCGCGCGGCCCGGCGTGACCGATCGAGCCGGTGTACACCTCGCGCCCCGTCGCCTCCTGCTCGCCGATGATCTGCATCGCCCGCACCTTCGGGGCCCCCGTCACCGACCCGGGCGGGAAGGTCGCCCGAAGCAGGTCGGCGTCCGTCGCGTCGGCCGCGAGCGTCGCCTCGACGTCGGACACGAGGTGCCAGACCCCGGCACGACGGCGTGGTTCGGTGGTCGCGGTGACGCGGACGGTGCCCGTCTCCGCGACGCGTCCGAGGTCGTTGCGCACGAGGTCGACGATCATGACGTTCTCGGCGTGGTCCTTCACCGAGGCGACGAGGTCGGCGGGATCTGCCTCAGCAGGCGCGGTGCCCTTGATCGGCGACGACACGACGTGACGCCCGGTCCGGCGCAGATAGAGCTCCGGCGAGAGGCTGACGATCGTCCCCGACCGCCCGGCGACGTACGCCGCGTACGCCGGAGCGAGGGCGGCGACTCCGCTGAGGAACATCTCCAGCCCGGCGGCCGATCCCCCCGCGCCGTCGATCCGCGACTCCAGACGCAGGCAGACGTTGGCCTGGAACACGTCCCCGGCGTGGATGTGGGCGATCGTGCGGCGCACCGCCTCGCGGTGCGCGTCGATCCCGGGCACGGCGACGAACGGCGCGAGCCCGTACGCCGCGGGCTGCGGCTCGTCACCCGCGAGCAGGCCGCACAGGCGGGCCCACCGCTCCTCGGTCTGCTCCGGCGAGGCGACCGACTCGAACCACCACACACCGTCGATCCGACGCAGGACCGTCTCGTAGAGGGCGAGGTCGGCGTCGGGCAGCGGGTCCGTCCGAGGCGGCACGGGACCGACGTCCTCCAGCCGAGCGCCGAGCTGGTAGCCCCACCACCCGATCCAGGTGCCCATCTCCCGGGCACCGTCCGGACCGGTGCCGACGTCGAACGGGTCGTCGCCGTCGGCGAGCACTCGCACCGGGTCGTACGCGACGAGAGCGCGGCCCGAGTCCCATGCCCCGACGAGCGCGACGAGCCGGTCTCGACCGCCCAACCGGCGCAGCAGCGGTCCCAGGTCCAGCGGGCCGATCCGGCGCCGGTCGGCGGCCGGCGTGGTCATCCCCCGGCGAGCTCCCGCTGGCCCGGCAGCAGGGCCGCGTCGTGCCGCAGCCACGCGTCGACCGCGTCGTACGCCCTGCTGCGCGGCTCCTCGCGCGACAGGAAGACGTCGTGACGGGCACCCTCGATCGGGACCACCCGGGTGTCGCCGCCCAGGCACCCGGACCACCGCGCGATCTGGCGGACGTCGAGGACGGCATCGGCGGAGTCGACGTCCTCGGAGTATCGCGAGGTGAAGTGCGAGCGCGTCGACCGCAGGACCAGCGCCGGGACGCCGATGTCGAGCCCACGGTGCAGCCGCGCGTGACCGACGCGGACGGCGCGGAGCCACCCGAACGTGACCGGGAAGCCGTTGAGCGGCTTCCAGGCCGTGTCGAAGTCCCACTCACCGTGGTGCGAGGCCGCGAGGCTGGTCCCGTACGCGTCGCTGGGCGCCAGCTTGACCGGCGCCGTCGGCTTGACTCGACCGACGGCCCTGATCGCCTGGGTGCCGACCGAGCGCAGGTAGGCCGCACCCTGAAGGTCGAACCACGGGCTGTTGAGGACGAGACCGGACACGCCGCCGGCTCGCCCGGCGCTCACCCGACGCCGACGGTCGAGCCACAGCGGAAGGATCAGGCCGCCCGTCGAGTGCGCCGCCAGGAGGACGTCGGCACCGGTCTCCTCACGCACGACGGCGAGCGCCCGCTCGAGCTCCTCGTCGTAGAGCGCGAGGTCGGAGACGAAGTGGGCGGTGTGGCTGGGCTGCAGCGAGCGGCCGCACTTGCGCAGGTCGAGGGCGTAGAACGCGAACCCGCGCTCGGCGAAGAAGTCGGCCAGCTCGGTCTGGAAGAAGTAGTCGCTGAAGCCGTGGACGTACAGCACCGCACCCCTCGCGTCCTCACCGTCGCGCGGGACACGTCGGACGAGCGTGGCGTCGATGGCCCCCTCACCGTCAGGGTCGGGCCCGAGGTCGATCCGCCGTTGCTCGTAGCCGTCACCAAGGATGTCGGGCCGCCAGCTGCTCATCGTGCTCCTCTGTCAGTCGTGCGGGATCTCGCTGATGACCTGGGCCCCGAGCGTTCTGCTGAGGAGCTCCTCGTGGGAGAGGCCGTCGTTCTCCATCGCGGGGTCGTCGACCTTGGCATGGAGGTCGGGGTCGTAGGCCTCGGGGCGCGTCGAGTCGTCACGCAGGCTGGCTCGCGCGGCCGCGATGGCGTCCACGCTCGCGCGCTCACGAGGCGGCGGAGCCGTCGGCGGGGCGGGTGAGGGCTCCGGCATCGCCGGTGCCGCGGCAGCCTGAGGAGCGGAGCCGGTCGAGCCCGTCGGGGGCGCCGCGGACTCGTCAGGGCCGCGCGGCGTCGACCCGGCTCGCGCCGGAGCGTCCCCGCCTCCGGCGCTGGGGTCGACGATCGCCTCGACGCGCCACGTGCCTCCGAGCACGTCGACGAGCGCCTGGACGAGGATCGCGTCGGAGCCGCTGCGGGCGAACGAGTCCCGTGCGCCGCTGTTGACGAGCCCGATGGTGAGCGTGGTGCCCTCGAGCGAGTGGACCTGGGCGTTCTGGCTGAGCATCACCCAGGTGAAGCGCCGAATGACGCGCACCTTGTCGAGGATGTCGGGCCACAGGCGGCGTACGTCGGCCACTCCGGGCGTGCCGGGCGGTGCGGGCTCGGTGTGCTCGGCGTCCGCGGGAGGTGCCTCCTCGACCGCCGGCGCGGGAGCCGCCGGCCTCGCGGCCTCGGTGGGTGCAGGCGCCGGCGCCGGAGTCCTTGTCGGAGTCGGAGTGGGCGCGGGAGTCGGAGTGGACGCGGGAGTCGGAGTGGACGCGGGAGCCTGCGCGGCACGCTCGACCGGTGGCGGACCGTCTCCCACGATCGACAGGCGCCGCTCGATCCGGTCGAGGCGGGCCTGCACGCCGTCAGGTGTGGCGTCAGCGCCCGGCAGGAGGATGCGGGCGCACATCAGCTCGAGCAGGAGACGCGGGGCGGTCGCACCCCGCAGCTCGGTCAGGCCGGCGCTGACGACGTCGGCGGCACGGGTCAGGTCGGCGCGGCCGAACCGCGCGGCCTGGTTCTCGATGCGCTCGCCACGGTCGCCTGCGATGTCGATGAGGCCCATGCCGATGGCGTCGGGCACGTTGGCCACGATCACCAGGTCACGCAGCCGTTGGAGGAGGTCCTCGGCGAACCGGCGCGGGTCCTGCCCGGTCTCCACGACCTTGTCGACGGCCGCGAACACCGCGCCGCCGTCGCCCGCCGCGAACGCGTCGATGACCTCGTCGAGGAGCGAGTCGGGCGTGTAGCCGAGCAGCGACGCGGCGAGGTCGTACGTGACCCCGTCGTCGGACGCCCCGGCGATGAGCTGGTCGAGCACGCTGAGGGTGTCGCGGACGGATCCGCCGCCGGCGCGCACGATCAGCGGAAGCGCCGTCGCCTCGAGCGGAACGCCCTCCGTACGGCCGAGCTCCTCGAGGTAGGAGGTGAGGGTCTTGGGCGGCACCAGCCGGAACGGGTAGTGGTGGGTCCGGGACCTGATCGTGCCGATGACCTTCTCGGGCTCGGTCGTCGCGAAGATGAACTTCAGGTGCGGAGGTGGCTCCTCGACGAGCTTGAGCAGGGCGTTGAAGCCCTGGCTCGAGACCATGTGGGCCTCGTCGATGATGTAGACCTTGTAGCGGCTGTTGACGGGAGCGAAGAACGCCCGCTCGCGCAGGTCGCGGGCGTCGTCGACGCCACCGTGGCTGGCGGCGTCGATCTCGATGACGTCGAGGCTCCCCGGGCCTCCGCGCGCGAGGTCGCGGCAGCTCTGGCACTCGCCGCACGGGTCGGCGACCGGGGCCTTCTCGCAGTTGAGCGCGCG
Organism: Mumia sp. zg.B21; assembly: GCF_019550855.1. Classification (NCBI taxonomy): domain Bacteria; kingdom Bacillati; phylum Actinomycetota; class Actinomycetes; order Propionibacteriales; family Nocardioidaceae; genus Mumia; species Mumia sp. zg.B21. The sequence continues at coordinate 475,464 of NZ_JAHWCJ010000002.1, read as the reverse complement.
GGCGAGGATGCGCGCACTCGTCGTCTTGCCGCAGCCGCGGGGGCCGGAGAAGAGGTAGGCGTGGTTGACGCGGTTGTTGGCGAGCGCGTGCCGCAGCGGGTCGGTCACGTGCGACTGGCCGATCACCTCGGCGAACGTCTCCGGGCGATAGCGCCGGTACAAGGCCATGGGTTCGTCCACGCGTCAACCCTAACGATCGTCCCTGACGTCCGAACCGCCCTGTCGTGTGCACCGTGATCGCCGTGCGATGCGCAAGGCCCCGCGACACGCGCATCGGCGTCGCGGGGCCTTCCGGGGGTTTGCATCTACGCATGGCGCCCGAGGCGCACCTGCACTGTCCTACCGTGCGATCCGGACACCGTGCAAGGGTCCAGAGAAGAGAACTTCGACCTTTTCGCGTCGTCCAGAGGGTCGTACACAGAACGTGCTTCACCATCCACAGATCGCGGCCGTTATCCACATTTTCCCCACAGGCGGCAAGGGGCTTGGACGGGCTACTCGGCGGCGACCGGCCGTCCGTACGCGACCGCAGCGACGACCTCCTCGGGCGCACCGACGACGAGCTGTCGGTCAGGCTCCGCACCCAGCGCGTCGTTGACGGTCGAGAAGGCGAGCCGTTGTGCGACGAAGGCCGTCGCCTCGAAGATCTCGCGGTCGCCCAGCCCGACGGCGCGCAACCGCGCGACGTCCTCCGCGGTCGTCGCGTTCGGGTCCTGGACCACGACAGTGGCCCATGCCGCGAGGGCACGGGTCCGCGGTGCGAGTGCGTCGACGGCGCCACTGAGCACGCCGGCCGCCGTCGCCGTACCGGCCAGGCTCGCCAGCCGACGGCCCCAGGCGAGGGCACAGTACGAGTCGTGGCGCGCCGCCGCGGTCGCCGCGACGAGCACGGCGCGGTCCTCGTCGGTCAAGGCACTGTCGCGGCTGACGGCCGCGCGTGCTGCCGTGGCCGCGTCGTTCACGTCGGGCCGCCACGCCCACAGACGGGTCAGGTTGTTGACGTACCCGTCGGACTCGAGGTCGGCGTCGTAGAGGGCGCGCACCGGGTCGTCGTGCGGAGGCTCGTCGAGGAACATCAGCCCAGCATGCCCTCCGTGCCGAGCACCGAGCACCGGCTTGCACGTCCCGCGCGGTTCCCTCCCGAGCTCCTGCGTCCGGACATGAAAAGGTCCCTCGCGCACCCGATAGAGCTCACTTACCCTTGCTGCCTTCCGGCCCTGGGGGAGTTGGGCGAGATACCGCCGCGCGAGGGACTTCAGTCATCGTACCGAGACCGCTCAAGCACGCGGAAGCGGGGCATCCCCTCCCCCTGATTTCGGCCCGGCCCGACCCAACAGGTAACCTGCTCGCGGAGGATTCGCATAGTGGCCTAGTGCGCACGCTTGGAAAGCGTGTTGGGTTAACGCCCTCAGGGGTTCGAATCCCCTATCCTCCGCCACACCGACGAAGGCCCGGACCGCGCTGCGGCCCGGGCCTTCGTGCACGTCGGCCTCAGAACCTCTGCCACGGACGAGCCGCCGGGGCCCAGCCGCGAGACTTCTTGGTGTAGTCGCACACGCCGTCGGGGAAGGCTGCCCGCATCCGCGACCGCTGCGCGGACGTGAACGCGACGCCGTAGTCCGACCAGCGGATCGGCCGCAGCGCGCAGGCCACGATGTCCTGGGTCATGGGCTGCCCGGCAACCTGACGCGGGTTGGAGCCGATCCGGTAGACGGAGCTGCACGCATCGCCACCCGCCTCCCAGTCGGTCGGCACGAGGCGACCGTCGGGCAGCCAGCAGGAGTCGGTGAGGGCGGCGGGCTTGTTGCGCACGACCTTGGCAGCCTTCGACCCCCGACGGTCGTCGCCACCGATCGCCGTCAGCCAGTTCTCCATCGACTGCAGCGCCTGCGCCGAGGCCGCCGCGGCCAGCTCCGGCACCGGCAGGTACGCCACGATCACCTGGTTGTCCGCGTCACCGTTGGCCTTGCGCAACCGCTCGCGCATCACGAAGGACCACTCGGCGGTGTGGAAGTTGGCAGGGACGCCCGCCACGTCGGCGTACGTGCGGAGATCGATGATCGGCGTCTCCGCGAGACCGCGGGACGCCGTGTTGAGCATGCCGTACCGGTACGACGCCCGGACCGCCCGCAGGTCGGCGCGGCTGCGTTCGGGGACCACGGCGCCGGCCGGGTCGTAGCCGCCGATGCGCTCGTTGAGCGTGACGAACTGCTCCGCATCGATCGCGCCGGACCTCAGCGCCTCGAGCCCGTACTGCTGGCCGATGTTGTCGAGCGGGCTGCGCGCGAAGCCGGTGCGCGGGTCCCGTCCGACCTGGTTGACGAACTGCTCCATGGCCGCACACCGGATGCCGTCGGGGTTGGTGACGGGATCCCAGCGAGCCTCGACCGGGATGATCGGCGGGCACGAGTCCGTGGCGGTGAGCCGGTTCCCGAACGCCACGTCCCACGACTGGCAGCTGCTCGCGTTGAGGAACCCGGTCACGGCACGCTTCTGCTCCGGGGTCCACGACGCGCCCTCGCCGGCGTAGAAGCGCTGCAGGAGGCGGCAGTCGGCGTTGACGCCGTTGGTGCTGACGACGTCGGGGAAGCTGATGCTCGGGATGATGCCGTCGACGATCCCGGGGTAGGTCTCCGCGATCGTGTACTGCTGGATCGCCCCGCCCGAGCCACCCCACCCGATCGTGTGCACCGGGACGCCGTACGTCTCGACGACGTGCTCCTTGACCATCATCGCCGTCTCGGCCGAGATGATCGGGCTGCAGTTGTTGTCGAGGACGTTGAGGGACGACGACGCGACCACGTAGCCCTTGGCCAGCATCGTGGCATCGAGGACGCCGCCGGTGGCCGCACCCTGGTGGTAGCCGCCGTTGCAGCCGCCCCCGAAGGTGTAGACGATCCGGTCGTTCCAGGTCGACTCGGGTGCCGTCGGCGACGGGTCGGTGCCGTCGTAGATTCCGGCGACCTGGTAGACCGCCCGGTTGATCGTGCCGGTCTCGAGCCGCACCACGAACGGGACGGTCCTGCCGCCGACGGTCACGGTTGCCGCGTCGGCGGGGACCTGGCTCGGGTCGGCGAGCGGCTTGAAGCTGCTCCCGGACCGGTACTGGTAGGTGACCTTGGTCGGAGCCTCGCAGTCGGGCTGCTGCGCCGGCGCGAGGCCGTACGCCTCGGTCTCGCAGTAGAACGGCTTCTGCTGCGGCCCCGACAGGAGGGGACCCGTGAGGTCGTGGTTGGTGACGACCTCGGCGGCCATCGACCAGCCGCGGTGGACGGTGACGACGTTGCGTCCCTTGCGCAGCCCGGTCACGAGACCGGTGCGGCTGCCGTCGGCTTGCGCGACGAGCGAGGTCTTCGTACGCCGGCCGTTCACCAGCAGCGTCACCCGCGCGTCGGCGGCGGCTCCGGTGACCCGGACGAGGACGTCGCCACCGCTGACGAGGTCGGCTCGCGGGTTGGAGACCGTCTCGACCGCGAGGCGGCCCTTGCCCCCGCCGTGGGAACCGGGAGAGCCGTGCGCCTCCAGGGATCCGCTGGCCGGCGACGGGGCCGTCAGCACGAGTCCCGAGACCAGCAACCCGAGCGTCGGAGCCATGAACGTCGAACGCCTCAACCTCATGAGCAACGCCTCTCACCACAGGGAACCGGCGCCTGCCGGAGCGGGCGTCGGCATCCCGCGGGACGACGCTAGTGTGTGACGTCCGTCACGTCCAGATCGCCTGACTACACTGCAGGGGTGATCTTCAGAGGAGTGGGCGAGGGGCGGCCGTACCCTGACCACGGACTGACCCAGAGCCAGTGGGCAAAACTGCCGCCCCAGCAGGTCCGGCTCGACACGCTCACGACGGTCAAGCGCCAGCTCGACCTCGCCAGCCTCCTCGACGACGACTCCACGTTCTTCGGCGACCTGTTCCCGCACGTCGTCAGCTGGCAGGGCGAGCTCTACCTCGAGGACGGGCTGCACCGTGCCCTCCGCGCGGCGCTGCAGCAACGCCAGGTCATGCATGCCCGTATCTACGCGATGGACCGGTGACCATGACCCGCGGGCTGCGCACGTTCCTCACGATGTCGGTGCTGAGCGCCATCCTGATCGGCGGCACCTACACCGGTGTCCAGCTCCTGTTTGCCAAGGCGCCCGAGCTGCCAGACGCCGACGCGACGACCGCCTGCCGCAACCGCGTGCTGGAGCCCGGCGAGCAGATCGCGCCCAACCAGGTCCTGGTCAACGTGCTCAACGCCGGCGGCCTCTCCGGCATGGCGAACCGCACGGCGCTCAACCTCCAGGGCATCGGCTTCCTCCCCGGGACTGTCGGCAACGCACCGGAGGGCACGAGCATCGCCAACGTCCGGGTCGTCGCCCCAGAGCCCAAGCGGGTCGACGCCCGCCTGGTCGGAGCGCAGTTCAAGGGCAAGGTGCAGTACACGAAGGGCACCCCTGAGGACGACGCCACCGTCGAGGTCTACATCGGCAAGAAGTTCAAGGGACTGAAAAAGAACCCGGTCATGGCGCTCAAGGCCAAGAACCGCGTGACCATCTGCGTGCCCACGCTGGCCGTCGACCCTGGCGCCTGACCGGGCTCTCCCCTGTCGGGTCAGCTCGTGACCGCGATCACCCCGAGGTGGTTCGAGATCGAGTTGTAGCGCTCGGCGTACATCCGGACCCCGCTCATGTCGTACGCGACCACCATCGCCCGGATGGAGGCCCGCGACTGCGTCGTGTTGCGCTGGTAGACCGGACCGCCGCTGTCTCCCAGACGGGCGATGACCCGGTCGTCGCTCCGTCGGCCCCGCATCAGGTAGGTGCTGCACGTGGCCGGCTTGGCCGGATCGTCGCAGTACGAGGCGGACAGGCTCTTGATCTCGATCCCACACACCGACTTCGTCACCGCACCCGACGCACACACGTTGTCGCCGACCGCGCCGTCATTGGCCCCCGTGACCGTACGGACGTTGAAGTTGTCGAGCCCGTCTGTGTAGATCGAGTTCGTGTACGTGGAGCCGGCCAGGCGAGCCTGGTCGTAGGCGGGGTAGTTGCTCCGCCCGGCGATCTGCCCGAAGTAGTACGACCCGGAGTACCACGAGGTCCCGTTCGCGCCGCAGTGTCCGGCGGTGACCGAGTAGCGCGTGCTCGAGGACTTGCTGCGCACGGTGAAACCCGACGAGCAGACCTTGGAGGGGCTGGTGATGCGAGCGCCTCCCCAGTGCGGCGAGGTGTCGGAGGTGCGCGACGCTCGGGCCGCACTGCCGGTGTAGCGGACCACCACCGCTCCCGCGCCGACTCCTTCGACCGGCGCTGCCTGCCGATCGAGCCGTGCGGCCTCTCGTGGCGGCGCGGCGGCAACGTCGACGACGACCGCTTCGAGCTCGGGATCGAGATCCATGGAGTAGCCCGCGGTCGGCGCGGCGTCGGCCGTGCGCCACTGCTGCGCCGTGACGCCGACCCAGGCGTCGCGCAGCTCCTGCGCCGTGCGCTCCGACGTCCGCACGGTGAGGAGACGGCGTGCGGTGGCCGAGAGACCAGAGGTGAGGCGGTTCACCAGTGCCGCGCCGTCGGTGCCCCGCGTCACGACGAGGGTGTAGCCGGCCGTCGGGCTCCCCGTCACGCCGATCACTCCGGCATCGAGGCTCACGGGGACTCCGTCGGCAGGCTTGTCACCCTGCGGGGTGAGCAGCTCCGTCACGCGGTCGGCGACGGCGCGCTGCAGCGAGGTCGCGATGGGACCGTCGTAGGCCAGAGCAGGCGGCTGGTCAGATGCTGCGGCTGCGTCTTCGACTGCTTCGGCCTCGGCGACGAGGGCCCGCTTGTCAGGGGTGAGTGCAGCGTCGTCGCCCTGAGCGGCACCCCCTGCGGCAGTGAGGAGCCCGATCGCGAGGACCAGGGCTGCGATGGCGGTGATGGGCTGGCGTGGAGTCGGCATGATGGGCTCCTTCGTCGCATGGCTCGTACCAGGAGGCTAGTGGCTCTTCGTCTGGACCGCTTCAAGGTTCTTTGGTTAGCCTTACCTCTAAGCCACTCAGGAGGAGCCACGGTGACCATCACCATCGAGAAGGCCGTCCAGCCTTGGCGGTTCTTCGACGTCACCGTGGCTCGCACGGTCCGCCTCTCGCGCTCGTTCGTCCGCATCACCTTCCGGGGGGACGACCTCGACGCGATGTCGGCGAACGGTTTCGACCAGCGCATTAAGCTGCTGCTCCCGGATACGACCGGCGGCTACGAGCACGTCCCGTCCGCACCTGACTGGTACGACCGGTGGCGGAGCCTCCCCGACGAGCACCGCAACCCGATCCGTACGTACACCGTCCGCGCGTCGCGTCCCGCGCTCCGCGAGGTCGACGTCGACGTGGTGCTGCACGGCGCGACCGGACCGGCCGGCCGCTTCGCCGCGACGTGCCGACCGGGCACGCCCGCCGTGCTGATGGGCCCGAACGCCGCCCACCCCGGTCCGCACGGCGGACTGGAGTTCGCCGTCCCGAGCGCCGACCGACCCGTGCTGATCGTGGGCGACGAGACGGCGGTCCCCGCGATCTCCCGGATCCTGGAGGACCTGCCGAGCGACCGTCGCGGCCACGTCATCCTCGAGGTTCCGTACGCGGACGACATCACCGACCTCGCCCGACCCGCAGGCGTCTCGCTGACCTGGATCGCGCGCGAGGGGGGCCGCCACGGCCAACGGCTCGTCCCCGCGGTCCGACGGTGCGCCTCGGCGATGCTGGGGATCCCCGCACCGGCCGAGGGCGAGGCCGGTGACGGCGAGGCGGGTGACGTCGCCCTCGACGAGGTGGTCGGCGACGAGCTCGTGTGGGAGGTCGCGCTCGACGACCAGGGCATGCCCCTGCCCCCGACCGGCGATCTCTACGCCTGGCTGGCCGGCGAGGCGTCGGTGATCAAGACGCTTCGACGGTTCCTGGTGAGCGAGCGCGGCGTGGACCGCCGGTCGGTGGCATTCATGGGCTACTGGCGCGACGGTCGCCCGGAGATGTGACCGTGAGGATCACAGCGCCGCGCTGATCCGCGGATCGGTCGACGGCACCGGCGCCTCCGCTCCCACCCACGGGTCGCCGTCGAAGTACGTGGCAAAGATCTGCTCGGCCGTGCGCGTCCCGATCGCCTGCGTGGTCAAGGTGGGGTTCGGTCCGCCGAGGGAGTTCGCCAGCACCGAGTTGTCGGCGACGAAGAGGCGCTCCACCGCCCTGGCCTCACCCGTCGGCCCGACGACCGACGTGGCCGGGTCGGCGCCCATCCTCATCGACGACTGCGTGTGGAGGATGAGCGGCGCCCAGTCGATCCGGTAGACCTTGCGTGCCCCCGCTGCGCGCAGGACCTCGGCCGCCCGGTTGGCGAGGAAGTTGCGCCGCCGCACGGTGTCGGCGGAGCGTCTCGTGAAGTCCATCTCCACCCGGGCGGGCGCGCCGTGCTCGTCGCGCGGATACAGCGGCGAGAGCCGTACGCGGTTGTCCGGCTCCACGTCGTCGGCGGTGATGACGAGGACGCTGAGAAGACGGTCGATGCCGTTGAGCATCACGTCCTTCAGCTCCGAGCCCTGGAGCCGTCCGGAGACGCCGTCCCACGCTCCGCGCTTGCCTCGGCCGAGGTCGTACATCTCGCGGATCCCGCTCCCGCTGTGGCTCATGCTGAACGCCTGGAGCGCCGGCGGAAGCCCACCCTGCTCGAGGCAGCCGTACCCGGGGAACTCCGCCCGTGCCGCCGAGGCCGGACCGCGCGACGCGCCGGTGTCGCGGTCGAACGTCCCGACCACCCAGTCGAGGTAGTGGTCGGTCAGACCCCGACCCACCCAGCCGTTCGGGTTCGGCAGTCCTGACCCCAGCCAGAGCCGCGGCGTCTCGACACACCCCCCGGCGAGGACGACCACGGCGGCGTCCTCCCGGACGGTCTCCGTGTCGTTGTCGGTCCGGTATGTCACGCCCGTAGCGACGGTGCGCCCGCCGCGCTCCTCGGTGTGGACCTGGGTGACGAAGGCGTCGGTGACGAGCTCGGCGTCACGGCCCGCCGCAGCCCACGCCGAGGCCGTCACCGCCATCGGGACATAGCTGTTGTCGGTGGAGCGCTTCGCGAACTGGTTGCGCGGGGCCTTGAGCGGTGACCGGCACCCCTGCGCGCAGAACCCGCAGAAGGTGCAGCCCTGCGCCTGCGGATAGACGAGCAACGAGGAGTCCGAGGTCCGGCCTGCCGTCCCCTGCGGCTGGAGGATGGCGTTCTCCTGGGGTCGGAACGCGATGCCGTGGGTGTCCTTCGTCGTCTGGACGGGCAGCCCGAGGGCCTCGCACCCGTCGAAGAACACCCGCTCCTTGCGGCCCATCGGCGCCGTCTGGACGGGAAGCGTCGCCTCGACCCACTCGTAGTAGGGCACCAGCTCCTCGTACGGGAAGGGGAACAGGTGATCGGTGTCGTACGCGTCGCGGTCCGCGCCGTCGTACCCGGCGAAGGCGCCACGGTAGGCCCGAGGGCTGTTGCCGTAGTAGTGCAGCGTCGTCCCACCGACGCCGGTGACGTTCCAGAGGTAGGAGTTCTGAGGTTGGTCGCGGATCCAGGCAGGCCGGTCGCGGTCTGCGGGTCCGACGCGGAAGTAGCCGTCCTTGGGGTTGAAGGCGTCGTTCTCGAAGTGGGTCCACTCCCGCTCAGGTTGCGCGTGCGAGGAGCCGCCCTCGAGGAGCAGCACGTCGAGCCCGCGTGCGGCGAGCTCGGCGGCCACGACCGGTCCGCCGCCTCCGGCGCCGACCACGATGACGTCGCGCATCAGCCCTCCACCTCCGTCCGGCCCTGGTAGTAGCCGAGGAGCTCGGCGTGCCCGTCGGGCGGTGTGGTCCTGCCTGGCAGGTAGTTCGTCTGGTCCCACCCGATCGGGCGGCGGACGAGCCGCTTGGTGGCGCGGTCGTACGCCGACTGCTCGCTGTACATGCCGTCGGACGGCAGCGCGAGGAGCGCCATCGCGAGGTAGTGGACCAGGCCCCGCAGCTCGTCGGCGAGGAAGTCGCCCACGATCGGGCGGAGCACCTTCACCACCGTCGGCTCGTCGCTCTCCAGGTCGGCGAAGACGCGGGCCTTCTCGGCGTACCGCAACCGCGCGAACGGCGAGTTGAAGCCCAACCGCAGCAGCGACGCCGGGACCAGGACGGCCGCGGTGACGTTGAGCAGCAACGCCACCACGATGGAGGCGGGCAGGTGCTCGTCGTTCTCGAGCACGATCGTGAGCGCCTCGTCGAGGCGCTGGGCCCGCCTCAGCCCTGCCCGGGTGACCACGTACGGCAGGGGCCTCGGCAGGGCGCCGAGCTGCCGCGTCCCGTCGGTGAGCAGCGGGACGACGATCGAGTCGGGGAGCGGGATGTAGCCGTCGAGGGTGTCCATCAGGAACTGCGGCGTGCGGGTGGCGATGCCCCCGGCCTCGCGACGGACCTCGAGCTGACGGAGCGAGAAGGCGTCGGGGCCGGGATAGCAGAACGCCGCGACCCCTCCGAAGGTGTCGGCCGACAGGCGCTGGAGCTGCGGGCGCAGCCAGGCCAGGAGGGCTTCGAGGGCGTCGTCGGTGGTGGCGGCACGGGCCGGTGCGGCGAAGAGTGCGGGTGGAGCCGCGGCGGCGAGGCCGAGCACGCCGGCTCTGGCCAGGAACGCACGGCGGCCCCAGTCGGTCTCGATGGGTCGGGGGTGGTTGTCGAAAGTCGGTGCGGGCACGGGGGTCTCCTCTCGAGGACTGGCCGCACGTTTCCCACCTGCCACGAGATGTAACACAGATAGCAACTCCGAGTTGCGCCGCGGTACGCACCCTGGCGCCTCCCCCCCAGCCACCCCACCCGGCGATTCGGTGAGGAGATCGGGGAAGTTCGCGGTCGGAACCCGATCTCCTCACCGAATCGGCCGCAGGTGCAGGAGAGGGCGTACGACAAGCGAGCGCGAGCAGCCCTGCGCCCTTACTGCTGCAGCGAAGCAGCGATTCCGTCGAGCACGATCTCCAGGCCCGAGTCGAACTCCTTGCCGTAGTCATAACCCGGCTGCAGGACGTGCTCGCGGGTCAGCTCGAAGAGGTAAGGGAACTCTGAGGCGGGAAACTCCTCCATGATGGCCCCGGTCATGGCTGCCAGCTGAGACTCGTCATGGAAAGGCAAGTTGACCTCTTCGAGCACGAACCCGTGCACGTAGCTGTCCACTGTCGAAATCGCATGCGCCGCCAAGACCACCGAGAACCCGCCCTCGCGGAAGCACCGGATGCCGGTCTCGAGCACGCGCAGCGTGGCTGGGCCCGGGCTCGTCCGCGAAGCCATCATGCTCACCGCCCACGGGTGCTCCCTCAGGGTCGCGCGGGTCTGGTGGGCGCGCTGTCTGATGGACCGGCGCCAGTCCGCGGTCGGCTGCGGAAGCTCGATCTTGCTAGAGATCGCCTCGACCAGTCCGTCGAGTATCTCCTCCTTGCCGTGCACGTGGTGGTAGAGCGAGGCCGCCTCGATCCCCAGCTCACGGGCAAGTCGGCGCATGGTGACCGCTTCGATCCCTTCGGAGTCCGCCACGGCGAGCGCGGCGCTCAGCGCGCGCTCGCGGTTCACGGGGGCCCTGTTCGCCACCTCGGCTGGCCTGCGACCCACTGTGTCCACCTCTCGCGGCGATCCGGTACGTCGTCGCGCACCCGACCATAGACAATCTAACAGCGTCAGGTTAGCGTAAAGACTCAATCTAACGCCGTTAGGTTCTCGGACTCCTTCGGCCCGACGAAAGGCCACACGATGAGCACGATGAGCACAACAACAACCGCCAGGCCGGCACCGACCGGGCGGCATGCCGGATCCAGGAGGAGGATCGCAACCACGGTCGGCATCCTCTTCGTCGCCCAGATGGTCATGGCCATGGTCGGCACCTCGTTGACAGAGGCATTCGTCGACGGCGCCGTGGACCGAGATCAGATGACCCTCGGGGTGCTCCTGATGATGGGTTCTGGCCTCGCGGTGATCGCGATCGGCCTGCTCATGTATCCGGTCCTGAAGGACGTGAACCCGCACCTGGCTGTGTGGTATCCCGTCCTCAGAATCGCCGAGTTCTCGGTGTCCGCTGCCTGTGGCATCTATCTTCTGGCCCAGTCGGAGGTGGTGCCCAACCACATGCTGTGGATCTACGTCCCCACTGGTCTCGGCGGCATCGTCCTCACGTACCTGCTGCTCGTTTCCGGGCTGGTTCCGCGAGCCATCGCGCTCCTCGGGCTCGTGGGCTACGTCGCACTGACGGTCGGCGTGCCCCTCGACCTCCTCGGGGTGCTCGATATGGGTGCAGGGCCGGGCCTTCTCCTCGTCGTTCCCGGCGGCCTGTTCGAGCTGGTCTTCCTACCGGCCTGGCTGCTGATCAAGGGATTCCGTACGGTGCACGCGCCACAATCCCGCCCCACCGGCGCGATCCACCCCGCGATTCGGTGAGGAGATCGGGGGTTTCCGCGATCGGAACCCGATCTCCTCACCGAATCGGCCGCAGGGAGAGAGGGCGTACGACAGCGAGCCCCGCCCGGGGATCCCGGACGGGGCTCGTCATGGCGGTGGCGGTGGGATTTGAACCCACGGTAGGTTGCCCTACACAACATTTCGAGTGTTGCACCTTCGGCCGCTCGGACACGCCACCGCAGAAGAGATTACCGGACCTGCCGCCCGCCTCCGGAACCGGGTCAGGGCTCAGCGGTGCCCAGCAAAGAAGGCCAGCAACTGGGCCCGCGCCTCCTCGGCACGCACCCCTCCGCGGACCTCAGGGCGATGGTTGAGCCGCCGGTCCCGGACGACGTCCCACAACGAACCGACCGCGCCCGCCTTGTCGTCGTACGCCCCGAACACGAGGCGGGCGACGCGAGCGAGGACGAGCGCACCCGCGCACATCGTGCAGGGTTCGAGCGTGACGACGAGGGTGCAGCCGTCGAGTCGCCACTCGCCCCGCGCGGCCGCCGCGGCCCGTAGCGCGATCACCTCGGCGTGCGCCGTCGGGTCGCCGTCGCGCTCCCGCGCGTTCCAGCCCTCGCCCAGGACGGCTCCGTCAGCGTCGACGACGAGCGCCCCGACCGGGACGTCGGCGGTCTCGAGAGCGCGTGACGCCAGGTCGAGCGCCCTGCCCATCAGGGCGTCGTCGTGGACGAGCGGGGACGACACGTCAGCCGGCGAGCGCCTGGTAGGCGTCGCCGAACCCGAGCCGTTCGGCGATGTCGCCGAGCACCTCGTCCGGGTACGCGTCCGGATCGTCGAGCATCACGGCGAGATCGATCGCGCTCACACCCAGGTCGGCCAGGATCTCCATGTCACCGGCAGGCTGCGGCTCGTCGTCGTCCTCCGGGTCGGGGAGGTCGAGCTCGTCGGCGACGGAGCTGGCGAGCGGCCACTCGTCGACGGCGGTGATGTCGGACAGGAGAAGGAGCGTGCTGCGGCCCCAGACGCGCACGAGCACGAAGAAGTCCTCGTCGACGGCGACCATGCCGATCACACCGCACTCCGAAGGGAACGGGCGCAGCGCCCGCTCGACCTCCTCGATGTCTCCGGTGACACCGGCGGGGAGGCGGGTCAGCTGCCAGCCGCCCTCGTCACGGTAGGCGGCGACCGCGACATCGACCTCGCCCTGCAGATCGTCCTCCACGGCCACACCCCCTTGACGCTCGTCGTCGTGCACGTACCCGCAGGATGGCAGACGATCACACCCTCGTGTAGGGGAGTCGCCGGCAGATCGTCGCTCGGTAAGGTTCGCCGCATGGACATCCACGTCGTCGACCACCCGCTGGTGGCCCACAAGCTCACCACGCTCCGCGACTCGAGGACCGACTCCCCGACCTTCCGGCGGTTGACCGACGAGCTCGTCACGCTTCTGACGTACGAGGCCACCCGCGACGTCCGGGTCGAGCCGGTCCTCGTGCAGACCCCGGTGTCGCCGGCCGAGGGCGTACGCCTCGCGCCGCCGAAGCCGCTCATCGTGCCGATCCTGCGCGCCGGCCTCGGCATGCTCGACGGCATGCAGCGCCTGCTCCCGACGGCCGAGGTCGGCTTCCTCGGGATGATCCGCAACGAGACGACCCTCGAGCCCGCGACGTACGCCGAGCGGTTGCCCGACGACCTGACCGGCCGCCAGGCGTACGTGCTGGACCCGATGCTCGCCACCGGCGGCACCCTCTCGGCGGCGATCGCGTTCCTCGTCGGTCGAGGGTGCACGGCGATCACCGCGATCTGCCTGCTGGCCGTGCCCGAGGGCATTGCCCGTGTCGAGAACGACCTCGCCGACGTCGAGGTGCCGGTGTCGCTGGTGGTCGCCGCGGTGGACGAGAAGCTCAACGACGTGGGATACATCGTGCCGGGTCTCGGGGACGCCGGTGACCGGCTGTACGGCGTCGCGTGAGGCGTTAACCTCCGCGCAATGAGACGCACGTCTCACCCTCTGGTCGGCGCCAGTCGCTGCCGATAACGTCTCCCGAATGAAGATCGGCGTGGTCAAAGAGACCTCGCCGGGCGAGACCCGTGTCGCCGGGACCCCGGCGACCGTGACGCAGCTGATCAAGCTGGGTTATGACGTCGTGGTCGAGTCCGGCGCAGGCGAGGCGTCCAGCTTTTCCGACGAGGCCTACGTCGAGGCCGGCGCCTCGGTCGTGCCCCGCGACGAGGCGTGGCGGTCCGACCTCGTGCTCAAGATCAACGCCCCCTCGCCGGACGAGATCGGCCTCCTTGCCGACCACGCGACCCTCATCAGCCTGCTGTCCCCGGCGCTGAACGAGAGCCTCGTCGACGAGCTGACACAGCGTCACCTGACCGTGCTGGCGATGGACGCGGTGCCGCGCATCTCCCGCGCCCAGTCGATGGACGTCCTGTCGTCGATGGCCAACATCGCCGGCTACCGGGCCGTCGTCGAGGCGGCGCACGAGTTCGGGCGGTTCTTCACCGGCCAGGTCACGGCCGCCGGCAAGGTCCCCCCGGCCAAGGTGCTGGTCGCAGGCGCCGGGGTCGCGGGACTGGCAGCGATCGGCGCGGCGAGCAGTCTCGGCGCGATCGTCCGCGCCACGGACCCGCGCCCTGAGGTCGCCGACCAGGTCAGGTCGATCGGCGGCGAGTACCTCCCGGTCGACGTCGAGCAGCAGGAGGCGTCCACCGACGGCTACGCCAAGGCGACCAGCGAGGACTACGACCGCCGCGCCGCCGAGATCTACTCCGAGCAGGTCCTCGACGTCGACATCGTCATCACGACCGCGCTGATCCCCGGGCGTGCCGCACCGCGGCTGCTGACCGAGGCCGACGTGGCGAGCATGAAGCCGGGCAGCGTCATCGTCGACATGGCCGCCGGCCAGGGCGGCAACGTGGCCGGCTCCGTCGCGGGGGAGAAGGTCGTCACCGACAACGGGGTGACGATCCTCGGCTACACCGACCTCGCCGGGCGCCTCCCGACGCAGGCCTCCCAGCTGTACGGCACCAACCTCGTCAACCTGCTCAAGCTGCTCACGCCGGCCAAGGACGGAGAGCTCGTCCTCGACTTCGACGACGTCGTCCAGCGCACGGTCACCGTGGTCCGAGACGGCGAGAAGACGTGGCCGCCACCCCCGGTCGCCGTCTCGGCGGCGCCCCCGGCAGCCGCTGCACCCGTTCCCGTACCCGCGACCAAGGCCAAGGCGCCGGCCAAGCCTGCCGTCACGTGGGGCCTCATCGGCACCGGGATCCTCGCGCTCTTCCTCGTCAACGCCTTCGCGCCCGCGCCGCTGCCGGAGCACATCACGGTGCTCACGCTCGCGGTCGTCGTCGGCTACTACGTGATCGGCAAGGTGCACCACGCCCTGCACACGCCGCTGATGTCGGTGACCAACGCGATCAGCGGCATCATCGTCGTCGGCGCGATGCTGCAGATCTCGGTCGACGACGGGGCCGACAACGCCACGGTGATCCGTGTCCTCTCGTTCATCGCGATCCTCCTGGCCTCCATCAACGTCTTCGGCGGCTTCGCCGTGACCCGTCGCATGCTCAGCATGTTCTCGAAGGACTGACGCCGCCATGACCGCACAGAGTGCTGCCACCGCGGCGTACATCGTCGCGTCGCTGCTGTTCATCCTGTCCCTGGCCGGGCTGTCCAAGCACGAGACGTCACGCAACGGTGTCTGGTACGGGATCGCCGGCATGGGGATCGCGCTCGTGGCGACGTTCGTGCTCGTCGCCGACGTCGCCGACGCCGACGCGATCGCGCTGTTGCTCGTGGCCGTCGCGATCGGCGCCGCGCTGGGACTGTGGCGGGCGCGGAGCGTCGCGATGACGCAGATGCCCGAGCTGATCGCGCTCCTGCACTCCTTCGTCGGCCTCGCCGCGGTGCTGGTGGGCTGGAACGGCTACCTGGCGCCGAACCACCTGACCGGCTCGCTGGCCGACATCCACCACGCCGAGATCTTCATCGGCATCTTCATCGGCGCCGTGACCTTCACCGGCTCGATCGTCGCCAACCTCAAGCTGTCGGCGAAGATGCGGTCGGCGCCGCTGATGCTGCCGGGCAAGAACCTCATCAACATCGGCGCGCTCGTCGTCTTCGTGATCCTGACGGTCTGGTTCGTCATCTCCCCGAACCTCACGCTGCTGATCCTCGTCACCGTCGTCGCGCTGGCGCTCGGCTGGCACCTCGTGGCCTCGATCGGCGGTGGCGACATGCCCGTCGTCGTGTCGATGCTCAACAGCTACTCGGGCTGGGCCGCGGCAGCGTCAGGCTTCCTGCTCAACAACGACCTGCTGATCGTGACCGGCGCGCTCGTCGGGTCGTCGGGTGCCTACCTGTCCTACATCATGTGCCAGGCGATGAACCGCTCGTTCCTCTCCGTCATCGCCGGCGGTTTCGGCATCGAGGCCGCGACCAGTGACGCGACCGACTACGGCGATCACCGCGAGATCACCGCCGCCGATGCTGCCGAGCTCCTCAAGAACGCGCGGTCGGTCGTCATCACCCCCGGGTACGGGATGGCGGTGGCTCAGGCGCAGTACCCGGTCGCCGACCTCGTCCGCAGGCTGCGCGACCGCGGCATCGAGGTCCGCTTCGGCGTGCACCCGGTCGCCGGCCGCCTCCCCGGGCACATGAACGTGCTGCTCGCCGAGGCCAAGGTCCCGTACGACATCGTGCTCGAGATGGACGAGATCAACGACGACTTCGCCGAGACGTCGGTGGTGCTGGTGATCGGCGCCAACGACACGGTGAACCCCGCCGCAGCCGAGGACCCCACGAGCCCGCTCGCCGGGATGCCGGTGCTGCGGGTGTGGGAGGTCGAGAACGTCATCGTGTTCAAGCGGTCGATGGCGGCGGGCTACGCGGGCGTCCAGAACCCGCTGTTCTTCCGCGACAACACCCAGATGCTGTTCGGGGACGCCAAGGAGCGGGTCGAGGACATCCTCCGGGCACTCGCCACCTGACCTGACCTCCACCATGTGACATCGAGGGTGGCGAATGGCGGGATACCGACGGTATCTTGACGGCCATGCCCTCATCCTTCACCGGCAAGGTTGCCGTCGTCACCGGTGCCGCACGCGGCATCGGCGCAGGTGTCGCCCGCGAGTACGTCCGTCGTGGAGGTCGCGTCGCGCTCCTCGGCCTCGAGCCGGACGAGCTGAAGTCCCTCGCCGCCGAGCTGGGTGACGCCGCCGACTGGTGGGAGGCCGACGTCCGTGACACGGACGCGGTCCAGTCCGCCGTCGATGCCGCCGCGGACCGCTTCGGCCGCATCGACCACGTGGTCGCCAACGCCGGCATCGCCGCGTACGGCACGGTGCGCCAGATCGATCCCGGCGCGTTCGAGCGGGTGGTGGACGTGAACCTCAACGGCGTCTTCCGGACGCTCCGCGCGGCAGCTCCGCACGTGATCGCCACGAAGGGATACGTCCTCGTCGTCTCCTCGCTGGCGGCATTCACACCGCTCGCGGGCCTGGCGCCGTACAACGCGAGCAAGGCGGGCGTCGAGGCCCTCGCCCTCGCGTACCGCCAGGAGATGTGGGTCCACGGCGTGAAGGTCGGCGTCTGCCACCCCTCGTGGATCGACACCGACATCGTCCGCGGGGCGGAGGACGACCTCCCGTCGTTCAAGGCGATCCGCGGACGGCTCCCGTGGCCGGCCAACGGCACGACGTCGCTGGAGGAGTGCGTCGAGGCGGTCACGCACGGGCTGGAGAAGAAGAAGCGCCGGGTCTACGTCCCCAAGGGGGTCCTGGTCGCCAACCTCACCAAGCCCCTCTTCTCCTCAGCGGTCGCCGAGCCGATCGCCAAGCGCCTCGTCAAGAGGACGGTGCCGCAGATGGAGCGCGAGGTCGCGGCGCTCGGCCGCAGCCACTCGGCGCACGTCCCGGTGACCGATGCGAAGTAGGACGCCGTGCGCCGTCACCGCCTGCTCTCTCCTGCCCTCGCTGCTGCACTCCTGATGCTGGCTTGCACCGCATGCGGTCAGGACCTCGTAACCGGGACGTACGAAGGACCGCTCGCTGTCGAAGGGCGGCAGGGTGCTGCGCACCAGGTCGTGGAGTGCGACGGGACCGCGGAGGGCGGCAACGGCTATCCGGACGAGCACGACGACGGCGCGCTCAGCGACGATGCGGAGGAGGCGCTGCGTACGGCCTTCGACGAGCGGCAGCTCGACGGGGTCCGCGACGGCTACCGGGTGGTTCGAGCGGACGGTCCCCGCACGCTGTTCACCTTCACTGCCGACGGCCGCGTACGCCAGGCCGTGATCGCCCGCGACGGCGAGGCCTCCGGCGAGAAGGGGTGGTACGTCGAGTCCTGGGCGCGCTGCGACTACGCCGAGCTTCCCGAGGATGTGGCCGAGGCGGCGGGGGTCCAGGTGTGGTCCGACGCCACCGGCCGGGTGTCGACCCGCCGGATCACCTCGTACGCGGGAGCGGAGCATTGCGCCTGGGAGCACATGACCTTCCTCAAGCTCGGCAAGGCCGAGTACGTCCGGGAGCCCGATGCCAGCCTCGCCGACTTCTTCGCAGGGCCCTACGCCTCATCGGTCGCGCTCCCTCCCGACGCCAGGGACACCGGCTTCCGTCGTGGAAGCGACCACCTGTGGCTCTCCGCCGACGGCGCCTGGGCCTACGTCGGGAGCGGTGAACGGGTCGAGCGCTGGCCCCGGGTCGTCGAGCGGCTCGGCTGCGTCTGACGTCGGCGCCCGGCTCGAGCTGGCGGTCAGAGCGCGGCGGCCACGGACGCCGCGAGGGCCACGATGTGCCCGAGCCGGGCCAGCTCGGAGTCGAGCACGGGCGGACCACCGTGGCGGCCGAAGACGACCACCGCGTCGCGCTGAGGCACCGGGGCGCCGGCGAGCACCATCGAGCCCCAGTCGGGGACGTGGGCGAGCCGCTGGGCCTGCTCGAGCGTGAACCACTTCTCGACGTCGGGGACCCGCTCAGGTGCGGTCGCGGTCGCGTGGATGACCTGCTGGCCGTCCGGACCGAGGGCGAGCAGCAGAGCCCAGTCCGAGCGGAAGGTCTCGGGCACCCGGTCGACCAGGCTCTCCAGGGCACGCGCCGGCTCGGCGGTGAACGCCTCGACAGCCTCGAGGTCCATCGAGAGGTTGGCCCCGGCGTTGTAGCGCGAGATCCACTGGACGCGTACGCCGTCGAGCCGGTGGCACGCGGTGATGAGCTGGTCGGGCATCGTCGTCACCGGCAGCTCCAAGAGCACGTCGTCGACGGCCTTGCCGTCGCCGCGGTGCTCCACGATCTCGATCGCGTGGATGTCGGCTCCCGCCTCGCCGAGTGCGCTGGCGACGGCACCGAGCGACCCGGGGACGTCAGGAAGTTCGATGCGCAGCAGAAACGCCATGGGTCGAATCCTCCGTTCAGCCGATCGCGCCGGGACCGGACGCGTACGCGGTCGACGGTGACCACGGCAGGTGCTCCGGGCCGAGCATACCGACTCAGAACGGCCGCCTGGAGCCCTCGACCTGATTCGACCGAAATGTCAGCAGGAGATGAGATACCTCAGCGCAGAGGGTCGAGGTGACGCGCGTACGCAGGCGCCTGGCGGCCCGTCATCGCGTCCGCCACCATCCGCCCGGTGAGCGGCCCGAGGGCGATGCCCCACATTCCGTGGCCCCCGGCGACGTGGACACGCGGCGAGCGCGTCGCTCCGACCAGCGGCAGCCCGTCGGTCGTGCACGGGCGCGAGCCGACCCACTCCTCCTGCCGTGCGTCCCAGTCGACGCCGGTGAACATCGGCCGCGCCGACGCCACGATCGCCTCGATCCGCGCCGGCTCCAACGGGGCGTCGGGGTCGCGGAACTCCATCGTCCCCGCCACGCGCAGGCGATCACCGAGCGATGTGCACGCGACGCGCTCGACCGGGAAGTAGATCGGGTTCTTGGGCATCTGCTCGGGGACGACGGTGAAGCTGTAGCCACGACCGGCCTGGACGACGCGCTTCACCCCGTACGCCCGGGCGAGGTCGCCGAGCCAGGTCCCGGTCGCCAGGACGACGGCGTCGGCGCGCAGCCGCTCACCGGTGCGCGCGAGCACCTCCACCCCGCGCGGTCCGAGGTCGAGCACGTCCTTCACGTCGAACCCGGCGCGGATCTCGCCGCCGCGGGCCACCACCGACTCCGCCAGGGACGCGACGTACGCCGGCGGGTTGACGTATCGCTGCCCCAGCATCCGGACACCGGCGCGTACGCCGTCGCCGAGGGTCGGCTCGAGCGAGCGGATCTCCTCACCGCTCAGCAGGTCGTAGTCCACCGAGCCGCCCGAGGAGACGACATGGGCCAGCTCCTCGACGAGCGTCGTGCGGTTCTCCACGGAGCTGAACCCCGCGAGGAACGGGTCGGCGTCCTGGATCGGCTCGTCCACCGCGTGGCCGGCGACACCGCCGTCGCCCAGCACGTCGTAGGCGCCGAGCGCGTCGCGGTTGAGGGCCGCGAAGACCGCCATCGCCGAGCGCCACCGCTTCGGGGTGCAGTTGCGCGCGAAGCCGACGAGGAAGCGCAGCAGCTTGGGGTCGGCCGTCAGCGGCACGTAGACCGGAGAGGACGGGCTGAGCATCGCCTTCAGACCGTACGAGAGGACCGCGGGCTCGGGCAGCGGCAGCGTGAGCGCGGGGGAGATCCACCCGGCATTCCCCCACGACGAGCCGGCCGCGACGCCCGCCCGGTCGACGACGGTGACCTGGACGCCGCGCTCCTGGAGGAACCACGCCGTCGACAGACCGACCATGCCTGCCCCGGCGACGACGACGTGCTGCGGGGTGCTCGACGCGCTCGCGGCGCTGCCCGGTGTGCTCATCCCCTCATGGTCGGACGGTATGGCGTCCCGCGGGCTGTGCGTTCGGCCACGATCGGCGAGGCACCGGTGTGCGATCGCACACCCGTCACGCCCGCGACCGCGCGGCCTCAGGCGTCGAGCTCGCGCAGCTTGACGTGGAGTGCCAGCAGGAGCCGGGTGTCGGGGTCGTCGACGTCGACACCGACCGCCTGGGAGGCGCGGCGGAGCCGGTTGCGGAGGGTGTTGGGATGCACGTGCAGCGACGCCGCTGCCGCACCGACGTCGCCGCCGTGGGCGAGGTAGGCGCGCGCGCTCGACAACAGGTCGGCGTGTTGCTCGGCGTCGAAGCGCTCCAGGGCCGTGAGAGGACTGAAGTCCTCGTAGCCGGCGAAGGCGTCCGCGGCACGCATCGCGACGACGTCGGTGAGGGTGCTCCGTACGGTCTCGACGGCGCCCGTACGACCGCGGCGACGTAGGACGCGGACGACGCCGTCGGCGTCACGGGCCGAGAGGTCGATCGCCTCGGGGGACCCCACCGTACGCCCGACGCCGACCACGAGAGGGCCGTGAGAGCGGGCGAGGAAGTCGCGGGCCAGCCGCGCGGCCGCTGCTTCGTCGCCGGCGACCACGGCGTAGACCACACCGTCCACCTGGGCGGCAGCGGCGCTCGGCGCCACGGCGGCGAGGTGGAGGACGAACGCTCCCGCCCGGTGGGCGGGGACCACGTCGTCGGGCCGGTCCGACGCGAGCACGACCACGGTGCAGGGCGAGCGGAGCCCGGCCGAGTCCGCCGCACGCGCGGCGTCGTCGCCCCCGCGCAGCAGCGCCTCGACGACCTCGACGGTGCGGCGGCGGGAGGAGTCGGCGCGCTCCCGCTGGCGGACCAGCCCGCGCGCGACGACCGGCGCGCCGTCGAGCAGCGCCTGCCGCTGCACCTTGGTCAGCCCGGCGGGTACGGCCGCCCAGACCGACCCGAGCAGCGTGCCCGTCTCGTCACGCACGGCCACGATCGCCCGCTGCGTCATGCCGGAGCCGGGAAGGTCCACGGTGACGACGTCCTGGGACCGCGAGATCTGGCTGTAGACGCCTGCCTCGTCGAGCAGCGTGCGGTAGTGCGGGGGCACCTGGCGGCCGAGGATCGTGGTGATGCGGGCGTCGTCGACGGCCTGCGAGCGGTCGGCGTCCAGGCTCTGGGAGTAGGCCAGGACGTTCGCCTGGGGGTCCTCGATCGTGATCGGTGCTCCGACGAGCTCGGCCAGCGAGTTCGCCAGCGACGTCAGATCGTCGTCACGCAGGTCCATGCGGGAAATGTACGGGGTCTCGCCGGATACCGGCTCGAGATGACTTCCGGGCGACCCCCCGGTCTGCAACTATGGCTGGCCTATGCCTTTCCCCCGCAGCATCGCCCCGCGCCGCCGTACGCCCGTGGTTCGCCGACTCACCGGCGTCGCCGTCGCCGCGGCGCTGAGCGTCTCCGGCGTCGTCGCCGTCCAAGCCGTCGCCGCGCCGAGCCCAGCGGCCGCCGCCGCGGGCTACGACGGGGTGTGCGAGAACATGCACACGCTCGGCTCCCTGACGCGCGCCGACCTCGACCGCGCGCGAGCGATCATGAACGGCCGCGTCGACATGGGCCAGTACGGCACCATGACCCTCGCCGCCAACCCCTCGTGGAAGCCGCAGGCCGGGCTCGACCTGGCCGGCGACCGCTACATCCACTCGCTGCACTGGGCGTTGCCGCTGCTCAAGACCGGCCTGGGCCTCGGCGACGCCGAGGGTGCGGCGATGCAGGCCCGGTTCACTGCACTGATGGTCGACTGGGTCCGCGACAACCCGGTCAAGAAGCGCACCTACTGGCAGAACCACCCGCAATACCTCGGCTTCCGCATCGGCACCTTCGTCTGCATGAGCAGACTCGCGGCGTCGGCGACGCACCGCGCCTGGGCGGGCAAGCAGCTGAAGGCCGAGCTGCCGAAGGCACTCGCCTACGGCACCTCTGGCAACAACACGATGATGAACCTCAAGCTCGCGGCCTACGCCGGGGCTCGACAGGCCGGCACCGAGGCGCAGCGCGTCAGGCTGCGCGACCAGACGGTCAACGTCGCCCAGCGCCTCGCGCACGCTGATGGCTCCGACCTCGAGGGCGCGCCGGGCTACGGCCTCTATCTCGGCACGATCATGCACCGCGCCGTCAACGTCTTCACGCTGTACGGCGCGACGTCGTCGGCGTCGAAGGTCGCGACGATGCTCAACGCCCGCGGCTCGTTCTATGCGCAGGCGAGCCGGCCCGACCGCTACCTCGAGACCATCGGCGACACCCACCTCCAGAAGATCCCGTCGGGTGTCTTCAGCGGGACGTCCGAGGCCGAGTGGGTCCGCACCTCGGGCAAGGCGGGCCGCAAGCCGAGCGCCACCTATCGCCGCTACGCCGGCGGCTACGCGTTCGGCCGGTCCGGCTGGGTCCCGGGCGTCGACACCTCCTCGACGTTCTACTCCGTCCGTACGGCCGACCGCTACGCCCTCCCGTCGCACCGTCACGCCGACACGACCGCGATGACGATGTACGCCGACGGGGTCTCGTGGATCGCCGACCCCGGCCCGTACGCGTACAACGGCTCGGGGCTGCGCTCGGCGATCATCCGGCGCACGGCCCACAGTGCGCTCGTCGCTCCGGGCACTCCCAACCGTGCGGTGTACGGCCGGGTGCAGGCGTCGGCGACATCGGCCTCGACCGACCGCACCTGTGTCTACGACCCGGGCTACCTCTCCAGCAGCGGCTTCGAGCTGGCCCGGTGCGTCTACTACCTGCGCGGCATCGACGCGGTCGTCGTGGAGGACCTCGTCCGCGCGACGAAGACGTCCGGCACCGTGCAGCAGCAGTGGGTTCTCCCGTCGGGCGTCGGTGCCCGGGTCGGTGGACGCGCCGTCGCGCTCACCGGGACGGACTCCACGGGCGCCGTCCGCAACGCGCGCTTCCTGACGACGGGGGCACCCCGCGTCTCCGGGGCCACCACGACCGCCGGCACGCTCGGTCAGTCGTACGGCCGCTCGACCCGCGGGTCGGTCGTCCGGGTGCCGGTGAGCGTGGCGACGGGTCGGACGGCACGCGTCGTCACCGTCCTCACCGCCAGCGGCAACCCGGGTCTCGCCCGGACCTCCGTGGGCGGCCGTACGGCACTCAAGGTCTCCGTCAACGGTCGCGCCGCCACCGTCGTCACGTCGGTCAACGAGTTCGCGCGGTTGGCCGCCAAGGTCAGCTTCTCCCGCTCGAAGGCCAAGGTGCGGGTCGGGCAGAAGGTCCGCTTCAAGGCCCGCGTCACCTCGGTCGGTCTGCCCGCCAAGCGCGCGAAGGTCGTGCTGCAGCAGTGGCGCAAGGGCAAGTGGCGCAAGGTCAAGACGCTGCGCACCTCCAAGACCGGCCGGGTGTCCACCAAGGTCCGCATGACTTCCAAGGGCACCAAGCGCTACCGCGTGGTCGTGCGGGCCAAGAGCGGCAGCAAGGGCTGGAAGTCGACGGTGTCGACCACGCAGACGGTCAAGGTCCTGAAGAAGAAGAAAAAGAAGAAGCGCTAGCCTCGGGCGCGCCCGGGCGCCGTCACATCACCCGTGCCGTCGGCCTCGGCGCCGTCTGCGCGAGCAGCGAACGCCAGACACGGTTGCCGACGACCGAGCTCGACCCCATACGGCGGGCGCTCTTGTAGGAGCGCATCACCCCACGAGACCGTGCGTCCCAGACGCCGCTGACCCGGATGCGCAACGCCTGCTGGACCGCACGGACGGCCGGGCCGCGCGTGCCCGAGCTGATCCGAAGCCCGGAGTAGGCGACGAGCGTCCGGTGCAGCGTCGACGAGCCGGCGCGTGCGGTCACCCGCGGATAGCGAGGGCACGGGGTCGCCCGGCGCTTGGTGTAGCGCGCGGCCCAGTTGAGGTCGGCCGGGCGGCAGGGCCCGTAGTTGACCCGGGCCACGGTCTTGTCCCAGTACGAGGTGTAGCCGCGCGCGCCGGGCCACGACAGCGAGAGGTGCACGTGGTTGCGGTGGCAGGTGGTGTCGTACGCCGTCCCGGCCCTGCTCTTGGCGGTGCAGCCGTTGTAGACGCGCCAGCCGGGGCGGTAGGACGACCAGATCTTGTTGTTCCAGATGATGTACATGACGCCCAGACGGCGGACGTTCGCGTAGCGGTTGCCCCGGGCGTCCGAGCGCAGCAGCCACGCTGCCAGGTCGGTGCCACGCTTCTTGCCGCGGACGGTCCGTGCGTTGGTCGTCCAGTCGATCGCCCGCCCGTCGTGGTGCTCGCTGGTCGCCGTCGAGCAGTCGCGAGCTCCCGACCACCTGGTCGCGGGCCAGGTCCGGACGAGGAGCGCGCCCAGGCGGGACGTCCCCTTGTGCGGCTTCGCGCAGCTGATCGGTCCCACGTACGGCGCGCCCGCCTCGATCGCGGCCGGCAGGCCGGACGGAGTCGGTGGCGCCTTCGCGGAGGCCGGTGCGATCAGGGCGAGAGCGAGGACGGACGGCACCACCAGCAAGGTCGCTGCGCGCCCGAGTTGCGTACGAGACATGACTTCCCCCAGGTGTCCACCCGACGCATCGGCAGGCTCGCCGACTTCCCCACGCCCGGTGGCACCGTGCCCACGCTACGTATCTCGGCAGAGGATGCATCTCGAACGTGGAGGCGCTCGATCTAGGCCGCTGGAGCGAGATCGCAAACGAGAGCACCTACGGCGTTAGTATCACTTAGTGGAATATGTGATACTAAGTGCCATGGAGGTCTCAGATCGCGGGTGGCCGTCGGTTTCTCTCGAACGGCGACGGTGGCGAACAAATCCCGATCTTCGCAGCACCGACGGCCGCCGTCCCAGCCGAGCGGATCGGATGCTCGATCACGTCGAGACCGAGATTCCAGCACGGATCGGCGCGCTGTCCCCACCGCTCACGGCGGACACGGCCGCCCTGTGCGAGGCCGCTGGCCAAGGAGTCGTGTCACTCGACGCTGGGCCGGGCCGTTACCTCTCGTCCCTCGCGGAGTTCCTCACGCGGACGGAGTCGGTGGCCTCGTCGCGGATCGAGCGTGTGTACGCCGACCTCGACGATCTCGCGCGCGCCAGCCTCGGCGAGGAGTCGACGAGGAGCGCGACGAGTACGCTCGCCGCCACCCTGGCGCTGCGTGAGCTCACGGAGTCGTGCGATGACGGCGCCCCGCTGTCCGAAGGTGCGATCCTGTCCGCGCATGCGGCGCTGCTTGCCGATGATCTCCTCGAACACCGCGCGGCCGGAAGCTATCGTACGCAGCAGAACTGGATCGGCGGCAGCGACTTCACCCCCCGCAACGCTGCGCACGTACCGCCCCCTCCGGAGGTTGTCCAGGACCTGATGTCCGACCTGGTCGACTTCGCCAACCGCGACGACCTCAGCCCCGTCGCCCAGGCCGCGGTCGCGCATGGACAGTTCGAGGCGATCCATCCGTTCAACGACGGCAACGGCCGAATCGGCCGCGGTCTCATCAGCGCCGTGTTCCGCCGTCGCGGGACGACGCGTCGCACGGTCGTGCCGATCGCCGCGGTGATGCTCGCGGACGTGGACACGTACTTCGACAGGTTGGCGGACTATCGCGCGGGTGACGTGGAACCGCTCGTCCGGTACGTCGCCTCGGCTGCCATGACGGCAACCGAGGCCGCGGAAGCATCCGCAGAGCGGTTGGCGGCACTGCCCTCTCTCTGGGAGGAGCGCGTCGGAACCCGACGCGGCTCCGCCGCACAGGCACTCGTCGGAACGCTGCTCGAGCATCCGATCGTCGACATCGCAGCCGTCGAGGCGATCACGGGGGCGTCACGTGCGAGGTCGTACGACGCGATCGACGCCGTGGAGGACGCAGGCATCCTGCACGAGATCACCGGCCGGTCCCGCAACCGGATCTGGGTCGCTGCCGATGTGATGGACGAGATCGCTGCCCTCGAGGAACGGATCGGGGCTCGCACGCGGCCGTCGGCGCGCTGGCGTTGAACCGAGGACCTACGGTTCCGCGGGTACTGCGCACGAGGGGTGCACCGTCGCCGTCCGTGTCGAGACCGGTCCTGTCCTCGATCACGCGTGGGTGCCGAAGCCGCGGCGCCAGTAGGTGAGCGAGCGGGGGTGCGTCGTGCCGGTCTCGGCCGCAGAGACGTGCCCCAGGGACGAGGACGTTGCCGCCCAGGCGCGATCCCAGCCGTACGCGGGTCAGCAGCGACGAACGCGCGTCGAGCGAGACCAGCATCATCGGCGGCTCCATCGACAACGACATGAAAGCGCTGACGGTCGTGCCGTGGGGGACGCCGTCCTCGAGCACCGTCACGACGGACACCGCGGCCGCGACGTATCTCGGCAGAGGATGCATCTCGAACGTGGAGGCGCTCGATCGAGGACGCTCCGGGCAGTCCTGTCCGCACAACTGGGCGTGACGGGGTGGTGGCCGCTGCGCCGCGATGCCGGTGATCGTGACGCGGATCTCAGCACAGGCAGGAGTGCGGGCATGCACTCTCGCTAAAATCGAATGCGTACAAAGAGGACATACGGCTGGCGACTTCGACCCGTTTGGCTGGAGATCGCCGTGCCCGAACTCCACCGACCTCGGGAGGTCTCCATCGGGTACAACAGCCGAATCTCGGACCGGTCGTCCGGATCCGCTCACCTGTCCAGACTCCGCCTCGCGGAGCGGCCCGCAGACCTTGCCGACCTCGCTCGTGGTCGCGACACCACCGTCTGTCTCACCCTGTGCTTCTGACACGGGAGCGACCACGAGACTCCACCCCATCGCGCTGACGCCCCGCGCGGGCAGCTGCGCGTCTCCAGATGTCCGACGGGCACACGGCCCCCGGCTGATCAAGGAAGGATCACATGTCGAAGCTGAAGCAGCACTCCAAGGCCATCGCCATCGGCGCGGCCTCCGTCCTCGCCATCGGTGCCCTGTCCTCGGGGAGTGCCGTCGCAGCGGCCAAGATCGGCGCCAACGACATCCGTTCCGACGCCGTCCGCTCCAAGCACATCAAGACCGGGCACGTCAAGTCCAGCGAGATCAAGGACGGAAGCGTCAAGGAGCGCGACCTCTCGCCGTGGGTTCAGGGCAGGCTCAACGAGACCGGCAAGCCCGGCGCCCAGGGCGCCAAGGGCGAGAAGGGCGATCCCGGCGCCCAAGGGCCCCAGGGCGCTGAGGGCGCCAAGGGCGAGAAGGGCGATCCCGGCGCCCAAGGGCCCCAGGGCGCTGAGGGCGCCAAGGGCGAGAAGGGTGAGAAGGGCGACCCGGCGACCGATGTCAAGGGCGGTTTCGCCGGGAAGATCGAGGACGGCGCCGTGATCAAGAACATCGGCGGCAAGTTCAGCGAGGGAAAGACCCAGGTCGGCAACAGCATGACGCTCGAACCCGGGACGTACCTGATCAACGGGTACGCGGGCTTCGACCGGATCGACGACAAGAAGGCCTCGAGCCCCGTCCTCCAGCTCGCGATCCGTTCGGAGTCGGGACAGGAGATGGGAACCGCGTTCACCGGTGAGTTCCCGACCGGCAACATCGAGCAGAGCACCTCGGTGACCCGTGTCGTCACCATCGACGAGACGACCAAGGTGAACGCCTTCGTGTTCGGCTACAACGCCGACGGCAGCTCGACGGGCAGCGGCAACTACGTCGCCGGCGTCTCGGTCACCGCGGTCCGCGTGGGCTGACGACGACATCGCGCAAGGGACCTCGCCGAATCTCGTGGTGATTCGGCGAGGTTCTTCGTCGCACCGCTCGGCGCGTGCCCCGCGAGTCGGCAGGTCAGGAGTGCGTGCCGAACACTCGGCGCCAGTAGGTGAGCGGGCGGGGGTGCATCGTGCCGGTCTCGGCCGCGCGGACGTGCCCGAGGACGAGCACGTGGTCGCCCGCCGGGACGAGCCGGTCCACGTCGAGGGCGACCCACGCGTGGCGTTCGCGCAGGGCCGGCGCGCCGTCCTCGACCTGCCAGGCGAGCTCGGCGAACCGGTCGCCGCCCTTGGTCGCGAAGCGCGTCGCGACCGGGCTCTGACCGTCGGCGAGAACGTTGACACCCACGCGCGATCCCAGCCGTACGCGGGTCAGCAGCGACGAACGCGCGTCGAGCGAGACCAGCATCATCGGCGGCTCCA
Source organism: Mumia sp. zg.B21 (assembly GCF_019550855.1). Taxonomy (NCBI): domain Bacteria; kingdom Bacillati; phylum Actinomycetota; class Actinomycetes; order Propionibacteriales; family Nocardioidaceae; genus Mumia; species Mumia sp. zg.B21. Next base: position 447,125 of record NZ_JAHWCJ010000002.1, on the reverse strand, counting down.
TCGACAACGACATGAACGCGCTGACGGTCGTGCCGTGGGGGACGCCGTCCTCGAGCACCGTCACGACGGACACCGCGGCCGCGACGTGGGACATCGCGGCGCGAAAGGCGTTCTGGACGTCATCGACGGCTGGTGCCGCGAGATGGTCCGCTGGTGCCATCGTCACGCCAGCAGTCCCCGCTGACGCAGGATCGGCGTCACGCCCTCGGCGAACCAGTACGCCTCCTCGACGTGCGGGTAGCCCGACAGCACGAACTCGTCGATCCCCAGGGCGGCGTACTCCCCGATCAGGTCGGCGACCTCCTCGTGGCTGCCGACGAGTGCCGTGCCCGCGCCGGACCGGACGAGCCCGACGCCGGACCACAGGCCGGGATAGACCTCGAGGCTGCGGGCGTCGCGCGGCGCAGAGCCGCCGTGGAGCTCGCGCATCCGCTTCTGCCCTTCGGACTCGCTCGCGGCCAGGACCGCCTGCGCCTTCGCGACGTCTGCCGGGTCGAGATCGGCGAGCAGCCGGTCGGCGACCTCCCACGCGTCCTCGGTGCGGTCGCGGGAGATGGTGTGCAGACGGATACCGAACCGGACCTCGCGCCCCTCCTCCTCCGCAAGCTTGCGGATCCACGCGATCTTGTCGGCGACCTGCGCCGGCGGCTCACCCCACGTCAGATACACGTCGACCTGCCGCGCCGTCACAGGACCGGCCGCCGCGGAGGAGCCCCCGAGGTAGATCGGCGGGACGGTCGCCGGCTTGCGGGTCCGGGCGTCGGTCACGTCGTAGTACGCGCCCTGCCGGTCGTACCCGTCGCCGGTGAACGCGCCGCGGAAGATCTCGAGGAACTCCTCGGCGCGGGCATAGCGGTCGTCCTTGGTCACGTGGTCACCGAAGCGCCGCTGCTCCGAGGGATCGCCGCCGACCACGACGTTGATCGCCAGGCGGTCGCCGGAGACGCGCTGGAACGTCGAGGCCATCTGCGCCAGCAGGGTCGGGCTGACCAGCCCTGGCCGCGCGGCGATGAGGAACTTCAGCCGGGTGGTCTGCGACAGCAGCGCGGAGGCGATCACCCAGGCGTCCTCGCACGGGGTGCCGGTCGGGGTCAGCACCGACTCGAAGCCGAGGCGCTCCGCAGTCCGCGCGACGTCGACGAGGTAGTCGAGGTCCGGCTCCCGGTATCGACCGGCCGTGTGGGCGGCGCCGCCGGCCCGGGCGAGCTCGGTGGGGACGCTGTGCCCGCCCCCGACGAGGCTTCGACTGTCGCCGGTCGTGGGCAGGAACCAGTGGATCTTCATGCGACTCCTCGGTGACGGCGGCAGACCGAGCCAACCCTCCCTCGTAGACGCTCTCCGGGCACGGGTATCGCTCACCCCGGGTGAAACGAGACCGGTTCGAGCCGCCCGGCGAGAATCGGGCCGAGGCGGCGGCGCGGCGCCGTACGGTCCCGGTCATGCTCCGACGACCGCGCCGCCTCGGCTGGCTCCCGCCGCTGGTGACCGCTGCCGCCGTGCTGCTCACCTGGTCGCTGGTGGCGGCCTCCGGCTGGGTCCAGCCGGCGTACCTCGCTCCGAGCCCTCTCGAGGTGTGGGATGCGTTCGTCCGGGCCAACACCTACCACCCGATCGGCGGCGGCATCGACCGCGTGGTCCGCGGGGAGGAGAACTACTTCCTCTGGGAGCACCTCGTCGTCAGCCTGCGCCGCATCGGTATCGGTCTGACCCTCGCGGTGGTGGTCGGCGTCCCGCTCGGCCTGGTGATGGGCACCGTCCCGTCCGTACGGCGGGTCGCCGGGCCCTATCTCGACGTCCTGCGGTCGATCCCGCCGCTGGCCTACATGGGCTTCCTCGTCGCGTGGTTCGGCATCTACGACACGTCGAAGATCTGGTTGCTGTTCCTCGCTGCGTTCCCGCCGATCGCCCTGGCGACGATCAACGGGGTCCGCGGCGTGCGCGAGGACCAGGTCAACGCCGTCCTCTCGCTCGGCGCCTCCCGGCGTCAGGCCGTCACCTCCGTCGTCCTGCCCGCGACGCTGCCCGACATCCTCAGCGGTCTGCGGGTCGCCGTCGGGTTCGCGTGGACCACCGTCGTGGCCGCGGAGCTGGTCAACGGCCTGCCCGGCATCGGCGGGCTCGCCTACCTCTCGGGCACGCAGAACAAGATCGCGCTGTCGGTGGCCTGCATCCTCGTCATCGGTCTCACCGCCATCGCGCTCGACGCCGTCATCCGTCTCATCGAACGAACGCTCGTCCCCTGGCGAGGAAAGGCCTGACATGAAGCCCGAACCGATCAAGAACGTCCGCTCCAAGGCTGCTGCGGCCGCCGCCCTGTCCGCGCTCGCGCTCCTGACCTCCGGCTGCGTCGGGGGTGACGAGAAGGCCGCTGCGGGGGGAGGCTCGGGTTGCCCGTGGGACGCCGACGAGTCGATCACCTCGACCGTACGGATCGGCTACCAGAAGATCCCGAACGGCGACGTCGTCGTGAAGGACCAGAAGATCCTCGAGAGCTGCGCGCCCAACGCCACGATCACCTGGAGCAGCTTCGCCTCCGGCGGCGACGTCGTCCAGGCCTTCGGCGGCAAGAGCCTCGACCTCGGCCTCATGGGGTCGTCCCCGGCCACCAAGGCCCTGTCGGCGCCGCTGAGCCTGCCGGTGTCGGTCGTCTGGATCCACGACGTCATCGGTGCGGCCGAGTCGCTCGTGGTCCGTGACGGTGCCGCGACCGACATCACCGGCCTGAAGGGCAAGACGATCGCGACGCCGTTCGGCTCGACCGCGCACTTCTCGCTGCTCCAGGCGATCAGCGACGCGGGGCAGAAGGCGACCGACTACACGCTCGTGAACGCCGACCCCGAGCAGATCGCACCGGCCTGGTCGCGTGGTGACGTCGACGCCTCCTGGGTGTGGGACCCGACCCTGAGCGAGCTCAAGAAGGACAAGGGCACGGTCATCCTCACCAGCGAGGACACCGCGAAGGCGGGCAAGCCGACGTACGACGTGGGTGTCGCGGCCGACGACTTCATCGCCGAGAACGCCGACTTCCTCGCCCTGTGGGCCAAGGCTCAGGACTACGCGGTCGCACAGATCGCCGACGACCCGGACAAGGCGGCCGAGAGCGTGGCGGTCGAGGTCGGGGTGACGACCGACGAGGCCAGGGCGCAGTTCGACGGGTTCGTCTACCTGTCCGCCGCGGAGCAGGCCACGCCGGACTACCTCGCTGGCAAGCTCGGCGCCGACCTCTTCGCGACCGCGCAGTTCCTGCACAGCCAGGACGGCATCGCGGCCGTCGGCCCGGAGTCCGCGTACGCCGATGGCGTGGACGCGAGCGCGGCGGAGGCGGCGGCGAAGGCGAGCTCGGCGAAGTGACCGTCCAGTCGGTCCGGACGCACGCCGGCGCGATCCGCGTCACCGAGGTCGAGCACGTCTTCGCCTCCCGCGCCACGGAGGTGCCGGCGCTGGACCGGATCGATCTCACGATCGAGCCCGGCGAGCTGGTCACGCTCGCCGGGCCGTCGGGGTGCGGGAAGACCACGCTGCTGCGTCTGGTCGCCGGATTCATGGCGCCGTCGTCGGGTCGCATCGCGGTCGGCGAGCGCGAGGTGCGGGGTCCTGGGGCCGAGCGGGGCGTCGTGTTCCAGCAGCCGACGCTCTATCCGTGGCTCGACGTCCGCGGCAACGTCGTGCTGGGGCCCCGACTGCGCGGGGTCGCGAAGGGCGAGCGGCGGGCGCGCGCTGACACGTACCTCGCGATGGTCGGGCTCACCGACGTCGCCGAGCGACGGCCGTACGAGCTGTCGGGCGGGATGCAGCAGCGCGTCCAGATCGCCCGCGTCCTCGCGAACGATCCCGACATCGTCCTCATGGACGAGCCGTTCGGTGCCCTGGACGCGCTGACTCGTGAGCGGTTGCAGGGCGAGCTCCTAACTCTGTGGCGCGCGACCGGCAAGACCGTCCTGTTCATCACCCACAGCGTCGACGAGGCGGTGTTGCTCGGCTCGCGGGTCCTGGTGATGAGCCCGCGACCGGGGCGGATCGTGCTGGACGAGACGGCGCCGTTCGCCAGGGCGTCGGCAGACGTCGACCCCGCCGAGCTGCGAACATCGCCGGAGTTCGCCTCGATGACCCGCCGCGTGCGGGAGGCGATCGCGTGACGGTGCGATGACTTCTCCGGGCACGACCGGTCTGACCGGATGAGCACGCGCTGACCTTCCCCACAAGGAGAACGACCATGTCCTTCCAGGCCTACCTCGACGCGATCGAGAAGAAGACCGGCAAGACTCCCCGCGAGCTGGTCGAGGAGGCGCGCGGACGTGGCTTCGCGGAGCCGGGTGCGAAGGCGGGGCAGGTCGCCGCGTGGCTCGACGAGGAGTACGGCGTGGGGCGCGGTCATGCGATGGCGCTGTGGCACGTCATCCGCAACGGCCCCCAGATCAGCTCCAAGCACGTCGGGACGGAGGGTTCGCACAGCGACCCCTCCGACACGCTCTGGTTGGACGGCGCGGCGACCAAGCCCGCCGGGTGAGGTAGCACCCGCGGACGGTCCCGGGGCACGATCGAGGCATGCGAAGCGACACGATCGAGATCCGGACCGGCAACCGCCCGGTCGTCCACGACCTCACCCGCGACTGCGAGCGGTTCGTCGCCGACGAGGGCGACGGACTGCTCAACGTGTACGTCCCCCATGCCACCGCGGGCATCACAGTCATCGAGACGGGCGCCGGGTCCGACGACGACCTGCTGAACTCCCTCGACGACCTCCTGCCTCGCGACGACCGGTGGCAGCACCGGCACGGCGCCCCCGGCCACGGACGCGACCACGTCCTGCCGGCGTTCATCGGGCCCTCGGTCACCGTGCCGGTCCTCGCCGGGGCGATCGCTCTCGGGACCTGGCAGAGCGTCGTCCTGGTGGACACCAACGTCGACAACCCTGTCCGCCAGGTACGGCTCAGCTTTCTCGCAGGGTGAGCGGGCAAGGTCGAACACTTCCCTTCACGATCGCGTAGACTTGTGTTGTGGCCCTGATCGGCGTACGCGAGGCAGCAGAGCGCCTCGCCATCACCCCTCGACGCGTGCACCAGCGCATCGAGGACGGCACGCTGCCCGCCGTCCGCATCGGCAACCAGTGGGCGATCGACCCCGGCCGTCTGCCGCTGGCGGCCGCTCGACCTTCGCGGCCGCTCTCGCCTCGGATGGCGTGGGCGCTGCTCGATCTCCTGGCGGGAGGGTCGCCCACGGTCGCGTCGACCGAGCGCGCCCGCCTCCACGCGTACGCCGAGCGCCTGCGGGCGTCCGACGACCCCGCCGCGCTGCTGCGGGCCTGGATGGCGCGGCGAGCCGATCGCCAGGAGTTCCGTGTTGCCCCCGGCGATCTCGACGACCTGCGCGACGACGAGCGCGTGCACCTCTCAGGAGTCAGTGCCGAGGGGAGCTTCATCGTGAGCCCCACGCTCGAGGCGTACGCGGCGACGACGGACCTGGACGGCCTCGTCGATGACTACTTCCTCGTGCCCGCCCCCCGCCAGGAGGGCAACGTGGTCCTCCACGTCACCGACGTGGTTCCCGACACGAGGGGGTGGCCGGTGCTGGCGGCGGACCTGGCCGAGCACCTCGGGTCTCGCGAGAGCGCCCGTGCGTCCGAGCTCGTCCGGGCCGGGTCGACCTGAGGTCAGCGCTCACGCTGACGAACGGCGTAGGTCAGGTGCGTCACCCGCGGGGAGGACTCGGCGCGGACCTGCTCCAGGGCGACGCGGTCGGCGTCCACGCCCTCGAAGAGGCGGACTCCCTTGCCGAAGAGCACGGGCGACAGCGCGATCGAGAACTCGTCGACCAGGCCCGCGTTCAGGTGTTCGAGGATCGTCGCGCCGCCGCCCGAGATGCGGACGTCACGCTCCCCGGCGGCCTGGCGGGCCTGGTCGAGGGCGGACTCGATGCCGTCGTTGACGAAGTGGAAGGTCGTACCGCCGGGCCGCTCCCACGGGTCACGCTTCTCGTGCGTCACGACGAAGACCGGCGTGTGGAACGGCGCCTCCTCTGGCCACGCCTCCTCGCCGGCGTCGAACATGCGCTTGCCCATGACACTCGCGCCCGTGCGCTCGAAGGTCGCTCGGACGATGTCGTTGTCGCGCCCCTCCTCGCCGCCCCCGCCGAGCTTGAGGTTCTCCCGGAAGAACCGCTGCGGGAAGACCCACCGTTGCAGCTCCATCCACTGTCGACCCATCAGCTCGTCGGTGGACTCGGGCGCGATGAACCCGTCCAACGACATCGACACGCTGAAGAACACCGTGCCGGCCATCAGTCGTCCGCCCCCTGCTCAGCCATCTCGGCGACGTACGCGGCCAGGTTGCCCAGCGTCTGCTGACCACCCTCGATCGCGTGGTATTTCTCGGCCGCCTCGTCACGCAGCTCCTTGGTGGGGAACACCGTGCGCATCTCGATGCGGGTCGCCGTCCCGTCGCGCTCGAACGTGAGGACCGACTCGAAGGCGTTCGGGTCGCCGCGGGACTCGCCGTGAAGCATCGCGATCCGCTCCGGCCGGGTGATCTCCGTCCAGGTGATCCACTCGGAGTAGTCCGTCCCGTCGGGACCGTGCATCACGAAGTCCCACTCCCCGCCGGCGCGGAACTCGAGCGACGTCGTCGTCGTGGTGAACCCGTCCGGCCCCCACCACCGCGACAGGTGCCGCACGTCGGTGAACGCCTCGAACACCAGCTCCGGCGGGGCGTCGATGACCCGGGAGATCACGATCTCCCGGTCGGCCGTCGCGGACTGCACCGGCGCTCCTGATCCTGTGGTTGCCATCGCTACTCCTCCTGTCGTGCCTGCTTGAGGTCCTGCACGTACGCGTCCAGCCGGTCGAAGCTCTCGTTCCAGAACTGCTCGAACCCGCCGGTCCACTCGTGGACCGGTCGCAGCCCGCCGGCGTCAAGGCCGTACAACCGCTGCTTGCCCACCTTGCGGTCCTGCACCAGGCCGACCTCGCGGAGCACACGCAGATGCTTGGAGGCTCCCGGCTGGGTCATGCCCAGCTCCTCGGCCACCTCGGTCACGGGCCGCTCGCCCGCGCGCAGCAGCACCAGGATCTCCCGGCGCTGCGGCTCGGCGATCGCGTTGAAGACGTCCGACGTCGTCGCTGCGCGTGCCATAGGGACGATCATATGCCTATATGGGAATACGTCAAGAGGGAGCGCGTAGGCGTGGCGAGCAGAACGAAGGACGGCGATGTGGCCGTTGCTCCACACCGCCGCCCCGGACCACCCTGGACTCCAGGACGAGTGACCGGCAAGGGATTTCGATCCTGATCGAAAGGCTCCCGACACGACGGTGGGGCCGGTGCTGGCAACGGACCTGGCCGAGCACCTAGGATCCCGCGAGAGCGTCGGCGCGGCCGAGAGCCGGTCCCGCCGAGGTCGTCCAGAGGTCAGGAGGTACGGCGTGAGCATCGCGCTCCCCGTCATGAGCGCCGAGCAGGAGGCGTCCTGGTTCGGCCTCTTCCACCTCGCCGAGACCGTCCCCGAGGGCTGGACGCTCGTCGGCGGGCAGATGGTCCACCTGCACTGCGCCGAGCGCGGCGTCGATCCGTACCGCTCGACGCCCGACGTCGACGCCGTACTGGACGTCCGTGGCCACCCGCAGATCCTCATGACCGTCACCTCCGCGCTGTCCGAGGCGGAGTTCGAGCCGCGCGGACTCACCGCCAGCGGCAAGCAGCACCGCTGGGTCCGCGGCGCGGCGACCATCGACGTCCTGATCCCCGCCTTCACCGGTCAGCCTGGGCGCGGGGTCGGAGCCAGCGGGTTCCCCGCTCTCGCCACTCCGGGCGCCATCTATGCGCTGCGCCGCTCGGAGCCGGTCGAGGTGACCGTCGGGGACACTACCGGCACGATTCAGCGCCCGACGCTCCTCGGCGCGCTCGTCATCAAGTCGGCCGCCTACTCGATCACCGTCGACCCCCACCGCGGGCGCCACCTCGACGACCTCGCGCTGCTCGCGTCGATGCTCACCGCACGCGACCTGCGGGGCGCCGAGCTGTCCAAGGGTGAGGCGAAGTACGTCCGCGAGGCCGTCCCGGTCGCCCAGAGCCACCTCGCCACCACGATCATCGAGGGCGCGCCGGACGGGCTCGCCCGCTTGGCGCGACTCTTGGAGCGCTCACCCGCCTGAGCCGTGCCACCCCACGATCAGCCGCGGTTCCACTCCTCGGCGAGGATCCCGTACTGGCAGCCGTCGATCCAGCCGAGCTCGGCGTGCCACGAGTCGCGGACGCCGTACTGCTCGCGCCGCATGCCCAGCTTCTCCATCACCCGGGCAGAGGCGGTGTTGGCGGCGAAGCAGCCGGCCGTGATCCGGTGCAGCCCGAGCTCGGTGAAGCCCAGCTCCAGCAGCGCCCCGGCCACCTCGGTCGCGAACCCGCGCCCTGCGTACGCGGGGTCGAACGAGTAGCCGAGCGTGCCTTCTGCCGCTCGCCACGGCTCCCCGTCCTCGCGTTGCCCCAGCCCGTCCTGCACCCCCAACGATGCGAGCCCGACCACGACGTCACCGAGGTGGACGAAGACTCCGTGGTCGAGCGGATCGTCGGCGCTGGCCATCCAGGCCTTGCGGAAGGAGTCCGGATCGACGGTCGTCCGCAGCAGCCACCGCGTCACGTCGGGGTGGTTGCGCCATCCGAGCACCTCGTCGACGGCCTCGTCGGTGGGCAGCCGCAGCTCGAGCCGCTCGGTTCTCCTCGGCCAGCCGAGCTCAGGAATCGTCACCCGGTGAGACAACCAGACGGCCGGGAGGCGTTCAACGCAGTTTCGTCGTGCGCGACCGAGTGCCAGACTCCCCCGATGACCTCCACGACGATCACTGCCGACAGCGCCGGAAGGTGGCAGCTGGGTGACCTCACCGTCAACCGGATCGGGCTCGGCGCGATGCGGCTGACCGGGAGCGCCGCGTTCGACCTCGGCGAGCCGAGCGACCGCACGAGGTCGCTCCGGGTGCTGCGGCGCGCGGTCGAGCTCGGCGTCGACCACATCGACACGGCCGCGTTCTACTTCTCCTCGCTCCGCTCGGCCAACGAGCTGATCTGCTCCGCACTCGCGCCGTACGGGGACGACCTCGTCATCGCCACCAAGGTCGGGCCCGGCAGGGACGCCTCGGGGGCGTGGCTGCCACCGGCCCGCCCCGACCAGCTGCGCGGTCAGGTCGAGGAGAACCTCCGCCAGCTCGGCCGTGACCACCTCGATCTCGTGTACTTCCGGAAGATGCCCTCCGTGACGTCGATCAGCGAGCACGTCGGGGCGTTGTCAGACCTGCGCGACGCCGGTCTGATCCGCCACATCGGCGTCTCCGGCGTCGATCGTGGGCACCTCGACGAGGCGTTGTCGGTCACTCCGGTGGTCTGTGTGCAGAACCGGTACGGGATCGGGTCGAGCGGCGACGCCCGGGACGTCCTCGAGGCCTGCCGCGCACGCGGCATCGCCTTCGTCCCGTTCTTCGCCGTCGCCGGGCAGGGCGCCGAGCGAGGTCGGTCCGCAGCTCGTGAGGACGCCGAGGTCCTCGACATCGCGGCGGCGCACGGCACCACTCCGGCACAGGTCCGGATCGCCTGGACCCTCCAGCAGGGCCCGCACGTCCTGGCGATCCCGGGGACCGGCGACCCCGCCCACGTCGACGAGAACGTCGCAGCCGGCGCTCTCCGACTTACCGCCGACGAGCTCGACCGACTGGCGTCTTCATGATGCGGAGCGCATCTCGACGGCGAATCACAACGAGCAAGGCGTAGGTCAGCGTCGAGCCGTGGTTTACGTAACAAATATTCGTCCCAGGTGTTGATACGTCTCGTGGTGCAACCAGCGTGGGGTGCGCTTGCATGCAGGGATCACCTGAATCCGATCAGGTGTCGAAGGGAGCCCTCGCGTGCGATCCTCACTCCTCCGGGTCGGCGTCGTCGCCGGCGCGTCAGCACTGGTGCTGGCGACGATGCCCGCCTCGCTCGTCTCCGCGTCACCCGTCACCGACCCCCCGGCCGTCGACTGCCAGTCAGTCCTCGCGGCTCCCACCCTCGACGCGGCGTTCGACGCCGCGGCCGAGGCCGCCGACGTCCCGTCGGATCTCCTCAGAGCCGTCTCCTACATGCAGTCTCGCTGGGAGGGCCACGACGGCCGGGTCAGCAACGACGGCGGGTACGGCATGTTCAACCTCAAGTCGACGACGACGGCCGTCCCCGACGGGGCGGGCAAGGGCTCGACCGACCGCTCCCCACGACGTACGGCCAGCCAGCTCGAGCGCGCCGCCGAGCTCACCGGGATCCCCGCCTCGACGGTCCGCAGCGACGACCGCGCCAACGTCTGCGCGGCCGCGGCACTGACCGCGTCGTACGCGCCCGACCTCAACGCGTCCACGCAACCGCAGAGGTGGACCGCGGCGATCGCCCGCTTCGGGTCCGCCGACACGTTCGAGCGTCAGGTCCTGACCACGCTCCGTGAAGGACGCGCTCGTACGACCTCCGGCGGCGAGACGGTGACCCTCGATGGCGACCCGACGGTCGACGTCGCCCCGCCGTCCGCCAGCGATCCCGAGACCGACTGTCCGCCCGACCTCGGGTGCGAGTGGATCCCGGCCGGCTACGAGAAGCTGGTCCCCTCCGACCCCGACAGCACCGGCAACTACGGCAACCACGACAAGGCCGACCGCACCGGGCCTGGCGGGCCGAAGCTCAAGTACATCGTCATCCATGACACCGAGACCGCGTACGACCCGACCATCGGACTCGTGACAGACCCGGGCTACCTCGCCTGGAACTACACGATCCGGTCGTCGGACGGCCACATCGCCAACCACCTCGACCCGAAGGACGTGGGCTGGCACGCGGGCAACTGGTATGTCAACGCCCACTCCATCGGTATCGAGCACGAGGGCTGGGCGGGGTCGGCGGGCTGGTTCACCGAGGCGATGTACGAGCAGTCGGCGAAGCTGGTGCGCCACCTCGCGCACGAGCACGACATCCCGCTCGACCGAGCCCACATCATCGGGCACGACCAGGTCCCGGGCGTCACCTCCGGCGCCACGAGGAACGTGCACTGGGACCCGGGGCCGTACTGGGACTGGGAGCACTACTTCGACCTCGTCCAGGCGCCGATCGGCCAGTCGGCCAAGAACACCTCGTCGGTGAAGGCCGGCGACGTCGTCGAGGTCCGTGGCGGCTACGCCGACAACGTCAACACGATCACCGGCTGCCAGCAGGCCTCTCCGGGGTCCGGCGACTGCGTCCCTGGCCAGGGCACGAACTTCGTCCTCGCCTACCAGTCGCCCTCGCTCGAGGCCCCGCTGGCGAACGACCCGGGCTGGAAGCCCAACGGCGCCGCGGGGACGACGTACGCCAGCGACATCAGCGCACGCATCCAGTCGGGGCACAAGCTGGTCGTGGCCGAGGTGCGCGACGAGTGGCTCGGCGTCTGGTGGGCGGGCTCGTTGGTGTGGGTCCACAACCCGGCGACGAGGCCCGTCGTGCTCCGGACGACCGCCAAGACGGTGACGACGACATCGACGACCGCGGCACCGATCTTCGGTCGCGCCTATCCCGAGCCGGAGGCGTACGCGCCGTACGAGATCCCGGTGCAGTCGATCGCGCCGCTGGAGTACACGCTCGGCGCCGGTCAGACGTACGCCGTCAGCGACGACGACGTGGTGACCGACTACTACTACGCGCAGTCCTTCGACGGCTCGATCCCCGACGACCGTACGGACGTCAAGGGCGAGCTGCGGTACTACCAGCTCTGGTACGCGCACAAGCAGGTGTTCGTGAAGGCCGACGACGTGACGCTGCTCGATCCCGGCAAGCGAGCGGTGGTCCCGACCAGGCTGCCGAAGATCACCGGCGAGGCGAAGGTGGGCTCGGCGCTCACCGTGAGCAACGGACGGTGGTCGCGTGAGGTGACCGACTTCCGCTACACCTGGCTCGTCGGGGGTCGTCCGGTCGCCGGCGCGACGGGCTACACCTTCACCCCGCGGCCCGCGGACGCCGGCGAGCGCGTCGTCGCGGTGGTGTCCGTCGACGACCCGGCGCTCCACCCGATGCTCGCTCCGTCGCTGCCGACGGCGAAGATCCAGCGCTAGACACAGCGTGAGACACAGCGATGAGGCGTTTCGACCACCATCTGGTCGAAACGCCTCATCGTCGTCAGCGGACTGTCAGGCCTCGTCCTCGAGCGCGGCCGCGACGCGGCGGTGCGCCTCCCAGATCTCCTCAGGCATCCGGTCGAACTGCGCGAGGTGCTCCTCACGGAAGCCCATCTCCTGACGCCAGCGCTCCACGTCGATCGACAGGATCGTCTCGAGGTCGTCCTTGGCGATGTCGACGCCGTCGAGCATCAGCTCGTCCTCGGTGGGGATGATGCCGACCGGGGTCTGACGCCCGGTGACCTCACCCTTCTTGAGCTGGATCAGCCACAGCAGCGGGCGCAGGTTCTCGCGGTATCCCGGCCACAGGAAGTGGCCGTCCTCCGGGTCGCGCTGGAACCAGTTGACGTGCGCGAAGATCGGGAGCTCCTTCGCGGCCCCGACCACGTCGAGGTAGTGCCGCGCGTAGTCGCCCTCGCCGTAGGCCATGAACGGCCGGTTGGACATCGGGTCGTAGCGCAGCTGCCCGTCGACGCCCTCGGCGGCGAAGGTCGCCTCCGCGCCCAGGGTCAGCCCGTCGTACACGCCCTCGGCGAGATCGCTGATCGCGCGGATCAGCGGCTCGCGGTCGCGCGTACGGCCGCCGAAGATGATCGCGTCGATCGGCACGCCCGAAGCGGCGTTGTAGTCGGGCGCGATGTTGGGGACGTGGTCGAGCGTCGTCGTGAAACGGCTGTTGGGGTGCGCCCACGGCGAGTCGTCGCCCGGCTCGCGGTCGGCGATCGGGCTGCCCATCCAGTCCAGCCAGCCGGTGACGTCGGCCGGCGGCTGGGGCGTGCGCCCCTCCCACCAGACCTCCTGCGTCTGGGGGTTGTAGGCGACGTTGGTGAAGATCGCGCCCGTGCCCTCCGCGATGGACTGCAGCGCCGTCGGGTTGGTCGTCTCGTTCGTGTCCTTCGCGACGCCGAAGACGCCGTACTCCGGGTTCATGCCGTACAGGCGGCCCGACTTCTCGTCGACCCACAGCCACGCGATGTCGTCACCGTAGAACGACACGTGGTAGCGGTCGCCGAGGGCGTCCGGCGGCAGCATCATCGCGAGGTTGGTCTTGCCCGAGGCGCTCGGGAACCCGCCGCAGATGTGGTAGGTCTCGCCGGTCTCCTTGTCGTGGATGCCGATGAGCATGTACTGCTCGGCGAGGAACTTGCGCGAGTCCCAGCCGTCGTACGCGCCCTGGCGCAGGCCGTGCGCGATCTTCCCGAGCAGCGCGTTGCCGCCGTACGACGAGCCGAAGTGCAGGATCGTGCGCTCGTCGGCGACCGTGCAGAAGTAGCGCTGGTCGTCGGGCGTCCCGTGCCCCAGCGACTCCAGCTCACCGGTGACGTGGACCGCGCGCACGAAGCCGTCGGGGTCCTCCAGGTCGTTGACGAATTCCGCGCCGACGCGAGCCATGCGGATCATGTGCAGGACGACCGTGCGGGTGTCGGTGAGTTCGACGCCTGCGGCCCACGGCGCGAGCGCGTTGCCGGGAGGTGCCATCAGGTACGGGATGACGTACATCGTCTTGCCGATGAGGGCGCCGCGCATCTTGCTCTCGAGCAGCGGCTTCATCTCCGACGCTGGGCGCCAGTTGTTGTAGACGCCGGCGTCGGACGGGTTGCTGGTCGCGACGATCGTGCGCTCCTCCGAGCGCGCCGTGTCCTTGTGATAGCTGCGCGAGTAGTAGCGCCCCTCGCCCGCAGGCAGGAGCTCACCGGCGGCGAGCGCCTCGTCGATGAGGCGGGCGTCGTCGTCCGCACTGACGACCTCGATCCGATCGGCCCCTGTGACCTCGGCCCAGTGGCGCACGTACTCGCGGACACGCGGGTTCGTGAGGCCGGCCTCGTCCATCGCCTTCTCGGGATCTGCCATCAGGTGGGTCCTTTCGTTGTACGGGGTGCGAAGAAGGGTTCCACGACTTGAAGAAGTCTGCAACGATCCCTAGTTTGTTGCCCCGTGCACCATACGGTCGGAGCCCGAACAGAGGTCTTGATGACGCGCCACGTGCCGCAGCACCAGTCGGAGGCAGAGCTCTTCCGCACTCTCGGGCACCCCGTTCGGATCCGTGTCCTGGAGATCCTCCAGGACGGGCCCACCCCTGTCCGATCGCTGCTCGCCGAGCTCGGGATCGAGCCGTCGAACCTCTCGCAGCAGCTCGCGGTGCTCCGCCGAGCAGGCCTGGTGCAGTCCGCGCGGGAGGGGACGACCGTGACGTACGAGCTGTCGACGCCGGATCTCGAGCACCTCTTGCTGGCCGGTCGCCGCATCGTCGCCCGCCCCGCCGCGGCAAGCGCACCCGTCGTCGTCGGAGGCTGAGCGAGGCAGCATGTCGACATCGCGCCCTCGGCTCCGACGTTCCCCTCAGACGGCGCGTGATGCCGTCGTCCCGACGATCGAGGAGCTCGCATGAAGTACGTGATCATGATCCACTCCAACCCGCAGCCGTGGGGTCACCCCACAGGTGACTACCTCCCGGAGTTCCAGGCGCTGCCCGCCGAGGAGCGCGAGCGCCTGACCGGCGACTTCGAGCGCACGCTGACCGAGATGCAGGAACGCGGCGAGCTGGTGATGGGCGAGGCTCTGGGCGACCCGACCACCGCACGCCTCTATCGCTGGGAGGACGGGCGGCCGCTCGCGACGGACGGGCCTTACTCGGAGTCGAAGGAGCACCTGGCGGGCTTCTTCGTCATCGACGTCGAGAGCCTCGAGCGTGCGGAGGAGATCGGCGCGGTGTTCGCCGGGCCGGGCGAGACCGTCGAGCTGCGCCCCATGATGTGGCCGGGCGGCGACGACCAGTGACGCCGTCCTCACCGTGAGGCGCGGAGGCTGAGACGTGCTGGACGCACGGGTGCTCGAGGACGTGTGGCGGCGCGAGTCCGCGCACGTCCTCGCGGCGCTGCTGCGACGGCACGGCGACCTGGCGGACTGCGAGGATGCCGCACAGGAGGCGGCCCTCGCGGCCTCCGTGCAGTGGGAGCGCGACGGACTCCCGCAGAATCCTCGGGCCTGGCTGATCCGGGTGGCCTCGCGCCGCCTGGTCGACACGGTCCGCTCGGGCCGGGCGCGGGAGGAGCGCGAGGCGACGCACACCGACCGTATGGACATGCCGGCCAACGCCGACGGTGACGCCCGCGGTACGGATGCCGACGACACTCTCCGTCTGCTCGTGCTCTGCTGCCATCCCGCCCTCAGCCGCGCCTCCCAGGTCGCCTTGACGCTTCGCTCGGTCGCCGGCCTGTCCACGAGCCAGATCGCGGCCGCCTACCTGGTGCCCGAGAGGACGATGGCTCAACGCCTGAGCCGTGCGCGCGCGACGCTCCGTGCCGCAGGAGCGCGGTTCGAGCTGCCGCCACCAGGGGAGGCAGCCTCACGCCTCGCCGCTGCGCTGGACGTCTGCCACCTGATGTTCAACGAGGGCTACGTGCGGAGCTCGGGCGAGCACCTCGTGGACGCCGACCTCGCCGGCGAGGCGATCCGCCTCACCCGACAGCTCCACCGCGCCGTCCCCGAGCACGACGAGGTCACCGGTGCGCTCGCGCTGATGCTCCTCACCCACGCGCGGGCACCGGCGCGCACCACTCCCACCGGCGACCTCGTCCCGCTGCCCGAGCAGGACCGTCGCACGTGGGACGCGACGCAGATCGCGGAAGGCGTACGGCTCCTCGAGGAGGTCCTTCCGCGCGGCCACGTCGGGCGCTTCCAGCTCCAGGCGGCGATCGCCGCCGTGCACGCGGAGTCACCGACGTGGGAGGAGACCGACTGGGCACAGATCAGCGTGCTCTACGCGATGCTCGACGCCGTCGCCCCCAGTCCCGCGGTCACGCTCAACCGTGCGGTCGCCGTCGGCATGGCGGTCGGGCCCACGGAGGGCTTGGCGCTCGTCGACGACCTGCTGACCGATCCGGCGATGCAGCGGCATCACCGGACCCACGCCGTCCGAGCTCATCTGCTCGAGAGCGCAGGTGAGCTCGCCGGGGCCCGCGCCGCCTACCAGCGGGCCGCGGCCCTCACCGCGAGCCTGCCCGAGCAGCGTTACCTCAACCGACGCGCGGCACGGCTCCCGCGCTCGTAGCGCCGTACGGTGTCGAGATGCACCTCGACCTCGTCACGCTCCTGGTCCCCGACGACGACCAGGCCGTGGCGTTCTTC
Source organism: Mumia sp. zg.B21 (assembly GCF_019550855.1). NCBI lineage: Bacteria > Bacillati > Actinomycetota > Actinomycetes > Propionibacteriales > Nocardioidaceae > Mumia > Mumia sp. zg.B21. The sequence continues at coordinate 430,853 of NZ_JAHWCJ010000002.1, read as the reverse complement.
GTCGACACCCTGTGCACGCGACTGAGCGCCGCCGGCGTCGAGGTCACGTCCCCGCCGCGCGACGAGCCGTACGGGCGGGTCGCGGGGTTCGTCGACCCGATGGGCAACCGCTGGGACCTGCTCTCCGCGGCGTGACTGCTGGGTGGCCGCACGGCGTGTCGCGGGGACAACGCAAGAGGCCCGGCACCTAGGACGGTGCCGGGCCTCTCACTCCTGCGCGCTCGAAGGGATTCGAACCCCTAACCTTCTGATCCGTAGTCAGATGCTCTATCCGTTGAGCTACGAGCGCCCGCCTCGCACACCGGCGAAGCGACCCCTACTCTAGCGGGTCGCTCGCGGAGACCGAAATCGGGTTCCCCCGCCCGAACATTCTCGCCCCGGTGACCCCCGCGGGGCACTAGGTTTCAGTCCGGCGGCACAGCCCTCTCTCGGGTCGATCTGCCGTCCTCCCCCGTGAAACCGAGGTAAACATGACCGCACACGCGCGCGCCCGCAGGCGTACGCTCACGATCGTCGCGGCGGCCGCGACGGCCGTCACCGCGACCGCGCTGGCCGCGACCGGCCCGGCGATGGCCGAGCCCGTCGCCCCGACCGCCGCTGTCGGGTCCGCCTGTCCGGCGGCGTTCCCGCCGGCCGAGCTCGTCCGGGCGACCACGACAACGCCCGGCACAGCCGTCGAGGGCCTGACGGTGTCGGCCGGCACCGAGGCCGACACGGTCGCCGGTGAGTTCGTCGGGACCATCGAGGACGGCATCGCACCGGGCGTCGACATGCTGGTGTTCAAGATGCGCGGCTCGCGGATCACCGACTCCGCCGGCAACGTCGACCGCGGCATCTGGGCCGGCATGTCGGGCACCCCGCTCTACGCCCCCGACGGGCGTCTGGTCGGCGCGGTGGCGTACGGCCAGTCGTGGTCACCGAGCGAGTACGCCGGTGTGACGCCGGCTGCCGACCTCTACCGCTCGGGGTCGTACTCCTCGGCCGCCGCCTCGGTCCGGATCACCTCCAAGGTCGCGGACTCGATGCGTGCCACCGGTGCCTCCAAGGCTGCCGGCTCGCTGCGCCGCCTCCCGACACCGATCACCATCCCCGCCGGCGTCCCGTCGTCGAAGGCGGCGGCGATCGCGAAGAAGGCGAAGCTCAAGAACGTCACCTTCCGCAACGGCGGCGCGAGCAGCCGGACCGGGACGAAGGCGATCCCGGTCTCGGCCGGCTCCAACGTCGCCGCCTCCTACTCGTACGGGTCGCTCCCGCTCGCCGGCGTCGGCACGACCACGGCCGTCTGCGGCTCGACGGTCTACGCGTTCGGGCACCCGATGGACTGGCTCGGCAAGACGCGGATGTCTCTGCACGGCGCCGACGCCGTCTACGTCGAGCGCGACCAGATGGAGGGGTCGTTCAAGATCGCCAACCTCGGCGCGCCGATCGGAACGTTCACGCAGGACCGTCTGACCGCGATCGTGGGCACCCTCGGCAAGGCGCCGACCGGCCCGACCGTGCGGACCACCAACCGCTTCGAGAACCGCAGCCGCTACTCCGCGACCACGGTCATGTCGCAGGACTGGCTGTCGACGGTCGGAGCGACGCAGTCGAGCTACGACGGATGGACCGTGACCGACGGGACCTTCGGTGGCGAGGCCCGCGCGTACCGGTCCATCAAGGTGCGCCGCGCCAACGGCCAGATCCTGACCTACACGCGCAGCGACGTCTATGCCGACAGGTACGACATCACCGCCGGTGCCGCCGACCAGTTCGCGGGTGACATCGACTCGATCCTCTCCAACGACTACGAGGACGTCACGATCGTCGACGCCGCGCAGACGACGACGATCAGCGAGGGCTACAAGGCGTACCGGATCTCGCGTGTCGACGCGAAGCAGTTCGGGCGGTGGACGAAGGTGACCGACGAGGGGTTGATGGCTCGTCGCGGCGGCTTCCTGCGTCTGCGTGTCACGCTCGCGCGCGAGCGGGGCTCGATCGGCCCCGCCAAGAAGATCGTGAACCTCAAGGTCGCCGTCCCGCGCAGGAAGTTCAAGCGGCCGATCGGGATCCTCAACGTCTCGGGAGGCACCAGCCTCGGCTACGAGGATGACGAGTATTACGAGGAGTACGCCGAGGACGAGTACTCGACGGCCAGCGATGCGTCGTCGCTGCCCGGACTCCTCAAGGCGATGACGCGGGCGGAGCGCGGCAACGAGGTCACCGCACTCCTCAGCATGGGCGCCGGACGACGCGCGGTCGACAAGATGCACCGGCGCGCGACCGCGACGATCGTCACCGGCCAGCTCATGGTCCCGGTGATGCAGTACGGCAAGCCGCCGAAGAAGCGCTGACACCACGGCGTACGACAGAGGGCCCGCACTCCCGCAAGGGGGTGCGGGCCCTCCGCCTTTTCCGCTCGCGGGTCACTCCCTGGCGCTCGCGGGTCACTCCCTGGCGCTCGCGGGTCACTCCCTGGCGCTCGCGGGTCACCTTTGGTCCTGAGAGTGACCCGCGGACCGAAGAGAGTGACCCGCGAGCCGAAGAAAGTGACCCGCGGACCGAAGAGAGTGACCCGAGCCGAAGAAAGTGACCCGCGGACCGAAAAGAGTGACCCGCGGGCCGAAGAAAGTGACCCGCGGACCGAAAAGAGTGACCCGCGGGTGGAGAGGGTCGTGGGAGGTTGCGACCCTGTCCGGAGATTGTGAAAAGCCAACTACTTGGACGACTGTCCTGGTTCGACCCTTTTGAACTCGATTTGTGGGCCGGATCAACTTAAAACCGCAGGCCAGAGGCCCTTGTGAGAATGTTCACTATCTCGAGGCCCGTGTGAGGCGGGGGCGCGAACGGGGCATACATTGGCGACACGGCTCTCGTCCTTCGGGACCGCGCACCGGTCCCGCAGCGTGAGCCTCGCCCACCTATCCACATCAGCTGACCGGTCACGGGATTGGCCTGGCCAGTGCGAATCAACACGCTTGAATCGCGATGCGAGAAGGACACAGATCATCATGGCCGCAGACATCACCACCGACGCCCCGACGAGCACCTACAGGTCGAGCCACGCCGAGCTCCAGACCTGGGTCGACGAGGTCGCCGCACTCACCAAGCCCGACTCGATCACCTGGATCGAGGGGACTCCCGAGGAGTGGACCCGCCTCACCGATGAGCTGGTCGCCGCCGGCACGTTCGTGCGGCTCGACGAGAGCAAGAAGCCCAACTCCTTCTGGTGCGCCTCCGACCCGACCGACGTCGCGCGCGTCGAGGACCGTACCTACATCTGCAGCGTCGACAAGGCCGACGCCGGACCCACCAACAACTGGATGGCTCCGACCGAGATGAAGCGCATCATGATCGAGCTGTACGACGGCTCGATGCGTGGTCGCACGATGTACGTGATCCCGTTCGTGATGGGCCACATCGACTCCGCTCACCCGATGTTCGGCGTCGAGATCACCGACTCCGCCTACGTCGTCGCGTCCATGTCGGTGATGGCGCGTGTCGGCCGTGAGGTCCTCGACCGCATCGAGAGCACCCACGCGTCCTTCGTCCCCGCGCTGCACTCCGTCGGCGCGCCGCTCGAGCCGGGCCAGGACGACGTGCCGTGGCCGTGCAGCGACACCAAGTACATCGTGCAGTTCCCCGAGGAGCGCATGATCTGGTCGTACGGCTCGGGCTACGGCGGCAACGCCCTCCTCGGCAAGAAGTGCTACTCGCTGCGCATCGCCTCCGCGATGGGCCGCGACGAGGGCTGGATGGCCGAGCACATGCTGATCCTCAAGCTCACCTCGCCCGAGGGCGTCGTCAAGTACGTCGCCGCGGCGTTCCCAAGCGCCTGCGGCAAGACCAACCTCGCGATGGTCGAGCCGACCATCGAGGGCTGGAAGGTCGAGACCCTCGGCGACGACATCGCCTGGATGCGCGTCGGAGCCGACGGCCGCCTGTACGCCGTCAACCCGGAGTTCGGCCTGTTCGGCGTCGCGCCGGGCACCGGCTGGGACACCAACGCCAACGCGATGCGCACCATCGCCAAGGGCAACTCGGTGTTCACGAACGTCGCGCTGACCGACGACGGCGACGTGTGGTGGGAGGGCATGACGAAGGACGCGCCCGCGCACCTCACCGACTGGAAGGGTCGCGACTGGACCCCGGAGTCCGACGAGCTCTCGTCGCACCCCAACAGCCGCTTCTGCACCCCCATCCGTCAGTGCCCGATCCTCGCACCGGAGTACGACGACCCCAACGGCGTCCCGATCGACGCGATCCTCTTCGGCGGTCGCCGCAAGACGACCATCCCGTTGGTGACCGAGGCCCGCGACTGGACCCACGGCACGTTCATGGGCGCCACGCTCTCCTCGGAGACCACGGCCGCGGCGACCGGTGCGGTCGGCGTCGTCCGTCGCGACCCGATGGCGATGCTGCCGTTCATCGGCTACGACGCCGGTGACTACTTCAGCCACTGGATCTCGATGGCCAAGAACAACGACGAGTCGAAGTTCCCCAAGATCTTCTACGTCAACTGGTTCCGTCGTGACGACGACGGCTCGTTCCTGTGGCCGGGCTTCGGCGAGAACAGCCGCGTCCTCAAGTACGTCGTCGATCGCATCGAGGGCAACGTCGACGCTGTCGAGACCCCGATCGGTCTCGTGCCGGCGCCCGGCGCCCTCGACACCGACGGGCTCGACGTCACCGAGGAGCAGCTTGCGAAGGCCCTCGCCGTCGACGCCGACGAGTGGAAGACCGAGATCCCGCAGATCAACGAGTGGTTCGAGACGTTCGGCGACAAGCTGCCGGCCGTGCTCTGGACCGAGCTCGACGGTCTGAAGGCCCGCCTCGAGGCCTAAGCTCTGGCGCGGCGCCCCGTACCCTCACGCAGGGTGCGGGGCGTCGTGCTGTCCGGGGCGCGTACGACTGGGGTCTGACCCGCCGCCCGCAGCACAGGCCCGAGGGCTGACGGGTCACGGCGCGCGCCGCCGTACGGTCACGGAGTGCTGATCTCCGACCCGCTCTCACGCCTGATCGCCGAGGCCGCCACCGGCCTCCCCTCCCCGCTCGCGACAGCGGTGGAGCTGCTCCCCGACATCGGGCTCGTCGTGCTCGCGCTGGTCCTGGTGGCCGCCTCGTACGGGCGTGGGCCTCGCACGCTCGCCATCGGGCTCGCGGCCGGAGCCGGCGTCGTGCTGGCGTACGGCGCCAGCGAGGTGCTGAAGGTCCTCGTCCGTGACGAGCGGCCGTGCCGCGCTGTCGACGTGCTCGCGACCTGCCCCGCGGAAGGCGACTGGGCGTGGCCGAGCAACCACGCGACGATCGCCGCCGCCCTCGCGACGGCGGTGGTGCTGGTGGCACCGCAGTGGTGGCGGTACGCGGTGCCTGTCGCCGTCGTCGTGGCGGTCGGACGGGTCGTCGTCGGGGTCCACGACATCGCCGACGTCGCCGCGGGGACCGCGCTCGGGATCGCCGTCACCGTCGTCGTCGCGCGGCTGCTGGCCGCGCGGGTCGCAGCGCTGCTCGTGCAACCGCCCCGGGTGGGGTGAGCGGCGTCAGGCCGACCGGGGCGACCAGCCGATCGCCGGCAGGACCTCCTCGGTCAGGGCGGCGAGGTGCTCGACGTTGTAGGCGACGCCGAGCATGTTCGGCACCGTGATCAGCAGCGTGTCGGCATCCCGTACCGCGGCGTCCGCGGCGAGCTCCTCCGCCAGCGCGGCGGGCTCACCGACGTACGACTTCCCGAACCGCGACACCAGCCCGTCGATGACCCCGACCTGGTCTGCGTCCGAGCGCTCGCCGAAGTAGGCGCGGTCGGTGTCGTCGAGCAGCGGCACGATGCTGCGGCTGACGGAGACCCGCGGCTCGCGCTCCCAGCCCTGCTCAGCCCACGTGTCGCGATAGCGGGCGATCTGCTCGGCCTGGAGCTGGTCGAACGGCACGCCGGTGTCCTCGGTCAGCAGCGTGGACGACATGAGGTTCATCCCCTGCTTCGCGACCCACTCGCCGGTCGCCCGGGTCCCCGAGCCCCACCAGATGCGGTCGCGGAGCCCGTCGGACTGCGGCTGGATCGAGAGCGGCACCTGCTGGCCGGTCATCGCGGGGTCGGACAGCGCCACGCCCGCACCCCTGATCGCGGCGAGGAAGATCTCGGCATGCGTCCGCGCCATGTCGGCGTCGGTCCCACCCTCCGGCGGCACGAACCCGAACGACTCGTACCCGCGCTGCGCGTTCTCCGGTGATCCGCGGCTGATGCCGAGCTGGAGCCGGCCCGCGCTGATCAGGTCGGCGGCGGCCGCCTGCTCCGCCATCGCGAAGGGGTTCTCGTAGCGCATGTCGATCACGCCGGTCCCGATCTCGATCCGCGCCGTGCGCGCTGCGATCGCGGCCAGCAGGGGGAACGGCGACGCGAGCTGGCGCGCGAAGTGGTGCACACGCACGTACGCTCCGTCGAGACCGAGCTTTTCGACCTCGACGGCGAGATCGATCGTCTGGAGCAGCGCGTCCTGTGCCGTACGGACCTGCGAGCCCGGGACGGCCTGCCAGTGGCCGAAGGAGAGGAAGCCGACGTTCTTCATCTCCCCATGGTAGATGAAGTGTCAACTACCTCCGCGCTCCGGGGCCTTGGGCGACAATGACGACATGGCCGACCTCGCAGCCCCCTCCCTCATGCCCGCCGCGTTCATCGGCCACGGCAACCCGATGAACGCGCTCGAGCGCAACCGCTACACCGAGGCATGGCGTGCGCTGGGCGAGTCTCTGCCGAAGCCGCGCGCGATCCTCGTCGTGTCGGCGCACTGGTACATCAACGCCACGGCGGTCACCGCGATGCGCGCCCCGAGGACGATCCACGACTTCTACGGCTTCCCACGCGAGCTGTTCGAGGTGCAGTATCCGGCGCCCGGGATGCCCGAGCTGTACGAGGAGGTCTCCGACGCCGTGCACCCGACGTGGTGCGGCGAGGACCAGGACTCCTGGGGCATCGACCACGGCACCTGGTCGGTCCTGACCCACGTCTTCCCCGACGCCGACATCCCGGTCGTCCAGCTGAGCATCAACGCCGACAAGGGCCTCGACTACCACCTCGACCTGGGCCAGAAGCTCAACGCCCTGCGCGCCGACGGAGTGCTCGTCCTCGGCAGCGGCAACGTCGTCCACAACCTCGGCGGGATGGACTGGGGACTCGCGGACGAGGGGTACGACTGGGCGCACCGCTTCGACGAGTCGGCCAGGGAGCTGATGGCCGAGGACCCGACCAACATCGCGACGATGGACGCGCACGCCGACTACCGGCACGCGGTGCCCACGCCGGACCACTTCCTGCCGTTGCTCTATCTCGCCGGGATGGCCGACCAGTCAGGCCGTGGAGCGGACGTGCTCGTCGACGGCTACACGTACGGGTCGCTGTCGATGACGGCGTTCACGCTCGACCTGGACTGCCCGGACGCCGGTGCGGGAGCTCCCACGGGCGATCCCGGCACCCCTGCCTCGCCCCCGGACGGCTCCAACATCTGACCCGCCCGGCCCCGGCCCGTCCCTCCCGTCCCCGATTTGTGCACTTCGTCGAGGAATCCCCGGCCCGATTCCTTGAGGAGGTGCACAAATCGGGGACGGAGCGGGCAGGGAGTCAGTCGGCGAGCGCGGGTTCCGGCTCGCGGTCGACGTCGAGCCCGCCCTCCAGCTCGCGCGGACTCATCTTCGGGATCAGCAGCGCGACCAGCGCCGCGACCAGCAGCGCCGCCGACAAGAACAGGAACCCCGCGACGTACGACGATTCTCGCGGCTCCCCGCCGCGTCCGAGCTGGCCCGTCACGATCGTCGCCATCACCGCCGAGCCGACCGCGCCGCCGATCGTACGGATGTTGGCGTTCATGCCGCTCGCCACGCCGGTCTGCTCCGGCGGCACTGCGGCGACGACGAGGCTCGCCAGGCAGGCGAAGACGGCGCCGAGGCCGATCCCGAACAGGCCGCTGGCGATCGCCGTCTGCCACGGCTCGTGATGGACGAGGCCCATCGCCCCGAGCCCGATCGCGCTCAGGAGGCAGCCGATCACCACGACCGGCTTGGGGCCACGGATGCGGGTGAGCGGCGCGGTGACGAGTCCCATCACGAACGTGCCGACCGCCGAGGGCAGCATCAGCAGGCCCGACTGGGTGATGGACGCGCCGAACCCGTAGCCGGCGACGCTCGGGTCGGTCTGCAGCAACCGTGGCGTGAACGCGAACGACGCATACATGCCGACGCCCATCAGGAACGCGACGAGGTTGGCGGTCCACACCGCGGGGAGGCGCATCATGCGCAGGTCGATGAACGGTACGGCGGCCCGCTGCTCGACGTACACCCATCCGAGGAGCAGGACGACCGCCGCGACGAGGAGGCCGACGACCAGCGGCGCACCCCACCCGACGCGCGACCCCTCGCTGATGCCGATCAGCAGCGCCGTCAGCCACCCGGCGAAGAGCAGCGTCGGGAGCAACGGGATGCGGCCCGGCGTGCGTACGGGGGACGCGGGGACGAGGACCCACGCCGCGACGGCCGCGGCGCCGGTGACGATCGCCGGCAGCCAGAACAGCCACACGTAGCCCAGCCCGTCCACCATCGGCCCCGCCACCACCGTGCCGAAACCGCCGCCCGCTCCCATCAGGGCCGACGTGAAGCTGATCGCGCCGGAGATCTTGGGCTCGGGGAACTCGTCGCGGATGATCCCGAACGCCAGGGGTACGACGCCGCCGCCGACGCCCTGGATGACCCGCGCCGCGATCATCACGCCGACGTTCGGGGCGAGCGCGGCGACCACGGACCCGACCGCGAGCAACCCGAGCGCGTACACCAGCACGCGCTCCTTGCCCGTCGCGTCACCGAGTCGGCCGGCCAGCGGCGTGAAGACCGAGGCGGAGACGAGGTAGGCAGTGACGACCCAGGTCACGGTCGTCGCGTTGGTCCCGAGCTCCTCCTGGATGCGCGGTAGCACCGGGATCGTGAGCGACTGGACCAGGGCGAACGACGCGACTCCGACGCACAGCACCGCGAGCGTGACGCGATAGTGCGTACGACGCGCGGTCGAGATCACCCTGGCCCCCTGTCACGGCGGCCGCGTGGGTGCGACCAGTCCTGCTATGCAACCAACCACAGGCCGTACGGGTTCATTCCGGCCGGGCGGCGTTTCGGGTGCTCACACCTCAGACGCCACGATCCCACCCCGAATACGAGGTGGGATCGTCGGACTTCCGGTGCGAGCACCTCAAACGCCGGGCACCACCGGGTCGCGCGCGATCGGGCACGACATGCAGCGGGGACCGCCGCGCCCGGTGCCGAGCTCCGAGCCCTGGATCCGGATCACCTCGATGCCCGCCGACTCGAGCCGCGCGTTGGTCTCGATGTTGCGCTCGTACGCCACGGCGAGCCGCGGCGCGATCGCGAGCGTGTTGTTGCCGTCGTCCCACTGCTCACGCTCGGCGGTGACGGCGTCGAGCCCGGTGTCGATGACGCGCAGCCGGTCGATCTGCAACGCCTTCGCGGCCGCCTCGAGGAACGGAGCCGGCTCGTCGATCGACAGCGCGGTCCCGGAGCCCTCGGTGACCGGGTAGGCGCGGAGCGTGTCGGCGACCGCCGGATACATGACCACCGCGTCGACGTCGACCATCGTCACGACCGTGTCGAGGTGCATCGTGGCGCGGTCCTGCGCGATGGGCACCGCGAGCACGGTGGTCGCGAGGTCGTGCGCGAAGCACTGCCGCGCCAGCCGCTCGAACCCGGCCGGCGTCGTACGCTCTCCGACTCCGACCGCGATCACGCCGTCTCCGAGCAGCAGCACGTCACCGCCCTCAAGATGCTCGAGACGCGGCCCGTGGACGCGGGGAACGTGGGCGAACCGCGGGTGGTGCTCGTACACGATCTGCGTCAGGTGCGACTCGCGGGAGCGCGCGGGCATCGCAAAGCTCGTCAGCGCGACCTCGTCGCGCAGCCACACCGACGAGTCGCGGGTGAAGAGGAGGTTGGGGAGCGGGTCGATGAGGAAGTCCTCGGGCTGCAGCAGCACGGTGACGACGCTGCGGATGCCGTCGAGCTCGTCGTTGCGCAGGCCCGCGGTGAGGATCGCGGCGAGGTGCTCGGGGTCGTACGTCGTGAGCGCTCCGACGAGGTACTCCGCCACCGAGTCGCCGAGCCGCAGGTCAGCGGTGACGTCGGAGATCGCGGTCGCGCGGGCGGCGGGGTTCTCCAGCGTCTCCACGAGGAGGTCACGCAGATAGAGGACCTCGACCCCGTGCGACTCCAGGGCTCCCGCGAACGCGTCGTGCTCCTCCTGCGCGCGCCCCACCCAGGGCAGCCCGTCGAAGAGCAGGGAGTCGTTGTTGCGCGGGGTGAGCCGCTTGAGCTCGGGACCTGGCCGGTGGAGCATCACCGTGCGAAGGCGTCCGACCTCGTTCACCACGCCCGGCGGGTTGACTTCGGCATCCATCCGTTCACCTTAGGCTGGACCCCGTGGCCCTCGCAGTCTCGCTCCTCGCCCTGGTGGTCGCGGCCCTCGCTCTGGGCCTCGTCACCGCGAGTGCCCGCAAGGCGCGACCCGACACTCGGCCGGTCGACCACCTGCCGCGAGACACCGCAGCGCTGCGGCGGGAGGTCGCCGCGCTGGCCGACGTCCAGCGGCACACGTTCCGGCACATGGCGGTCGTCCGCTACGACGCGTTCGGCGACACCGGCGGCGCGCTGTCGTGGTCGCTGGCGCTGGCCGACGACTCCGGCGGCGGCGTCGTCCTGACCTCGATCCACGGGCGCAACGAGACCCGGACGTACGCCAAGAGCGTCGCCGGCTGGAGCAGCGAGCAGACGCTGACGCCGGAGGAGGAGCGGGCCCTGTCCGAGGCCCGCGGGACGGGCTAGGCCGAGCCCGCCGAGGTGGAGCCCGCCGAGGTGGAGCCAGCCGAGGTGGAGCTCGGCCCCTTGACGCTGCTGTAGCGCGTGCGTTCGCCGCGCCGGCGCTCCCAGGCGTCGCAGCCGATCATGACCGCGAGGGCGAGAGCGAAGCCGCCGATGATGTCGATCACGTAGTGCTCGGCGTAGTAGACGAGAGTGAACGACATCACGAGCGGATAGAGCAGCAGCACCCAACGCCAGCTCGTCCGCAGGCGCTGGACCCCGTAGAACGCGATCAGCGCCGCGAGCCCCGCGTGCAGCGACGGCATCGCCGCGACGGGGTTGCCGACGTTGGCGAGGACCAGGTGGAACCCGCCGAGGCCCATGTCAGACCAGCCGCGGCCGGTGAGGCGTACGACCTCGTCGGCGAGGTAGCCGTCCTGCGAGGCCATCCACGGCGGGGCCATCGGATAGAGGATGTAGATCACGAGCGCGCCGAAGCTGATCGCGAGATAGCGACGCATCCAGCGCACCCACTCGGTCCGGGTCATCAGCCAAAGGACGACGGCGATCGAGAGACCCGCGATGAAGTGCGTGAAGTAGACGGTGGTGAAGACCACGTCGTACCACTGCGGCGGAGAGTCCAGCGAGCACGGCTGCTCGCAGAGCCAGTCCTGCAGGTGGCGGGTCGGGGTAGTGCCTCCGCCGAGCCACTCGTCGAAGACGATCGGCTCGGTGACGTGCACGGGCAACGGGATCAGCTCGTCGGCGAGCCCGCGGCTGTAGAGATAGACGAGCAGGAACGCGACCGGTCCCCACCAGTCGCGGAGGAACTGCATGTGCGTACGCCAGCCGGCGCCGAAGTTCCACGCGATCGTGAGGACCCACAGCCACGCGACGATCTGGACGACGTCGGTAGGCAGGCCGATGAAGGCGAGCCACAGCCCGAACCCGCCGACGAAGACGACCATCGCGGCGATGCGCCCGCGTCTCGAGGTCAGCGGGTTGTTGTCGGGCACAGCGCTCTCGGGCATGCCGTTCTCGTCCAGCACGCCGTCGTCCAGCAAGCCCTCGTCGAGGACGTCAGAACGCGCCGGGTCGCGGGTCGACTCGTCCACTCAGGCCCCCTACGATCTCGCGCGCTCGAACCCAACGTTAGGACGCCACGGTGTCATACGCGATGTGATTAGCCGCCTACGGGTCGGCGAGTCACGCGGGCTTGGGCGCGTCCACGGCGAGCTTGACGCCGACCATGCCGAGGAGGCTGCCGCTGATCCGGCGCTGCCACGCCATCCACGACGGCCGACTCGCGAGGAACGCGGCGATCCCGCCGGCCACGATGATCAGCGTCGCGTTGACCACGGCGCTGACGGTGATCTGGATGCTGCCGAGCACGAACCCTTGCAGCACCACGTCGCCGCGCGAGAGGTCGACGAACTGCGGGATCAGCGAGACGTACATGATCGCGGCCTTGGGGTTGAGCAGGTTGGTCGTGAGACCCATCGTGAACAGCCGCCGATGGGAGTCGCGCGGGAGGTCGCGTGCCTCGAACGCGGAGAGGCCGCCGGGCCGGAGGGTCTTCCAGGCGAGCCAGAAGAGGTAGGCGGCGCCGGCGATCTTGAGCGCCACGTACAGCCACGGCACCACGACGAAGACCGCGGCGAGACCGACGTTGGCCATCACCATGTAGACCCCGAAGCCGACCATCGTGCCGAGGAGCGACACGAGGCCGGCGAGCGGGCCTTGACTGATGCTGCGGGAGACGAGGTAGACCATGTTGGGCCCGGGTGTGAGCACCATCCCGAGGGCGACGAGCGCGATGCCGACAGCGGCGGCGGTCTCGATCACGCGCGGCTCCTCGGCTCGACCAGGCACTCTGCCTCCGAGGGTGCCACGCGCCTCTCGGGCGCAGCACGCGCTTTATGCCGTGGCGATCTTGCGGTGGTAGGCGCCCATGGCGAGGACGTACGCGACGACGAGGATGCCGAGGCACCAGGCCAGGGCGACCCAGAGGTCGTTGCCGACGGGCTGCTCGGCGAACAGCGCGCGGATCGAGTTGACGATCGGCGTGACGGGCTGGTTCTCGGCGAACCACCGCACCGGGGCGGGCATGCTGTCGGTCGGGACGAACGCCGAGCTGATGAACGGCAGGAAGATCAGCGGGTACGAGAATCCGCTCGCGCCGTCGATCGTCTTTGCGGTCAGGCCCGGGAGCACCGCCAGCCAGGTCAGGGCGAGGGTGAACAGGGCGAGGATGCCGAAGACCGCGAGCCAGTCGAGCACGGTGGCGCTCGTCCTGAATCCCATGACGAACGCGACCGCGATGACGACCACGACGGAGACCAGGGTGGCGACGAGCGAGGTCAGCACGTGCGCCCACAGCACGGACGATCGGGCGATCGGCATCGACTGGAAGCGCTCGAAGATGCCGGCCTGCTGGTCGGTGAAGAGCCGGTAGGCGGTGTAGGCGATGCCGGAGGCGATCGTCATGAGCAGGATGCCGGGCAGCAGGTAGTTCACGTACGAGCCGGTGTCCTGACCGGTGTCGATCGCACCCCCGAACACGTAGACGAACAGCAGCATCATCGCGATCGGGGTGACGACCGTGGTGATGATCGTGTCGGGGCTGCGGGAGATGTGGCGCAGCGACCGTCCGGTCAGCGTGGTGGTGTCGGGCAGGAAGTGCGTGGTCATCTGGACTCCTTGCGGTCGGCTCCGACGATGGAGAGGAAGATCTGCTCGAGGGTCGGCTGCTTCTCGACGTACTCGACCTCGGCAGGCGGCAGCAGCCGCTTGAGCTCGGCGAGGGTGCCGTCGGCGATGATGCGACCCTCGTGGAGGATCGCGATCCGGTCGGCGAGCTGCTCGGCCTCGCCGAGATACTGGGTGGTGAGCAGCACGGTTGTCCCCTGACCGGCGAGCTCCTTGACGGTGTCCCAGACCTCGAGGCGTGCCTGCGGGTCGAGCCCGGTGGTGGGTTCGTCCAGGAAGATCACCGGCGGGTCACCGATCAGGCTCATCGCGATGTCGAGGCGGCGCCGCATGCCTCCGGAGTACGTCGACGCCTTGCGACCACCGGCGTCGGTGAGGGAGAAGCGGGCAAGCAGGTCGTCCGCGATCGCGCCCGGGGCCGCGAGGTGGCGGAGCTTGGCGACCAGGACCAGATTCTCCCGGCCGCTGAGGATCTCGTCGACCGCGGCGAACTGGCCCGTGAGGCTGAACGACTCCCGTACCTGCGCGGGCTGCGTCGCGACGTCGAAGCCGTTGACCGTCGCCGCCCCCGCATCGGCCCTGAGCAGCGTCGCCAGGATCCGGATGACCGTGGTCTTGCCGGCGCCGTTGGAGCCGAGCAGGGCGACGATGCTGCCCGGCGCCACGTCGAGGTCGACGCCGCGCAGGACCTGAACCTCGCCGTACGCCTTCTCCAGGCCACGCAGCTGGATCGCGGGGGTCTGTGTGGTGGTCACGCGTCCGCCGCCTCGTCGATCGCCTTGATGAGGCGGGCGCGCTCCTTGTCGATCCAGTGCTTGCCCGAGTAGGCCGCGGCGAAGGTCTCGGCGAACTCGACCGGGTCGTCGCCGACGATCGCGCGCACCGGGGTCTCGTCGGCGGCGGCTCGCTCCCACAGGTCGGCGAAGTCGTCGAACATCCTCATGAAGGTCTCGCCGTCGGTGATCCCGGAGCAGTACATGAGGTAGCGCTCGAGCGCCTTCGCGGCCGTCTCGTACGGCTCGGGGAGGGCCCCGATGCGGGCCCGGTAGCGCCGGAACTGCTTCTTCTGCTCGAGCGACCCGATCACGGTCTCTATCCACTTGGCGGCCATCTCAGCCTTCTCCTTCTGCGTTGTCTGTCTGTGCGTGGTGGAGCTGTTCGATGCGCTCGACGAGGAAGCCCCACGTCTTCCAGAACTCGTCGAGGTGTGCCTGGCCCTGGGCGTTCAGGGAGTAGACCTTGCGTGGCGGCCCCTTCTCGGACGGGACCTTCTCCACGTCCACGAGGCCGCGCTGCTCGATCCGTACGAGCAGTGCGTAGACCGTGCCCTCGGCGATCTCCGTGAAGCCCTGGTCACGCAGCCACGCTGTGATCTCGTACCCGTACGCGGGTCGTCGGGTGAGGATCGCGAGGACGATCCCCTCCAACGTGCCCTTGAGCATCTCGGTCATCTGCTTGCCCATGGAGGTCACCTCCTCTCGCTACTCAGCGTTGCTGACTACTGGTACATAGTAACGCTGAATAGTGCGCGCACAAGGGGTCTTTATCGACTGAGACATTGCACCTTTCGGTTCACTGTCATACGGTGAACCTTATGGTTCAGCAATCGCTCGACAAGGCCTTCGCGGCGGTGGCCGATCCGACACGACGGAAGGTCCTCGTGCGGCTCGCCGAGGGCCCGGCCGCCGTGAGTGAGCTGGCCGCTCCGTTCGGGATGACGGTGACCGGGATGGCCAAGCACGTCCGCGTTCTCGAGGACGCGCGGCTCGTCACCACCGCGAAGGTCGGCCGTACGCGGGTGTGCCGGCTCGGCGAGGAGCGGCTGGAGGACGCGATGGCCTGGATCGGGTTCTACCAACGGCTGTGGGAACGCCGCCTCGACGGCATGGAGGCCTACTTCACGTTGGGCCTCGACAAACGCGACACCAAGGAGGACGAGGCATGACCGAGAACGAGAGTACCACTGAGGACCTGGCACTGAGGCTGTCGCGCTGGCTGCCTGCGACGCCGGACGAGGCGTTCGACGCCTACACCGACGCCGAGAAGCAGAAGACGTGGTTCAGCATCCTCGACGACGAGCCCGGCATCGTCGAGATCGACGTCGACCTCCGCGTCGGCGGCACGCAGACCGCGGTGTGGGGGCCGAGCCGCGACCAGCTGTTCCGCGAGGTGCAGACCTTCGTCGAGATCGACCGCCCGCACCGGCTGGTCACCGACTCGACCGGCTCGGACCCGTCGGGCGCGGAGATGACCACGCACGTCGAGGTGACGTTCGAGGCCGATGGCGACGGCACGTTGATGACCGTCGTGCAGAGCGGGTTCCCCGTGCCGGAGGTTCGCGACTTCTTCACCAGCGAGGTGTGGGTCGGCGCGTTCGACCGGGTCGAGGCCTTTCTGCGTACGCCGGCGGCGCGACTGCCGTGACCGGGCCCGCCGACGGGACTATCCTCACGAGGATGAGCCGCGTCTTCACCATCAGCGTCGCGTCGGTCTATCCCCACTACGTGGCGAAGGTCGAGAAGAAGGGCCGTACGAAAGCTGAGCTCGACCAGGTGATCGAGTGGTTGACCGGCTTCGACGAGGCTGCGCTGAGCAACCACCTGGCGAAGGAGACGACCTTCGAGGACTTCTTCGCCGGCGCGCAGCTGAACCCGCACGTCTCCGAGATCACCGGCGTGGTCTGCGGGGTACGGGTCCAGGACATCGAGGATCCCCTGATGCAGAAGATCCGCTACCTCGACAAGCTCGTCGACGAGCTCGCCAAGGGCAAGGCGATGGAGAAGGTGCTGCGGAGCTAGGCGCCGCGCGCCTCCGCAGCGATCGCCTGGGCTAGTCCCTCGAACTGGTGCCCGCCTGCGGGGTGCTCCACCACGCGCGCCGACGGCATCCGTACGGCGCCCAGCGCCAGGTGCTCGAACGGCACGACCTCGTCGTCGCGGCAGTGGTGCAGCGAGGCGTCCATGTCCGGCTCCGCCCCGTCGTACACGTACTGGGCGACGTCCCAGCCGTCCGGGCTCCAGTCCGGCATCGCGAGCAGCAGCGCCCTCCGCGGCGCCCATCCGCGCTCCGGCAGCACCCACTGCAGGATGGTCGCGCCGAACGAGTGACCGACGACGATGTCGTCGGGGCCGAGAGCTGCCAGCCGCTCACGCACCGGGCCGGCCCATGCCTCGACCGACATGTCTTCGTCAGGAACCTGAGGGTAGTCCACGGAGGCATCGAGGGCGTCGCTCAGCCCGTCGGCCATGACCTGGTCCTCCAGGTAGCCGCCCGCACCGTGGACGAACAACACGCGCATCGCTTCACAGTAGAGGAGCGTGATGTCGAGAATCCGCCCTCGGCTTCGTTCTCCCCATGAACGCACCCGCAACGAAGGGATGAAGCAGATGAGTGAACTGATCGGCATCGCGCGGTTCGACTTCCGCGACGGCGACGTCGAGGAGTTCAAGCGCCTGTCGGAGCAGGCGATGGAGATCGTCCGGGCCAAGGAGCCGGGCACCCTCGAGTACAGCGTCTCCTTCAACGCCGACGAGACCGAGGCGATCGTGATCGAGCGCTACCGCGACTCCGACGCGCTGATCGCGCACGGGCGGAATCTCGCCCACCTCATGGAGCCGGTGATCGCGACCGGCTCGGTGCACGGTGAGCTGCTCGGGGACCCCAGCCCCGACCTGCGCGCCAACTTCGCCGACGACGGCCCGGTTCAGCTCTTCGCACCCTGGATCTCGCTGTAGGCGCGGCCCGAGCGATCCGTCGCTTGCCGACGAGCACGTCCACCGTGCGCAACCCCTGCACCGCGTGTCGCGGTTTGTCCGCATCTCGCTTACGTTGCGCAGAGGCCACCGCAGGAGGGTACGTGTCGGACACCTCGTCACCGGATCAGCGTCCCTGGTACAAGAAGAAGCGATTCCTCTTCGCGCTTCTGCTTGTCGTGATCGTCCTCGTCGTCTGGCTCGCCGTCATCGGCGGCGACGAAGAGGAGCAGAAGAAGGAGGACGCCGAGACCGCCGCGACTGCGTCACCCACGGCGTCACCGGAGACCACCAGATCGGATGCCACGGCGAGCCCTTCCCTCACGCCGGGGCAGCGGGAGGCGATCGACGCCGCCGAGGACTATCTCGCCCTGACAGCCGTCTCCAGGACCGGACTCATCCGCCACCTCGCCACATTGAAGGGCGACAGCTTCAGCGAGGCGGACGCGATGTACGCGGTGGACCACGTCGATGCCGACTGGAACGCCGAGGCAGTCCAGGCCGCGGAGGGATACATGGAGCAGGGCGGCCTCGACCGCGAGAGCTTGATCGATCAGCTCACGGCGCCGAGCGGCGACGCCTTCACAAAAGCACAGGCCGAGTACGCCGCCGACAAGGTCGGCATCTGACGTGACGCGCTGCCGGACGAGGCGGCGACATCGCGTTGACTGCCAGTCCATCGCCTGATGGTGCAGACGTCATGATCCGACCCGAGCTCCCCACCCATCACGCGGCGAATCCGCCGTCGATGTCGAGGCTGGCACCGGTGATGAAGGCGGCCTCAGGGCCGGCGAGGTACGACACGAACGCGCCGACTTCGGCCGCCGTACCGAACCGGTCGCTCGCCATGACCTCGAGCATGCTCCCCGCGAGGGGACCATCTGCCGGGTTGGCGTCGGTGTCGATCGGGCCGGGCTGAAGGTTGTTGATCGTGATGGCGCGGGGCGCGAGCTCGCGGGCGAGGCCGCGCGTCAGGCTCGCCATCGCGCCCTTCGTGAGGGCGTAGACCGACTGGCCCGGGAACGGCGTGCGGTCGGCGTTGATGCTGCCGACGTTGATGATGCGCCCGCCGCTGCCCATGTGCGCGAGCGACTCACGGATGGCGACGACCGCGGACCGGACGTTGATGGTGAGCATCGCGTCGATGTCGGCCATCGCCAGATCCGTGATCGGGCCGAAGCTGCCGACCGCGGCGTTGTTGACCAGGATGTCGACGCCACCGAAGCGATCGATGGTCTGTGCGACGGCGGACACGACGTCCTGCTCGTGCAGGCTGTCGGCACGGATCGCGAGAGCGGTGCCGCCGGCTTCGACCGCGGCGTCGACGACCGCCTCGGCGCGCTCCTTCGAGCTCGCGTACGTGAACGCCACCTGGGCGCCGTCGGCCGCGAGGCGCGCCACGATCCCGGCGCCCACACCTCGCGATCCTCCGGTCACCAGCGCGGTTCTGCCCTCAAGCGGTCGTGGCGTCACAGGGGGGTCCTTCCGGTTATTGAGTGGATGATCAAGAAACCAGGCACCCAGCACGAATGTCAAATTTGAGTGGTCACTCAAGAACCGCTAGCCTCGCGGCATGGCAAGGCCCAGGAAGTTCGACGAGCACGAGGCTCTGACCGCCGCGAGGGACGCGTTCTGGCGCGACGGCTTCACCGCGACGTCCGTGCAGGACCTGACCGAGGCGACCGGGTTGGGGACGCAAAGCCTGTACGGAGCGTTCGGCAGCAAGCACGACCTGTTCCTGCGGATCCTCGACGAGTACGGCGCCCGCCAGGCGACCGGGCTCGAGTCCGCCGTGACCGCTGATCCCAGCCCCTGGCACGGACTCAAGGCGGCGGTCACCTTCGAGGACGGGGGCCGTCTCGATCTGCCGGAGCAGGGGTGCCTGATGGCCAACAGTGCTGCGACCCTGAGCGCCCAGGACGACGAGGTACGCGCCCGCGCCTGCGCTGCGTACACCCGGACACTCGCACTCTTCACACAACAGACCACCGAGGCGCAGGAGCGCGGCGAGGTCGACCGCGATCTCGACCCGGAGCAGACCGCCCGAGCGCTCATCGCCGTCATGCAGGGCATCGAGTTCCTCCACAAGTCCGGCATCGGCGACGACGAGTTCGGGCGTACGAAGGACGCCGTCCTGCAGATGCTCGAACGCGCTGTCGCGCGGCCGGACGGTCGCTGATGACGGCAGCCATCAAGACCATCGGCATCATCGGCGCCGGTGAGGTCGGCGGCCAGCTCGCCCGGGCGGCCCTCACGAGCGGGTACGGCGTCGTCATCGCCAACTCACGAGCACCCGAGACGCTGACGGACCTGATCGAGGACCTCGGCCCGGGGGCTCGTGCCGCGACCGCCTCGGACGCAGCGGCTGCGGGCGACATCGTCATCGTCGCAGCGCCGCTCAGCCTGACGAACACCCTGCCGGTCGACGAGCTCGCCGGCAAGGTGGTGCTCGACACGAACAACTACATGGCGTGGCGCGACGGGCACTTCCCGATGGTCGACTCCGGCGAGAAGACCGAGCACGAGCTCCGCCAGGAGCACCTCCCGCGTTCGAAGGTGGCCAAGGCCTTCACGCACATCCAGGCACCGCGGCTCTTCCTCTCGGCCAGCCCGCCCGGCACCCCGCGGCGGCACGCGCTGTCGGTCTCGAGCGACTTCCCCGAGGCGGTCGAGGTGGTGACGCGGTTGTACGACGAGTTCGGCTTCGACACTGTCGACAACAGCCCGCTGCGCGAGTCGTGGCGGAGCGGGCCCGGCCAGCCGGCGTGGAACGCGCACGCCCACCAGACCCGCGAGGAGCTGGCCGCCAACCTCGCCGCAGCCAAGCGCGGCATCCCCCGGCCTTAGCGCTGGGGCTCCGCCAACGCCACGCCGTGCCGCTGGGTGACGGACATGATCGCCGCCATCGACTCCTCCACCGGCTGGCCCGCCGGCACCGACTGCGAGAAGTCCGCGAAGAACTTCCCCGCCCCGTCACCCGACGTGATCGCCACGAACCGAGCGGACTCCCCGACCACACCGAACGTGCTCGGCGTCCCCGCCGGGAAGACGACCACGCCGCCAGGCTCCACCTCGTACGAGGTGCCGTCGACCATCGCGCTGACACGCCCCTCGAGCAGGAACAGCACGCCCGTCCACGGCGAGACGTGCGGCGGCGCCATCGGTGCGGCGGGGGCGACGACCTCGAACACCTCAAAAGCTCCGCTGTCGTCCTGGATGCCGACCTTCGCGACGTGGTCGCCGTCGATCATCGGAAAGTGCCGCCCCTCTCCGGGCGGGATGTGCACCGTACTCATGACCCCTCCTCCGGTTCCGTACCCCCAGCGTCGGGCTGGGCAGCGCCAGCGGAGCGAGTAGCCGGCTACTCGTCTCCGAGGATGTCGGCCATCGCTGCCCGGTCCGAGACGCCGAGCTTCTGCCCGGCGCGATAGAGGTGACCCTCCACCGTCCGTACGGACAGGGTCAGCCGCTCGGCGATCTCCTTGTTCGACAGGCCGCGGGCAGCCAGCGCGGCGATCTCGCGCTCGCGTGCGCTGAGCGGGAGGGGGCGGCCGGCGATCGCGAGGGCAGGGGTACGGGCGCCGGAGCGGGCGGCCAGCTTTTCGGCGAGGGCGGCGGCGCTGAGGGCAGATCCCTGCCGTCCGTGCTGGCGATGTTGGTCGGAGGCCTGGGCCGCCGCGTCCCCGGCGGCGACGAGATCGCCGAGCCGGGCCCACGCGTCGGCGGCCTCGAGCAGCGCCGCGCTGTCCCCCTTGGCGAGGGCTTGGGCATGGGCGCATGCCGACTCCGCCCGGAGACTGAGTCCGGCCAGCGCGGCGAGGCGGGGCGCCGCCCCCGTCGCGTCGCCGAGCTGGACCACGGTCTGCCACGCCAGCGCCTCGTACGCGGGCTCACCCGCCTCCCGGGCGAGCTCGGCAGCGGCGACGGCGTGACCGACCGCCTCGGTCGTTGCCCCCGCGGCCGCCGCTCCCCAGGCGCGCGCCAGGAGGTCGTCGGGGAGGAGGAGCTGGTACGCGGGGTGCTGCCCGGCGGCGATCTCGGCGCAGAGCGGCGCCGCTTCGTCGGCGAGGCCAGCCTGGCCGAGTGCGGCGGACAGCAACGTACGACACCGGAACCGGAACTCGTGCCCCGACTCCGCCAGCCCCGCCCACGCCTCCCGCAACGCGATCAGCGCGTCACCGACGCGGCCGGCGGCGAGGCCAGCGTGCCCCACGACGACCAGCCCCATCAGCCTCGCGGGTCCGGGTAGGTCCGCCGAGGCCGCCTGCATACGGCGCGCCTGGTCCTCAGCCACGTCGGGCGTCCCGGCGAGGCGGTGCCCGAGGACCTGCAGATCGGCCAGCCCGAATCCGGGGATGCCCGTGGGCACGCGGTCGGCCGTGAGCCCGCCGACCGCTGCGGCCTCGTCGAGCAGCGCGCGGTCGCCGGTGACGGCCGCCGCCGCGGACACGGCGGACCCGACGAGGATGCGGGCCAGGTCGTCGAGCAGCTCCTCGCGCAGCATCTCGGGACCGCGCGCGAGGACCGGCTCGATCTCGCCGACCGCAGCCGCGAGCGCTAGGGACATCGCATCGACGTAGAGCGGAGCCGCGCCGGTCGCTTCGGCTGCGGCCAGCGCCTCGCGCGCCTTGTCGGGACTCGCCATGGTCCACAGCAGGTTGCCTGTGCGGTGCAGCTGCGCCATGGTGCGCGTCCCCTTGTCCGGCGCGCTTGCCGCGAGGTCGGTGAGGATCGCTTCGGCCTCGTCGCCGCGGCTGAGCCAGGACAGCGCCCCGGCGTGGACGAGGCGGGCGAGCGGGTCACCGGTCGCGGCCGCTTCGCGAGCCAACCGCTCGGCCAGCGGCAGGTCGTACATCCGGGTCGCCGCCTCTGCGGCTTGCAGGAACAGCGCCGGGTCCGGCGGCAGGTCGGAGTCGAGAGTGAGGACGGCGCGCGGGATCGGATCGGGCGACGCGTCGAGCGTTTGCGCGACCTGGCCGCGGAGGCGGCGCGCGCGCAGCGTCCCCATCGTCGCCCGGCGGACCTCCCCGTACAGGGGGTGCGCGAGCCTGGCGACCTGCCCGTCCGTCCGTACGAGGCCGCGCCCTTCGGCCTGCTCGACGTCCGCGGGCGAGGTCAGCGCCGCCAGTGTGGAGACTGCGACCGGCTCGGCCAGCGCGACGAGGTCGACGACGTCCTGGATCCCCGCGGGTAGGGCGCCGATCTCGCGCTCGAGGAGGTCAGTCAGCTCCGGGGAGATCACCACCTCGCTGGTCCACCGCCAGAGTCCGGACGTCGCGGCGAACCTGCCCGCCGACACCTCACCGGCCAGCAGGTGCCGCAGGAAGAGCGGGCTGCCCTCGGTCAACCTCCACAGCCGGTGCGCGGAGGCGGACTCGACCGGTCCGCCGAGGACCCGCGCGACCAGGCCGGTGGTCTCGGCTGCGTCCAGCGGGGTCAGATCGAGGCGCGGGAGGTGGTCGTCCTTCCACAGGGCGGTCACGGTGTCGGGGGCGGGCTCGCCCGTACGGACGGTGACGACGACCGGCGCCAGGCGTCGTACGACCAGGCGGTGGAGCACGATCGCGGAGTGCTCGTCGAGCAGGTGGGCGTCGTCGACCGCGAGGACGAGCGAGTCGTGCTGCGCGAGCGCGTCGAGGGCGCGGCCGATGGTCGCGGCGGCGTCGCCGGTCGGGAGGTCGAGGAGCCCGGCGAACGCGCCGAGCGGGAGGGCGCGCGCCGCCGCAGTGCCCTGGGTCCATAGGGGCGTTCGTCGGCGGTGGCGCGGATCGGCCAGCGCCTCGCGGGCGAGCCGGGTCTTGCCGACCCCCGCCGGGCCCGCCACCACGATCCCCGCCGCACCGGGCCGGAGCGCCGCCGCGACCCTGCGCAGCTCGTCGTCCCGGCCGGTGAGCGGCCACGGCCGCTCCATGGCGTCAGGCTAGCGGCGGGTGATTCGAGTACCGCGCTACTTGCACCGCGGCCGCTCGCGCGCGCGAAGGTCGGTGGCATGAGCACTCGTACCGTCCTCGTCACCGGCGCCGGGCGTCGCGCCGACAGTTCGGATGCTCCCACGCGCGTCCGCAGATGGCGCCGTCATCGGAGACCGTTCTCACCACGTATCAGAAGATGACCCTCACAACCCGCCCCGGCATGGCAGGCTTCCCCCTGTGGACGCACAACTGACGACCCCCCAATCCTTCTTCTTCGCATATGCGAGCGTACCCAATCTGCGAGCTGAGGCGATGCGCGAAGCAGCGGACGAATGTGTACGCGGGGGAATTGAGGTGCACACCTGGGAGGATCTTCAGATAGAGGGCCGCCTGATTATCGACTCGGTTCTGGAGATGATTGACAGGTGCGATGGTTGCGTAGCAGAGATCAGCGCTAGCAATCCCAATGTACTCTTCGAGGCAGGCTACGCTCTAGCGCGCGGAAAGAAGCTCTTCTTTGCGATTGACGAATCCGACGAGGACGCAACCCGAGCGTGGTCTGGCTTGCAGATAATTGACACTATTGGGCGCATCAATTACGAAGGAAACGCGCACATTCTGGCGCGCAGAACCGCCGAACTTGCAACCACTATAACCCCCCCGCTAATCGAGACACTTCTCACCAACGCTCGACCCCGAGAGGCGAACGCGGTCTTTGCCCCCGGTGTTCCACACAAATTCAACTCGGCAGAACGCCTGGAGCGACTCCTTGAGCGAAAGACCGACCTGAAACTCCTGGCCGCACAGGATGAGCTCGGGCTAGCACAGTTGTCATACTATGTGGAGGAGATCTATCGGTCGTCGGCTGCAATCCTTCATTTCATGAAGCCAACACGCATAAGGGGAGAGGTCTACAACGGTAGGCTGGCGTTCCTTGCGGGAATCGTGCGGGGCCTGGACCTTCCGCTACTGATGGTCGCAGAGGAGGGCTACCACCCACCCCTGGACTACAAGGACCTAATGTTCGTATACTCAACCTCAGCGAAACTCACGGACCATGTTTCCAACTGGCTGGCCAATCTGCCATCACCCAAGGGCTCCAACAAACGGCTTGGACGTCTAAAGTTGGATATCGAGTTGCCAGTCCGAACATTTGGGCAATTCGTCGCAGAGTCCGAGGAAGACTCGCTCACCAACTACTTTGTACACACAAATGAATTCGAAGCTGTCCTCACCGGCCGGGCAACCGTATTTACCGGCCGCAAAGGTACAGGAAAAACTGCGACAATGCAGCAGGCTGTCGAAGAATTGCGGACAGACCGTCGCATCCTCGTGGTTCCGATCAAGCCAAGTTCGTATGATCTTTCGGGCCTCCTCGCCGTGTTGGGTCGGTTTGAGGACCCGTCAACGCGCGACTACTTCCTACTGAATCTCTGGAGTTTCTTACTCACCTCCGAGGTTGCGCTTCGCGCTTTGCTGCACGCTGAGGACCTGCCAGCCGGTTTAGGGGGGGACGACAGCATCGCCGATCTCGCAGCCACCGTAGAGCGACTCGCAATTGACCGCGACAGCGACCTCAGTTCCCGTCTGGATGACGCTGTTGCTCACGCCATGGAGGCATCGACTGCCGCGCCTGGCAATCTCATGGCAGTTTCCGAGTCGCTGCGCGTAGAATGGAACGTTCAGATTCTTCCTCCGCTGAAGCGAGCGCTCCATCGATACGATCGTGTCGCGGTGTTGGTCGACAATCTGGATAAGACCTGGGAGCGCGGCGTGGATTTCGGAACCCTTTCTCAGTTCTTACTCTCGCTTCTCGTCACCTCTGGGCGGTTTCAAAGCGAGTTGCGCAAGTCCAAGGGAGGGCAACCTAGCGTAAACCTAACTTTGACGGCCTTCTTGCGAACAGACATCTATGATGTCATGGCAGCGCACGCCCGAGAGCCCGACAAGATTAACCCGCAGTCGATTCAATGGCACGACGAGGAACTCCTGATCCGCGTTTTGGAGGAGCGCTTTCTCGCTAATCAATCCTCCCGCACTCAGAATGCCGAACTGCTTTGGTCGAAGGTGTTCGCTGCTGAGGTACACAGCCAGGCGACGAGAGATTACTTTTTGTGGCGAGCACTTCCGCGCCCACGAGACATAATCTTTCTCGGGAACGCTGCGCTTACAACTGCCATCAATCGGCGCCACAGTGAAGTACTTGCGCAGGATTTTGCGCACGCAGAGGGCCTGTACTCTCGCTTCGCCGTAGAGGCTCTCCTGGTTGAGAGCGAAGCCCAAGGATTTGATCTCGAAGGCTTACTGTTCGAGTTTGCCGGGCTAGAGTCGACTCTGACCGAGGAGGAACTCCGTCGGACGCTGGCGACCGTGAAAGATGCAGACGCCGTTAGAAACTGGCTAATCCGAACCAGTTTCCTGGGGCTCGAGACGCGCGATGGGAGCTTTGTCCACGTCGAGGGAGAGTCGGAGGCGCGTAAGAAGTTGAAGGCGGCTCAGCGCCTTGCTCAGCGCCTCGATCGACCGCTCCGCTATCGGGTTCACCCAGCTTTCAGACCCTACCTTGACGTACGTGATGATGACGTCCATACGGCGACTGGATCGGGATCGCTCGAGGACGAGAATGTGTGAATGGCTCGCCCCCCGGCGGTGGCAGTGACGAGTTCCGCCGAGGTGCCCCTCGACACGAGCCTCGTGTCTGGCCAGGCGGGGGCAGTTGGCAACGATCGTGACTTCCGCCGCTGCCTCTGGTTCTCGTCAGAGTCGCCAGGTGTCGAGGGATTCGGCGGCACGTCCGGCGCTTAGCCGTGTTGTCGGCCACCCATTCTCGTCGATAGCAGTTCATATTACGGGTATTCAATGTGCTGGATTGACTAGTCCCGAGCTACGGCGACCTCGAAGTCCGGCTCGAGCACATTCGCTGTCGACGGTCCGCGGAACCAACCACCCCTTACAGAACCTGGTGATCGCCAACTTCCCCGCGCCGCCCTACCGGAACCATGGCGGCAGCTATTGTGTGCTCGTGTTCTAGAATGATTACGGGCCCTACCGAGTATCCGGATCGACATGGCCTGGAAGTTGCGACCGCCGACCGAACAAGCCGAAGGTGCGTCCTCATGACCGCCCCCGTCCCCGCCACTCTGGACTACCCGCCGCTGTGGCATGCAGCGGATGAGAAAGCGACAGAGCAGCAACGCCTTTTCTACTGGGCGACAGCCGCACAACTGGGCGCCTTGGCACTTGCCGCGTTGACGGCGCTAATTCCCGCGAGTGCAGAAGTCCGCATGGGCCCCGCCATCACCTTGCTGCTCTTCCTAGTTGCGATGGTGATCCAGGTGACCGGTGTGGCCAGCCGCGCGGAGCAGACGTGGTACGACGCTCGCGCCGCTGCCGAATCCATTAAATCGGCCGCTTGGCAGTTCGCCGTGGGTGGCGAATCCTTCCGTCTTGACGACAGTCGCGCCTCGTCACGATTCACGGACCTCCTTCGCGATGTACTCAAGTCGCTAAAGTCACTTGACATTGGAGACGGGAGCGGCGCGGCCGCCGGCGTAACCGAGAGCATGAAAAACCTCCGGCGTGCGCCCTTGAATGTACGGCGCAGTACGTATCGGCGCGATCGAGTCGGTGATCAAGTCGCCTGGTACTCGTCGAAGGCTCAGTGGAATAAGAGGCGAGCTCGGCAGTTTGGGACTGCCGTCGTCGTGATTGAGGCTTTAGCGGTGGTGCTCGGCCTGTTGAGAGTCATGGACGTCTTCGATTCCGACCTACTCGGCGCGGTCGCCGCGTGCGCCGCAGGGCTAATAGGTTGGTCGCAAGCGAAGAAGTACTCCTCACTGGCAGAGTCGTACGGTGTTACAAGCCACGAGGTCGTACTCGTGTCGACATCGTTGGACTCGTCGGGGGATGAGGCGGCATGGGCCCAGAGCGTCCACGACGCTGAGTCGGCGTTTAGCCGTGAACACACCCTGTGGCGGGCACGACGTCAAGGTCCACACTAACTAGCTCGACCCAAATGCGCCCGTTTGTTTGTCATGCCGCTACCTCCGGAAACCGCCGCCGCCGCGGATACCGTCCGGCGCCAATCAGTAAGCCGCTAGGCGTCGCCCACGACGCGGTCGAGAAATGCCGCCCTCCTCAAACCGGAGGGCCCGCGTATCGCTGCGAACCTCACCAGAGGCGGGATGACGGCCAATTCAACTCGACACCAATACGAGTCCGCACTCGCCGCGCGACGCTGCCGCCGTAACAATGGCTGTACGCATGAATTAGTACTGCGGACCACCGCTAGTTGCGACGGACTGACCAGCACCTCCGACACCACCTTCGTTTGTCTCGGGCGGTAGAAGTCCTTCGAGACCTCGCATTCCCGCGACCTCGGCGGCGAACGCCTCGTTGGCGTCAAAGCCAGGCTGTTGGAGTGCCAGTTTGAAGGCGAGTTCCGAGTATGGGCCTTTTTCCGTTACTCCCCCAGACGCGTTGTACACCTGATCGTTGTCTCTGATTGCGGTCAGAAGGCCTGCGACCTGTTTCTCCGTCATGTCTCGGGCCGAATAAAGGCTCGCCCAGATGTTGTCGGTTTGACTGAAGTTTATTGAACCCTTCAGGGCATCGATGAGCGATCGATTAAGATTCCCCGCAAGCGCTGGTTTCATCCTCAACCACGCGATGATCTCATCAGCAAGTTTCTGCGCGGTCGTCCCGTCTTGCACCACGAGGGCTTGCTTCCTGCCCAGTGGCCCATATGGACTCTGCCCCTGGAACTTCAGTGCCAAACAGGGCACCCCGCGGCCGAGTAGCCATCCGACCTCTTGGTCGCACCACTGGCTTGCTGAGAATCCGGGCGCAATGAAAGCAACGCCAGCGTGGCAGGTCTGAAGCACCCTCTCGATCTCAGATGCCCACTCTGAATCCGGTGCGATTGAATCATGCGCGACGAACAGCTTCACTCCCCGTTGAGCAAGTTCCTTTCCGACTGCGCCGACTACCGCGGCTTGATTGGCGAGGTGGGAGGCAAACACGCACAACGGATCCGGCTCGTGCCGCTCGGGTACCTCGACGGGCATCTGAAATAGACGATGAACGGCGTCGGCGAGATCGAATACCTCCGCCCGTCCTAGGTCGCGAGTTGCCATCAGAACCGTGTGCGCCCGGTCCGCGTCCGTGGGTTCCCAGTCCTCGTCGCCGTACCACACACTTCCATAGAGATCATCGAGCCCGATCTCGTGGAGAAGAAGGTTGACATCGCCGAGCTCGCGTCCGGCCAGAGCCGTCGAGATAGACGTGAGGAGCGCCAGCTTGTCTACATCGATCGCCATGTATCGTTTGTACACGTTTATCGAGCGCTGTCGCAAAGCACTCCTCGCCACGATCCCGACTTCGCTCGCCTCCCATCTGGGAAGGTGCGCTGGCAACTGGACGGCAATCAAAACCTCCAGAACCAACTGCCGTCATCAGACGTGCCGCGCGCCGAGCGCTCACATCGTGAGGCGCGGGCGCATTTCCAGAGTGGAATCAGACGATATGATCAAGATGGGCGAGACCCTGAAGAGCGCTCCCACCTTGTGGTTTTCGACCTTGGGACTATCGCAGGTGACCCCTGCACGCAATCGATGACGCCGGTCCGGGTGCTTCTGCACGTTCGGAATCGGAACGGGCGAGCTCACCTGTGCTTCTCAGCAACTCCATGATGAAGTGCGCTGATCTCCAGCGCGTCGGCGCAGTCGTCGATGGGGTCGCCCATGCCGTGTTCGCCAGAACGGAACGGGCGAATGGGACGGTCGATCCACGTCGGCCGTCCCAGCTCAAATCTCCCCGAAGCCACCCGCGCGATCGCGTCGGTTCACAACGGCCATCGAGCCTTCCCTCAGCTCCGCGAGCGATTCTGCCCCCGAGCGCACTGCGCCATTCGACGCGGACAATGCTCGGCCTTCTGGATGGTCTCAATGCGCCCTCCGCTGGCGCTCCGGGCGCTCGACCAGCGGGGAGTCAGCTCAGCCGTCGGGCCAGGCCAGAGGACCTTCGGGCGGTTGCGTGGACGGCGTGGCGTACGGAATCACGGCCGCCGACGATCGTCAGGTGGCCTGCGGCGCGAGTGACGGCGGTGTAGAGCATCTCGCGGGTGAGCAGCCGTGAACGGGGCGGCGGGACGATGACGACGACGTGTTCGGCCTGGCTCCCTTGCGCCTTGTGCACGGTCATCGCGTGCATGGTCTCGATGTCGGACAGTCGCCATGGCGAGAGCCGCAGAGGACCGGAGGCTGTCTGAATGACCGCCACCGGGCCGTCCTCGGCACGCATGATGACGCCGGCATCGCCGTTGCGGACGCCAAGCCCGTAGTCGTTGCGCGTCACCAGGATCGGCCGGCCGACATACATCGCCTGCAGCGCCACCTCGGGAGCGCACTCGGCGAGTGCCCGTTCGACGATCTGGTTCCAGTGCCGGGTGCCGAAGGGCCCCGTACGGTGTGCGCACAGCACCCGAAGCGTGTCCAGATGGGCGAGCGCAGCGTCCGAGTCGCCGCTCAGCGCGAGGTCCCGGAGCCGTACGGCGTGGTCGACGACCTGCGGGAGCAGGTCGAGCGAAGGCGCGTCGGTTTCGACGAACGCGACGTCCGTGCCGGCAACGTCGACCGCGCTGAGCACGCCGTCGGCGTCGCCGGCCTGCAACGCCACGGCGAGGTCGGCACGAACGCCGCCCACACGATGGTTCGTCGTCAGCCGCACGACACTGCCGTCAGGCTCAAGACCACGCACGAGGTCGGCGAGGACCGAGCCGGCCTCGACGGACGCCAGCTGGTCGGGGTCGCCCACCAGCAGGAGCCGAGTCGCCGGCCCCAACGCCTCGATCAGCCGCGCCATCATGCTCAGCGAGACCATCGAGGCCTCATCGACGATGACGAGGTCATGGGGCAGCGGGTTACGGGCGTCGTGCCGGAACCGCTGGCTGGTGCCCGGGATGCTGCCGAGCAGGCGATGCAGGGTCACCGCCGAGCTGACCGACGACGCGCGAGTCGGGTCGGCGTCGATCATCTCGTTCATCCGGGCTGCGGCCTTGCCGGTGGGCGCGGCCAGCCCGATGCGGAGAGCCTGCCCGTGACCAGCGCCCAACGCACGGAGGACGCGATCGATCGTGTGCGTCTTCCCCATGCCAGGCCCGCCGGTCAGGACCGTGGTGGCGCGCTCGGCAACGCCGCGCACGGCGTCCTTCTGCGCCTCGTCCAGGCCGGGCTCGCGCATGACCTCCTCAACCGCTGCCGGATCGACCGGGCGCACGGAAGCCGCCCGCCTCGCCCGCAACGCGTCGGCGATGAGCCGCTCGTCCGCGTGATAGCGGTCGAGATACACGAGGCCAAGATCGACGCGCACCACACCGGCGGCGACCAGGGCACTAGAACGTACGGTCTCCAACCACGTGCCGGGCTCCGGCAACCCCACGACGTCGCCCACGGTCGGCGGCTCGCTGTCAACGTCGTCCTCGTCCTCCAGATCTGCGGTCAGGGCGGCAACGGAGCCGAGCGACAACGCAGTCGACCCGTCACGCACCGCCCGGACGGCGAACGCCAGCGCGAGCGCAGCATCGCTGCCGACCTCCTCGCCGACCTGGCGGCAGATCCGCGTGGCGACGACGCAGTCGCTGCCGTCGAGGAAGCCCGCCTCGTTCAGCGTCCGCAGCCGTCCCTCGGCGACGACGCTGACAGCCGGATCGCCGGTCGTCGCCGTCATCGCGTCTCCTCCCGCGTACGACCATCGAGCACGGCCGACAGGTCCTCGAGCAACGCCGACGGCGGACGCCACGAGAACACCCCGCACGGGTGCCCGTCGACCAGTGGGGTGTCGGGGCCGGCCATGCCGCGCAGGTACAGGTACATCACGCCGCCCAGGTGCTTGTCGGGGTCGTACGCCGGGAGCCGCCACCGCAAGTAGCGGTGGAGCACGACCGAGTAGAGGATCGCCTGCAGCGGATACGTCGAGTGCGTCATCGCCTCGGCCAGCCGCGCGGGTGCGTACTCGGCGAGGGTCAGCGCGGCGTCGCGCGGTCCGAGCCAGTTGGTCTTGTAGTCGACGACGTAGAACTTGCCGTCGTGCCGGAAAGTCAGGTCGATCGAGCCGGTCAGATAGCCCAGCAGCGCCTGGCCGCCGAGCTCCTCGCCGTCGAGGGCGTCGGCGTACGCGCGCAGCGGATCGCCGGCCGGGAGGTGCTCGCGCAGGATCGGCGCCATCGCGCCCAAGCGCGCGTTCGCGTGCGGGCGGTCGCCCCCGGCCAGCGGCAACTCGAAGTCCATCTCCGCGAACCGGTCGGTACGAGGCAGGTCAACCAAGGTCACGCCGCCGGCGAGCGGCCCGAGCGGCGTCGTACAGACGGCTTCGAGCGCGGTGGCCAGCGCGTCCGGGTCCACGTCGACCGGCCACCACGCCGAGTGTTCGCGGATCCGGGCGAGGAGATCCTGGTGCAGGTCGTCGGCCTGGAAGTCGGCGTCCTCCAGCACCGCGTGCACCAACGAGCCGAACGTGGTGCCCACGGGCATCTGCGCCATCGGCGACGGGACGTCAGCGCCGGCATCAGCCTCGACACCGACGGCGTTCGCAGCGACGGTGAGCGGTTCCTCGTCGTCACGTCCCACCGCATCGGACTCGGGTTCGGAGGTGGCCGCGCCCGCGTCGTGCGAGGCCGCGGTCAGCGACGAGTACGACGTCCGCCGCCACAGCTGGTCGACCCACGCGCGGTCGAACCGTCGTACGGTCAGCGGTGCCGTCACCCGCTCGGCCAGCACCTCGGGGGCGCTGCGGTCGCCGTCGACCGGCGTGAGGCTGAACGCGCCGTGCGCGGCCCACGTCTGAAGGAGGTGCTCGGAAACGGCGGCGTCCTCCAGTGGCACCCGTTCCGCGGGGACGACCACCTCCCCGCCACCCTCGACGCGCGCCGCGAGCAGCGCCGAGAGCTCGTCACCAGAGCCGGCCTGCCCGAACAGGAGCCGGTGCAGGGCCGAGTTGGCGGTGTTCCAGGTGGGAGCCCACCAGACGACGACCTGCGACTGGGCGCGCGTCATCGCGACGTACGCGAGGCGCATGTTCTCCCCGAGCGCCTCCGACCGGTGCTCCGGCTGGTTCACCTCGTCGGCGTCGAACGAGAGCACCCGGCGCCCGTCGCGGTGGATGATCGCGGGCGTTGGGTCGTCCTTCATCCAGTGGTCGAAGAGGAACGGCGCGTAGACGATCGGATATTGCAGGCCCTTGCTGCCGTGGATCGTCGACAAGGTGACGGCCAGGGCGTCGGAGTCGAGCCGCATGATCCGCGACGCCGCGGTGGTCGCCGTACCGTCGGCACTCTGCTGCCTCAGCCAGGCGACCAGGCTCGGCAGCGCACGCGTGCCCTCGAGGACGTGCTCCTGCAGGAGCTGGGCGCAGTGCTCGATGTCGGTCAAGTCGCGCTCGCCACCGACCTGCGACAGCACGCGCGCGTCGAGCCCCTGACTGCGCGCGACATCCAGGACGGCGGCGATCGCGCCGCGGTGGAACGCCGCGACCAGCGACCGTACCCGCGCAGAGATCGCCTCCGTCGCCTGCTCGCCGCGGGCATCGAGCTCGTCGGCCGTCCAGCCGAGGAACGGCGTGAGCGCCGCCAGCCGGAGGCGGTCGGCGCGGTACGGCTGCTCGAGCGCCATCATCAGGTGCAGCCACCACTCGGCGGCGGTCGTACGAAGGACCGACTCGCTCGAGACCAGGACGGACGGGATCCCGTGCGTACGCAGGGCCGCGCGGATGCCGTGCAGGTCACGGTTGGCGTACGCGAGCACGGCGATGTGCTGCGGCCGTACGGGCGCGCCCTCAAACGTGGCACCGGAGGTGAGCAGGCGCGCGATGTCGGCGGCAGCGTCGGCGTAGACGTTCTCTCGTACCGACCCGATCGCCAGCTTCTTGTCGCTCAGCATCGCGCGCAGCCGTACCGGGCTGTTGTCGGGCGCTCCCTGC
This sequence comes from Mumia sp. zg.B21, assembly GCF_019550855.1. Taxonomy (NCBI): domain Bacteria; kingdom Bacillati; phylum Actinomycetota; class Actinomycetes; order Propionibacteriales; family Nocardioidaceae; genus Mumia; species Mumia sp. zg.B21. The sequence continues at coordinate 397,684 of NZ_JAHWCJ010000002.1, read as the reverse complement.
AGGCGGTGCGCCGTCCGCTGGGCGGTGATCGGGTGGGCGACGATGTCCGGCGAGAGCTGGACGTTCGCCATCAGCAGCTGCAGCGCGTCCACCAGCGGCGCGTCGCTGCGGTAGTTCGTCGGCAGCGACGTCCGCGTCGCCGCGGTCTTGGCGGCGAGCAGGTACGTGGCGACGTCGCCGCCGCGGAAGGCGTAGATCGCCTGCTTGGGATCGCCGATCAACACGAGGGTCTTGTCCTCGGTGGCGAACGCGCGCGAGAACACCTGCCATTGCACCGGATCGGTGTCCTGGAACTCGTCGACCAGCACCACCGACCAGCGCTCACGCATCCGCCGCCGCGCCGGGCTGTCGTCGGCCTCCAACGCGTCGGCGAGCTCGGTGAGGAGGTCGTCGTACCCGAGGAGCGCCGCCCGGCGCTTGCGTCGCGTGACCTCGGCGCGGACCTTCTCGATGAACGCGAGCCGCACCCCGACCGGGCCGGTCGCGTTCGCGGGTGACAGCACCGCGCTCGGGTTGTCGAGCGCAATCTGCGCGTCGGCCTTCGCCTGCGCGTAGTCGAGGGTCGAGCCCGCGACGTGCTCGGCCAGATAGAGGTCGTCGACGACGTCGGTCCGCAGGTCGGTGAGGTCGTCGGCCAGCGTGGCGTACGAGTCGGAGTCGCCGGCGACGCCCAGACCCTTGAGCACGTAGTGGCAGAACTGGTGGATGGTCGCGATCGTCGCTGTGTCGAAGTCGGCCACGGCGGTGGCGAGCCGGTCGATGCGCGCGGCGAGCTCGTCGGCGGAGCAGTCGCGCAGGTGGTCAACCAGGACGTCGGTGGCGGCGCCGCCGCGTTGCAGGGCGGTGAGCGTCTCGGCCATGCGCGCACGGACGCGTTCGCGCAGCTCCTGGCTGGCGGCGCGGCTGAAGGTGACGATCAGCAGCTCGGAGAGCGGCCGCCCTTGCTCCGCAACGTACCGGACCACGAGCGCCGACAGCGTCCACGTCTTGCCCGTGCCGGCGCTCGCCTCGATGAGCGTCGTCCCCGACGGGAGCGGCGCGGTGATGTCGAAACTGGTCATCCCAGGGGCGTTCGTCGGGCTCATGCCTCGCCCCCGTGCTCGTGGATCGGGTTCCAGATGCGCGGTGCGAAGTATTCGAGGCTGCGGAGCCGGTTCAGCGCCTCGACGCGCGACTGCGGTCCGACGACGAATCGCCACCACGGGTCGTCGTTCTCACCGGAGAACCTGCCGCCTTCCCAGACGGGACGGGCGCGGTCGAGCGCCTGCTGCAGGCCGTACGGGTCGCCCGGGCGGGTCTTGCGGTACGCGGCGGCGAACGCGCTCGCGGTCTTCGGTGGGACGCCCATCGGAAACCGCATCCCGGACTGCCGCACCCGTACGAGGTCGGCGAGCCGTACGAGGGCCTCCGTCGGGTCGGGTGACGAGAGCCGGAGGCCGCCCCGCTTGCCGAGCAGCTCGGCGCGGTGCTCGCGCTCGGGCTCGGCCGCCGCGAGCGCCAGGAGGCGCACCCACGCGGCCGCGACGTGCTTCGCGCTGATCGTGGAGTACGTCCGTACCCACACGGTGTCGTGAGCGATGTCGTCATGGATGGCGCTCACCACGCCGGTCAGCCGTACGGTGCCGCCGCCCTCGGAGGCGGGGAGGTCGAGCCGGATGTCGGCGGACCTGGGCTGGCCGGTGCCGCGGTCGGCGGCGATTGCCCTCACGTTGCCCGCGATCTCCTCGCGGACCTTCCGACCCCGCGCGCCCGGCGGGAAGCTTCCACGTACGACCTCCCGGTCGAGGGCGTCCTCGAGCGCCATCCCGTCGAGCACCTCGTGCAGCACGCGTTCGCCAACGCCCCACATCTCCAACGGCTCGAGGGCGATCGGCAGCGCGTCGTTCGCCTCGTCCATCTGCCACGGGACGGTCACATCGAGGCGGGTCTTGAGAAACTCCTTCGCCGGGTTCTTCAGGAAGTCCACCAGCTCGTCAACCGTGACGGCGGAGATGGGTTGGAGCGGCAGCGGCTGGTCGAGGAAGTTCTTCTTGGCAGGCGGGTCCGCCCGGAAGGTGCGCAGCGCCTCGGCTCCCGCGAGGGCGGCGGTGTCGAACGTGCCGCCGGGGACGGGGCCGTCGGGCTGGAAGTTGCGTTCGTCGAACGCCTGCAGCGGGTGGTGCCGTACGAAGCTTGGGTGGGTGTCGCCGTCCGCCGTGTCCCCGGGCGCCGTCGCCGTACGGGCGGCCGCGGCGATCAGCTCTTGCAGCGGTACGGCCGGCGGGCGGCGCTGGCCGTTGTGCTCGTCGAAGCCGGAGTAGATCGCCACGAAGCGCTCGCTCGCCGCCATCACGGCGTCGAGCAGCAGCTGGCGATCCTCGCTGCGTGCGTCCCGCTCGCCGACCTGCGGACAGCGGGCGAGGACGTCGTCGCCGTCGACCACGGGCGAGCGCGGGTAGTCACCGTCATCGACCCCGAGCACCACCACGGCTTTGTGCGGGATCGAACGCATCGGCACCATGGTGCACACCGTGATGGCGCCGGTCCGGAAGTTCGCGCGGGTGGGTCGTGCCCCCCACCGCTGGTCGAGGAGCACCCGGATGTCGTTGAGCCGCAGCGTCGTCCCCTCGCTGGCCGTCTCGCCGATCGCGGCAAGGTCGCGGTCGAGCTGGGCGAACTGCCACCGCTCGTCCGGAGGCGTGTCGGCGAGCGCCTCGATCGTGTCACGCAACCACTGCATCCACTCACGCGCCGAGAGGGTGCCTCGTACGGTGTCGGCGGCGCGCTTGAGCCGCTCCATCAGCTCCAGGAACCGGCCGACGACCTCGATGTCGCGGCTGCCGATGTCGTCGACGGGTACGCGCGCGGCTGACGGGCCGTCGGTGTCGGCGGCGACCGCGACGCCGAGGGCGATGCGGCCCATGCCGCGGGTCCAGGTGTTCGCGTCGAGGCCGGCCAGCTGGTACTCGCCTCGGTGACCCGCGTCGTACCCCCACCGCACGCCCGCGTCGGTCACCCACTGGCCGACCCGCTCGAGGTCCTCCTCGTCGAACCCGAACCTTGCCCGTACGGCCTCGTGGCTCGCGAGGTCGAGCACCTCGGAGACGGTCATCCGCCCGGCGACGAGGGCGACGACGCGGTGGGCCAGGTCGATGAGCGCGTTGGTCGCGCCGAGGGCGCGGTCGGCGAGCTGGAGGCGGAGCTGCTGGCCGGGGTGGTACGAGTCGTGGCCCGTGTCGGGTGTGCGGACGAGGCTGAGGCCGAACGTGGCCTGGATGAGCGGCGCGAACGTCTCGATGTGCGGGCACATCACGAGGATGTCGCGTGGCTGCAGCGCGCCTTCGCCGTCGGCGAGGAGGGAAGTCAGGACCTCGCGGAGCACCTCCACCTGACGCGCCGGCCCGTGGCAGGCGTGCACCTGGATCGAGAAGTCGTCGGCCGTCGTGGTCCGCGTCTCGTCGGGTGCGCGGTTGGCGCGGATGTCGGCCTGGAGCAGCGCGAGGCGGTCTGTCCGTTGCGTCGCGGTCTCCGGCTTGAGGGGGTCGTGGACGGTGACGCCGTCGGTGCTGAGGACCGCCTGCAGCTCGCGGACGTCGCGGCCGAGGGTGGCGAGGAGCGGGTGCTTGGCGTGGCGGGCCGTACGGTCGTCGGTGCGCGCTCCCTTGGAGGTGTGGCCGTCGAGGTCCGCCCACAGCTGCGGCGATGGGTGCGGCAGCCAGAGGTGAAGATCGCGGCAGGCGCCCAGGGCGACGACCAGCTCGCGCTCGGCTGCGGCGAGGCGGGTGTAGCCGAAGAACGACAGGCGTTGCGGGAGGTCGAGGTCTGTATGGCTCGACGACAGCTGGTCGACGACGCGGCGGTGGCGTTCGGTCACCGACTCGGTGAGGTTGTGCCGTTCGCGGACGAGCTCGACCGTGCGCCGCCACAGGATCGGCTGCCAGAGGAAGTCGTCGGGCAGCGTGCCGCCCACGCCGTCGGAAGGGGTGTTGTTCTCCCAGTCGGCAAGCATGTGGGGGCGCTCGCGCGCGTACGAGGCGAACAGCCCAGCGATCCGGCGCGCGACGGCGTACCGGCGCGACTGACGCGCCTTGCGCTCCCACTCGGCGCGCGGGTTGTCGGTGATCTCGGGGCCGGCGCCGAGGTGGTGGGTGAGCGCGTCAAAGTGCGGGGTTCCGGTGAGCTCGTCAATCGCCTCGAGGGTGGGCCAGACGAGGCGGTCCGCTTGCCAGGGGTCGACGCGGTCGCGGCCGAGCAGCATGCTGATGAGCGACTGCGGCGCCATGATCTCCAGGCCCGCCGCCACGCCGTCGTCGCCGGCTGTGGTGCCGAGCGCGTGGGAGAGCTGCTGCGCCAGCCACCGCTCAACGCCGCGCGCGGGTACGACCACGACTTCTGGTGTGAAGACGTCGGACGGGTCATCGCGCAGCATCGTGGCGAACTCGCGCACGAGCGTCTCCGGCTGGTCACCCCGGTGCACGTTGATCCCCACGCCCGTGACTCTAGTCAGCCGGCGTGGCGATTGACCCCCGCGCTTCGCCGGCGCTGTCCAGTTCATGTATCGCCGTCTGCTGGCAATGGCCGCGCCGAACGGTGCGCCCTTGACCACGCAGGTGAGGTCTCTCGCGACCAAGCTTCCGGTTTGTCCCGGAGGCCACGCGCCGAAGCCAGCCTTCAAGGGAGAGGGCTGTGGTTGTCGGGTTGTGGCCCGCGACCACAGTTCGTGACTCGGACGCTGCGACCGCCTATCTGCGCAAGACGCCGTCACGACGATCACGACGGCAACATGCCGTCCAAGGTTGGGGCGGAAGTATCCGGTTTGTAGGCGGGGACCGCTAGCCTGACGCACGAACGCTAACTTCGCGGGGACAACGGGAACCATCTCGTCGCGCTGTGATCGCCGATCGTAGTCGGGGGACGGAGAATGTCAGTGAATGCTGGCGCATTAGCAACGGTCGTGCTAGTTGACGCGGGCGACGATCGTTTATGGGTTCGATTCGCGAACGGCAATGCCGGGTTCCTCGATCCGGATCACGGTCCAGCAGTTGAGGTCGGGTCCGTCGTATTGGTCTCGCTAGACGACGGTTTGTTCGCAGAAGCCCCATTGGAGGTCTTTCCGAAGGAGGCACAAACGGGTTCTATAGCGACCGTGTTGCTCGCAGACGACGACCCCCACGTCTGGGTCCGCTATGCAGGCGGCGGCTATGGACCGCTGCACCGGGACGGAGGCCCCGAAGTATCAGTCGGCTCCGTTGTGCTTGTCTCGGGAACGACGTTCACGGCGGCGCCTGAAGGGCTCCTGCCACCGCCCAGGCCTGGGATCGGTGTCGTGCGCCGCGTCGAAGAGGCGCGGTCATTGGTGGAAACCGATCACTCAATTACGTGGCTTCCCCATGATGGTGAGGTCGACTGGACGGAATGGTCGACGGTTGAGCTCAGTGACAACGGGGTCGTGAAGGAACTCGATAAGCGCCCGCTTAGATACCGCGACGATCCCCCCGCCTCAACGGTCGTCCATTCTCGATTTCGGGTCGACCCGAAGAACCTCACTGAAACCTTTGACGGAATCGAGGGACTCGACAGCCAGGTTACCGAACTTCGTCAGATCATCGCGATGATGGATCGCACCGACACGCTGGAGAAGAACGGCATGCGTCCGATTCGCGGCCTTCTGCTCGCGGGCGAATCTGGCACCGGAAAGACCATGCTTGCACGAGCCCTCGCAAACGAGGCGGACGCTGTCTATTTCCACGTCCGTGGCCCTGAGATCGCCAGCAAGTGGATGAATGAGAGCGAGGAGATGTTGCGCGCGCTGATGGACGAGGCCGATGGCCTGGAGCGCGCGATCGTCTTTTTCGACGAGATCGACAGTCTTGGCAGCATGCGCTCGTCCGAGGCTCACGAGATGTCGAACAAGTTCGTAACTCAGTTTCTCGCGCTCCTCGATGGCTTCGACGAGAAGCCGGGGCGCGCGCTAATCGTCGGCGCGACGAACCGCCCCGAGGCTCTAGATCCCACAATGCTGCGATCAGGACGGTTCGACCGGCGGATCAACTTCGAGCTTCCTGATCTCAGTGCGCGTGAGGCAATCCTTGGCGTGACGAAGCCAGCCGATGCGTCCGAGGACATCGACGTCCATCGGCTCGCTGTTCTGACTAACAACTGGTGCAGTGCAGACCTGCGAGCTCTGTGGGCACGAGCCTTCCAGTTCGCACAGAGCGAGCATCGCAAGTGGATTCTCGAGCTCGACTGCGAAGTGGCAATCGAGCGACTCTCCCCGCAGGTACAAGCACGGCGCGCACAGATCGCGAGGACGAAGTGAAGCTCTTCAAGTCGAAGCGGTCGAACGCTGTCGTGCCACCCGCGCCGATCGTGGGGACGGCCGGGTCCCTGCGCGAGTTCGTCTACCTAGATGAGGTGAGCGTCTACAGCCTGACCTCCGCGCCGGACATGCCCCCTCCGGTCACTATGTCCGAGTCGGCCGACACTATGTCCGGAGAGGCACTGACCGGCCAGATCGAGGGTGGCACCCCTATAGTCGCGAAAGGAACCATCAGTGGCGCGTTGAATTCGAGCCGCTCCAGGGGCCTCCAAGTGCAGCGGCATTTCAACATTCAGAGCCAGTTCGCTCGACTCCACGGTATGTACCGCCCGATCTTCCTGTTGGCAGCGAACACACCTCACTTGAATGCGAAGAAGTCGACAGAACTCGGCGAAGCCCTAACACAGCTCAAAGTCGATCAACGTGCCGTTCGCGCCGTCGACCTTACTCGCGGCGCGCTCACTGAGACCAGAGTTTCGCTTCGCGCGCATCACACGTTCGACATGACCGTCTTCATCCAAATCATGAGCAGCCTTTTCAAGAAGTATCCCGACCTCCTTTCCGTTGACTCCACCTCACTCCAGACGACAGTGGATGCTGGTGAATTTCTAGCAGAACTCATGGAGAACTTGGTTCCAATTGAAGGTCGATCCACTACTCATGGGATCGTCACCGCGCCCGACGGCGAAGTCTGGATCGTCGAGATTGACGCGCTTCGGGGGATATACGACGGACGGGTGACAGCCGAACCGCTGCGTGTGGTCGGAGTTGCGGAGTCGAGCTTGTTCTGGAAAGACACGCGGCGCATCCTCCATGCGGAAGCGGACTTCGACGTGCTTGGACGCATCAGCAGAACGGGACTCCAGAACGAGTGGACTCCCGTGAAGATGATCGACACATTCAAGCGCGTAGTTCCTTCAGCCGCGAGCGAGCTCCTAGAAGCCGTCGACAGGTTGAAGGACGTCGGGGTCGAAAGCGGGCCGGAGCAAGAACCCATCTCTACCCTTGTTCTCGCCGGAACAAGGTTTGACTTGGAGCTTGCAAATGCCCATCGTGTGAGTGCCACCGGGCCGACTGCCGACACCTTGACCTCGTTGCTAGCTAACGACGGCACGCTGACGGGCAGGCTTGCGGCATTAAACCAAGTCGCTGACGCGTTCTACGCGAGTCATCCTGGGCTGGTCCGCGACGAGGACGTCGTTGGCCACCTGCGGCAGACAGCTTGGCAGAGCACGAAACTCATCGTCGACCCACCGGACGGTGAGCGTCCGATGGTACCGACCAAACCGACTGCGCCTGTCCTTGAACTTGAGTTCATCGCGATGTACTGGTGAAGCGGTTTGCCAGGAAGGGCCAGCGTCCGTCGGAAGCGCACCCAGGAACATCTGCGTTATTTGAATTCCGAACCCTTCCTGCCTCGTAGACTGACCAAGGCGCAGATCCTATGGGAATCAGACGAAAAAGGTTTGAACCGTCAAGCGAACATCGGCGTCTGCTAGCCGTTGTGGAGCTGCCCGCAGAGCACGCAGGGGGCACCGTTGAAGTTGCTAGCCGCACGTGCAGGTCATGCCCGGCGAGGGCGAGCTCGGCCCGCCGCCCACGCCGTACGCGCCGCGTACGATCCGCGTCACGCCGTCATCGCTGAGCACCTCGTACAACAACACACTGACCGTGGGAGTCACGTGAAGGACCTCGTCCCTCTCCGCCTCGGGCGCCAAGTGTTCCTGGTATCGCTTGGCAATCGCTTCGATGGCCGCGAGCTGTTCTCCGGTCGGGCCGTCGCCCTCGAGTACGCGGAGCACGGTGTTGATCGCATTTGAGAGTTTTTGTTTCGACACAACCGCGGCGGCAGCTCTTGACGCTCGCTCTTCGGCGCGCTGCAGCATCAGCTGGACCTGCAGGGAACGCTTCCTGACCGACTTCGATTTGCGAAAATTGCACGGTGAACACGCTGGAAGCCAGTTCGCGAAGCTGTTCGCGTCAAAGTCATCGGGAATTCCCAACTCCTCAATCGCGGCAGCGAGCGCGGTCGGCTCGTCACCGAGGTGCACTGGGATGACATGGTCAACGTGCATCGACATCAGATCCACCGGCCGGGTGCAGATGTAGCAGCGCGCACCGTGGGTCTCGTATACCGCGTAACGCTCGGCGTTGGTGAACTGGTGTTTGCCCACGGCAACGACCCTAGTGCCGGATGCAGTTGAGCGCGTGGACCGGCGAACTCCCGACGCAAGCCGGCCCGAATCGCCCCGGGTCTTGTGGCTCGATTTAGTTGGAACCAGACCCGGTTGGGACGGGTGTCTGAGGATGATGCTCACGGCTGAGGCTGGGTCAGCGGTTGGTCTCGAACTCGGTCGATGGGACAAAGCCGCCCGCGCCCTGAAGGCACTGCGGTTGAACCAGTCGACGTACTCGGCGACGGCCAGATCGATGTCGCTCGCGTTCTTGGATCGTCCGGCCCTCGAGCTCAACCGCCCGGGGCCCATGATCAGGTTGCCGATCCCCTCGGCCTTGAGCGGCGAGTTGAGCGCCTTTGGCCATGGCCCTCCATACGAATCGTTTTCTACGGACGCGACAAGCTCGGCCACGGCGAGCCGCCGCCCGACGGGAGTAAGCGACCGGGACGCCCTGGCAGTTGAGCTCGGCACGGAACTTCGTCGCGCCGTAGCGGAGTTGGCCGCGGACTCCCTGCTCATCGCGTTGGTCGAGGCGTTCATCAGCCCGGAGTGCGCTCTTACCGAAGACATTCGAGTCCAAGACGATGGCGCGGATCTGTGTCACCCATCAATTATCAGGCCCTCGGAGGCGTCCCGCGGAGTTTCTCGTCAAGCGCAGGTTCAGGGCCTTGCTGCCGTCAGGCGGCGGAAGGGCAAGACGTTCCATGAGTGTCGATGAACGCTCGGAAGGAACTGCACGAGGAGGTGGTAGGACCCCTCCGAGCCCGTCACCGTCGAGCACCTTCTCGCCATTCACCGGGCCCTGCTGATCGGCACCCACGATGAACCCTGGGCTAGCGTCGTACGTAACGAGCAAAACTGGATCGGCGGCATCCACCCGTTGCACGGCAGCCTTCCTCCCGCCGGGACCCGAGTGCTGAACGACCTGATGGAGTACGTGTCGGGCGATGAGCACCGACACTTCTTCAGGGTGCGCTCGCCCATGCGCAGTTCGAGACAATCCACCCTGCGCGGACGGCAACGGGCGGACGGCCGCGCACTCACCAGCTGGTGCTGCGGAGGCGTGGCGTCGCGACCGCATCGTTCCGCCGGTCTCGCTCGTCCTCGTGACGCAGGGCCGACACAGGATGGCGCCGCCCGAACGCGCCGTCCCTTTCGCCCAAGGCAGTTGGTACCCCCACTCATCCATGACACACGTAACCACCGGGCACGCGCTACTCATAAGACCACGCATGCGTGAGGGACCGACGGCGATGAGTTCCCGTGCGGGGTCGAGTCGGTTCTTCCATGCACCCGATCTCCCGTCCTGGGGAAGCCGTGAGCGCGACGTACAGGCACGCGTGAAACTCCTCCTCACCTCCGCAGGCGTCACCAACCCGAGCATCCGCGACGTGTTGGTCGATCTGCTGGGCAAGCCAATCGCCGATTCCCACGCCCTCTGCATCCCCACGGCGATATATGGCAACCCCGCGTCCGGGCCAGCCTCGGTCTGGCGCTTCATCACCGGTCAGACGCCGTTGCCCATGTGCAGCCTGGGCTGGAAGTCGCTGGGCGTCCTCGAGCTGCCGCGTTGCCCAGCATTTGGCGAGGAGCAGTGGGTCCCGTGGGTCCAGGAGGCGGACGTCATCCTCGTGGCCGGCGGCGACACGACGTACCTGTCCCACTGGATGCGGCAATCCGGGCTCGTGGACGTCCTGCCGTCGCTGCGGGACACCGTCTGGGTGGGCCTGAGCGCGGGGAGCATGGTGCTGACCCCGCGGGTCGGTGCGGAGTTCGTCATGTGGCCGTCCGCGCGCGACGACCGCACCCTGGGATTCCTCGACTTCTCGATCTTCCCGCACCTGGGCATCGAGCCAGACAACACCATCGCGTGTGCTGAGAGATGGGCGGCCGAGATCGCGGGTCCCGCGTACGCGATCGACGACCATCCCGCCATCAAGATGAACGACGGCACCGTCGAGGTCGTCTCCGAAGGCCACTGGAAGCGATTCCCCTCGTAGGGGCCAACGGTTCACGGCGGGGTCAGAAGGTCATTCCGGTTCCGGGCCTAGCTCGTCCAGGACATTGCCCGCGGTGTCGGTCGCGATCCAGCGCCCGAAGCCCTCAGGGTGTTGGCGCTAGCTCTTCCATGCCGAGCAGCGCGCCACCGGGATCACCACTGGTGCCGCCGCTCGACCAGCGACCACCCGCGTCGCGCGCCACGAGAGACCCACACCCGCCAGCCCGAGCGATGCCGCTCACGCGAGCTGGACGACACACGGTCAGCGGTTATCGAAGATGACGGCGACATTGTGCGGGACGATGCTTCGCGTGACCACGCGATATCTGCACCGGTACGAGTTCATAAAGCTGGTCAGTCATAGCCATGACCCACTGGCGGAGCGAGCACGTGTCGCACTCGGCTCGGCGGAGGAGGAGCCGGTGCCCGTCTCCTCTGGCGACTTGGACGTGGCGGCATACGAAGTCCGTGCGGCGCGGGCCGCTGCCGGGGAGGGCCCAAGGACGGCCGGTCTGAGCGACTTCCTCAATGCCCTGCAACGTGCCCGAACACATCCTGAGACCGCTTCGTTCCGAGCGCCGGACGGCACTCGCTTCATCCTTTTGCTGGAGCGCGGCCAAGTGGCTGCCATTACCACCATCGGATCGTCGTAGGCCCCCCGGTGAGACATTTGGGTTTCGGCGTCACGGATCAGTCGAGATCATCTATCGACACGCAGGCGGCTCTACGCCTAGAGACGCAGAATCGCGAGGCCGTCGCCAAGCACATCTACGCCGCCATGCCGGCCGTGACTGTCGCCGTCTGGCTGCCACGACGAGCGGGGGGTCCGGCGTACGCAATCGACGATCAGACGGCCATCACGGTGACCGACGGCGCGGTGGAGGTCGTCTCCGAAGGGCAGTGGAAGCAGCTCTCCCAGTAGCCGCGCCGAAAGAGATCGGCATGGCGTCAGACCGTCAGTCCGGTTCGGGTCCCAGCTCGTCCAGGACGTTGCCTGCACCGTCGGTCACGACCCAGCGCCCGAAGCCCTCGGGGTGCTGGCGCGCCAGCTCATCCATCTCCAGATCGTCGGGGTCGATCGGGAGCTCTGACGTCGCTGACGGCACAAGCTCGTACGTCCCGTAGACGCGAAAAGGCATGTCGGCCGGCGCCTCCACGATCATCCGGTGGACATCATGGGCGGCGGCGTCGAAGTTGCCCCAGATGCTGCTTGCGAAGTCTTCCCACTCGTCGGGACGCATGACGATCTCGACACGCCGCGCAACGCCGTCGACCTCGTACGACATCTGGATCCGTCCAGGAGCGGTCTCGACTGCGGTTCCCCAGGTGTTGAGGTACTCGAGGAGACGTTCCCAGAGGCGCTCGTATGTCATCCGCACATGATGGCGGCGGATGCACGTGTGTGCGAGAGGTTAAGGGCGTCTCGATACCCCCGCCCATCACGATGGGGCTGGTGACTGCCATGGGAGTCGAGCCTGGTGAACGTCGACCACGGCAACGATGTCGGCCCTCTGGGTGTCGACATATCGGAGCTTCGAGCCGACCATCGGCGCACACCGGAAGGACTACGTGGGTAATGCCTCCATCGCCATGACGCTGTCCTCGTCGAGCTTGCGGACTCTCAGCGAGCCGTCGTTGGCTGCACCCATCACAGCCACGACCCGGGTGCCACGGTTCACCATACGTCCGGATCTTTCGTGAGGACGGCGGTGCGGCCACGCCGTATCGCCGTCTCAATCCGTTCTCGGGTTGTTAGCCGACCGAGAAGGTATAGACGTACACCTGGGAGGAAGGCACGTATCGTCCACTCGAAGTACTCGACTTCACCCTTCGGGCATGCCTTGTTGCTGTAGTACGTTTTGTCATTGGCAATGGCCTTGACCTGGATGCATTTGCCGTCGGCCTTGGTGTCCTTCAGCCACCCGGCCACGGTGACGTAGCCGTACGTGTCGCAGCTGAGGTGTAGTGCGACTGGCCGCCGCCGATGGATACGTCCCGGGTGTTCCAGCAGGTGTCTGCAGCACTCGGTGAGGCCCCGACCACACCCGCCGCTGCCACGAGCCCTGCTGTCGCCAGACCGGCCTTCAATCGCTTCTTCATGGATCCCCCTGCATTGCTGTCCACGTTGAATTGCTCCACAGCGTGCGCGGCGCCACGTATTGGCACAAGACCATTTGAGTAGGGTCGAAGACCCAGACCGGCGACACCGACGAACTCGTCGTGCGAGCCTGTCAGCCCCGCGTGCGAGCATCGACCGCATGTTCGACGAGCGACGCATGCCAACCAGCACGCCTGCGTCCCGCGCCTTCGCCGAGCGCGTCCAGGTCGTCATGGAGCTCACCTCGCGACTCAACGTCCTCCCCCACAACGACGTCGACACCCGAAACGCCCTGCTCGGCGAGATCTTCGGGCGGCCGCTGCCCGCCTCCGTCGCGATCTACCCGCCGTTCTTCTGCGACTACGGCCTGGGCGCGACGTTCGGCGAGCGTGTCTTCATCAACCAGGGCTGCCACTTCCTCGACCTCGGTGGGATCACGCTCGGCGACCGCGTCCTCGTCGGACCGAACGTCACCCTCACCACCGGCGGGCACCCCGTCGAGGTCACCGAGCGGTTCGACTTCCTCACCCACGCGCCGATCGTCGTCGAGGACGACGTGTGGATCGGGGCGTCCGCGACCATCGCTCCCGGCGTGACGATCGGGCGCGGCTCCGTCGTCGGCGCCGGCACGGTCGTCGCCAAGGACGTGCCTGCGATGACTGTCGTGACCAGCGCCGGTCACGTCGTACGCCGGAGCCTCAGGTCCCCGACTCAAGGTATCGACGACGCAGCGATCCGGGCCCGCCGACCGATCGAGGAGAAAACCCCATGAGCCCGCTGCCCAGTAGCGGACCACTCGGCGGTCGATGACCTGTCCCGCGACGCGGCTGGTGATTCCGCGCCTGCGTGACGGCGGACGCGGTCAGGGACCGCCTCGCCAGTGCTCGATGCGGCGCTTGTCGGGCAGGAACCCGTGGTCCACGCCCCAGAGAACTGCTTGGGTCCGGCTCTCGACGTCGATCTTGCGATAGAGCCCGCGGATGTAGGACTTGACGGTGTTGGGACTGAGGTAGGTCAGTGCTGCGATCTCGGCATTGTTCTTGCCCTGGGTGATGAGGGCGAGGATCTCCGCCTCACGATCGGTCAGGCCTTCGCCGCGCCCGGGCCAGTCACCACCCTGGGTGCGGGCCTTGGCCGCTGGAGGGCTGACCACGATCTCGCCCGCGTGCACGGACTCGAGGGCGGCGACGAGCTCTCGGGCCGTGAGTGCCTTGGACAGATAGCCGTGCACTCCAAGATCCTGGGCTGACGCGAGGAGGTCTGGGTGGAAGCTCCAGGTATAGACCACGACTCGTCGGGCGCGCGGGTTGTCGATGAGGGCCTTGATCTCCGCGCGATCGGACTCCGGCTGGGCGAAAGAGTCGTACAGCGCGATGTCGACGCCGTCCTCGACGGGCATGTTCGTGTCCAGCTCGGCGACCACGACGCGGTCGCGGTAGGGCTCAAGCATGTTGGCGACCCCCATGACGACGACGTCGTAGTCGTCCACGAGGGCGACCTGGATGGGGCGGCCTCGATTGCTCATGACCACACGCTAACCCACCTAGGGGTGTGCCACACCCCTCCTAGGGGTGGTTGCGTAGTGGGCAGAGGGCGCAACAGTCGGCCTCTCGAAGAAAGGGAGACTCATGCTCGGACTCATCATCACCATCCTCATCGTCGGCGCCATCGCCGGCTTCGTTGCCCGACTCCTCGTGCCCGGTCGTCAAGACCTCTCCATCGTCGCGACCATCGTGCTCGGCATCATCGGCTCGTTCATCGGCGGCATGCTCGGCTACCTGTTGTTCCACAAGGACGCAGACGACGGCTTCTTCCAGCCGGCGGGCATCATCGGCTCGATCATCGGCGCAGTCATCGCTCTGCTGATCTGGCAGTGGTCGAAGCGCCGCAACTCCTCCCACGCCTGATCGACCGATCAGCCCGGCGCCGGGGCCATCGCGAGGTGGCCCCGCCCGGGTGTCCGAAGCGTCCCGAGCATGTCAACCAGCGGAGGATTCAGACAGTCCGGCGGCTCTTGTGCAGCAGCCAGAAGAAGTACGGCGCACCCACCAGCGCGGCCAGCAACCCCGCCGGCAGCTGCGTCGGTGCCGCGACCGTCCGTCCGAGCAGGTCCGCCAGCACCAGTAGGATCGCGCCCAGCAGCGCCGCCACCGGGATCACCCGCAGGTGCCGCCGCCCGACCAGCGACCGCGCCGCGTGCGGAGCCACCAGCCCCACGAACGCCACCAACCCGATCGCCGCGACCGCCGTCGCCGTCAGCAGCACCGCGCACGTCAGCAGCGCAAACCGCGCCGGCCCAGGCCGTACGCCCAGGACCCGAGGCGTGTCTTCGTCGATCGACAGCAGGTCCAGATAGCGGTAGCCCACCATCACCGCAGGCACCAGCACCACGATCGCGATCATCAAAGGCACCAGGTGCTCGTACGACCGCCCGTACGTCGAGCCGCCCAGCCACGTCAGCGCCTTCGACGCGTTCCACGGATCGGTCGTCACGATCAGCAACGAGACGATCGCCTTCGCCGCGAACGACACCCCGACGCCGACCAGCACCAGCCGGTCCGTCGCAAAGCCGCCGCGCGCCGCCAACCCGAACACGATCGCCGCTGCCACGAGCGCACCCACGCCCGAAGCGCCCGCGAGGGCCCAGAACGACGCCAGCGGCACCAGGGTCACCACGATGACCGCACCCACCGACGCACCACCGGCGACGCCGATGATCGTCGGGTCGGCCAGCGGGTTGCGCGTCACGCCCTGGATCGCCGTGCCGGCCACCGCCAGGGCGACACCGGCCAGCAGCGCCGCGACGACACGCGGCACCCGCGCGCCCATCACGTTCGTGACGATCGGCCCGGCCTGACCGGTCGCCCAGTTGACGAGGTCGCCGAGCAGGAACGTCCGGTCGCCGATCAGCACCGCGGCGACGCTCAGCGCGAACAGCACCACCGAGAGCACGACGACCAGCACCCACGGATGCTTCGCCCCGAGCCCGCGGACGTCGAGCGCGTTGGATGCGTCGTCGAGGCGCGACGCGCGCAGCCGGTACGCGAACCACACGAGCACCAGCGCACCCAGCAGCGACGTCACGACACCGGTCGGAACCTCGACCGCCCGCTGCGCGCCGACCACCGCCCGGATCAGCACGTCCGCGGCGAGCACGATCACCACACCCGCCAGCCCGGAGACCAGCACGAGCACCCGGTGCCGGTGCAGGCCCGGCACCACCGGCGCGGCCAACCGTACGAGGGCAGGTGCCGCGAGCCCGACGAAGCCGATCGGCCCCGTCAGCGTCACCGCCGCCGCGGACAGCACGACCGCGAGGACGAGGACGACGAGCTGCGTCTGCCGTACGGGGACGCCCAGCGACCGTGCCGCGTCGTCACCGAGCACCATCACGTCGAGACGCCGCGCATAGAACATGAGCACCGCCAGGCACGCGAGCACCACCGGAGCCATCAGCCGCACGGCGTCGAAGCCGTTCTGACTCACGACCCCCGACTCCCACGCCTGGATGCCGCGAGCCTCCATCGGGTTGAGGATGATCAGCGTCGTCGCGAGCGACATCAGCACCATCGCGACCACGGTGCCGGCGAGCACCAGGCGTACGGTCCCGTAGTCGGTGCCCGCCAGCCCGAACACGACCGCCGCCGCGGCCATCCCACCGAGGAACGCAAGCACCAGGTCGCCGAGCAGGATCCCGGGCAGGCCCACCGTCGCCGCGGCCGTCAACGCGAGGTAGGCGCCGGCGTTGACGGCGAGCGTGTCGGGTGAGGCGAGCATGTTGCGTGAGATCGACTGCATGACGCAGCCAGCCGCGCCGAGCGCGACGCCGACCACCGCCCCCGCCGCGACGCGTGGCAGCCGGGAGTCGACGATCACCGCCGACGCCTGCTCCGAGGCGCCGCCGGTCACCCACGCCCACAGATCGCCGAACCCGACCGTCGCGGTCCCCTGGACGACGTGCACGGCCGCGAGTGCGACGGCGAGCACGAGCAGACCGACGACCACGAGGACGAGCCTCAGGGACGCCTTCGGCTCGGCGTCGAGCGTCGGGAGGTCAGGGGAGTCCGCGGCGGCGGGCTCGGCGGTGAGCGTCATGTCGAGGGGTGGGTACGGGAGGTCAGGAGCCCTGGACCGTCTTGACGACGGAGTCGAGGAAGTCGCTCATCGACGCGGGTCCGCCGAACATCCAGATGGCGTCCGGGAGACGCGTCACGTTGCCGGCCTTGACGAACGGCAGACCGGTCCAGACCTTGTTCTCTCCGAGCGCCTCCGTGTACGGGTCGGCCTCGCCCTCGTTGCCGATGTACCAGTAGAGCGTGTCGGCCGGGAGCTTCGTCAGACCCTCGACGTCGGTGGTCCCGAGGCCGTAGGCAGGGTCACCCTCGATGCCCGGGATCTTGGTCCACGGGTTGGCGAAGCCGAGCTCCTTGAGGAGTGCGCCGAGCTGCGAGCCGTCGAGGTACGGACGGACCGAGACCGCGCCGCCGGCCTCGTACGCATCGCTGAACGCGACCGGCTTGCCCGCGAGACCGGCCTCGTCGACCGCCTTCTTGGTCTCGTCGAGCTTCTTGTCGAAGTCTTCCTTGAGCTTCTTCGCCTCATCCTCGGTGCCGGTGGCCTGCGCGACGAGGTCGACGTTCTTCCACATCTGGCCGAGCGGATCCTTCGCGTCGCCGCCCGGGACGACGATGACGGGGGTCGTCTTCTCGATCTGCTCGATCGCGTCGCCGACGAGCTGGTCGGTGACGAAGACGGCGTCGAGGTCGAGGCTGGCGAGGGTGTCGAGGCTCGGCTCGCCCCGCGTGCCGATGTCGGTCGCGTCGTCATCGAGCTCGACGGACTTGTCCCAGGTCTTGAAGCCCTTGATGTCGGACACCGCGGTCGGCTGGACGCCCAGCGAGATGAGGTACTCGACGGTGTTCCACTCGGTGGAGGCCACCTTCTTGGCGGGACCGTCGAGCGTGACCTTCTTGCCGCGCGAGTCGGTGATGGTGATCTTCTCGCCGCCGTCCGACGAGGCGTCGGCGTCGTCCTCGGTGGTGCCGCAGGCGCCGAGCGCGAGGGTGAGGGCTGCCGCGGACGCGACGAGCAGGGTACGGGTGGGCTTCACGGCCTGGGTTCTCCTTCGATGGGGGTACTCCGTCAGAGGGTGACGGCGAGGGTGGGACGAGCGTGGTGGCGCGCACGGGCGCGGGTACGGAGGTGGCCGTCGTGAGGGTCGACGTGCACGTCGACGGTGACCCCGTACGCGGGTGAGAGCAGCTCGGTCGTGAGCACCTCCTGCGGGGTGCCGACCGCGGTGACCCTGCCCTCGACGAGCAGGACGACCTCGTCGGCGACCGCGGCCGCCTGGTCGAGGTCGTGCAGGACGATGCCGACGGCGATGCCGTGCTCGTCGGCGAGGTCGCGGACGATGTCGAGGAGCTCGACCTGATAGCGGAGGTCGAGGTACGTCGTGGGCTCGTCGAGCAGCAGCACCGGAGTGTCCTGCGCGAGGCAGCTCGCGAGCCAGACGCGCTGCGCCTGTCCGCCCGAGAGGGTGTCGACCCCGCGCTCAGCGAGCTCGGTAACGCCGGTCATCTCCATCGCGCGCTCGACGATCGCGTGTCCGTCGGGATCACCGCCGCCCCACCGCGAGCGGTGCGGGTGACGGCCGTACGCGACGACCTCCCGGACGGTCACGCCGCCGGGAGCCGAGCGCGACTGCGAGAGGAGCGTGAGGCGGGTGGCGAGCTCCTTGGCCTTGAGGTCCGTGACGGACTCGCCCTCGCACAGCGTGATCTGGCCGGCGGACGCCTTGTTCAGGTGGGCGAGCGTCCGCAGGAGCGTCGACTTGCCGCTGCCGTTCGGACCGATCAGCGCGGTCACGCGGCCTGGGACGAGC
This sequence comes from Mumia sp. zg.B21, assembly GCF_019550855.1. Taxonomy (NCBI): domain Bacteria; kingdom Bacillati; phylum Actinomycetota; class Actinomycetes; order Propionibacteriales; family Nocardioidaceae; genus Mumia; species Mumia sp. zg.B21. The sequence goes on along the minus strand of NZ_JAHWCJ010000002.1, from coordinate 379,228 downwards.
GCGATGCTCACGTCGTCGACCACAACGGCCGAGCCGTACGCCGCGCAGACGCCGTCAGCGGTCAGCTCGGGTGCGCGCGGGTTGGTGTCCACCTAACAAAGGTAAGGCATACCTATGTAACAAGGGAATCCCAGGCTGTGATTTCAGTCCGGCGAGTCTCTAAGCCGGGCCCACCGCGATCCAGGTCGGCGCCGGGGTCGCGAGCCGGCCCGTGGGTGCACCGAGCTGCCCTGAGACCCCGAACTCGTACGAGGCGATCGCAGCGGAGCGCTCTCCGGCGACGAGGACGTAGCCGCCGACCACGGCGAAGTGGCGTGGCCAGCTGACCCCTGCAGGCGTCTCGGCGACACGAACGAGCGATGCGGATCCGGTGTCGAACACCGCCAGCGAGTCCGGCCCGCGATTGGAGACGACGACGTGGGCGCCCTCACCGGTCGTGGCGATCTGTGCGGGATAGGTGGTCTCGTGACTGGCCGTCGTCCGGACCTCGGAGATCACCTCGGCGACGGTCTCGTCGGCGACCCCATCGGAGTCGCCTCGCTTCTCGAGGTTCAGGTGCAGCAGCGTCGCCGACAGCTCCCCGATCACGAGCACCCCGGCCCGGCCCGGGTGGGAGACGACCTGGCGGGGGCCGGTTCCCGGAGGCAGCACCCAGGCGTGTCGTCGCTCCAACCGGCCGTCGCGGGTGATCGCCAGCGAGGTGAGCCGGTCCGTACCGAGGTCGACACAGAGCACGTTCTCACCGGCGACGTCCACAGCGACCATGTGCGGGTGCGGGGCATCCTGCCGTTCGGGGTGTGGACCCGAACCAGTCATCTGCACGCGGTCGACCGTCGCCTGCGGCCGTCCGTCCGGCGCGAGCGCGACGAGGGAGACGGTGCCGCCGAGGTAGTCGGCCGTCAGCAGCCATCGGCCGTCGCGGGTTACGGCGGCATGACACGGCGTTGCGCCGGTCGGGGCCGTCCCGATGACCTCCATCGCGCCGGACTCCGCCACGGTCACGGCGGTGATACCGCCCGCGAGCGTCTCGTTCGTGGCGTAGGCGACCGGCAGTCTCGGGTGCCAGACGACACACGAGGGCGACTCCATCGCGAGCGCTCCGCATGGCTCGATTGCCCCGTCACCGTGAACCCGCGCGGAGCGGATCCCCGGCTCCCCGTCCGTGGTGGAGCACCCGATAAGGGCAAGCATCGTCGTCACGCGGGGACCTTACAGTCAGCTCCGCCGACTGACGAGAAAACTTCGGGCCACGGTGTCGAAAAGGTGCTGCCCCGTTCGGCGTAGAGGTGCGAACCACCTCGGCACTAGGGTCGTGGCGGTCGCAACCGAGTCACTGGAGGACACCATGCGCACCCTCATCGTCACCGCTTTCGTCTCCGCCGACGGCGTCATGGAGGGCCCGGGCGGCGAGCCCGACTACCGCAACTCCGGCTGGACGTTCAAGGACGTCGAGTTCGACGAGGCCGCGTACGAGATCAAGGATCGCGAGCAGAAGGAGGCGACCGCGCTGCTGCTTGGTCGCACGTCGTACGAGGCCTTCGCGCCGGTGTGGCCGACGATGGAGGAGTTCAAGGAATACAACGAGATGCCGCGCTACGTCGTCTCGACCACCCTCGAGTCCGACGACGACCGCTGGCCCGCGACGATCCTGCGCTCGCTCGACGACGTCGCCGCGCTCAAGGAGACCGAGGGCGGACCGATCCTCGTCCACGGCAGTGCGGAGCTCGGCCACAACCTTGCCGACGCAGGGCTGGTCGACCGATACCACCTGCTGGTGTTCCCGCTGCTGCTCGGCGCCGGCAAGCGCCTGTGGAGCGAGGCCGACAAGGACACGACCAAGCTCACGCTCGTCGAGCACGAGGCGTACCCGAACGGCATCCAGAAGCAGGTCTTCGATGTCGTGAGGTGACCTCCGCGGTCACGTCTCGTCGAGCACCTCGCGCAGCCGTACGGCAAACGCCTCCGGGTCGCCCTGCTGGCCGAACTCCCCTCCGAGGAACCCGCCGTGGCCGCCAGGGAAGACCACCGGCTCCTGACCGAAGGCCCCGGCCACGGCGGCGGTCGTACGGTCGGTGAGCAGTCCCGCCGAGTCGGCGCCGACCGCCAGCACGATGCGGGTCGGCGCCGCGAGGACGGCGTCGACGTCGGGCTCGTACGCGGTGATCGCGTCCGAGACGCCGGACAGCAGCGGATCGTCGCGCGACCCGTCGTCCTCCGACGGCAGGCCGAAGGCCGCTGGGTCGGGCGGCGGGGCAGCGGCGAACTCGTCGGTGAGCTCCCCCTTCCACGAGGAGAGGGCGATGAACGACGCCATGCCGTGCCCCCATCCCTTCTCGTGATAGATCGCGTGCGTCGCCTTCTCGGCGGCGAAGGCACGGTCGGCGTCGGGGAGCAGGGCCAGCATCGGCGGCTCGTGCGCCACCAGGGTCGCGACGTCGTCGGGGTAGGCGGCCACGAGCGCCAGGGCGCTCACGGCGCCGCCGCTGCTCGCGAAGACGTCGACCGGGGCGATGCCGAGCTCGGCGATGATCCGGTGCATGTCCTCGGCGTTCTGCTCCGGCGTGTGCGCGGTGGAGTGGTCGTGCCGGGTGCTGCGGCCGAGGCCACGAGGGTCGTACGTGATGACCGTGCGGTCGTCGAAGCCGGCCGCGAGCGACGTGAACCCTTCGGCGGTCATCGGGGCCGCCACGAGCATCAGCGCTGGCGGATCGGTGGGCGGAAGGGGCCCGCGTACGTCGTAGGCGAGCGTGGCAGCGGGTGTGGTCAGGCTTCTGGTGTCGGTCATGGTGGGCAGACCTGGACGGCCACCCGGAACTCATCGGGCGGGTCAGAGCCCGCCCGCCGCGAGGAAGTCACCGAGGACGCGGTTGAAGCGCTCCGGCCGCTCGAGGTTGGGATAGTGCGCGACGTCCTCGATCATCACCAGCTCCCCGTGCGGCACCGACGCGACGAGGCGCTCGGCCATCCGGCGGTGATCGTCAGCGTCCTCGGCGCCGGCGATCGCGAGCACCGGTACGGAGATGCCCGACAGCCGTGACCACGTGTCGGTCACGCCGGTCGGCCTCGCGGGCGGGACCGGGACGCCGTGCTCGTCGACGACGACCTGCTCGGCGAGGGTGTGGCTCGCCATCGCCTCGACCGCGTCCCACACCGCGGGGTCGACGTCCGCGCGGGTACGGCGCGGGCCGGGCACGAACGCCATGAACGCCGCCAGCCAGGCCTCCGCGTCACCGGCGGCAGCGGCACGCTCCCACTGCGCGAAGACGTCGAGCGCCCAGGCGTCCTCGAACACGGGCTCGCTCGTCCCGACGCCGCCGGCGACGACTCCGGCGACGCGGTCGGGGTGCTCGAGTGCGGTGTCGACGGCGGTCGCACCCCCCATGGAGATCCCGGCGAGGACAGCACGCTCGATCCCGAGCGCATCGAGGAGAGCGACCACGTCGTCGCAGAGCCTCGCCTCGGTCGCGTTCGAGGACCAGCCGTGACCGCGGGCGTCGGGCGCGAGGACGCGCCGCTCGGGGAACGCGTCGAGCTGTGGTCCCCACATCCGGTGGTCGACCGCCCCTCCGTGGAGCAGGACGAGCGGCGTGGCGCCCGTACGAGGGTCCCGGTCGATGAACGCGACGTGCTGGTCGACGAGGGTGAGGTGCTGAAGGTCTTCCGTACGAGCCAACATGACAACCAAGGTGTCATACGCCTGCAGCATTGACAACCCAGGTGTCATCATGGGGAACGTGACCGCCACCCCGTTGGACCCCGACCGTCTCGCAGGCCGACTCGCGGAGGTCTACCTCGTCGTCGGCCCCCTCTCTCGCAAGGTCCTCCGGATCGTCGAGCAGAGCCAGCCCGTGATGGGCATGTCCGTCGGAGTCCGCGCCGTCCTCGACCAGCTCCACCGAGAGGGCGCCCGCACCGTGCCGCAGATGGCGCGCACGCAGGACCTCAGCCGCCAGTTCGTGCAGCGCATGGTCAACGACGCCTCCACGCTCGGATGGGTCGAGGCCGTCGACAACCCGGCCCACCGGCGCTCCTCCCTCATCCGGATCACTCCCGACGGCGAACGCGCGATCGCCGCCGTCGTCGCCCGCGAGCACGAGCTCATGGGCCGCGTCCCCGGCGACCTCACCGACACCGACGTCGACACCACGCTGCGGGTGCTCCGCGCGATGCTCGCTGGGCTGGAGGACGTCGAGGCACAGTCTTAACCCTCGCTTTCTGTCCGGACGTCGGCGCACACTGGCCTCATGTCGTACGACGACGAGCTGGCCGAGCGCATCCGCGACGTGTCGCTGGCGATCGCCTCGGGCGAGGACTTACTCCGCGAGCAGCGGATGTTCGGTGGGCTGGCGTTCCTCGTCGCCGGCAAGATGGCGGTCGCGGCGAGCGGGCGCGGCGGTCTGATGGTGCGGGTCGACCCCGAGGACGTCGGCGCGCTGCAGGCTGCCGACGGCGTCGAGCCGATGATGATGCGGGGACGCGAGCTGCGCGGGTGGCTCCACGTCAGCAGCGACGCCGTCCGCGACGACGCCGCGCTGGCGGAGTGGGTGACGCGCGGCGTCTCATACGCGCGGTCGCTCCCCGCGACGTAGTCTGCAACCCACCAGCACGACCGCACCGCGGGCCGCTGGTCCCGCGACGGGGGGATCATGGCGATCTCGCGCACCGGCTTCTCGCGCCACCGGGTCCCGGCCGAGCACCGGCTCCTCGGGCTCGACCGGAGGACCTTCGTGTACGCCGTCCCGGCGGTCGTCGTCTATCTGCTCTGGGCGTGGCTCGTCCCGTGGATCGACAACCAGGTCCCGTCGGACGACCCGATCCGTGCCGGTGACGTCCTCCAGGTCACCGACCGCGTCACCATGACCCCGTCACCGGGTTGGGGCCTCGTCAGCGGTCTCCGCACGAGCGACAAGCCGCGCGACGGCACGGTGGCGATGGACCAGACCATCCTCACCAAGGACGGCATCTCCTTCGAGGTGACGCAGGGTCCGTTCAAGGGCTCGACCCGCAGACTGCTGCGGCAGATCGACCGGATCAGCACCACGACCGGCGACCCCGCCGGGTTCTCGGTCACCGGCAGCCCTCGACCGCTCACGACCGACTCGGGGCTGCGCGGCCTCGTCGAGGGCTTCGAGTCCCAGCGCAACGTCGGGGTCAGTGCCGCCTTCGTCGTCGACGACACCGGGATCGAGGTCCAGGTCGTCGGCGCCCCTGAGGCGATGAAGCAGAGGAGCTCCGACATCGAAGACATGCTCCGGAGCTTCACCGACACCCGGCGGGACGACTCGTGACCGCGACCGCGATGCCCGTCCCCGCGCCCGATGCGGACGAGGTGCTCGCCCGCCGCCGCGACGCGATCATGGTGTCCGGCTGGGGCGCGCCGTACCGGTTCGTCCAGCCGCACAACGCCTGCTTCTGGGTCTATCTCCTCCTCGTCGGCCTCGGGCTCTGGAAGTTCGTGACCCTGTCCCTGCCGACGGCCGAGATCTTCGCCGACGCCAACACCGTCGCGATCGTCAGCTCCGGCCTGTTCGCCATCGTCTTCCTGCTGTTCCTGCACTCGTTCGACCGGTACGAGAAGACGCCCGGCCGGCTGGCCCTCACGGCGTTCGTCGCGGGCGGCTTCGCCGCGCCCTGGGCGTTCGCGCTGCCCGGCAACGCAGCCCTCATGGACCTGTACGGCAAGCTCTTCGGCCAGACCTTCGCCGAGGACTGGCAGGCAGGTCTGACGGCCCCCTTCGTCGAGGAGACGTCCAAGGCGGTCTTCTTCGTGCTGCTCCTTGGGCTCGCGCCGGTGGTGATCCGCACGGTGTACGACGGGTTGATGGTCGGCGCGTACATCGGTCTCGGCTTCCAGATCCTGGAAGACGTGCTGTACGGCCAGAACGCGGCGATGTCGCACTTCGGCACGGATCAGACGTCGACCGTGCTGGAGACGTTCGTGGTCCGCGCGATCACCGGCATCCCGTCGCACGCCCTCTACACCGCGCTCTTCAGTGCCGGGCTGATCTACGTCATCGGCACGGTCGCCCAGCCGCGGCGCGTGGGGCGCGGGTTGGCCCTCATCGCGACCGCGATGCTGCTGCACGGCCTCTGGGACTCGATGGCAGCGCTCGTGGGCCCGTTCGGGGCTGCCGCGGCCGGCGCGATGATGCTCGGCCTGACCGTTGCCGCCCTGGTCGCGCTGGCGGTCGCGATCCACCTCGGTGGGACACGCGAGCGCGGATACCTCCGGGCGCTCCTCCAGCCCGAGGTCGCCGACGGCACGATCACCCCGGCTGAGCTCGATGCGGTGGCGGGCGGTCGCAGGCAACGCCGCCGCGCTCGACGCGCCGCACTCCGGTCACGGCCGAAGGGTGTGAGCCGGCGGCGGGAGAAGCACGTCATGAACGCGACCCTCGACCTCGCGCACGACCTCGCGTCCTCCAGCGGTGGCGAGAGTCGCGCCGTCGCGCACTCGCGGCGCGAGATCGCCCGGCTGAGAACGCCTCGGCGAGCTCCACGCGCTCTAGCCTGACCAGATGAGCCAGATCGACCTCTTCGCCGGGATCTGCGTCAGAGACCTCGACGCGGCGAAGGACTGGTACGCCCGTCTGCTCGGCACGGACGAGGTGTTCCGACCCAACGACACCGAGGTCGTCTGGGAGCTCGGCGAGCACCGCTTCCTCTACGTCGAGCTCAAGCCCGAGCACGCCGGGCACGCCATGCAGACGCTGTTCTTCGACGACTTCGACACGTTCGTCGCCGGGGTGGGCGCACGCGGCATCGAGCCGGCCACTCGCGAGACATACGAGAACGGGGTCCGCAAGCACACCTACCGCGACCCCGACGGCAACGAGATCGGGATCGGTGGCGCGCCGTCAGAGGCGGCCTAGCAATCCGGGACTAGCTCGTCCGCCGTCGTGGTTGTGCCCCGTCATGACGACGCCCGCGCCCGCCGAGGTCCAGCACGACACCTTCACCGTGACGCTCGAGCTCGCAGTCCCACCGGAGCTCGTGTACGAAGCCTTCGCCGACCCCGCCGTACGAAGGCGATGGTTCCGGCTCCCGGGGCGCGACGCCTCGTACGAGCACGACTTCCGGGTCGGAGGCGGCGAGTCCGCGCGGAGCACGTTCCGTGCCGTCGACGGCACGACCGAGCGCCTCGCATACGACTCCCGGTTCGTCGACCTCGTGCCCGCGCAGCGGATCGTCCTCACCTACGAGACGCACGTGAACGACGTGCTGCGCTGGACCGCCCTGGTCACCGTCGCGCTCGACCCGACCGACGACGGCACGCGCCTGCGCTGGACCGAGCAGGTCGCGTTCGTGACGCCGACCGGTGACGGCACCCACGACCTTCCCCACGTCCGCGGCGGGGTCCGGCTTCAGCTCAACGGCCTGGCGGGCGCGCTCGGACTCCCACGCTGACGGGTCCGGCGCGCCCAGTCGCCTACTCGTCCGTCTCCTGCCCGCCGGCGTCCTCGTTGCACTCGATCTGCGGCGGCTCCTCCCCGGGGAAGGCCAGGACGTTGAGGCGGGGCAGCCGGTGCCCGCGCATGTCGAACGACAGCACCTGACGGCGCGTGACCCGACCACGCGCGCCCTTGTGGAGGTAGCCGCTGGTCTGCCGCATTCCCACCGTGTAGGCGCACTCGTCGAAGCGGACGATGTCGCCCACCGGCTCGACGAGGTCCTCGACGTCCTCGCGCAACGACCGGAGGTCCTGCCGGATGTCGGCCCGCGAGTCGGCGTCCGAGCGACGCGGTGCGAGGCGGTCAGCGGACTCGCCCGGGCCGCGACCGCATCCGCGGTTCTTCGGCCGCACCGTGAGGAGCTGGTAGTCCGGGTCGTCCCAGCGCCCGCGATCGACGTCGACCCCCGGCGAGTACGACCGGCGGCCAGGCGCAGAGCGCGGGTCGACCCGATAGCCGAGCCGCTGGTCCGCATCACCCTGCTCGGTGACCGGCAACCACTCCAGGCACGACTCCCACGCGTCGAAGCGCTCCGTACGGTCCTCGACCCGCTCCTCGATGCGTTCGAGCCTGCGGAACGCCTTGCGGAGCGCCCGGACGCCTCGCGGACCGCGCCGAGGAGCGACCCGTGCGTCCGCACCCGAGCCGTTGGGGTCAGGCGCGGCGCTGGCGCAGCGCCGTGACGGTGACAGTCTCAGCAGGTTCCATCGCGGACCCGACCGTGTGCGCACCAGCGCGCGCCGGAGGTCCACGCCCGTGCCGTCACGCTCGTCGTACAGGAACCCCTGCCCGCCCCCGCCGGCGCGGACGATCCCGACCTTCCTCGTGCAGCGGAGCAGCCGGTCGAAGCGAGCCGCGCCCCGATCGAGCCCCCGGAGCCGTTTCTCCATCCGCCGCAGGGACGCCCGCAGCGACCCGGGCGCCCTCGCCGCCCTCGCCGCCCTCACTGTCGGGCGGCCGGATGTCCCCGCGCGCCGGGCGCGAGGTGGGGCCGCGATTCCCGCGCTCACTGTGGGCGCGGGAGGCATCGCCGTGGGGACGCGTGCGGCGGCTGCCCTCTCCGCCCCCGGCTCGGCGGCGGCGGCGGACTGCACCGCCCCGATGTCGCACGGGTGACCGGCGACGCCCTTGGGTGTACCGACCGCGTCGTGACGCAGGACGGCGCTCCAACTCACCCAGCGCTCGAGGAGCTGCCCGGCCGGCAGCGGTGACGGTAGACGCCCGGGGCAGGCGGCGGCCGGGATCTTGCCGCGTACGGGGCTGGTGGGCCGGGGGACGAGGACGAAGCCGGCGGGGTCGTCCTCGAGCTGGGCGAGGTCCGGGTCGTCAGCGGAGAGGTCCTTCGCCGTGTCGAGCCCGCAGGAGGGGTCGGCGGTGAGGTTGTAGCCGAGCGAGTGGATCTGATAGACGCGGCAGCTGCGTCGCGTCGGGATCGTGTCACCGGTGACTCCCTCCCAGGCAGCGGGACCGATGATCGACGACGCGCTGGCGAAGGGGCCCGCCGCGCCGACGTTCGCGGCCACCGAGCCGATGTTGCGCGTGATCGTCGAGGAGACCAGCGTCGTCGCACCGGCCGACATCACGCCACCCCCTGCCCCCTCGGCGTAGTTGTTGGTGACGGTCGCGTTGACGAGTACCAGGTCGCCGCGTGCCCAGATGCCTCCACCGACATGGGCCACGGCGAGGTTGCGGGCGATGGTGGAGTTCACGACCAGCACGTCGGCCTCGCCGGAGATCGCGCCGCCCCGATCGTCCGCGCGGTTGCCGACGAGTGTCGACCCGTACACCGCGACGTCACCGTCGAGCGTGAAGATCGCTCCACCGGGCCCGTCCGCGTCGCTGCCGTCGACCAGCGAGTCGATCACCGTCACGTCGCCGTCCTCGTCGGCGTACAGCGCGCCTCCGTCGCCGTCGGTGGTGTTGGCGTCGATGCGCGAGCGCACCACGAGGATGTCGCCGGTCGAGGCGATCGCGCCGCCCGATCCGTCGACGAGGTTCGCGCTGAGCACCGAGTCGTAGACCTGGACACCGCCTCGACGCGCATAGATGCCGCCGCCGTCGTCGTTCGCGAGGTTGCCGTTGATGTGACAGCGGTGCGCAGTGACCCGGCGCATCGAGAAGATCCCGCCACCCGGCTCCTCGGCGAGGTTCTGCTTGATCGAGCAGTCCGAGAGCGTGATCTCGCCGCGCGACGTCATCGCCGCCCCCGGCCCGTCCGAGCCTCCGCGCAGCAACGTCACCCGCCGGAGGTCGAGGTATCCGGTGCCGTCCTGGCGCAGCACGCGGTTCTCGAAGCAGGACTGCCGGATCGCGTGCCCGTGCCCGTCGAGGACCAGCGGGTACGGCGACTCCCGGACGGGATCGCCGCGGCGGCAGTCGCGGAGGACGATGTCGGCCCCGAGGTCGATCCTCCGTCGCATCGGGTCCGCCCAGGCGGCCCGGAGCCGCGCCTCGGTCCGGATCGCACCGGCAGGAGCGCGCGACGGGCGGGGTGTCCCCGCTCGCACGCCGGGGTTGGGGGCGGCCGCACGGGCGGCCGTCGAGGACGCGGCCGCTGCCGTGCCCTCGACGGCGCCCTCGGTGACGCCCGCGACGGAGAACGCGAGGACGACGGTCAGCACCGTCCCCACTGCTCGTTTCCAGGGACCTGCGTGACCTGCCATGGTGGTGCCTTACGTGTGGCCCGAGAGGTCAGCTGCGGAAGAACGCGAAGAGATCTTTGTCGAGCTCTTCCTGGTACGCCCCGGCGATGCCGTGCGGCGATCCGGGATAGACCTTCAGCGTCGCGCCCTTGACGAGGTCGACCGACTTCAGCGCGGCATCCGCGATGGGCACGATCTGGTCCTCCTCACCGTGGGCGATGAACATCGGGACGTCGATCGCCTTGAGGTCCTCGGTGAAGTCCGTCTCCGAGAACACCGCCACGCACTCGTACGCCTGGTGCAGGCCGGCGAGCATCGACTGACGCCAGAAGTCGTCGCGCTGGCCCTGCGAGATCGTCGAGCCCTCGCGGTTGGCCCCGTAGAACGGCGCGGACAGATCCTTGTAGAACTGCGACCGGTCGTGCAGCACCCCGGCTCTGATCTCGTCGAAGGCCTCGATCGGCGTGCCGTCGGGGTTCGACTCGGACTTGACCATGACCGGAGGGATGGCCCCGGCGGTCGCGACCTTCACCACGCGCCCCTGGCCGTGCTGGGCCGTGAACCGTACGGCCTCGCCGCCTCCCGTCGAGTGCCCGACCACGATGATGTCGTCCAGCCCGAGCTCGTCGGCCAGCGTCGCGACGTCGGCGGCGTAGGTGTCCATGTCGTTGCCGTCCCACGTCTGCGACGAGCGGCCGTGGCCGCGACGGTCGTGCGCGATCGCCCGGTAGCCCGCCTCGGCGGCGAGCTTGAGCTCGAGGTCCCACGCGTCCGAGCACAACGGCCACCCGTGGCTGAAGATGATCGGCTGTCCGCTTCCGAAGTCCTTGTAGAAGATCTGTGCCCCGTCCGAGGCAGTGATGTACGGCATGCTGCGGCTCCTTCGCAGTCGGGTCCGACCAGGTCGGTCCTGCTCGCGCCCCCTCACGATTCGACTGCCGGGGCATGCTGCGTGACCACGAAGAAGACACGCAGTTCGGCACCGGGATCACCCGAGGCGGACCTCGCCGCGTGCCTCGTCGCGGCCCGCGAACTGCTGCCACTCGCGCGCACGGGCGGCCACGCGGGCGCCCTCGCCGAGCGCACGGCCCTCGTCCGCGTGCAGGGTGCTGGCGTACAGCTTCACCAGACCGTGCACCTCGAACGCACCTCCGCCCCCCGGGCCCGCGAACCCGACCTCCACGAGCTCGTCGACCGCGTCCTCGGCGATCCAGAGGTCCGTGTCCAGGAGCACCGCCGCGAGACTCGCGCAGAAGGTCGTCCCCTCGATCGCCCCCAGACGACGCAGGAGAATCCTCGCGGTCGGCGACAGCTGTGCGTACGACGGCTCCAGCACTGCTGCGGGCTTCAGGTCTCCGGCAGTCAGGACGGCGAGGCGGCGGTCGCGCGACTGCAACCGGCGGTTGAGGTCGACCACGCTCGCTCCGCGCCTGGCGGCGATGCGGCTGCCTGCGGCACGCAGAGCGAGGGGCGTGTGCTCGCACAGTCGTGCCAGCGTCACCAGGTCACTGGCGCGGACGCCCAAGGCCTGACCCGGGCCGACGTCCTCGACGAGGCGGCGCAGCAGCGCGACGGACTCCCGCTCGGCGAGCGCGGGCAGGTCGAGTCGGTGCGCTCCCTCGAGCCCGGCGAGCGGGCGACGGCTGGTGATGAGCAACGCACCCCGCCCCGCGTCCGGCAGCAGGGGCCTGACCTGAGGCTCGTCTCGCGCGTCGTCGAGCACGACCAGGATCCGCCGCTGGACGAACGTCTCGTTCCACAGCGCCCGGAGGTCGGCGAGAGGGGCAGGCAGCCGGTCCACGTCCGGACGGGCGGCTCGGACCAGGTGCCGCAGGGCCGGGCGCGGATCGCGCGGGCGAAGCGTGAGCGCCCGCAGGTCGAGGAAGAACGTGTCGTCGTACGCACGCGCCAGCCCGGTCGCGCTGGCGACCGCCAACGCGGTCTTGCCGATCCCGGGGGCTCCGGTCACGACCGTGAGCGACGGCGGGCCGGCACGCTCGGCGTCGAGCTGCCCGGCAAGGTAGGCCGTCTCGGCGCGCCGGCCGACGAAGTGGCGGACGACAGCCGGGAGCGGCAGAAGCCGTGGACCGGGACGGGAGCGGCCCGATCGGCCGTCACGCGCGGCCCGCAGCAGTGCCGTCCTGTCCTCCCCGCGGAGGCCGAGCGCGTCGCTCAGCAGCTGGACCGTGCTCTTGCGGGGTCCGCGGCTCACCCCGCGTTCGATGTCGCTGATCGCTCGGTCGCTGATCCCCGAACGGGCGGCCAGGTTCTCGAGCGTGAGGTCCTGGCGGACACGGTGGTCGCGAAGGAGGTCTCCGACCGATGTCCGCGCGTCACGCTCGCTCGGGGAGCGTGTCCAAGGGCGGGACATGAGGACCAGTCTCGGGGAGCACCGCTGCTCGCGCGCGTCGGAAGGCTTGACGCACGGTACGCCGACGCACCGGCCGTCAGCGCTCGCGCGCCAGGAGCCCGAGCAGCAGGGCGACCCGGTCCTCCGCGACGTCGAGCCTCGCGCCGGTCAGCTCCTCCACCCGCGTCATCCGGTGGCGCAGCGTGTGCCGGTGCACGCCGAGCGCACGCGATGCCGTCTCCCACGAGCCGTTGTGCCGCAGGAACACCTCGAGCGACTCCAGCAGGACGCGCTCACGCTCCGTGCGGCTGTCGAGCAGCGGGGCCAGGGGCGATGCGGCCAGGGTCGCGACCCGTGCTCGTACGAGGTCGTCGGCCAGGATCGCCTCCAGCGTCAGCGTGCCGTACCAGCCGACCGGCTCGTGCGACGCCCGCGCCGACGCCGCGGCGTGCGCCGCCGCCGCCCGGCCAGCCGCGGCCCGCTCGGTCGGCAGCGCACCGCTGACGCCGACGACCACGTCGTGGCGGCCCGCACGGCCGAGCGCGTCCACGACAGCGTCGGCACCCGCTGCCGCGTCCCGGTCGTGGAGCAAGACCAGCACGCCGTCGGCGGAGTCGGTCTCGACGTGCGCCAGCGCCGCCGCGTCGAGAGCGTGGGCGACCAGGTCGCGCGGCGACGTGCGGCCAGTGCCCGCACTCGCGACCAGCATCCGTACGGGCTCGCCCGGCTCGAAGCCGAAGTGCCGGAGGTGCCGGACGATCGACGGAGCGACCACCTCGTCGTCGAGCAGCAGCTCGAGCACGGTCGCGCCGAGCCGGTGCCGCGCGTCCACGAGCTCGCGGGGTCGCTCACGCTGGAGGGTGAGCAGGGAGACCGCCTGGTTGAGAAGCAGCCGGTCGCCGACCGACAGGGCACCCGGGACCTCCACCGCGAGCCATCCGCTCGGGCGCTCGAGGCCGCCGAGCCGCTGGATCACGAGCGTGCCGGTGTCGGACACCACGGTGATGCTCGCGCGTCCGGGACGCGCGACGAGCGCGACCAGCTCGGTCGCGACGCGCTCACCCAGCTCCGGCGTCTCGCCGGCGGAGGCGACCGGGTGCTCCAGCTCGTCCAGCACGACGACCGCCGCGCTCAGCTCCCGAGCGACGGCCGTGACCAGACCGGCGACACCCTCGTCGAGCGTCGCGCGCGTCATCTGCCGCTGGAACGCGACCGCGCGGTGCATCACGGCGTTCTGCTGCTCCGCCCGGTGCGCGGCGACCGCCTGGGTGATCGCCACGAATGGTGTCGGCAGCGGGACCTCGATCAGCGGCATCGCCGAGCGTCGGCACGCCTGGCGCAGCCCGGGAGGGATCGTGTCGAAACGGACGCCGATCCCGAACGCGACCCCCACCACACCGGCCGCCGCCAGCCGCTCGACGTACGCCTCCTGGCCAGCGTGGTCGCGTGGCATCCGCAGGCCGGTGGTGAGGACGAGCTCGCCGCCGCCCAGGAACGGCGTCGGGTCGACGAGCTCGATCGCGTGCGCCCATCGGAGCGAGACCGTCGGGACGGCTTCGGGCTCGACCAGGCGGAGCCCCAGGGCCTCCTGGGCGAGCAGCCACGCCAGCGTGACGCCGTACGGGTCCTCGGGCTGCGGGGTTGCCATGGACATAGTGTCCACGGCTCATCGCCAAGGCACGCCACTTCGTCAGGATCCCTGCTGGACTCGTCGCTCCTAGCCTGCTTGACACCACCCCCGCCCGTTCCCAGGGAGACTCCCGTGACGACCTCGCCGCTCGACTCGGACGACTCGCACCTCGCGTCGCTCGGATACACCTCCGACTTCAAGCGCGACATGAACCTGTGGGGCAACTTCGCCCTCGGCTTCACCTATCTCTCCCCGGTCGTCGGCGTCTATTCCCTCTTCGGGACCTCGCTCGCCAGCGGCGGACCGCCGATGATCTGGGCGATCGTGCTCGCCGCCCTCGGCCAGCTGCTGGTCGCCCTCGTCTTCAGCGAGGTGGTCGCGCAGTATCCCGTGGCCGGCGGTGTCTATCCGTGGGCCCGCCGCCTCTGGGGCCGTAAGTGGGCCTGGATGACCGGCTGGGTCTACATGATCGCGCTGACCGTGACCATCGCCGGCGTCTCGTACGGGGCGGGGCCGTTCGTCGCGATCGTCCTGGGGATCGACGAGACCACCACCGTCGTCGTGTGCTGCGCGATCGGCCTGATCCTGCTCACGACACTCCTGAACCTCGGCGGCACGAAGCTGCTCGCCAGGATCGCGTTCTTCGGCTTCGCCGCCGAGCTCGTGGGCGCTCTCGTCGTCGGCATCTGGGTCCTGCTCACCGAACGCCACCACAGCGTCGCCGCGTTGTTCGACACCTACGACGTGCAGGGCGACGGGTCGTACCTGCCGGCGTTCTTCGGCGCCGCGCTCATCGGCCTCTACCTCTTCTACGGCTTCGAGGCCTGCGGCGACGTCGCCGAGGAGGTGCGCGACCCGGGCCGCCAGATCCCCAAGGCGATGCGGATGACGATCTATATCGGTGGCGCCGCGGCGTTCTTCATCACCTTCGCGCTCGTGCTCGGGGTGCCGAGCTTCGCCGCCGTGTTCACCGAGCAGGACAAAGACCCGGTGTCCACCGTGCTCGAGAACGCGTTCGGCTCCGTCGGCTTCCGTGTCGTGCTCGTGATCGTGCTGATCTCGTTCCTGTCCTGCGTGCTCAGCCTCCAGGCCGCGGCGAGCCGGATGATCTACGCCTACGCCCGCGACGACATGGTCCCCGGCAGCGGGCTGCTCAAGCGGTTCTGGCAGGCACGCCACGTCCCGCCGTTCGCCCTGATGCTCGCCGCACTGATCCCGGTCGTCATCATCCTCGGCTCGCAGGTCTCCGACGACGCGCTGGTGCGGATCATCTCGTTTGCGTCGTTCGGCATCTACCTCGCGTTCATGATGGTCGTCGCCGCCGCGCTGCGCGCCCGCCTGCGCGGGTGGAAGCCGTCCGGCGCGTTCACGCTCGGTGGCTGGGGGCTCCTGGTCACCGTCGCGGCGCTCGCCTATCAGCTGGGCGCGTCGCTCATCATGATCTGGCCCGGGGACGACCCCGACGTCCCGTGGTACGACACCTGGATCGTCGCGCTCGGTGCCGCGATCGTCCTCGGCGTCGGCCTCGTCTACATGCTCGTCGCCCGGCCGTACCGCCACTCCGACGCCGCCCACGGCGACGCCATCAACATCGTCACGCCCTACCCTGGCGACTCCAAGCCAGGGACCACCTCCACAGGAGCCCACTGATGACCGACACCGTCCACGTCCAGAACTTCGTCGACGGCCAGCTCGTCGACACCCGCGACGGCCGCCGTACCGACCTGGTCGACCCGAGCACCGGGGAGACGTACGGGGACGCGCCGCTGTCAGGGGAGGCCGACGTCGACCTGGCCTACGAGTCGGCGGCCAAGGCGTTCGACACCTGGCGTCGCACGACGCCCTCGGACCGCCAGCAGGCGCTCCTCAAGATCGCCGACGCCATCGAGTCGCGGGCTGAGGAGCTCGTCGAGGCGGAGAGCCGCAACACCGGCAAGGTCGTGCCGGTGACCATGGCGGAGGAGATCCCGCCGATGGTCGACCAGATCCGGTTCTTCGCCGGGGCCGCGCGCGTCCTCGAGGGGCGGGCCACCGCCGAGTACATGGCCGGCCACACGTCGTGGATCCGCCGTGAGCCCGTCGGGGTCATCGGCCAGGTGGCGCCGTGGAACTACCCGATGATGATGGCCGTCTGGAAGTTCGCGCCGGCGCTCGCCGCGGGCAACACGGTCGTCCTCAAGCCGAGCGACACCACGCCTGTGTCGACGGTGATGATGGCCGAGATCGCGGCCGAGTTCCTGCCGCCGGGCACGCTCAACGTCGTCTGCGGCGACCGTACGACCGGGGCCGCGGTCGTCTCGCACCCGACGCCCGCGATGGTGTCGATCACCGGGTCGGTCGCCGCAGGCAAGCAGGTGGCCGAGGCAGCCGCGCACGACATCAAGCGCGTCCACCTCGAGCTCGGCGGCAAGGCGCCCGTCGTCGTCTTCGACGACGCCGACATCGAGGCCGCGGCCGAGGGGATCGCCACGGCCGGCTACTTCAACGCCGGCCAGGACTGCACCGCCGCCACCCGTGTGCTCGTGCACCCGCGGGTCCACGACGACTTCGTGGCCGCGCTCACCGAGCAGGCGAAGGCGGCCGCGACCTCGTACGAGAAGGGCCGTCACGACGAGGACGTCTGGGTGCCGCCGGTCAACAACGTCCACCAGCTCGAGCGCGTCCTCGGCTTCCTCTCGCGCGTCCCCGACCATGCGACCGTCACCGCGGGCGGGGGACGGCAGGGCGACCGCGGCTTCTTCGTCGAGCCCACCGTCATCGACGGGCTGCAGCAGGAGGACGAGCTGATCCAGCAGGAGATCTTCGGCCCCGTCATCACCGTCCAGACCTTCGAGCACGAGGACGAGGCGATCGCCAAGGCCAACGGCGTGCCGTACGCCCTCGCATCGTCGGTGTGGACCAAGGACCTCGGACGCGGCCTGCGGATGTCCAACGCGCTCGACTTCGGCTGCGTCTGGATCAACACCCACATCCCGCTCGTCGCCGAGATGCCGCATGGTGGGTTCAAGCACTCCGGATACGGCAAGGACCTGTCGATGTACGGCCTCGAGGACTACACGCGGGTCAAGCACGTGATGGCCAACCTCGAAGGATGACACCCATGACCGACCAGGCACGACTCCTCAAGACCGCGGTGCCGGGCCCGCGCTCGATCGCGCTGCACGAGAGGCGCGCCCAGCACGTCGCGCGCGGGTTCGGGATCACCCTCCCGGTGTTCGTCGACCACGCCGACGGTGCGCTCCTCGTCGACGTCGACGGCAACCGGCTGATCGACCTGGGGTCGGGCATCGCGGTGACGAGTGTCGGGGCGGCGGCGCCCAAGGTCGTCGAGCGGATCGCCGAGCAGGCGGCGAAGTTCACCCACACCTGCTTCATGGTGACCGAGTACGAGGGCTTCACCGAGGTGGCCGAGGCCCTCAACCGGCTCACGCCCGGCGACCACGACAAGCGCACGGCGCTGTTCTCGACGGGCGCCGAGGCGGTCGAGAACGCGGTGAAGATCGCGCGTGCGGCCACGGGTCGTCCGGCCGTCGTCGTGCTCGACCACGCCTACCACGGCCGCACCCTCATGACGATGACGATGACGGCGAAGAACGTCCCGTACAAGGAGGGCTTCGGGCCGTACGCGCCGGAGGTCTACCGCGCGCCGATGGCGTACCCGTACCGCTACGACGGTGACGAGAAGGCGTGCGCGGCCGATGCGCTGGCGCGGCTCAAGGACCTCGTCCTGACGCAGATCGGTGCCCACAACGTGGCGGCGATCGTGGCGGAGCCGATCCAGGGGGAGGGCGGCTTCATCGTCCCGGCCGAGGGGTTCCTGCCGGCGGTGGTGGAGTTCGCGCGCGAGCACGGCATCCTGTTCGTCGCCGACGAGGTGCAGACCGGCTTCGCACGGACGGGGCGCATGTTCGCGAGCGAGCACGAGGGGATCGTCCCGGACCTGATCACGACCGCGAAGGCGCTTGCCGGGGGCATGCCGCTGGCGGCCGTCACCGGTCGCGCCGAGGTGATGGACGCGGTCGCGCCCGGCGGACTGGGCGGCACGTACGCCGGCAACCCGGTCGCGTGCGCCGCGGCGCTGGGGGCGATCGAGACCATCGAGAGCGAGGGCCTGGTCGCCCGGGCCGCGGAGATCGAGCAGATCGTCAAGCCGCGGCTCGAGGCGCTGCGGGCGGACTCCGGCGGGCGGATCGGCGACGTACGCGGCCGCGGGGCGATGCTCGCGATCGAGCTGGTGGAGCCCGGCACCAAGGATCCGGCACCGCGGTTCGCCCAGGCGCTCGCCGCACACTGCCACGCCGAGGGAGTGCTCGTGCTGGTGTGCGGGACGTACGGCAACGTGATCCGGCTGCTGCCGCCCCTGGTGATCAGCGACGCGCTGCTCGACGACGCCCTCGGGGTCCTCGAGGCCGGCGTCCGGGCGCTGCCGTGACGGGCACGCGTACGCCCCGTCCCCGATGTGTGCAGTTCCTCAAGGAATCGGGGGCGCACTTCCCTGACCAAGTGCACACATCGCGGACGGAGCGGCCATGACTGACGTCTCGTACGACCCGCGCACCGGACGCGTGAACGGCGAGGTGGAGGCGACCCCGCTGGACCAGGTCGACGCGATCGTAGCGGCTGCGGCGGCGTGCGCGATCGAGGTGGCCGCGACGCCGCCCGCCGAGCGTGTCCGGTGGTCCGCGGCGATCGCGGACGCCCTCGAGGCGGCGCGGGACGAGCTCGTGGACCTGGCCGACGCGGAGACGGCGCTCGGGCGACCGCGTCTGGAGGGTGAGGTCGCTCGGACGGCGGGGCAGCTGCGCTTCTATGCCGACGTCGCGGTGGAGGGCTCCTATCTCGGCGCCACCATCGACCACGCCGCCGGCGCCAACCCGCCGCTCGCCCGGGTCAACGTGCCACTGGGGCCGGTCGCGGTGTTCGGCGCCAGCAACTTCCCGTTCGCGTTCAGCGTCCTCGGCAACGACACCGCGTCGGCCCTCGCGGCGGGGTGCCCCGTCGTCGTCAAGGGACACCCCGCGCATCCCCTCCTGAGCCAGCGGCTCGGTGCTCTCGCGACGGAGGCGTTGCGCGACGCCGGAGCGCCCGACGGCGTGCTCGGGATCGTCCATGGCTTCGACGCGGGCGTGCACCTGGTCGCGGCCCCTCAGATCGCGGCCGTCGCGTTCACGGGCTCGCAACGCGCGGGCATGGCGCTCCGCGAGGCGGCGCAGCAGCGCGACGTCCCGATCCCCGTCTTCGCCGAGATGGGCACCGTCAACCCGGTCGTGGTGACCCCCGCGGCCGCGGAGGCCCGCCTCGGCGAGATCGCCTCCGGGTTCGTCGGCTCCTTCACCCTCGGTACGGGGCAGTTCTGCACCAAGCCCGGCCTGCTGCTCGCGCCGCGCGGCTCGCGGGCCGCCGAGGCCGTCGCCTCCGCCCTCCGCGAGACCGCACCGCGAGGGTGGGCGCTGACCCAGGGCATCGCCGACGCGGCACGGACCGGCGTCGGCGAGCTGGTGGACGCCGGCGCGGAGGTGGTCGCGGAGATCGCCGGCCCCGACGACGGCTGGTCGGTCTCCTCCACCGTCCTGTCCGTTCCGCTCGACGCGCTCCAGCCGGGCAGCCGTCTGCTCGAGGAGTGCTTCGGACCGGTGGCCCTCGTCGCGGAGTACGACGACGAGACCGCCCTGACCCGGACCGTCGGCGCTCTCCAGGGGACGCTCGCCGCGACCGTGGTCGCCGACGGTGACTCCGACCCGGACCTCCCCGGCGTCCTCGCCGAGCTCACCTCCAAGGCGGGGCGCGTCACGGTCGGGGACTTCCCGACCGGCGTCGCGTACACGTGGGCGCAGCACCACGGCGGTCCGTGGCCCGCGACCTCCGACCCGACGGCGACCTCGGTGGGGGCCGGCGCGCTCAGCAGGTTCACACGGCCGGTCACCTACCAGTCGGTGCCGGACGCCGCACTGCCCGCGCCGCTGCGTGAGCGCAACCCGTGGGGCATCCCGCGGCGGGTCGACGGGCGGCTGATGACGCCGTGACCGCGCCGCTGGAGGGGATCCTCGTGGCGGACTTCAGTCGCGTCCTCGCCGGACCGATGGCCACGTCGATGCTCGCCGACCTGGGCGCCACGGTCGTCAAGGTCGAGCGCCCCGGCGTCGGGGACGACACCCGGCACTGGGGACCGCCGTGGACGGCGGCCGGCACCGCGTCCTACTTCGAGAGCGCCAACCGCACCAAGCGCAGCGTCACCCTCGACCTCCGCGACGAGGGCGACCTCGCCCTCGCCCGTCGCCTCGTACGCCGTGCTGACGTGCTGGTGGAGAACTTTCGCGCCGGCACGCTCGACCGGCTGGGTCTGGGGTACGACGCGGTGACCGCCGACAACCCCCGACTCGTCTACTGCTCGATCACGGGCTTCGGCAGCGGGGCAGGGGCCGCACTGCCGGGCTACGACTTCGTCGTGCAGGCCGTCGGCGGACTCATGAGCATCACGGGCGACCCCGACGGCGAGCCGACCAAGGCAGGCGTGGCGCTGGTCGACGTCCTGACCGGCAAGGACGCCGTCATCGGCATCCTGGCGGCCCTCGCCGAGCGTGAGCGCAGCGGACGCGGCCAGCGGGTGGAGGTGGCCCTGCTGTCGAGCCTGCTCGGGTCGCTCGTCAACCAGGCCACGAGCTGTCTGACGACCGGCGAGGCCCCCCGGCGGATGGGCAACCAGCACCCGTCGATCGCGCCGTACGAGACGCTGCGGTGCGCCGACGGCATGCTGGCCGTCGCCTGCGGCAACGACGGACAGTTCGCGCGGCTCTGCACGGGCGTCGGTCGTCCCGAGCTCGCCGAGGACCCGCGCTTCGCCACCAACGCGAACCGTGTCGCTCACCGCGCCGACCTCGTCACCGCCCTCGAGGACGCGCTGTCCGCCGACACCGCGGCGGCGTGGCAGGAGCGGTTGTCCGACGCCGACGTGCCGGTGGGCGAGGTCGGCGACATCGGTACGG
Organism: Mumia sp. zg.B21; assembly: GCF_019550855.1. Lineage (NCBI taxonomy): Bacteria > Bacillati > Actinomycetota > Actinomycetes > Propionibacteriales > Nocardioidaceae > Mumia > Mumia sp. zg.B21. Next base: position 358,172 of record NZ_JAHWCJ010000002.1, on the reverse strand, counting down.
CGATCGCCCGGGCCCGCGCACTGGGGCTCGAGCCGACGGTCGACGTCGGTGGTGGCCACCCGCCGCAGGTTCGCCACCCCGTCACGTACTCCGTGACCACACCGGTGCCGCCCGCCGCGCCTCCTGCCCTCGGAGAGCACGACGACGAGATCCGCCGCTGGCTCGCCGAGGACACGTGACCCCTGGTTCGGTGGAGGGAGAAACCAGGGGCCACGGGTCGCGCTACCGGCGCCTGACCGAGACCTTCACCGTCTTGGTCGCCGCACCGGTGGTCGCGTTGCCGAGGTAGCGGACCCGGAGGGTGACCCTCCCCGCCTTCGGCAGCTTCTTCAGCCGGACGATCGCCTGGCCGTTCTTGCGCAGCGTCGCCGTACCGACCTTCTTGCCGCGGTAGTAGACCGCGACCTTGCCCGACGGCGTGATCCCGCGGGCCTTCACCGTCACCCGGACCTTGGCGCGCGTCTTGCCGGCGACGACCTTCTTCGTCGTCACCTTCGCGGTGACCGACGCCTTGGCCTTGCGGATCGTGAGACGGACCGTCGTCGACGACGGCTTCGTCTTCGTGTCACCGAGATAGCGCACCGACAGGGTGTGCGTGCCCGGCTTGAGCGCCGTACGGGGCAGCACCACCGTGGCGCGCCCCTTCGTCACCGTGGACCGCGCCAGCAGGGTGCCACCCTTGCGCACCTCCACCCGGCCGCCCGCCGTCGACGGCGAGACGGAGACCGACACCCGCGGCGAGACGCCGTACCGGGTCGAAGCTGCCGACGCCTTCACCGACGACGGCGCTGGCGCCGGCGTGCCCGGCTCGTCCACGACCGGCACGGTCCCGATCGTGAGCTCCTCGCCGTCCATCGCGGTGCAGTCGAGACCGACGTCGGTGATGACGCCGAGGGCACCCGGCGTGAGGACCGCGTTGATGAACATCCTCTCCGGCATCGCCACGGTCAGGGCGCCCGACTGCGGCGCCGTCAGCTCGGGCAGCCCTCCCTTCACCGGGATGGTGATGCCCTCGGCGGGCATTGGGAGCGACAGCGGCACGGTCGCCGACTTCAGGCCCGTCATGGGCACCTCGTATGTCCGTCCTGTGGCCGTCTCGGTGAAGACCGCCGAGGCGGTGGCCTGACCGGCCACCGCGGTCTGACCGAAACCGGCCTCCTCCATCGGCGGCACCGGGGCGGCGCTGAAGTCGGGCCCGGCCAGCAGCTCAGCCATCGGACGCGCCATCTTGAGCGAGACTTCCGTGTCCGGCACGGTGAACTTCTCACCGGGCGCGAGCTTTGCCGGCATGTGGGCCCGCGCGTCGACGCGGAATGTCACGTCGCCGCCCATCACCGCCGCCACCGGGTCGGTCGTGCCCGGGTCGCCGAGGTCGTACGCGCACCGGTAGCGCACGTCACGGATGACACCGGTCTGCGGGGCGGCCGGCTCCTCCACCTTGATGGTGACCGTCCCGGTCGTCGACACGCCGTCGGCATCGGTCATCGTCACCGTGAACCGGTCGGTCCCGACGAAGCCCGGGTCGGGGACGTAGGTGTACTTGTGCTGGACCTTCGCGAAGATCGACGCGGGGCTTGCCGGATCGTCGTCGGCCACGAAGAACGCCTCGATCGCGCCGTGCTCGGGCTCGCCGTACGTGAAGCGCGCCGCGCCCGAGGTCCAGACGAAGGGTCCGGTCATGTCGAGGTCGCGCGCCCAGGGCCAGCCGTCGAACGGCTTGCCCCTCGTCGTCGTGAAGGTCTGGTCACGCACGACGGGGGCAGCGTTCACGATGGTGAAACGGACGGTCGAGGTGCTCGCCTGACCGTTGGTGTCGGTCGCGGTGTACGTGAAGGAGTAGCTTCCCGGCGCCGCGTCCTCCCAGGGCTGGATCATGGCCTTGTCGCCGTCGACCGTGAGATCGATGTTTCGGCCCTCGTTCGGTCCCGAGAGCGGGCCCGCCGTGTAGGTCAGTGCACCCTGGCCGCCGGTGCCCTTCAGCGTGACCGCGGTCGGTCCGGCGAAGATGCCGCGGTACGCCGGGTCTGCCACCGTGATGTCCTCGGTCGCGACCGGTTCTGCACTGCCTGCGACCTCCACCTGGACCGACGCGGTGGTCTCGTGGGTGCCGTCGCTGACGGTGTAGGTGAAGGAGTCGGAGCCGACGTAACCCGCGGCCGGGGTGTACGTCAGGGTCGGGGCCGTGCCGCTCAGCGCGCCGTGAGCGGGCGCCGTGGTCGTGTAGGTGAGGTCGGCGCCCTCGGGGTCGGTCGCCTCGAGCGTGACGGCCACCGGGGTGCCCGCGTCGGTCCTCACCGAGACGTCGTTGGCGACCGGGGGCTGGTTCACGGGGACCCTGATCGGGATCGCCCCGAAGACTCCGTCACCGTTCGGACCGGCGGGGTCGAGGTCGCACGCCAGCTTGACCGCTCCCTCGCCGCCGACCACCGTTCCGTCGGCCGTCAGCAGCGTCGCCGCGACGGTGAAGCGCGCCGGCATCCGGAGCGTCGCCGCCTCCGAGGCACCGGCCGGCACGGTGATCGCCGGGACATCACCCTCGGTCGGGATGATCCACGGCACGTTCGGCGACGTCGGGACATCGGTCTGTGGAGACACGAGGTTGCCGATCGGGACGACCAGAGGCTCGCTGACCCCCGGTGCCGTGATCGTGATGGCCGCATCTGTCGACTTGCCGCCCGCGGTCTTCGCCCGGAGCAGGCCGACGGTTTGGATGCGAAGTTCCTCCGGCATCGTCAGCGTGATCTGGGTCTTGCGCGGCGGGATGGTCTCGCCGGCCACGACGGAGTCGGGCACCTCAACGGCAGCACGGACCCCGACGTCCCACACACCGAGCGGCAGTCCGGCGGCGTCGACGTTGCACTTGTAGTTGTAGTCCTTCACCAGGTCGGTGTCCGCGGCGGCAGGACCTGCGGCCGCCAGCCCGAAGGCGCTGAGCGTGCCGGCGACGAGCGCGCCGGCCGTGAGCGATCCGACGACGCGGCGACCGCGTGCCGTGAGTCCGGTGGGTGGATCATCCTGCTTCATCGTTCTCCCTCTCCAGACGCAGCACGATCCCGTGCCGCAGACGCAACTCAGTGTGACAGGGAGAGATACATCACACACCTTTTTTCAACGGCCTCGCCGCCGCGGCCGCCGCGCCGAGGTTTTCTCCTGCCACGTGACGCGACCGCAACCTCGACCGAATACCCTCGAAGAGTGACCGAGTCCGCACTGGTCCAGTGGGCCGACTATGACGCTGCCCTCTTCGATCTCGACGGGGTTCTGACCCCGACCGCCGAGGTCCACATGCGCGCCTGGGCAGCGCTGTTCAACGGCTACTTCGCCGAGCACGGGGTCACCCCGGCCTACACGGACGCGGACTACTTCGCCTACGTCGACGGCAAGCCGCGCTACGACGGGGTCCGTTCTCTCCTCGCCTCGCGCGGGGTGACCATCCCCGAGGGCGACCCGACCGACCCGCCAACGGCGGAGACTGTTTGCGGTCTCGGCAACCGCAAGAACGTCGAGCTCGAGCACGAGCTGGAGCGCGACGGCGTCCGCCCGTACCCCGGCTCCGTCGCCCTGCTCGACCACCTCGCCACGGTGCCGATCGGCCTGGCGGTCGTGTCCAGCTCGGCCAACGCTCCCAAGGTCCTGGCCGCCGCCGGGCTCGCCGACCGCTTCCCGGTGGTGGTCGACGGGGCCGTCGCCCGCGCACAGCAGCTGCCCGGCAAGCCCTCCGCCGACACGTTCGTCTACGCAGCCAAGGAGCTCGGGACCGACGCGAGCCGCTCGATCGTGATCGAGGATGCGGTCTCCGGGGTGCGTGCAGGTGCCGCCGGCGGCTTCGCACTCGTCATCGGCGTCGACCGCGGCGCCGGGCGCCAGGTTCTGACTGACGCCGGCGCCGACGTCGTCGTCGCCGACCTCGCCGAGCTCGTCCCAGGAGGTGCGGCATGAGTCCTGTGCCTCGCGACACGCCCCGCCCCGTCGTCGACTATCTCGACCGCCACCGGTGGCCCGTCCACGGGTGGCGCCTCGTCGAGCGGTTCTTCACCGGCGAGGACCTGGGCCGTACGGAGACGCTCTTCGCGCTCGGCAACGGCTACCTCGGCATGCGCGGCAACGTCGAGGAGGGGCGCGAGTCGCACACGCAGGGCACGTTCATCAACGGCTTCCACGAGACGTGGAAGATCAACCACGCCGAGGAGGCGTTCGGCTTTGCACGCGTCGGGCAGACGATCGTCAACGCCCCCGACGTGAAGGTCATCCGGCTCTACGTCGACGACGAGCCGCTCCTGCTGCCGGTCGCCGACCTCATCGACTACGAGCGCTCGCTCGACTTCCGTACCGGGGTGCTGTGCCGCGAGATCGTGTGGCGCACCCCGGCCGGCAAGCGCGTCCGGATCAAGTCCCAGCGCATGGTGTCGTTCACCCAGCGCCACCTCGCGGTGATGACGTTCGAGGTCACGATGCTGGACGCGGCCGCTCCTGTGACGCTGTCGTCGCAGATCCTCAACCGGCAGGACGGTGGCGACGAGTACCACGTCCGCTCCGCCGCCATGGGTGAGGGCACCGACCCCCGCAAGGCCGAGCGCTTCGGCCGTCGGGTGCTGATCCCCGAGCTCCAGGACGCCGGCGACGACGACGCCCGCGTGATGCTCGGCTACCGCACCGCCGAGTCCGGCATGACCATCGCCGTCGCCACCGACCACACCATCGAGACGCGGGACCCGGTCGAACGCACGGTCCAGGTCACCGACGACATGGCCAAGGTGGTCTATCAGATCGATGCGCAGCCGGGCCGAACGATCCGGCTGACGAAGGTGGCGGCGTACCACACGTCACGCGGTGTCCCCGCCCGCGAGCTGGCCGACCGCTGCCGGCGGACCCTCGACCGGGTCGCCTCCGAGGGCGTGGGGAGGCAGTTCGCCGACCAGAAGTCGTGGCTCGACGACTACTGGTCGCGCGCCGACGCCACCATCGGAGGTCAGCCGTCGCTCCAGCAGGCGCTGCGGTGGAACCTCTTCCAGGTCGCGCAGGCCGCCGCCCGGGCCGAGGGTGCCGGCATCCCCGCCAAGGGGGTGACGGGCTCGGGCTACGGCGGCCACTACTTCTGGGACACCGAGGTCTATGTCCTCCCGTTCCTCACCTACGCCTATCCCCAGCTCGCGAGGGCGGCGCTGCGCTTCCGCTACAACATGCTCCCGGCCGCGCGCCGACGCGCCCGCGACCTGTCGCAACGAGGCGCGCTGTTCCCGTGGCGGACGATCAACGGCGAGGAGGCGTCGGCGTACTACGCAGCCGGCACCGCGCAGTACCACATCGACGCCGACATCTCGCACGCCCTGAGCCGCTACGTCGACGCCACCGGCGACACCGACTTCCTCATGCGCGAGGGGATCGACGTCCTGGTCGAGACCGCTCGTATGTGGGCCGACCTCGGCTTCTGGCGCAGTGAGGGACGCGGGTCGTTCCACATCCACGGCGTCACCGGTCCCGACGAGTACACGACCGTCGTCAACGACAACCTCTTCACCAACGTCATGGCGCGCCACAACCTCCGGCGGGCCGCGCGAGCCGCACGCGAGCTGGAGAGCGCGTGGCCGCAGGCGTACTCGCGGATGGTGAAGCGCCTCAACCTCGACACCGACGAGGTCGAGGAGTGGGAGCGCGCCGGCGAGGCGATGGTGATCCCGTACGACGAGCACCTCGGCATCCACCCCCAGGACTCGCACTTCCTCGAGCGCGAGGTGTGGGACCTCCCGCACACGCCGGCCAACAAGCGACCGCTCCTGCTGCACTACCACCCGCTGGTGATCTACCGGTTCCAGGTGCTCAAGCAGGCCGACGTCGTGCTGGCTCTGTATCTCCAGGGCGACCAGTTCACGACGGAGCAGAAGCGCCGGAACTTCGAGTACTACGACCCGATCACCACCGGTGACTCAACGCTGTCGGCCGTCGTGCAGGCGCTGATCGCGGCGGAGGTCGGCTACTCCGACCTCGCGCTCCGCTACTTCACCGAGGCGCTGTACGTCGATCTCGCCGACCTCCACGGCAACGCCTCCGACGGCGTCCACGTCGCGTCGACGGGCGGCGTGTGGAGTGCGCTCGCGACCGGCTTCGGCGGGTTCCGCGACTACAACGGCGAGTTCTCGATCGACCCGCGGCTCCCGTCGAGCTGGGACAGCCTCAGCTACCGGGTCACGATCCACGGCAGCCGCATCCGCGTCGACGTGCGAGAGGACCAGGTCGAGCTGACCGTCGAACGAGGGCCCGGCGCGAAGTTCTCCGTACGCGGCAGCGTCGTGCACGTCACGGCCGAGGAGCCGGTCGTCGTCCCGCTCGACGGCCAAGGCCCGTTGCTGGAGGGCGGCCCGGGGCCTGGCCCGCTGGACGGCGTACGCCGCGCCGACGGCTCGATCATCACGGCCACCGTCCCCCACCCCTAGCGCCGTTTGGGGTGCTCACACCCGACAGTGGGGGATCCCACCTCGAATACGGGGTGCGGTCCGCGCGTTTCGGGTGCGAGCACCTCAAACGGAGGGGTGGTGCCGGAACGAGCGAGTGCCCCGGATCCGCGCAGGATCCGGGGCACTCGTCCCCTCGGAGGGTCAGGACGGCTCACGCCGTGCCGCAGCCCGAGATGTCGTGTACTCGTTCTATCGGCGGACCTTCACCTTGACGGTCTTGGTCGAGCCGTTGGCGTACGCGGAGCCGCCGTAGGTCAGCTTGACGCGGTAGGTGCCCTTCTTCTTGAACTTCTTGAGCTTGATCGTCACCTTGCCGTTGCGGACGGTGCCCTTGCCGACGGTCTTCTTGCCGACCTTGGCGGTGACCCTGCCGGTCGCCTTGAAGCCCGAGGTCCGGACGGTGACGGACACCTTGGCCTTGGTCCGCTTGGCGCGGATCTTCTTCGGCGACACCTTCGCCGCCAGCGACGAGCCGGCCTTGCGGACCGTCAGTCGGGTGTTCACCGCGGCGACGGGATTGACGCGCGCGGCACCCGAGTGACGCAGCGTCACCGTGTAGGCACCGGGCCGGAGCGCCGTCCCGGAGACGGGGATCGAGGCCGTGGTGCCACTGACGTTGGCGGCACCGATGCGGCGCGTACCCACGTAGGCGTCGACGCGACCGCCGACGGCGGCGCTCAGGCGAGCGGTGATCCGCGACGCGCGACCGTACGTCGCGGTCGTGGCCGCAGCAGTCAGCCTGGCGTCGCGGTACGCGGTGCCGCTGATCGCGATCGTGCCGAGCGTCTTGTCGGTGCTCGTGATCGAGCAGTCGAGGGAGACGTCGAGCTTGCTGTTGTCGGCCTTGTAGATCTGCGCCAGGACGGTGAAGCGCGCCGGCATGGTCAGCGTGCCGGTGCCGGTTGCCGTGCTCGGGAGCTTGATGGCGGGAACGTCACCCTGCGTCGGGATGGTCCACGATGCACCCACCGCGCTCGGCACCGTGACCGGCGGCGACGCGAGGTTCCTGATCGGGACGGTGAGTGACGCCGAGCCGGAGTCGGCGATCGTGATCGAGGCGTCGTTCGAACGGCCGCCGGCCTTGCGGCCCCCAAGCAGGCCGTACGTCGCCTTTCGCAGGTCCTCCGGCATCGTGAGCGTGATCTGGGTCTTGCGGGCACCGATCAGCTGGTTCGGGGCGACCGACGTCGGGACGACCACCCTCGCGTTGACGCCGACCGCGTTGTTCGGAACGAGCGGCGTGCCGGTCGGAGTTGCGGAGTCGTACAGGTCACAGCTGTACGCGAAGCTCTTGTTGAGGTTCTGGTCGGCGGCGTTCGCAGCCGGTGCACCGGCGATGACGAGGCCGCCGACTCCGGCTACCAGGGCGGCGCCCGTGGCCGCGGCCGCGAGCCGTGTGCGGCCCTTCGGCGCGGGGTGGGTCTGAGGCATGGTGAACTCCCTCCGAGGACGATGCGATCTGCATCACATGCGAAGTTGAGTTCAACAGTGAGTTACAGCGTGCGGAACCCATCGGTACCATCCGTTACCGGATCGTAATCTTTGGTCAACTGACCGGATTCCGACTCAGCGCGGCACGCGGACCAGCAGGACGCCGGGCTCCACGGTCGCGCACAGCTCGGTGTGCTCACCGATGGGATCGCCGTCGAGCTGCATGGCCGCGGGCCTGTCCGTACGGATGGTGACGGTGCGCCCCGTCATGCGGTCGAGGCGTTCGTCAGTGCGCTTGCCGCGGGCGAACAGGCGCAGCCCGACGGAGAGGAACGCGAACTTGTGTGGTGGCGAGATCGCCACCACATCGAGCACCCCGTCGTCGATCTGCGCGTCCGGCAGCAGGGGAAGGCCCCCTTGCAGGAAGCCGACGTTGCCGACGATCACGGTCAGGGCTCGGCGCCGTACGAACGCCCCGCCATCGACCGCGATCTGCACCCGTGTGGTGGGGAAGCGGAGCACCTGCGTGGCGCCCGATACGACGTAGGCCAACCAGCCGACCTTCTTCTTCAGCTGCTCGTTCGTGCCGGTCATGACCGCGGCGTCGAAGCCGACCCCCGCCATCACGAGGAAGGTGGTGCTGTCCTCCGACCCGTCGATCTGCAGGCGGACGACGTCGACCGCGCGGTCCTGACCGGTGAAGGCGTTGTCGATGGCGTCGACCAGGTGCAGGGGCAGCGAGAGGTTGCGTGCGAGAAGGTTGCCGGTGCCGAGCGGCACGATGCCCACGCCGATCCCGCTGCGCGCCAGCTCTCCGCAGGCCTCGCGGACCGTCCCGTCGCCCCCCGCGACGATCACCAGGTCCGCCTCGCCCTCGAGCGCCTCGACCGCCTGGGCGGCGCCAGGGTCGTCCACCGTCGTCTCGAAGAACACCGGCTCGGCCCAGCCGTGACGTGCAGCCGCCTCCGCCACCCGCTCGCGGAACGCCGCGACGTCGCCGACCTTGACCGGGTTGAGCACCACGCCGACCTGGCGTCGTCCGGTGCCCGAGACGCCGGGGTGCGACGGCTCCTCCACGGCGAACACGGGCCGCATCAGCAGCCACCACAGCGCGAGCGGGATCGCGGTCCCGAGGGCGAAGCCGGCCACCACGTCGGACAGGTAGTGGACACCCAGGAAGATGCGGTCCAGGCCGGCGGCGAGGCCGAGGAGGATCCAGACCGTGATGACGGCCTTGCGCAGCAGACCGCGACGCATCAGGAGCAGCGTCACGATCACCATGACCGTCGAGAACGTCGCGCCTGCGGTGGCGTGACCGCTGGGGAACGAGTACGAGGTGAGCGTCTGGAAGGGGTCGTCGAAGGCCGGCCTCGACCGGTCCACGGTCCGCTTGATGACGTACACGGCGGTGAACTGGACCGCGATCGTCAGCGCGATCCACACCGCGAGGCGATAGGCCCTGCGCCACACCGCGACCAGGACGGTCAGCCCCATCACGATGCGCAGCGTCCACGGCCCGAGACCGTCGGCGACCCACAGCAGGGTGTCGATCAGCATCTCCCGGCCCGCGACCGCGTCGTGCGCGGCGTCGGCGACGGCCTGGTCGAGATCCAGCAGAGGAGCCCACTCCCACCAGACGGCGGCGGTGAGCCCGACGAAGACGGCGACCAGGAGGCCGACCAGCGCGGGCACGAGGACTGGGCGCGCCGGACGGGCGCGGCGGAGGTCGATCGGCACCCGATCAGGGTAGTCGTGTCCGGCCCGCCGATAGGCTTGGGGAATGATCGACGTTCGTACGCTCCGTGACAACCCTGACGAGATCCGCGCCGCCCAGCGCCGCCGTGGCGAGTCTGAGGCTGTCGTCGACGAGCTCATCGCGGCCGACGAGGCCCGTCGATCGGCGATCGGCCGGTACGAGGCGCTCCGTGCCGAGCAGAAGCAGCTCGGCAAGCAGGTTGCCCGCGCCACCGGTGACGAGAAGGCCGAGATCCTCGCTCGCACCCGGGAGCTCTCCGCCCAGGTCAAGGAGGCCGACGCCGCGTCCGGTGAGGCCGGTCGCCTCTTCGACACGCTGCTCGCGACGCTCCCCAACCTCGCCGCGCCGGAGTCGCCCCCCGGCGGCGAGGACGACTTCGTGGTCCGCGAGACCGTCGGGAAGCCGCGCGACTTCGCCGCCGAGGGCTTCACGCCGCTCGACCACATCGAGATCGGCAAGCGCCTCGGCGCCTTCGACATCGAGCGGGGCGCCAAGGTGAGCGGTGCCCGCTTCTACTTCCTCACCGGCATCGGCGCCCAGCTCGAGCTGGCTCTGGTCCAGATGGCGATGGACCGCGCGACGGCGTGGGGCTTCACTCCGATGATCCCGCCGGCGCTGGTGAAGCCGTCCGCCATGGAGGGGACCGGATTCCTCGGGCAGGCCGCCGACGACGTCTACCACCTCGAGAAGGACGACCTCTACCTCGTCGGCACGTCGGAGGTGCCGCTCGCGGCGTACCACTCCGACGAGATCCTCGACGCCGAGTCTTTGCCGCGCCGTTACGCCGGGTTCAGCCCGTGCTACCGCCGCGAGGCAGGCTCGTACGGCAAGGACACCCGGGGCATCTTCCGGGTGCACTGGTTCGACAAGGTGGAGATGTTCGTCTACGCGACACCCGAGGACTCCTACGCGGTCCACGAGGAGCTGCTGGCCCACGAGCAGGACTGGCTCAACGCGCTCGAGCTCCCGTACCGCGTGATCGACGTGGCGGCCGGCGACCTCGGTCTCTCGGCGATCCGCAAGTTCGACTGCGAGGCGTGGATCCCCACCCAGGGCAAGTACCGCGAGCTGACCTCCGCCTCCAACTGCACCAGCTTCCAGGCGCGCCGTCTCGGCATCCGCATGCGTGACGGCGAGCAGGTCACCCCGCTGGCGACTCTCAACGGCACGTTGATGGCGTCGACCCGGACGATCATCGCCCTCCTCGAAAACCACCAGCAGGCCGACGGGTCAGTCCGGGTCCCCGTGGCGCTGCAGCCCTACCTCGCAGGCCGAGAGATCTTGGAGCCGCTGTCTTGACGTTGACCTCGCACACCACCGACGGCGCCGCCACGACCTGGCGGCCACGCATCGTGGCCCTGGACGTGGACGGCACGATCGTCGACTACGACAACGAGATGACCGACGCCGTACGCCAGGCGGTCCGCGCGACCGCCGAGGCCGGGATGCACTGCGTGATCTCGACCGGCCGCTCCGTCTCCGGCGTTATGGACGCGGTCCAGAAGCTCGGGTTCACCGAGGGCCTCGCGGTCGCCAGCAACGGCTCCGTGGTGTTCTCCTACGATCCGATCACGATCCTCCACACCGTCACCTTCGACGCCGGCCCGGCCGTGCGCGCTCTGATGGCGGAGGTGCCGGAGGCCGCCGTGGCCGTGGAGAACGTGGGCGTCGGCTTCCGCATGAACAAGCCGTTCCCCGACGGGGAGCTGGGTGGCGGGATCGCTCACGAGCCGATCGAGGACCTCATCGCCGAGCCGGTCACCCGCGTGATCGTCCGCAGCCCCGACTCCTCGGCGGAGGAGTTCGCCGAGCTCGCGCACTCGTTGGGCCTGGAGGGTACGAACTACTACGTCGGCTACACGGCCTGGCTCGACCTGGCGCCGGAGGGTGTCTCCAAGGCGGCCGGTCTGGAGCACGTGTGCGCCGAGCTGGGTGTCGACCGCGCCGACGTGCTGGCGATCGGCGACGGCTCCAACGACGTCGAGATGCTCGAGTGGGCCGGCCGAGGCGTCGCGATGGGGCACGCTCCGCTGCACGTCCAGGCGGTGGCCGACGACGTCACCGAGACGGTCGAGAACGACGGCGTCGTGCGGGAGCTCGAGAAGTACCTCTGAGGTCCCGCTGGGCCGGCCGCCCCCGTGCGCGGCCGGCCACCGGGAATCAGGCGGTCAACGCACAGATCGGTGCGTGGCCGACGACCTCGTCGAACACGTCGAGCACCTCGTCGACACTGGGCGGTGCCGTGCGAGCGTGGCGCGCACCCGCTTGACGGGGCCGGCTCGAGGCCTGCCGAAGGTGCCGCTTGACGGTGGACAGCGAGCACCCGAGGCGCTCGGCGAGCTGGGCGAACGTGTCGCTCGGGTTGGCCCGCCGCGCCGCCAGGACCGCCTCGTGATCGACCGGTGAGCCCGCCGTACGGACGCCCGCGATGCGGTCGATGTCGGGATTGCCCACCGTGATGCCGAGACGGTTGCGGATCTCGTGGCGCTCCTGTGGCGAGGTGCAGGCCACGTACCCGGCAACCTCTCCGTCGACCACGGCCCGATAGAGGCACTGGACGAGGAGGGGGCAGGAGGCACAGGCCTCGGCCGCCTTGTCATGAGCCGCCTGCCAGGCGTCCCACGACTCACCGGAGCTCGAGACGTCCTCGAGCGGGACGGAGAGCGTGTCGTAGACGTCGGCCATCGTCGCGCAGGGCGGGACGACGTCGAGCGATGCGTCGACCTGACGGCGGGTGGACGGGTTCTGAGTGGAGCCGGTGCGCATGATCTTTGCATCCCCTTCGAGCTACGAGATGCAAGGAGTCAAACAGGTGCGACAAAGCACGAATCAGCGCGCAAATACTCAACCAGCAGATGGGCGTTACTCAGCGGGAACCAGGTACGTGTTGCCTGCGTCACACCGTATCTGACGCGGGTGTCACCGTCGACCGGTGCGGCGACGGTGCCGAGTACCACTCACAGGCACCCCGCCGGGGCCGTCCCTGCCCGCTGGAGACGTGGCGCCTCCGCACGCGGCTCGCCACGACATGGGTGGGCGCGTTGCCGACGACCTCGTCGAAGACGTCGAGAACCGCGTCGACGCTCGGAACGGCCGTGCGAGACGGCCGGGCGCCCTCACTCGATGCCTCGCGCACGCGGCGCTTGACGGTGGAGACCGAGCAGCCGAGACGATCGGCGAGCTGGGCGAAGGTGTCGCTCGGGTACGCGCGCCGTGCCGCGAGGACGTCGTGGGGACCCGGCACCGAGTCTGTCGGACGCAGTCCGGCGAGCCGGTCGGTGTCCACAGCGCTCACCGTGATGCCGAGACGGCTGCGGATCTCGTGCCGCTCCTGCGGCAACGTGCAGGCGACGTAGCCCTCGACGTCCCCCTCGACGACCGCCCGATAGAGGCACGTGGCGAGCAGCGGGCAGGAGGCACAGGCCTCGGCCGCCTGGTCCCGAGCCCCATTCCAGGCGTGCCTCGACTCGCACGGGTCCGCGAGCGTGTCGTAGACGTCTCGCATCGACACGCAGGGCGGCACGACATCGAGCGACGCGTCGAGTCGACCGCTGGTCCGGCTGTGACTGAAGCTGGTGCGCATGATCTGGCCTCCCCTTCGCGCGACGAAGAGGACAGTGAATCACCTGCTACAAGGTCTGGGCCAGCGAATAGATTCTCAGAGGTACATCCCCGGGCGGGGCTGCTGGCCCTCCTCGGGCTGCTGATAGCCCGGCATCCCGGGGCGCAGGCCCTGTGGCGAGGCGCCCGGAGCCCCCGGCAGCGCTCGTCGCATCTGCTGGAGCTGCGACTGAGCGGCGATCTGCTGGGCGTAGATCGCGGTCTGGATCCCGTGGAACAGCCCTTCGAGCCAGCCGACCAGCTGCGCCTGGGCGATCCGGAGCTCGTCTTCGGACGGCGTCTCCTTGTCGAACGGGAGACTCAGGCGCTCCAGCTCCTCCACCAGCTCCGGCGCGAGCCCGTCCTCGAGCTCCTTGATGGAGGTCTGGTGGATGTCCCGGAGCCGGACCCGACTGGCCACGTCCAGCGGCGCAGACTTCACCTCTTCGAGGAGCTGTCGGATCATGCTCCCGATCCGCATGACCTTCGCGGGTTGCTCGACGAGGTCGGTGACCGGGCGGTGACCGCCCTCGTCCTCGCTCTCGACGGGCTCGACCTCCTGGCCGTCGGGTCCGACGACACGGTGCTGGTCAGAGATTTCGGCGCGCTCGAACGGGTCTCCTGACATGCCGTCCACTGTAGTCACGGTCGGCGGATCGTCCAGGTGAGCACGTGTCTGCTCCCCGGCTGGAGGACGACGAGGTCGTGCCCGCTCCGGAAGGCGTTGGCGGGGCTGGAGCAGGGCTCGACCGCGAGCGATCCGCGGCCCTCGGGCGTGTAGGCCTGCAACCAGAGCACCCCGGGTCCGCACCGCACCTCCGTCCCGCCGACGCGGACCACGACCTCGCCGGTCTCGTCACGGCGCAGGTCGGTGTAGGCGTAGTCGAGAACCGTGCTCCCCAGCGGGCGGGTCGACCCGAAGTCGTACGGGCTGCCGGCCACCTCCTTCCGCCGCAGCGGCAGGTGGCGTACAGGGGTGGTCTCGAGATAGCTCTCGGCGGGGATCCACAGCGGCGTCTCGTCGCCCTCGTCCAGCACGAGGTACGGATGGAAGCCGCACCCGTACGGCGCCGCCGCGTCACCGGCGTTGGTCGCGGTCAACGCGACGTTGAGACCGCCCGACGACAGCACGTAGTCGAGGTCGAGGCGCACAGTGAAGGGGAATCCCGCAGAGCGTGGCACCTCGACGGTGAGCCGCACGCTCTCTGGCGTCGCGGCGGCGACCGTCCACGCGATGTCGTGCACCAGCCCGTGCAGCGCGGTCGCAGCCTCGGGCTCGTTGATCGGGACCTCGTACGTGACGCCCTCAAACGTGTAGACCCCGTCCTCGAGGCGGTTCGGCCAGGGCGCCAGCACGGCGCCGCTGTACGCCGGGTGGCTGCCGTCCCCGTCCTGAGGCACCACGACGTCTCGGCCGTGCTGGCGCAGCGCCACCAGTCCACCCCCGTGCGTGGCCACCGTCGCCGACCACGCGCCGCACTCGAGCTCGATCACGGGGTGAGCACGACCTTGCCGATGTTGCCGGAGTCGTCGAGGACCCGGTGGGCGTCCTGGACGCGCTCCAGCGGGAGGACGTCGTGGATCACGGGACGGACGCTCTGGTCGACGAAGAGCGGCCACACGTTGTCGACCAGGCTCTGGACGATCTCGCCCTTCTGGGAGACCGGGCGTGCACGCAGCCCGTACGCACCGACCGTGGCGCGCTTGGCCAGGAGCGCACCGAGGTTGAGCTCGCCCTTGACCCCGCCCTGGAGTCCGATGACGACGAGCCGGCCGTCGCGGGCCAGCGCGGAGACGTTGCGGGGGAGATAGGCGGCACCCATGTTGTCGAGGATGACGTCGGCGCCGTGGCCCTCGGTGGCGGCACGGATGCCCTCCACGAAGTCGGCCTCCCGGTAGTTGATCGCGAGGTCGGCGCCGAGCTCGCGGCAGGCGGCGAGCTTGTCCTCAGAGCCGGCCGTGACGGCGATCCACGCCCCGAAGGCCTTGGCGAGCTGGATCGCCATCGTGCCGATCCCGGAGGCGCCACCGTGGACGAGCAGACGCTCGCCGGGCTGCAGGTCGGCCGTCATGAAGACGTTGGACCAGACGGTCGCCGCGACCTCCATGATCCCGCCGGCCTGGACCGGGTCCATGCCCTCGGGCAGGGGCGCGACCTGCTCCTGCGGGACGGCGACCTTCTCGGCGTACCCGCCTGCGGCGAGCAGGGCGACCACAGGATCACCGGTCCGCCAGCGGGTGACCCCGTCGCCGACGGAGTGCACGATGCCGGAGACCTCGAGCCCGAGCACGTCGCTGGCTCCCGGGGGCGGCGCGTAGTTCCCCTGCCGCTGGAGGACGTCGGCGCGGTTGACACCAGCCGCGACCACCTCCACCACGACCTCGCCAGGCCCCGCGACGGGATCCTCACGGTCGACCACGACCAACGCCTCGGGCCCTCCGGGCTCCTTCACGACCACGGCACGCATGACGTCACCGTACCGGTGGCTACTCCTCCCAGCGGGTCGCCAGGGCGGTCACCTGGTCCAGCGCGCGGTCGAGGTCCTCGGGGGTGCCCCCCGACGTGGCCGCGGCGTATCCGACCAGGAAGGCCGTCACCGGAGCGGCGCGACGCTCCACGCCGTGGGCCACGTCGCGGGCGGTCTCGAGGATGGCGTCCAGGTCGTAGTCCGGCTCGATCCCGAGCTCGACACAGACGGCGTCGGTCCAGTCCTGCAGGCTCATGGGTCCGACGTTATGTCCTCAGGGCGGTCGATGTCTCGCGCCTCCCGCCCCGACGACGCGATCTGACTCACCCGGAGCGGCTCGACGAGGGTCCGCATCGACACGTCGACCCAGTCCGGGCGGCGGGCGGACGCGCCCTCCAGGGCGTCACGGTGCCAGGCGCTGCACAGCTGCTGGGTGCGTCCGTCGTCGTCGACGAGCATCGCTCCCGCAAAGTCCCGGTCGGCAGCGATCGCGCCGAGGAGACGGTCGACGGTGCCGGCAGCGACGTAGGGAAGGTCGCCCGCGAGGAGCACGACGTACGGCGCCGCGCACCGACGGAGCCCGGCGGCGACGGCGTTCGCCGGCCCCGAGCCGGGAGGCTCCTCGCGCACCCACTCGACGTCGACCGCAGTGACCCGACGGGGACCGACGACGACCCGCCGCTCGGCCTCCGACACCGCGAGCAGCGCACGGTCGAGCAGAGGGACGCCCTCGACGAGGACGCCGAGCTTGTCGGAGCCGAAGCGCCTGGACGCGCCGCCCGCCAGCACGATCGCGTCGTACGGCACGTCGTGTGGCGACCGCTCGGGCGAGCTCCTCGCGTCGGTCACGCACCTCACCCTGCCGGAGCCTGGGGGTCGGCTGCAAAGATGGACGTATGCAGGTCGCCCTCGTCCAGCTGAGCGCGACGACCGACGCCGCGACGAACCGCACGTTGGTCGACGACGTCCTCGGCACGCTCGGTCCGCACGACGGACTCGACCTCGTCGTCCTCCCCGAGGCGACGATGCACGACTTCGGTGACGGGTCCCTCGACCTGAGCGCGGTCGCGGAGCCGGTGGACGGGCCGTTCGCGGAGCTCCTGGCAGCGCACGCGCGCCGGCTGGGCGCGTACGTGGTCGGCGGAGGGTTCGAGGCGCGTCCAGCATCGGCGGGCGGCCCGGGTCTGCCGTACAACGTGCTCCTGGCCTTCGCCCCCGACGGCAGCCTCGCTGCCTCGTACCGCAAGATCCACCTCTACGACTCGTTCGGGTACGCCGAGTCCGAGCGCCTCGCCGCGGGCGAGATCGCGCCGGCCGTCCTCGAGGTCGCGGGTCGACGGGTCGGGTTGATGACCTGCTACGACCTCCGGTTCCCCGAGATGGCGCGGATGCTGGTCGACGCCGGCGCCGACGTGCTCTGCGTCCCCGCCGCCTGGGTGCGAGGTCCTCTCAAGGAGGACCACTGGACCACCCTGCTGCGCGCGCGGGCGATCGAGAACACCATCGACGTCGTGGCCGCCGACCAGTGCGGGAAGTACGTCGGCCTCAGCATGGTCGTCGACCCGCTCGGCGTCGTCGTCGCGTCCGCGGGCGAGGAGCCCACAGTCGTACGCGCGTCCCTCTCGACCGAGCGCCTCGAGGGCGCCCGCGCGACCAACCCGTCGCTCGCCAACCGCCGCATCGCCGCGCCGGTCTCGCCGACGGCCACCGACGGCCACCAGGGAGCGACGCCGTGAGCACCGCAGGAGGACGCCGCGCCGCACCGCGCCGCAGCGCCGACACCATCAGCTACATCCCGCCCGTGCGAGAGCCGCGCTTCAGCATGAAGGCCTTGCGCGCGGCGGGGGTCAGCGGACTCTTCCTCGCCTGGCTCGCGGGCTTCGCCGTCGCTCTCACCTCGGTGGCGGCCGTCGGGTTTCCCGACGGTTATGCCCGCTACGGGGCTGCGCTCCTCGCCGTCGTCTTCACGGCCGGGGTCGCCCGCCGCAGCGGGGGCCGCAGCGCTCTCTGGGCCACGCTCGTCGCTATCCTCAGCGCGATCGCCCTCCTCACCGAGTGGTCGTGGGCGATGGCGGCCGCCTCCGTCCTGACCGCGACCTTCGGCGCCGTGCTCGCCGTCCTGATGACCCGTCCGGCCGAGTCGGTGTCGGCGGTCGTCCGGGAGTACACGATCGCGCTGGTGGTCGCGACGAGCGCCGCGGTCGCCGTCGCCGCCTGGAACGCCCCGCTGGTCTACCAGCGCTACTACCTCCTGGTCCTCGGTGCCGCGCTCGCCGCCACGTTCGGCATCGTCTGGAGCCTCGGGGCCGGGCTCCACGGTCTGGGGCGCCGAGGCGTCGCGCTCATCGTCGGTGGCGCCGGACTGGTCGCGGTGCTGCTCGTCTACGGGACGATCGTCCGCTCGTACGGCTCTCCCGGGGTCGTCGAGGCGATCGACGACGCGGTGGTCTGGCTGCGCGAGACGATCGGCGGCGTGCCCCGGCCGACCGAGGTGCTGATCGGGTTCCCTGCCCTCGTCTGGGGGGTCAGCACCCGGTCCAACCGGCGCCAGGGCTGGTGGATGTGCGCGTTCGGCGTCGTCGGCACGGCCGTGATGGCGACGGCGCTCGGGTCCCCGAACGCCGACACGACCTACGTCGCGCTCTCCACGCTGTACTCCGCGATCCTCGGCCTCGGCCTCGGCCTCGCGATCCGCGCACTCGATCCCGGGTCGACGTCCCGCTCGGGCCGCCGGGCCGCACGCCGCGACGGCGACACCTTCGTCCGTCCCGAGCCACCTCGCTTCGCGGCGCTCAAGTAGGGATCCGCCGGTCGAGCCCGCCGCGCGCGGGTGCGACAATCGACTCGGCGTCGTGCGCGCACGGCGTCGAGGAGGGGTGCCGGAGTGGCCGATCGGAACCGCCTTGAAAGCGGTCGCTGGCAGCGATGTCAGCCGCGGGTTCGAATCCCGCCCCCTCTGCTCCATGAATGAGACGACGAGATCTTCCACGTACCGCCTCACGCTGTTCCTGGCGCTGAGGCTCTTCGGCATCCGCATGATGGTCGCCGCGGTCGGCGCCGTCGTCGCGGCCGTGCTCCTCACGATCGGCGGTGACGCCGCGATCTGGGGAGTCGTCGCCTCCGTCCTCGTCGGGCTGCTGGTCGTCGCGTCGCTGGCGGCGCTGCGGTGGCCGCCGCGCCTGCTCACGCTGACCCCCACGGGTTATCAGGTCCACCGTGTCCGCGGAGTCGGCGTGCGTCAGGCGCTGTGGAGCCAGGTCGAGCGTGTTGACGACAAGCCGTCGGCCGAGGGCACCCCGACGTTGGTCATCGGCCTCGAGCACGCGCGTACGACCGAGCTGCCGCTGATGCTGTTCGGTGCCCGCGCGCTGGAGGTCCAGCGTGAGATCAGGGCGCGGCTGGACAGCTCGCACGGATACCGCCCGCTGCCGCCCGCCGAGTGAGGCCCGCCCCCGACTGGTTCGGCCGACGCGTGACCTAGTAGCCTTGAGCGGCACCCTCGGAGGTGTCGCATAGTGGCCTAGTGCGCCCGCCTGCTAAGCGGGTTGAGGATAAAACCTCTCGCGGGTTCAAATCCCGCCACCTCCGCCGTCCGAAGCCGTGACCGGTCCCCGACCGGTCACGGCTTCGTCGTTGCCGGGCGCACCGACCGGGGCACCGACGACCGTCCCACCGCGCAGCGTGAGAACCCGGTCGGCGCGCTCGACGAGCAGCGGGTCGTGGGTCGCGACGACCGCCGCGATCCCTCGCCGGTGCACCAGCTCGACGATCAGGTCCATGACGGAGGCAGCGGTACGGCTGTCGAGCTGGCCGGTGGGTTCGTCCGCGATGAGCAGAGCCGGCTCGGCGACCAGCGCCCGGGCGACCGCGACCCGCTGCTGCTGGCCTCCCGACAGCTCGTCCGGCCGCTGTCGGCCGTGGTCGGCCAGTCCGACGGCAGCCAGCGTCTCCTCGACGCGTCGTCCTCGCTCCGCCGCGTCGACCCTACGGATCCGCAGCGGGACCTCCACGTTCTCCACGGCGGTCAGGACGGGGAGCAGGCCGAAGGACTGGAAGACGAACCCCACCGCGTCCCTGCGCAGGCGAAGCAGCTCGTCCTCCGTCGCGGTCGCTGTGTCGGTGCCGACGAGCTCGACGCGCCCGGAGGTGGGACGGTCCAGGCCACCCAGCAGGTTGAGCAGGGTCGTCTTGCCGGAGCCCGAGGGACCGCGGACGACGACGAGCTCGCCGGGGCGCGCCTCGAGCGTCACGCCCTTGCAGGCGTGCACCTCGCCGGCAGGGGTCCAGAAGACCCGGCCGGCCGCGTCCGCGCGGACCGCGGGCTGCGCACTCATCGGGCACCCCCGTCGCCGTTCGTACGCGGTCCGCGGTCGTCGGCGCCCTCGGTGCCGTGACGCTCGCCCGGCCAGACACCCACGTGGTCGCTCTCGAGCGCGAGGCGGACCCGGTGCCGCAGGTCGAGCGCACGGGTGAACTCGTCGGGCAGCTGCAGACGCCCGACACGGTCGAGAACGGCGTACTCCTCAGCGATCACGGTGTCCTCCCCGCTCTCGTCGACGGATGCGCGTCGAAGGACCTCTGTCGACGTACGTCCGTCGCGGATCTGCACCGTCCGGCTCACGTGCTCGGTCACCGTCGCGTCGTGGGTGACGATCAGGACCGTCGTCCCTCGCTCCCGGCTCACGTCGTTCATTGCCCCGAGGACCTCCGCGCTCGCCGCGTCGTCGAGCTCGCCGGTCGGCTCGTCGGCCAGCAGGACCCGAGGGGCGTTCGCCATCGCGACCGCGATGGCGACCCGCTGCTGCTGGCCGCCCGAGAGAGCGGGGGGCCGGCGGTCGCGGCAGTCGGCGACGCCGAGGAGCTCGAGCAGCTCGTCGGCGAGCACCGCCCGCCGTCGTGAGGACTGACGCCCCACGGCTCCCACGAGCGAGACATTCTCGCCCGCGGTGAGGTACGGGAGGAGGTTGCGTGCGGTCTGCTGCCACACGAACCCGACACTGTTCCGTCGGAACCGGACGCGTTCGCTCCGCCCCATCGACAGCAGGTCGTGGTCCGCGACCACGGCGCGGCCCGCGGTGGGGACGTCGAGTCCGGAGAGGATCCCCAGCAGCGTGGACTTCCCGGAACCCGACGCACCGACCACGGCCACGACCGACCCGGCGTCGACGTGCAGGCTCAACCCTTGCAACGCCTGCACCTCGACGCCACGCGTGCTGAAGACGCGGACGAGGTCGGAGCACACGATCGCCCCGTCTGCCTCGGCTGTCTCGGCTGTGGTCACCTCGATCACTCTCCCATCATCCTGAGCGAGCTGGTCAGCTCCCTGCGCGCGGATCCTTCGGCGGCGAGGAGCGCCCCGGCGACGGTGACGAGCAGAGCGCCCACCGCGACGAGGGCCAACCAGAGCACCGGGAACGTCGTCGGCGGCCGCGCGTCGCCGCCGGTGAAAGGGTGCAGGTCGATGGCGCCCAGGAGGAGCAGCGGCAGCACGACGCCCACTACCGCACCGACCGCTCCTGCGACGACGACGAGCAGACCGACCTCCCACAGGGGAAGCACCCGGGCGCGTCGCGCGGCGAGGCCGAGCGCGCGCACCACCGCGAGGTCACGCGTGCGGGAGGCGGCACCGGCCACCAGGGCCATGACGACCGTCACGCCCACGAGCAGGGCTGCCATCGCGGCAGCTACCCCGGCGACCACGTCGACACCAGCGACGACCGGGTTCTCCGCGAGGACCGTCTCCTCCCTGGCGGGCGTCGTGACCGTGGCGTCGGGGAACAGCCTCGCGGCCCGACGCGCGAGCGCGGGCGGTGGCGCGCCGGTCGTCGAGGAGAGAACGGAGAGGACCGGATCGTACTCGGGGCGCTCGTCGCCCAGGGCATCACGGTCGGCGAGGACCCAGAGCTGGTCGGGGACACCGGCCAGGCGCGCGGGCCCGACGGCCACGACGCGGGACGGGACACGGTCGACGGTGACGTCTCGCTCTCCCTCGAGGCTGTCGGCGAGCGCCTGGGACACGACGACCGGCACGCGACCGTCGATCGGAGCCGCCAGTCGATCGACACCCGGGACGGCCCCGGGCACGTCGCGCTGGACGTCCTCGAGCGCGAGGGCGTCGGTGAGAACGCGCGTCGCGTAGGCAGTCGTGCTGCCCGACCGCACGCTCACATCCGACCCGCCCGTCAAGGTCACCGAGGCCCGCACGTCGGCGAGACGCGAGAGCTCTGCCACCCTCTCGGGGTCGAGCGAGGATCCGGAGACCCGGAGGTCTGCACCGGTAGCCTCGGCTGCGGTCGCCGAGCGTCCAGCGTCGAGGGTGGCGACGGCGCACCCGGCGAAGGTCGCCGCACCGAGCGCGGCGACGAGGCAGACAACTGCAGCCGGCGAGACCCGGTCGTCTCGGGTGCGCGCGGCACCGAGGAGCCCGACCAGTCCCGTACGCCGCCGCTGCACCGCGGCGACCCGCCGCGCGAGCATCGGGAGCAGGCGCCGCGCCAGCACCGCGCCGGCCAGGCAGACGAGGACTGGCGCGGCGATCAGGAGGGGGTCGACACCACCCGTCTGCGTCCCGAGTCCTCGCTGCGAGACGGCGACCAGGGAGGCCACGGCGAGGAGGATCACGACCAGCTCGACTGCTACCCGCGGCACTCGAGGACCGCGCTCGCCGGCCGGGGTCGCGGCCAGCGCAGCGGTGACTGCGGGGAGCAGACTGCAGAGGACAGCCGGCCACCAGGGGACGGCACCATGTACCGCAGCAGCGACGGCTGCGCCGAGCGCCGCCGCCGGCAGGCCGACGATCAGCCCAACGACGGCGCCTGCGGCGGCCAGCTGGGTCGCGGAGGCGCCGCGGGCCCGGGCGAGGGCGAGCAGTGTGCCGCTGCGTGAGCGGACCAGACCTGTCGAGAGCACCAGCACGCACAGCGCCGCAGCAACAGGGGCTGACGCGAGGAGTGCGGTCAACGAGGTCAACGACACCGCAGTGTCGTCGGCCTCACGGAGCACACCGGTGGTGTTCGTCGAGAACGCGGCCATTCCGGCCGGGACCCGCACGAACCCCTCGCCCGGAACCTCGACCTCGCTCTCCGGGACGAGCTCGACCGCCGTCCGGGTGAAGGCGGAGAGCTCGTCGACCAGCGCCGCGCCCTCGGCGGCGGTGAGGCGCTCTGGGGTCGCGGGGTACCAGAGCTTCAGTCGCGTCGGACTGCGCTCCGCAGAGGCGGGCCCGGTGCCGTCGAGGCTCTCCGCCGAGACCCACCCGGTGGCCGTCACCGTCCAACGGTCGCCAGTGGTGGTGACCACCGGGGCGATCCCACCGGAGGTCTGGCGCCAGAACGGACCCTGTGGCGCGACCGCTTCGTAGGTGCCGCTGAGCCGGTAGCGCCGGTCCGGAAGGCCACCGCCGGTCAGCACCCGTACGTCGCCGACCGTCCAGCGCGCCTCCTCGGCGGCCGCACGCGTGAGGACGAGGTCGGCCGTGGCCCGTTCACCGGCCGGCGGTCGAGGCAAGGTTCCCTCGACGATCGTCACGTGCCTCGGCAGATCGGGCGAGAGAGACAAGTTGACGTAGCAGTCCGGCAGCAGCGGACCGCCTGGCTTCGCTGCCACCGCCTGCCGCGTCGCCGCCGTCAGGGTGAATGCCGCGGGCTCGGTGACCGACCGCAGGAGCGGCGGCAGCTCGCCTCGGATCTTTTCCAAGCGATCGCGCAGAACACGCCAGTCGTCGGCGACCAGCTCCGGCGGTGGCGTGAACTGCTTCTGGTCGTCGCCAACGCTCAGGCCGTCCTCGCCGACAGCGAACCCTACAAGGTCGCGCGAGGCCGGCGGCACCTCCACGAGCGCGTGGCGCTGGGCGTCGGTCAGGAGGTTCGCGAGCGCCACCGGCGCCGCGGACGCGAAGAACGCGAGCACCACGACCACGGTCGCGGTCAGGGCGAGCACTCCGCGGAGAGCGACCACGTAGCGGAGGAGGAGCCGCGCGACACCCGATCGTCTGTTCACACGTCCTCCTTGCGCAGGAGGTCGTCGGCGTCACCGCGCGCCACGACCACGCCCGCGAGGGTGATGACGATCGCCGCGGCGGCGAGCAGCACGAGCGACGCTGCCAGGACGGGCCCGTCAAGCGCGACGACACGCCCGAGGTCCGGCGCCGTCTCCGGGACGAGGGCGCGGGAGAGGACGGGCACCAGGACGGCCACCAGGAGCACCGCGCCGGCCACGCCCGCGACCAGGCCCGCTGCCATCGCCACCGCGCTCTCACCGAGCCGTGCGCGGCCCCGCACGGCTCGGGTCGCCCCGAGCGCACCGAGGACGGCCGACTCGGCGCGACTCCCACGCACACTGCCGAGCACGACCGCCGCGAGCCCGATCGCCCCCAGGAGCGCGACCCCCACAGCAGCCCAGCGCCATGCCGTCTGCGCCGCTCCGGGCGACAGCTCGCCCTGGCCGGAGCGAGCCCGCACCACGGTCACCGGGCGGTCGGCCACCGACGGCACGGCCCGGGCGGTCGCCAGCGGATCGCCGCTCGACAGGAGCAGGGTGTTGACGGTGAGGAGGGCCTCGGGCTTCGACAACGACGTCTGGACCGCCGTCCTGCTGGCCACCATCCCCTCCCCGGTGGGAAGACCGGACAAGGACCGCGCGATCCGGCGTACGACCGCTGGGAACGTCGCGGCCACGTCCGGGACGAGCACCTCCAGGCGGTCACCGACCACGACGTCGAGATCCGACGCGAGCCCGCCGGTGATCGCGATCGGGACGGCGCCGGCCACGACGCCGTCACCATCCTCACCACCGTCGACCGCCAACAGCGTGGTCTTGAGATCGGCCACCCCCACTGGCGTCTCGACGGCGCCGCGGACGCGGTCGACGGCGGGCAGCCCGGCGTACGGACCAAGGTCGACCTGAGGACTCTGCCGGCCATCGACGACCCGCTCGGCTCCGACGGAGACCCGGACGTCGTCACCGGTCTGCATCTCACGAGTCCGATCCACGACGGCACCTGCCGACGCGGAGGCGACCGCGGACGCGGCCGCCGTACCGACGACCAGAGCCACGAGCGTCAAGGTCGCGGCAGTCGCGCGCGACCGACCTCCGGCCCTACGGAGCGCGAGCACGAGCGCCAGACCGTTGCTCGCGCGGGCAGCGACCCGTGCGGCGGCTCCGAGGAGCGGCCGGGTCAGCAGGACGGTGACGACGGCTGCGGCAACCAGCACCAGTGCCGGCGCGAGAACCGTCAGCCCGTCGACACGAACGGCGCCCGACGACGACTCGAGCACGACGTCCCCGAGCCAGGCGGCGCGCGCCGTCAGGAGGATGCCGGCACCGGCGAGGAGGATCGCGACGACCAGAGCCACCGGGGCGGTGCCCGAGCGCCCGACGACTGCCGGAGGCCAGGCGCGTGCGATGGCGAGTGCCGTCGGGACGACGACCGCGACCGCCACGACGTACGGCGATGGTGGGCCGAGCGCCGCCGAGCACGCCACGAGCCCGAGCGCCGAGCCCAACGCCCCGATGATCGCGACGTCACCGCCGTGCCACGCGATCACCTGGCCCGGGGACGCGCCCCTGGCCATGACCAGCATGGCCTCCGTGCTCCGAGCCGCGCGCACCGCGCCGGCGACGTGCCACATCACGAGGGTCCCGACGACGCCGACGAGCACCAGCGCGACCCGTCTCACCGCGTTGACGGAGGACTCGGCGCGCGCGATCTCGCGGACCCGGTCGGCGAGGCTGCCGTCGAGGGCCGCCCCAGCATCGTCGGCCTCCTCCACGAAGGCACGCAGTGCTGACGTCAACCGGTCGAGGTCGCTGCCCCCGACCGACGACGGGACCGTGAGCGTCCACGTGGACGTACGGTAGTCAGGGAGCCGCACCAGCGTCGCCGCCGAGAGGACGACCGGCCCGACCGCCCCGGCGTCGGAGCCGGAGGCGACTCCCGGATCGCCGAACCACCGCGGATCCGTCGGGTCGTCGGCCGCCCAGGTCCCCACGACGAGGACGCTCACGGGCCCGAGGTCCAGCGTGTCACCGGGCGAGACGCGCAGTCGCTCGGCGGCGGCCGTCGTCAGCGTCGCCTCGCTGTCCGACACCGCCCAGCGCCCGGAGGTCAACGACGCGAGGCCGGCCAGCTCGCGACGTTCTTCGACCAGGAACGACCGTGGGCCGACGACGATGTCGTCGGCGCGGGTGCTCGCTGTGACGACGAGCCCGGACGCCTCCGCGCGGCGGGCGAGGCGCTCGGCGGCACGGACCTCCTCGTCCATCCGCGTCGTGGCGGTGACCCGCAGGGCAGCGCTCCGAGGAGGGAGGTCTGCGAGGGCACGCGCGACGTCGTGGTCGAGCTGGTCTGCCGTGCTGGTCGCCAGTCCTGCCACGAGGGCGGCGAACACGGCGCTGGTCACGGCGAAGGCAACGAGAATCCCGGCATGGGCGCGAGAACGGCGCCACGTCAGGCCAGGATTCACCACGACTTCCCTCCGGTCGGGCGACAGCGTAGGGCACGGCGGGGTCTTCGATGTCGGCCTCGGCGATCACATCCCGGCCATCCGCAGGTCGTGCTCGATCTGCCGCGTCGCCTCCAGGAGCTCCGGCAGGAGCCTCTCCACGTCGTCCTCGGCGTCGCGCTGACCGGCGCTCACCGAGACGTTCGCCGCCGCGATGGTGCGTCCGCGGGGGTCGCGCACGGGCGCCGCCATGGAGCGGAGCCCGAGCTCGAGCTCCTGGTCGACCAGTGCCCAGCCCTGCTCGCGAACGACGTCGAGCTCGGCGCGCAGCTGTGCCGCCGAGGAAACGGTGCGCGGCGTGAGCCGTTCGAACGTCATCTCGGCGAGCACCCCGTCAAGCTCGCTGGGCTCGAGACCGGCGAGGAGCACCCGCCCCATCGAGGTCGCGTACGCCGGGAAACGGGTGCCGACGCTGATGGCGACGGCCATGATCCGGCGGGTAGGGACGCGGCCGACGTAGACGATGTCAGCCCCGTCCAGGACCGACACCGACGACGACTCGTGGACGCGGTCGGTGAACGCCTTGAGGTGAGGCGTGGCGATGTCGGGCAGCGTGCTGCTGGAGAGGTAGGCGTAGCCGAGATCGAGGACGCGCGGACGCAGCCAGAACTCGCGTCCGTCGGTGGCGGTGTATCCGAGCGAGACCAGCGTGTGCAGGAACCTGCGGGCCGTCGCGCGGGTCAGGCCGGTCTGTCGGGCCACCTCGGCGAGGGTCATGCGCGGGTGGTCGGCGTCGAAGGCCCGGATGACCGCGAGCCCTCGTTGCAAGGACTGGACCGACTCCACCGGTCGGCCGTCGTCAGTCGTCACGGTTGGCACCCTATTCCGTCGTCGAGACCCCCACACGCGCTGCGGCGGTCGGCGACCTCTTCCGTTGACCTGTGATGAGCGTCATAGTAGGTTCGTATGCTGGACAAGCGTTCGCTTAGCGAACGCGCCGGACAGCGACTGACCTTAGCACCGAGAGGACGAGGCTTTGCTGGACACATCGGTCTGGAGCGGACGGATCTCCCTCGGGGGAGACTGGGTGGAGGCATCGGGGGGCGCGACCTACACGTTGGTCGAGCCCGCGACGGGCGAGAGTCTCGGTCAGGTCGGCAAGGCGAGCCCCGACGACGTACGCCGGGCTGCACAGCACGCCACCGAGGCGCAGCGCAGCTGGGCGGCGACCCCTCACTCCGAGCGGGCCGCCGTGCTCCGCAGGGCGGGCGACCTGTGGCACGCCCACGCCGAGGAGGTGATGGGCTGGAACGTCCGCGAGGTCGGCGCCGTCCCCGGCATGGCCGGGTTCTCCCTCGACGTGGCAGCAGCGGAGTGCTTCGAGGCGGCCGCGCTCCCGTCGTACGCCGCCGGCAAGGTACTCGCCACCGACCAGCCGCGTCTCTCGATCTCCCAGCGGGTCCCGGCGGGCGTCGTCGGCGTGATCTCCCCGTTCAACGTCCCCCTCATCCTCAGCATCCGGGCCGTCGCCCCGGCGCTCGCGCTCGGCAACGCCGTCATCCTCAAGCCCGACCCGCGCTCGGCGGTGACCGGCGGTGTGACGATCGTGCGGATCTTCGAGGAGGCTGGCCTCCCCGCCGGTGTCCTCCAGCTGCTGCCCGGCGGCGCCGAGGTGGGCGAGGCGCTCACCACCGACCCCGACGTCCGGGTCATCGCGTTCACCGGGTCGACACCCGCCGGCCGCAAGGTGGGCGAGGCCGCGGGGCGTCACCTCAAGCGCGCCCACCTCGAGCTCGGTGGCAACTCCGCCTTCCTGGTCCTCGAAGACGCCGACGTCGACCAGGCGGTGAACCTCGCCGCCTGGGGAGCCTTCTTCCACCAGGGCCAGATCTGCATGACGGTCGGGCGGCACCTCGTCCACGACAGCCTGTACGACACGTACGTCGAGAAGCTCGCCGCGAAGGCCGACCAGCTGCCCGTCGGCAACCCGGCCACCGACGACGTGGCGCTCGGGCCGATCATCGACGAGGCGCAGCGCGACAAGATCCACGCCCTCGTCACAGGGAGCCAGCAGGCGGGAGCACGCCTGGTCGCCGGCGGGACGTACGACGGGCTGTTCTACCGCCCCACCGTGCTCGCCGACTCGCCGGTCGACGCGCCTGCGTACGCCGAGGAGGTCTTCGGGCCCGTCGCGTCGGTGGTCAGGTTCTCCGACCTCGACGAAGCGGTGAAGCTGGCCACGGCCGGCGACTACGGGCTCTCGCTCGGGATCGTCACCCGCGACGCCATGCGCGGTCTGGAGCTCGCGGCCCGCATCCCGTCGGGCATCGTCCACGTCAACGACCAGACGGTGAACGACGAGGCCAACGCACCGTTCGGCGGACTGGGGGTCTCCGGCACCGGCTCGAGGCACGGCGGCGCCGAGGCCAACATCGACGCGTTTACCGAGACCCGCTGGATCACGCTCCGCAGCGAACCCCCGACGTTCCCCTTCTGACCTTCAGCCCCACCCCCGAGAGGAATCACATGCGCCCCACGACCAAGGCCGCCGCGGTCTTAGCGTCGCTCGTCCTGCTGACCGCCTGCGGAGGCGACGACGACGCCGGTGCCGACGGCCCGGACGAGGTCACGGTCGGGGTCATCCCGATCGTCGACACCGCGCCGATCTGGCTCGGCAAGGAGAAGGGCTTCTTCGAGGACGAGGGCATCGACCTCGAGATCGAGACCACGACCGGCGGCGCCGCGGCCGTGCCCGGGGTCGTCAGCGGTGACTTCGACTTCGCCTTCGGCAACGTGGTGTCGCTGATGGTGGGAGCCGACCAGGGACTCCCGCTGACCTTCGTCACCAACGGCACGTCGTCGGCCGGCGTGGAGCCCGACTTCGGCGCGGTGCTGGTGCCCGGCGACTCGCCGGTCAAGACGCCGAAGGACCTCGCGGGCAAGACCGTCTCGGTCAACAACCTCAAGAACATCGGCGACACCACCATCCGTGCCGCGATCGAGACCGACGGCGGCGACCCCGAGGACGTCAAGTTCGTCGAAGTGCCCTTCCCCGAAGCCCCTGCAGCGCTCGCCAACGATCAGGTCGACGCGATCTGGGTGCTCGAGCCGTTCATGTCCGCCGCGCTGGCCGACGGGGCGCGGGCGGTCACCTACAACTACCTCGACATGTCGCCCGAGCTCGACATCGCCGGCTACTTCACCACCACCGAGTACGCCGGAAAGAACAAGGATCTGGTCGAGCGCTTCAGCCGCGCCATGAACAAGTCGCTGGACTACGCCGGCGACAACGACCAGGAGGTGCGCGACATCGTCGGCACCTACACCGAGATCGACGAGCCGACTCGCGCCAAGATGGTCCTGCCTGTCTTCCGCTCGGAGTTCGACGAGGCGTCGATGGAGAAGCTCGGCACCGCCGCCGTGAAGTACGGGACTCTCAAGAACGAGCCTGACCTGGACGCCCTGCTTCCATGACGTCGGTCACCGCGTCCCCGTCCGCCGACACGTCCGCGCCCCCGCGTCGCGCCGGCGGACGGGGCGCCCCACTCTCCTCGGCAGCGCTCGGGCTGCTCGGCATTGTCGGGTTCCTCGTGACCTGGGAGCTCGTGGTGCGCTCCGGGCTGGTCGAGGAGCGCTTCCTCCCGACCGCGTCGACCGTCCTCGGCGAGCTGCGCAGCCTCGCGGGCACCAGCGACTTCTGGGCGTCGGTCCGAGAGACCGTGACGACCTGGGCGATCGGTCTGGCCATCTCGGCGGCCGCCGGCGTGGCGCTCGGCCTGGTCATCGGCCAGAGCCGGTTCCTACGCCGCGCCACGAACTCGACGATCGAGTTCCTGCGTCCCATCCCGTCGGTGGCGCTGATCCCGCTCGCCTCTCTTCTGTACGGCACCTCGATGCAGTCCACCCTGCTGCTGGTCCTCTACGCGTCCTTCTGGCAGGTGCTCATCCAGGTCCTCTACGGCGTCGGCGACGTGGATCCCGTGGCCTCGGACACCGCACGCAGCTACGGCCTCGGATGGGCCGCGCGCGTCCGCTACCTCGTCTGGCCGTCGGCTCTGCCGTACGTGATGACGGGCCTGCGTCTCGGTGCGGCCGTCGCCCTCATCCTCACGATCACCGGTGAGCTCATCATCGGAGGGGGTGGGCTCGGCACCGCGATCGCGCTCGCGAACTCCGGCGGCGCCACGGCCCAGATGTACGCCCTCATCCTCATGACCGGGTTCATCGGTGTCGCCATCAACCTCGTCGCACGCCTCGTCGAGCGGCGCGCCCTTCGCTGGCACGTCTCGGTCCGACGGGAGGAGGTCGCATGAGGATCCTCACCCGCGTCGCCTACGTGCTCGGGCTCCCGGTCGTGCTCGTCCTGCTGTGGTGGGTGCTGACCATCGACTCAACCAACTTCTTCGTCCCCGAGCCGGGCGAGCTGGCCGCCACGTTCGTCGACACCTGGATCGGCCCTCGGTTCCGCGAGGACGTCCTCCCGAGCGTGGCCCGCTTCACCGTCGGGACGCTGCTCGCGATCGTGCTCGGCGTCGCCGCGGGCCTGCTGATCGGCTCGGTGCGGTGGTTGCGGTCGCTGCTCGAGCCGATGCTCGAGTTCTTCCGCGCCCTCCCGCCGCCGGTCCTCGTTCCGGTCCTGATGCTGCTCATCGGCGTCGACAACCGTATGAAGGTGCTGGTCATCGTCTTCGGCGCGATCTGGCCCGTCCTGCTCAACACTGTCGAAGGCGTACGCGCCGTCGACCCGGTCCTCGTCGACACCGCCCGGACGTACGGGCTCACCCGGCTCACGCGCCTGCGGACGCTCGTGCTCCCCAGCGCTGCGCCGCAGATCGCGGCCGGGGTGCGGCAGGCGCTCTCTATCGGCCTGATCCTCATGGTGATCTCCGAGATGTTCGCCTCGTCGTCAGGGCTCGGCTTCACGATCGTGGTGTTCCAGCGGTCGTTCGCGGTCGTCGAGATGTGGAGCGGCATCGTTCTGCTCGGCCTGATCGGGGTGGCGGTCTCGATCGTCTTCCAGGCGTGCGAGCGCCGGGTCCTCCATTGGTACTACGGCCAGAAAGAGGTGCAGCATGGAAGGTGACAGCGTCACGGTCCAGAACGCGTCGCGCGACGGTGTCGACGCCCCCGTCGTGCTGTCGGTCCAGGGTCTCCAGAAGATCTACACGGCCGACTCCGGCGACGTGGAGGCGGTGCGCGACCTGACCTTCGAGCTGCGACAGGGCGAGCTGGTCTGCCTGGTCGGACCGTCCGGATGCGGCAAGACGACGCTCCTGCGCTGCATCGCGGGGCTGCTGGAGCCGACCGCGGGCACGGTGCTCCTCGACGGCGCGGTCGTCACCGCCCCTCCGAAGAAGATGGCGGTCGTGTTCCAGGAGTACGGGCGCAGCCTGTTCGCCTGGATGACGGTCCGCCAGAACGTCGAGCTGCCGCTGAAGAACGCGGGCATGCCCAAGGCCGAGCGGCGGAAGGTCGTCTCGACGGCCCTGCACGCGGTCGGCCTGGAGCACGCCGAGACGTCCTACCCGTGGCAGCTCTCGGGCGGGATGCAGCAGCGGGTGGCGATCGCGCGGGCGGTCGCGTACGAGCCTGAGGTCCTGCTGATGGACGAGCCGTTCGCCGCGGTCGACGCCCAGACACGCGCGGACCTGGAGGACCTGATCCGTCGCGTCTGGAAGGACCTCGGCATCACCGTCCTCTTCGTCACCCACGACATCGACGAGTCGGTCTATCTCGGTGAGCGGGTGCTGATCCTCTCCAACTCGCCGACCGTGGTGCAGGAGGACCTGACCATCGACCTCCCGGCCGAGCGTGACCAGCTCGCCACCCGGTCTATGCCGAGGTTCACCGAGCTCCGCACGCACGTCTATGCCGAGATCCAGAAGGCGAAACGGGGCTCGGGAGCGGACGCATGACGGCGGACGTCCGCACCGCCACGTTCGACGTCCTGCGGCGTCATGCCATGACGACCATCTTCTCCAACCCGGGGTCGACGGAGGTCCCGTTCCTCGTCGACCTGCCCGACGACCTCCGGTTCGTGCTCGCACTCCACGAGGGGTCGGTCGTCGGGATCGCGTCGGGGTGGGCGATCGCCACGCGCGAACCGGCCCTCGTGCTGCTGCACACCACGGCCGGGCTGGGCAACAGTGTCGGGGCGATCGCCACCGCGAGGGTGAACCACGCGCCGCTCGTGGTCGTCGTCGGACAGCAGGACCGGCGCCACCTGGCACTCGAACCGTTCCTGGCCGGGAGGCTGGACAGCCTCGCCGGCGACTACCCGCTCGACATGCTGAATCCGGTGCGTCCGCAGGACGTCCCGTCGGCGATCGACCGTGCGGCACACCGTGCACGCCGTGACCAGGGACCGGTCGTGGTGGTTGTGCCGATGGACGACTGGAGCACCCCGTACGACCCTCAGGACCTGTCCGCTGCGCGGGTGGTCCGTACGCCCGCGCCGGAGGGCGTCGACGTCGGTGACCTGGCGCGGCTGGTCGGCCGTGCCGAGCGACCGGCGGTGGTCGCCGGGTCCGGCAACGACAGCCGGACCGGCTGGGACGCGTTGACGGCGCTCGCGGAGCGGCTCGAGGCACCGGTCTGGCAGGAGCCGTTCGGGGCACGGGCCGGGTTCCCGCAGGACCACCGTCTCTTCGCCGGTCACCTTCCCGCCGACCGGCCCCGGGTCCGCGCGGCCCTCGGCAACGCCGACGTGGTGCTGATCGTGGGCTGCGCTGCGCTCCGCCAGTACCCGTGGGCGGAGGGCCCGCTCGTCCCTCCGGGCGCCACGGTCGTGGTCGTGACAGCCGATCCCGAAGAGGCATACCGGTCACCGGTCGAGCTCGCCGTGGTTGCCGACCCCACCGTGGTCGTCCGCGCGCTCCTCGAGGCACTCGGCCCTCGTCCTGCCGAGCTCTCCGAGCGGTCGTGTCGTCCTGACCCGCCGAAGCCCGAGCGGCCGACGGGCCTGGTCGAGAGCGGACGGCTCCGGTCCGCGGACGTCTTCGAGGTCCTCGCCGACGTTCTCCCGCGCGACACGGTCCTCCTCGAGGAGTCACCGTCGTCGCGTCCGTTGCTGCAGGCGATGGTCCCCGCTCGGGAGCCGCTCGGGTTCGTGTCGGCGGCGATGGGTGGGCTCGGGTTCGCCATGCCGGCCGCCATCGGCGTCAAGATGGCGGTTCCGCAGCGGCCGGTCGTGGCGGTGGTGGGTGACGGGTCAGCGATGTACGCGGTGCAGTCGCTGTGGACGGCTTCGCACCTCGACGTCGGCGTGCTGTGGATCGTGATGGCCAACGGCGGCTACGCGGTGATGGACCGGCTCGCCGAGCGCGCTTCCGGCAAGCCGCCGTGGCCGTCGTTCCTCGAGGTGTCGGTCGGTCGGATCGCCGAGGCGCTGGGCTGCGACGTCGTCCATGTCGACGACATCGAGACGCTCACGCACATCCTGACCGATGCCGCCTCGCGCCTCACCGAGCCCGGACGGCCCCTTCTCGTGGAGGTCGCCGTCGCCCCCGACACGAGCTTCGCGCCCTAGCCGCGCGACACCGACCGAGCGTGCCCGCTTCGCGCCCGTCCCCCGGGGAGGCGAGCGGGCACGCTCGCCCCGTGCGTTCCCAGAGGTCCCGGTGTCAGTCCTCCAGCCGGCGGATCGTCACCGGCAGCCTGTCGCGGAGACCGTCGACGGAGATCCCGTAGGTCGCCCGCACGGTGACGCCGTCGGGTCCCACGTCGACGATGCCGTACTCGGTGTAGACGCGGCTGACGCACGCGAGGCCGGTGACCGGATAGGTCAAGGACTCGACGAGCTTGCTCGACCCGTCCTTGGCGAAGAGCGTCATCATCACGAACACCCGCTTGGCTCCGACGGCCAGGTCCATCGCGCCGCCCACCGCGGGGATCGCGTCCTCCACGCCGGTGTGCCAGTTGGCGAGGTCGCCGCGCTGCGACACCTGGAACGCCCCGAGGACGCACACGTCGAGGTGCCCGCCCCGCATCATCGCGAACGAGTCGGCGTGGTGGAAGTAGGAGGCGCCGGGAAGCTCTGTCACCGGCACCTTGCCCGCGTTGACGAGGTCGGGATCGACGTCCTCGTCCTGCGCCACCGGGCCCATCCCGAGCATCCCGTTCTCCGTGTGGAGGACGATGCCGGAGTCGGGCGTGAGGTGGTCGGCGACATGGGTGGGCCGACCGATGCCGAGGTTGACGTACGACCCGGGAGGGATGTCACCGGCCACCACCCGCGCCAGCTCGTCGCGCGACAGAGGTGCCCGGTCGGGGTGCTCGACGGTCACGTCGGTGCGCTCGCCGACGTCGGGCGCTCTCATGCCACGGCGCCTTCGCGTGCGGCGATCCGCTGCTCGGCGCCGACCGCGACCACCCGGTCGACGAAGATTCCCGGCGTCACCACCGCCTCGGGGTCGATCTCACCGGCCTCGACCACCTCGTCCACCTCGGCCACGGTCGTGGTCGCGGCGGTCGCCATCACCGGGCCGAAGTTGCGGGCCGTCCTGTGGAACACGAGGTTGCCCGCCGTGTCGGCCCGCCGTGCGGAGATGAGGGCGACGTCGCCGCCCAACGGGTACTCGAGGACGTAGTCGCGTCCGCCGATCGAGCGCGTCTCCTTGCCCTCGGCCAGCACCGTGCCGTACGCCGTGGGCGTGAAGAACGCGCCGATCCCGGCGCCCGCGGCGCGCATCCGCTCGGCGAGGTTGCCCTGCGGGACGACCTCGAGCTCGATCCTGCCGGTGCGGTAGAGAGCGTCGAAGACGTGCGAGTCGGGCTGGCGCGGGTAGGAGCAGATCATCTTGCGGACCCGCCCGGTGGCGAGCAGCGCCGCAAGTCCCGTCTCGCCGTTGCCGGCGTTGTTGCTCACCACCGTGAGGTCACCCGCGGCCTGGCGGACCAGGGCGTCGATCAGCGAGAACGGCATCCCCGCCGTGCCGAAGCCTCCGATCAGGACCGTCGCGCCGTCCTGGACGTCGGCGACCGCGGCGTCCGCGTCCAGCACCTCCATCAGGAGGCTGCCTGCTCGTTCTCGAGGACGACGGCGAGGCCCTGCCCGACGCCGATGCAGATCGCGGCCACGCCCCAGCGGCGTCCGTTCTCGCGCAGGACGGCGGCGAGCGTGCCGAGGATCCGGCCGCCGGAGGCGCCGAGCGGGTGGCCCAGCGCGACGGCGCCGCCCCACTGGTTGACGAGGTCGGGATCGAGCCCCCACGCGTCGACGCAGGCGAGGCTCTGGACCGCGAAGGCCTCGTTGAGCTCGACGGCGCCGACCTGGTCCCACCCGATGCCGGCGCGGGCGAGAGCGCGGTTGGCCGCCTCCACAGGGGCGTACCCGAAGGCCTGCGGCTCCAGCGCCATCGCCCCGCGGCCCGCGATCCGGGCGAGCGGCTCACGGCCGGTCAGCTCCGCACCACGCTCGGAGCCGAGGAGGACCGCCGAGGCGCCGTCGCTGAGGGGTGAGGCGTTGCCGGCCGTGATCGTGCCGTCGGGGCGGAAGGACGGCTTGAGCCGCGCCAGCGCCTCGACCGACGAGTCGGGACGTACGCCCTCGTCGCGGGCCAGGTCGGCACCGTCGACGCCGACCACCAGGTCGTCGTAGCGGCCCGCCTCCCACGCGGCGTGCGCGCGCTGGTGCGAGGCTGCGGCGAAGGCGTCCTGACGCTCGCGGGAGATGCCGAACCGCTCCTGCAGCTGCTCGTTGGACTCGCCGAGCGAGACGGTCCACTCCTGGGGCATGCGCGGGTTCACCAGCCGCCAGCCGAGGGTGGTCGAGACCATCTCGGCACTGCCGGCAGGGAATCCGCGGGTCGGCTTGGGCACCACCCAGGGCGCTCTGCTCATCGACTCCACGCCGCCGGTGAGGATCACGTCGGCGTCGCCGCACTCGATCGCGCGCGATGCCGAGATGGCGGCGTCCAGGCTGGAGCCGCACAGCCGGTTGACCGTGACACCTGGGACGCTGACCGGCAGGCCGGCGAGCAGGGCCGCCATCCGGCCGACGTTGCGGTTGTCCTCGCCGGCGCCGTTGGCGTTGCCCCACACGACGTCCTCGATGCGCTCGGGGTCGAGGGCGGGCGACCGCTTCAGCGTCGCCGCCACGACCGTGGCCGCGAGGTCGTCGGGGCGTACGCCGGACAACCCGCCGCCGTAGCGGCCGAACGGCGTCCGGACGGCATCCAGCACGTACGCAGGCATCGCACTCCTCAGCAGGACAGGCGTTGTTGTTCGCTTTGCGAACGGAGGTACGTCAGGTGAACAGTTTATCACGCCTCGTCGTCATCGATCTCCGCGAAGACCTGCTGCATCACGCCGAGCGCGGCGTTCGTGACCGGGACACCGGAATAGACACCGGTGTGCAGCAGCACCTCGGCGATCTCCTCGCGCGACAACCCGTTGCGCAGGCCCGCACGCACGTGCATCGCCAGCTCCTCGCGATGCCCCAGCGTCGCCAGCAGTGCGAGCGTGATCATCGAGCGGCTGCGGCGGTCGATGACGTCGCGACCCCACACCTCGCCCCACGCGTAGCGGGTGATGAGCTCTTGGAAGGGACGCGTGAGCGCGTCGGTCTTCGCGGTCGCGCGGTCGACGTGCGCGTCGCCCAGCACCGCCCGCCGTACCTCCATGCCGCGGGTCGCCACCTCGTCCCCGATGTGTGCAGGTGATCCAGGAAATGACCCGGTGATTCGGTGGCCAAGTGCACGAATCGCGGACGAGACCTCCGCTGGCGCCTCCGCGGGGGCCAGGTGGGCCACGCCCTCAAGAACGATCAGCTCGCCGTCGCGCACCCCGTCGGCGATCTCCCTGAGCTTGTCGGGGGGCGTCGCGACGTCGTGCTCGCCCGCGAGCGCGACCACCGGAGAATCGATCTGGTCGAGCCGGTCGCGCACGTCGAACGCCGCGAGCGCCTCGCAGACCTGCGCGTAGCCCTCGGCGTCGGTCGCCTGCAGCACGTGCAGCAGCGCGGAGCCGACACCTGGCTCGCGCTCGAGGAAGCCGGGCGCGAACCACCGGTCCGCCGACGTGGTCACCATCACCGGCGTCCCGGAGGCGCGTACGGTCGCAGCGCGGTCGTGCCACATCTGGGCGTCACCGATCTGCGCACCCGTGCAGATCAGCACCGCGCCGGTCACCGCCTCCGGCGCGTCGAGCAGGAGCTGCAGCCCGACCGCACCGCCCACGGAGTCGCCGGCGTAGAGGAACCGCACCGCCTCGTCACCCCGGGCCTCGGCCGCACCGGCGGCGAATCCGAGCACTCCCTCGGCCAGCTCGGCGATCGTGAACGGCGACCGCACCGGCCCGTCGACGTGACCGGGGAGGTTCCACCCGACCACGTGGAAGTCGCTCCCGAGCTCCTTGGCCGCCGCCGACCACAACGCCGAGGCGGAGGTGCCGAGCGACGGGCCGACGACGAGGAGGGGGAGCGCGCCGTGACCGGCCAGCTCCTCTCCGGTGATCCGAGGAACCGTCATGCGGAGGCCTCCAGGAACGTACGGGTGCGGTCGAGGGTGGCGTCGACGAACAGCTCGGTGGCACCGAGGTAGGAGGATGCACGCGTCCCCACCGGTTCTGTCCCGGTGGCATCCGGGCCTGATCCCGCGCCGGCGCCGGTCGACCGCCGGACGCCGTCACGCTCGGCGAAGATCCCCTCGCCGGCCGCCTCGAGGGTGGCGCGCATCCGGGCCGCATCGACCCGCAGCCCGGCAAGGAGCTCGCTGGCCTGCTCCGACGCGACCACGGCGCGGCGCGCGAGCGTACGGAGCGTCTCCCACTCGGCGTGCCAGGAACCGTCCGGTCGCTGGTCGCCGGCGAGCGCCGCCGCGGTGTGCAGCGTCGAGGCGAGCGGGGGCGCGGCGAGCGCCGCACGACGCAGCAGGACCGAGAGCACCGGATTCTGCTTGTGGGGCATCGTCGAGGAGCCGCCGCGGCCGTCCTTCGTCGGCTCGGCGAGCTCGGCGATCTCCGGGCGGGCGAGCGTCAGCACGTCGGTCGCGACGTGTCCCCACGCGTCGGTCGCCGTGACGAGGGCATCGCCGGCACGAACGACAGGGGTACGGCGGACGTGCCAAGGCGTCGTCCACACCAGCCCGAGCGTCGTCGCGGCGGAGCGCGCGAGCGACACGGCCACGGCGGCCGGGTCCGGACGCCCGCGCAGCCGGGCGAGCTCGGTGGTGGCCGCCAGCGTGCCCACCGCCCCGCCGAGCTGCGCCGGTAGGCCGCCCCGCACCCGGTCGATGTCGTGCGCGGCGTCGAGCAACCCCTCGAGCCACCCCGCCGCGACCAGCCCGAACGTCGTCGGGACGGCGTGCTGGGTCAGCGTCCGGCCGACCATCACCGTCCTCCGGTGCGCCTCGACGTGCCCGACGAGTGCGATCGCCTGCTCTCGGAGCTGCGCGGCGATGTGGTCCAGGGCATCGCGGAGCACCAGGACGACCGCCGTGTCCACGACGTCCTGGCTGGTCAGACCCTGGTGGATCCAGGTGGCGTCCGACTCCGCGGCGCCGGGGGGCGCCGCGCGCCGGCGCAGCAGCGAGACCAGACCGATGACGGGGGTGCCGCCGTCCTCGGCACCCGCCGCGAGCTCCGGCAGGTCGTCGGGGCCCACCAGCCCGACGAGGTCCAGGGCCTTCGGAGCGAGGCCGGCGTCGACGAGCGCGTCGAGCCACGCCTGCTCTATCTGCACCGTCGCCGCGAGGACGTGGGCGTCGCCGAGCAGGTCCCCGGCCCGCTCGTCACCGGGCCAGAGCAGATCCGTCATGGGTCTCAGTGTCCCGGAAACTGGAGGAACACGGTCTCATCGTCACCCTGGAGCCGGATGTCGAAGCGAAGCCCCTGCTCGTCCTCGACCGCCAGCAGCGTGGCGCGCCGGTCGTCCTCGACCGACGCCAGCAGCCGGTCGGCGGCGAGGACGGAGGTGTCACCGGGGACGTAGGCCCGCGTGAAGAGCCGGTTCGTGAGTCCGCGCGCGAGGACGGTCACCGCGAAGAAGGCTGCGGCGCCCTCCTCGGTAGGCCCGGGCACGAGGGTCCAGAAGCTGTAGGTCCCGTCGCGCCGCGTGGGTGCCCGACCGAACCCGGTGAACGTGGCCCCGTCCCGGCACAACGAGCCCGCCCTCGCCACCACGGCACCGTCCGGCGCGGCCTGCCAGATCTCGACCAGCGCGTCCGAGATCGGCGCGCCCGCACCGTCGTACACGGTCCCGTGCAGCTGCACCGCCCCCGGCGTGCCCGGCGAGACGAGCTCGCGGTCACCGGCGTACGGGAGGGCGAAGTGGAAGAACGGCCCGACGGTCTGTCCGGGGGTGGGCGTCAGGGTGCTCATGCGTCACCTCGATCGCTCGCGTCGTCCTCGGGCTCCATGTAGGTGCGGCTGCTGCCGGTGAGCACGATGTCCCAGCGGTAGCCGAGCGCCCACTCGTGACTCGTCAGGCCGTGGTCGTACGTGGCGACGAGCCGCTCGCGCGCTTTGGCGTCGGTGACGCTCTGGTAGATCGGGTCGAGCGCGAACAGCGGGTCGCCCGGGAAGTACATCTGCGTCACCATCCGCTGGGTGAAGTCGGTGCCGAAGAGCGAGAAGTGGATGTGCGCCGGCCGCCACGCGTTGTGGTGGTTGCGCCACGGGTACGGGCCCGGCTTGATCGTCTGGAAGCGGTAGACGCCGTCGCTGTCGGTCAGGCACCGCCCGACACCGGTGAAGTTGGGGTCCAGGGGCGCCGGGTGCTGGTCGCGCTTGTGGATGTAGCGACCGCCGGCGTTCGCCTGCCAGATCTCCACGAGCTGGTGCCGGACCGGCCGTCCTTCGCCGTCGACCACACGACCGGTGACGACCGTACGCTCGCCGATCGGCTCGCCGGTGCTCTGGATCGTCAGGTCGGCCTCGAGCGGGTCGACGTCGCGGGTGCCGAAGCAGGGCGCCCACCGCTCGATCGTCTCGGGGTCGGCGTGGTGCAGGTCCTTGGTGGGGTGGCGCAGCGCGGTGCTGCGGTAGGGCGGGTAGTCGCGGCGAGGCTGCGTCTCCTCGACCCCGGAGCGCTGGTAGGCGGCCTCGATCTCCTCGATCTCGGCCGTGATGTCGGCCTGCGTGGTGGACGTGCGGTCGTCGGAGGGCACGGCTGAGGTCATCCCCGCACGCTAGGTGACCGCGGTCACACGATGAAGACTACGATTCCGTCCAGCGGAAGGAGCGGGCATGGCCGGCAACACCTCGGCACCCGGCGTGACGGTGGCTGCGCGAGTCATGGCGCTGCTCGCCGCGTTCGACGCCGGCCACCGCCGCCTGACGTTGAGCGAGCTGGCGCGGCGCTCCGGCCTGCCCCTGGCGACCGCGCACCGCCTGGTGGGCGAGCTGGTCTCCGCCGGGGCGCTGTCGCGGCGTCCGGACGGCCGGTACGTCGTGGGCCGGCTGATCTGGGACATCGGGCTGCTCGCGCCGGTGGAGGCCGGACTGCGTCAGGTGGCCGAGCCGTTCCTCCACGACATCTACGCCGCCACGCTGGCGACGGTCCACCTCGCGGTGCGCGACGGCGACGAGGCGCTCTACCTCGAGCGGATGCGCGGGCGTACGTCCGTCCCGGTCGTGAGCAGCATCGGCTCGACGCTGCCCCTGCACGCGACCGGGGTGGGCAAGGTCCTGCTGGCGCACGCTCCGGACGACGTCCGCCGCCGGGTCCTCGGCTCGCTCACCCGCGTGACGCCCTACACCGTCACCCAGCCGGGCATCCTCGAGGACGAGCTCGTGCGGGTCCGGCGCGACGGCTACGCGACGACGTACGAGGAGATGTCGCTGGGCGCCTGCTCGGTCGCGGTCCCCGTCCGTCGCAGCGGGTCGGTCGTCGCCGCGATCGGCGTGGTGGTGCCGCACCTCAAGCGCGACCGGTCGCGACTGGTGGCCGCGCTGCAGGTCGCCGCCCAGGGGATCGAGCGGCAGCTCGGGGCCGACCCCGCAGGCATTCCGCCCAGCAGAAGCGGCACATCGACCGACGACCCGCGGCACGCTCCAATGTCCCCATGAGCCCCGTCACCTCGCGGACCCAGGTCGCCATCGTCGGCGCCGGGCCCGCCGGTCTCCTCCTCGCCCACCTGCTCGCGGCGGAGGGTGTCGAGTCGGTCGTGCTGGAGACCCGCAGTCAGGAGTACGTGGCGGCACGGATCCGTGCGGGGATCCTCGAGCAGAGCAGCGTCGACCTCCTGAGCGAGGCCGGTCTGGGCGCGCGGCTCGCGCACGAGGGTGACCGGCACCGCGGGATCTATCTCCAGTTTCCCCACGAGCGCCACCACCTCGACTTCGTCGAGCTGGTGGGCCGCAGCGTCTACGTCTACGGGCAGACGGAGGTGCAGAAGGACCTCGTCGACGCCCGTGCCGCCGGTGGTCAGGAGTGGGTGTACGAGATCACGGACACCGCGCTGCACGAGGTCGACAGCGACCGGCCGTCGGTCACCTACCGCGCCGCCGACGGCACGGAGCACCGCCTCGAGGCTGACGCGATCGCCGGCTGCGACGGGTCGTTCGGG
The DNA here is from genome assembly GCF_019550855.1 of Mumia sp. zg.B21. Taxonomy (NCBI): domain Bacteria; kingdom Bacillati; phylum Actinomycetota; class Actinomycetes; order Propionibacteriales; family Nocardioidaceae; genus Mumia; species Mumia sp. zg.B21. Next base: position 316,517 of record NZ_JAHWCJ010000002.1, on the reverse strand, counting down.
CCGAGCCGATCCGCGATCCCCGGCGGCACGACGTGGGAGCGCACCTATCCGTACGCGTGGTTCGGCATCCTCGCCGACGTCGCTCCGTCGACCGACGAGCTCGTCTACGCCTGGCACCCCCACGGTTTTGCGCTGCACTCGATGCGGTCGGACACGGTGAGCCGGCTCTACCTGCAGGTCGAGCCCGGCACCGACCCCGACTCCTGGTCCGACGACCGGATCTGGGACGAGCTGGCGACCCGGCTGGGCCACGGCCAGGACGGGTGGGAGCTGAAGCCGGGCCCGATCACCGACAAGAGCGTGCTGCCGATGCGGTCCTACGTCCACGCCCCGATGAGTCACGGGCGCCTCTTCCTCGCCGGCGACGCGGCGCACATCGTGCCGCCGACCGGGGCCAAGGGACTCAACCTCGCGATCGCCGACGTGGCCCTCCTGGCACCGGCCCTGGCAGCGCTGGTCCGGTCGGGAGACCGCCGCCTCGCCGACGCGTACTCGCAGAGCGCGCTGCGGCGGGTCTGGCGCTGCACGCACTTCTCGTGGTGGATGACGACGATGCTCCATCAGGACGGCGACCCGTTCAGCGCGCAGCTCCAGCTCTCGCAGCTGCGCTGGGTCACGTCCTCGCAGGCGGGCGCGACCGGTCTGGCGGAGAACTACGCGGGGCTCCCGTTCGAGGTGTGAGCCTCACGCCTGCATGGCGTCGGCGGGCTTGTCACCCTCGAGGTAGCGGGGCCCGGGCCCGAGCCGTGCGGCTCGGTCGCCGGGGTTGTTGAGCGCGCACGTCTTGAGCGACAGGCACCCGCACCCGATGCAGGAGTCGAGGCTGTCGCGCAGTCTCTCCAGCTCGGCGATGCGGGCATCGAGGCGCGGTCGCCAGGACCGTGAGAGCCGGGTCCAGTCCTTCTTGGTCGGCGTGCGCCCCTCGGGGAGGGTGGCGAGGGCGTCGCGGATCTCGTCCAGCGACAGGCCGATCCGCGACGCAGTCCGGATGAAGGCGACGCGGCGCAGCGCGCTGCGCCCGTAGCGACGCTGGTTGCCGGCCGTCCGCTCGGACTCGATCAGCCCCAGCGACTCGTAGTAGCGCAGGCCTGACGGCGCCACCCCGCTGCGCTCCGAGACCTCGCCGATCGTCAGGTCGGGCTCGCTGATCACCGTGGCTCCTTGCACGCTTGACCTCATGTCGACTTGAAGTCGCACGATACCCGCATGGCCACGACGACCGTCCCTCCACCGATCCACGACCTCCTCGCTCGCATCACCGGTGACGAGAAGCACGACCCGAGCGCGCACTCGACGCTCGACGTCGTCTGGGTGCTCTACGACCAGGTCCTGGACGTCGCCCCAGACCGTCTGGACGACCCGACGCGCGACCGGTTCCTCCTGTCGAAGGGGCACGGGCCCGCCTCGACCTACGCCGTCCTCGCTGCCAAGGGATTCATCCCCGTGTCGTGGCTCGACGACGTCGCCTCGTGGGAGTCGCGGTTGGGGCACCACCCGGACCGCACGCTCGTTCCCGGCGTCGAGATCGGCAGCGGCTCGCTCGGTCACGGGCTCCCTCTCGCCGTCGGTCTGGCGCTCGGTCTGCGCGCCCAGCGCAACCCCGCCCGGGTCGTGGTGCTCGTGGGAGACGGCGAGCTGGACGAGGGTTCCAACGCGGAGGCGATCGCGGTCGCGGGGCGCCTGCGGCTCGGTGGACTGACCTGCGTCGTCCTCGACAACCACAGCGACAAGTTCGGCTGGCCGGGCGGGATCGCCGCGCGCTTCGCGCTGGAGGAGTGGGAGACGGCCGACGTGGACGGGCGCGACCACGCCGCTCTTCGTACGGCGCTGCGACACATCGACCCCGGACGTCCCACCGCAATCGTGGCCCGCACGACCGACGAGTTCTTGGCCCCGGACCGGTCAGAAAACCAGCAAGGCATGGACACCAGGACGAAGGACAGCGCCGCATGACCACCCGTACGCCGATGCGCGAACGCTTCTACTCCGAGCTCGGGCCCCTCCTCGACAGCGATCCACGGGTCGCTGTCGTCCTCGCCGTGATCGGCTCCAGCGGCCTCACCGACGTGAGCGCGCGCCATCCGGACCGCGTGATCGACGTCGGGATCCGGGAGCAGACGATGGTCGGGGTCGCCGGCGGCCTCGCGCTCGCAGGGCTGCGGCCGATCGTCCACACCTACGCCCCGTTCCTGGTGGAACGCGCCTACGAGCAGCTCAAGCTCGACCTGGGACACCAGGACGTCGGAGCGCTCCTGGTCAGCACCGGCGCCTCGTACGACGCCAGCACCGCCGGCCGTACCCACCAGGCGCCCGCCGACGTCGCGCTGATCTCGGCGTTGCCGGGGTGGACCGTGCACGTGCCGGGTCACGCCGAGGAGCTCGCCCGCATGGTCCGCCGTGAGTCGGCCACCGATCAGCGGGTCTACGTGCGGATGTCGTCCGCGCAGAACGCCCGTCCCCACCCGGTCGACGGTCGGCTCCACGTCGTGCGCGGGGGCCGGCACACCCTTCCGCTGGTGGTCGTGGTCGGCCCGCTGCTCGACACCGTCCTCGAGTCCACCCAAGATCTTGCCGTCCGTGTCGCCTACACGTCGACGCCGCATCCCCTCGACGCCCACGGCCTCCGGACGCTCGCCGGGCCGACGCCGGTCGTCGCCATGGTCGAGCCGTACCTCGAGGGCACGAGCGCTGCCGCCGTCGCGGCCGCGCTGGTGGATCGTCCGAGCCGGGTGCTCCACGTCGGTGTCCCGCGCGACTCCGAGCTACGGCGGTACGGGTCACCGAAGGATCACGCTGCCGCGCACGGTCTCGACGCGCCCGGGATCCGTGCCCAGATCAAGGAGCTGGTCGGATGAGCGCCGTCGCCAGGGCCGCCCTCGATGCGCCTGACGTCCCCTGCCGAGTGGCCGGCGCCGACCTCTGGTTCGCCGAGCACGCCGACGAGATCGAGCGCGCCAAGGCGCTCTGTCGCGCGTGTCCGATCCGCGACGCCTGTCTCGCCGCCGCCCTCACCCGCCGGGAGCCGTGGGGCGTCTGGGGCGGCGAGGTCTTCGTCAAGGGCCAGCCGGTCGCGCACAAGCGGGGTCGCGGCCGACCGCCCGCACGGTGCGGACCGAGAGCGGAGCGGAGCCCCCGGCGCCACGACATCCTCTAGTTGTCGCTGCGCTCGGCCTCGGTGCGCTCAGCGTCGGTGGCGAAGTCGTCGCTGCGCTCGCGCTCCGACCTCGCCAGCAGCTCCTCGAAGATCGTGATCTGGAGGCCTGCGGGAGCCTCCAGCCGCGCGTTCAGCGAGCGCCACGGCGTCTCCCGGGGTGAGGCGATCAGCTCGGCTCCCGCCTCGACGAGCCGGGCCGTACGCTCCTCGCCGTCGGCCACCTCGAACGCGACCCGCAGCCGAGGGGTCGTGGGGTGGCCGACCTCGACGTCGTCGATCATGCGTCGTTGGGCAGGGTTCGCGATCTCGAGCGTCGCCCGGCCTGCCTCGAGGATCGTGACCCGGGCGTCCCCGTCACCCTCGTACGCGACCTGCTCGGGGAGGTCGAGAACGTCACGGTAGAACCGGACGGCCTCGTCGTAGTCGTCGGCCTCGACGACGAGCCGCAGCTGCTTCACCGGGTTGTCGGTAGGACGTGCCTCCATGCTGACACCGTAGGCGTTGACACTGATGTGAAGGTCAAGACGCTGCCGGCGCGAACCCTGCCTCGGTCATCGCACGGTTCATCGCGTCTCGCAGCGCGTGCAGGGCCGACTGCGGCCGCACCATCACGGTGAGCTCGGCGACCTTGCCGTCCTCGTCGAGCTGGAGCATGTCGATCCCGTGCAGCGCCTTCCCGTCTACGCTCGCCCGGAAGACGAGGATCTCGGACGGCACTGGCGCGCCCTCGTCGGCGCGCGACCCGGCGCCCTGGAGCTCCCCGACGTATCGGAAGTCCTCGAAGACCGCCATCACCAGGGCGAGCACCTGCTTGACGACCTCCCTGCCCTCGAACGGCGCGAACTTCACAGGGCTGTGGAAGGTGACGTCGGCGGCGAAGACGTCGTCGAACGCGTCCAGGTCGCGAGCCTCGACGGCGGTACGGAAGCGTTGTGCGGCATCGGTCACGGGGGGACTCCTCAGTCCTCGGTGTTGAAGAACGAACGGTGGGTCCCGAGCAGGTCGACCTCAGGACGGCTAGCGACGAACCGCTCGAGCTTGTCGAGCACGGCGATCACGTGCGAGTTGTCGCCGGCGACGACCGCGACCCCGATCGAGGCACGACGATAGAGGTCCTGGTCGTCGGTCTCGGCGACCGACACGTCGAAGGTACGGCGCAGGTCCGAGACCAGCGGGCGCACGAACGCGCGCTTCTCCTTGAGCGTATGGACGTCACCGAGGAGAAGGGAGAACTCGATCGTGCCGACCCACATCTCTCAGGCGTCGTCGGAGAAGCTCGAGTCGAGGACGTTGCGGGCGTCCGGCGACTCGTCACCACCCGAGGGGTTGATGACGACCACGGTGGCCTTCGCGTGACGGACCACCTGCTCGCTCACCGACCCGAGCAGGAGTCCCTTGAAGCCGCCGAGCCCGCGACGCCCGACGACGACCGTCGAGGCCTTTTCCGAGGCCTCGATGATGCGCGTCGCGGGCTTGCCGTGGACGGCGCACGTGCGCACGTCGACCTCAGGGTATTTGGCGCGGAGTGGCGCGAGGTCGTCGTCGAGCACCTCGACGACCGCCGCGGCGAAGTCCTCCAGGGGCGGCATGTAGCCGGGCTCCCACGTCTTGGGGCGGGGTGCCGTGGTGAGCACCCAGGCACGGGTCACTGTCACCGGCTGACCGGTGAGCCTGCCGTACTCCAGAGCCCACTCGACCGCCTGGTCGGAGAAGTCGGAGCCGTCGTGGCCGACGAGGATCCCACCGTCGAAGTCGATCTCCTTCGTGGTCATGCCTCACGGTATCGCGAGGCGCTCCAGGTCGGTGAGGCGAACTCCCGGGGCGACCTCGCGCTCGGCGACGGGGACGAAGCCGTGGCGGGCGTAGAAGGCCAGGCCTGGAGCGTTCCGACTGCCGGTCGAGACGATCGTGCGGTGGGTCGGTTCGAGCGCGGACAGCACCTCCAGCAGCGACGACGCGACGCCGCGACGATGGGCCGGCGGGTCGACGACGAGCCGGAAGATGTCGATCGTGCCGTCGTCGAGGCGTTCCCACGAGACGGCTCCCACCAGCACGCCCTCGGCGTACGCGCCGAGGAACAGCTCGGAGCTCTCCTGCAGCTCCTCGAGCGTCTCGTGCAGCATCGGCAGCTCCGGGAAGTCGATCAGCGCGGCCTCCACCTCGTACGCCCGTCGTTGGACGGCCAGCAGCTCTGCGGCCGTCTCGGCGTCGGTGACGTCGAGCGGCGCGATGTCGAGGCTCTCCACCTGCCACACCGTAGGGGCTAGGGGTTCACCTCTCGGCGCGTGCCTGGGCGGCCGCCGCCAGCTCCATGAGGACGCGGCGGTCGTGGACGCTGCCTGCCAGTCGCGCGGCCGCCTCGAACTCCACCGCCGCCTCCCCGTCGCGGCCCAGCCGCACCAGGAGGTCGCCCCGCACGCTCGGGAGAAGATGGTAGGACGCCATCCGAGGATCGCGCCGGAGCGGCTCCAAGGCGCGCAGGGCATCGGCCGGGCCGAACGCCCGGCTCACCGCGACGGCACGGTTCAGCGCGATCACCGGCGACGGGTTGAGCGCCGCCAGCCCGTCGTAGAGCGCGACGATCCGCTCCCAGTCGGTGTCCTCAGGGCGCGCGGCCCGGGCGTGACAGGCGGCGATGGCGGCCTGCAGTGTGTACGGCCCGAGCGGGCGTCGCAGCGAGACGGAGCGGTCGATCGCGTCCAGGCCGTGGCGGATCAGCGTACGGTCCCACCTCGAGCGGTCCTGGTCGTCGAGGAGCACCGGGGCGCCGTGCCGGTCGGTCCGGGCGGCGAAGCGTGACGCCTGGAGCTCCATCAGCGCGACCAGTCCGTAGGGTTCGGGCTCCTGCGGCAGGAGCGCAGCGAGCACGCGCCCGAGCCGCATGGCCTCGCGGCACAGGTCCTCTCGGACGACCCGGTCGCCCGAGCTCGCCGAGTAGCCCTCGTTGAAGATCAGGTAGACGACCTCGAGGACCGCCGCCAGTCGACCGGGAAGCTCCTCGGCGGAAGGGATCTCGAAGGGGACCTGCGCCTCGGAGAGGGTGCGCTTGGCGCGCGAGATGCGCTGTCCGACCGTCGCCGCCGGGGTCAGGAAGGCGTGGGCGATCTCGTCCGTCGACAGCCCGCCGAGCATCCGCAGGGTGAGGGCGACCTGGGCGTCGCGGGTCAGCACAGGGTGGCAGGCCACGAAGACGAGCCGCAGGACGTCGTCACCGACCGGGTCGCCGACGACGTCCTCGGGCATCGGAAGCGCGGCGCGCCGCTGTTCCTCGAGGTCTGGCGCCAGCACCGCGTACTTGCGGGTGAGGTTCTGGTCGCGGCGGACCCGGTCGACCGCGAGGTTGCGGGCGACCTTGGTCAGCCACGCCCCGGGGTTGTCGGGGACGCCGTCGCGCGGCCACTTCTCGAGCGCGACCACGAGCGCGTCCTGCGCGAGGTCCTCGGCGTAGCCGACGTCGTTGACGATGCGGACCAGCCCGGCGACCACGCGCGCCGACTCGATCCTCCAGATCGCGTCGATCGTCCGACCGACGTCGCCGGGCATCCGCTGCGCTCCTACCGCTCCGCGCTCCTGCCGCTCGTCCTCAGGAGCCGTGCTGGTGCTGGACCTGCTCGCGGAGCTTCTCTTCCTGCTGCCTGAGCTCGGGGGTGTACTCCGCGCCGAAGTCCTCGGCCTCGAAGATCGGCCGGAGCTCGACCTGGCCGGGCTCGCTGGGATCGTTCGGGATCCGCTTCGCCCACTCGACGGCCTCCTCGAAGGACTTGACCTCCCAGATCCAGTAGCCGGCGAGCAGCTCCTTGCTCTCGGTGAACGGCCCGTCGACGACCCGCGTCTCCCCGTCGCCGAAGACGACCCGAGCGCCCTCGGCGCTGTTCTTCAGGCCGTCGCCGTCCAGCATGATGCCGGCGTTGACGAGCTCCTCGTTGTAGGCACCCATCGCCGCCAGCATCTCGGTGGAGGGCATCTGACCCTGCGCTTCCCACGCCGGCGTGGACTGCACCATGACCATGACTCGCATGTCGTTCTCCTTGTCGATCGAGTCCGTTCCGACCCTAGTGCCGGAGCGGTGCCTCACCCCTACGCCGAACCAGCCGCCGGGTTTTCGACACGGGTCACGAACTTTTTCGTACGGCTCGTCCGAGCGGGTCGGGACGACGAGCGCCTCGAGCTGGTCGACGAGCTCCTCGGGACGGCTGAGCGCGACCAGGTGGCCCCCGGGCACCTCGTACGGGGTGAGTCCGAGCCGCTCCTGCGACACACGCCGCTGGAACGCGATGGGGAAGATCCGGTCGTCCGTCCCGGCAACGACGGCGGTCGGCACGTCGGGCCACGCTCGCGCCGGCCACGGCTCGGCGAACGACCGCTCGGAGGGCTCCCGGTCGCCGACCACCACTCGCCCTGCGGTCTCGCCGGGCGCAGGGATCATCGGGTTGAGGAGCACGAGCTGGGAGACGGGGATGCGCTCGCACACCAGAGGGCCGATGAACGCCCCCATGGACTGTGCGACCACGACCGGCGGGTCGTCGTGCGGCGCCACGCGCTCCGCGCTCCGCGACCGCCGCGAGCACGATCTCGACATGGTCCTCGATGCCCGTCGACTCGTCGTGCTGAGGCACGTCGACGGGGACCGCGGTGTGTCCGCGGCGTTCGAGGGCGGGGACGAGACGGGACCAGTAGCCGGGGTGGCCGCCGGCTCCGGGGATGAGGACGAAGGTGCTCATGCAGCCTCGACTCGGCGCGCCTGCCGAACTCATCGGACGAGTCAGGGTCTCGACGTCACCGGATCGAGAGCTCTGCCTGGTTGCCCCCGCGACCGCACTTCCTGCCGTTGGGATAGGTCGCCTGGGGGGTCACCCGCGCCACGTCACGACGGAGCTCGGTGCCGTCGCGCCGTTGCACGACGGTCGTCACCTCGACCCGCTCGAGAGGCAGCTCGGGGACCTCGACGAAGCTCACCATCGTCCCGTCCGATCTCATGACGGCGCCGCAGGAGGAGTCGGGACCGTCACCGTCACAGCCCTGGTCGACGGCCACCCGGCCCGGCGTCAGCGCTGACTGGTCGTCCACGCAGACGCCGTCCCAGCAGACGCTGGTCCGGACCGTCACCGCCTGTGTCGCCAGCGGCGGCTCGACCGAGACCCCGATCCCGGCGGACGAGCCGATCATCGTGCACACCCGAGAAGGGTCGTCCGCACCGCCACCGCACGCCATCAGCAGGGCGAGCGGCGCCGCCGCCCAGGCCGTACGGAGTCGGTGCATGGCGGCACAGTAACGGTCGGGCGGCACGGGTACGGGGTCGGCGGGTGTGCCGCCGACCCCGTCCGATGTCAGCGCAGCAGCTCGACGATGCCGCGGCCGTCGATGCCCTCGGCGACGCGTCCGAGGTGGTAGGCCTCCGTGCCGAGCGTGCGCTCGAGCACGGTCAGCCGTGCGGCGTAGTGGCCGATCGAGTACTCCGCCGTCACGCCGATGCCGCCGTGGAGCTGGATCGACTCCTGGCTGACGTGCCGGGCGGTGCGACCGATCTCGGCCTGCAGGCGCGAGGCGACCAGGGGGTCGGGCCCGTGCTCGGCCAGCGACATCGTCGCCCACAGCGAGACCGAGCGGGCCAGCTCGAGCGACGTGTACATGTCGGCCGCCCGGAACGTCAGCGCCTGGAACTTCGACAGCGTGACCCCGAACTGCTTGCGCGTCTTGAGATAGCCGACGGTCGTCTCGACCGAGATCTCCATCGCGCCGATCGCCTCGGCGCCGTACGCCGTCTGCAGGCGGGCGAACGCCCGTGCGAGAGCATCCTCGCCGGCCTCACCGAGCGGGGTCGCGACGGCCCCGGTCAGGACGACGCGGGCGGCGTAGGAGTCGTCGGGCGTCGCGTACGTCGTGCGGGTGACACCGTCGGCGTGGGCGTCGACGACGAACAGCCGTGTCGTCTCACCGTCCTTCGCGCTCACGACGAGGACGTCGGCGACGCCGCCGTGACGGACCGGCTCCTTGACGCCGTCGAGCGTCCAGCCGTCCGCCGACGGGGTGGCGGTCACGCCGTAGGCGACCGTCCCGTGCGGCGCACGCGGCTCCTGGTGGGCGATCACGGCGACCAGGTCGCCGGCAGCGATCTTGGGAAGGAGCTCCTGCTTCTGCTCCTCGGTGCCCGCGTCGGCGATCAGCTCACCGGCACCGACGACCACGTCGATGAACGGCTCCGGCGCGAGCACGCGCCCGATCTCCTGGGCGACGATCCCGACCTCGACGGCCCCGGCGCCGGCGCCGTCGTACGCCTCGTCGAAGGGCAGCCCCAGCAGCCCCATCTCGGCGAGACGGCCCCAGACGTCACGGTCCCAGCCGGGCTCGGTGGCGACGACCTTCTCCCGGTTGGCGGCGGATCCGCCGAGGATGCCGCGGACGGCGTCCCGAAGAGCAACCTGCTCGGTGTCCAGCGTGAAATCCATGTCAGTCCCTCACAGTCCCAGGATCGTGCCGGCGATGATCGTGCGCTGGACCTCGTTGGAGCCACCGTAGATCGACACCTTGCGGAGGTTCAGATACGTCGGTACGGAGCGGCCCGCCCATGCCGGCACGTCCGAGTCGTCTCCGGCTCCGGCGGCCAGCACGTCGCTCCCGGCGACGTCGACGGCCAGCTCGGAGACGTCCTGCTGCAGCTGCGAGCCACGGAGCTTGAGGATCGACGAGACCGGGTTGGGCTTGCCGTCCTTCGAGCCGCCGGCGACCCGGAGCGCGGTGAGCTCGAGCGCGAGCAGCTGGTTCTCCAGAGACGCGAAGCGGGCGGCGATCGCCGGCTGGTCGATGAGTCGGCTGCCGTCGGCCAGCGGGACCGAGGCGTGCTCCTTGACGATCTGGAGACGCAGCTTGGTGCTGCCGGTGGCGCCGATGCCGTCGCGCTCGTTGCCGAGCAGGAACTTCGCGTAGTCCCAGCCGTGGTTCTCCTCGCCGACGAGCTGGTCGGCGGGGACGCGCACGTTGTCGAAGAAGACCTCGTTGACCTCGTACGACCCGTCGATCAGCTTGATCGGTCGCACCGTGACGCCGGGGGTCGACATCTCGAAGAGGACGAACGAGATGCCCTGCTGCTTCTTGGGCGCGTCGGGGTTGGTGCGTACGAGGCAGAAGATCCAGTCGGCGTACTGCCCGAGCGTCGTCCAGGTCTTCTGGCCGTTGACGACCCACTCGTCACCGTCGCGGACGGCGGTGGTGCGCAGCGAGGCCAGGTCCGACCCGGCGTCGGGCTCGGAGAAGCCCTGGCACCACCAGATGTCGAGGTTCGCCGTGGCCGGCAGGAACCGCGCCTTCTGCTCCTCGGAGCCGAACGTGGCGATCACGGGACCGACCATGCTCGTGTTGAACGGGAGCGGCGAGGGCACGCCGGCGGTCTGCATCTCGTCGAGCCAGATGTGGCGCTGCAGCGGCGTCCATCCCTTGCCGCCCCACTCCACGGGCCAGTTCGGGACGGCATAGCCGCCTGCGTTGAGGGCGCGCTGCGCCTCGACGATCTGCTCCTTGGAGAGCTCTCCACCGCTGCGGACGGTGTCGCGGATCTCCTGCGGGACCTTGGTGGTGAAGAACTCGCGGAGCTCCTGCTGGAGCTGCGCGTCCTCCGGTGTCAGCGCGAGCCTCATGTTCGCTCTCCTGTGGGGCCGTACGACGTGGTCTGGGGCACACCCTAAGTAAGCGGGCGCTTAGCCGGCTACCCGGGGGTAGGTGTTCAGCCTAGGCCCCGGATGCTGCCCGCCGCGTCGCCGAGGCGCGCGCGAGCTCCTCGAGCAGGTCGGCGGTGACGTCCCAGCCGATGCAGGCGTCGGTCACGCTCTGCCCGTACGTCAGGTCTGCCGGCGCGGGCGCCTGCTTGCCGGGGACCAGGAAGCTCTCGAGCATCACGCCGCCGATCCCGCGGTCCCCACCGGCGACGTCACCGGCCAGCTCGCGGACGACGGCAGCCTGGCGGACGTGGTCCTTGCCGGAGTTGCCGTGGCTGGCGTCTACGACGAGGCGCGCCGGCATCCCGGCGCGCTCGAGCAGCCCGAGCGCGGACCGCCGAGACTCCACGCCGTAGTTGGGGCCGGCGTGCCCGCCGCGCAGGATCACGTGGCAGTCGGGGTTGCCGCTCGTGGAGACGGCGCACGCCCGACCGTCCGCGTCGATCCCGAAGAACGTCTGCTCCGCGCCCGCCGCCCGGCAGCCGTCGATCGCCGCCTGGACCGAGCCGTCCGTGGCGTTCTTGAAGCCGACAGGCATGGACAGGCCCGACACGAGCTGCCGGTGCACCTGGCTCTCCGGCGTGCGGGCGCCGATGGCACCCCAGGAGACGGCGTCGGCGAGGTACTGCGGGCTGGTCGGCTCGAGCAGCTCGGTGCCCGCAGGCAGGCCGGTCGCGAGCACGTCGAGCAGCACCGAGCGGGCGAGCCGCAGGCCACGGCGGACGTCGTACGACTCGTCCATCCCCGGATCGTTGATGAGGCCCTTCCACCCCACGGTCGTGCGGGGCTTCTCGAAGTAGACCCGCATGACGATCTCCAGGTCGCCGGCGTAGGCCTCCCGCAGGGGTGCGAGCCGGTGGGCGTAGTCGAGCGCCGCGCTCGGGTCGTGGATGGAGCACGGCCCGACGACGACGAGGAGACGGTCGTCCTCGCCGGACATGATGGCGGCCGCCGCGTCGCGCGACCGCGCGACCAGGTCGGCGGCGGCATCACCGAGCGGGCGGGCCGCGACGACGTCGCGGGGGCGCTCGAGAGGCTCGAGGGCACGCACGCGGAGGTCGCTCGTCGGCGTGCGGCCGGGGGTGGGGGTCGTACGGGCCGGGGCTGAGCTGGACATCGGCACTTCCTCTCGGCGGCACCGGTCCTGCGCCGGCACCGCCACGAATGACGAAAGGCACGGACCGTGTGGTCCGTGCCTGTGCTGGCTTGCTGAGCGGGTCGGTGGGTCAGGCGCCGACCGCTGGCTGCACCAGCACGTCGCGCCCATAAAATCGCCCGCTCAACATGGGGCCGAGAGTAGCACCTGGGGTGGTGCTGGCATGGGAAGACCCCAGCCGCTGCTGACGGGGGATACAGTAGCGACCGGGGTCTAAGGAAGACTGTAGGGCATCCTGAACGGGCGTTCAAGTCCTCCGTCCGATGACCTGGATCACCTGCTCGGAGAGCCTTCTCGACCGGGCATCAACGCACCGTGATCTGACGGTTCGCGAGCCCGTTGCGCGCCCCGCGCTGCTCGCTCGTCAGCGGCGAGGAGTCGGCCAGCGCCTCCTCGAGCCGCGACTCGAACGCTGCTGCAGGGCCCTCCAGGGCGACGGCCGGCGTGGGCTCGAGCATCTCCCACACAGGGACGAGCAGCCCGTGCGCGCGGAACGACCCGATGAGACGCACGTCGTCGGCGAGACGGTCGTCTCCGCTGACGTGCAGCCGCGCGAGAGCGGTCAGGAGCTTGTCCTCGTCGTGGGGCATCACCCAGCGGAGGAACTGTCGCTCGCCGAGCTGCGTCCAGTAGGCGGCGTCGACCTCCTCGAGCCGCTCGGTCGGCGTCACGACCTCGTTGGCCTGCTCGATCGCACCCGCCACGGCACCCGTGGGGTCGTCGACGCCGGCGGTCCAGAAGTCGAAGCCGTCCTGCACGTCGACGGGGAAGTCGGACTCCGGGTCGACGAGGTCCTGCAACCGCCGTCCCGCCCCCGGGTCGGCGATGACGATCTCGGTGCCCGGCTCGGTCTCGAGGCCCTGCTCCACCACGGCGGCCAGATCACGGCTGACGTCACCGAAGTTGTGCGTCACCTGGAGGCCGAGCCACAGCTCGCCGTCGGGGCGGACGAGACCGGCGGACGCGCCGGGCAGCAAGGTGCACACCCGTACGGTCGTGCTCTCCGCGACGTCGGGCCGCAGGGCGACCGTCGCCGTGGCGGACGGCACGAACTCGCGCAGCGCGACCCAGTCACACTCTCCCGGAAGCCCTTCGAAGGTCCTGGCGCGGAACGGAACCCGCTCGGCCTTCTCCGGCTTGACGCGGCGGCGCGATCGCTTGCCCATGGCGGCTTCTCCTGAGTGTCGGTGGGGTACGGCGTACGGCGTCGGCGTCGGGGTCCGGCGCGGCTCACTGGCCGCCGGTCGGCCCCTGCGGCGGGTACGGCGGCTGCTGGGGACCCTGCCCCGGCTGACCTGGCTGTCCGTACGGCGGCTGCTGCGGCTGACCGTACGGCGGTCGCTGGGGCTGGCCACCCGGCTGGCCGTACGGGGGTTGCTGGTGCTGACCATACGGCGGTCGCTGCGGCTGGCCGTACGGCGCCTGCTGCGGCTGACCACCACCCGGCTGGCCGTAAGGAGACTGCTGCTGCGGTGCCGCGTAGGGCGAGCCAGAGGAGCCGTCGCCGGTCGACGCGTCCCGCGACGACAGCAGCGCCAGGATCCCGAGCGCGAGCCCGATCGCCAGCACCGCCATGCCGGCACCCACGAGAAGATATCCGGTGACGGCGTCGTCGACCTCGCTCGCCGACTCCACGCCACTGGTCATCGCCCCACCACCGGCCGCGACGAGCCCACCGATCGCCGCGACGCCGAGTCCGATCCAGCCGAGCAGCGTGCGCCCGCGTCCGGCGGCGAGAGCCACGATCCACAGGAGCACCGCGAGCACCACGACGAGCACGGTCGCGGAGACGAGCAACGCGTTGAGCGAGTCGCTGTCCTCGGCGACGCTGCGGCTGACCGAGGACGGGTCGTCGGAGAGGTCGGCAAAGATGCCGCGGCGGGCGGTCAGCGCGAACGCGGCGTAACCGAGGGCGACGAGCGTCCCGAGGCCGAGGGCGACGACGGCGACCATGCCCCAAGGGGACGACTTCTCGACGTCACGGCCGCGGGCCGTCGGCGGGGCGTGCGGCGCGGACCACGACTGCCCCTGCGGGGCACCCGGCTGGGACGGCCCGGGCTGACCACCCCAGGACGAGCCCGAGGATTGACCGGGGCCGGAGCCGTACGGCCGTCCGTAGGGGTCCTGCGGGCCTTGCGACATGGCTCTCCTCCTCGCGCACGGGCGAGCACGCACGCGCCCGGCGGGCTCAGCCTAGCCAACCCAGCGGTCGCCGCGAGAGCACCGCCTTCACCGAGGGCGCGACTCGTGGAGCGTGTGGAGGCGGCTGAGAGGATGGAGACATGGACGAGAACACCATCCCGACCGTGGACGTCGCCGGCGTGCCCGATCCCCTTCCCGCAGGGCTGGTCGTCGTCGACGTCCGCGAGGACGACGAGTGGGCCAGCGGGCACGTCGACGGTGCGCTCCACATCCCGCTCAGTGATCTCGCTGCCCGGATCGACGAGGTGCCCGCGGAGGGTCAGGTGCTGGTCTACTGCCGTTCAGGCGGACGGTCGGCTCGCGCGACCGCCTTCCTCCAGCAGCGCGGTGTCGACGCCGTGAACCTCGCCGGGGGCGTCATCGCCTGGCACCAGGCGGGCCGACGGCTCGTCTGAGCGCTACCGCAGGAGCTTCGACATCCGCCGGTCCGCCAGCGGCTTGCCGCCGGTCTGACAGGTGGGGCAGTACTGCAGGGACGAGTCGGCGAATGACACCTCGCGGATCGTGTCGCCGCAGACCTCGCACGTCTCGCCGGTACGGCCGTGGACCCGCAGTCCTGACTTCTTCTCCTTCTTGAGCTCCGACGCCGCCAGCCCGTCCGCGCGCGCGATCGCCTCGCGGAGCGTGGTGCCGATCGCGGCGTACAACGTCGTCAGGTCCTCCTCGGACGCCACGATCGCGCTCGCCGACCTGAAGGGCGACATCTTGGCGACGTGGAGGATCTCGTCGGAGTAGGCGTTGCCGATCCCGGCGATCTGCCCCTGGTCGCGCAGCACGCCCTTGATCTGGGAGCGGCCGGCGGACTCGAGGATCTGGCGGAAGACGTCGATCGTGAACGTGCCGTCGAGCGGGTCCGGCCCGAGTCGGGCGACGCCGGGGACCTCGGCGGGGTCGCGGACGAGATAGACCGCGAGTCCCTTCTTGGTCCCCGCCTCGGTGAGATCGAACCCCGACCCGTCGTCGAGCACGATGCGGAACGCCAACGGGTTCTTGCCGCCACCGGGTCGCGGCGGGGTCGTGGGCTGCTCGTCCTTCCAGCGCAACCAGCCGGCACGGGCGAGGTGGATGATCAGGTGCAGTCCGCCGACGGAGATGTCGAGGAACTTCCCCCGTCGCGTCACGCCGTCGACGACGAGACCGGTCAGAGCGCTGACGGGCGGGTCGTAGGTCTTGAGCGCGCTGATCGCGGCCGGGTAGGCAGCGACGATCGCACGGGGCTCACCCTCGGTGACCCCCAGACGGCGGGACAGGTCGTCGACCAGCGCGTCGACCTCGGGCAGCTCGGGCACGTGACCAGTGTGCCGTCCCGGGGCCACGAACGCGAGGGACCCCGGGACGCTCACGCGTGCCCGGGGTCCCTTCGTGGAACGTCTTACTTGACGGCGGCCTTCAGCTTGCTGCCGGCGGTGACCTTCACGCCGTGGCCGGCGGGGATCTCGAGGGTCTCGCCCGTCGCGGGGTTGCGGCCGGTGCGCGCTGCGCGCTCGACACGCTCGACCGTGAGCAGGCCCGGGATCTGGACCTTCTCGCCCTTGCCGACGGCGTTGATCAGCGTGTCGCCGAAAGCGCTGAGGACCGCGTCGGCGTCGGCCTTGGTGGTGCCGGCCGTCTCGGCGACTGCGGCTACGAGTTCAGTACGGTTCACGGGTTCCTCCGACGTGGTGGGACTGGGTTGTCTCGGACGCACACCAGCATAGGGAGAAATGCCGAACTTCCCCGGATTTCCGGGGCCCCACGCCGGTGTGGTGCGCCTTGACACTAGCCCACGACGCCGGTGGTTTCAGCGCCACGGGGGCGGGAGCGGTGTGTCGACGACCCTTCGGAGGGTGTCCAGGTAGGTGTCGCGGGGCCATGCCTCGGCCCCGAGCGACGCCAGGTGCGGCGTGAGCCACTGGACGTCCACGAGCCGCTGGGCGGCGTACTCGTCGGACAGCAGCTCCACCAGACTCAGCAGGGCGACCTTGGACGCGTCGCGCTCGCGGTGAAACATGCTCTCACCTGCGAAGAGGCCGCCGACCGCAACGCCGTACAGCCCCCCGACCAAGGCGCCGTCCGTACCTCTCACCTCGACCGAGTGCGCCCATCCGAGATCATGCAGCCGCGAGTACGCCGCGGCGATCTGGCCGTCGATCCAGGCACCCTCCCGCGACGGGTCGGCACAGGCCTCCACGACGGCGTGAAAATCTGTGTCGACCGTCACGGTGAAGTGCTTGGCCGACTTGCGCAGCGAGCGGGTGACACGCAGCCGGTCGAGCTGCAGCACGCCGCGCTGCACGGGGGACCACCAGCCGATCGGGCCCTCCGGCTCGACGGGCATCGGGAACATCCCGGCCGCGTATGCCGCCACGAGGGTGCCGGGCTCGAGATCGGCGCCGATGCCGACGAAGTCGTCGTCCGGCCAGTGGGTACGGCCGAACTCCCAGTGGTTCGGCGGCAGCGGCTGCGGCGTCACAGGCCTGACTGTATCCAGGGGCCGCCGGCTACCTGCTGGCTCAGTGGGTACCTCCTACGATGGAGCGCAGACTACTCAGGAGGACGTGTGGGCATCGCCAGGACGACCGCGAAGATGGTGGGACCGCGCGTGGCCATGTCGGCCGGACCGAAGGTCACGTCCGGATACGTGCGTGTGCTGCTCGACCGGGCGATCGACGGCGTGGGTCCCTTCAAGCCGGTCCGGGTCGCGGCCGACGCCCGGCTCGCGCTCGCCGGCGGGAGGGTCGAGGACGCCATCGACGACACCGTCGCGATCCACGTCCGCTACGCCGGGGCCCAGGGCTTCCTGACCAACGTCGGTGGCATCGCGTCGATGATCGTGACGGTCCCCGCCAACGTGACCGGGCTGGCCGTCCTCCAGTGCCACATGGTGGCCGCCATCGCCTACCTCCGTGGCTACGACCTCGACGACCCGCGGGTCCGCAACGCCGTGATGGCGTGCCTCCTCGGCAAGGACGAGATCAAGAAGGCCGTCAAGGAGCGACGCATCCCGACGACGCCGATGGGCCTGGCGACCTCGCCGGTCCACGACCCGAGCCTCGACGACCGCGTCGCCCAAGAGGTGACCACCGCGCTCTTCGGCCGGGTCAGCGGCAAGCAGGGCGCCTCGATGATCGTCCGCAAGGTGCCGTTGCTCGGCGGAGGGGTCGGCCTGGTCGCCGACGCGAGGCACACCGCCAAGATCGCCTCGTACGCGCGCCAGGAGCTGCGCGACCGGCGGCTCGCACTGCCACGCTGACGGCCCGCACCCGCGGCCGTACGCACCAGCGCCCCGGCCTGACGGGCTGCACACCGGATCCGCGAGGAATCCGGTGGCGAACCCGTCAGGCCGGGGCGCGTGCTGGTGCTGGGCGGAGCGTCAGACCAGGTCGAACCGGTCGGCGTTCATGACCTTGACCCACGCCGCGGTGAAGTCACGGACGAACTTCTCCTTGGCGTCGTCGCTCGCATAGACCTCGGCGAGCGCACGGAGCTCCGAGTTGGACCCGAAGAGCAGGTCCACACGGCTGCCCGTCCAGGTGTGACCCGTCGCCGTCGTGCCGGTGAAGGTCTGCGCCGAGTCGTCGTTCGGCGTCCAGGTGGTGCCGAGCTCGAGCAGGTTGACGAAGAAGTCGTTCGTCAGCGTGCCCGGGGTGGCCGTAAGGACACCCAGCGACGAACCGTCGTAGTTCGCGCCGAGGGCGCGCATGCCACCGACGAGGACCGTCATCTCCGGCGCGCTGACGCCGAGGAGGTTGGCCTTGTCGACGAGGAGGTACTCGGCGGGCAGACGGGTGGCCTTGCCCACGTAGTTGCGGAATCCGTCGGCCTTCGGCTCCATGTAGGCGAAGGACTCCACATCGGTCTGCTCCTGCGACGCGTCGACGCGACCCGGCGCGAACGGCACCTCCAGGTCGTAGCCGGCCGCCTGCGCGGCCTGCTCGACGCCGACGTTGCCGGCGAGCACGATGACGTCGGCGAGCGAGACCTGCTTGCCGCCGGTCTGCGACGCGTTGAACGCCGCCTGGACACCCTCGAGCGCACGGAGCACGCCTGCGAGCTCGTCGGGGTTGTTGACCTCCCAGCCGGCCTGCGGCTGGAGGCGGATGCGCGCACCGTTGGCGCCACCGCGCTTGTCGCTGGACCGGAACGACGAGGCCGCGGCCCAGGCCGTGGTGACCAGCTGCGAGACCGTCAGGCCGGTGGCCTTGATCTGATCCTTGAGCGCGGCGACGTCAGCTGCGTCGATCGTCTCGTACGAGGCCTCGGGGAGCGGGTCCTGCCAGAGGAGCTGCTCGCTGGGGACCTCGGGGCCGAGGTAGCGCGCCAGCGGTCCCATGTCGCGGTGGGTGAGCTTGAACCACGCGCGGGCGAACGCGTCGGCGAACGCGGCCTGGTCGTCCTTGAAGCGACGCGAGATCTGCTCGTAGACGGGGTCGAAGCGCAGCGCGAGGTCGGACGTCAGCATCCGCGGCTCGCGGTGTTGCGAGGGATCGTGCGCGAGCGGGACCAGGTCCGAGCCGGCACCGTGCTTCGGACGCCACTGCTTCGCACCGGCGGGCGACTCCATGAGCTCCCAGTCGTACGCGAACAGGATGTGGAAGAACTCGTTGTCCCACCGGACCGGGTGGTAGGTCCAGGTGACCTCGAGGCCGGAGCTGATGACGTCGTCACCCTTGCCCGTCCCGTGGCCCTGCTTCCAACCGAAGCCCTGCCCCTCGAGCGGGGCAGCCTCGGGCTCGGGGCCGACGAGGTCGGCGGAGGCCGCACCGTGGGTCTTGCCGAACGTGTGGCCGCCGGCGATGAGCGCGACGGTCTCCTCGTCGTTCATCGCCATGCGGGCGAACGTCTCGCGGATGTCGCGGGCCGAGGCCAGCGGGTCCGGGTTGCCCTCGGGACCCTCGGGGTTGACGTAGATGAGACCCATCTGGACCGCCGCGAGGGGATCCTCGAGGTCACGGTCGCCGGTGTAGCGCTCGGCGCCGCCGGCGTCGCCGCCCAGCCACTCGGTCTCGGGGCCCCAGTAGACGTCCTCGTCCGGCTCCCACACGTCCTCGCGCCCACCGGCGAAGCCGAAGGTCTCGAAGCCCATGGTCTCCAGCGCGACGTTGCCGGCGAGGATCATCAGGTCGGCCCACGACAGGCTCTGGCCGTACTTCTTCTTGACCGGCCACAGCAGACGGCGGGCCTTGTCGAGGTTGACGTTGTCCGGCCAGCTGTTGAGCGGCGCGAAGCGCTGCTGGCCCGCACCGGCACCGCCGCGACCGTCGCTGACGCGGTAGGTGCCCGCGCTGTGCCACGCCATCCGGATGATGAACGGCCCGTAGTGGCCGAAGTCGGCCGGCCACCAGTCCTGCGACGTCGTCAGGACCTGAGAGATGTCCTGCTTCACGGCGTCGAGATCGAGCGCACCGAACGCCGCGGCGTAGTCGAAGTCCTCGCCGAGCGGGTTGGCGACCGCAGGGTTCTTGGCGAGGATCTTGAGGTTGAGCTGGTTGGGCCACCAGGCACGGTTGCCGCTGCCACCCTGCGTCGGGTGCGCGGTCTTGCCGTGCGCCACGGGGCATCCGCCCGCGGGCTGATCCTCGTTGACCTCGCCGATCACGGCGTCGTGGTTCTCGGACATGTGTTCCTTTCCAGGGCTTGCTGAACTACGGGGTACTGCTGGGGGTGAAGGCGGGAGGGACGAGACGGATCACACGTCCTGAGCAGTGGTTGCGCACGAGGCGCACGTGCCCCAGAAGACGACCTCGGCCTCGTCGATCACGAAGCCGCGGTCGTCGGAGGCGTGCAGGCAGGGAGCCTCGCCGACGGCGCAGTCCACGTCGGCGATCGCTCCGCACGAGCGGCAGACGACGTGGTGGTGGTTGTCTCCGACCCGCGCCTCGTACCGGGCGACCGAGCCGGAGGGCTGGATGCGCCGGACGAGGCCGTGATCGGCCAGCGTGCGGAGCGAGTCGTACACCGCCTGGTGCGACACCGTCGGCAGACGGCGGCGTACGGCGGCGATGATCGTCTCGGTGTCGGCGTGGGGCGCCTCGTGCACGGCGGTCAGCACCGCGACCCGGGGCCGAGTCACGCGCAGCGTCGCCGCGCGGATCAGCAGCTCGATCTCGGGTGCGGGGGGCATGGGCTCAGTGTGGCTGCTTTTCTTGAATGAGTCAAAAAAAGGGTCCCGCAGCACAGCACGGCGGGGCTGACCCTCCCTCGTGCTGCCATGGACGGACGTCAGCAACCGACATGACGAACGCGGAGGTTCACTCATGACGAGACGATGGATGCGCATCGGCGTAGCAGCGGCGGGCTCCGTCCTGGCCGTCGGCCTGATCCCAGGGACGGCGCACGCGGCGACGACCGACGTGAAGGACCCGCGCGGCGATGCCCCGCGAGTCGCCGACATCACCAAGCTCCGGGTCAAGAACGGCGAACACCGGGTCACGGGTGTGCTCACCGTGCCTCACCACAAGAAGCGGAAGTACGCCGGGATCGACCTCATGATCCGGACGAAGGACAGCGGCCGTTGGGCCTACATCGTCTCGATCGCCCCTGCCGGCAACGGCCAGGCCGCCAAGAAGGGGCTCTTCTATCAGCGCGGCGACGATCCGGCCACGTCCCGGCGGCTGCGGTGCACCGGCATCAAGACCGCGTGGAAGAGCAAGAAGATCACGATCTCGGTCCCCGTCCGCTGCCTGACGGAGACCAGTGCCCGTCGAGTGCGGGCGCGCGCCGGGATCATCACCCGGCTCGAGCCGGGACACGACTGGTACGACGACCTCACCCGCTTCAGCCGCTTCGTCCGACGCGGCTGACGACACGGGTTGGACAAGGAAAACGAACGAGGAGGTTCACTCATGACGAGACGATGGATGCGCATCGGCGCAGTAGCGGCAGGTTCCGTCCTGGCCGTCGGCATGGTGCCGACCGCAGCACAGGCGGCGACCACCGACGTGAAGGACCCGCGCGGCGATGCCCCGCGGGTCGCCGACATCACCAAGCTGCGGGTCAAGAACGGCGACCACCGCGTCAGCGGTGTGCTGACGATCCCGAACCGCAACAAGAAGAAGCTCGCGATCACCGAGCTCAACATCAAGACCCGTGACAGCGGCCGCTGGGCCTACATCGTCTCGGTCAAGCGCAACCGCCAGGGCGCGGTGACCGACAAGTCCCTCGGCTGGCAGCGCGGTGACGATCCGAGCAGTTACACACCGCTTCCCTGCAGCGGGATCAAGACGTCCTGGAACGGCAAGAAGACGACCATCTCGGTGCCCGTCCGCTGCCTGACCAAGACGACCCGCCCGCGCGTCAAGGTGCGTGCCGCGATCATCGCCCGCGTCGGCGAGGGTCACGACTGGTACGACGAGCGCACCCGCTACAGCCGCTACGTCAAGCGCGGCTGACCTCTCCTCCCCGATGTGTGCAGAACATCCAGGATCTCGGGCGTAAGACCTGGATGAACTGCACACATCGGGGACGGAACGGCCGGGCGGAAGACGGACGAGGAGGTTTCTCATGACGAGACGATGGATGCGGATCGGTGCGGTGATCGCAGGAACCGTGCTGGCCGTCGGCCTGGTGCCCGGTGCGGCTCAGGCGGCGACCAGCGACGTGAAGGACCGGCGTGGCGACGCTCCCAGAGCGGCCGACATCACGAAGCTGCGGGTCAAGAACGGCGCGACCAGGGTCACGGGCATCATCACGTTGCGCCGAGGCAACAAGAGGAAGATGAACGTGGCGGAGCTGAGGATCAAGACCCGCGACAGCGGCCGCTGGGCCTACCTCGTGAGCATCGTGCGCAACCGCCAGGGCAAGGTCACAGCGAGGCGCCTCGGATGGCGGCGCGGCAACGACCCGACCACGTACAGGTCGCTGCGCTGTGCCGGGATCACGACGGCGTGGAAGGGCAGGAGGACCTCCATCTCAGTCCCCGTCCGCTGCCTGTCGAGGACCAGCCGCACCCGCGTGAAGGTGAAGGCAGGAACGCTCGTCTACACCGGCTGGGACCACATCATCTTCGACGACCTCAGCCGCTACAGCCGCGACGTCAGGCGCGGTTGAGCGATCGCCTCAGGTCGGCGACCGCCTCCTCGATCTCGGGGGTGAGGGGGTGGTCGCCAAGCTCGTCCAGGGTGCGGGCCGCAGCCTCGGGGTCGTCGGCGCGGACCCAGAGCTCGGCGAGGTAGGCCAGCGCCTGCACCCGGTCCTCGATGGGACTCGCCTCGTCCTCACGACGGATCGCGCCGGCGAGCAAGGTCGCCGCCTCCGCCGGGTCACCGTTCGAGTCGGCGAGCACCACCGCGTACGCGTACGCCGTCGCGAGCCGGCTCTCCTCCATGACGGGCTCCGCGATGCCGCGCGTGAAGCGGACCGCGTTGCCGCCCGGGTCGATCAGGCTGAATCCCGAGAGGCCGCGGGCGTTCTCGCGCAGGCGCGGTCGCGTGATCCGGGGGACACCGGACATCGGGAGCGTGTCGTAGCGCTCAAGCAACCCGGCCGCGATCGCCTCGAACCACGGCTCGGTGTCGTCGACCAGGACGACGCACGTCCCGTACGAGCCGTCGGGATCGAACCCCTCCACGCCGAAGTAGTGGAGCTCCAGGCCGTCGCGCTCGACGGCGACGTACGGGTTGGGGCTGGACTGGCGAAAGGTCGTGGTGAACCCGAGGGCTTCGTAGAAGTCGGTGATGTCGTCGGTCGAAGGGCAGGGCAGCAGCGGGATCGCGCGGACAGACATACCAGCAGCGTAGAACCCCGGCCCGTCTGGCCGCTCAGCCGGCCGTCAGCGCACGCACCACCGCGGACGGGGACGGGCGCCCCAGCTGCTCTGCCATCCAGGCACTCGTCTGCGCCAGCGCGGACAGGTCGACCCCGTGCGCCACACCGAGCCCGTCGAGCATCCAGACCAGATCCTCGGTGGCGAGGTTGCCGGTCGCAGACTTCGCGTATGGACACCCGCCGAGCCCACCGGCGGAGGCGTCGAAGGTCGTGACGCCGCGGCGGAGTGCCGCGGACGTGTTGGCGAGCGCCTGCCCGTAGGTGTCGTGGAAGTGCAGGGCGATCCGGTCGAGTCCGACGCCCGCCTCCGCGAACGCGTCGAGCAGCACCTCGACGTGGTGTGCGGTGCCGACGCCGATGGTGTCGCCGAGCGACAGCTCGTACACGCCCATGTCGAGCAGCCGCCGACCGGCGGCGACGACGCGGTCGACCGCGACCTCGCCCTCCCACGGGTCGCCGAAGCACATCGAGAGGTACGCCCGCACCTTCACGCCGGCGTCGAGGGCACGCCGCACCACCGGCTCGAACATCGCGAACTGGGACTCGTACGTGCTGTTGAGGTTCTTCGCGGCGAACGTCTCCGTGGCGCTGGCGAAGACCGCGACGTGGGTGACGCCGGACTCGAGCGCGCGGTCGAGGCCGCGCTCGTTGGGGACGAGGACGGGGTACGGCACGGGGCCGTGCAGGTCGAGCCGCGCGACCAGGTCGGCGGCGTCAGCGAGCTGCGGGACCCATCGCGGGCGGACGAAGCTCGTCGCCTCGACGACCGGGAGTCCGGCGGCGGTCAGCCGCTCGACGAACGCGAGCTTGGTGTCGAGAGGGATCACGCCCGACTCGTTCTGCAGACCGTCGCGAGCACCGACCTCGTAGATCGTCACCCTCTCGGGCAGTGCCGGATCGCGGTGGACGGAGGGGAGACTCACGCCTGGTCCTCCACCCTGAACAGCAGCGCACCGAGCGCGACCTGGTCACCGGACGCGACCCCGACCCGGGTCACCACACCCGCGTACGGAGCCTTCAGCGCGATCTCCATCTTCATCGCCTCCACGACGCCGAGGACCTGGCCTTCGTCCACCGTCTCACCCTCGGCCGCCGAGACGGAGAGGACCGTGCCCGGCATCGGGGACACGATGTCGGCGTCGCCGGTCGCAGCGCCTGCGCGGTCACGCGCCGGGTCCGGGTGACGGAACGTCCAGGACTGGCCCTGGTGGGCGACGGTCACGCTGCGGGGATCGACGACCGACGGCGCGTCGACGGCCGTGACTGCTTCGTACGACCCGGGCGTCAGGCTGACCTCCACCGGGTTGGCGTCGGCGTCGACCAGCGACACCAGGACCGGAGCCGGGCTCGCCGCGGAGCGCCACCCGTCGGCGGCGCCGAACGGGTCGTCGGCCGGAGACACGTTCGCCCGGGCCCACGCGCGTGTCGCGGACTCACACGCCTGCGGCGGGACGTCGGGACGTGTCGTCAGGTCTGCCGCCTCGACCGAGTCGAGCCACGACGTGTGGACCGCCGCGGACCCGAAGGCATCGGACGCCACCAGCCGTCGAAGGAAGCCGGTGTTGGTGGTGACGCCCAGCACGGCCGTCCGGTCGAGCGCATCGACGAGCGCGGCGCGAGCGGTCTCGCGGTCCGGTCCGTGCGCGATCACCTTGCCCAGCATCGGGTCGTACGCGGTGGTGACCTCGGCGCCCGACTCGAGCGCCGCGTCGACGCGCACGTGCTCGGGCCAGACGACGCGGTCGGCACGGCCCGCCTGCGGGAGGAAGCCCGCGTAGGCGTCCTCGGCGTAGACCCGCGCCTCGATCGCGTGCCCGGTCGCGGCTACGTCGGCCTGGGCGATGCCGAGGGGGAGACCCTGCGCGACCCGCAGCTGGAGATCGACGAGGTCGAGCCGGGTGATCGCCTCGGTCACCGGGTGCTCGACCTGGAGGCGCGTGTTCATCTCGAGGAAGGCGATCCGCTCCGCGTCGCCCTGGCCGTGCACGAGGAACTCGACCGTGCCGGCGTTCACGTAGCCGACCTCCTGCGACAGCGCGACCGCGGCCTCCGTCAGCCGGGCGCGCGTGGCGTCGGAGATCGTCGGGGCCGGGGCCTCCTCGAGCACCTTCTGGTGGCGGCGCTGGGCCGAGCAGTCGCGCTCGAAGAGGTGGAGGACGGTGCCGTGCTCGTCGCCGATCACCTGCACCTCGACGTGGCGGCCACGCTCGACGTACTCCTCGACGATGAGCGTGTCGTCGCCGAAGGCCGACGCGGCCTCACGGCGGGCGGCCGCGATCGCCTCGGCGAGGTCGGCGGGGTCCCGCACGACACGCATGCCCTTGCCGCCTCCACCGGCCGCGGCCTTGACCAGGACGGGATAGGCGTCGGCGGGGACCACCGCCGGGTCATAGCGCTGGGTCACGGGCACACCTGCCCGCTCGGCCACGTCACGCGCCCGGTCCTTGCGCCCCATCAGGTCGATGACCTCGGCGCTCGGTCCGATCCACACCAGGCCGGCGTCGGTGACCGACCGAGCCGCGTCGGCCCGCTCGGACAGGAACCCGTAGCCAGGGTGCACGGCCTGCGCACCACTGCGTCGAGCGGCGTCCAGGATCGCGTCGACGGAGAGGTAGGAGTCGACCCGCTCGACATGGTCGGCGAGGCGGACGTGGGGCGCCAGGGCATCGGCGTCGGAGTGGACGGCGACCGCCCGCAGCCCGGCCGCCTGGAGGGCGCGGACGACGCGGACGGCGATCTCGCCGCGGTTGGCGACGAGCACGCTGGTGAATCGTGGGGTCATGGCACTCACATCCGGAAGACGCCGTAGTGGGGTTCGGGGATCGGCGCGTTGGACGACGCCTGGAGCGCCATGCCGAGGACGCGCCGGGTGTCGGCGGGGTCGATGATGCCGTCGTCCCAGAGCCGTGCGGTCGAGTAGTACGCAGAGCCCTGCGCCTCGTACTGGGCGCGGATCGGGGCCTTGAAGGCCTCCTCGTCGTCGGCCGACCACTCCTCGCCACGCGCCTCCACGCCGTCTCGCCGGACGGTCGCCAGCACCGAGGCGGCCTGCTCGCCGCCCATCACGGAGATCTTGGCGTTGGGCCACATCCAGAGGAAGCGAGGGTCGTACGCGCGTCCCGACATGCCGTAGTTGCCGGCGCCGTACGACCCGCCGATGACGACGGTGAACCGCGGAACGACCGAGGACGCGACGGCGGTCACGAGCTTGGCGCCGTCCTTGGCGATGCCGCCGTTCTCGTACTCGCGGCCGACCATGAAGCCGGTGATGTTCTGGAGGAACACCAACGGGACGCCGCGCTGGTTGGCGAGCTCGATGAAGTGCGCGCCCTTGAGGGACGACTCGGAGAACAAGATGCCGTTGTTGGCGACGATGGCGACCGGGTAGCCCCAGATGCGGGCGAACGCGCAGACCAGCGTCTCGCCGTACAGCGGCTTGAACTCGTGGAACGTCGAGCCGTCGACGAGGCGACGGATCACCTCGCGCACGTCGTACGGGGTGCGCGAGTCGGTCGGCACCACGTCGTACAGGGTCTCGGGGTCCTCGAGGGGCTCGACGACCTCCGTGCGCTCGAGGCTGGGAGGTGTCCGGCGCTCGAACGTCGCGACGATGCTGCGGACGATCGCCAAGGCGTGCGCGTCGTCGTCGGCGAGGTGGTCGACGACACCGGAGCGCCGGGCGTGGACCTCGCCGCCGCCCAGCTCCTCGGCAGTGACGACCTCTCCGGTCGCGGCCTTCACCAGCGGCGGGCCTCCCAGGAAGATCGTGCCCTGGTCCTTGACGATGACGGTCTCGTCGCTCATCGCCGGGACGTACGCGCCTCCCGCAGTGCACGAGCCCATCACCGCGGCGACCTGCGGGATGCCCTGCGCCGACATCTGCGCCTGGTTGTAGAAGATGCGCCCGAAGTGCTCCCGGTCCGGGAAGACCTCGTCCTGCATCGGCAGGAACGCGCCACCGGAGTCCACGAGATAGAGGCAGGGGAGCCGGTTCTCGGCAGCCACGGTCTGGGCGCGGAGGTGCTTCTTGACCGTGAGCGGGTAGTAGGTGCCGCCCTTGACGGTGGCGTCGTTGGCGACGATCACACACTCGCGGCCCGACACCCGGCCGATGCCGGCGACCACACCTGCGCTGGGCACCGCGTGCGCGTCCCCGTCGGCGCCGTACATCCCGTACGCGGCCAGCGGCGCGATCTCGAGGAACGGCGAGCCGGGGTCGAGGAGGCGGTCGACGCGGTCGCGGACGAAGAGCTTGCCGCGCTTCTCGTGCTTGTCGCGGGCGCGCTCCGATCCGCCGGTGCGCACGACGGCGAGGCGTTCGCGCAGCTCGGCGACGAGGTCGCGCATGCCGGTGGGGTGCATGCCGTCGATGTTAACGGTTGTTAACCTGAGAAACCACCGCCCCCGTGGGACTACGCACCCGCCTCGCCGGTCCGTACGCCTCAGCCGTCAGTGCGCGTCGAACTGCACGGACACCCAGTGGTCGGACGACGGCCAGGCCGGGACGACGAGGGTGTGCGGACGTGTCGTCCCGCGCGGCACCGCCCGCAGCCGGATCCCGGCGTGCCGGCGGGGCGCCCGGAGGTACTGGTCGACGCCGGTGATGAACGGGACCGACGCGAACTCGGCGATGGGCTGACCCAGGACGCTCACCTCGTCGGCGTGCTGGTCGCCCACCGCGATGCCGATCGCGCGCTTGGCTCGAGGAGCGATCCCGTCGAGAACCGAGACGCCGTCGATCGTCAGGGTGTCGTTGCGGCCGTCCTGGTCGCTCCACCACTCCTTGTTGCGGCTGATCGTGAGGTTGGCGTGCCGCGGCGACGCGGTCATCACGCTGCGCACGACCCCGCCGGGCTGGTCGGTCATCAGGCGGACGAACCGGTCGGAGCGCGTGAACGGCTCGGTGTAGAAGTGGTGCGTGATCTCGCCGCGGGTGAGCACGAACTCGTACCGGGCGTGCCGCGAGGCGCGGAACGGGCCGAACGCTCCGTCGGTCACGTCGAAGGTGGCGACCGGTCGTCCGAGGCGTGCCCCAGTGAGCCGACCGACGCGATAGACCCGCAGCGTGCCGTCGACCACCGGCAGGTTGCTCACGAAGAAGTTCACCCGCCCGGATACCGTCGGACGCCCACGCTCCGCACGGACCTCGGTCGTGGCGGGCCGGCGCCCGTTGAAGAAGCGGAACATCTCGCGGAAGCTCTTTTCCGAGGTGACCGCCTCGGTGTGCCCCTGCTCGCCGAGGTCGACGTTGGTGGCACCGACGACCGTGCGGGTGACGCCTGGATAGCGCCACGGCTCCGCCCACAGCGCCAGGGTCGGGACGCCGCCGGGGAGCGCCGTCGCCGTCAGACCGTCGATGTTGACGTAGTGGGCGACACGGCCGGCGCGCGCCGGGGAGCTGTTCAAGTACTGCTGGGAGACATACGTGCCGAGGGAGTGGCCGACGAGGTCGACCTTGTCGGCTCCTGTACGTCGGAGCACCGCCGCGACCGCGGCGTCGATCCGCTCGTGCACCTGAGCGAGCGTGTTGGTCTGGAACTGCGTGTCGTACTCGACCGCCTCGATGTCCTCCGCGCGGTAGCCGTTGCTCGCGAACCGCAGCGCGGGTGTCTGGAACTGGCTCGCCGAGCCCGCCGAGCCGTGCACGAACACGATGGGTCGCGGCTTGACGTGTCCCGGACCCGTCCCGCTCGCCGGAGCAGGCGCTGCCAGGGCGAACGAGGCGAGAACGAGCGAGAGAGTGGCGACGATCGAGCCGAGCACACGCTTCACGGGACCTCCTGGGCCGAGATGTGATCTCCGACACTAAGCAGGCGCTTAGCGGGGGTCAACAGCAGGACGTGAGACCGCGTCTCAGGCGCGCAACAGGGTCTTGCCGATCGCGCTGCGGTCCTCCAGCCCACGGTGGGCGTCGGCGGCCCGTTCCAACGGATAGCGCTGCTTGATGACCGGCGCCCACTCGCCAGCGCGTCGCCGCTGCACCGCCTCTGCCGTCAGGCGCCGGATGCCGTCCGGTGCGAGCTGTGCCCCCGTGATGCCCTGCACCTCCAGGCGACGCCTGCGCACCTCCTCCGGGTCCGGTTCGAGGAAGCCTCCGGCCGCGCCGTACGCAACGAGCCTGCCCCCGTCGCCGAGCACCGCGAACGCCTCCTGCCCGGGCGTGCCGCCGGCGCCGTCGAGCAGCACGGTCGGAGCCAACCCTCCGAGCGCGGCTACTGCCTTGTCGGTCCAGCCGGGCACGCTGTAGTCGACCGCCTCGGCACCGAGCTCGCGCACGAGCGCCAGCTTGCGCTCGCCGCGGGCGGCCCCGACCACGGCCGCACCCCGAGCGAGGAGCAGCTGCACGATCAGCGCCCCCGCGCCTCCGGTCGCGGCGTTGACGATCACCCGGTCGCCCCGCTCGACACGCGTCACCTCGACGAGGCGCAGCGCCGTCACCCCGTCACGCGAGAGCGCGGCGGCATCCTCGTCGGCGACGTCGTCGGGGAGGGCGTACGCGGTCTCGACCGGAACGGCGACCCGCTCGGCGTACCCGCCCTGCGTCCCCGATCGCGCCACCACCCGCCGCCCGATCCAGGAGCCGTCGACGCCGGGTCCCACGCTGCGCACCGTGCCGGCGACCGCGCCGCCCGCGACGTACGGCAGAGACATCCCCCACTCCACGGCCCCGCCCTGACGGAGCATCGTGTCGAGGTAGATCACGTCGGCGACGGAGACGTCGACCAGGAGCTGGTCCGGCTCTGGTTCGGGATCGGGGAGCTCCTCGACCTCCAGCACGTCCGGTCCGCCGTACTCCCGCACCACCACTGCACGCATCGGGTCCTCCTCGTCGGTCGACTGGAATCCCGAGTGTTCATGCTCAAGTCGACATGAGGTCAAGAGCCAACCGCGCTGGCTTCGCCGCTAGAGCCAACCGCGCTGCTTCGCCGCGACCCCGAGCTGGAGCCGCGTCTCCACCTCAGCCCGCTCCATCAGCCGACTCATGCGGCGCTGCACCGTCCGGGCCGAGAGGCTGAGCTGGTTCGCCACCTTGTGGTCGGTGAGGCCGGCGTTGAGGAGGCGGAGGATCCGTGCGTCGGTGTCGTCGAGCCCGGCGGCCCTCGCGTCACCGGACTGGCTCTCGAGCAGCGGCGAAGCGCCGGCCCACATCCCTTCGAACAAAGCGATCAGGCTGTCGAGAAGTCCGCTCCGGTGCACGATCAGCGCTCCGCCGGACAGGTCGTCCGGCGAGGCCATCACCGGCACCATCGCGATCTCGGAGTCGACCACCAGCAGCCGCGACGGGAGCGCAGACGCGAGCCGGACGTCCATGCCCTCGCCGTCGTGGAAGTCCGAGAGCGAGTTGGGACGGTCGAGGACCGCACGCTCGGCGAGGATCCGGAACCGTACGCCGCGCTCGACGGCGCGCCGCTCCTCGACGAAGCCGTACTCCGACGACGTCAGCTTCGTCGTACGCACCGACAGGCGGACTTCTCGCCGTGCGGCGCGGACGAGCTGCTTCACGCGCTGCAACCCCGCGTCCCGGCCCGGCACCAGGTCGACCAGGTCGGAGGCGGTGCGATCGTCGGCGGCCTTTCGATAGAGGTCGTTGAGGCGCTCGAGCTCGATCTCGGCACGGCGCAGCCACCGCTGGCGCTCGACGATCAACGAGCCGAGGGCGACCGTCGGCGGAGACGCGGTGAAGTGCTCCTCGCTGCCGTCCACGTGACGGCCGACCAGCCCGCGCTGCTCGAGGGACGAGAGGTAGGCGCTCACGTCGGCGACCGGCATCCCCACCACGTCGCCGAGGTCGCCCGGAGTCGCGCTCGCGACCTCCACCAGCGTGCGATAGAGGTCGTACTCGTCGGGGCTCAGCCCTAGGACTTCCAGCACGCGACCTCCCTCACTGCGGTTCGATGCGTGATCGTCCCACGTGATCTTGCCGATATCCGGCGGATTTGTGGGAAAACTGGTGCCGGTTCACACGATCTCGACCTTGCGAGCCCTCGTTCGGAACGAGATCCGTGTCGTTTTCATGCCACGGCTTGATTATGCCATTCCCATGCCGGTGAATTCGTGGCAGATTTCTTCCTGTAGCACCCCGACTCCTCCGCGCGGCCCCCGTGACGCGGAGGGGACATGTTCGTGAGCGGACCCGAGACCGCTCACGGACAACGGCGGCCGGCGGATCTCCGCCGGCCGCTTTCTTTTCCCCTGCGAACCGGTGGAGACCTAGCATGACGGCGTGGTCACCACGCGCCAGGAGCAAATCCTCACCACCGCCGCCACCCTCTTCGCCGAGCGGGGCTTCCATGGCGTCTCCGTGCACGACATCGGCGCGGCCTGCGGGATCTCCGGCCCCGCCCTCTACCGCCACTTCGCCGGCAAGGACGCGGTCCTCTCCGAGATGCTCGTCGGGATCAGCCGGACGCTTCGCAGCGGCGGCCGCACCCGTGTCGCGGAAGCGAGCGACCCCAAGGACGCGCTCGACGCGCTGGTGGCCTTCCACATCGACTTCGCACTCACCAACCCTGCGCTGATCGTCGTGCAGGAGCGCGAGTGGACCAACCTCGACGACGCCAGCAGGGCAGAGGTGCGCGCGCTCCAGCTCGACTACGTCGACACCTGGGTCGAGGTGCTCCGGACGCTGCGACCCGAGCTCGACCAGCGGACAGCGCGCGCCGCCGTGCAGGCGACGTTCGGCCTGCTCAACTCGACGCCGCACAGCGCCCGGATCTCGGCGGACGCGATGGCGGAGCTGCTGACCCAGATGGCCCGCCGCGCCCTCCTCGGCTGAGGCCGTACCCGACCCTCGCCCGGGCGCGGCACCACCCGTGGCACGATCGGCACCATGACCGACGCACCCCTGCTCCGCACCATCGCCGGCACCAGCCCCAGCCTCGATCCCACCTCGTACGTCGCGCCCACCGCGGTCCTGACCGGCAGCGTGACGCTCGGCCCGCAGGCCAGCGTCTGGTACGGCGCCGTGCTGCGGGGCGACAACGCGCCGATCACGATCGGCGAGCGCAGCAACGTCCAGGACGGGTGCGTCTTCCACGTCGACACGGACAAGCCTGTCACCCTCGGCGCCGGCGTCTCGGTCGGGCACCGCGCCGTGCTGCACGGCTGCACGGTGGAGGACGACTCGCTGATCGGGATGGGTGCCGTGGTGCTCAACGGGGCACGGATCGGGGCGGGCTCCATGGTCGCCGCCGGCGCCGTCGTCCTCCAGGACACCGACGTCCCGCCGGGGTCGCTCGTCGCCGGGGTCCCCGGCAAGGTGCGCCGCCCGCTGAGCGACGAGGAGCGCGAAGGCCTCAAGGTCAACGCCAGCAACTACCTCGCACTGACCGAGCTCCACCGCGACGCGGGCCCGTCCCCGTTGTGAAGGGTTGCGGTCGGTTTCTGCTGCTGAAACCGACCTGAAGTCTTCACAACGGGGACGGGGCGGAGCGACGCGCTACTGCAGGAGGCGACCGCTGGAGGAGAAGGCCGGCTGCAGCTTGCGCAGCTGGGTCTTGTTCACCTCCGCAGCGGGGCCGCCGTACACCGCGTTGTAGAGCAGGTTGAACGACGAGCGCGGGAGCGACCGGAAGGTGATCTCGCTGCCGTACGTCACGACCTTGCCCTTGCCGACGTCGAACGACACGACGTTCGCCGCGCCCTCGATGTAGTCCTCACCCTTGAGATATCCGCTCGCAAGGACGTCGGACTGCGGGTAGGTCGACACGACGTCGGCCTTCTTGCCCGTCGGCTTCCACGCCTGCGTGTTGTAGAGCCACACCGGCCACTTCTCCGGCATCCCCCACGCGACCATGTCGGACGTGTCGAACTCGTGGTTGAGGAGGCTGCCGCCGGTGGCGAAGACGTCCTGGTCGGTCGGCAGAGCCGGCTCGATCGGCAGGTCCAGCAGCTCCTTCGCCGTCGCGACCGAGCTGCCGATCGCGAGCAGCGTGCCGCCCTGGCGGACGAACTGCCGCAGCTTCTTCCAGCCCGCCTCACCGACGCCGTACGCCCACGCGAACTCCTCGTCGTAGCGCTCCTGGTCGAGCCCGTCGACGATGCGCGCCTTGGAGATGCCCTGCGGCAGGACGATCGTGTCGTAGACGTCGATCAGCCGACCGGTCTGGAAGTCCTGGGCGCCCACGACCTCGTAGTTGATCTTGTACTGGTCCATGAGCCACATGTCCCAGCCGCCCGGCATGTTGTTCGCCCCACGCAGCAGGCCGACCCGCGTGCGCGGCTTGAGCTGGATGCCCTTGACGTTCGGCGCGGTCGCGACCGCCGTCACCGGGACACCGACCTTCTTGGTCGACGTCGCGAGGACCGAGCGCGCCTGCGGCGTCGCCGGGACCACGTACGTGCCCGCCGGGTACGTCGTGCCGGCGGCGGCGAACTCCTTGCCGGCCCGGAAGGTCGTGATGTTCGCCTTCTGCAGCGCCGACACGACCTGGATCGTGCCGTACGACTCCGGTCGTACGAGGTACGCGCCCGAGGCGCCCGGCGCTGCCGGCATCGTCACGGTCGGGACCTCGACGGACGTCACGCGCTCGAGCTGCGCGTCGACGGCACCCTTGACCTCGTCCACCGCGACGCCCAGCTGCAGCGGCAGGCTCGTCGTCGCCTCGGCGTACGGAAGGTCGTCGGTCGGATAGGTGTCCTTGCCGAGCACCTGGTCGACCCAGTTGCCGCGCGGCTGCCTGGTCTTGATCACGTACGACCCGGCGGCGTACTCCTTGCCGCCCGCAGTGAACGGGGCGGTCGCCCGATGGATCTCGACCTGCGTCCAGTCGAGGCGCTCGAGCATCTCGTACGTCGCGAACGGGTCGCGCTGCTCGGCATCGACGACGTAGGCCTCGACACCGGACTTCACGCCGTTCTCCATGTACTCCTGCGGGACGGCGAAGAGGTTGTCGTAGAGCAGCTTCTCGCCGTTCTGCGCGACGTACTCCATGCCCGCGTAGGTGGCGGTGCTGGCGTACTCGACGATGTCCTTGAGCGTCCAGGTGTCCTTCTCGTACGGCTCGATCAGCGCCTGCGTCGGCACCTGCGGGCCCAACGGCTTGCCGTCGTTCGACTTCTGCGGGTAGGCGAGGTCGGTGGCGGACGCGATCTCGGTGAGGTATGCGCCGGTCCCGGTGAACGGGAAGAACCCGACGGGCTGCTCCAGGGTCCAGAAGATGTGGTAGTCGAGCGACCCGACACCGGACTTGCCCTCGGCGGCGAGCTGGCGAGCCGCGTGCTGCCCGACGACCGCGCTCGAGGCGTTCATGTTGGGCGGCACGTTGGCGCTCGTCACGCCCCCGTACGGCGGGACGAAGATGCGCTCCCCACCGTTGCCCTGCTGGTGCATGATGTGCGTCATCACCGGGCGGTACTTCTTCTCCAGCTCGAGCCGGTACTGCGCCTCGACCTGGGTGAACATCGTCCAGTCACGGTTGTCGTCGTGCCCGGTGTACTTGTGGTAAAGATCCGGGTACGTCCGCGCGAGGTCGGTGCCTGCGGTCCGGTTGAAGTGGTCGACCACCAGGTGCTGGCCGTCAGGGTTCTGCGACGGGACCAGCATGATCACCGAGTTGTTGAGCACCTCCTCGGTGAAGTCGGAGTCCTCGGTCGCGAGCCGGTGCACGATGTCGTTGATCGCCTGGCCGTTGCCGACCTCGGTCGAGTGGATCGTCGCCTCGAGGTGATAGATCGGGACGCTCTCCCGGGCCAGCGCCTTGGCCTCGGCCTCCGAGGTGGAGCGCGGGTCGGAGAGCTTCTGGCTGGCCGCGACGATCTCGTCGAGCCGCTCGAGGTTCTTGGGTGCGCTGATGAAGACGGTGGCGTACTCGTTGCCCATCGTCGTCTCGCCGACCGTCTCGTAGTCGACCCGGTCGGACTGCTTGGCGATGGTCTTCATGTAGTCGAGGACGTCGGGGTACGCCGCGAGCTTCCCCTCCGTCCCCATCTCGAACCCGAAGAACTCCTCGGGCGTCTCGATGCCGTCCGCGGCGGCCGGCAGGGTGATCCGGTACGGCGCCTCCGCGGTGGCGGAGGACGCGACCAGGCTGGTTCCGAGCAAGGAGACCGACGCCGTCACGACGGCGGCGGAGAGCAATCGTCTGTGTCTCATGTGCTGCCCTTCCCACGTAACCCGCCGCGGGTCCGCGGCGAGGGTGGCCCCACGTTAAGGAGCATTCACGTCGGCGAGCGCCGCTCGATTGTTCGGGATTGTGCCGACTTAGCAACAACACGCGGTCCGCGTGCGGACACCGGTGGCGCGCGGCTGCCACGCACGCTAAGAATTCGTCATGGGAGGAAGGCATCGTCGACCGGTCACCTCGATGCCTGCCGCGGAGATCGCCGCAGGCGTCACCGAACCGTCCGCCCGCGGCATCGCCGACCACGTCGCCGGACTCATCCGGCAGGGCGTGATCGCCGACGGCTCACGGCTGCCCACCGTCCGTGCAACGGCTGCCGCGCTGCAGGTCGGTGCGACCACGGTCGCCACCGCCTGGACCCTCCTGCGCCACGAGCGCCTCGTACGCTCCGACGGGCGCAACGGCACCTTCGTCCGTGACCTCAGCCTTCCGGTCCCCGAGCCCGGGCTCCCTCCCGAGCTCCCGGTGAGGATCGACCTCGTCGCCTCGGCGTACGACGTGGACCTCCTCCCGGATCCCGCGCCTCACCTCCTCGCGGCCGCCGAAGGTCTTGCCTGGCACCAGTTCGAGAGGAGCGAGGTCGACGGCGACCTCGCTCGGATGGCGGTCGGCAGCTGGCCGTTCGTGCCCGACGGCCTCGCGGTCGCCTGGGGATTCGCCGACGCACTCGCCCAGCTCGCGGCTCTCGTCGTCCGTCCGGGCGACCGGGTCGTCGTGGAGTCGGCGTGCTCGCCGGAGACCCAGGCGGTCCTGACGGCGGTCCGCGCGCAGATCGTCCGTGTGCCGTGCGACGCCGCGGGCATGCTGCCCGACGCGCTCGCACGTGCTCTCGCGACGCGCCCGAGCATGGTGGTCACCCAGCCGCGGATGGCCGACCCCCTCGCGCACCACGTCACCGACGAACGCGCTCGTGACCTTGCCGCGGTCCTTGCCGAGCGGGAGGTGCTGGTCGTCGAGGAGGACACCGCGGCGTGTCTCGCCGCCGGGCCTGCGGGGTCGGTCGGCAGCTGGTTGCCGGACCAGACCGTGCTCGTCCGGGGCTACCAGCGCTCGCACGGGCCGACCGTACGGATGGCGGTCGTCGGGGGAGCCTCCGCCGTCGTCGACCGGCTCCGCGCACGCCAGGACATCACCGGGTCGTTCCCACCGCTGGTCGCCCAACGGACCCTGGCGCTGATGCTCGGTGACCTGGGCGTCCAGGAGATGGTCGCGCGGGCGCGCTGGCGGTACGCGCGACGGTGGCACGCCCTGGCGCGGGCGCTGCGGCACCGGGGTCTCGCGGTGCCCGGCGTCGACGGTCTCGCCCTGTGGGTACGGGTGCCGGACGGCCCGGCGGCCCTGCGGCGCCTGGCGCGGTCGGGGATCCGCGCTCGGCTGGGAACCGAGGCCGCCGGCCCTGCTGAAGGGTCGCGCCACCTCCGCCTGGCGACGGTCGGCCTGCGCTTCGAGCACGACGCCGTCGCCGAGCTGGTCGCGTCCTGCGGGCGTGATCACCGCAGCGCGAGCTGACTCTCGCTCCCGTCCCCGTTGTGAAGGGTTGCGGTCGGTTTCTGCTGCTGAAACCGACCTGAAGTCTTCACCACGGGGACGGGGCGGACGGGGCGCGGCCGGTGAGCGCCCGCACCTCCTCGGACACCGCCTCCCAGCGCCGCTGGCGGATCGAGGCGAACAGCGACGCGTACGCGTAGGTCCACCACGGGTCCTCCCCGCTCGCGGCGAGCTCGGCACCGAACGTCGTCGGGGGGACGTCGACGTACGAGACCGGCGTGCCCCAGGCCCGCTCCGCAACCTCGGCCACCTCCGCCATGCCGAGCGCCACCGGCCCGGTCACGTCGTGGGAGCGCCCCGTCGGCGTCGTCGCCAACGCGGCCAGGCAACGCGCCACGTCCTCTCGCGAGACCAGGGACACCTGCGCGTCGCCAGCGGGAAGCCGCAGCTCGCCGGACGGTCTCGCTCGCGCGACGAGACCGGCGAAGAACTCGGTGAAGATCGACGCACGCACGACCGACAGCCCACAGCCCGTACGGGCGAGCAGCTCCTCCGTCGTGCCGTTGGTGTAGGCGTAGCAGAACGGCGAGGAGAGGTCGACGTCCAGACCGGAGAGATACACGACGTGCGCGACGTCCGACGCCACGATCGCCTCGACCACGTTGCGGTGGTGCGTCATCATCCGCGCCGCCTCGCCGTCGCTCGAGACGAAGACGAGCGTGTCGACGCCGACCAGCGCCGTCCGCAGGGAGTCGGGATCGTCGTAGTCAGTGTGGACGGACTGGACCTTCCCACCCCCGTCGTACGCCGGGGTGCGGGCGAGGGCGACCACCTCGTGCTCGGCGCTGCCCGCCAAGGCGCGCACCACCTGCCCACCGAGACGGCCGGTGGAACCCGTCACCGCGATCCGCGAGCGGGTCGCGGTGACGGGCGGCGACATCAGCGCCGCGCCTCCTGACGAGCGACCTGACCGCGCCCGGTGAGGAGGTAGCCCACGAAGCCGATCGCCAGCGCGGCGACGACACCGAGGTTCGCGAGCGCCCACTCGCCCTTCTTGCCGCCGAGCTGCAGCGGCTCCAGCAGGTAGCCCTGCCAGCCCAGCCAGTCGGCGTAGGTGTTCGTGACCATGCCCCAGCCGACGACGACCGCGAGCAGGAACCACGCCACGGTCGGCACGTTCCACGCGCCGTACCGTCCGCGCGGGTCGTAGAGGTCGCGGTCGGCGTAGTCGCGGCGGCGCAGCACGATGTCGGCGACGAAGATGCCTGCCCAGGCAGCGATCGGCACGGCGAGCGTGATGAGGAAGCCCTGGAACGGGCCGAAGAAGTCGTCGGCGATCCACAGGAAGTAGATCGTCCCGACCACCATGATCGCGCCGTCGATCGCCGCCGCGACCCATCGCGGCGTCTTCAGGCCGAGCGTGAGCAGCGCGAGGCCCGAGGAGTAGATGTCGAGCACCGCACCGCCGACCAGCCCGGCCAGCGCGACGAGGAAGAACGGCACGAGGTACCAGGTCGGCAGCAGCGTCACGAGCGTGCCGATCGGGTCGGCGCCGAGCGCCGCGAACAGCGCGGGATCGGACCCGGCGAGCAGCAGGCCGTAGAGGACCAGGAAGACCGGCGCGATCGCCCCGCCGAGGGTCGTCCAGAGGACCACGCCGCCGGCCGAGGCCGTACGGGGCAGGTAGCGGGAGTAGTCGGCGCCGGAGTTCACCCAGCTGATCCCGAAGCCCGCGGTCGCGAAGATCGCCAGTCCGATCACCGCGGCGGCACCGCCCGACGGCAGCGAGGTCACGGCATCCCAGTCGATGTCGCCGAACGTGAGTGCGACGTAGCCGACGGTCAGCACCGCGGTCGCGATGGTGATCCACACCTGCAGCTTCATGATCGTGTCGAACCCGAGGATGCCCGCGCCGATGACCACGGCGGCGGTGAGGACGAAGCCGAGGATCCGGGCTCCGTCGCCGCCGCCCCACCCGAGCTCCTCGATGACCGAGGCGCTCGCCAACGCTGCGAGCGACACCAGCACCGTCTCCCAGCCGACGAGCAGCACGTACGAGACGGCGCTCGGCAGCGTGTTGCCGCGCACGCCGAACGCAGCGCGTGACAGCACCATCGTCGGGGCCGATCCGCGCTTGCCCGCGATCGAGACGACCCCGACCAGCAGGAACGAGAGCACCGTCCCGATCAGCCCGGCGAAGAGCGCCTGCCAGAACGAGACCCCGAAATCGAGGAAGTAGGCGCCGTACGCAACACCGAAGACCGAGATGTTGGCCGCGCACCACGGCCAGAACAGGGACCGTGGCGTGCCCTTGCGCTCGGACTCGTCGATGACGTTGATCCCGTTGGCCTCGATTGCGCTGGTCGGCGCACTGACCGGGGCGGCGGCCGGGAGGGGCTCGTGGCTTCTCGAGGGGGGTTCCATGGACATCAGTGCTCCTTCAGGAGTGTTGCGGCGAGGACTCGGCGGATCGTGGTGCCCAGACCGGTCGCCGCCTGCGCGGCGGCAGCCACCACGGCGTCGGGATCGGTGAGGACAGGGTGGTCACCGTGCTCGTCGAGCTCGGTGGTGGTGACGACGGAGATCCCGAGCAGCTCCATCCCGGCGGCGCGTGCGGCGATCGCCTCGAGGACGGTCGACATCCCGACGACGTCGGCGCCGACCGTGCGCAGGCCACGGAGCTCGGCGACGGTCTGGAACTCCGGGCCGCGGAGCATCGCGTACGTTCCCTCGACCAGGCGAGGGTCGACGTCACGGGCGACCGCACGCAGCTGCGGCGACCAGCAGTCGGTGAGGTCGACGAAGTCGGCGCCGACGAGCGGCGAGACTGCGGCCAGATCGAGGTGGTCCGCGATCAGCACACCCGTCCCGGTCGGCCACTCGGGCCGGAGGGAGCCGTTGGCATTGGTGAGGACGCAGACCCGGGCACCGCAGGCCGCCGCCGTCCGTACGCCGTGCGCGACCGCCGCGGGCCCATGGCCCTCGTAGAGGTGGGTGCGCCCGCTCAGGACGAGCACGTGCGCGACGTCCCCGGACCCGGCGGTCAACGGGATCGAGGCGACCTGACCCGCGTGCCCGGGTGCCGCCGGCGGGAAGAATCCTGGGAGGTCGGCTGCCGGCACCTGCCAGCTCGGGGTGCCGATGACGTCGACCGCACCGGTCCATCCCGACCCGAGGACGACGGCGGCGTCGTGCCGCTCCACCCCGCTCGCCGAGATGATCCGGCTCGCCGCCGACAGAGCGGCCTCGTCACGCATGGACGAATCTTGGCACGCGCGCGCCTCGCGCGGGGAACAGCGGGCGACGACGCAGGTGCCCCATAAATCCTCGCCTAAACGCACGAAAAATAGGAGCACTTCCGGTCTAGACGTGCGTGCCCGCCAATGCCTAAGTTGGGCCGCGGTGCGTCTCGTTCCCCCCCACAACCATCTGTGGGACAGGGCGACGCGTTCACCCCGGGCCAGTCCGGCCCGTCCCACCGTTGCATGAAGGGGAGAAGTCTTTGAGACGTCTCAGCACTGCACTCGTCACCCTCGGCGTCGCGGCCTCGTTCGGCGCCGTCTACGCCGCACCAGGATCCGCCGAACCCGCTCCGCCGGTCACCGCTGCGGACCGCACCGGCAAGGCCCACGAGCTGCCCAACCCGCTCGAGGACAAGCGACGGGCTCTCCGCGAGGAGGCCATCACGTCGGTCGTCAACGGCGAGGCGAAGCCCGTCACCAAGAACGGCTCCAAGGTCGTCAAGGTCGGCAAGTCGTACGCGCCCGCCGACGCCGCCGCCCAGAAGACCAAGAAGGGCCGCAAGGCCCTCGCAGCGGCCAAGGGCCCCAAGGCCCAGAAGCAGGACCAGTACGTCGAGCTCTCCCAGGAGCGGGCCGACAAGGTCTTCGTCATCCTCGCCGAGTTCGGCGACCAGCGTCACCCGGACTACCCCGACGACGGCTGGGACGACTTCGACCCCGACGTCGCCGAGCCGCAGCGCTTCGACGGCCCGCTGGTCAACCAGATCCCCGAGCCCGACCGGACCAAGGACAACTCCACGGTCTGGCAGCCGAACTACGACCGCCAGCACTACCAGGACATCTACTTCGGCGACGGCAAGGGCGACGAGTCGGTGAAGACGTACTACGAGGCGCAGTCCTCGGGTCGCTACACCGTCGACGGCACCGTGTCGGACTGGGTGAAGGTCCCGTACAACGAGGCGCGCTACGGCCGTACGACCGCTGACGAGAACGGCGATCCCGACGAGTCCAACGCGTGGGAGCTGATCCGCGACGCCGTCACGGCGTGGGTCGCGGACCAGGAGGCCCAGGGCCGCACGGACGCCCAGATCAAGGCCGACCTGGCGTCGTACGACGAGTACGACCGCTACGACTTCGACGGCGACGGCAACTTCAACGAGCCCGACGGCTACATCGACCACTTCCAGATCGTGCACGCCGGTGGCGACGAGGCGGACGGCGACCCGATCTACGGCGGGGACGCCCTGTGGTCGCACCGCTGGTACGCCTTCGGCACCGATGCCGGACTCACCGGACCCGAGCAGAACCCGCTCGGCGGCGCCGAGATCGGCGACACCGGCTTCTGGGTCGGTGACTACACGCTCCAGCCGGAGAACGGCGGACTGTCGGTCTTCGTCCACGAGTACGGCCACGACCTCGGTCTTCCGGATGCGTACGACACCTCCGGCAAGGGCGACAACTCCAACGAGTACTGGACGCTGATGGCGCAGAGCCGCCTCAACGACGCCGGCGAGCCGCTCGGCACGCGCCCGGGCGACCTCGGCGCGTGGGAGAAGCTCCAGCTCGGCTGGCTCGACTACGAGGCGGTCGGCTACAAGCAGTCCAAGAAGCTCGACCTCGGCCCGCAGGAGTGGAACTCCGACAAGGCCCAGGGTGCGGTCGTCGTGCTGCCCAAGAAGCGGGTCGAGCTCAACAACGGCGCTCCGGCGTCGGGTCAGAACCAGTTCTTCTCCGGCTCCGGTGACGACCTGGCGAACTCGATGACGACGGAGATCGACCTCACCGGCAAGGCGTCGGCCGCCTTCACGGCCAAGGCCCGGTTCTCGATCGAGGCAGGCTACGACTACGCGTACTTCCAGGCGTCCACCGACGGCGGGAAGACGTGGAAGGCGCTCGCCGGCACGATCGACGGGGCTGCGTACGGAACCGACTCGTCGGGCACCCCGGCGCTGTCGGGCGAGCACCCCGCCTGGGGCAACGTCTCCGTCCCGCTCGACGCCTACGCCGGCCAGAAGATCCTCTTCCGGTCGTACTACAAGACCGACGGCGGTCTCGCCAAGGCCGGTCTGTTCCTCGACGACATCGTGGTGACTGCCGACGGAGCCACGATCCTCTCCGACGGCGCCGAGAGCGGTGCCGGCCCGTGGACGTTCGTGGGCTACAGCATCGTCGCCGCGACGACGTCGCGGGACTACGACAACTACTACGTGATGGGCCACCGGTCCTACGTCGGGTACGACACGTACCTGCAGACCGGCCCGTACAACTTCGGCTTCATGAACACGAAGCCGGACTGGGTCGAGCACTACCGCTACGGCCAGGGCCTCCTCATCTCGTACTGGGACACGTCGGTGCGTGACAACAACACGACCGACCACCCCGGCCAGGGTCGCAACCTGCCGATCGACGCCCACCCGGAGCCGATCATCAACATCGCGACCGGCGCTCCTTGGCGTGCGCGCATCCAGGTCTACGACGCCCCGTTCGGGCTCAAGAAGGCCGACTCGATGACGCTGCACACCAACGGCAAGCCCAGCTACATCCGGGCACAGCCGGCGCAGCCGACCTTCAACGACACCAAGAAGTACTGGTACGCCGAGCTCCCGAGCCACGGCGTCAAGCTGCCTGCGGTGGGCGTGAAGATCAAGGTGCAGAAGCAGGAAGGCACCTCGATGAGGATCAAGATCAACTGATCTCCTCGTCATGAGCACGGAGAGGGCCCCGGGGGTGATCCCCCGGGGCCCTCTCCGTCCCCTCTCCGTCCCCGCTCCGAGCCTTGTCCCGTGTGGCCGGAGCACGTGATCGCTCCTAGGTTGGGTGGCAGAGCGGGCGTCGTCTCCCCGGGTGATCACCCATCACGTCGCGGGGACCGCGCGGGCTCGCCGGACCGATCGGTCCGGCTCCGTTGCACGAAGGGGAGAGAAGTCTTGAGACGTCTCAGCACGGCACTCATCACCCTCGGCATGGCGGCCTCTTTCGGGGCCGCCTTCGCGTCACCGGGAACGGCGTCCTCGGCGCCCCCGGTCAACGCGGCCGCCACGACCAGCAAGGACCACGAGCTCCCCAACCCGCTCGAGGACAAGCGACGGGCTCTCCGCGAGGAGGCGATCACCTCGGTCGTCAACGGCGAGGCGAAGCCCGTCACCAAGAACGGCTCCGAGGTCGTCAAGGTCGGGACGTCGTTGTCGCCGGCCGACGCCGCCGCCCAGACCACCGTGCGTGGTCGTGAGGCACTCGCCGACGACGGGGACCACGACCAGTACGTCGAGCTGTCGCAGGAGCGGGCCGACAAGGTCTTCGTGATCCTCGCCGAGTTCGGCGACCAGCGTCACCCGGACTTCCCCGACGACGACTGGTCGCGCTACGGCACGGTCAAGCCGCAACGGTTCGACGGGCCGCAGGTCAACCAGATCCCCGAGCCGGACCGCACCCAGGACAACTCCACGAACTGGCAGCCGGACTACGACCGTCAGCACTACCAGGACATCTACTTCGGTGAGGACCAGGAGTCGGTGAAGACGTACTACGAGGCGCAGTCCTCGGGTCGCTACACCGTCGACGGCACCGTGTCGGACTGGGTGAAGGTCCCCTACAACCAGGCCCGCTACGGTCGCGTCACCGCCAACACGTGGGACCTCATCCGTGACGCGCTCACCGCCTGGGTCGCCGACCAGCAGGCCAAGGGGCGCACCGACGCGCAGATCAAGGCCGACCTGGCGTCGTACGACGTCTACGACCGCTACGACTTCGACGGCGACGGCGACTTCAACGAGCCCGACGGCTACATCGACCACTTCCAGATCGTGCACGCCGGTGGCGACGAGGCCGACGGCGACCCGCTCTATGCGGGAGACGCGATCTGGTCGCACCGCTGGTACGCGTTCCGGACCGACGTCGGCAGCACCGGCCCTCCGCAGAACCGGCTCGGGGGCACCCAGATCGGCTCGACCGGCATCTGGGTCGGCGACTACACGATCCAGCCCGAGAACGGTGGTCTGTCGGTCTTCGTCCACGAGTACGGCCACGACCTGGGTCTGCCCGACGCCTACGACACGACCAGCAAGGGCGACAACTCCAACGAGTACTGGACGTTGATGGCGCAGAGCCGACTCAACGGCGCCGGCGAGCCGCTCGGCACCCGTCCGGGCGACCTCGGCGCGTGGGAGAAGCTCCAGCTCGGCTGGCTCGACTACGAAGCCGTCGCCTCCACGCAGACCAAGCGGCTCGACCTCGGCCCGCAGGAGTGGAACTCCGACAAGGCCCAGGGTGCGGTCGTCGTCCTGCCCAAGAAGCCCGTCGAGGAGAGCAACGGTCCGGCGCCCACCGGCACCAAGCAGTTCTGGTCCGGGTCGGGCAACAACCTGGAGAACGCGATGACCACCGCGATCGACCTGACCGGCAAGACGTCGGCGAGGTTCGATGCGAGGGTGCGCTTCTCCATCGAGAAGGGCTACGACTTCGCGCACTTCCAGGCGTCCACCGACGGCGGGAAGACCTGGACGTCGCTGCCTGGCACGCTCGACGCCAAGCCGTACGGGACGGACACCGACGGCAACCCGGCGCTCGACGGCAACCACCCTGCGTGGGGGCCGGTCACGGTGCCGCTCGATGCGTACGCGGGCCAGAAGATCCTCTTCCGGTCCTCCTACACGACCGACGCCGCGACCGTGGGCTCCGGTCTGTTCCTCGACGAGATCGCGGTGACCGCGGACGGGGCGACCGTCCTGTCCGACGGGGCCGAGAACGGTGCCGGGCCGTGGACGTTCAGGGGCTACAGCATCGTCGGCGCGACCACGACGAGGGAGTACGACAACTACTACGTGATGGGCCACCGGTCCTACGTCGGCTATGACACGTACCTGCAGACCGGCCCGTACAACTTCGGCTTCATGAACACCAAGCCGGACTGGGTCGAGCACTACCGCTACGGCCAGGGGCTGCTCATCTCGTACTGGGACA
This sequence comes from Mumia sp. zg.B21, assembly GCF_019550855.1. Classification (NCBI taxonomy): domain Bacteria; kingdom Bacillati; phylum Actinomycetota; class Actinomycetes; order Propionibacteriales; family Nocardioidaceae; genus Mumia; species Mumia sp. zg.B21. The sequence goes on along the minus strand of NZ_JAHWCJ010000002.1, from coordinate 271,740 downwards.
CGTCGATCGCCAACAACAACACGACCGACCACCCCGGCCAGGGCCGCAACCTGCCGATCGACGCCCACCCGGAGCCGATCATCAACATCACCACCGGGGCTCCGTGGCGGGCTCGCATCCAGGTCTACGACGCACCGTTCGGTCTGATCAAGGCCGATTCGATGACGCTGCACACCAACGGCAAGCCCAGCTACATCCGCGCACAACCGGCTCAACCGGTCTTCGACGACACCAAGAAGTACTGGTACGAGGAGCTGCCGAACCACGGCGTCAAGCTCCCCGCCGTCGGCGTCAGGGCGAAGGTCCTCCAGCAGGAGGGGACCTCGATGAGGATCAAGATCAACTGATCCGAGATGACAGCGGCGGGCCCAGGAGGATCTGGGCCCGCCGTTGTCGCATTTCATGGTTCAATGCGCCATGGTTCTAGGTCTGTGGTTCCTTGCTGCGGGGGTCCTTGTCGCTCCCCTCATCGTCCTGTGGCTCCTAGCGCTGATCGACGCGTTACGGACGCCGACGGCACAGTGGGAGCAGTCTGGTCAGAGCCAGGTCACCTACATCGTCCTGATGGTGCTGCTCGGCCCCATCGGGTCTCTTCTTTATCTCGGCATCGCCCGGCCGCGCCTGCGCCGCGCCGAATCCGCGTCGGTCGTCGGCGCTCTCAGCGCTCCGCATCGCGCAGGGTGAACCACGAGACGGCAGCGGCACCGAGCGCGATCACGACGGCCACGGCGCTCGTGGTCTGGACGGCGTGGTCGAACGCCAGGTGCGCCGACTCGACGAGCCAGCCCCCGACCTGCGGCGGGATGGCGTCGGCCAGGTCCATCGCTCCGCCGAGGGTCTGTCCCGCTGCCTCACGCTGAGTCTCGGTGCCGGCCAGCGGCGGGAGCGAGACCTCCGCGCGGTAGGTCGCGGTGAGGATGCCGCCGAGGACGGCCGTGCCGAGCACCGCGCCGATCTCGTACGCCGTCTCCGAGAGCGCCGATGCAGCGCCCGACTTCTCTGCCGGCACGCTGGACACGACGACGTCGTTGGTGAGCGTCTCGGCGAACCCGATGCCGACACCGAGAACGAGGAACGCGACCGCGATCGACGTCGCGGACGGCAGGGAGCCGGCGAACGCCGCGATCGCGTAGCCCACCGCCGACAGGCCGAAGCTCGCCGACACCACAGCGCGCACACCGAACACCGGCACGAGGCGCACGACGAGCAGACCGGCCAGGATGGTCGCCACCAGTCCCGGGACCAGGACCAACGCCGCCTCCATCGGGTCGAGCCCGACGACGAGCTGCAGGAACTGCGCCGCGAAGAACAGGAAGCCGGTGAGTCCCATCAGGCTCAGGAGGTTGGCGCCGAGCGCTCCGGAGAACACGCGGTTGCGGAACATCGTGACGTCGACCAGCGGGTGCTCGCGGGCCAGCTGGCGCCGTACGAACGCGACCGCGCTCAGCACGCTGACGGCCACGGTCCAGCCGACGGCGGCGGTGAGGCCGTGCTCGGCGAAGGTCTTGATCGCGTAGACGACCGGCAGCATCGTCGTCATCGACAGCACGATGCTCACCAGGTCGAACGGCCCGGGGTTCGGGTTGCGCGACTCCGGCAGCAGCCACACCGCCAGCGGCACCAGAACCACGACGACGGGGAGGTTGATGAGGAACACCGCGTGCCAGGTGAAGTGCTCGAGGAGCCACCCACCGATGACGGGGCCGAGCGCGGCGCCAGCCGAGAAGCCGGCTGCCCACACCGCGATCGCGAGCCGCCGCTGCTGGCGGTCCAAGAAGATGTTGCGCAGCAACGACAGCGTCGACGGCATGAGCGTCGCACCGAAGACGCCGAGCAGGGCGCGGGCGACGATGAGCCCGTTGATGTCGTCGACCTGGGCCGCGTAGAACGAGACCGCTCCGAAGCCGATCGCACCGACGAGGAGGAGGCGGCGGCGCCCGATGCGGTCGCCGAGCGATCCCATCGCCACCAGGAGACCGGCGAGCATCAGGGCGTAGATGTCGACGACCCAGAGCAGCGCGGTGCCGGACGGGTGCAGCGAGGAGCTGATGTCGGGGAGCGCGAAGCTCAAGACGGTGTTGTCCATGCTCACCATCAGCACCGGGAGCATGAGGACGGCGAGCGCCGCCCACTGGCGCAGGCCGGCACGCGCCGGCACGGGTGCCGTACGGCGTGGTGCGGTGGTGGTGCTCATGTCTCCCCCTGTCGAGGCCTCGGTCCTGTCTGACTTAACCGTCCAGCCGGTACAGTCATTCCCGTCCAGACGGTACAGTTTCGAGACCGCGCGACTCAAGCCGAGGGGTGGTGTTCTTCGCCACCAGCCCTGGGGAGCGGTGACTCAGGCCAGGAAGTGGTCGGCCGTCAACGGGAGGTCGCGGACCCGGATCCCGGTCGCGCGGAACGTCGCGTTGGCGATCGCGGCGGCCGTACCGACGATCCCGATCTCGCCGATCCCGCGCGAGCCCATCGGGGTGAACGACTCGTCGGACTCCTCGAGCCACTCGGCCTCGATGCCGAGGACGTCGGCGTGCGAGGCGACGTGGTAGGTCGCCAGGTCCTGCGTGACGACGTGACCGAAGCGCGGGTCACGGTACGACTCCTCGAACAACGCCGCCGAGAGCCCCATCACGAGGCCACCGAGCAGCTGCGACCGCGCCGTGGTCGGATTGACGATCCGGCCCACCGAGTAGACGCCGAGCAGCCTCGGCACCCTCACCTCGCCGGTCCACCGGTGCACACGTGCCTCGGCAAAGACCGCACCGAAGGAGTGGAACGCATACTCCTCGGTCGCCGGGTTGGCCGCCGCCGAGGCCGTCGTCTCCACGCCGGCGTCGGGCGCCTCTCCGTGGTCATCGCGGAACTGCTGCGCCGCGGCGACGATCGCCGTGCCCCAGGAGCTGGTGCCCGACGATCCTCCGGCCACGCTCGCCGGCGGGAGCGACGAGTCGGCGATCGCCAGCTCGATGGCGTCCGTACCGACCCCGAGCGCGTCGGCGGCGATCTGCGTCAGGACCGTCCGGGCACCGGTCCCGATGTCCACGGCGCCGATCGCGACGGCGTAGCGCCCGTCGCCGAGCGAGCGGACACGGGCAGCGTTGCCCGGGGACCTCATCGCGGGGTACGTCGCCGAGGCCACGCCGGTGCCGATCCACCAGTCACCGTCGACGGTCGCGCGCGGCGCGGGCGGGCGCGTGTCCCACCCGAACCGGTCCGCCCCTCGCTGCAGGCACTCCACCAACCTCCGCTCGTTGAACGGCTTGCCCGTCTCCGGATCGACCTCCGGCTCGTTGCGCTCGCGCAGCTCGATCGGGTCGACCCCGACCGCGACCGCGAGCTCGTCCATGGCGGTCTCCTGGGCGTACATCCCGGGCATCTCGCCCGGCGCACGCATCCACGACGGGACCGCCACGTCGAGCCGCGCCAGACGGTGGCTGGTACGGCGGTTCGGCGCGGCGTACATCATCCGGGTCGGCGCCGCCGTCTGCTCGGCGAACTCCCGGATGACCGAGGTCTGCTCCTGCACGGCATGCTCGACCGCGGTCAGGGTCCCGTCCAGGCGGGCACCCAGCCGGAGGTGGGAGAAGGTCGCCGTGCGGTAGCCGGTCAGGGAGAACATCTGCTGCCGGGTCACGGCGAGCCTGACCGGCCGTCCGCCGGTCGTCCGCGCCGCCATCGCCGTGGCGACGACGTGGGCGTGCGCCTCGCCCTTGCTGCCGAACCCGCCGCCGACGTACGGCGCTCGGACCCGCACCTGATCCGGCTCCAGGCCGAGCATCGGCGCGATCGCCTGCACGACACCGTGGACGCCCTGGGTCGAGTCGAACATCGTCAGCGTCGGCTGGCCACCGTCCTCGCTCCACCAGGCCACCGTCGCGTGGGGCTCGAGCGGGTTGTTGTGCTCGTACGGCGTCTTGTAGGTCTCCGCCACGACGACCTCTGCCTCGGACAGCGCCGCGTCGACGTCACCCTCGGAGGTGTCGGTGTCCATCGAGGGGTTGACGACCTCGGGCTTGTCGTCGGCGTTGTCCTCGCGCAGCTCGGCCTCGTGCGGCTCGGCGCGATAGCGGACGTGGACGAGCGCCGCACCCTCCCGCGCAGCCTCGGACGACTCGGCGAGCACGAGCGCGACGATCTGGCCGCGGAAGCCGACCGCGTCGTCCTGGAGGATCGCGAGCTCGCCGTTGCTGGTGTCGTCCAGCCGCGGCGCGTTCGTGTGGTCGAGCACCGCCACCACACCGGGGTGCGACGTGGCGGCGCCACCGTCGACGTCGACGACCCGGCCCTTGGCGATCGTGGACGTCACGAGCCACAGGTGCAGGGGATCGGTGACGCCGTCCGGCTCGCCGTGCTCCACCGCGTACGCCGCCCGGCCGGTGACCTTCTCCACACCGTCGACCCGGCGCAGGTCGGACCCGACCGCGTGGGCGTCGATCGGCCTCGTCGGGTGCTCGATCATCGCGTCCGCCCCTCCGCCAGGGCGAGGAGCGTCCACGCCGTCGTCCGTCGGAGCATGGCCGGCTTGAAGGCCGTCTCGTCGTCGGTCTGCGCGTCGGCGAGCTCGTCCTCGACGGCGGCGACGACCGCCTCCTCGGTCAGCTCCTGTCCACGCAGCAGCGCCTCCGCCCGTTCGGCCCGCCACGGCTTGTGAGCGACGCCTCCCCACGCGATCCGGACGTCGTCCACGAGCCCGTCTTCGATCGTGAGCACGGCAGCCACCGACACCAGCGCGAAGGCGTACGAGGCCCGGTCGCGGACCTTGCGGTACGTCGAGCGGTGCCCGGCCGCCGACCACGGGACCTCGACGGCCGTCACGAGGTCGGCGGGGTCGAGCACGGTGTCACGCTCGGGATGGTGGCCGGGCAGCCGGTGGAGGTCGCGGAGCGGCACCCGCCGTTCACCCTCGACGCCGAGCACGATCACCGTCGCGTCGAGAGCCGCGAGCGCCACGGCGAGGTCGCTGGGGTGGGTCGTCACGCACGCCTCGCTGGCGCCGAGGATCGCGTTGTACCTGCCGTACCCGCCGATGGCCGAGCAGCCACTGCCAGGGTCGCGCTTGTTGCAGGGGGTGGTCACGTCCTGGAAGTAGACGCACCGGGTCCGCTGCAGCAGGTTGCCGCCGGTCGTCGCCTGGTGGCGGAGCTGGCCGGAGGCGCCGGCCAGGAGGGCGCGCGCCATCACCTCGAACCGCGACCTCACCGACGGGTGCGCGGCGAGGTCGCTGTTGCGGACGTTCGTGCCGATCCGCAGACCGGCGCCGTGCTCGTCGTCGTACTCCTCGATGCGGTCCAGCGGCAACCGGCTCACGTCCACCAGGACCTCGGGCTCGGCGACGCCCAGCTTGAGGTGGTCGACGAGGTTGGTGCCCCCGGCGAGGAACCGTGCCCGCGGATTGCCCGCCACCGCCCGGACGGCCTCCTGCGCATCGGTCGGCCGGACGTAGTCGAAGGCCCTCATGCCTGTGCCGCCTCACGCACCGCGGCGAGAATGCCGGGGTACGCTCCGCAGCGGCACAGGTTGCCGCTCATCCGCTCGCGGATCTCGTCGTCGTCGAGCTCGACGTCGCCCTCGAGGTCATCGGTGACGTGGCTGGGGTGTCCCTGCTTCGCCTCCTCGATCACCCCGACCGCGGAGCAGACCTGGCCCGGGGTGCAGTAGCCGCACTGGTAGCCGTCGTGCTCGAGGAACGCCTCGTGGACCGGATGCAGGCCGTCCGCGGCGAGCCCGTCCGAGGTGACGATCTCCGCGCCGTCGAAGGAGACGGCGAGCGCGAGGCAGGTCAGGTGGCGACGTCCGTCCAGGAGCACCGTGCACGATCCGCACTGGCCGTGGTCGCACCCCTTCTTAGGAGAGACGATGCCGAGCCGTTCTCGCAAGGCGTCCAGCAGGGTCGTGCGCGTGTCGACCGTGAGGGTCCGCGACCGACCGTCGACCAACAGCGTGATGTCGGCATCCATGCGGGAGTGGTACCCGATCGGGCGGGCGTCCATGCCGAGAACGCCTCGCTAGAGTGCTCGCATGTCCGCCCGATCCGACGGTGCCTCCACCCGTGACCGCATCCTCGACGCCTTCGAGATGCTCCTCGTCGAGGGCGGCGGCAGGATCGCCACGCTGGACGCCGTCGCAGCCCGCGCCGAGGTGTCGAAGGGCGGCCTGCTCTACCACTTCCCGAGCAAGGACGCGATGGTCGACGCCATGCTCGACCGGCTCCGAGAGCAGGGCCGCGCCGACGTCCTGAAGATGAAGGACGCCCCGCAGGGACCGGTCCGCTACTACCTGGAGACGTCCGTCGACACCGGGTCGGCGTTCGACCGCGGGCTGATCGCCGCCTCCCGCGTCGCGCAGGACGACGTCCGAGCGCGCGAGACGTTGGCGGAGCTCCGCAACGGGTGGTTCGCCGTCCTGGCCGAGCACTACGGCGACGACGCGCTCGCCCGTACGGTCCAGCTCATCGGTGACGGGCTCTACTTCGACGACACCACGGGTCTCGCGCACAAGCGGTCGCTGGAGCACGTCCGCGACGTCCTCGGCCGCCTCGACGCCCTCTGACGAGACGGGTCAGCGCCGCCCGACGAGGAAGTAGGCGAGCGGCCCGACGGGCTGCACGAAGCATCCGGCGATCCACGCCGCCTTCGGTCCGCGGAGGCGCGTCGAGGGCGTACGGGCGAGGCTCGTCAACGCCGCGGTGGTGAGCACGACCTCGGTAGCTCCCACGAGGACCACGGCACGCCTCTGGCGCGTGGTGAGGTCGGACCATCGTGTCGTCATGCCGTTCACCGTACTCGCGCCCGGCCCGCCGGCGGGTCACTGGCCGGGCGTCACGGCACCCAGAGCGTGCCACCCGCCGCAACCCCGCCGGAGCCGTGGGTGATCGCCGCGACCAGCTCCGCGATCGACGCCACCGCACCCGGGTGTGCGGCGGCGGTGAGGACGACGTCACCCGCGCCGTAGTCGACGCCGAGGATCGCGACCCCGCGGGCACGCAGCTCGTTCTCGACCTTGCCGACCTCCCCGTGCGAGACCGTGACCTCGACGCGCGTGCGCAGCTCGCGGCGCACGACACCGGCCGCGTCCAGGGCGGCGGCCGTCGTCTCGGAGTAGGCGCGGACCAGCCCACCGGCACCGAGCAGGGTCCCACCGAACCAGCGGGTGACCACCGCGACGACGTCGCGGACCTCGCGCCGTACGAGGACCTCCAGCATCGGCGCTCCCGCCGTACCGCTCGGCTCGCCGTCGTCGTTGCTGCGCTGGAGTGCCCCGTCCGCGCCGATCACGAAGGCCGAGCAGTGGTGGCGTGCGTCCCAGAACCGGCGTCGGGCCTCAGCAACGTACGCGCGCGCCTCGTCCTCGGAGTCGACCCGTCGCACCCACCCGAGGAAGCGCGATCCCTTGACCTCGATCGCGGCCTCCGCCGCGCCAGCGGGGACGAGATAGTGGTCGCGCGCCACAGGACCTCCCGCCGATGTGCCAGGATCGCCAACAGTTGCCATCCGATCGTGGCCGAACCGTCACAGTTTGCGGAAGCGCTGGACACCCCCGCTCGCTTATGGTCAGCGGGATCACGTCTCTCGAGGAGCCCCTGATGCGACCCACTCACCGTACTCTGCTGCGTCGGAGCACCGTCTTCGCCGCAACCGCCGCCCTCGTGGCAGCCCCGTTGTCCTTCGCCCCGTCGGCGTCGGCGGCGCCCGCGGACGAGGTGAAGCTCACCTTCCTCGGCATCAACGACTTCCATGGCAGGATCGACAGCAACACCGTGAAGTTCGCCGGCACGGTCGAGCAGCTGCGCGCTGCCGCGGGCGAGGACAGCACGGTCTTCGTCGCCGCCGGTGACAACTTCGGTGCCTCTCTCTTCGCGTCGGCCATCGACCAGGACAACCCGACGATCGACGTCCTCAAGGCCCTCCAGCTCGACAACTCCGCCGTCGGCAACCACGAGTTCGACCAGGGCTTCGCCGACCTCACCGACCGTGTGGTCCCACGGATGGGCGACAACCGCTTCGGCACACCGGTCTTCCTCGGCGCCAACGTGTACGAGAAGGGCACCGACGACCCGGCCCTTCCCGAGTACGCGCAGTACACGGTGAAGGGCGTCGACGTCGCGATCGTCGGCGTCGTGACCGAGGAGACCAAGTCCCTGGTGCGGCCCGCAGGCATCGCCGACCTCGAGTTCGGAGACCCCGTCGAGGCGGTCAACCGCGTCGCCGGCGAGCTCAAGGACGGCAACGACGCCAACGGCGAGGCAGACGTGGTGATCGCCAGCTACCACGAGGGCGCGCCGCTCTCCGAGCCCGCCGCGACGCTGCCGCAGCAGGTGGCCGCGAGCCCCGTCTTCGCGCACCTGGTCAACGACACGGTCGCCGCGGTCGACGCGATCTTCACCGGCCACACCCACCAGCGCTACGCCTACGACGCGCCCATCCCAGGCAGCACGGGCACACGCCCGTTGGTGCAGTCCGGCAACTACGGCGAGGGGGTCGCCAAGGTCGAGCTCACCGTCGACACCGCGACCGACGACGTGACCGCGTACACCCGCGCGGTCGTCGCCCGCACCACCACCGCCGACGCCGACCTGGTCGCGCAGTACCCGCGGGTCGCTGCGGTCAAGACGATCGTCGACGCCGCGCTCGCCCGCGCTGCCGAGGTCGGCAACGTTCGCAAGGCCACGATCACCGACGACATCACCACCGCGCTCACCGGCGGCACCTACCAGGACGGCCGCTACTTCCACCCGACACCGACCGCCAGCGGTGTCCGCGACGACCGCGGCTCGGAATCGACCCTGGGCGGCCTCGTCGCCAACGCACTGCGTGAGCGCCTCGGCGACGACCTGGGCGGCAACGCCGAGATCGGCGTCGTGAACCCGGGCGGTCTGCGCTCCGACCTCATGTACGCCCCCGACACCACCGTGCCGACCGACGCCGACGGTGTGGTGACGTACGCGCAGGCCAACGCCGTGCTCCCGTTCGCCAACAACCTGTGGTCGGTGACGCTGACCGGTGAGCAGTTCGTCACGATGCTCGAGCAGCAGTGGCAGCGCGACGCAGACGGCAACGTGCCCAGCCGCTCGTACCTTCAGCTCGGCCTCTCCGACAACGTCTCCTACACGTTCCACGAGGTCGACGACCCGGCGAACCCCGGCGCCAAGAAGGGCGTCATCGACTCGGTGACGATCGACGGAGCGCCGCTCGACCCCACCAAGAACTACCGGATCGGCACCTTCAGCTTCCTCGCGACCGGCGGTGACAACTTCCGCGTCTTCACCGAGGGCGAGGCGCCCAAGGACTCCGGTCTCGTCGACCGAGACGCGTGGATCGCCTACCTCGAGGAGAGCTCGCCGCTCAGCCCGTCGTTCGCCCGCCGCTCGGTCCGGCTCGACGCAGCACCGGCAAGGCTCCTGCCCGGCGCCACCGGCAGCGTCACGTTCCAGAAGCTCGACCTGACCTCGCTCGACAGCCCTCAGAACACGACGCTGACTGCCAAGCTCGGGAGCACCCCGCTCGGCGACGTGCCGGTCGTGAACGGCGCAGCAACGGTCGAGTTCACGGCACCTCAGGCCCCGGGCACGTACGACCTGACCGTCACCGCGCAGCCGTCAGGCACCGTCGCACGTGTCCCGGTGATCGTCGTCAAGGCGTCCTCCTCGATCAAGGCCGTCGTCCGTGGCAGCACCTACGGCAAGGGCGGCGCCGTCCAGGTGACCGTCACCCCGCCGAGCGCCACCGGCACCGTGACCGTCAAGGCGGGCACGAAGATCCTCGGCACCGGCTCCGTCAAGAACGGCAAGGTCACGGTCCCGATCAAGAAGAAGGCGCTGCGACCCGGCCGTCACACCCTGACGGTCAGCTACTCCGGTGACAGCAGGACCAGTGCGTCCAGCACCACGGTCTCGATCTCGGTCGCCAAGGCGGCGTCGGCCACCAAGGCGAAGAAGAAGACCCGCACGATCCGGGCGAAGAGGACGAAGGCGAAGGTCTCCGTCGTCGTCCGCACCACGACCGGGGTGCCGGCCAACGGGAAGGTCGTCGTGACCTTCAAGGGCAACAAGGTCGGCACGGCAACCGTCCGCAACGGCCGGGCGACGATCACTCTCAAGAAGTTCAGGAGCAAGGGCACGAAGAAGCTCCGGATCACCTACCGAGGCTCCTCCACCGTGAAGGCCAGCAGCGACACGCTGACCGTCACCGTCAAGAAGCGCCGCTGACCGCACGGATCCAGGAGGATCACCAGTGTCTTCATCTCTTCGACGCGCCGTCCGGACGACGTCGCTCCTCGCCGCGGGCGCGCTCGCGGCGGGGACGCTCGCCGCGGTCGCCGCTCCCGCCAGCGCCGCACCGGCCGACCATCTCGTCATCAACGAGGCCTACCTCAACGGCGGGAGCGCCGGCGCGACGTACCTCAACAAGTTCGTCGAGCTCCACAACCCGACCAGCGAGCCGGTGACGGTGGACGGATGGACGGTGCAGTACCGCTCCTACTCGTCGACCTCGGCGTTCACCGGCAAGATCGCCCTGTCGGGGACGATCCCGGCCGGGGGTCACTACCTGCTGAGCGGCAACGCCAATGCGGCCAACGGTGCTCCGCTGCCGACGCCCGACGTGACGTCCACGATCGCCTTCTCGGGCAACGCCAACGGCGGCACGCTGGCGCTGACGAAGACGGCCGACACGCTCACCGGTGACGGTGCCGCCGTGCTCGCCGATCCTGATGTGGTCGACCTCCTCGGGTACGGCGTGTCCACCACCGCGGAGACCGCCCCGAAGGCTGACGGCTACTCGGTGACGTCGTCGCTCAACCGCACCGGTGGAGCAGACACGGACGACAACAGCGCCGACTTCACGGCCGGTGCGCCGACACCGACCGCGTGCGGACAGGCGTGCGTCCCAGGCCCGAACCCCGTCGTCGAGCGGACCGTCGCCGCCATCCAGGGCACCGGCGACGCCAGCCCGTACGTCGGTGACACCGTCATCACGCAGGGCGTGGTCACGGCCGCGTACAAGACCGGCGGCTTCAACGGGTTCTACCTCCAGACCGCGGGCAGCGGCGGCGAGGACGACGCGACTCCGGACGCCTCCGACGGCATCTTCGTCTTCGGCGGTGCCGCGGTCGCCCTGGTCGAGAAGGACGACCACGTCAAGGTGACGGGTCCGGTCAGCGAGTTCGGCGGGATGACCCAGCTCACCCCGGCCGCAGCCGACGTCGTCGTGCTCGACGAGCCGGCGGACGCGGTCAAGCCGACCCCGCTCGCACTGCCCCTCGGCGACGCGGGTCGCGAGCGGCTCGAGGGCATGCTCGTCGCCCCGGCGGGTCCGTTGACCGTGACGAACAACTACACCACCAACACGTTCGCCGAGATCGGCCTCGCGGCCGGTGACTCTCCCCTGTACGTCCCGACAGAGGTCGCGGCTCCGGGCGCCGCCTCGCAGGCCGTGAAGGCGGAGAACGCGACCCGTCGCATCACCCTCGACGACGGCTCCTCGACCAACTACACCGGTGCCGGCAAGAACACGCCTCAACCGTGGATCGACGACGACACGACGATCCGGGTCGGGGCGACGGCGACGTTCACCAAGGACGTGGTCCTCGACTACCGCAACAGCACCTGGAAGCTCCAGCCCACCGCGCAGCTCACCGCCGACGACGCCAACGGGGTCCTCCCGGCGACGTTCAGCGGGGCGGAGCGTCCTGCCTCGCCGCCGGCCGTCGGGGGCGACTTCAGCCTCGCCGCGTTCAACGTCCTCAACTACTTCGTCACCACCGGTGAGGAGTACGAGGCCACCACCGGCATCTCGTGCACGTACTTCGTCGACCGCGAGGGTGTCCCGACGACGGTCGACGAGTGCGTCGGCCAGGCGGGTCCCCGTGGCGCCGCGACCACCGTCCAGCTCGAGCGCCAGGAGAAGAAGATCGTGGCCGCGATCAACGCTCTCGACGCCGACGTGGTCTCGCTCGAGGAGATCGAGAACTCCGTGAAGTTCGGCAAGGACCGCGACGCGGCCCTCGCCGCGCTCACCCAGGCGCTCAACGAGGCTGCCGGCGCCGGCACGTGGGCGTACGTCCCGTCGCCCGACGCCGCGGCGCTGCCTCTGGTCGCCGACCAGGACTTCATCCGTACGGCGTTCATCTACAAGCCGGCGGTCCTGGCGCCGGTCGGTGCGTCGACGGTGCTCGTCGGCGAACCCGCGTTCGACGACGCCCGCGAGCCGCTCGCCCAGGCGTTCCAGCCGGTCGCCGGCACCGAGGACGACCGCTTCGTCGCGATCGTCAACCACTTCAAGTCGAAGCGGTCCGGCACGCCCGACGCCGACCAGGGGGCGGGCACGGTGGAGCGGGTGGCCCAGGCCCGCGCGCTGGTCGCGTTCGCCGACACCGTCAAGGAGACGGCGGGCACCGACAAGGTCTATCTGTCGGGCGACTTCAACGCCTACTCCCAGGAGGACCCGATCACCGTCCTGCGGGAGGCCGGCTACGTCGATCTCGAGGAGACCTACGACACCGCCGAGACCTACCAGTTCGACGGCGAGATCGGGTCTCTCGACCACGTGCTCGCGTCGCCCGCCGCGGCGGCGGACATCACGGGCATGGGCGTCTGGTCCATCAACGCCATGGAGTCGATCGCCTACGAGTACAGCCGCTACAACGGCAACGCGACCAACTTCTACGACGCAGGCCCGTTCCGCTCGAGCGACCACGACCCGGCGCTCGTCGGGATCGCCCTCGAGGAGCAGCTGACCCCGACGACGGTGCGCGCCGTGGCGACGCCCGGTCTCTCCCCGCTGTTCGGTCCGATCGTCGCGGCCCAGGTGAAGCCTCGCGCCACGGGGACGGTCCAGGTCCTCAAGGGCGACACCGTCCTCGCCAGCCAGCGGCTCGTCGCAGGCGTGACGCTCGTGGCGGTCCCGGCCAGGGCACTCAAGCCGGGGACCCACCAGCTCACGGTCCGCTACACCGGTGACGCGACGCACGCGCCGTCGGAGACCACGGTGACCGCGCGGGTGCTCGGGTTCTGACGGTCACGGCGGGGTCGTCCTGGTGGCGACCCCGCCGTGCACGGTCGAGGCCTCCGTGGCTGACATGAAGGGCTCCCGTACGAGGACTTCGTCCGCCGCTACCGCGACGAGCTTTCGACCGAGGAGGAGCGCGCGGCGCTGGACGCCCTCAGGGATATCCCTGAGATCCGGGATATGAGGCAAGGATCGGACCCGTGCGACGCTAACCTGGTCGGACTATGCGGAACATGACGACCGATCTCCTGACGTGGGCCGCGCAGCGGACGGTCCTGAGGTCGCAGAGGGACGGGATCGACCTCTCCAAGCTCACCTTCGTCCCCAACCGGTGGCTGATGCCGCTGCGCCGGGACGGCCTCGACCCCATCCCGGCGCTCGGCAAGGTCCGGGCCGAGGCCCCGGTGAAGCGGCTCGCGAGCCTGTTCGGGATGAACATCTGGCTGGTGACCGGTCACACCGAGTCGCTGGCGGTGCTCGCCGACCGCACCTCGTACAGCAACGACATCCGGCCGTTCGTCGGCACCGTCGGCGCGGCCGACGGTGACATCGGCGGCCTCGGCTTCACCGATCCGCCCGAGCACACACGGCTTCGCAAGCTGCTCACCCCCGAGTTCACGATGCGTCGCCTGGCGCGGCTGACGCCCAAGATCACCGAGATCATCGAGCACCAGCTCGACGTCATGGAGCAGAAGGGCCCCGACGTCGACCTGATGGAGGACTTCGCCTTCGCCGTGCCGTTCCTGGTGATCTGCGAGCTTCTCGGGCTCCCCGACGAGTCCCGTGAGGAGTTCTTCGCGCTGGGATCGGCGCGCTTCGACGTCTCGGGGGGCGGCGCCGGCAGCTTCGGCGCCATCTCGGAGTCACGGACGTTCCTCATGAACGCCACCAAGGCGCAGCGCGACAACCCAGGCGACGGACTCATCGGCAAGATCATCGAGGAGGTCGGTGACGCGATCTCCGACTACGACCTCGGCGGTCTCGCCGACGGCGTCTTCACCGGCGGGCACGAGACCACCGCCAGCACGATCGCGCTGGGCGCGCTGGTGCTGATGGGTGATCCTGCCGCCCGCACGCAGCTCATCGAGGACGACACGTTCGCCAACAGCGTCGTGGAGGAGATGCTGCGCTATCTCACCGTCGTGCAGCTGGCGTTCCCGCGCTTCGCCAAGGCCGAGCACGACCTCTTCGGCGAGCGCATCGCCAAGGGCGACGTGGTCGTGTGCTCGTTGTCCGGCGCCAACCGCGACCACCGCACCGGCGGCCCCGACCTCGAGAACTTCAACCCTCATCGCGACTGGCCCGTGTCGCACGTCGCGTTCGGTCACGGGTTCCACCGCTGCGTCGGTGCGGAGCTCGCGCGCATGGAGCTGCGCTCGGCCTACCCCCGCCTCTTCCGCCGCTTCCCCGACATGACGCTCGCGTGCGACCCGCGCGAGCTCAGGTTCCGGCAGCGCTCGATCGTCTACGGCGTGGAGTCAATGCCGGTCCGTCTGTACGGCTGACGACGTCGCGTCGCGACCCGTCCAGCACAACGCCCCACGGCCCTGGTCGCAGCGTGGGGCGTTGGCGTCCAGGGGCCTACGCGAGCGCCTTCAGGTCCTTGCGGATCATGAAGGCCGTGATCAGCCAGACCACGCCGAGCGCCAGGGCGTAGATGCCGATCAGGGTGATGAGCGTCGCGAAGCCGAGATCGGGCCAGACGAAGAGCAGGATGCCGAAGACGATCGAGACGACACCGGAGGCGAGCAGCCAACCCCACCCGCTGCCGGGGACCTGACGGACCTGGAGGGATCCCGAGATCTCGAGCACGCCGATCATGATCGACCAGAAGGCGATCAGGAGGACGAGCGCGAGAGCCACCGTCACCGGCGCGCGGAAGGCGATGATGCCGGCAGCGATGCCGAGGACGCCCTCGAGCAGCAGCCACCCCCACGACCGGCCGCCCCCGGTGATGATGCTGACGAGGGCGATGATGCCGTCAACCAGCGCCCAGACGCCGAACAGCACGATGATCACGCGGGCGGTCGGTCCGGGCCAGACCAGCGCGACGATGCCGAGGACGACGGCGAGGAGTCCTCGGACGACGACGATCCACCACGCGGTTCTCGCCGCCGAGGTGATGGCTCCTGCAAGATCCGTCATGTCTCGCACACTAGGGGGGCCGAGGGTGGTGAGCACGGGGACACGCGGGCGTACGGGCGTGAGACGCTGGGACCATGGCGACCGGGTCGACGCAGGGCAGCCCCCGCCGCGGGCGCCCCGGCTACGACCAGGAGACGGTGCTGCGGCGGGCGATCGACGTCTTCATCCGGCAGGGGTACGACGCCACCAGCGTGGGTGACCTCGCCCGCGAGCTCGGTCTGACCAAGTCCGCGATCTACCACCACGTGCCCAGCAAGGAGCACCTTCTCGCCCTCGCGCTCGACGAGGCGCTCGACAGTCTCGAGGCCGTGATCGACGAGGCGTCCCGGCCGCAGGACGGCTCGGCGTACGAGCGCCTGCGCACGGCGGTGCGGGAGAGCGTGGCGGTGCTGGTGGCTCACCTGCCGTCGGTGACCCTGCTGTTGCGCGTACACGGCAACAGCGAGGTCGAGCTCCGTGCGCTCGCCCGCCGACGTCAGATCGACGAGCGGTTGGCGGCGCTCGTCCAGGAGGCCGTCGACGACGGGTCGCTGCGCAGCGACATCGCACCGGACCTGATCAGCAGGCTCATCTTCGGCACGGTGAACTCGCTCGTCGAGTGGTACCGGCCGGATGGTCCGGTCGACGCGCAGGTTCTGGCCGACGCGGTCGCGACGCTGGCCTTCGACGGGCTCGCCGTACGCCCGTGACCCGCGCGTCGCGGTGACGTGCCCGGCTCAGCGCCCGGGCGTGGGGCCGAGGGTGCGGCTGCGCCCGCGGAACTCCGCGACCACCGTCGCGTCGGACCGGCGGCGTACCGTCACGTCGTAGACCCCCGACCGTCCTCGCTGTGACCGTTGCGACGCCTCGGCGACGAGCGTGTCGCCGTGGCGGGCGGGCTCGAGAAACGTGATGTCGAATCCCGCGGCGACGGTGGGCGTGCCGTCGCCGTTGCAGGCGAGCGCGAAGGCGCTGTCGGCGAGCGTCGCGACGAGGCCACCGTGGCACAGGTCGTGCCCGTTGACCATGTCCTCACGCACCTCCATCGACACCCGGGCGCTGCCGGGCTGCAGCTCCTCAAGCCTCATCCCGAGCGCTCGGCTCGCCTCGTCGGCCTCCCACATCGCCTCGCTCACGCGTCGAAGTCCACGGTCACGCTGTCGGCGACCGGCCGGGACTGGCAGGTCAGCACGAACCCCCGCTCGAGCTCCTCGGGAGTGAGGGCGTAGTTGCGCCGCATCTCCACCTCGCCGTCGCACAGCATCGCCCGGCAGGTCCCGCACACCCCGCCCTTGCACGCGAACGGCAGGTCCGCGCGCACCTGCTGGACCCCCTCGAGCACGGTGGTCGCCCGCGGCACGGTGGTCGTCGTGCGCCGTCCGTCGAGGACGACGGTCACCTCGCTGGTCGCGCCGTCGACGACGGCATCGACGCGCTGCACCTCCGGAGGCGGCTCGTCGACGTAGAAGAGCTCGGCGTGGACCCGCTCGGGCGGCACGCCGAGCTCGGTGAGGACGGCCCGGGCGTCGAGGAGCATCGGGTGCGGTCCGCACACCCACGCGTGGTCGACGTCGCTCACCGGCACGAGAAGGGTGAGGAGCTGTCGGAGTCGGGCGGCGTCCAGCCGGCCGGAGAAGAGCTCGACGTCACGGGGCTCTCGCGACAGCACGTGCACCAGCTCGAGCCGAGCGCCGTACCGGTCCTTGAGGTCCGCGAGCTCCTCGGCGAACATCACCGTGGTCGTGGTGCGGTTGCCGTACAGGAGGGTGACCGACGCGTCCGGGTGGGTGAGGACGGTGCTCGCGATGGACAACATCGGCGTGATGCCCGACCCAGCGGCGATGCACAGGTGCCGGCCGCCTCGGTCCGGGTCGGCGCGGAAGCTCCCGGTCGGGGTCTGCACGTCGATGACCGTGTCCGGTCCGACCTCTCGGGACAGCCAGCGCGAGAACAGTCCGTCCGGGATCTCGCGCACACCGATCCGGAGGGCGGCGCCGACAGGGGCACAGATCGAGTACGACCGGCGCTCCTCACGGCCCTCGACGACGCGGCGCAGGGTGACCGACTGACCGGCGGCGAACGCGAACTGGTCGGCGAGGTCCGCAGGCACCGCGAATGTCACCGCCACCGCGTCGTCGGTCAGCCGCTCCACGTCCGCGACGGGCAGCGGGTGGAAGCGGGCGGTACGGCGCTGGGGGGGTGCCGGTGTTGTCACCGTCATCAGATCTCCTTGACGTGCTCGAACGGCTCCCAGCACGTCTGGCACCGATAGAGCGCGGTGCACGGCGTCGGGCCGAACTCCGACGAGACCTCCGTCGACGCCGATCCGCAGCGCGGGCAGGTGACGGCCCGCCGTACCGGCGCGAGGGTGAGGGGGACGGGGCCGTCGTGGCGGAGCGCGGATCCGGGCACGGACAGTCCGTGCTCGGCGAGAGCCTCGCGTCCTCGCGCGGTGATCCAGTCGCTCGACCAGGCGGGGGAGAGCACCAGCTCGACGTGGACGTCGGCGAACCCTGCCTCGTGGAGGCTCCGGACCAGGTCGTCGCGCATCGTGGCGACGGCCGGGCAGCCCGAGTAGGTCGGAGTGAGGCGTACGACGACCCGGCCGTCGCCGCCGATCTCGACGCCCCGCAGGACTCCCAGGTCGTCGAGGGTGAGCATGGGCATCTCGGGATCGGTGACGCGCCGGACGACCTCGTACGCGGCGTGCCCCGACGTCGGGCCAGCGGCGCGGGTCGACACCATGATCACCACCGCCCTCTCGGGTGGGCCCGCGCCACGACCTGCATCTCGGCGAGCATCCGGCCGAACGCCTCGGTGTGCAACCCGTCGCGGCCGGTCCGCCTTTGCACGCCGGCCAGTCCCGCTGCGTCGGGACGTGCGACGTCGGCGGCGGCGAACACCTGCCCGAGGACGTCGTCGACCTCGTCGCCGACCGTCGTCGGGTCGACGCCGACGCCGCACTGCGCGAGGCGGCTCTCCACCGCGTGCCCCTCGGTGAGCTCTGGCCGCATCGGCCACAGCCGGTCCAGAGCGGCGAGGAGACGGGCACGCGACCCCTCCGTGCCCTGGGCCAGCGTCACGAACCAGCGTCCGGCGTAGTCCCGGTGGTAGGTCATCTCCTTGACGCCCTTCGAGGCGACCGCGGCGAGGACGGGGTCGCTGCTGTCGCGCAGCCGTGACAGCAGCGCCAGCCGCCAGGTCGCGAAGAGCAGGAGCCGCACCACCGCCTCGGCGAAGTCGGTGTCCTCGCCTTCGACGAGCCGCACGTTGAGGAAGTCCTGGTCGCCGCGGAAGTAGGCGAGCGCGTCCTCGGCCGGCACCGGTGACCCCTCCGGGAGTGTCGGGACGACGGCCGGGTCGGCGGCGGACGCGCGGGTCAGCAGCAGACGGGCCTGGCCGAGCAGGTCCAGCGCGATGTTCGCGAGGGCGACGTCGTCCTCGAGGTCGGGAGCGTTGCTGCACCACTGCGAGAGCCGGTGCGACATCACGAGCGCGTCGTCGGCGAGCATCAGCGAGTAGGTTGCGAGGTCGCGCGGCGAGACGCCCTCCGGCACGGCCGCCGCCGCGCCCGCCCCGAGGCCGGCGAGCGGGTCCTCGAACCCGGTGCCGAAGGCCCAGTGCGCGGCGTCGCCACCGCCGTAGAGGTCCTCGTACGGGCTGGTCTGCGTCGAGGTCTCGGGATCGTGGGACATGCTCACCTCCTCACAGGTGCGGGACGTCCTCGGGGATGTCGTAGAACGTGGGGTGCCGATAGACCTTGTCACCGCTCGGGGCGAACAGCGGGTCCTTCTCGTCGGGACTCGACGCGGTGATCGCGTCGGCACGGACGACCCAGATGCTTACGCCCTCGTTGCGCCGGGTGTAGACGTCGCGCGCGTGCCGCACCGCCATCTCGTCATCGGCGGCGTGCAGGGAGCCGACGTGGACGTGGTTGAGGCCTCGCTTGCCGCGGACGAACACCTCGTACAACGGCCACTCGCTCTTGACCCCGCTCACGCGTCCTCCTGCTTCGCCGCGAAGGCCATCGCGGCCTCACGGACCCACGCGCCCTCGTCGTGGGCACGTCGGCGATGCGCGATCCGCTGGGCGTTGCACGGTCCGTTGCCACCGACCACCTGCGCGAACTCCTCCCAGTCGGGAGAGCCGAAGTCGTAGTGCCCACGATCGGCGTTCCAGGCGAGCTCGGGGTCGGGAAGGGTGACTTCGAGCGCCTCGGCCTGCGGCACGGTCATGTCGACGAACTTCTGGCGCAGGTCGTCGTTGGTGTCGCGCTTGATGCCCCACGCCATCGACTGCGCCGTGTTGGGCGACTGGTCGTCGGGCGGACCGAACATCATCAGCGACGGCCACCAGAAGCGGTCGACCGACTCCTGGACCATCGCGCGCTGCTCGTCGGTGCCGCGCATCATCGTCATCAGGAGCTCGTAGCCCTGCCGCTGGTGGAACGACTCCTCCTTGCAGATCCGGATCATCGCCCGCCCGTACGGGCCGTAGGACGTCCGGCACAGCGGCACCTGGTTGCAGATGGCGGCGCCGTCGACCAGCCAGCCGATCGTGCCGACGTCGGCGTACGAGAGCGTCGGGTAGTTGAAGATCGAGGAGTACTTCTGGCGCCCCTCCAGGAGCATCTGGGTGAGCTCGTCGCGGGAGACCCCGAGCGTCTCCGTCGCTGAGTAGAGGTACAGCCCGTGACCGGCCTCGTCCTGCACCTTCGCGAGCAGGATCGCCTTGCGACGCAGAGACGGAGCCCGCGTGATCCAGTTGCCCTCCGGCTGCATCCCGATGATCTCGGAGTGCGCGTGCTGCGCGATCTGCCGTACGAGCGTCTTGCGGTAGCGCTCGGGCATCCAGTCGCGCGGCTCGATGCGGTCGTGCTGGGCCACGGTGTGCTCGAAGTCCTCGAGGAGCTGCGCCTCGTCGACCGTCGTCGTCATGGTGCCTCCGGTTCGCACATTACTGACCGATCGGTCTGTAAATCGTGACACACCGTCGCCGTGAAGGCAATCCCCGCCGGGAGGCGGCGCCCGTTCTGGGCCTGTCGGTCAGTCGGCGAGAACGTTGCGGACGACCGTCTCGTCCTTCAGGAGCGCTCTCGCGACAGGTCCCGACAGCTTCCAGTACGCCACGCCGGCGACAACGAGGACACCCGCCCCGATGACACGGACCACATCGCTCAGCGAGTTGGGCGCCGGCGACGTCACGTCGAGCACGACGAAGAGGAGGAATCCGAGGAAGAAAAGGGCATACACGCCCTTGGACAGCACCGAGTGCATCCGAACGTGACCGGCAAGAAGCGCCCAGACCGAGCCAACCTGCAGCATCGGCGCGAGTGCCGCCACCACCAGCACGGCGGGCCACGGTCGACCGAGCACCACCGTGACGACAAGCAGCGACATGAAGAGGAGACCAAACTCGTCGACAAGGACGCTCTGCGCCTCCCGAGCCTCGTCCTCGCTGATCGTGACCTCGCCTGACATCCGCTCTCCGATCGTCCCACTGCCACCTCGCGTCCCGGGAAGGTAGCACTGCCAGCGCGCGCGCGGGCCTGATGCAAGAACGACAGACATTTACTGACCGATCGTTCTGCAATAGCGTGGACCGAAGACCGCGCCGACGACGTCGAGGGGGACACGTGAGCACGCTGCTGGAGAGCTACACCGCAGGCCGTTGGTACGCCGCACCGGACGAGGGCCGCCCACTCCTCGACGCCTCGACCGGTGAGGTCGTCGCGACGATCTCGAGCACCGGTCTCGACCTCGGCGCCATGGTCGCGTACGCCCGCGAGGTCGGCGGTCCCGCGCTCCGCAGCCTCACGTTCCACGAGCGGGCCGGGATCCTCAAGGCTCTGGCGAAGCACCTGGGCGCCGGCAAGGACGAGCTCTACCGGCTGTCGGCGTGCGCCGGCGCCACCGAGCGTGACGCGATGGTCGACGTCGACGGCGGCATCGGCACCCCCTTCTCCTACGCGAGCAAGGGCACGCGCGAGCTGCCCAACGACACGATCGTCCTCGACGGTCGGCCGGAACCCCTCGGGAAGGGCGGGACCTTCGTCGGACAACACGTCTTCACGTCGCGTCCCGGCGTCGCGGTCCAGATCAACGCCTTCAACTTCCCGGCGTGGGGGATGCTCGAGAAGCTCGCCCCCGCCTTCCTCGCGGGGCTCCCCACGATCGTGAAGCCGGCCAGCCCCACCGCGTACGTCGCCGAGGCCCTCGTGCGCCGGGTCATCGAGTCCGGCCTCCTGCCCGACGGCACCCTCCAGCTCGTCGCCGGCAGCGCAGGGACGCTCCTCGACGAGCTCGGCCCGCAGGACTCGGTCGCCTTCACCGGCTCCGCGCACACGGCGAACGTGCTGCGAGCCCACCCGTCGGTCGCCACCGGCGGCGTACGGCTCGGCGTCGAGGCCGACTCCCTGAACTGCTCCATCCTGGGCCCCGACGTCACCGCCGACGACCCCGAGCTCGACCTCTTCGTGAAGGGCGTCGTCACCGAGATGACGGTCAAGGCGGGCCAGAAGTGCACCGCGATCCGCCGCGTCCTCGTCCCGGCAGGCATGGCCGACACGGTGGTCGACGCGATCGCCGCACGCCTCGCGCGGGTCACGGTCGGCGACCCTCGCGATGCCGGTGTCCGCATGGGCCCGCTCGCGAGCCTCGCCCAGCGCGACGAGGTCCGCAAGGCCGTCGAGGCGCTGCGCAGCTCCGCGGAGATCGTCTACGGCGACCCGGACCGCGTGGAGGGCGTCGACGGCGACGCTGAGCGCGGCGCCTTCATGGCGCCGGTGCTGCTGCGGGCGCGAGATGGCGCGACCGAGCCGCACGACGTCGAGCCGTTCGGTCCGGTGAGCACGGTGCTCACCTACGACGGCCTCGACGACGCGATCGCGCTGGCGGCCCGCGGTCGCGGGAGCCTGGTGGGCTCGCTCGTGACCCACGACCCCGCCGTGGCGCGCACGCTCACCCTCGGGCTCACGCCGTGGCACGGCCGCATCCTCGTCCTCGACCGCGACGACGCCGCCGAGTCGACCGGTCACGGCTCACCGCTCCCGGTCCTCGTCCACGGCGGGCCCGGCCGGGCCGGTGGGGGCGAGGAGCTGGGTGGCATCCGCAGCGTCCTCCACCACATGCAGCGCACGGCCGTCCAGGCCTCGCCGGACATGCTCACCGCGATCACCGGCCGCTGGACGCCGGGGTCCGACCGCCGGGAGGCCTCGGTCCACCCGTTCCGCAAGAGCCTGGCCGACCTGCGCGTCGGCGACACGATCGCCTCGGAGCCACGGACGGTGACGCGGGAGGACATCGACGCGTTCGCGGCACTCACCGGCGACACGTTCTATGCCCACACCGACGAGGAGGCCGCGGCGGCGAACCCGCTCTTCGGCGGCATCGTGGCGCACGGCTATCTCCTGGTGTCGCTCGCCGCCGGTCTCTTCGTCGACCCTGACCCAGGGCCGGTGCTGGCCAACTTCGGCGTCGACAACCTGCGTTTCCTCACCCCGGTCAAGGCCGACGACGCGATCGCGGTGACGCTCACCGTCAAGGAGATCACCCCGCGCACGACGGCCGACTACGGCGAGGTTCGGTGGGACGCACAGGTGACGAACCG
This sequence comes from Mumia sp. zg.B21, assembly GCF_019550855.1. Lineage (NCBI taxonomy): Bacteria > Bacillati > Actinomycetota > Actinomycetes > Propionibacteriales > Nocardioidaceae > Mumia > Mumia sp. zg.B21. The sequence goes on along the minus strand of NZ_JAHWCJ010000002.1, from coordinate 249,007 downwards.
CCACAGCGAGCCGGTCGCGACGTACGACGTCCTGACGCTGGTCGCGAAGACCTGGGACGCCTGACAGCACCTGCTCCTTCTCGATCTTCCGTGACAACGGGTCTCGACGGGGCGCGCCTCTGTGTGCGACAGTTCACGGCAGATCGAAACGGTGTTCCATTAATGGGAACAGCGATCACCGAGGAGCAGCGCCCATGCGTACCCCCGCACGTACGACCGCGACCGCCGTAGCGCTGGTGACGACGTCCGTCGCCGTGGTGGCGGCCAGTCTCTCGCCGGCGATGGCCGAGCCGCCCGAGTTCACCCGCACCCTCGTCACCGAGGACGCCGTCGGCCCGGCCTTCACCGCCGTCGGCGACGTGGTCGGTGACCCGCGCCCGGAGCTGGTGTCGACCACCTATGGGGCTCTCACCATGCAAGGACCGGCCGCACTCCCCGAGCCGGGCAGCGTCACGCTCTACACGAACGCCGGCCGCCGGCGCGGCGGAGGCGTCGACACCTGGAAGACCACTCCGGTGATCGAGCCGTCCGACGGGATCATCTTCCCGAGCGAGCCGACGCTCGCCGACGTCGACGGAGACGGTGACGTCGACGTCATCCAGCCCGCGGGCTACTTCTGGGACAGCGGCATGGGATTCAGCCGCGGCTCGCTGACCTGGTGGGAGAACCGCGACACCCCGCGCAGCGTCCGTGAGGTCCTCGCGCTCGCGAAGTGCGTCGTCGCCTCCCGTGGCGCCTCGCAGCTCAAGGAGTGCCGCGCCCGGCTGCGCGACTGGAAGCGTCACGACATCCTCACCGACAGCCCGTTCGCCTATCACGACCTCCAGCACGTGGACTTCGACGGCGACGGACGCAAGGATCTCGTCACGGTCGGCGAACAGGGCTTCAACGCCTCCGACACGACCGACGACGTCGTCGCGCTGCAGTTCTTCAAGGGCGACGGCAAGGGCAGGTTCGCCGCTCCCGTCACCCTGGCCGACCGCGGCGGAAGCAGCCCGGTGGTCACCGACGTCGACGGAGACGGTGACCTCGACGTCGCGTCGGCGCAGTACTTCGGGGTGAGCCCTGCGGTGCTCGGGCCGCCCACCGGCGAGGCGTCGTTCGTCTGGTTCGAGCGGGTCGGCGACGCCGCCGACGGCCTCACCGCGTCCGACTTCGTGATGCACGAGATCAGCCGCGGGCAGGGACCGTCGTTCAGCATCCACCGCGTCGAGAACCTGTTCGGCGACGGGACCGATCGCTGGGTCGGCGTGAACCACACGAACACGACGCCCGGCAACCCCGGGCCCCCGGTGTTCCTCCGCGCCAAGCCCGACGTCTTCCTCATGACCCCGGGAGCCGACCCCCGCACCCCCTGGACGGTTGCTCCGCTGGCCGCCGGCGTCGACCCGGGCGCCGACTTCACGGCGAGCCCACGCCCGGGGCAGGCGGCGCCCGGCAAGACGGGATTCGGCGACATCGACGGCGACGGCGACCTCGACCTCGCGGTGTCCGGCGACGGGGCGTTCCGCCTCTACTGGCTCGAGCAGACGGCCCCGGGCACCTTCCAGCAGCACGTGCTGCCCGAGTCGGAAGGCTGGGGGCAGGCCGGCGGCGCCAAGATCGCCGACCTCGACCGCGACGGCACCAACGACATCACGTTCTCGAGCTTCGAGAACAACAAGATCGGGATCTGGAGCCCGACGTCCTGATCCACGTCTGACTCCGTGATCCCGCCGTGGCGGGCCGTCGATCCTGACGGCCCGCCCTTCGGCGTCCGGCCGTGGGGTGTCGGCGCCGATGAGTTCGGCGTCCCGAGCCGGTCGGTGCTGCGACCGTCCGAGAAGGGAACCCCGTGGACCTCCAGACCCGCATCACCGAAGCCGTCCGTCCTCACGTCGAACGCGAGGACCCGCCCGGGCTCGCGTGGCTGGTCGCCCGCGGCGAGGAGGTCGCGCTCGGTGCACACGGGTCGTACGGACCGGACGACCCGACCCCCGTCCGTACCGACACCGTCTTTCGGATCTCCTCGGTCACCAAGCCCGTCGTGGCGGTGGCCGCGCTCACGCTGATCGACGACGGCACCCTCGACCTCGACGCCCCCGTCGAGCGCTGGCTCCCAGAGCTGGCCGACCGCCAGGTGCTGCGCGACCCGGCCGGGCCGCTCGACGACACCGTGCCCGCGCGGCGCTCGATCACGGTTCGCGACGTGCTCGAGCTGCGGCTCGGGATCGGTCTCGACTTCACCGGACCGTTCCCTGGGCCTGTCCTGTCCGCGCTCGGAGCACTCGGGCTCCAGTCCGGACCGCCTGCCCCACAGGCGAACCCCGATCCGGACACGTGGATGCGGGCCGTCGGCTCCGTCCCGCTGTCGTACCAGCCGGGCGAGCGGTGGCTCTACCACTCGGGGAGCGAGGTGCTGGGGGTTCTCGTCGCGCGCGCCGCGAGGGCGCCGTTGCCCGACGTCCTCGGCGCACGGGTTCTCGAGCCGTGCGGGATGACGCGCACCGGCTTCGACGTCGGTCCCGGGGAGATCGGGACGCTGGGGCCGCTCTGGCTCCCGTCCCAAGCAGGTGCGCCGGCGGTGCCGTACGACGGGAGCGACGGTCAGTGGTCGCGACCGCCGGCCTTCCCCAACGCCGGTGACGGGCTGGTCTCGACCGTGACGGACCTGTACGCGCTTGCGCGGATGCTCCGCGCCGGCGGAGTGGCCGACGACGGGAGCCGCGTGGTGTCCACCGAGGTGCTGACCGAGGCGGTCCGCCCGCGCGTCGGCAGGATCGAAGCCGACGACACCTCGGGGTGGGGGCTCGGCTTCGGGGTGAAGACGACCGACCTCCACGACGGCCGCCGTGCGGGGGCGTACGGCTGGGACGGCGGGCTGGGGTCGACGTTCTGGGTCGACCCTGCCGCCGACGTCGTGGGCATCCTGCTCGTCAACCAGATGTGGTCCTCGCCCGAGCCGACCGCGGTGTTCGAGGACTTCTGGAGGGCGGCGTGGCACGCCCGGTGATCCTCAGCGGTCGCGGCGCCGGTCCACGACTCGACGCATCTTGCCCACCGAGCGCTCGATCGTGTCGGGAGCCACGACCCTCATCTCGACGGTCACGCCGATGGTGTCCTTCACCTGAGAACGGACGCGTTCACCGGCACCGTGCGCCGCGTCGCTCGCCACCCCGTGGCGGTGCTCGACGACGACTGTCATCACATCCATGCGCCCGTCGCGTCCAAGGACGCACTGGAAGTGCGGCGACAGCTCGGCCGTCCGAAGGAGAAGCTCCTCGATCTGCGTCGGGAAGACGTTCACCCCGCGGAGGATGATCATGTCGTCGCTGCGCCCCGTGATCTTCTCGATCCGCCGCATGGTCCGAGCCGTCCCCGGGAGGAGCCGCGTCAGGTCACGGGTGCGGTAGCGCAGGACCGGCATCGCCTCTCGGGTCAGGGAGGTCAGCACGAGCTCTCCCTCCTCGCCGTCGGGAAGGACCTCGTCGGTGAACGGGTCGACGATCTCGGGATAGAAGTGGTCCTCCCACACGTGGAGCCCGTCCTGGGTCTCGGCACACTCCATCGCCACCCCGGGACCGATCACCTCGGACAGCCCGTAGATGTCGACGGCCGTCAGGCCGAGGATCTCCTCGAGCTCGCGGCGCATCTCGTCGGTCCACGGCTCGGCACCGAAGATGCCGACCTCCAAAGACGTCGCCCGGGGATCGACGCCCTGACGGACCATCTCGTCCACGATCGCGAGCATGTACGAGGGAGTCACCATGATGATCGTGGGCCGGAAGTCTTCGATCAGGCGGACCTGCCGCTCGGTCATCCCGCCGGAGACGGGGACGACGGTGCAACCGAGCCTCTCCGCCCCCGCGTGCGCGCCGAGCCCGCCGGTGAACAACCCGTAGCCGTACGCGTTGTGGAGGACGTTGCCGGGCCGGCCACCCGCGGCGTAGATGCTGCGTGCGACGACCGTGGCCCACACGTCGAGGTCACCGCGCGTGTAGCCCACGACGGTCGGTCGGCCCGTCGTCCCCGAGGAGGCGTGGATGCGGACGACATCCTCGCGGGGCACGGCGAACATCCCGAACGGGTAGTTGTCGCGCAGGTCGGCCTTCGTCGTGAACGGGACCCGGGCGAGGTCGTCCAGCGTGCGGATGTCGTCGGGATGAACGGCGGCCTCGGTGAGAGACGCGTGGTAGTGCGGCACGTGGTCGTAGCAGCGACGGATCGAGGTCTTCAGCCGCTCGAGCTGGAGGGCACGGAGCTCGTCGACGGACGCGGTCTCGATCGCCTCGAGGCCGCCACCTCGCGAGGTCGGAGTCATGTCGACAGCACAGCAGAGAGCGGAGGGGATGCCTACCCCTGTGGCCAAACCCGTTCGACCGTGAACAGCGACGACACTACGGTCCTCGTATGTCTTGCCGCATCTCGCACACGAGCATCGACGCCCACGACGCCTACGCCCAGTCCGAGTGGTGGAAGCAGGTGCTGACCGGCTACACCGACGTGCCGGGCGATCCCAACGAGCCGGGCCACGACGAGTGCATGATCGTGCCGCCCAGCGACGGCAGCGCGGGAGCCGGACCGCTGCTCTTCATCGAGGTCCCCGAGGGCAAGGAAGTCAAGAACCGCATCCACCTGGACCTCCGACCGACCGACCGCACGCGCGACGAGGAGATCGAGCGCGTGCTGGCGCTCGGCGCGACCGCGCTCGACGACCTGCGCAAGCCCGACGGTGGAGGGTGGCTGGTCCTCGCCGACCCGGAGGGCAACGAGTTCTGCATCCTGCGCAGCGACGCCGAGATCGCGGCCGTGAACAGCTGACCGAGGGCCGGGTCAGGCGCGCGCGGGCCACTCCGCGGTCGCTTGGAGCACGGCCTCCTCGAGCGCGTCCGTACGCCACTGCGTGACCTTCTGGTAGTCCTCGTCGGCGACCATGCGGCTGAACTCCTCGCGCGAGGGATAGCGCACGAGCGCGACCGCGTCCCAGGCCTGCCCGTCCTCGGCGACCAGGGGAGTCGCCCCGTCGCCGGCGTACAGGACCTCACCGCCGTAGCGGGGGAGGAACGTCTCCTCGAGCGCCGCGGCGTACCTGGCGTACAGCTCGCGCCCACCCTCCCGGAAGCGCAGGAGGTTGAGCATGGTCACCGGACCCCCGGGGTCGTCGGCGAGGTAGCGCTTGAGGTCGGCACCGCGGGGATCGACAGCCATGCGCGCATCGTGGCACAGCCGCACCTGCCCGCGGGCTCAGCGTGGCGCGCGGAACCCCGCGGCCTGCGCGTCGGCCGCTGTGGCGAAGCACGCCTCGGGGACGGTGACCGCGTACGAGCGGCTGCCCGGCTCGTGGAAGATGCGTGCGCCGCCGCCGTCGGGGACGTTGCCCTTGATCGGCGCCTTCGCCGGGCACGACTTCCCCGTCGGCGCCACGCTCGGCCCCTTGGCCGCCGGTGGTGCGGCGCTCGTCGGGGCGCCCGCGTCTCCAGCGGTGCCTCCGGCGAACTTCGCGGCGTACGCCCACGTCGACGTCGGCAGCGGCTTCAGGTCGGCGGGCGTGCCGTCGACGCGTGTGCAGCCGTCGAGGATGCGGCTGATCGCGTCCTTCATCGGTTGCGTGACCCGCATCTCGTAGGCGGCGGCGACCCGGGTGAAACGCACGACGTAGGTGCAGCGGTAGGCCTTGTTGGGAGGGAGCCACGCGTCGGGGCCGGAGTCGGACTTGCTGGAGTTCGTCGGACCGTCGACCGCCATCAGGTTGATCGGGTCGTTGGCGAAGGTCACGCGCTTGCCCACCGGCCACTGCTGCGCACCGAGCTGCCAGCCGAGCGAGAGCGGCACGACGTGGTCGATCTGCACGGCGCTCGCGTCTTCTTTGCGGAACGTGATGGTGGTGCCGGTGTAGGGGTCCGCCAGGCGTCCACCGACGACGACGCACTTGTTGCGCTTGCTCACGTCCTGGAGGTCGCGGCTCAGGATGTTGTCGCGGGTGCCGCACCCGCTCCGGGTGACGTCGGCCCAGGCCTGACCGAAGCGTCCGACGCGGTCGTAGCCCGTCTTCGGAGCGCGACCGGCGACCTGGAGGCGGCCGAGCATCGCCCGCGCCTTGGTGACCTGGTCGGCAACCTGCTCCGCCGGCTTCCCGGCAGGGGGAGCCGCCGTGGTCGTCACCGCCTGGGCCGCCTGCTCGGTGCCGGTCTCCACCTCCACAGGGCCGCAGGCGGGAAGGACGAGGAGGGCCGCTGCAGCGGCCAGGAGGCGTCGCGCCGTACGTGAGGTCACAGAGGTGTTCTACACGTCGGCCCCGACCTCGGGCGAGGCGGTCACCCCGGCGCTAACGTCGACCTCATGGACAGTGACTGGCAGGACCCGGCCGCGATCTCGCTGATGCTCGACGAGCTCAAGACGTGGGCCGTGGTCGGGCTCTCCGGCGACCCCTCCCGTACCGCCTTCCAGGTGGCGAAGGTCATGCAGACGCGTGGCAAGCGCATCGTCCCCATCCACCCCGACGCACCCACGGTGCTGGGCGAGCAGGGCTACGCGACGCTGTCCGACGTGCCGTTCCCGATCGACGTCGTAGACGTCTTCCGGCGCTCGGAGGCAGCAGGACCCTTCGCGGACCAGGCGGTGGCCACCGGGGCGCGGGCCGTGTGGTTCCAGCTGGGTGTGATCGACGTGGCCGCGTTCGAGCGGACCCGGGCCGCGGGTCTCGCGATGGTGATGGACACCTGCCCGTTGATCGAGTGGGGAAGGCGGTCGGCGTGACCCCAGGGGTGGGCGGCCCTCTCGTCGTACCCCCGGGTCCCGGCATCCCCGGGGGGCTCGTGGTGCCCGAGCGCGAGATCGAGGAGCGGTTCTCGCGGTCGCCCGGGCCTGGCGGACAGTCGGTCAACACGACCGACAGCCGCGTCGAGGTCGTGTTCGACGCCGCGACGTCGGAGGTGCTGTCACCGCAGCAGCGCGACCGCCTGGTGTCGGTGATCGGGTCGAGCCGCATCAGCGTGACCGCGTCGGAGCACCGCTCGCAGCTGCGCAACCGCGTCGCCGCACGCGAACGCCTCGCCGCACGCCTGCGTACGGCCCTGGCGCCACCTCCGCGCCCGCGCGTCGCGACGAAGCCGACCCGCGGGTCGAAGCGCCGCCGGATCGAGGCCAAACGCCGCCGTGCACAGACGAAGTCGAACCGCGGGCGGGTCAGCGACGCCGACTGACGCTCGGTGCCGCGGGGCTCCCGCGGAGCACGAGCCGCGCTGGCCGAAACCACCCGGCGATACCATCCGAGCATGACCGACGAGCAGCCCGAGAACCCTGGCCAGGACCGCTGGACCGACGAGGCGAAGGACGAGTTCGTCCGCGCCGCCGAAGCCCTCAGCTCCGCCCTGCGCACCCATGCCGTCGCGGTCGCCGCGGCGGGATCCGATGCCGACGTCCCCACCATCACCGCCGCCAAGGAGGCGCTCGCCGCGGCGCTCGAGGCGTACGACGAGGCGCAGTACGACTACAGCGGGACGTTCCCGCCCTTCGCGATCATCGAGGAGGACGGTGACGAGGAGGCCACGCACGACCACGACCACGACGGCAGCCCGCTCACCGGGCAGCGGGTGACGGGCGTGACGGTGCTCCAGCGCATGGACTACCGCATCACCGACCCGCAGGCGGTCGTCGCTGCCGGCAGCGTGGCGCAGAAGGCCTCGCCCGACGAGATCGACGGCCCGGTGACGGACCTCGGCGAGGCCCTCTATGCACTCGCGCACAGCAACGGCCTCGGCGGCTGGAGCGCGCTCGGCGAGACGGCCGGCATCGTGCCCGTCGCCCAGGTGACGCTCGCCGTCGCCAACGAGGGCCTCCTGCCGACCGACCCCGACGAGTGGCCCGAGGACTCGCTGTCGGTCGAGGAAGGCGAGCTGATCTTCCAGGAGGGCACGACCTGGGTCGAGTGACCCGGCAGATCACGTGTGCTGCGTGCCTGACGCTGTGCCGAGGAGCGGCGCCAGGGCACCGCGGAGATCGTCGATCTTCTGGTAGCGCAGGGCAGTCATCCCGACCTCGTGGGCTGCGGTGACGTTGGCGGTGGTGTCGTCGATGAACAAGCAGCGGTGGACCGGGGTGCCCACCCGTTCGGCGGCCAGGAAGTAGACGCGGGGGTCAGGCTTGATGTGGCCGACGCGAGAGGTGTTCACCACGGTGTCGGCGAGGTCGTCGAGCCCTTGCTGGACAAGGTCCCGCTCCAGCCGGGTGGTCGCGTTGGATACCAGGGCGACGGTCGCGACCGAGCGTGCCTGGCGGAGGAGGGACGCAACCTCGTGGTCGACGACGGGAACCAGGCCGGACCAGTCGTCGACCACGGCATGGGCGCGTTCGGTCGATCCGCAGATCTCCGCGAGGTCTGCGGTCACGAGTGAGCGCCAGTGCTCGTCGGTGATCGCTCCGGTGGTCGCAGGGTGCAGGCGTGACGGGGCGAAGGCCACCTTCGCGAGTGTGCCCGCGGGAAGCCCGTGACTGGTGTCGATGTCGTCGGCAGCAGGCCAGTGTCGAAGCACGCCGTCGATGTCGCAGAGCACCGCGTCGTACGGGCGAACAGTCATGTGAGGACTCCTGGTGTGGTGGTTGCGGGCTGTCGTCGGCCTTGAAAGTTAAGGACATTAGCCGTACGGTGAAGAGCATGAGCCAATTACCGTCTGAGACCCTTCATCACCTTGCCCTCCCCGAGGGTCGGATCACCTACACCGACTCCGGACACGGGCCGCTCGTCGTCCTCGTCCCTGGCATGGGTGACGTCAGAGCGACGTACGCGCTCCTCGTGCCCGTCCTCGTCGAGGCCGGCTACCGCGTCGTCGTCACCGACCTGCGCGGCCACGGCGACTCCGACACCGGCTTCCGCTCGTACGGCGACGCGGTCACCGCCTCCGACCTCGTCGCGCTCGTCGAGCACCTCGCGGCCGGCCCCGCGGTCCTGGTCGGCAGCTCGATGGGCGGGTCGGCCGCCGTCATCGCCGCGGCCGACCGGCCTGACCTGGTCAACGGTGTGGTCACTCTCGCCGGCTTCTACCGCGAGGCGGCGTCCCCGGCGGTGGCCGCCCTGCTGCGGCTCGTCTATCGCGCCGTCTTCGCGTGGCCGTGGGGCGGCGCCTTCTGGACGTGGTACGTCCGGTCGGCGCTGAGCAAGGGTCGCCCGACGCCAGGTCTCGACGAGCGGCTCGCGACGCTCCGCGCGACGTACCGCGACCGTGCGCGGCTGCGCTCGCTGCGTCGCCTCGCGGTCGCTCTCGACCACCGTCAGGCGGAGCGGCGCCTCTCCGACGTCCACACTCCCGTGCTCGCCGTTTTCGGCTCCGCCGACCCCGACTTCTCCGACGCCGCGGCCGAGCTCGCGTACGCCCGCGAGACGGTCGACGCCGACGGAGTCGTGCTCGAAGAGGTCGGTCACTATCCGCAGCTGCAGGCCGCCGACGAGGTCCTCGCGGTCCTGCTGCCGTTCCTCGCCTCCACCACCAGCGGCACCGATGCCTAGGGCCGGCCTCAACCACGACCGGGTCGTCGCCATCGCGCTCGACGTGGTCGACGCCGGCGGCCGTACGGGGTTCGCCGACCTCACCCTCGCGTCCGTCGCGTCGGCCGCGGGCGTCTCGACGCCCAGCCTCTACAAGCACGTCGCGTCTCTCGCCGACCTGCGTCGGGAGGTAGGGGTGCACGCGGTGGGCGACCTCGTACGCCTCACGAGCCAGGCGACCGTCGGCCGCTCCGGGCCCGAGGCGATCCGGTCGCTCGGTCACGCCATGCGCGACTACGCCCGCGAGCACCCCGGCCGGTACGCCGCGGTGCAGGTCCCCGCGGACCCTGACGACCCGGCGGACGCCGCGCTCGCCCGCGCGGGCGGGGATGCGGTGGCGATCCTCGCGGCCGTCGTCCGCGGCGCCGACGTCGCGGACGACCACCTCGTCGACGCCGTGCGCATCCTCCGGTCCGCCGTGCACGGATTCGTGAGCCTGGAGCTCGACCGGGGCTTCCGTCTCCCCGCCGACCTCGACGCGAGCTTCGACGCGCTGCTCGACGTGGTCGTCACCGGACTCTCCACCCTGGGCACGACCCCCTAGCGGAACGCTGTTCCTATCATATACGTTTCAACTCATGGCGACCGCGGTGATCACGGGCAGCAGCAAAGGGATCGGCTTCGGCCTGGCTCGGGAGCTGCGGTCACGCGGCTACGACGTCGTGGTCACCGGCCGACGGGAAGACTCGGTCACCGAGGCGGTGAAGCGGCTCGAGGAGGCCGATGCCCCCGGTCGGGTGCTCGGCATCGGGTGCGACGTCTCGGACCCGGCCGCCGTCCAGGCCCTGTGGGATGCAGCGGCCGCCCAGCTCGACACCATCGACCTCTGGATCAACAACGCCGGCGTCGCGCGTACGGTCCACCCGGTCGTCGACCTGCGCCCCGACTGGATCGTCGAGATGGTCACCTCCAACATGGTCGGCACGATCCTCGGCAGCCGTGTCGCCGTACGCGGCATGACCGCCCAGGGGCACGGCCAGCTGGTCAACATCCTCGGTGGCGGGTCGGACGGCAAGATCCGGCCCGGCATGACCGTGTACGGCTCGACCAAGCGCGGCCTGCGGGCGTTCACCGATGCTCTGGTGCGCGAGACCGCGGGCGGCCCCGTCCGCATCGCGTCGGTCAGCCCGGGAGTCGTCGTCACAGACGGCATGATCCGAGAGGCCCGCGAGCTGGGGCCGGAGGGCTTTGCCAGGGTGCGCAAGGCGATGAACATCCTCGCCGACCCGGTGGACGACGCCGCGCCGGCGATCGTCGACATGATCCTGTCCAACCCCAAGCACGGTGCGACGCTCAAGCGCGTCGGCAGCCTCGAGCTCGGCATGCGCTTCGCCAAGGGCGGCAAGGGCCGTGACGTCTTCGCCGGCGCAGGACTCTAAGAGCGGAGCACAGTCCGCTCCAGGAACGCGTTGCGGAAGCACCGGTCGGGGTCCCGGCTGTCGGCCAGGGCCTGGAAGTCGGGAAGGCGCGGATAGAGCTCGGCGATCCGGTCCGCGCCGAGGCTGAACCACTTGCCCCAGTGCGGCCGAGCCCCGAACGGCGCCAGCGCCTCCTCGATCTCCGGCAGGAGCCGCCGCACGGCGTCGGGCTCGCGGACGAGGGTGAAGTGGATCGCGACGGTGTCGCGGCCGTACGCCGGGCTCAGCCACAGGTCGTCTCCGGGAACCGTGCGGATCTCGCTCACCTGCAGGAGCGGGTCGATCCGCGGACCGAGTGCACGCAGCGCCTCGAAGGCCGCCGTGGCACGGCCGCGCGGCAGGAGGTACTCGCTCTGGATCTCCGCACCGACGCTCGGTGTGAACCCCGCACGGAAGTGCGGGAGCCGCTCGAACCACGGCCCGCCCACTCCCAGCTGCGCCGTGGCGTGGATCGCGTCGATGCCGAGGATCGGGTGCTGCCCGACGGTCGCCGGCACCCCCCACCGGACGGTCGGCCCGGTCGGCCGACGGCTCTTCATCCAGACCTGGTCGACCACGTCGCCTCCCCACCGGGTGAAGAGGCTCACACTGTCGGCCGACGAGGAGACCGCGTCGAAGTCCGTGAGGACCGTCTCCCACGGCACCGCGTTGCGCACGTCCTGACGGACGTCGTACGTCGGCTCGACGCGCAACGTCACCCGGGTGACGATCCCCAGGGCTCCGAGGCTCACGACCGCGCCGCGGAGGTCCGGGTCGGCCTCGGTCGTCCACGCCAGGTCGCCGTCGGGTCCGACCGTCTCCAGGGCGGTGACCGCACCGGCGAGCGTCGGGGCGGCGTCCCCCGACCCGTGCGTCGCTGTGGCGACGGCACCCGCGACGGAGATGTGCGGCAACGACGCCATGGCGCCGAGCGCCCAGCCGGCACGGTGCAGCACCGGCGCGATCTCGGCATACGAGGCCGCGGCACCGACCGTGGCCGTGCCGGCGTCGGCGTCCACGACCACCGTGCGCGGGATCGCGTCGAGACTCACCAGCAGCCCGGCCGAGTCCGCGAGGTCGTGGAAGGAGTGACGGCTGCCCAGCGCACGCACGCGTGGAGAGTCCGCCACAACCCTGCGGAGCTCGTCCACGCTCGACGGACGGCGCAGGGCGGCTGCCGCGTACGTGTGGGTCTCGGCCCAGTTGCGACCCGGGGTCGTCACGAGTCCACCGTCCCACGGCCGAGGCTCGGGTGGCAGGTCCCGGACGCACGAGATCCCGGCCAGGAGACCTGACCGGGATCGTGTCGTGTGCGCGAGGGGGGACTTGAACCCCCACGTCCTTGCGGACACTGGCACCTGAAGCCAGCGCGTCTGCCATTCCGCCACTCGCGCGAGTGCTTGGTGAGTCTAACAGCCGTCACCGAGGCCCGATCTGTGGGTGGCCGTCCACCGTAGGGCGTGTGACGGCGACACCCGCTCATGTCGGCCCGATACGATCAAGTGGACGTGCGGGGGTCATCTCCGCGAGAGTACGCGTGTCCGCTCGACGACGGCACCAGACGACAGGAGGAGGTCGCGGCGATGGGAGTGCTCCAGCGCTTCGAGCAGCGGCTCGAGGATGCCGTCTCCGGCGCCTTCGCGCGGGTGTTCCAGAGTGCGGTCCAACCGGTCGAGATCGCGGCTGCCCTGCAGCGTGAGCTCGACAACGGTGCTCAGATCCTCTCGCGCGACCGGGTCCTGGTCCCCAACGACTTCACCGTCGAGCTCTCGCAGATCGACTACGAGCGGCTCGCCCCGTACGGCGGCACGCTCTCGGGCGAGCTCTCCGAGCTCGTGCACGAGCACGTGGCCGAGCAGCACTACACGCTCGCGGGGCCGCTCAAGCTCGAGTTCGTCCACCAGCCCGACCTGACGACCGGGCGCTTCCGGATCCGCTCGCGCGCCTCCGCCGCCGTGACCCCCGCCGCGGGTGTCCGCATGACCGACACCGCCGTCGCCAAGGCACCGGTGGTCCTCGAGGTCAACGGCGTGCGCCACCCCGTCGAGCCGCCCGGTGTCGTGATCGGCCGCGGCACCGACGCGCAGCTGCGCATCAACGACCCCGGCGTCTCCCGCAAGCACGCTCAGTTCCGCGTCTTCCTCGAGGGCAGCAGCGTCCGCGTCGCGATCGAGGACCTCGGCTCGACCAACGGCATCGTGGTCGACGGGCGTCGCGTCACCCACGCCGTCCTCACCGACGGCTCACGCGTTCAGCTGGGCAACACGCTGGTCGTGGTCCGCAACCCGCACGCGCGCCCCGGACCCCCGGTCGGGCCGACCGGCCCGGTGGCCCCACCCGGCCCCGCGCCGGCCGCACCCGGATCTCCGCCGCCGTACGCCGGGCCCTCGCAGCCGCCGCCGCAGGCCGGGCCACAAGGCGGTCGCTGGTGACCGAGCTGACCCTCACCCTCATCAAGCTCGGATTCCTCGCGGTGCTGTGGCTCTTCGTACTCTCCGCGGTCTCCGTGATCCGCTCCGACATCTTCGGTGCCAAGGTCGACACGACGCGCGCGCCGCAGCCCCAGCCGCCGCGGCAAAAGAAGTCCAAGCAGCCCCGCGCACCCAAGGGCCGCAAGCCCAAGCGCGGGATGCCGTCGACGCTCGTGGTCACCGACGGGCCCAACGCCGGCCAGCTGGTGCCGGTCACGGGCGCCGACATCCTGCTGGGCCGCGGCACCGACGCCGCCATCAGGCTCGACGACGACTACGTCTCGACCCGCCACGCGCGCTTCTCGACCAACGGCGAGCAGTGGTACGTCGAGGACCTCGGCTCGACCAACGGCACCTACCTCGGCAGCCAACGTGTGACGTCCCCCGTCCCGGTCGACCTCGGCATGCCCGTGCGCCTGGGCAAAACCGTGGTCGAGCTCCGGAAGTAGGACGCCCCTTGCCCGCTCACCAGACACGCCTCGGCTACACCTACGTCGCCCTCTCGGACGTCGGACGCAGGCGGAACTCCAACCAGGACTCCGGCTACGCCAGCCCGCACCTGCTCGTGATCGCCGACGGCATGGGAGGCGCGGCCGCCGGAGACCTCGCCTCCTCCGAGGTCATGCACGTCGTACGCCGCCTCGACCGGCCGCCGAACGGCGACGTGATCGAGGCGCTCGCCGGCGCCGTGCACCGGGCCAACGACCGCCTCGCCGAGGTGATCGAGGACGACCCGAGCGTCGAGGGGATGGGCACGACGCTCACCGCCCTGCTGTGGAACGGCACGACGTTCGGCCTTGCCCACATCGGCGACTCCCGCGCCTACCTGATGCGCGACGGCCACCTGCACCAGATCACCAAGGACCACACGCTCGTCCAGAGCCTGGTCGACGAGGGCCGCCTGACCCCCGAGGGGGCGCGGTCCCACCCCAACCGCTCCTTGATCCTCCGCGTCCTGCTCGGTCGCGACGACGCGGAGCCCGACCTCACGCTGATCGAGCCGCGTCTGGGAGACCGCTACCTGCTGTGCAGCGACGGTCTGTCCGACATGGTCGACGACGACTCCATCGCCCACGTCCTGGCGAACGCCCCCACGGTGGACGTGGCGGCCGTGGAGCTGGTCCAGCGGGCGCTGGCAGGCGGCGGTGCCGACAACGTCACCGTCATCCTGGGCGAGATCATCGACCTCGACGCCCCACCCGACCCGACCCTCGCCTCCGCCGACGGGCAGCCGATGCTCGTCGGAGCCGCCTCCGAGCAGGCGCGACCGGGCTCCGGGCCCACCACCGCGACCAACCTCGACGCCGTGCCGGCGAGCGACGACGACCTCGAGGGCGACACCGGTGCGGCCGGCGTCAACGGCGACGGCACCGCCGACCCCGAGGCGCTCCGCTACGCCCCCCGGCCGCCTCAGCGCTACGTGTGGCTGCGGCGACTGGTCGTGATCGCGGTCGTCGTCGGCCTCCTGGCCCTCGCCGCCAAGCTGACCTACGACTGGACCCAGCGCCAGTACTACGTCGGCACGTCCGACGGCAACGTGGCCATCTTCCGCGGCATCCAGGCCGACCTGCCGCTCCTCGAGCTCGACAGCGTCGAGGAGGTCACCGACATCACGCTGGCGTCGCTGCCGACGTTCCGCGCGAACCAGGTCGAGAAGGGCATCACGTCGACCTCCCTTGCCGATGCCCGCGACACGATCGACCAGCTCCGTGACATTGCGGCCCGCTGCGCCGACCCGGCCCAGGCCAACGCGCCCGGCACGGAGTGCGGAGGCGTCGAGTGAGCACCCCCGCGACCAGCCCCGCCGTCGTCCACCGCAAGCGCCGAGGTGCCGAGGCGTTCCTCGTGGCGCTCGCTCTCGTGATCGTCATCTTCGCGTTCTGCGCCGTCGGGCTCGGCGCCCGCGGCAAGGTCCCGGGCTTCGTCGCCGGTCTCGCCGTCCTCCTCGTGGTGATCGCCGTCGCGACGCACCTCGTCGTCCGGTTCGTGGCGCCGTACGCAGACCCGGTGCTGGTGCCGCTGGTCGTCGCCCTCAACGGGCTGGGCGTCGCCATGATCTACCGGCTCGACCTGGCACGCCTCGACCGCCTCGGCGACGAGGCCAAGCAGTTCGCCGGACGCCAGGTGATGTGGACCGCGATCGGCCTGGCCCTGTTCGTGGCCGTCCTGCTCATCGTGCGTGACCACCGCAAGCTCCAGGCCTACACCTACACGTTCGGGCTCACCGCGCTCGTGCTGCTGATCCTCCCGCTGCTGCCCGTCATCGGGACGCAGATCAACGGCGCCCGCATCTGGATCCGGGTCGGCGGCCTGAGTCTCCAGCCGGGCGAGTTCGCCAAGATCTGCCTGGCGATCTTCTTCGCCGGCTACCTCGTCGTGAAGCGCGACGCCCTCGCGCTGGCAGGCCGGCGGTTCATGGGCATCGACTTCCCCCGCGGCCGCGACCTCGGCCCCATCCTCGCCGCGTGGCTCGTGAGCCTCGGCGTCCTCATCTTCCAGCGCGACCTCGGTTCTTCGCTGCTGTTCTTCGGCCTCTTCGTCGTCATGCTCTACGTCGCCACCGAGCGGCCGGGGTGGCTCGTGGTGGGCACCCTTCTCTTCGTCGGGGGCGCGACCTTCGCCGCGACGACCTTCAGCCACGTCCAGAGCCGTGTCGACGCCTGGCTCAGCCCCTTCCCGGTGACCGAGGGCACGTTCCAGCTGACCCAGGGCATGTTCGGCATGGCGTGGGGTGGCCTCCTCGGACGCGGGCTCGGTGAGGGCAACCCCTTCCTCACCCCGTTCGCCTACTCCGACTTCATCTTCGCCTCCTTCGCCGAGGAGCTCGGGCTCGCCGGCGCGATGGCGATCCTGCTGATG
Organism: Mumia sp. zg.B21; assembly: GCF_019550855.1. Taxonomy (NCBI): domain Bacteria; kingdom Bacillati; phylum Actinomycetota; class Actinomycetes; order Propionibacteriales; family Nocardioidaceae; genus Mumia; species Mumia sp. zg.B21. Next base: position 232,760 of record NZ_JAHWCJ010000002.1, on the reverse strand, counting down.
TACGGCCTGATCGTGGAGCGAGGGCTGCGGATCGCGCTGCTGTGCCGGGACGCGTTCGGCAAGCTTCTCGCGACAGGTCTCGCCGTGTCCTTCGCGCTCCAGGTGTTCGTCGTCGTCGGCGGCGTCACCCGCATCATCCCGCTCACCGGCCTCACCACCCCGTTCATGTCGTACGGCGGGTCCTCGATCCTCGCCAACTGGGCGATCGTCGCGCTGCTGCTGCGGATCAGCGACCAGAGCCGGCGTCCGCCCCCGGAGGCGGCGCCGCTGGAGATGGACGACTCGACCCAGGTGGTGAAGCTGTGAACCGGCCGATCCGCGTGATGTCGATCGTGTGCCTGATGCTCTTCGTCGCGCTGCTCCTCGGGGTCAACTACATCCAGTTCGTCGACGCCGACACGCTCAACGCCAAGAACGGCAACCGACGTGTCATCGACGAGCAGTTCGCCCGTGAGCGCGGCCCGATCCTCGTCGGCGACCGACCGATCGCCGAGAGCGTCCCGGTCGACGACGTCTGGAAGTTCCAGCGCCGCTACCCCGAGGGCAAGCTCTACAGCGACATCACCGGCTACTTCAGCTACACCTACGGGCGCAGCGGCCTCGAGCAGTCCCAGAACTCGATCCTCTCCGGCAGCGACAACCGGCTCTTCGTCAACCGTGTCGTCGACCTGATCGGCTCCAACCAGCCTCGTGGTGGCAGCGTGTCGGTGACGATCAACCGCAAGGCCCAGCGAGCCGCCGCCGAGGGCCTCGACGGTCTCCCCGGTGACGCCAAGGGCGCTGCGGTCGCGATCGACCCGAGCACCGGCGCCATCCTCGCGATGACCGGCACCCCGACCTACAACCCCAACGTCCTCGCGAGCCACAAACTCATCGCCGTCACCGAGGCCTGGGACCGGCTCAACGCCGACGAGGACCAGCCGATGCTCAACCGCTCGACCCAGCAGACACTGCCGCCGGGGTCGACGTTCAAGATCGTCACCGCTGCCGCCGCCATGGAGAACCTCGACCTCACCCCCTCCAGCAAGGTCAAGGGCGGGAGCGCCCTGTCCGCACCCGGCTTCGGGTCATACCAGCTGGTCAACCAGGGCGGGGGCAACTGCGGCGGCAAGAACATCACCCTGACCCAGGCGCTCGAGGTCTCCTGCAACGTCACCTTCGGCGACCTCTCGATGAAGGTCGGTCAAGCCGCCATGCAGGCGCAGGCCGATGCCTTCGGGTTCGGGACCCGCCCGATCGAGCAGGTCGCCAGCAACCCCAGCCAGTTCACCGGCGACCCCGACGCCGAGCTCGACCCGCCCCAGCTCGCGCAGAGCGGCATCGGGCAGTTCGAGGTGTCGGCGACCCCGCTGCAGATGGCGATGGCGACCGGCGCGATCGCCAACGGCGGAGCGCTCATGAAGCCCTACCTCGTGTCGACGGTGCGTTCGCCCGACCTCAAGACGATCGAGACCGCCAAGCCGGAGAAGATCCGCGACGCGATCTCGGGCGGCACCGCGGCCGGGCTGAGCCAGATGATGGTCGACGTCGTCGACAACGGCACCGGTTCGTCGGCCGCGATCTCGGGGGTCGAGGTCGGCGGCAAGACCGGCACCGCGCAGTCCACGTCGGACCGTCCGCCCTACGCCTGGTTCGTCTCGTTCGCCCCCGCCGACGACCCCAAGGTCGCGGTCGCGGTGGTGGTCGAGTCCTCAAGCACCGGACGCGACGACATCTCGGGCGGCCGGCTGGCAGGACCCATCGCCAGATCGGTCATGGAGGCGGTGATCGGTCGATGACACGCCCTCTGCACGGGATTCTCACCGCCCGACCGGTATTTTTGAGCAGTTGCCTTGAAGGAAGCAGGAAACGATGACCGAAACGCCCACCGGCCCGGGTCGGGGCTACGCAGGGCCCCCGGGTGCGTACGGCCGCCTCGGCGACCGCTACGAGATCGGCGGCGTGCTGGGCAGTGGCGGCATGGCCGAGGTCCGCATCGGACGCGACCTGCGGCTCGGCCGCACCGTGGCGATTAAGCGCCTCCGCATCGACCTGGCCAGCGACCCCACGTTCCTCGCGCGCTTCCGGCGCGAGGCGCAGTCCGCGGCCGCTCTCAACCACCCCTCGATCGTCGCGGTCTACGACACCGGCGAGGCGACCGGGCCTGACGGGCACACGGTGCCGTTCATCGTCATGGAGTACGTCGAGGGCAAGACGCTGCGCGACCTCCTGCGCGAGATGGAGCGCGAGGGTCGCAAGATCCTCCCCGAGCGCACGCTCGAGATCACCGCCGACATCCTCGCCGCGCTCGACTACAGCCACCGTGCGGGCATCATCCACCGTGACATCAAGCCGGCCAACGTGATGCTCACGCCGTCCGGCCAGGTCAAGGTCATGGACTTCGGCATCGCCCGCGCGATCGCCGACACCTCCTCGGCGATGACGCAGACGGCCGCCGTGGTGGGCACCGCCCAGTACCTCTCGCCGGAGCAGGCGCGCGGCGAGACCGTCGACGCCCGCAGCGACATCTACTCGACCGGCTGCCTCCTCTACGAGCTGCTCACCGGGCGGCCCCCGTTCCAGGGCGACAGCCCGCTCTCGGTCGCGCTCCAGCACGTGCGCGAGGAGGCTCCGCCGCCGTCGACGTTCAACCCCGAGGTCACGCCGGTGGTCGACCGCGTCGTCGCGAAGGCCCTGGCCAAGCGCACCGACGAGCGCTACCAGAGTGCCGCCGAGATGCGCGCCGACATCGAGCGTGTCCTCGCGGGTCAGCCCACCGCTGCCTCTGCGGCCCCGACGGCCCAGTACGCAGCTGTCCCGGCCGCCCCCGCGACCGAGGCGCTGCCGCCGGCCAACCTGCCCCCGGCCGCAGGTGACGAGGAGGACGGCAAGAGCAGGCGATGGGTCTGGGTCCTCTCCGCGATCGCGGCGCTGCTGGTCGTCGGACTGGCAGCATGGGGCATTCCCGAGCTCATGGGCAAGGACGACACCACAGAGACCCCCAAGGTCGCGATGCCTGACGTCGTCGGCATGGGCCAGGCCGCCGCCGAGCGCAAGCTGACCGGACCCGAGTTCGGCTTCACGATGGGCGAGATCAAAAAGACTGCGAGCGCCGACGTCGACGCCGGCAAGGTCATCTCGACCGACCCCGCCCCGGGAATCGACACGCCGAAGGGCGACAAGACGACCGTCACCATGGTCGTCTCGACCGGGCCGGAGCGGGTGGAGGTCCCCTACCTCGTCGGCCTCAAGCTCAAGGCCGCCAGAGAGCAGCTGAAGGCGGCGGGTCTGACGTACGAGGTGGTGGTCCAGGAGAGTGACGCGCCCAAGAACGAGGTTCTCAAGACCGACCCGGTCCCCGGGGAACCGGTCGATCCCGGCACGTCGGTCACGTTGACCGTCTCCGCCGGCAAGTCGAAGGTCCCGAACGTGGTCGGCAAGATGCGTGACGAGGCCGAGGCGATCCTCGAGGACGCCGGCTTCAAGGTCCGGGTCTTCGAGCAGCCGTCGGACCAGCCGGCAGGCACCGTCACCGAGCAGATCCCCAACGCCGGTGCCGAGGCCGATCCCGACGCACAGATCATCCTGACGGTCTCGAGCGGTTCTGAGACGACCGACCCGACCGACCCGACCGACCCGGGTCAGCCACCCGGTCCCGAGGAGCCGACCTTCCCTGACGGAGAGGGCTGACCGACCAGCGCCAACTGGCGTGGGAAGCAGTCTGAGCAGAGCCCCGGCACCCTCGTGATGCCGGGGCTCTGTGCTGTCCAAAAACTGTGGACAACGTCTCATCCTGCTGTCCGCCGTACGCGCGATGACCATCCAGCGCCCGGGCAGCCCGTCCCTTTCCAGATAGTTTCGACCCGCTTTTCCCCCTCCCGAACGCGGCAAGGGCCCCGAACTCTGAGGAGTTCGGAGCCCTCGGCCATCCACAGGGTTATCCCCAGTGTGGAGAACTACACCGTTGTAAGTACGGGGTGGTCGTCATTCCCACCGCGTCATTCCCGCGTTTGTCATTCCCACTTCATCGCGAACCCGAAGGCCGCGACGATGAAGCCCATCCCGATCACGAGGTTCCAGCTCTCCAGATCCTTCATGACGGGGATGTCGTTGCCGGCGGTGTAGAACGCGACGATCCACACCAGCCCGATCACGGCGCACGCGATCATCAAGGGAGCGGCCCAGCGGTTGCCCAGCTTGACCGGCTTCACGGGCTTGCGGCGCACCTCCGAGGCCTCCGCCGCAGCCTCACGCTTCGCGGGGTTGCCCGAACGTGCTGGGGACTTGTTGGACTCGGCTTCAGACACTCAGCACACCTCGACAGGACGGGCACGGCCCCGGCAGGGGACGGCATCGGCAATTGGTTGTGTCGGCTAGCGTAGTCGGCGCACCTCGGGGTCGAGAAGGAGAGCACCCGTGACGGTCCAGGACGACGACGCGCAGACGCCGCGACGACGGCGTGATCCATGGCGGATCGCGGTCCCTGTGACGACCGCGCTCGCCGGGGCGCTCTTCGTGACCAGCGCCATCAGCTCCGAGGGTGGTGACCTCCGCAAGGAGGGCACGGATCTCCCGGCCCTCGTCGAGCAGCGCCGCGAGAGCGTCGCCGCGCAGCAGCAGGTCGTCGACGACCTGAGCACGCAGATCGAGACCCTCGCCGAGGACGTCGAGAACCGCGAGGTGACGACCGCTCGGCAGGAGGTGAAGGCCCTGCGTGGCCCTGCCGGCTTCACGGAGGTGAGCGGCCCCGGCCTCCGGGTCTCGTTGGAGGACGCGCCGCGTGAGGTCGACGAGCCAGGGCTCGACCCGAACCTCCTCGTCGTGCACCAGCAGGACATCCAGGCGTTCGTCAACGCCTTGTGGGAGGGCGGGGCGAGCGCCGTCACGCTGCAGGGCCAGCGCCTCATCTCCACCACGGGCATCAAGTGCGTCGGCAACACCGTCATCCTCAACGGCGTCCCCTACTCACCGCCATACGTCATCGAGGCCGTCGGCGACGTCGGCGACCTGTACGCAGGGCTCGACCTCTCGGGCGCGGTGGAGGTCTACCGCGACTACGCCGACCGCTACCAGCTCGGTCTGTCGATCACCACCAAGGCCGAGATCGTCGCGCCCGCCTACGCCGGCACCGTCGACCTCCAGCACGCCACGCCCGTCGGTTAGCCCAGCTGCAGGGTGCGCCACGCCGTGACGACGACGATCGCCGCCCAGACCGCGCCGAAGGCGGCGTACTGGACGAGCGTCCGTCGAGCGCGGGGGGCGTATGCGAACGCCGCACCGAGGAGCAGACCGGTCACGAAACCGCCGAGGTGACCCTGCCAGCTGATGTTGGGCACCGCGAACGTGATCACCACGTTGATCCCGACGAGCACGAGCAGTCCACGGACGTCCTGGCCCTGCTTGTACATGATCACCAGCGCCATCCCGAACAGCGCGAAGATCGCTCCGGACGCGCCCAGTGTCGGCTGGTTGGGCGGGCTCAGCACGTAGACGAACACCGAGGCTGCCACGGCTGACGTGAGGTACGCGATGAGATAGCGCACCGTGCCGAGATAGCGCTCCAGGACGGGTCCGAACAGATACAACGCGTACATGTTGAACGCGATGTGCAGGATTCCTGCGTGCAGGAACGCCGAGGTCAGGAGCCGCCAGTAGGCACCGTCGTCGACTCCGCGCAACGTCTCGATCGAGCCGTCGGAGAGCTGGTAGACGGCCGAGTCGCCGAGCATGACGCCCCAGGACCACAACGGGCTGTCACCCAGGCCACCGGTCGCCACCATCGCGACGTAGGCGAGGACGTTGATCCCGATCAGGGTCAGAGAGACCGTGCCCGGCTTGCCGGGGACCAGGCCACCGCCGGCCGTGCGCGCCTGACGCACCTGTGCCTGCCCCTCCCGCACGCAGCTGGGGCACTGGTAGCCGACCGAGGCGGGGCGCATGCAGTCCGGACAGATCGGCCGCCCGCAGCGCTGGCAGGAGATGTAGGTCTCGCGGTCGGGGTGCAGGTAGCACCGGGGCGGCACCTCGTGAGGTGCCGCCCCCGCGTCGTACGGGGATTCAGACATCGCGGTCTCGCCCCGGTGGAGGCGCTCAGCCCTCGCTGACGACGACCGACTCGATCACGACCGGCTCGACGGGACGGTCCATGCGACCGGTCTTCGTCGTGCCGATGGCGTCGACGACCGCCTTGCTCTCCTCGTCGGCGACCTCGCCGAAGATGGTGTGGCGACGGTTGAGGTGCGGGGTCGGCCCCGTGGTGATGAAGAACTGCGAGCCGTTGGTGCCCGGCCCGGCGTTGGCCATCGCCAACAGATAGGGACGGTCGAACTGGAGCTCGGGGTGGAACTCGTCCTCGAACTGGTAGCCCGGTCCGCCCGTGCCGGTGCCGAGGGGGTCACCGCCCTGGATCATGAAGCCGTCGATCACACGGTGGAAGATCGTCCCGTCGTAGAACGGGTCGTTGCGCTCAGCGCCCGTCTCGGGGTCCCGCCACGTCTTCGTGCCGGTCGCGAGACCGACGAAGTTGTCCACGGTCTTGGGAGCGTGGTGGGGGAAGAGCCGGATGGTGATGTCACCACGGTTGGTCTTCAGCGTCACGGTCGACTGGTCAGCCACGATTGCCTCTCGTTCGGTGTTCGTGCACTGCCCATCCTCCCATGCGCCTCCCAACGCTCAGCCATCAGCGAGGTCACCGCGACCTCGGTACCGTGGTGCGCAAACAGACCGCTTTCCATGGAAGGCAGACAATGTTGCTGCGCAAGAAGAAGTCCAAGGGCGAGGTGCTCACCGAGAAGGTCGGCGACCTCTGGGAGAGTGCCTCCCAGACGGTCTCCGGCAAGGCGGACTCCCTCGCCAGCACCGTCGGGCCGAAGTTCGACGACGCTCGCCAGGCGGCGGCGCCCGTGGTCGCGAAGAAGGTCGCCGACACGCAGGATCGTGCTCGGGATGCCGCGGAGCTGTCCAAGCGCCAGGCCAGGAGGGCGAGGAAGCGCGCTGCGGAGCTCGCTGCGCTCGGGGCGGCGGCCGCTGCGGCCAAGGCCAAGTCTCAGGCCGACGCTGATGCCGACGCCGAGGCCGAGGCGGCGAAGCCCAAGAAGAAGCACCGCATCCGCAGGTTCGTCTTCGTCGCCGCCGTCGGCGGGGCGATCGCGTTCGCGGTCAAGAAGCTGACCTCGGCGCCGTCGGGTGGCAGCTACACGCCGCCGCCCCCGCCCCCGGAGCCGATCCGTCCGAACCACCAGACGGCGACTCCGCCCAGCCCGTCGGCGGCCCAGCCGCCCGAGGGACTGGACGACGACGCCCTCGGCTACCCGGGCGCCGGTCCGGGTGCCGGTCAGGGACCGACGTCCGACAAGATCTGAGAGTGCCTCTCACTCTCACGCGTGAACCGAGCGGCGCCGCGATCCTCACGATCGCGGCGCCGCCGCTCAATCTGTACTCGCTCGACCTCCACCGGGAGTTTGAGGAAGCCCTCGACGACCTGGCGGTCCGTCCTCCCCGTGCCCTCCTGATCCGTGCCGAGGGCACGGTCGTCTCGGGCGGTGTCGACGTCTCGCTCTTCGACGCGCAGACCTCCGCCGCCGACGGCAAGATCCTCTTCGACCGGATGCTCGAGCTGCCGCTGCGTGTCGCCGCGCTCGACTACCCGGTCGTCTTCGCCGCGCACGCGCTGTGCCTGACCTGGGCCTTCGAGCTCGCCCTCGCGTGCGACCTCATCGTCGCCTCCGAACGCGCGAGGTTCGGTCTCGTCGAGAAGGTCGTCGGCCTCACCCCGACGATGGGTGGGACACAGCGCCTTGCGGCGCGTGCCGGCATCGGCCGCGCCAAGGAGCTGGTGATGACCGGTGACCTGTACGACGCAGCGACCCTGGAACGCTGGGGTGTGGTGAACCGTGTCCACCCCGCCGACGAGCTCGACGATGCGGTGACGGAACTCGTCACGACGCTCGCTGCGGGGCCGACCCGCGCCCACGCGGCCACGAAGGCCGTGCTCCGCGCCGTCGAGCGCGGTGGTGTCGCCGCTGCGGACGACGAGATCACGGCGATCGCCGCAGCGCTCTACGACACCGAGGACATGCGTGCGGCGATCCGGTCGTTCCTGGAGGACGGGCCGGGTAAGGCGACGTACGTCGGGCGCTGATCCTGCGCGGACGAGGCCTCGCTACTGCGCGGCGGCCGCCTCGGCCTCGGCCTCGTACGACGCCCACAGCTCCTTGGTGTGCCGCGTCGCCCGGTGCTCGGCCCAGAAGGACACGAACGGGATCGTGGCCAGCACCATCGTCGTCACGGTGAACCCGACGCTCCATCCCGCCTGCCGGGAGAGCACGGCCGTGATCACGAGCAGCACCATGTAGAAGACGCCGTGGATCGGCGAGATCGACGCGGTGAACTCACCGATGTCGTGCCACGTGCTGCCCTCCGCGGAGACCATCTTGATGATCCAGCCGCCGACGACGGCGATCACGAAGAAGCTGACGACGAGCGCGAGGACGCGGTAGGCGGCGAGTGTCTTGGGCACGCTCTCGAGCCTACCTGCGGCGCTCAACGCAGCGCCGACGACCTCTCGTCGTCGCGGGCGCGGGCCCGCGCCCGTGCGGCCTCCTGCGCGGCCCGCTTCGCCGCCGGGACCCGGGCCTGGACCACACCGCCCTCGCGCCGCAGGTCCAGACACATCCGCCACCACATGAAGAGGGCGAAGGCGCCGAAGATCCACCACTCGATCGCGTACAGCAGGTTGCGCAGACCGGCCGTTCCGTCCTGGGTCTGCTCGGGGACCTCCGCGGGTGCGAGCCCTGCGCCGTCGGCCGGCGTCTGCGCCGTGACGATGCCGTAGCCGCCGTAGAGGTCGTACGGCACGACGTTGACCAGCCGGGGGATGCGGACGCCGTCGATGACGCGGGTCTCCTCGTCGAAGCCGGTGCCACGCGCGTCACCCGGCTGGAGCACCACCTCGAGCGCGACGTCACCCTCCGGCACGGGCGGCAGAGCACCGGCATCGGGCGACCATCCACGGACCACGAGCAGCGCCGCCGGACGGTCCGACGCCCCAGCGACCTCGTCGACCAGGATGGGCGCCAGCAGCCAGTAGCCGTCTCGACCGCTCTGCTCCCGACCCGACACCCACACCTGCCGCTCGGCCGGGGCGAACGTGCCGGTCAGCGCGACCGTGCGGGAAGCCGCCGTGGTCGTGAACGGCTCGTCCGGGCCGAGCACGTCCTGGAGCGGCACCACGGACGCGGTCGTCTGGTCCGCCTCGGCCTCCGCGCGCCGGTCGTCGTACACGCCCATCTGCCACAACCCCATGAAGACCGTGAAGGTGACGGCCACCACGACGAGGGCGTGAAGCCCCCACAGCCGCGGCGACAGCCAGCCCACGCGGGCGCGGGTGGTCGGGGCAGACGGGGTGCTCACGACAGTCGTGACAGCGACGGGTAGAGCGGGAAGCGGTCGGTCAGCACGGCGACCCGCTTGCGCAGCGCCTCGGCATCGGTCAGCTGGGGCTGCAGCGCGTCGGCGATGATGTCGGCCACCTCGCGGAACTCCTCGGCCCCGAAGCCGCGGGTGGCCAGCGCCGGCGTGCCGATCCGCAGCCCCGAGGTCACCATCGGCGGACGCGGGTCGTTGGGGACGGCGTTGCGGTTGACGGTGATGCCCGCCTCGTGGAGCCGGTCTTCGGCCTGCTGGCCGTCGAGGGTCGAGTCGCGCAGATCGACGAGGACCAGGTGGACGTCGGTGCCGCCGGTGAGGACACTGACCCCGGCGCTCTTCATGTCGTCGGCGGTGAGCCGCGCGGCCAGGATGCGAGCACCCTCGATGGTGCGCTCCTGGCGCTCCTTGAACTCCGGCTGCGCGGCCATCTTGAACGCGACCGCCTTCGCGGCGATCACGTGCTCGAGAGGGCCGCCCTGCTGACCGGGGAAGACGGCCGACCGGATCTTTTTGCCGATCTCGGGATCGTTGCTGAGGATCACGCCACCGCGAGGTCCGCCCAGGGTCTTGTGCGTCGTGGACGTGACGACGTGAGCGTGCGGCAGAGGGCTGGGGTGGAGACCGGCGGCGACGAGACCGGCGAAGTGCGCCATGTCGACCATGAGCATCGCGTCGACCTCGTCGGCGATCGCACGGAACTCGGCGAAGTCGAGCTGCCGCGGGTAGGCCGACCAGCCGGCGATGATGAGCCGCGGGCGGTGCTCGTGGGCCAGCCGGCGGACCTCCTCCATGTCGACACGGTGGTCCTCGTCGCGGACGTGGTAGGCGACGACGTCGTAGAGCCGGCCGGAGAAGTTGATCTTCATGCCGTGCGTCAGGTGGCCGCCGTGCGCGAGGTCGAGTCCGAGGATCGTGTCGCCAGGCTTGATGAGCGCGTGCATCGCTGCAGCGTTGGCCTGCGCGCCCGAGTGCGGCTGAACGTTGGCGTACGAGGCGTCGAACAGCGCCTTGAGCCGGTCGATCGCGAGGTTCTCGGTGATGTCGACGAACTCGCAGCCGCCGTAGTAGCGCTTGCCGGGATATCCCTCGGCGTACTTGTTGGTCATCACGCTGCCCTGCGCCTGCAGCACGCCGAGCGGGGCGAAGTTCTCGGAGGCGATCATCTCGAGGGTTCCCTGCTGGCGCCCGAGCTCCGCGTCGATCGCGGCGGCGACCTCAGGATCGAACTCGGCGAGGGTCTGGTTCAGCGCGGACGGCTGGTTGATGGTCATCGAGCAGACTCCTGGAGCGCGGCGGCGGGCGGCGGGCGGACGAATCGCCCCTCCCAGCGTAGCCGGACCCACGCCACCCTGGCCCTCCGCGTCGAGACGCCTTCGCGGGCCCACGCCGTATAACAGTCGCGTGAAGGTTGCGGCCGCCTCCTAGGTCGAGGCCTCGGGCAGGAGTAGCGTGCCGACCGGCTGTCCGCCATGCGGACAGCCTTACCCGACGAGGTGCGGCCGACCGCAAGATTCTTCGGCCGTGCGCCTCCGACACGAGGAGAACTACGTGAAAAAGCTGAGAGCAGCAGTCGCCGTCGCCGGCGCGACCGCCTTGGCCCTGGGCGCTTCGGCGTGCGGCGCCGGCAACAACGAGGACGAGTCGGGCTCCGGTGGCGACAGCATGGTCGTCGGCACCACCGACAAGGTTGTCTCGATCGACCCCGCCGCCGCGTACGACAACGGCTCGCTCATGGTCCAGACGCAGGTCTACCAGTACCTGCTGAACTTCCCCGAGGGTGAGACCGAGCCTCAGCCCGACGCCGCCGAGAAGTGCGACTTCGACACGCCGACGACGTACACCTGCACGATCAAGGACGGCTTGAAGTTCGCCAACGGCAACCCGTTGACGGCGAAGTCGGTGGCCCACTCCTTCCAGCGCATCGTCACCATCAACGACCCGAACGGCCCTGCGTCGCTCCTGGTCAACATGGCCAAGGTGGAGGCCAAGGACGACAAGACTGTCGTCTTCACGCTCAAGTCGCCCAACGACCAGACCTTCCCGCAGGTCCTCGTGACCTCGGCCGGCCCGATCGTCGACGAGCAGACCTACCCGGCCGACAAGGCGCTGAGCGACGAGGAAGCCGTCAAGGTGGAGGGCTTCTCCGGTCCGTTCACGATCGGCCAGTACCAGAAGGGCCAGCTGGCGCAGTTCAAGAAGAACGCCGACTACGACGGCGCGTACAACGACGCCAAGACCGACACGATCACGCTGAAGACCTACACCGACAGCAACAACCTCAAGCTCGACATCGAGAAGAAGAACATCGACGTCGCCTGGCGGTCGCTGACGCCGACCGACATCGAGAGCCTCGAGGGCACCGACGGTGTCACCGTCCACAAGGGTGCGGGCGGCGAGCTCCGCTACATCGTCTTCAACCTGAAGACGATGCCCGGTGCCGACGACGCCCAGAAGCTCGCGATCCGCAAGGCCGTCGCCTCCTCGGTCGACCGTGACGCGATCTCCGAGCAGGTCTACAAGGGCACGTACACCCCGGCGTACTCGCCGATCCCCGAGGGTCTGCCGGGTGCGACCGAGGCGTTCAAGGAGGCGTACGGCGAGAAGCCGGACGCCGCCGCGGCCAAGAAGTTCCTCGACGACGCCGGGGTCAAGACGCCGGTGACGATCAACCTCCAGTACAACCCCGACCACTACGGCGGCAGCTCCGACCAGGAGTACAACGAGGTCAAGCGTCAGCTCGAGGACACCGGTCTCTTCAGGGTCGACCTGCAGTCGGCCGAGTGGACCACGTACAACGAGGAGCGCGTCAAGGACACCTACCCCGTCTACCAGCTCGGCTGGTTCCCGGACTTCCCGGACGCCGACAACTACGTGACGCCGTTCTTCGACAAGGACAACTTCATCGGGAACCACTACGAGAACCCGAAGATGACTGCCCTGCTCGCCGCGGAGCGCACCGAGCCCGACAAGGCGAAGCGCGAAGACCTCCTCGGCCAGGTCCAGCAGCTCGCGGCGGAGGACATCTCCACGCTGCCGCTGCTGACCGGCGCCCAGGTCGCCGTGGCGACCGACGACGTGAAGGGTGTGGAGAACACGCTCGACGCGGCGTTCAAGTTCCGCCTGACCTCGCTGTCCAAGTGACGGCAACCGAGGTTTGAGCACCACCTGAGAGGGGCGGGCCCCGGCTCCGGCCGGGGCTCGCCCCTGCTTCGTCCGCCCCCTGAAAGCAGGTTGTCCCATGGCGACGACAGAGCTCCTGACCGGGCCCGAGCCCGAGGTTCCCAGCGGCCCTCGGCGCTCCGGTGGCCTGAGCCCGTTGACCCGCTACCTTCTCGTCCGCGTGGCGCTGGTGATCCCGATGATGTGGGTCCTGGTCACGTTCGTGTTCTTCTTGATGCGGGTGATCGGCGACCCGATCAGCGCCGCTCAGGGGGGCCGCCTCACCCCGGAGCAGATCGCCGAGCGCAAGGCCGCGGCCGGGCTCGACGCCCCGATCCTCCAGCAGTACTGGGACTACATGACGGGCATTCTCCGCGGTGACTTCGGCACGGCACTCACCGACGGCCGCGCCATCTCCGACGTGCTGGTCGTGAACGGCGCCGCGACCCTCGAGCTGGCCTTCTGGGCGCTGCTGGTGGCCTTCGGCCTCGGCGTCCCGCTCGGGCGCCTGGCGGCCCGCCACCGCGACACCTGGCCCGACGCGGTCCTCCGGGTCTTCTCGATCCTCGTGTACGCGGCGCCGGTGTTCTTCGTCGGCCTGCTCCTCAAGCTCGCGTTCGTGCCGCTCGGACTCCCGGTCGCCGGCCGTGCGAGCACCGAGGTGGAGCTGACGCTGCAGGGGGTCGAGCCGCAGACGCACGTGATGATCATCGACGCGATCCTCTGGGGTGACCCCGCCTACGTGTGGGACGTCCTCAAGCACGCGATCCTTCCGGCGATCGCCCTCGGCCTGCTGACCGGAGGCGTCTTCCTGCGGCTGGTCCGGGTCAACCTGATCCAGACACTGCGGACCGACTACGTCACCGCGACCCGGGCACGTGGCATCCCCGAGCGCCGCGTCGTGCGCAAGCACGCCTACCGCAACGCGCTCGTCCCGGTCGTCACCGTGATGGGACTCCAGGTGGCGCTGCTGCTCGCCGGCGCGGTCCTCACCGAGACCACCTTCGAGTGGCAGGGGATCGGCTACACGCTGGCCGACTACCTCGTGAAGCGCGACTTCGTCGCCGTCCAGGGCATCGTGACCGTGATCGCCCTCGTCGTCGCGGTCTCGAGCCTGCTGATCGACGTCATCGTCGCGTTCGTCGACCCCCGCGTGCGGTTCTGAGGAGACACCGATGATCTCTCTGCTCAAGTCCACCCACGGCCTCCAGCGCGGCATGCTCGTCGCCGGCCTCGCCCTCGTGACGGTCTTCCTCCTTCTCGCCGTCTTCGCGCCCTGGCTGGCGCCTTACGGCTTCAACGAGACCCGCGTCGACGGCGTGCCGTTCGGCACGCAGCAGCCGCCCTCGGCCGAGCACTGGTGGGGCACCAACGTCGGCGGCCAGGACGTCCTCTCGCGGGTGATCTACGGGGCCCGCACCGCGGTCGTCGTGATCGTCCTCGCGGTCGTGTTCTCGCTCGTCATCGGTGTCCCGCTGGGCCTCCTGTCGGGCTTCCTCTCCGGGCCGGTCGACCGAGTGCTGGTGCTCGTGATGGACGCGCTCTACGCGTTCCCGTCGCTGCTGCTGGCCATCGTCGTCGCGATCGTGGTCGGCGGTGGCTCCTCCGGGGTCGTCGGCGGCGTGCTCGCCGCGGCGATCGCACTCACCGTCGTGTTCATCCCGCAGTACTTCCGGGTGGTGCGCAACGCGACGCTCGCGGTCAAGGTCGAGCCGTACGTCGACGCCGCCCGCGTCGTCGGCACCAGCACCCCCCGCATCCTGTTCCGCCACATCCTGGCCAACGTCCGCCAGTCGGTGCCGGTGATCGCGACCCTCAACGCGTCGGAGGCCATCCTCACGCTCGCCGCCCTCGGATTCCTCGGCTTCGGCATCGAGCCGTCGTCGGCCGCCGAGTGGGGCTACGACCTCAACAAGGCGATGTCGGACGCGACGAACGGCATCTGGTGGACCGGCATCTTCCCGGGCATGGCGATCGTCTTGATGGTGCTCGGCGTGACTCTCGTGGGGGAGAGCCTCAACGACGTCCTCAACCCGCTCCTCAAGGCCCGCGGTGGTGACACCACCACCTCCGACGAGGAGGAGATCAGCGCCGAGTACGAGGAGGCGGTCGCGGAGTCCGGCCTCGACGAGGAGGTCGCCCAGGAAGCCGCTGCGGTCGACGCCGACGTGCGCCGGGTCTCGACGCTGAGCCTGACCGACCTGGCCGTCACCTTCCACACCGGCGCCGCTCCGGTGAAAGCGGTCAAGGGCGTCAGCTTCGATGTCGCACCGGGGGAGGTCGTCGCGGTCGTCGGCGAGTCCGGCTCCGGCAAGTCCGTCACGTCCCGCGCCGTCCTGGGCCTGCTGCCAGCCACCGCGGAGGTGTCCGGCTCGGCGCTCCTGCGGACCGGTGACAGCGACTCGCGCGAGCTCAACGGGATGTCGGAGCGTCGGCTCCGGGCCGTCCGGGGCAACCAGGTGTCGATGATCTTCCAGGAGCCGGGTACGGCCCTGGACCCCGTCTACACGGTGGGCTGGCAGATCGTCGAGATGATCCGCGCCCACCGCGACATCTCCAAGAAGGCGGCGCGGGCGCGCGCCGTCGAGCTGCTGGAGATGGTCGGGCTCCCCGACCCCGAGCACCGCGTCGACTACTACCCCCACCAGCTGTCCGGCGGGCAGAAGCAGCGCGTCATGATCGCGATGGCGATCGCGCTCGAGCCGGACGTCATCATCGCCGACGAGCCCACGACGGCCCTCGACGTGACGGTCCAGGCCGCGATCATCCAGCTGCTGCTGGACCTCCGTGACCGGCTCGGCACGGCGATCGTCCTCATCACGCACAACATGGGCGTCGTCGCGGACGTGGCCGACCGTGCCGTGGTGATGTATCGCGGCGAGATCGTCGAGCAGGCCCCGGTGGACCGGCTGTTCACCGCACCCCGTCACCCGTACACCCGTCGGTTGCTGGACGCCGTCCCTCACCTCGGGCAGGGCGCGGGTGCCCCCGTGGTGCCCGACACAGCGCCGCCGGTGCTGTCGCTGCAGGGCGTGACCGTCGAGTTCGCGGGGCGTCTGGGCCAGCCGGCGTTCCGTGCGGTCGACGGCGTCGATCTCGTGGTGCGTCGTGGGGAGGTGCTCGGCCTGGTCGGCGAGTCGGGCAGCGGCAAGTCCACCCTCGGCCGGGTGGCCGTGGGACTCCAGAAGGTGACCGAGGGTGCCGTGCTCATCGGCGAGGAGGACATCACCACGCTGTCCGACCGTCGGCTGCGCCCGCACCGAGCGCGCTTCGGGTTCGTCTTCCAAGACCCTGCCGCCTCGCTCAACCCTCAGATGACGATCAGCGAGTGCGTCGCCGAGCCTCTCAAGGTGCAGAGCGACCTCTCCGCCGCCGATCAGCGGGCCAAGGTCGCGGCGCTCCTCGACCGGGTCCAGCTCTCGGCGTCGTACGCCGGTCGCTACCCGCACGAGCTCTCGGGCGGGCAGCGTCAGCGCGTCAGCCTCGCGCGCGCCCTGGCCCTCGACCCGGACCTGCTGATCGCCGACGAGCCGACGTCGGCGCTCGACGTGTCGGTGCAGGCCAAGGTGCTCGACCTGTTCTCCGAGCTCCAGCGCGAGCTGCAGTTCGCCTGCCTCTTCATCAGCCACGACCTGGCGGTCGTCGACGCACTGTCGAACCGGGTCGCGGTGATGCGGCAGGGACGCATCGTCGAGGAAGGGCTGCGGCAGGACGTCCTCCAGTCGCCGAAGGAGGACTACACGAGAAAGCTCATCGCCGCCGTGCCGGTGCCGGACCCGGCCGAGCAGCGTCGTCGTCGTGAGGCGCGGGGAAGTCTGCTCAGCGACGTGGAGTGACGCCGGGGGTCGGCGTGGTTGCTGAGAGGGAGGGACGCTGCGATCCTCGCTCCATGACTGCGCCGACCACCACCTCGTACGAAGGACACCTCGCGCCGCTGGTGGTCCATCGCTGGGCCCCGGAGGCACCTCGGTGGATCGCCGTCCTCGTCCACGGGTACGCCGAGCACCTCGGCCGCTATCAGCACGTGGCGCAGCGCCTGGTCGACGACGGCGCGCTGGTCGTCGGCCCGGACCACCTCGGGCACGGCGCGTCGGACGGGGAGAGGGTCCTGATCCCGGACTTCGGTCCGGTGATCGCCGATCTCCACGGAGTCGTGGAGCAGGCACGCACGGAACACCCGGGACTGCCCGTCGTGATGATCGGACACTCGATGGGCGGCATGATCGCCGCACGCTACGGCCAGCGGTTCGGTGACGAGCTGGCTGCGCTGATCCTGTCGGGCCCCGTCCTCGGCTCGTGGAGAGTGTTGAAGCTGGCCGAGCGTGCCGAGATCCCCGACCTCCCGATCGATCCGTCGACGCTCTCGCGTGATCCTGGCGTCGGGGAGGCGTACGCCGCCGACCCGCTGGTCTGGCACGGACGGTTCCGACGCGAGACGCTCATCGCTGTGCGTCTCGAGCTGGCGCGTATCGGCGAGGGTCCTCGGCTGGGGTCTCTCCCGACGCTGTGGATGCACGGCGAGGACGACGCGATCGTCCCGATCGGCCCCACGCGTGAGGGCATCGAGCGCATCAAGGGCGACGACTTCACCGACGTGACCTATCCCGGCGCGCGGCACGAGATCTTCAACGAGACGAACCAGGACGAGGTGCTCGCCACGACGACGGCGTTCGCCCTCGCTCATGTCTAGAAGCGGCGTTGCCTAGGCTTGACGCATGACGACCTATCGGCGCTTCGTCGCGCTCGGCGACAGCACTACCGAAGGCATCGGCGACGAGCCGTACGCCGACGGCACCCCGCGCGGCTGGGCCGACCGCTTCGCCGCGCTCCTCGCCGACGCCGAGCCGGGCGTGGCCTACGCCAACCTCGCCGTCCGCGGCAAGGGCGCGCGCGAGGTCCACCACGAGCAGCTTGCGCCCGCGCTGACGCTGGCGCCGGATCTGGCGAGCGTCCTGGTCGGCATGAACGACCTGATCCGCCCGCGGTTCTCGGCCGAGGTGGTGGTCGGGCACGTCGACGCGATGACCGCCGCGCTGCGTCGTGGCGGTGCCACCGTGCTCCTCATGACCTTCCCCGACCTCGCGGCCGTATCCCCGGTGGGACGAGCGGTCCGGGGCCGCGTCGTGGCGCTCAACCGTGGCCTACGGACGGTCGCGGCGCGGCGCGGCGCCACGCTGCTCGACATCACCACCGTGCCGGCCGCCGGCGATCCACGGATCTGGGCCGAGGACAGGCTCCACCTCAATCCCGACGGCCATGTGCTGCTGGCGCGTGCGATGGCCGCCGCTGCCGACCTGCCCGACGCCGACCCGTCGTGGCGCGAACCCCTGCCGCCGCCGGAGCCCCGGACCCCACGGCAACGGCTCGGCACCGAGGTGGCCTGGTACGGGACCCACGTACGCCCGTGGCTCGGCCGGCGGCTGACGGGCCGCTCGTCCGGCGACGGGCGCACGGCCAAGCGCCCCGACCTGGCGCCGGTACCCTCGACCACGTGAGACCGTTCCTGCTCCTCAGCATCCGCGCCGACGACGATGCCGCCGACGAGGAGTACGCCGCGTTCCTCCGGTTCGGAGGGCTCACCGAGGAGACCCTGCACCGCGTCCGGATGGAGACGACGTCACTCGACGGCATGGCGATCGACGACTACGCCGGCTTCATCCTCGGCGGCGGCCCGTTCAACGCCAGCGACCCTCCGGAGACCAAGTCGAGCGTCCAGCGCAGGGTCGAGGCGGAGCTGGCTGAGCTTCTCGACGACGTCGTCGACAAGGACGTGCCGTTCCTCGGCGCGTGCTACGGGATCGGGGTCCTCGGCACCCACCAGGGCGCGACCGTCGACCGACGGTTCGGGGAGCCGATCAGCAGCGTCCCGGTGACCCTGACCGAGGCGGGTCGCGACGATCCGGTCTTCGGTGCGCTGCCCGAGACCTTCACGGCGTTCGTCGGTCACAAGGAGGCCATCAGCACCCTGCCTCCGACGGCCGTCGTGCTGGCGTCGTCACCGCAGTGCCCGGTCCAGGCGTTCCGGGTGGGTCGGCACGTCTACGCCACGCAGTTCCACCCCGAGCTCGACGTCGAAGGACTGTGCACCCGCATCACGACGTACCAGCACCACGGCTACTACGACCCTCCGGAGCACGACGCCCTCCAGGACATGGCACGAGCGAGCGTCGTGGTCGACCCGCCGACCGTCGTACGCCGCTTCGTGGCCGTGGCCCAGGAGCGCGAGCAGAGCCGGACCCCGGCCGGGGCACGGCGGCACTGACAGACGCGTACGGCCCGACCGAAGCCTCGGTCGGGCCGTACGTGTGTTCATGCGTGGAGCTGAGGGGACTCGAACCCCTAACCCCCTGCTTGCAAAGCAGGTGCGCTACCAATTGCGCCACAGCCCCGGTGGCGCGGACGCGTCGCGTCCGGCAGCCGGTCAGACCTTGTCGGTGGCCTCGGCCCAGAGCTGCTGCTCGTTGCGGCCGGCCTTCTTCTTCCGGTTCACCACTGCGAAGAGACCTGCAGCGGCGACGGCGGCGATCACGAGCTTCTTCATCAGACACTCCTCTGGGTGGGGGTCGAGTGGGCCTAACAGGACTTGAACCTGTGACCTCTTCCTTATCAGGGAAGCGCTCTAACCAAGCTGAGCTATAGGCCCTCGGTCTCCGAAGCGGTGAACCGTCGGAGACTTTACCTGGTGGTCGGTCGCCGGCCAAAACCGGGGTCCGTCCCGACCAGGCGTGCGATCAGTCGTCCTCGGCGAGCGTCACCTCGAACCCGCCGAGCAGCTGCGCGGCGAGGTTGTAGAGGAACGCGCCGACGGTCGCGAGCGCGGTGATGAGAACGACGTCGATGGCCGCGATGAGGATCGTCAGACCGATGATGCGGCCGAACCCGACGTACTCACCGATGTCGAACGCGTCGGCGTTGTCGTTGAGCACGGTCGCGACGCTCGAGTTGATGGCGTCCCAGACACCTGCGGCGCCGAGCACGGCCCAGACCAGGGTGACGGCGACGACCGTGACGATGCCCAGCGCGATGGCCAGCGCGAAGGACATCTTCATCACCGACCACGGGTCCACCCGGTGCACCCGCAGGCGTGCCTTGCGGGTCGGTCCGGTCGGCGCCTTCTTCGGCTCGCGCGGAGACTCCTCGTACGGCTTGGGACGACGCTGCTTGCCCGCGGCGTCCGTGCTCGCGGGGACCCCGGAGACGGCGGTCTGCCGCGCGGTCGGTGCCTCGACGGTCGTGGTCTCGGACTCGGCGATCGATCCGGCAGTCGGCACGGGCGCCTTGGTCGCTGCCTGCTTCGCTGACGGGGACGGCGTCGTCGGCCTCGTGACGCCGTCGGGCGTCGGCTTCGGCGCAGACGGCTGGGTGGTCGGGCCGGTCACGGTGGGTCCGCCCTGGGGGGCGGACTGCTGCGGACGCGGCTCAGGGCGTGACGTAGCTGTCGGTGCCTGCTGGGTCGGTGAAGGCTGAGCCGGTGCCTGCTGGGCCGGCGCGGGCTGCGGCCGTCGTCCTGCCAGTGGCGGGCGCTGCGGCTGCATGCCCTGCCCCTGCCCCTGCCCGTTGCGGCTGGGCGCACCGGCCCCGTCGGGTGTGGTGGATGCCGGAGCAGCGGGCTTCGACGGAGAGGGAGGGGCGGGGGGAGGTGGACTGGACGCCGCCGGCGGCGTGCTGGCGGGCCGTGGCGCCTGGCTTCCCCCGTTCAGGCTTCCCGGCGTGGGCTGAGCGGGGCGCCGCGGACCGCCGTTGGCGGTGCCGCTCTCGGGCGCGCTCGGCCGCGGCCGCTGGGGAGCCGAAGGGTTCGGCTCGCGGTCCGTCATGCTTCCTCCTGGGCGTCGGGGGTGCTGGTCACAGGCTCCGTTGCCTCGACCGGCTCCTCGGCGTCGGACTCCTCGACAGTATCCAACAGTGCGGTGTTCTCCTCGTTGCGAGTGAGGGCCACCACCTCGTCGTCGCCCCTCACCCCGACGAACTTCACGCCCATCGTGTCACGTCCTGTCCTCGTGACGTCAGCCACACGGGACCGGGTGACCTGTCCGCTGGCCTTGATGGCGATGATCTCGTCGTCGTCATCGACCACCAGAGCGCCCACGAGGGAGCCGCGCTCGTCCTGGAGCTTCATGGCCTTGATGCCGAGCCCGCCCCGACCCTGGAGGCGGTACTGCTCGACCGGGGTCTTCTTGGCGTAGCCCCCGTTGGTCGCCGTGAACACGAACTGCGCGCCCTCGTCGGTGCCCGAGCGGATGACCGACATCGACAACAGCTCGTCGCTGTCGCGGAACTTCATGCCGGTGACACCCGACGTCGCGCGGCCCATCGGCCGCAGGGCTTCGTCGTCGGCGGTGAACCGGATGGACTGCGCCCGCCGCGAGAAGAGCACCAGGTCGTCGTCGGGGCTCACCAGCTCGGCGCCGACGAGCTCGTCGTCGGGGTCACGGAAGTTGATGGCGATGACGCCGGCCTGCCGCGGGCTGTTGTAGTCGGCGAGCCGCGTCTTCTTGACCAGGCCGTGCTTGGTCGCGAGGACGAGGTACGGGGACTGGTCGTAGTCGCGGATCGCCAGCACCTGCGCGATCTGCTCGTCGGGCTGGAACTGGAGGAGCCCGGCGACGTGCCCGCCCTTGGCGTCCCGTCCGGCCTCCGGGAGCTGGTAGGCCTTGGCCCGGTAGACGCGACCCGCGGTGGTGAAGAACAGGATCCACTGGTGGGTCGTGGTCGAGAAGAGGTGGTCGACGACATCGTCGCCGCGGAGCGTCGCGCCGCGGACACCCTTGCCGCCGCGCTTCTGGACGCGGTAGAGGTCGGTCTTGGTCCGCTTCACGTAGCCGCCGCGCGTGATCGTGACGACGACGTCCTCGTCAGGGATCAGGTCTTCGACCGACAGGTCGCCGTCGGCGGGGATGATGCGGCTACGGCGCTCGTCGCCGTACTTGTCGACGATGGCCGTGAGCTCCTCGGCCACGATGGAACGCTGACGAAGGACGTTGGCGAGGATGTCCTTGTAGTCGGCGATCTCGGCCTCGATCTCGGCGAGCTCGTCGATGATCTTCTGGCGCTCGAGGGCCGCCAGCCGGCGGAGCTGCATGTCGAGGATGGCGCGAGCCTGGATGTCGTCGATGTCGAGCAGGCCGATCAGGCCGGCGCTGGCGTCCTCGGTGGTCTGGCTGGCACGGATCAGCGCGATGACCTCGTCGAGCATGTCGAGCGCCTTGCCCAGGCCACGAAGGACGTGGGCACGCTCCTCGGCCTTGCGGAGGAGGTACTCGGTGCGCCGCCGGATGACCTCGACCTGGTGGTCGATCCAGTTGCTGATGAACTGGTCGAGGGTCAGCGTGCGCGGCACCTCGTCGACCAGCGCGAGCATGTTGGCGGAGAAGTTGCTCTGCAGCTCCGTGTGCTTGTAGAGGTTGTTGAGCACCACCCGGGCGACCGCGTCACGACGGAGCTCGATGACCAGTCGGCGCCCGACCCGCGAGCTCGACTCGTCACGGACGTCGGAGATGCCTTGCACACGGCCCGAGTTCACGAGCTCGGCGATCTTGGTGAGCAGGTTGTCGGGGTTGACCTGGTAGGGGAGCTCCTTGACGACCAGGGAGATCTTGCCCTTGGAGTCCTCTTCGATGTCGACCACAGCCCGCATCGGGACCGACCCGCGACCGGTGCGATAGACGTCCTCGATGCCCTTGGTGCCGACGATCATCGCGTGCGTGGGGAAGTCGGGGCCCTTGATGCGCTCCATCAGCGCCTCGAGGAGCTCCTCGCGCGTCGCGTCCGGGTGCTCGAGGGCCCAGATCGCACCCGCCGCCACCTCGCGCAGGTTGTGCGGTGGGATGTTGGTCGCCATGCCGACCGCGATCCCGGCCGACCCGTTGACGAGCAGGTTGGGGATCCGCGCCGGAAGGACCGTCGGCTCGAGCGAGCGCCCGTCGTAGTTGGGCGTGAAGTCGACGGTCTCCTTCTCGATGTCGCGCACCATCTCCATCGCGATCGGCGCCAGCCGGCACTCGGTGTAGCGCATCGCCGCAGCGTCGTCGTTGCCCGGCGACCCGAAGTTGCCCTGGCCGCCGACCATCGGATAGCGCAGCACCCACGGCTGGGCCAGGCGTACGAGGGTGTCGTAGATCGCGGTGTCACCGTGCGGGTGGTACTGACCCATGACGTCGCCGACGATGCGCGAGCACTTGCTGAAGCCCCGGTCGGGACGGTATCCGCCGTCGTACATCGCGTAGAGCACGCGCCGGTGCACCGGCTTGAGGCCGTCCCGGACGTCGGGCAGCGCACGAGCGACGATGACGCTCATGGCGTAGTCGATGTAGGACCGCTGCATCTCGGTCTGCAGCTCGACGCGCTCGATCCGCTCCGGCGGCGGCGTGGGTGTCTCTGTCACGAAAGCGTTCCTTCGTACGGGTCAGTCTGTGGATTCACGTGAAACGGTGGCGGCGGCGCCGCTCAGATGTCGAGGAACCGGACGTCCTTGGCGTTGCGCTGGATGAACGCACGCCGCTGCTCGACGTCCTCGCCCATCAGCACGGTGAAGATCTCGTCGGCGTTGGCGGCGTCGTCGAGCGTCACCTGGCGCAGGATCCGCTGAGACGGGTCCATCGTGGTCTCCCACAGCTCGTGGTCGTTCATCTCGCCCAGACCCTTGTAGCGCTGGACCGGCGCCTCCTTGGGGAGACGCTTGCCCGCCTGCTTGCCGGCCTCGAGCAGCGCGTCGCGCTCGCGGTCGGAGTAGGCCAGCTCGGCGGGCGAGTTGGACCACTTGATCTTGAACAGGGGCGGCTGCGCGAGATAGACGTAGCCACCGTCGATCAAGGGCTTCATGAAGCGGAACAGCAGCGTGAGCAGCAGCGTCGAGATGTGCTGGCCGTCCACGTCGGCGTCCGCCATCAGCACGATCTTGTGGTATCGGAGCTTGTCGATGTCGAAGTCGTCGGTGACACCGGTGCCGAGGGCGGAGATGATCGCCTGGACCTCGGCGTTCTGGAGGATCTTGTCGATCCGCGCCTTCTCGACGTTGAGGATCTTGCCGCGCAGCGGCAGGATCGCCTGGATCCGCGGGTCACGGCCACCCTTGGCCGAGCCGCCGGCGGAGTTGCCCTCCACCACGAACAGCTCGCACTCCTCGGGGTTGCGCGAGGAGCAGTCGGCCAGCTTGCCCGGCAGTCCGGCTCCGCCGAGGAGGCTCTTGCGGTTGCGGGCCAGGTCTCGGGCGCGCCGTGCCGCCATCCGTGCCGTCGCCGCGTCGATGCTCTTGCGGACGATCACCTTGCCCTCGGCGGGATTCTGCTCGAACCACGCGCCGAGGCGGTCGTTGGTCACCGTCTGGACGTACGAGCGGGCCTCGGTGTTGCCCAGCTTGGTCTTGGTCTGACCCTCGAACTGCGGCTCGGAGAGCTTCACCGAGATGATCGCCGTGAGGCCCTCGCGGATGTCGTCACCGGAGAGGCGGTCCTCCCGCTTCTTGATGAGGCCCTGGTCCTCGGCGAACTTGTTGACCGTGTAGGTCAACGCCGACCGGAAGCCCTCCTCGTGGGTGCCGCCCTCATGGGTGTTGATCGCGTTGGCGAAGGTGTGGACCGACTCCGAGAAGCTGACGTTCCACTGCATCGCGATCTCGAGGCTGAGACCAACGTCGGGGTTCTCCGACTCGAAGGCGATGACCTCGCGGTTGAGCGGGCTCCGGTTGCCGGTGTTGATGTGGCGGACGTAGTCGATGAGGCCGTCGTCGTAGCGGAAGCGGCGCTCCATGAGGCCCTCGGAGCTCCCGCCCGTCGCGCTGTCCTCGGGCGCGATCTCGCCACCTGCCTCGGCGCTCTGCAGCGCGTCGGCGACGTCACCGGCCGCCGCTCGCTCGTCGCGGACGCGGATCTCCAGACCCTTGTTGAGGAACGCCATCTCCCGGAAGCGGGTCGCGATCGTCTCGAACGAGTAGTCGGTGGTCTCGAAGATCTTGTCGCTGGCGTAGAACGTGATCGTCGTCCCGGTCTCGTCGGTCTCCTCGCCACGCTCGAGCGGCTGGTCCGGCACCCCGTAGCTGAAGGACTGCCTCCAGACGTAGCCCTCACGCTTGACCTCGGCGAACAGCTTGGTCGAGAGGGCGTTGACCACGGAGACACCGACGCCGTGCAGACCCCCGGACACCTTGTATCCGCCGCCACCGAACTTGCCGCCGGCGTGCAGGGAGGTCAGGACCAGCGTCAAGGTGGGGATCTTCTCCACCGGGTGGTCCTTCACCGGGATGCCACGACCGTTGTCGACGACCTTCACGCCGCCGTCGGCGAGCAGCGTGACGTCGATCGTGTCGCAGTAGCCGGCCATGGCCTCGTCGACGGAGTTGTCGACGACCTCTTGGACGAGGTGGTGCAGACCGCGCTCACCGGTGGAGCCGATGTACATGCCCGGGCGCTTGCGGACGGCATCGAGGCCCTCGAGGACCTGGATGTCCGCGGCGTCGTAGGAGGATCCCGTAGGTGCAGGGCCGGTCTCGGGGGTACGGATCGACTCGCTCACAGGCGGGTGGCCTCCTTGTTGTCGTGGACTCGCAGACGTCCCGGCACTCACGGCTCGCCTCTCGCGCGAGAGGCAGGAACGCAACCTCTCTAGTGTAGCCGGTA
This sequence comes from Mumia sp. zg.B21, assembly GCF_019550855.1. Classification (NCBI taxonomy): domain Bacteria; kingdom Bacillati; phylum Actinomycetota; class Actinomycetes; order Propionibacteriales; family Nocardioidaceae; genus Mumia; species Mumia sp. zg.B21. Next base: position 207,582 of record NZ_JAHWCJ010000002.1, on the reverse strand, counting down.
CAAGGCGTCGTACGAGCATCCTCGGTGCGGGATCGGGGTCAGCCCGTCCGCCCGATGTGCCCTGAGAGGCCGCAGACGGCGGGTGTGGCCGATCAACACCCCACGAACGATGGCCCCCATCCGCCCCGGCCCTCCTCGCGCACGCTCAGAGCCGCTCACGGCATCCGAAGGAGGGTGACGGGTGTCGTCCCCGGTTGACCGATGAGGCAAGGTTGGTCTCATGGCATCGCCGACGATCTCGCGTGCCCCTTCTGCAGGGCGCGCACCAGGGCGCGCGAAGACGGTCGCCGCCGCTCTCTGCCTGCTCACGCTCTCGTTCGGCGCCCTCGTCGTCACCGTGTCCTATCTCCTCGACGCCCGCGAGGGCCAGCGCGTCGACCAGGCGGCGATGGACGCCGTCTACGCCCGTCGCGACGCCCTCGACCAGCTCCTCTCCGTGCTGGGATACCTGTCGATCGGCACGATGGCGACGGCCATCGTGGTGCTCGTCTCGATGGCCGCGCTGAGGCAGCGGTTCGCCGCGGCCGTGGGGGCCGTCGCCGTCGTGGCAGCTGCCAACATCACGACCCAGGTGCTCAAGCGGGTCGTTCTCGACCGCCCGGACCACGGCTACGGATGGCACGTGAACAGCCTGCCGAGCGGCCACACCACAGCCGCGGTCTCGCTGGTGGTGGCCGCTCTGCTCGTCGCACCGCTGGCCCTCCGTGGGCTCGTCGTGCTCGTCGGCACCGGAGCGATCGTCCTCACCGGGGTCTCCACCGTGGTCGCCGGCTGGCACCGGCCCTCCGACGTGCTCGCGGCGCTGGCTGTCGGTCTGTTCTGGGGGGCGGCGGTCGTTCTCGTGCTGGCGCTGCGCAGGGCCGGGCCGTCGTCGGGGACGACCGTTGGCTCGCTGTTCTTCGCGCTGGTCGGGGCGGCCGTGGCGGGCGCCGTCCTCCTCGGCCTCGGCGTGCGCCCGTACGGCGGCTGGTCGGGCGTCGCTCCGGCCGCGCTCGTGATGGCGCTGATCGGCGTCGCGACGGCCTTGTCGATCGCCGTCTTCGCCAGGATCTCCTCGGTCTTCGCCCGCTGAGGCCTCACCCGTACGTGTCGCGCGGGCCGCGCCCGCGGACCCGCAGCGCGCCCTTGCCCCAGCTCGGTCCCTGCGGACCGCGGACGTTGATGCGGACGACGGTGCCGTGCCCGAGGCGCTCGTTGAGCCTGCCCACGACGTTCGGGGCGAGCAGCCGCAGCTGTGTCGCCCACGCCGTCGAGTCGGCCTGGACCCAGAGCTGGCCGTCCTCGTACCGGTCGGGGCGACAGTGCTCGGCGATCTCCGCACCGACGATCTCCGCCCACCGTCCGAACAGCCCGTGGACAGCGACCTCGGTGTCCCACCCGTGCTCGCTGACCAACCGGTCGAGGGTCGACTCGAGCAGCTGAGGGTCCCGGTCGTCGGGGTGCGCACCCGACGCGCTCGGCGGGCGACGCGGCCGGCGGCGTGGACCTCCGCGGCCGCCTCGCGGTGCTGCGGGGCCGACGGAACGGTAGGCGCGCGCGATGCTCCGGGCCAGCTCGATGCCGTCGGCCTGGTGCTCCTCGCCGCCCGGCGTCTCGGCACCGCCACCCGTGGCGGTGCGCTCCGCCTCGTCGTCGTCAGCCATCCGTCGTCCCCTCCACCGGAACCACCTTGCCCGACGCCACCTCGTAGCGATGCCCACGCAGGCCCACCGGCACGTCGTCGGCGACGGCCGCCGTCACCAGCACCTGCTCGGCACCGGTGACCCGTGCCGCGAGATGAGAGCGCCGGTCGCGGTCGAGCTCGGCGAACACGTCGTCGAGGATCAGGATCGGATCGTCGCCGTCGGCGCGCAACAGGTCGTACGACGCGAGGCGCAGCGCGAGGGCGTACGACCACGACTCCCCGTGGCTGGCGTATCCCTTCGCCGGCAGGTCGCCCAGCGACAGCACGACGTCGTCGCGGTGGGGTCCGACCAGGCTCACACCGCGCTCGATCTCGTCGCGTCGCCGCTCGCGCATCTGCTCCGACATGGCGACCCGCAGCACCTCACGGTCGCGGGTGTCCGGCAGCTCGAAGGACGGCTTGTACGCGGCGGCCGCGGTCGTACGCTCGGCCGCGGCCGACGCGGCGACGTCGCGGTAGGCCTCTCCCAGGTATGGAGCCAGCTCGTCGAGCAGGGCGAGGCGAGCGGCGAGGAGCTCACCGCCGTACGTCGCGAGCTGGTCGTCCCAGACGTCGAGCGTCTCGAGACCGCGGCCGTGTCCGGAACGGCGCGCGCTCTTGAGCAGGGAGTTGCGCTGGCGCAGCGCGCGGTCGTAGTCGGCCCGCACCCCGGCGAAGCGCGGCGATCGGAGCACGAGGAGCGCGTCGAGGAACTGCCGCCGGTCGCTCGGGTCTCCTTTGACCAGGCGGAGGTCCTCAGGGGAGAAGACCACCGAGCGGAGCCAGCCGAGGAGGTCGCGTGGGCGAGGGAGGGGACCGCGGTTGACCCGAGCCCGGTTGGAGCGGCCCGGGGTGATCTCGATCTCGAGGAGAGCCGACCGGTCGTCCCGGACGACCGACGCTCGCACGACCGCGCGCTCGGCGCCGACACGGACCAACGGAGCGTCGGCGGCGACGCGGTGAGAGCCGAGCGTCGCCAGATAGTCGATGGCCTCGACCAGGTTGGTCTTGCCCTGTCCGTTGGCGCCGATGAACGCGCTGGCACCGGGTTCGAGAGGGAGCTCGAGCTCGGGGTAGGAGCGGAAGTCGTGGAGCGAGAGGTGGGTGACGTGCACAGTGTGGCCGGCTACTCCGACTTCACCGCGTGTCCGCCGAACTGGTTGCGCATCGCGGCGACCGCCTTCATCGAAGGGGAGTCGTCCTGTCGCGAGACGAACCGTGCGAACAACGAGGCGGCGATCGCCGGCGTCGGCACCGCGTTGTCGATGGCGGCCTCGACGGTCCAGCGTCCCTCGCCGGAGTCCTCGGCGTAGCCACGGATGTTGGTGAGACCGGGGTCGTCCTCCAACGCCTTGACGAGCAGGTCGAGCAGCCACGAGCGGACCACCGTCCCCTCGCGCCACGACGCGAACACCTCGGTGACGTCCTCGACGAGGTCGACCTTGTCGAGCAGCTCGTAGCCCTCGGCGTAGGCCTGCATCATCGCGTACTCGATGCCGTTGTGGACCATCTTGGCGAAGTGACCGGCGCCCACACCGCCGGCGCGGACGTAGCCCGTGGTGGGGCTCGGCCGCAGCGCCTCGAAGGCCGGTGCCACCTTGGCGATGTCGTCGGGAGAGCCGCCGACCATGAGGGCGTACCCCTCCTCGAGACCCCACACCCCGCCGCTCACGCCACAGTCGACGAAGCCGATCCCCTTCTCGGCCAGCTCCGCAGCGTGGCGGAGGTCGTCGGTCCAGCGGGAGTTGCCACCGTCGACGACCACGTCGCCCTCGCCGAGCAGGTCGCGGAGCTGAGCGACCGTCTCGTGCGTCGGGTCGCCCGCGGGGACCATGACCCAGACCACCCGCGGCGACGCCAGGGCGTCGACGAGCGCGCCCAGCGAGGCGACGTCACCGAGCTGCGGGTTGCGGTCGTACCCGACGACCTCGATCCCAGACCGGCGCATGCGCTCACGCATGTTGCCACCCATCTTGCCGAGACCGACCAGTCCGATGTCCATGGCACTCCTTGGAGTCGTGTCGAGCGGGATCCTGCGGAGAAGGGGTCCGTGGAGGCGATCAGCCAGGCAGGCGCATCGGCATGATGAGGTACCTGAAGGACATGTTGGGCTCCCCGCCCAGCTCCTGCACGCCGGCGAGCGTCGCGGGGCGGCTGGCCTGGGTGAAGGCCAGGTGGACGGCGGGCTCGGTCATCACCAGGAGTCCCTCGAGCAGGAACGTCGGGTTGAAGCCGACCACGATGTCGTCGCCCTCCACCCGCGCCTCGAGCGTCTCCTGTGCCTGAGCGTCGTCGCCGCTGCCCGACTCGAGCAGGACCTGGTTGTCGGAGAACGTCAACCGGACCGGCGTGTTGCGCTCGGCGACCAGCGACACGCGGCGGACGGCGTCGATGAGCTCCTGGCGGTCGACGAAGGCGACCGTCTGAGCATTGGCAGCGAACAGCTGGCGGACCTTGGGGAACTCGCCCTCGAGCATCCGGGTGGTGGTGCGTCGTGTGCCGGAGATCGTCGAGCCCTCGAACCCGATGAGGCCGGGGCCCTGCTCTCCGGTCGCGACCGCCATCGTCAGCTCGCCGCCGGAGGTGAACGACTTCGCGATGTCGGAGAGCGAGCGGGCCGGCACCACCGCGGTCGCGGAGGTGTCGGGGTTCTCCGGGAACCATGAGAGCTCGCGGAGGCTGGCTCGGAAGCGGTCGGTCGCGAGCAGCGAGATCGACGAGCCCTCGAGCTCGATCCGGACGCCGGTGAGGAGCTGGAGGACGTCGTCGCGGCCGGCCGCGGCGACGGCCTGTGCGACGGCGGTCGCGAAGTCGTCCGAGCTGACCGTGCCCGACGACGTCGGCATCGCAGGAAGCTGCGGGTAGTCCTCCACCGGCATCGTCTGGAGGCTGAAACGGCTGCTGCCGCACACGACCGAGACCTTCGTGCCATCGACCGCCACGTCGACGGGACGCGACGGCAGGGACTTGCAGATGTCGGCGAGGAGCCGACCGGAGACCAAGGCGCGTCCGTCGTCGGCGACGTCCGCGTCGACGGTCGAGCGGGCCGAGGTCTCGTAGTCGAATCCCGACAGCGCGATGCCGCCGTCGGTGCTCTCGACCATGATCCCGGCGAGCACCGGGACGGTCGGACGAGTCGGCAGGCTCCGTGCCGTCCAGGCCACTGCGTCGGCCAAGGCGTCGCGGTCGATGCGGAACTTCACAGCGATGTGCCTCCGGACGGGTGGGTCGGCCGCGACTGCGGCCGGGGAATGACATGTTTCCTGGAATCCTGCCACGGCTCCGGCTCGGGCGACTACTCAGGGATCTTGTGATTCGTCATCCCCAGGTCTGGGCTGTGGATGACTTCGAACGAACGAGGGGAGATTGTTCTTCTCGTGTTAGTCGTAGGGGGTGTGCACAACGTGGACAACTGTCATCCCTGCAGGTCAGCAGCGAGGTTGGCCTGCGCGGACGTTGTGGACGACGGCCGTACGAGCTGTGCGGGCCCGTGGACGATGGTTGAGGGATCCCCAGGTCGCACACCGCTCACGTGCCGCCTGTGGACAGAACAACGGGTTTATCCCCAGGGGTATCCCCAGATGTGGGTACTGGAAATAACCCAAAAAAGGGCCGGTACGAGGTGTCGTACCGGCCCTTGTCCGCAAGATGCGAGCGTCCTCGAGGCACTCAGCCAGCCTGGCGAGCCTGCTGCTTGATGCGGTTGGTGAGCTCCGTGACGTGGTTGAAGACGGTGCGGCGCTCCGCCATCAGCGTGCGGATCTTGCGGTCGGCGTGCATGACGGTCGTGTGGTCGCGCCCACCGAAGTGCTGGCCGATCTTGGGGAGCGAGAGCTCGGTCAGCTCTCGGCAGAGGTACATCGCGATCTGTCGCGCCTGGACGAGGCCGCGGGACCGACTGGCCCCGCAGAGCTCCTCGATCGAGTACTCGAGGTAGGCCGAGGTCTGAGCGATGATCAGGCCCGCCGTGATCTCCGGCTCACCCCCGTCGGGGATGAGGTCCTTGAGCACGATCTCCGCGAGCGTCAGGTCGACGGCCTGGTGGTTGAGGCTGGCGAACGCCGTGGCGCGGATCAGGGCACCCTCGAGCTCACGGATGTTGGTCTGGATCCGGCTCGCGATGAACTCCAGGACCTCGGGCGGGACGGTGAGCTTCTCGATCTCTGCCTTCTTGCTCAGGATCGCGATGCGCGTCTCGAGGTCCGGAGGCTGGACGTCCGTCGTCAGACCCCACTCGAACCGGCTGCGGAGGCGGTCCTCGAGGGACTCGAGACCACGCGGAGGACGGTCGGAGGTGATGACGATCTGCTTGTTGGACCCGTGGAGCGTGTTGAAGGTGTGGAAGAACTCTTCCTGGGTCTGGATCTTGCCCTCGAGGAACTGGATGTCGTCGATGAGAAGGACGTCGGTGTCTCGGTAGCGACGCTGCAACGCGGGCATCCGGTCGTCACGGATGGCGTTGATGAAGTCGTTGGTGAACTCCTCGGTGCTGACGTAGCGCACCCGGGCGTTGGCATAGAGGCTGCGCACGTAGTGGCCGATGGCGTGCAGGAGGTGAGTCTTGCCCAGGCCGGACTCGCCATAGATCATCAGCGGGTTGTAGGCGCGTCCCGGCGCCTCGGCGACAGCGACGGCGGCCGCGTGCGCGAACCGGTTGGAGGAGCCGATCACGAAGTTCTCGAAGTGGTAGCGCGGGTTGAGGCGGGTCTCTGCTGCGCGGACGTGCTGCGGCGGGCGGGCACGGCTCGTCGTCGGGACGAAGGCCGGCGTCGCGCCGCGGGTCGGGTCGTCGTCGGCCGGGGCAGGCTCTCGGTGGGGAGGTTCACGTCGTTGCGGCTCGTCACGAGCCAGGTCTCGGTCGCGAGCCAGGTCTCGGTCATAGGACTGGTCGCGGTACGGGGGCGCTGAGGAGCGTGGACCGCCGTGAGTGCTGTGGCCGCCGAACTGGCCGTCCCCGGTGACCCTGTCGGCCGACCCCACCCTGTCGGACTCCGGATCGCCTTCTCGACTTGTCGACAAATCGATGTCGGGCTCCGAGTCGTTCTCGTCGAACCGGTTGCCTGCAGGGAGGACGTTCGGGTCGACCGTCACGGCGATCCGGATCGGCCGGCCGAACGAGTCGGACAGCGCCTGCTCGAGCTGGGGGCGCAGACGGGCCTCCATCTGCGTGCGGGTGAAGTCGTTGGGTACGCCGACGAGCAGGGTGTTCTCGTGGAGCGTGATGGGCACCGAGCTGGTCACCCACGCCCGCGTCGTGACCGGGAGCACCTCGGTGATCGCGTTCCACCGTTGGTGCAGAGTGGCGCCGTCGAGCCGATCAGTGCTGCCGGGCTGTTGCTCATCGTCCATGTTGGCCCCAATCTCCGGCTCCGTGACGGAACAGGCGTCCACATAGTTATCCACAATGTGTGGACTTACTGGTCCCAGCGCTGAGATCCCCGTCATCACAGCGCTTTCTGGGTATCCGTGGGTCGCGACGTACCCTGTGGATACCGGTGGTCCCCGGGACGCTAACAGCCCGAGAGAGTCACCGACACCCGATTGTCCACAGGGTCCAGGACATCCCGCAACCCGGGGTTCCGGCGTGGCCCCTGGACGTGGGGGTGGTCACGGGTGTAGGCCGGTTTGACCCGCTGTGGAGGGACCGCGTACCGTGGTGAGGTCGACCGTATCGACACCTGCCGCATGCCTACGTACGGACAGTCACTGTCCACCTACGTGGGCGGGCGGTGGCCGTCGAACCGGCACATCTCTGACGCCCAGTACCCGATGACCGCGAGCGTTGCGGTCCGAGACACGATGGGGAGCACTCCCGTGACCAAGCGCACCTTCCAGCCGAACAACCGCCGCCGCGCGCGCAAGCATGGCTTCCGCCTGCGTATGCGCACCCGCGCCGGCCGCGCGATCCTGGCGGACCGTCGCCGCAAGGGCCGCGAGCGTCTGTCGGCCTGAGCCGTGCTGGTAGTCCGGTGCTGAGCTCGCGGCACCGACTCCGTACGAGCGACGACATCCGAACAACGATGAGGCGAGGACGTCGTGCGGGATCCCGCACGGTCCTCGCCCACGTTCGTTTCGGGGCTCGTTCTCCTCAGGAGCCGGTGCGCGTGGCATTCGTGGTCGGCAAGCAGGTCGGCGACGCAGTGACCCGCAACACGGTCAAGCGGCGCCTGCGGGGAGTCGTCGCTGCTCGTCTCGCCGACATCCCCGGAGGCACCGACCTCGTCCTCCGGGCACTGCCGGCCTCTGCCCGGAAGTCGAGCGCCGAGCTCGGTTCGGACGTCGACAAGGCTTTCGGCAGGCTGTCGGGCGCTTCCGCCTCCTCGACGCCGGTGGCCCCGTCATGAAGCCCGTACTCGTTGCCCTCCTGAAGGCCTACCGCTTCGCGATCAGTCCGATGTACGGGCAGGTCTGTCGGTACTATCCTTCCTGCTCGGCCTACGCACTCACCGCGGTCGAGGAGCACGGCGCACTTCGAGGCAGCTGGATGGCTGCCCGACGTGTCGCCCGTTGCCATCCTTGGGCGGCCGGTGGCTACGATCCCGTTCCCCCACGATCCGCATCCGCCGGATCATCCGCGACTCCATCCCGAGGGGTTTGATGTTCTCCGCCATCGGCGACTTCTTCGACGCCATCATGCAGGTGCTCTACTACCCGGTCTCCGCGATCATGGTGGGTTGGCACTGGTTGTTCACCAAGATCGGCATGGACACGGACTCGGGGTGGACCTGGGCGCTGTCCATCATCGGGCTCACCGTGACGATCCGGATGCTCTTGATCCCGCTGTTCGTCAAGCAGATCAAGGCCAGCCGCAACATGCAGATCTTGCAGCCCAAGATCCGCGAGCTCCAGAAGAAGTACGGGCACGACCGGGAGCGCATGGCCCAGGAGCAGATGAAGCTGTTCCGCGAGGCCAAGACGAACCCGTTCGCGTCGTGCCTGCCGCTGATCCTGCAGATGCCGATCTTCTTCGCGTTGTTCCGGGTGATCAACGGCGCGGCCGGCGGCAAGACGTACGGCGTTCTGAGTCAGGATCAGGCCGACTCCATCCGCGAGGCGACCTTCCTGGGCGTCCAGATCGCGAGCCGTTTCACCGACGACAGCGTGCACGTCAAGATCGTCTGCGCGGTGCTCGTCGTGCTGATGACCGCATCGACGTTCCTCACTCAGCGTCAGCTGATGTCCAAGAACATGCCTGCGGATGCGCTCACCGGCCCGTACGCCCAGCAGCAGAAGCTCCTCCTCTACGTCCTTCCCTTTGTCTTCGCGATCAGCGGTGTCGCGTTCCCCGTCGGCGTTCTCATCTACTGGACGACCTCGAACGCGTGGACGATGGGCCAGCAGTTCTATGTGATCCGCAACAACCCGGCTCCGGGCACCCCGGCCTTCGAGGCCAAGCAGCAGCGCGACACCAAGCGCGGCAAGGTGGTCGAGGTCGAGCCCGAGGCTCCCGTCGCCGAGGAGAAGCCGGGTCCGCGGCGCCAGCAGCCGAAGAAGCAGTCGCGCGAGCAGCGCAAGAAGGGAAGCGGTCCCCGCGGCGAGAGCCGTCCGGGCGACGCTTCGCGGGGTGACGAGAGTGCGCCGGGCGAAGAGTCCGGGCAGGGAGGTGTGACGTCGTGACAGACACGTCGCGAGAGACCGAAGCAGTGGACATGGCGACCGACCCGACGGGTGACGAGCCGTCGCGAAGCAAGCGGCTCGAGCGTCTCGAGAACGAGGGCGACATCGCAGCCGACTTCCTTGAGGAGCTCCTCGACATCGCCGATCTCGACGGCGACCTGGACATGGACGTTGAAGGCAATCGGGCTTCCGTCTCCATCGTCGGGGGAGACCTGGGGATGCTCGTCGGACGGGATGGAGAGGTCCTCGAGGCCCTCCAGGAGCTGGTTCGGCTGGCCGTGCTGCGTGAGACTGGCGAGCGCAGCCGTCTGATGCTCGACGTCGAGGGATTCCGCGCGAAGCGCCGCGAGGAGCTGCAGCAGATTGCGGAGTCGGCGATCGCTTCGGTGCGGGAGTCTGGCGAGCCGGCACGGCTCGCGCCGATGTCGCCGTTCGAGCGCAAGGTCGTGCACGACGCCGTGGCGGCCGCAGGGCTCGTGAGCGAGTCCGAGGGCGAGGAGCCCGAGCGACGCGTCGTCATCCTGGCTGACTGACGGTGCAGATGGATGTTTCACGTGGAACATCGCCCCCCGACGCGGCCCGGATCATCTTCGGTGACCGCGTCGAGGTGGTGTCTGCCTATGTCGACATGCTCTCTGACGCCGGTGTCGTCCGCGGTCTGATCGGCCCACGGGAGGTTCCGCGTCTTTGGGAGCGCCACATCCTCAACTGCGGTGTGGTCGCGCCCGCTCTCCCCGCCGGCGCCAGCGTGGCCGACATCGGGAGCGGGGCAGGGCTGCCGGGCATGGTCTGGGCGATCGCCCGGCCCGACGTCGCGATGACGCTCATCGAGCCGCTCCTTCGCCGGACGAGCTTCCTCGAGGAGGTCGCCTCCGACCTCGGTGTGGACAACGTGACAGTTCTTCGTTCTCGCGCTGAGGACGTCCGTACGCAGTACGACATCGTGACGTCTCGCGCGGTGGCGGCTCTCGACAAGCTGGCCAGGTGGTCGCTGCCACTGGTCCGACCGGGCGGCCAGATGTGGGCGATCAAGGGATCGTCGGCTGCTGAGGAGATCCGTGAGGCACAGTCCACAGTCCGCGCGGCGAAGGGGACAAATGCGCGAGTCACCACGTACGGTGAGGGAGTCGTCGACACTCCCACGACGATGGTGATGATCGACAAGGTGGGCTGAATGCAGGACAAGATTGCGTCCGGGTTGGGCTATCCGTGGATCAGCTCCAAGGTCAACCCGCTCCCGGCAGACCTCACGCGCGGCCCGGTTGGCTGGCAGCAACCCCCGGTTTCACGTGAAACCAAGACGAACCACGAGGAGTGGCCCGCGTGAACGACACTGACCGTCCCCCGGCGTTCCCACGCGCGTCCGACCTCGCGCACGGCGGTGACATCGCCGCCGACACGCCGCTCGCTCAGGAAGTCGCCGCATCACTGATGCGCCAGCAGCTGGCGGAGAAGCACGACCCGATGCCGCGTCCTACGGCGACGCGCGTGATCGTCGTCGCGAACCAGAAGGGCGGCGTCGGCAAGACCACCACCACGGTCAATGTGGCGGCTGCGATGGCGACACACGGTCAACGCGTCCTCGTGATCGACCTGGACCCCCAGGGCAACGCTTCCACGGCGCTTCGGGTCGAGCACGACGCGGAGACCGCTGGTGTCTATGAGGTCCTCGTCGACGGACAAAGCATCGAGTCCCTGATCCAGCCGTGTCCCGACGTCAACAATCTTGACGTCCTCCCCGCCTCGATCGCGCTGGCGGGCGCGGAGATCGAGCTCGTCCCGATGGTGGCACGCGAGAACCGACTGCGACGAGCACTCGAGGCGTTCTTGGCTTCCGATGCGGAGAAGAGCCGGCCGTACGACTACGTCTATGTGGACTGCCCGCCGTCGCTGGGTCTCCTGACCGTGAACGCGTTGGTCGCAGCCCGCGAGGTCATGATCCCGATCCAGTGCGAGTACTACGCACTGGAGGGCCTCAGTCAGCTGGTGAAGACGGTGGACATGGTCCAGGAGCAGCTCAACCCGGCGCTCAACCTGAGCACGATCCTCCTCACGATGTATGACGCCCGTACGCGACTGAGCGCGGGTGTCGCCGACGAAGTCCGTGCCTACTTCAGCGATCGGGTGCTCAAGACGGCCATTCCGCGCTCGGTCAGGATCTCGGAAGCACCCAGCTATCAGCAGACTGTCATCACGTACGACCCGAGCTCGCCGGGTTCCCTGGCCTACCTGGAGGCGGCCCGAGAGATCGCCGACGCCGGAGCGCGTGCAGGCGCCGACCAAGGAGCACACGAATGAGCCAGCAACGCCGCGGACTCGGGCGAGGCCTCGGTGCCTTGATCCCCACGGCGCCCTCTGTTTCACGTGAAACGGCGGCTTCCCCGACAGCAACGTCCACACTGACCACCGATCCGACCACGGAGCCCGACGCGGATACCCGGGCAGCCTCAAGCTCTGACGCCGGTGGACGGCACCAGGACGCGCACGTCACCGACGGGCTCGACGCGGGTCTGGACGCCAGACAGGATGCCGGTGCGGATTCCGGTGCCGAGCAGGGCCTCACAGCCGTCGCTGGCGCCTACTTCGCTGAGATCCCGGTCGACAAGGTCGCCCCGAACCCGCGTCAGCCCCGCGAGGTCTTCGACGAAGACGCGATGGCCGAGCTCGTCCACTCGATCCAAGAGGTCGGGCTTCTTCAGCCGGTCGTCGTCCGGTCGGTCGGCGACGAGACGTTCGAGCTCGTCATGGGCGAGCGCCGCTGGCGAGCGACGAAGGCCGCCGGGCTCGAGGTCATCCCCGCCATCGTGCGGGACACCTCCGACCAGGACCTCCTGCGCGACGCGTTGCTGGAGAACCTGCACCGGTCGGAGCTGAACCCCCTCGAAGAGGCCGCGGCCTACCGGCAGCTCCTGGATGACTTCGGATGCACGCACGACGAGCTGGCGACACGCATCGGCCGATCCCGACCGCAGATCAGCAACACCCTGCGGCTCCTGCGGTTGAGCCCGGCGGTCCAGCGTCGAGTTGCCGCCAGCGTGATCAGCGCGGGCCACGCGCGTGCCCTCGTCGCCGTCACCGATCCCGCCCGCCAGGACCGGCTCGCGCAGAGGGTGGTGGCCGAAGGTCTCTCGGTCCGCGCGTTGGAGGAGCTCGTCGCGCTCGGTGAAGGAGATGAGCCCGACGCTGAACCCCGCCAGCGGCCTCGCCGGCCGGTCGCTCCGAAGCTGGTCGATCTGGCCGACCGCCTCGCGGACCGCTTCGACACGCGGGTGAAGGTCGATCTGGGCAAGACCAAGGGCAAGATCACGGTCGAGTTCGCCTCGATCGACGACCTCGAGCGCATCGTCACCCTGATGGATCCCGCAGACATCGCAGCGGGCTCGCCGGACGCACCCTCCGGCGACTGAGCCTGAGGACGCCGGGTCGCGCACCACATCGACTTAGAGATTTGTCGACAAATCAACGTCGACACATCAACGTCGCCGGGACCGTGAGCGCACGGGCGGAGCACAGAAGGGCCCCGGCATCAATGATGCCGGGGCCCTCTCAGTTGCGCTGCGGTCGGCGGGCGGTCACGCCCGAGGACGTCAGCCGACGAACGCGTCGAGCTCCTTGAGCAGCAGGCTCTTGGGCTTGGCGCCGATGATCGACTGCACGATCTCGCCGTTCTGGTAGACGTTGAGCGTCGGGATCGAGGTCACGCGGTACGAGGCGGGCGTCTGAGGGTTCTCGTCGACGTTCATCTTGACGATGGTGATCTTGTCACCGTGCTCTGCGGCGATCTCCTCGAGGATCGGGGAGACCTGGCGGCACGGCCCGCACCACTCAGCCCAGAAGTCGACGAGCACGGGCTTGTCGGAGCCCAGGACGGTGGTCTGGAACTCGGCGTCGGTGACGGCCTGGATGTTGCCCACAGTGGCTACCCCTTCGGTTGGCGGTACGGCGTCCATCAATGTGTCTTCTGCAACACCCGGGGGTGTCGCGGGATTCCGAGCACCTGATCGGGCGATCAGCTGGTCACGAGATCGGCGTGCTCGAGGTCTGCGATGTAGCGCTCGGCGTCGAGGGCGGCCGAGCAGCCGGTGCCGGCAGCGGTGATCGCCTGCCGATAGGTGTGGTCGACGAGGTCACCCGAGGCGAAGACTCCGGGGACGTTGGTGCGGGTCGACCCGGGCTGCACGAGGACGTACCCCTCGGCGTCGAGGTCGACCTGACCCTTGAGGAGCTCCGACCGCGGGTCGTGACCGACCGCGATGAACAGGCCGGTCGCCGGAAGGAAGCGCTCCTCGCCCGTCACGGTGTCCTCGAGGACGACGCCCTCGAGCGACAGCTCCCCTCGGATCTCCTTGACCCGCGAGTTCCAGGCGAACTCGATCTTGTCGTTCTTGAACGCCCGCTCCTGCATGATCTTGCTTGCGCGCAGCTCCTCGCGGCGGTGGACGAGGGTGACCTTGTCGGCGAAGCGGGTCAGGAAGGTGGCCTCCTCGACAGCGGAGTCACCGCCGCCCACGACCACGATCTCCTGCTTGCGGAAGAAGAAGCCGTCACAGGTCGCACACCAGCTGACGCCGCGGCCGGACAGCCGGTCCTCCCCGTCGACGCCCAGCTTGCGGTAGCCGGAGCCCATGGCGAGGATGACCGCCCGGGCATGGTGCTCGCTGGTCGCGGTACGGACGATCTTGACCGCGCCCGTCAGGTCGACCTCGACGACGTCGTCGGCCACCAGCTCGGCGCCGAAACGCTCAGACTGCTGGCGGAGGTTGTCCATCAACGCCGGACCCTCGATGCCCTCGGGGAAGCCCGGGAAGTTCTCGACGTCGGTCGTGTTCATGAGGGCACCACCGGCCGTGACGGACCCTTCGAAGACCAACGGCGCGAGGTTCGCGCGTGCGGTGTAGATCGCTGCCGTGTAACCGGCAGGACCCGAGCCGATGATGATCACGTTGCGTACGTCAGTGGACATGCTCCGCCTTCGGTGTCAAGAACAGTACGGTTTGGGGCCGTACCCTCACAACGCATCCTAGGTCCGGACCATTCCTGGACGACGACGCGGCCGTCCGGGGCGCCGCGGCTACTCCAGCCCTCGGACGGTGAGCTCCGAGACGGCACCCTCGTAGATGTCCGACTCGCGTTCGGGGAGCCGTGTGAGCCAGATCAGGAGGTAGCGGGTCGAGACCGCCTGCGAGAGGGACACGGATGCGCCGCTGGGCGCGTCGGAGTAGCCACCGATGCGCTCCATCTGCCCGGTCCCGGTGGGAGGACGCTTGCGGCCAGGTGCGGCATAGACACGGAACGAGGTGGGCGACGCGCCGAAGTCGACCTGGATCGCCGTGACGTCACGGAAGCGGCCGAGGTCGACGAGCAGCCCGACACCGTCCTTGAGCCCACCGAGGTCGTTGCGCCGGTAGTACTCACGGGTGGTCCACGCGGTCGAGGAATCGCCGTCGACCGCGAGCTCCGCCTGGCCGGGGTTCTCGTCGCCGTCGCCGTCGGGCGGCGGATCGAACGAGACCACGTCCTTCACGCCGAAGTCCACGATCGAGCGGCTGACCTCGGGGACCTCCCCGCTGCCGCTCGGAGACTGCGCGGACGGCGCCGAGACACGACCCAGGATGAACGTCACCGCAGCGGCCAGGACCACCATGACGACCAGCGCGAGCCAGATGAGCTTGCGCTCGCCCTTCGCCGAGCGTCGAACCTTCGAGAACCCGCGTTCCATCGGCGTCGGCGGGGTGGGTGCGAAAGCAGCCGGACGAGGCTTCGGCGGGTTGACCGCCGGCGGGGGCTCGGAGAGCGCGGAGCGTACGGGGTCGTGACGGTACAGATCCGGCGAGGAGGCGCCGGTCGCCTCGGGATCGGCCGGATCGTCGTCGCCGGTCATGGCCAGCTCGAGCGCGACGTCACGAGCGGTCCGCAGCGGTGGTCGGTGGTGGCGAGGAGGCCGACCGAGGATCCTGTCGCACACGGTGTCGACGTCGTGCGACACGCCGGCACGGACCTGCCGCGGCCGCAGGAGCCGACCGTGCTCGCGTGGTGCGGGAGCGAGCAGCTCGTCCTCACCCGGGTAGCGACCGGTGAGGCAGGCGTAGAGGATCTTGCCCAGCGCCTCGACGTCGAGCTGCTCGGCGTAGCCGACGTCGGCGTCGTCGACGTCGTGGTGGGCCGACCGGAGTGCGTGGTCGGTCGAGAGACCGATGATGCGGATGCCGCCGTTGTCCTTCAGCAGCACCGTCGCTGGGCGGAGGTGACGGTGGTAGACGCCGGCCTCGTGGGCGTCGGCGAAGGCGTCGGCGAGCTCAAGAACCACGTGGGTCGAACGCGCGTTGGTGAGCGTGGAGGGCCCGAGGACGTGGTCGAGAGAGACGGCGCGCGCCCACTCGCGGATCAGGTAGGTATGGCCGTGGTCACCCTCGACGATGTCCAGCACCCGCAGGAAGCGCGGGTCGGAGACTGCGGTCGAGCGCCCTGCGGCGATGACGAAGGCCGTGGCGCGCCGGTCGTCGGCCCGGACCGCCTGGATGCCGACGGCGCGGTCGAGGACAGTGTCGTAGGCCTTCCACGTCACCGCACCCCCCGACTCCTTGATGAGGTCGTCGAGGCGGTAGCGCCCAGACAGCAGGAGGCCCGAGCTGAGTGCCGCGGTCTGGTCCACACCTCATGTTATCCGGGGAGCAGCCGGTCGTCCGTCAGCGGCGCAGAACCGTTCGGACGACCGCCGTGACCTCACGGATCCGCAGCAGCCACGCCAGCGCGAGATAGACGCCGGCCCCGATCCCGCCGACGCCGACCAGCGCCAGGAGCGCGTCGATCTTGCCCACGCTGTCCAGGCCGAGCGGCTCCAGGAGGAAGGCGGACAGCATCAGCATGACCGCCATCGTCACGACGCAGGCGGCCACGAGCCGCAGGAGGTAGACGAGCGAGGGTACGTCGAGGACGGGCCCGATGCGCGTCGACAAGACGGTGATGGACAGCAGTGAACCCACCAGGTACGCCCCCCCGTACGCCACCGCGAGCGTGGGCGCGATCGCGCTGGGCTCCACCTGGGACGCGAGCGTGACCGCGAGCCCGATGTTGACCGTCGCCAGCACGATCTGGATGAAGAACGGCGTGCGAGTGTCCTCGAGCGCATAGAAGCCGCGAAGGCTCATGTAGTGCAGCGAGAAGAAGATGATCGCCGGGGCGAACGCGGCGATCGTGGTGCTGATCGTCTCGGTGTTGCCCTCCATCGAGCCCCAGGAGCCGACAACGGTGCCGAGCGGTCCGGAGAGCGCGAAGACGGCGACGGCGATCGGCGCGAGGAGTGCCAGCACCGATCGGATGTTGTTCTGGACCTCGTTCCTCATCTGGCGCAGGTCGCCCTCGGCGGCGAGCCGTGAGATGAGCGGCATGGTCGCGGTGACGAGCGAGACGGTGATCACCCCGTGCGGGACCTGGGTGATGAGGAAGGCGCTCGCGTAGACCGTCGTCCCCGCGGGATCAGGGTTGCCGTCGGTGATCGCGAGGAGGCCGGCGCTGGTGCCGATGCGGGTGATGACCACGAACATCACCTGGTTGACCAGGATGAAGCCGAGCGTCCACGCGCCGAGCTTGAGCGTGTGGCCCAGCCCGACCCCACGGAAGTCGAACCGCGGACGGTAGTGGAAGCCGGCGGCTCGCAGGTAGGGGAGCAGCACGAGGGCCTGGGCCGCGATCCCGACCGTCGAGCCGACGCCGAGCAGCAGCTCCTGCGGTCCGGTGAAACCGCCCGAGCCGTTGCTCTCGCCGTACAGCACGATGTAGGTGACGAGGATGGCGCAGGAGATCAGGTTGTTGACGATCGGCGCCCACATCATCGGCCCGAAGCGGCCCCGGGAGTTGAGGATCTGGCCGACGAGGACGAAGGCGCCGTAGAAGAAGATCTGCGGGAGGCAGTAGCGCATCAACGCGTACGCCGACGACAGCGCGTCCTCGTTGCCGGGGTCGAACAGGCGGCTGTCGAAGACGACCCTCACGAGCAGAGGCGCCGCGATGACGAGCACGACGGTCGAGATGCCGAGGACGAGCAGGCCGAGCGTGATGATCCGCTGGGCGTACGCCTCGCCGCCATCGCTGTCGTTCTTCATCGCCCGCACCAGCTGCGGGACCAGGACGACGTTGAACACGCCCCCCGCGAGCAGGACGTAGAGCGCGTTGGGGATCGTGTTGGCGCCGGTGAAGATGTCGGCGTTCAGGCTCGCGCCGATCGCGGCGAAGATCAGCGCAGACCGGACGAATCCCGACAGCCGGGAGACGAGGGTGCCCGCGGCCATCAGGACGCTGGCCGACAGCAGACCGGTCGACGTACGGCGCACGGCCTCCGCGACGGCGTCGCTCGTCTCGTCGACCTCCTCGGTCGCCTCGACCGCCTCGGCGGCCAGGGGGGCCTCGCGAGCGGTGACGAGGGCGACGGGGGTGACGCGGCGCTTCTCGCGACGGGCGCGGCGGTGCTTGCTCATGCGTCCGGCTCCCGCGCCGGGCGTGTCGGAACGGTGGCAGTCTCGGACGGCGTCTCAGGAGTCCCGTCACCTGGCTCGTCGTCGAGCGTCTCGACCTTGCGGCCCGTCACCACGCGACGAACGACCGCGAGGACGACCAGAAGCGTCGCAAGGCCGAGGAAGACCCAGATGACACGACCCACCACGCTCGAACGGACGGTGAAACGCACCTCGTCCCCGACGGTCGATCCGTCGGTGGTCACGAGCGACACGCCGAAGGTCGTGGTGGTCGCCTGGCCGACGTCGGCGGTGACCGTCATCGTGACGCTCTGCCCTGCCCCGACCTCCTGCGGAAGGATGTCGTCGATGCGCGCGGCACTGTCGTCGGAGGTGAATCTCGCTCCGACCGTCACCGGCGATCCCAACTGGTTGGTGATGGTGATCGGGAACCGCCCCGACGATCCCGAGAGCGTGACGAACGACGACGCGGAGACGCTCACGCGTTCGAGGATCCTCTCGACCGCCTCGGCCTGCGACTCGGCGTGCTGCAGGCCTCGTGTGCGTGCCGACCGCCAGTCCTGGGAGGCGGCGAGCGCCGCGCTCTGGTCGTAGAAGATGTTGCGCCGCTCGTCGTCGCCGAGAAGCTGGCTCACGACGCGCCCGTTGGTGACGATCCGCGCGGCGGCCTGGACCTGATCCTGCGAGATGGCGCGTTGGTTGGCCTTGGGGGGAAGGCGTACGCGCCCTCTCCATGCCTGCGAGTCCGCCCCGACCTGGGCGTCGGCGCCGACGGGCCGGACCCATCGGGGCTCGAAGAGGTCGTGGAACTGCGCCCGAGACCACTCGCTCCCGGGGTCGAAGGAGACGCCGGGTACGACGACCACGTGCCGCGACCCGAATCCGAGGGACCCCAGGGCTGCCCGCGCGGCCACGCGCTGGCGCAGGCCCAGGGTGGAGCTGGTCGAGCCCTCGTCCTGCGCCAGCGTCGGGTCGAGCACGACGAGGCTCATCGGTTCGCCGCCGATGGTCGCGCTCAGTGCGGTGCTGTCGGCGGGCGACCACCCGGAGAGCACCTCGGGCGAGACCAGCGACGCGGTGGAACCGAGCCGGCGTGACCCGTTGATCCGGTTGCCGTTGGTGATCCCGCTGGGCGGCCACGTGACGATGCGCGCGGTCAGGCCGAACTGGGCGAGCGTCGCCTCGGTCGCGCGCCGAGCGGCCTGCACGACCGTCGTACCGGGGTCGCCGGCGGCACGACGGGTGATCGCGAACACGTCCGGACGACCGTAGGGCACCGCCCAGACGGAGTGCCGCCCGGCGTACGCGACGAGCTCGTCGAGGAAGAGGCGCGCCCGCTGCGCCGCGCTGGTGGCTTCGGCGGGGACGTCACCGGCGGCGTACGGCGCGGCGCCACCGGGCCCGTTGGGCCGGACCGGCCCATAGGAGTCGTTGGCGATGTCGCGCAGGGCGTCGAGGAGCGCGGGATCGATCAGGACCGTGCTCGGGGAGGAGTCTTCGGACCGCGCAAGGTCCAGGAGCCGCCGGAGGCGACCACCGGGGGAGACGGCGTCCACGAGCGCGGACGTGTCGACGTAGCGGCTGCGTTCGTCACGCTGCACGGGCGCGACGAACGGCCACACGACCGAGACCTGTGTCGGAGCCGTGCGCTCCTCACCGACGTACGGCACGACGGTGTAGGCACGTCCCACAGCGTCGCTCGAACGCTCGGCGTCCTCACCGGTCGCCAGCACGTGCACGCCGACGGGAAAGACGCCTGCGGTGGTGAGCGGGAGCTCGGAGGCAGAGACCTGGAGCCGGAAGGTCGTCGTGTCGCCGGGGGCCAGGTCGCCGGCCGACACGACGGCCGACGGGGACGTCAAGCGCGTGCCCGTGACCAGCGGTGTGGGCGAGGCGAGCGCGTTGTCAACGGCGGTCTGGTCGGTGAGCGGGACGGGCGGCATCACGAGGTGCACGCGCAGACGGCTCCACGATCCCGAGGACGGGTTGGTGATGCGACCGCTGAGCGTCAGCGTCCCGCCGGGACCCAGCACGGTCGGCGAGAGTGCGTCGATGGTGACCGAGAGCCGGTCGGAGTCCGCCGCCTGGGCCGGCGCGGCAGCGACGGCGGGGAGGAGGCCCACGAGCAGGGCAGCAAGCACGGTCGCGACCGCCGCCCACGCCGTACGTCGGCGCGCGGGTCGGGAGGAGCAGTCATCGACGCGTGTCATCGGGGCCAATGCTAGAGCGAGCGGTCACGGCGCCTGCGTCGCCCACGTAGAGTGGTGGGTCATGGCCACCGCCTCTTCTTCCCCTGCGCTGCGCGATCCCGCCGCCGCCGTGACCGATCTCCTCGAGACCACTCCGGCCGTCGGAGAGCTCGCCCGACGCTTCGCCGACGCGGGTCACACCCTCGCTCTCGTGGGCGGTCCCGTGCGCGACGCGGTCCTGGGGCGGCCCTCGCAGGACTGGGACCTGACGACCTCGGCGCGACCCGACGATGTCGAGGCCCTGCTTGAGGGATGGGCGGACACCACGTGGGACGTCGGCCGCGAGTACGGCACCCTCGCGGCGCGCAAGGGCGACGTTCACGTGGAGATCACCACCTACCGCAGCGAGAAGTACGACCCTGCCTCACGCAAGCCGCAGGTCGACTACGGCGACTCGCTCGAGGGCGACCTCTCCCGGCGCGACTTCACCGTCAACGCGATGGCGTACCTGCTCGGCACCCGCACCTTCGTCGACCCGTTCGGAGGGCTCGCCGATCTCGAGGCGCAGCTGCTCCGGACGCCCGTCGCGGCGACCCAGTCCTTCGACGACGACCCGTTGCGGATGATGCGGGCCGCACGGTTCGTCTCGCAGCTCGGGTTCACGCCCGTCGACGAGGTCGTCGAGGCGATGACGGTGATGGCCGAGCGCATCACGATCGTCTCCGCGGAGCGCGTCCGCGACGAGCTCAGCAAGCTGCTGCTCGGCGAGCACCCCCGTCCCGGTCTGACGCTGCTGGTCGACACCGGCATCGCCGCCTACGTGCTCCCGGAGCTGCCCGCGCTGAGGCTGGAGCGCGACGAGCACCACCGTCACAAGGACGTGTACGACCACTCGCTGACCGTCCTGGAGCAGGCGATCGCGCTGGAGGTGCGGCTCCCCGGCGGTGGACCGGACCTCGTGACCCGGCTTGCGGCGCTGCTGCACGACGTCGGCAAGCCCCGTACGCGCCGCTTCCTCGAGGACGGCACCGTGACGTTCCACCACCACGACGTCGTCGGTGCCAAGCTCGCGCGCAAGCGGCTGCGCGCACTGCGCTTCTCGAACGAGATCGTGGACGACGTCGCCCTGCTCGTCGAGCTGCACCTGCGCTTCCACGGCTACGGCACCGGCGAGTGGACCGACTCGGCCGTCCGTCGCTACGTCCGCGACGCCGGCGACCAGCTCGCGCGGCTCCACATCCTGACCCGTGCCGACTCGACGACCCGCAACCGCCGCAAGGCCGAGCGGCTCCAGCGGACCTATGGTGACCTCGAGGACCGGATCGACCAGCTCGCCCAGGCCGAGGAGCTGGACAAGATCCGCCCGGACCTCGACGGAAACCAGATCATGGAGATCCTCGGCGTGGGACCGGGCCGTGTGGTGGGCGACGCGTACCGCTTCCTGCTCGACCTGCGCCTCGACCGCGGGCCGCTGAGCGAGGACGACGCCCGCGAGGCGCTGGTCGCCTGGTGGGCGGGGCGCGACGGCGCCTAACGGACGGCCGACGTCACGCTTGCCCGGTACGCCAGCTCCGGGTAGTCGACCACGATGCCGTCGACGTCCACAGTGAGGTCGCCGACGAAGTCGCGGCTCGCGCTGGCGTAGCGCACGACGGCGTGCCCGTCGGCGTCGTCGTACGGCGTGAGTGCGCGATAGATCTGATCGCTCCTGATCACGGTCAGCGACGGCACGTCCACCCATGCCATGACGTGGGGGATCTCCGGTCCCGGACCGTTCGAGACGAGCCCGTGGCGCAGGACCGGCATCGTGTTCGTCACGGGGCAGAGCGCGATGTCGCAGTCGAGCGCCTCGGCGACCGAGTCGGGGTCGGCCAGCCCAGGTGGGCTCTGCGGGCCTCCGGACCCGTGCGCCGCCCCCGTCCCGGTCCATCCGGCATCGTCGCGGACGAGGGCGAGCGTCCTGGACCACCCGTCACCGTGGACCGACAGGTCGAGGCGCCGTGTCACCCAGGCGTCGCCCGTGGTGAGCGACCAGGCCACGGCGTACGAGGAGGCCCGAGAGGTGCCCCGTGCCGTCAGCCGGCTGTCGGCGAGCGACAGGGTCGCCGACTCCAGGCGGGCGGGATCGTCCTCGGCGCCGGTCCAGGTCACGAAGCGGGTCGTCGGTCTCGTCATCCGACCGACCCTCTCGCTGCCTCGCCGTCTGGGCAAGCACCTCGCGCGGCGAGGCAGAAAGGTGTCAATCCGTGGCCTTCGGGGATGTCGCGTCGCTAGGGTGACGTGCGCGGGGAGGGACGAGGGGATCACCGGTGGGCGGACGGCACTCTGCTCCGCCCACGGCGGCGGAGCCGTCACCCGTGTCGCCGACTGCGGCATCGAGCACCGCCCCGAGCGATCGCCGTACCGATTCGCGCCGTACCGAGCGACCTCGCACCGATCGACGCCGCACCACGACGCCTGCCGGCGGCCGCCGTGCCGATCGACCCAGGCGGTCTCGACGACCGCCGTACCGGACGGTTGCGGTGATCCTCGTCCTGGTCGCGGCCGTCGCCGCCGCGATCCCCGTGGTCGACCACGTGCAGCAGCAGCGTGCAGACGCCGCAGCGGCCGCGGCCCACCTGAGCGCCGTCCGGGCCGAGGACGCGCGCCGGTCGTCGCACGAGGAGGACCGGTTGCGTGTCACCGGTGACCTGAGCGCCGCGGGGCGCGCCGTGGCCGAGCGGTTGACGATCATCGCCGACTGCGCCTCCGGGGGTGCCCAGCCGTCCGGACCGAACGGCCGCCTCCCGGCGTCCGCGCTGTGCGCGGTGCCCGGCTCGGGCGTCCAGCTTCGGGCGGACGCCGCGGAGGCGTGGGCGAGGCTCCAGGAGGACTTCACGAAGGCGTTCGGCCGCTATCCCTGCGTCAACAACGGCTACCGCAGCTATGCGCAGCAGGCCACGATGCACGCGGGCAATCCCGGCATGGTCGCGCCTCCTGGCACCAGCAACCACGGCCTGGGGCTGGCCCTCGACCTCTGCACGGCCGGAGACGGTGCGGCGGGCACGAGCGCGTGGAGCTGGATGAACGCGAACGCGCCGTCGTACGGCTGGGCCCTGCCGTCGTGGGCCCGGCCAGGGGGGTCACGGCCGGAGCCGTGGCACTGGGAGTACGTGGCCTCGGGTGACCGGGTCTCCTGACCTGAGGGTGAGCGCCGACATCGGGGGGAGACGCCGAACGGCGCGGCCCCGACCAGGGGGACCGCGCCGTTCGTGGGAGGTGGTGTCCTGCGCGGGCGGCCTCGTACCTCGGCCGACCGCTGCGCTCGCTAGCGCTCTTCGTCTCCGGCGATGAAGGCCTCGAGCATCTTGCGTCCCAGGTCATCGGGGCGCTGGACCGGCGGCGACTTCATCAGGTAGGACGACGCCGAGATCAGCGCGCCACCGATGCCACGGTCCTTGGCGATCTTGGCGGCACGGATCGCGTCGATGATGATGCCGGCGGAGTTGGGCGAGTCCCAGACCTCGAGCTTGTACTCGAGGCTGAGGGGCACGTCGCCGAACGCACGACCCTCGAGGCGGACGTAGGCCCACTTGCGGTCGTCGAGCCACTGGACGTAGTCCGACGGGCCGATGTGGACGTTCTTGTCGTCGACCTTGCCGGCCAGCGGGCCGGTGAGGTTCGAGGTGACGGCCTGGGTCTTGGAGACCTTCTTGGACTCCAGGCGATCGCGCTCGAGCATGTTCTTGAAGTCCATGTTGCCGCCGACGTTCAGCTGGTACGTCCGGTCCAGCGTGACCCCGCGGTCCTCGAACAGCTTGGCCATCACGCGGTGGGTGATGGTGGCGCCGACCTGGCTCTTGATGTCGTCGCCGATGATCGGGACGCCGGCGTCCTCGAACTTCTTGGCCCACTCGGGGTCGGAGGCGATGAACACGGGCAGCGCGTTGACGAACGCCACGCCCGCGTCGATCGCGCACTGCGCGTAGAACTTGTCCGCCTGCTCCGAGCCCACCGGCAGGTAGGACACCAGGACGTCGGCGCCGGTGTCCTTGAGGACCTGCACGACGTCGACGGGATCGGCGTCGGACTGGTCGATGGTCTCGAGGTAGTACTTGCCGAGGCCGTCGAGCGTCGGGCCACGCTGCACGGTCACGCCCAGGGGCGGCACGTCGCAGATCTTGATCGTGTTGTTCTCGCTGGCCTGCGTGGCCTCGGCGAGATCGAACCCGACCTTCTTGGCATCGACGTCGAAGGCGGCGACGAACTCGACGTCCTTGACGTGGTAGTCACCGAACTGGACGTGCATGAGACCGGGGACGGCCCCCTCGGGGTCCGCGTCCTTGTAGTACTCCACGCCCTGGATGAGCGACGTGGCGCAGTTGCCGACGCCCACGATCGCTACGCGTACCGAACCCATGGGGTTCCTCCTCCTCGGGGTCTCGCGACCCCGTCTCTCGTCCTATCCGCCGTGGTGGGGCGGGATGGTGGTGTTGGTCGGGCCCTCCGGCTCGTCGCCCGGCGGCCTGCCGGACCGCTCCGCGTCGATCAGTCCCGTCAGCCAGCGCACCTCGCGCTCGACCGACTCCAGCCCGTGACGCTGCAGCTCGAGCGTGTAGGCGTCGAGGCGCTCGCGGCGCTTCTGTGCCGCGGTCCGGACGCGTTCGAGCCGCTCCTCGAGACGACTCCGTCGTCCCTCGAGGATGCGCACACGGGTCCGGGAGTCCGTGCGCGCGAAGAAAGCGAAGTGGATGCCGAAGGTCTCGTCCTCCCATGACGAGGGGCCCGGCGCCGCCAGCAGGTCGGCGAAGTGCTCCTTGCCCTCAGCGGTGAGGCGGTAGACGATCTTGCCCCGTCGTCCCCGGTTCGCTGCCGTGTCGGCAGGCTCGTCGGCGACGATGTAGCCCTTCTTGCCGAGTGCCTTGAGGCAGGGGTAGAGCGTGCCGTACGACAGCACCCTCGACCACCCCAGAAGGGCATTGAGCTCCTTGCGGAGCTCGTAACCGTGCATCGGCGTGTCGTGGAGCAGCCCCAGAACGGCGAACTCGAGTGCAGCTCCGCGCCTGGCCACGACAACTCCTCTCCACGCTCACGTCGAGGCAGTGAGGCGACGACGAGATATATCGTGCCGATACATCGAACTGATGTCAACCTGCGCTGGGACGGCGGTGGGGTTTTGGATCGACCCACCCATTGGGCACACTTGGCCGGTGGGTCGCGTCTCGTACGTGGTCCTGACGGCCTTGCCTGCACTCAGGGCAGGTCCCTCCCCCGGAAGCAACACTTGAGGAGTACGACGCGTGGCGGACCAGTCGCACGGCCGACCCGTGACCCCACGCTCGCGGAGGGCCGAGCCCTCTTCGAGTGGTTCCCGCGCCCGTCGCGCCGACCCGGCTGGTGAGGGCGACAAGGCGACGAAGCCGCTGTGGCGCCGCATCGTGAAGTGGGCGCTGATCACCGGCGTGATCTTGTTCGTCCTGGCGATCGCGGGTCTCTACTTCGCCTATCGGTCGGTGGCGATCCCGAGCGCCAACGCGGAGTTCCTCACGCAGACCACGAAGGTCTACTACTCCGACGGCAAGCACAAGATCGGCGACTTCCAGACCCAGAACCGGACCTCGATCGACTTCGAGGACATGCCGGAGACGATCAAGTCGGCCGTCATCGCCGCCGAGGATCGCAGCTTCTACTCCAACCAGGGTCTCGACTTCAAGGGCATCGCGCGCGCACTGCGTAACAACGCGACGTCGGAGACGACCTCCGGCGGATCGACGATCACCCAGCAGTACGTCAAGGTCCTCTACCTGACGCAGGAACGCACCATGGCCCGCAAGGTCAAGGAGGCGTTCCTCTCGATCAAGGTGCACAACCAGATGTCGAAGGAGGAGATCCTCGAGGGCTACCTCAACACGATCTACTTCGGCAACGGCGCGTACGGCGTCGAGGCGGCGTCGCAGACCTACTTCGGCCACAAGGCAGCAAAGCTGACCGCACCCCAGGCCGCCCTCCTCTCCTCGGTCATCAACAACCCGAGCGCCTTCGACCCCTACGACGAGGACGACCGCGATCGTCTGATGTCGCGCTACACGTACGTGCTCGGCGGGATGGAGAAGACCGGGGCGATCACCTCCGACGAGTTCGCCTCGTACTCGGCCGAGCTCCCCAAGGTGAAGAAGAAGGCGGAGTCGAACCGCTTCGGCGGCACCAAGGGCTTCCTCCTGCGGCTGACCGAGCAGCAGCTCAAGCAGGAGGGCCTCAGCGACGCCCAGATCACCGGCGGTGGTCTCAAGGTCGTCACGACGTTCGACTACAAGGCGCAGAAGGCGGCCGTCGAGACGGTCAAGGAGATGAAGCCGGACGGCCTCAAGCAGCTCAACGTCGCGCTGTCCTCCGTCGATCCCGCGACCGGTGCGCTGCGCGCGATGTACGGCGGCTCCAACTACCTCAAGAGCCAGCTCAACTGGGCGATGCTCGGGTCGCAGCCGGGATCGTCGTTCAAGCCGTTCGCGGTGGCGGCAGCGCTCAGCGACGGCTACAGCCTCAAGACGCAGCTCAACGGCTCGTCGCCGCTGCGCCTCGAGAACGGCGCCGAGATCGAGAACCAGGGCGACTCGGGCGGCAAGTCCTTCGGGCCTGTCTCCCTCGAGGCCGCGACCAAGGACTCGGTCAACACCGCCTTCGTCGACCTCACCTACGACGTGATGGACGACGGAGGCCAGAAGACGATCGACGCGGCGCGCAAGGCCGGCATCTCCGACACCGCCGCGAAGCGGTACGACCCCAGCGTGGCGGTCGTCTCGCTCGGATACGCGCCCGTTCCCAACGTCGAGATGGCCGCCGCCTACGCCACCTTCGCCAACAACGGCAAGCAGAACGACTGGTACGTCATCGAGCGCGTGACCGACCGCAGCGGCGAGGACGTCGTCCGACACCAGGTCGCCCCGAAGCGGGCCTTCTCCGCGGCGGTCTCCGCCGACGTGACGAAGGCGCTCCAGGAGGTCGTGGGCGAGGGCAGCGGCACGAACGGCCGCACCATGTGCCCGACCGCCGGCAAGACCGGCACAGCGACGTTCCAGAAGACCGAGAAGGGCAAAGAGGTCGGCGACGCCCACGTCTCCAGCTCGTGGTTCGTCGGCTACACACCCAAGCTCGCCACCGCGGTGATGTACGTCCGCGGCAAGAACGGCAACGAGGCCCTCAACGGCTACATGCCGACGTTCTACGGCGGCCAGTACCCCGCCAAGACCTTCGCCAGCTTCATGGACAAGGTGCTCGACGGCGACGAGTGCGGCGAGTTCCCCGAGCCGGCCAACATCAAGTCGACCAAGGGCAAGACGTACGTCCCGCAGCCCACGGCGACGCCGGAGACGGAGAAGCCGCGCCCCGAGCGGCCGACCCGCCCGCCGCGTCCGAACCGCCCGCCGCGCCCGACGGAGCCCGAGCCGACGCTCCCCACCGAGCCCACCATGCCCACCGAGCCCACCATGCCGACCATGCCGACCATGCCGACGGAGCCCCCTGAGGAGACCGGCGGTCCCGGTGGCGGTGGCGGTCCCGGTGGCGGCGGATTCGGCGACTGACCATGGCGGAGCCGGCGGGGGGCCGGGTCCGACCGAACCGCTGGTGGACCCCGCTCCGGATCCTGCTGGCGACCGCCGTCCTCGTCGGGACGCTCGGCCTCGTCACCAAGACGCCCTGCGCGGTCGCGGACGGTGAGCGCTGGTTCTCCACGAGCCCGGTCCCGGCGGGGGCGTCGTACGCGCGGCTGTGCGCGAGCGAGCTTCCCGGAGAGTACGTGACCACGGGCCTCGCCGAGGGCGTCCTCCCGTGGTCCGACGACGGCGGGCGGTGGCCGGTCAACGCGGTGACGGTGCCCGTCGGCATCCTGCAGTACGGTGCAGCCTCGCTGGTCCAGGCCGTGACCGGTGCCGACCGTGCCGACCGCGGCGGCCGGGACCCGGACACGGTCCGGCAGGAGCCCGAGGTCCGCCGGGAGGCCGTCGCGTATACCGGCGTGGTCGCGCTCGGTTCGCTGCTCGCGCTGCTCCTCGCGCTCGTGGCGCTCGCCCGAGCCGCGCGCCGATCGCGCGTGCACGACGCCCTGCGCCCCTGGCCGACGTGGTCCGACCCCACGCTCTCGCTGATGCCGTTGGCGGCCTCGCCGGTGGTCGCGCTCTTGCTGGGGGTGGGCTGGGACCTCGTCGGGGTCGCCCTCGTCGCCTTCGGGCTCGCGGTCTGGACGTCGGGGCGGGCGCGTACGGCGGGTGTCATCCTCGCGGTCGCGACGCTCACCGCGTGGTGGCCGATCGTGGTGCTGGTCGCCCTGGCGGCCACGGCGCTCGTCCGGCACGCGCCTGCGGCCGGCCGGCTTATCGGGGTCGCGGCCGTGACCCTCGCGGTCGGCGGGCTGGCGTCGTACGTCGCCTCGTCGGGCGACGCCCTGACCGAGGTGGTCCGGCGGTGGCTCTATCGCGACGACGGAGTGGGATCGATCTGGGCGGTGCTGCGTGAGCTGGGTGCCGAACCCTCGACCGTCGCCGTCGCGGCGGTGGTGATCGGCGTCTCCGCCTTCGCGACCTCGCTCATGTTCCTCTACGCAGCCCGATCCGGTGACGTCGACCAGACCGCCCGCTACGCCTTCGGTCTCCTGGCGGCGCTGCTGCTGGTCGGCACGACGTACGCTCCGGGCTACGCCCTGTGGCTGCTCCCGCTCGCCGTGCTGGCGCACCCCGTGTGGCGCGACCTCCTGTGGTGGCAGGCGGCGGAGGTCTTCCTGGTCGTGGCGACCTGGTGGCACCTGGGCGACTCGACGAAGGCCGTCGACGGCTCACCCGACCTGGTGTACGTCGCGGCGATCGTGCTGCACGTCGTCGCGACGGTCTGGCTCGTCGCCCGGATGCAGATCACCGCTGCCGGCGGCGGCGTAGCGGCGGCCCAGGAGCCTGACGTGCTCGACCAGCTCGGGCGGTGAGTCGACCGAGAAGTCGAGCCCGAGCATCCCGACGTACACGGCGAGGATCTCGATGCTGTCGGCGCCGGTGACGAGGACGCACGTCTGCTCGTCGATGGCCTCCACGACCCCGACCGCGTCGTTGATGCGGGCACGGACCTCCTCGGCCGCTGCGGCGACGGTGACGCGGGCGTGCACCGACCAGCCTGCGGCAGCGACCTCCCTCACCACGAACGCGGTGTAGTCCCGTTCGTCCATCGGACGCGGGCCGAACCGTGGTTGCGGCATCGTGCTGATCTCCGCCCAGTCGATCCGCAGCGCCCGCCACGCACCGCCAGGGACCTCTCGGGCGACGAGGTACCACCGCCGCTGCCAGGTGACGACGCGGTACGGCTCCACGTCGAGCCGTTCGCCCTCGTACACGAGGCGGAGCTGCTCCTGGTCCCTGATCGCATCGGTGAGGCGTGAGAGGACCGCGGGGTCGATCTCGGGGTCCTCCACGTTGCTGTCGGTGTTGACGGGTCCGGCGCTGAGCGCGCTGGTCACCGTCGCGACCCGGCGGCGGAGACGGTCGGGCAGGACCTGCTCGAGCTTCGCGAGGGCGCTCGCGCTGCTCTCCTCGATGCCGGCCACGCCGCTGGCGGTCCGTAGGCCGATCGCGACGGCGACCGCCTCGGCGTCATCAAGGAGCAGCGGGGGGAGCTTCGCTCCAGGGCCGAGCCGGTAGCCGCCCGCCGGACCGCGGGCACCCTCGACGGGATATCCCAGCTCCCGCAGGCGGTCCATGTCGTGGCGGATCGTGCGAGGGGTGACCTGGAGGCGCTCCGCGAGCTCGGGGCCGGACCACGCGGGTCGCGACTGGAGGAGGCCGAGAAGGGCGAGCAGCCGGGCTGACGTCTCCAACATTCTCCGCATCCTCCCAGATTGAGGAATCTGACCGTCCTGAATGCGTCCTACCGTCCTTTCATGAGCACCGACGTGAGCGCGAGCGACGCCATCCGAACCTTCCGCATCGACGTCCCGCAGGCGGACCTCGACGACCTCGCCGCGCGCCTCGAGCGCACGCGGCTCCCGCAGCCAGCCCCTGGCGACGACTGGCACTACGGCGTCCCCAACGCCTATCTCCGCGAGGTCGTCGAGCAGTGGCGCCACGCCTTCGACTGGCGCGAGGTGGAGAGCCGGATCAACACCTACGACCAGTTCCTGACCGAGATCGACGGTCAGACGATCCATTTCCTGCACGTCCGGTCGGCCGAGAAGGACGCGACGCCGCTCCTGCTCGCGCACACCTACCCGGGCTCCGTGATCGACTTCCTCGACATGATCGACCCGCTGGTCGACCCCGTCTCGCACGGCGGTCGGGCGGAGGACGCCTTCGACGTCGTCGTGCCCTCGATGCCCGGCTTCGGCTACAGCCTGCCGGTCGTCGACCGGGGGTGGACGATGGCGCGGGTCGCGGCGGCGTACGACGTGCTCATGCGCCGACTCGGGTACGAGGCGTACGGGGTGCACGGGAGCGACGGTGGCGCGATGGTGTCGCGCGAGCTCGGCCTGATGCAGCCCGCCGGCTTCCTCGGGCTCCACGTCCTCCAGCTCTTCTCGTTCCCGTCGGGTGACCCGGCCGAGATGGAGGGCTTCGGGCCGAAGGAGTTCGCGGCGCTGGAGCACATGCAGTGGTTCCAGTCGATGGGCGGCTACAACGCCATGAACGGCTCCCGGCCGCAGACGGTGGCGGTGGGGGTCTCCGACTCACCGGTCGGGCAGCTCGCCTGGAACGAGCTGTTCATGTCGTTCGGCAACGGGACCAGCCTCGTGACGACCGAGCAGATCCTCGCCGAGGTCACCTTCGAGTGGTTGACCAACACGTCGGCGTCGGTCGGGCGCTACCACTTCGAGGAGGCGCGCCGCGACGCCGAGCCGCAGGTGAACCATGCCCGGACGGGAGTGTCGGTGTTCGCCGACGACTTCCAGACGCTCCGCGCCTTCGCCGACCGCGACAACAGCAACATCGTGCAGTTCACCGAGCACCCCGAAGGCGGGCACTACGCGATGCTCGAGCGGCCCCAGGTGGTGGTCGACGACCTGCGGACCTTCTTCGCGACGGCCTGAGCCGTACGACCGGGCCGATCCTCACGGGTCGGCCCGGTGCCGGCTAGGGGGCGTCGACGGCGTCGAACGTCGTGGTCGTCATGCGGACGTCGACCTCGACCTCCTCGCCGACCGCCGGCACCGCGACGCCGGCAGGGACGAGGATCATGCTCGCCTGCATGTGCGGCGGCTCGACGAACCAGCGCTGCTTGCCGGCGACGGTGAACGGCGACAGCGCGAGACCGGCGGCTCCGAGCCCACCCTTCGCCACCGAGGTCGCCCGCTGTTTCATCGTGCTGGCCGAGGTGGGCGCCTCGAGCCCGATGCCGTGCGAGGTCCCGCCGGAAACGATCAGGACGGTGCCACCGACCGGCATCGGACGTTGGCGGTAGCCGATCCGCTCGCCGCGCTCGACGACGTGGGAGTCGATCACGAGGCCGGTGACGCGGAAGGCGCCACGGTCTCCGAGCCAGAGCGCGGTGCCGACGCGGGGGCGCACGACGAGTCCGGGGCGACGCTCGGCGAGGGTACGGACCTCACGGTCGGTCAGGTGGGAGACGGTGAAGACAGGCGTGCCGGAGACGGCGGGTGCGAGCTTCGACGCCTCGAAGGCAGCAGCCCAGCTGTCGGCCTCGGCCAGGTTGTCCTCCGAGAGCGGCAGGTGGATCGAGAACCCGATCAGCCGCAGCCGGCCCAGGTTGTCGGCGACCGACGTCAGCGCGTGCCGGTCGACGCCGTGGCGCGCCATCGAGGTCTCGCCCTCGACGACGATCCGGGTGCCTTCCGGCGCCTCGGTGCGCAGCAGGTCCAGGTCCTCGACCCGACTGACGGTGTGCACCACGCGCGGGTCGTACATCCGCTCCGTGCGCACCGTGTCGGCCCAGAACGGGCGCCAGGGGGTCATCACGTGGATGTCGCCGCCGAAGCGGGGGAGGACGTCGACGAGCTCGGCGTACGTCCCCACCGCGACCGTGTCCGTGCCGAGCCAGTCGGCCCGCCGTGCCAGCGCGCGGTTGCCGAACCCGTACCCGTTGCCCTTGATGACCGGGATGATGCCGTCGTACAGCTCGGCGGTGCCGCGCAGGTGCGCGCGCCAGCGTTCGCCGTCGACGTGGAGAGTGAGCGTCATGGTCAGCCTTCCTCAGCGGCGCTTCATGTACTGCTGGAATGCGAGGTACAGCAGCCGGTTGATCGGCAGGTCCCACTCGCCGGCGTACTCGACGGCCTCTCCGCCGGTGCCGACCTTGAACTGGATCAGACCGACGTGGCTGTCCTCCGGGTCGAGCGTGTCGGTGATGCCGCGCATGTCGTAGACGGTGCAGCCGGCAGCGAGCGCATCGCGGATCATCCGCCACTGGATCGCGTTGGAGCCGCGGACCTCGCGCTTGGCGGTCGTGGAGGCTCCGTAGGAGTACCACGCGTGCTGGCCGACGCGCACCATCGTCGTCGCCGCGACGAGATCACCCTCGTGCCGTGCGAGATAGAGCCGCATCCGGTCGGGGTCCTCGGCGTTGAGTGCGTCCCACATCGTCTGGAAGTACGCGAGGGGTCGCGGCGTGAAGTGGTCGCGCTCCGCGGTCTCGGCATAGATCGTGTGGAAGGCGGCGATGTCGTCCGCGCCGCCCAGCGTGACCTCGACGCCGGCCTTGTCGGCCTTCTTGATGTTGCGCCGCCACAGCTGGTTCATCCCGCGCAGCACGGCCTCCTCGGAGCGAGGGGCGCCGTCGGCGTCGACGAGCGGCAGCCAGAAGTTGTACTTCGGCTGACCGGCCGTGAAGCCGCCCTCGCCGACCTGCTCCCGCCAGCCGAGGCGGTGCAGCTCCGACGTGACCGCGATCGCGCGGGGGTCGGTCGCCGCGGCCGGAGCGTCGCCGAGGGTGCGCAGCGCCGGATCGGCGACCGCCTTCTTGACCGTCGCCGCGTCCCACCGGCGCAGCACGACCGGGGGCCCCATCCGGACGCCGAACGCGCCGCGGCCCGTGAGGTGCTTCACCATCGGGTCGAGCCACGCAGCCAGGCCGCCGGGGCCAGCGGCTGCGGAGGCGAAGTCGATGCTCGGCCCCTCGGGGAGGTACGCGAGGTACTTCGCGACCTTCGGGAGCTTGCGGTAGAGCACCAGACCGGCGCCCACGATGTCCCCGCCGTCGAACCACCCGATCGACTCACCCCTCCACTCCGACTTCACCGCGGCCCACGCCGGGGTCTGGAGGAAGCTCGCCGAGGGGAGGGAGGTCAGGAACGCCAGGTGGTCGGCGGTGCTGATCGTACGGACGCTGAGAGACACGGCCCCGAGGCTACCGGAGGCCCGCTGACGTCCACCGGGCTACGTCAGCGGGGACCGGCGGGGCGCGGCCGGCGTGACGATCAGCGTCATCCCCGCCTCCGCCGGAGTCCGGTCGCCCTTGCGGTGGTTGCACCGCAGGCACGCGGCGACCGCGTTCTCCCACGTCAGCAGCCCACCGCGGGACCGGGGAAGGATGTGGTCCACGGTCTCCGCCGGCCCGCCGCAGTAGCCGCAGTGCCGGTCGCGCGCCTTGACCGCGCCCTTGGTGCACAGCGGCGTGCGGGCGTGCACCCAGCGCATCACGACGTAGCGGACCAGGCGCAGCACCTTGGGTACGGGGAACGGACCGAACCGGGCCTCGGGGTGGGCCTCCTCGACGACCGCCACCTCCCGCACGAGCATCCGGATGGCGTGTCGCAGGGACACCCGCTGGAGCGGCTCGTAGCTGGCGTTCAGGACCAGCACGGTCCGTTGACGGCGCGTGCCTGTGGCGTGGTGGCTCACCACCACGGGCTCGGCGACAGCTGTCATGGTCACCCGCCTCTCTGGCCCACGTCCGTCCAGCCTGCGTGCGATCAGCGTAGCCCGTCCTGCCGGGCGAGAGCGCGTGCTCAGGACTCAGCGCGGCGGCTGTTTGCGGGGCGCGAGGCGGACGTGGGGCAGTGCGGGGGCGGGAAGCGCGGCTCCGTCCCACGCGGCGGGGAACGGTCCGTACGCGTCAGGGTCGCCGCTGCCGTCCACCTGAGCCGTCCACGCCTGCCGGAACCGCACGATCTCGTCGTGGTCACGGCCGACGAAGTTCCACCACATGACGATCTCCTCGTCGAGCGGCACGCCACCGATGAGGACGACCCGGCCGTCCGTCTCGCCGGTGCGCAGCACCAGCGTCGTACGCCCGACCGGCCGGTACGCGAGAGCGGCCGGTTCCACGTGCGTGCCGTCGACGTCGACCGGCCCGAGATCGACGAGAACGCCGTGCTCGTACGCCGGGTCGAGGTCGAAGCGGACCTCGGCACGCGCCGGCAGGGCGATCTCAGCCGCGACCAGGGGCGTGAACGTGGTGACCGGCGAGGAGGCGCCGGCGAAGTCACCGACGAACGTCCGCACGGTGGCAGCACCGAGGCGCACCGGCAGGGTGGCGAAGTGCTCGAACGCACGGTCGCCGAAGCGGTCGGGGGCCGGGAGCGCCGTCCACAGCTGGACTCCCCGCAGCGTCGTGGTGTCGGCGGTCGAGTACTCCGAGTGCGCGATCCCCCGACCGGAGGTCATCAGGTTGACCTCGCCGGGCCGGATGCGCGTGACCGACCCGACCGTGTCCCGGTGCTCGACCTCGCCGTCGAACAGCCAGGTCACCGTCTGGAGACCGGTGTGGGGGTGGCCGGGCACCGCCATCCCGCCGGACTCGCTGACATCGTCCGGTCCGTAGTGGTCGGCGAAGCACCAGGCCCCGATCAGCGAGCGCAGGCGCTGGGGGAGCGTACGGCGCACCGTCATCGCCCGTGGTCCACCCAGGGGGACGAGCCGAGGCTCGAGCAGCTCCATCTCGGCCTCGTCCGACGAGGGCGGCACGGTGATCTCCTGAGGGTCGCGCTCGGTGTTGCTCATGCGACCAGTGTCAGGGACGTCGGGCACGGCACGCACGTGTTCGCCAGCGGCAAAACCCGTGCCGTCGCGCCCCCACCTTCCCCTACCGTGGGATTTCAAACCCGCCTCGTCAGGAGTTGTGTCATGTCCGACGGCCCCACCCCAGCTCGCACGATCGCCGCCCGGGCGGTGGACCTGCGCAAGACCTACGGCAAGCAGGAGGCGGAGGTCCGAGCCCTCGACGGGGTGAGCATCGACGTCTACGAGGGCGAGTTCACCGCCGTGATGGGCCCGTCCGGCTCCGGGAAGTCGACCCTGATGCACCTGCTCGCCGCGCTCGACAACGCGACCAGCGGCTCGGTCTTCATCGGCGACACGGAGCTCTCGGGGCTCAACGACAAGCAGCTGACGCGCCTGCGGCGCGACGACGTCGGATTCGTCTTCCAGGCCTTCAACCTCGTGCCGACGCTCACAGCCGAGGAGAACATCCTGCTTCCTCTGTCGATCGCCGGCCGCAAGCCCGACCCGGCCTGGTACGACGAGGTGATCGACACCGTCGGGCTGCGCGACCGCCTGCGGCACCGTCCCAACGAGATGTCGGGCGGCCAGCAGCAGCGCGTCGCCGCGGCGCGTGCTCTGGTCGGCCGACCCACGATCGTCTTCGCCGACGAGCCCACGGGCAACCTCGACTCGACCTCGGGTGCCGAGGTCCTGAGCTTCCTCCAGCACAGCGTCCGCGAGCTCGGGCAGACCGTCGTGATGGTGACCCATGACCCGGTCGCCGCGTCCTACACCGACCGGGTCGTCTTCCTCGCCGACGGCAAGGTCGTCGACGAGATGCGGGCGCCGACCCCGGAGACCGTGCTCGAGCGGATGGCCAAGATCCAGATGCGCGCGCTCGAGACGGCTGCTGCGGCCGAGGGCGGTGCCGCCTGATGCTGCGGGTGACGCTGCGCAACCTGCTGGCGCGCAAGGTGCGCCTGCTGATGAGCGCGTTCGCGATCGTCCTCGGCGTCGCGTTCGTCGCCGGCACCCTCATCTTCACCGACACGATGAGCAAGTCCTTCGACGGCATCATCGAGGGATCCACTGCCGACGTGACCGTCCGTGCCGAGGGCACCGGGAGCTGGGAGCAGGCGCCGAGCGCCGACACCCGCACCATCCCGGCGTCCGTCGTCGACGAGCTGCGTGAGCTCCCCGGCGTCGCCCGTGCCGACGGCACGGTGCAGAGCCAGTCGCTGACGCTCGTCGGATCCGACGGCAAGCTGGTCGCGGGCTTCGGACCCCCGACGCTGTCGTTCAACTACGACGAGGCGCCCGCCATGACGGGCGAGCAGATGGTCGTCGTCTCCGAGGGCCGGCCACCGTCCGCCGACGGCGAGGTGGCGATCGACGCCACGAGCGCCGAGAAGGGCGGGTACGAGGTCGGCGACACCGTGACGTTGGTGTCCGCCGGTGACCAGCCCACGCTCGAGGCCACGCTGGTCGGCCTCGCGCAGTTCGGCGGAGGATCGATGGCCGGTGCATCGCTGGTGCTCTTCGACGTCGGCTACGCCCAGGACCTCTTCCTCGACGGCAAGGACGTCTACAACGCGGTCTCCCTCACCGCTGACGACGGTGCGACGCCGCAGGAGGTGGCGTACGAGGCGGAGAAGGTGCTGCCCGACGGGTTCGAGGCCGCCACCGGCGACGCCGTCGCTGCGGAGAGCGAGGACGCGATCGGTGAGATCCTCGGGTTCCTGACGACGATTCTGCTCGTGTTCGCGGGCATCGCGATCGTGGTCGGCACCTTCCTCATCATCAACACGTTCTCCATCCTGGTCGCACAGCGCAGCCGCGAGCTGGCGCTGCTGCGGGCACTCGGTGCCTCGCGGCGGCAGGTGAGCCGGTCCGTGCTGATCGAGGCGCTCGTGGTGGGTCTCATCGGATCGACCGTCGGCGTGCTGCTCGGGATCGGGCTCGCCCACGGTCTGACGGCGCTCTTCAAGAGCTTCGGCCTCGACGTGAGTGACACGCCGTTGGTGATCTCGCCCCGCACGTGGGTCGTCGGCTACGTGGTGGGTCTGCTGGTGACGCTTGTCGCCGCCTACCTGCCGGCCCGCCGGGCGTCGCGGGTCGCG
The DNA here is from genome assembly GCF_019550855.1 of Mumia sp. zg.B21. NCBI lineage: Bacteria > Bacillati > Actinomycetota > Actinomycetes > Propionibacteriales > Nocardioidaceae > Mumia > Mumia sp. zg.B21. The sequence goes on along the minus strand of NZ_JAHWCJ010000002.1, from coordinate 170,637 downwards.
CCGGTCGCGGCCATGCGTGACGACGTCGCGCTGCCGGAGTCGTCGATGCGTCTGCGGATGCTCGTCGGCGCGGTTCTCGTCGTCATCGGCGCGGGCCTGGTGTGGCTCGGGCTCTCCGGGGTCGACAACGGCGCGTGGTACGTCGGGGGCGGCGTCCTCGCGATCCTCATCGGCGTCTCGCTGATGAGCCCGCTGCTCAGCCATCCCGTCCTCGTCGCGCTCGGCGGCCTGTTCCGCCCGTTCGGTCTCGTGGGACGCATGGCGACCCAGAACGCGCTGCGCAACCCGCGCCGTACGGCCGCGACGGCCTCGGCGCTGATGATCGGGCTGACCCTCGTGACGACGATGAGCATCCTGGGCTCGTCGGTCAACAAGTCGGTCGACGTCGGTGTCACCAAGGAGTTCACGAGCGACTTCCTCCTCACCAACCCGGTCGGGGCTCCGTTCTCGACGTCGATCGCGGAGGAGATCCGCGGCATCGACGGTGTCGGAGACGTGGTGGAGGCGCAGTTCGTGCCTGCCTCCGTCGAGGGCTCCTTCGCCGGCCTGACCGCGACCGATCCGGCCGAGCTCTTCTCGATGTTCGAGCTCGACGCCACGGCGGACACGCTGGCCGCCGACGAGGTCGCGGTCCGGGAGGACACCGCTGAGGAGCGAGGCCTCGAGGTGGGGGACACGATCGAGGTCACCACGCAGTCCGGTGACTACCCGATGACGGTGGCCGGCACGTTCCCCGAGTCCAACGTCGTCTCCAACTACGTCACGTCGTTCGGGTTCGTGGACCGCGTCAAGCTCAGCCGCGAGGACTCCTTCGTGGCGGTCACCGCCGCGCCGGGGAGGTCGGGAGCCGACATCGAGGACCCCGTGCGCGACGTCGTGGCCGACATCCCGACCGTGGTCGTCCAGACCCAGGACGAGTTCATCGAGTCCCAGCGCGACCAGATCAACACGATCCTGATGCTGATCAACGCGCTCCTCGGGCTGGCGATCGTGATCGCGGCCCTGGGCATCGTCAACACCCTCGCGCTGAGCGTGATCGAGCGGACGCGCGAGGTCGGGCTCCTCCGGGCGGTCGGGATGAGCCGACGGCAGCTGCGTCGGATGGTGCGGCTGGAGGCGGTGGCGATCGCGGTCCTGGGTGCGGTGCTCGGCATCGCGATGGGCCTGGTGTTCGGCGTGGTCCTGCAACGGGCACTCGAGGACGAGGGGATCACCGAGCTCTCGATCCCGTACACGACCCTGGTCGTCTATGTCCTCATCGCGGCGGTGGTGGGCGTGCTCGCGGCGGTGTTCCCGGCACTGCGGGCCTCGCGCCTCAACGTGCTGCGGGCCATCGCGACCGAGTAGGCCACGTGCGGCGGGGCTGGGCCGCGCGTGATCACGTCACCGCGGAGAGCCCCGCCCCCAGGGCGAACCCGATCACCGCGGCCAGCCCGGCCCTGTCCTGCACCTTCGCCCGGGCCTCCGGCACCATCGCACCGACCAGCATCACCAGCAGGGCGCCGGCGGCGAACCCGTCCACCACCCCTTCGAACCGGTCCGCGGTGACGCGCGAGGCGGCATACCCCAGGCCGCTCGCCGGCGGCACGCATGTCCGTCGCCGAACCCATCGCCTCCGGAAGGTTGGACACGAAGACCGCGACGAGGAGCACCGTGCTGACCTCACCCCGCCGATCCGCTGGACCCAGCGGTCGGCCACGAAGTACGCGACGGCTCCGAGCGTCAGCCCTGCGGTCAGCGCGACCGCCACCTCCGAACTCCAGTGCCTGTGGGAACAGCTCGTACGAGATGCTGGCGAGGAGCTCCTCGCCATGCTGCCGGTCGGCGATTTGGGACCCGCGCGGGTGCCCGGATAGACTGAGACGGTTGCCCGGCCACCACCCGGTGTGCTCGGGCAGCTCGATGCAACCCTCCTGTCACGGAAAGACCGTGACCGTACAGACCGAAGGAGGTGGAGTTGCCTTGCGTCACTACGAAGTCATGGTGATCCTCGATCCCGACCTCGACGAGCGCACGGTCGCCCCGAGCCTGGACACGTACCTCAACGTGGTGCGTCAGGACGGCGGTACCGTCGACAACGTCGACATCTGGGGCAAGCGTCGTTTTGCCTACGAGATCAACAAGCGGTCCGAGGGCATCTACGCCGTGGTCGACCTGACCGCGACGCCCGAGACCGTCAAGGAGCTCGACCGTCAGCTCACGCTGAACGAGTCCGTCATGCGTACGAAGGTCATCCGGCCCGAGAAGTGACGGACGCCCGACAGGTCGTCCCCAGCAGGTCCGTCCCGGTGGTTTCCACCGGGGGCGTGCAGGGGGTCGCCTCTGTCGGAGTCTTGATGTTGACTGCTAGCCAGCAGACATCCCGCGAACGTTGGAGTGAGACATGGCAGGCGAGACCGTCATCACCGTCGTCGGCAACCTTGTGGACGAGCCCGAGCTGCGGTTCACGCCGTCCGGCGCAGCGGTTGCCAACTTCCGCATCGCCTCGACGCCGCGCACCTTCGACCGTCAGAGCGGCGAGTGGCGCGACGGCGACACGCTCTTCCTGGGCTGTGCCGTGTGGCGCCAGGCCGCGGAGAACGTGGCCGAGTCGCTGCAGAAGGGCATGCGTGTGATCGTGCAGGGACGCCTCAAGTCCCGGCAGTACGAGACCCGCGAGGGCGAGAAGCGCACCGTGTTCGAGATCGACGTCGACGAGGTCGGCCCGAGCCTGCGCAGTGCCACCGCCAAGGTCACCAAGGCCTCTCGCTCCGGTGGAGGTGGAGGCGGCGGCTACCAGCAAGGTGGCGGCGGCCAGGGCGGGTTCAGCGGCGGAGGCCAGTCGGCCCCGGCCAACGACCCGTGGTCCTCTCCCGCCCCGCAAGGCGGCAACGCTGGCAACGATCCGTGGGCGAGCACGCCCTCCGGCTCGAACGACGAACCCCCGTTCTGAGTCGTCGGATCTGAAGAACACTCAAGGCGGTCTTTCGACCGTCACGTCATTCCGACCCGTCCTGCGGGTCGGGCTCACCGGAAGGGAGCACCACAATGGCTGCCAAGCCCCCCATTCGTAAGCCGAAGAAGAAGAGCAACCCGCTCAAGGCTGCGAAGATCACCTACATCGACTACAAGGACGCCACCCTCCTGCGGAAGTTCATCTCCGACCGCGGCAAGATCCGCGCTCGCCGCGTCACGGGTGTCTCCGTCCAGGAGCAGCGCAAGATCGCCACGGCGATCAAGAACGCCCGCGAGATGGCGCTGCTGCCTTACACCTCCACCGGTCGCTGATCGTCGGGGAAGGGACAACACCATGAAGCTCATCCTCACGCACGAGGTCACCGGCCTCGGTGCCCCCGGCGACATCGTCGAGGTCAAGGGCGGCTACGGCCGCAACTACCTCCTGCCCCGCAACTTCGCCATCCGTTGGACGAAGGGCGCGGAGAAGCAGGTCGAGTCGATCAAGAAGGCTCGTGACTCGCGTGCGATCCACGACCTGGACGGCGCGACGGCGCTCAAGCAGAAGCTCGAGTCCAACGCTGTCAGCGTCCCGGCTCGCGCCGGTGCCGAGGGCCGCCTGTTCGGTGCCATCACGGTGTCGGACGTCGCCACCGCGCTCGAGGGCGCCGGCGCCAACGTCGACAAGCGTCGGATCGAGATCGGCAACCCGATCAAGACGGTCGGCACGTACGACGTGCAGGTGCGCGTGCACCCCGAGGTCACCGCAAAGGTGACCATCAACGTGGTCGCCGCCTGACCCGCTGCTCACACAGACGAAGGGCCCGTCACCCTCGGGTGGCGGGTCCTTCGTCGTCTGGCGTGACTCGAACGCTGACGGCAGCCCTGGTTACCCCCCATGATGGGGATTGCCCGATTCCACTCCCCCGGAAGGACATCATGAACAAGACCATCGGCCGACCGTCTCGAGGAGGCGGCGTCCTCGCCGCTCGAGACCAGAACCAGGCGGTCAACACGAACGTCTTCGCCCAGGCACTCGCGGCGATGCGGATCGCTTTCGGGCTCACGTTCCTGTGGGCCTTCCTCGACAAGCTGTTCGGCCTCGGATTCTCGACGCCCAGCGAGGGAGCGGTGATCAACGGCGGGAGCCCGACCGACGGCTACCTCTCCAACGTGCCCGACGGCCCGTTCGAGGACCTCTACCACTCGCTCGCCGGCGTGTGGCTGGTCGACGTCCTGTTCATGCTGGGACTGCTCGTCGTCGGCATCACGCTGACCCTCGGCATCGCGATCCGGATCGGCGCGCTCGTCGGTGTCCTGCTCTACGTGATGATGTGGACCGTCGTGCTTCCGCCGGAGAACCACCCGATCCTCGACGAGCACATCCTCGGCGCCCTCGGCGTCGCGGTCGTCGGTCTCGGTCTCGCCGGGGACACGTGGGGTCTCGGTCGCTGGTGGGGCGCGCAGAAGGCAGTGCGGAAGAACCCCGTCCTCAGGTGACGTGAACGTGTCATGACATGGGCCACCCGGTCGTCTGACCGGGTGGCCCTGTCGCGTTCAGGAGTCCGGGTCGGTGCGCGCCGCGAGGTCGGTGACCACGGCCCGGAGATCCCCGGTGCTGCCGACGCGGCGTTGGTGGTCGGCGCCGTTGCCGTCGCGCAGGATCCGGTCGATCCCTGCACAGACCAGGTCGGTGTCACCCGTGGCCGCCAGCGCGTCGGCGACGTGCTCGACGAGACCTCCCAGCACCTCTGCAGCGGGGCGCTGCTGTCGCGAGCGAGGATCGAGCAGGTTGTCGGACAATCCATACCGTGCCGCCTGCCAGCGAGCACCGCGCAGGAGCTCGACGCGCCAGGGGTCGAGCGGCTTCCCGTCGGCCCAGGCACGCGCCTCGGTCTCGACCAGCGCGCGGCACAGCCCGGCGAGCAGCACACCGTCGCGGACGTCGGTGCACACGTCGGTGACGCGGAGCTCGACCGTCGGGTACGAGCGGGCGCGACGAACGTCGAAGTAGACCATGCCCTCGTCCAGAGCGGCGCCCGAGGTGATGAGCTCCTCCACGGCGATGTCGTACGTCGCGGCGTCGCCGAACGGCTCGACCGGTCCTGCCGTCGGCCACTCCGTCCACCGGCGCGAGCGCCAGCTGGCGTGAGCGGTGTCGCGGCCGTCGTCGTACGGCGAGTTGGCGCTGAGCGCGAGCAGCACCGGCAGCCACGGGCGTACGCGGTCGATGACGCCGACGGCCTCCTCGTCGTCGTGGATGTCGACGTGCACGTGCATCCCGCAGACGGCGGCGCTCTCGCCGATCGCCCCGAACTCGTCGAGCATCCGCTCGTACCGTGCCTTCGGGGTGACCTCGGACTCGCCGCTCGGCAACGGGGCCGTGCCGGAGGCGATGGCCGCGGCTCCCGCGGCTCGTGCGGCCGCAACCGTCTGACGGCGTACGTCGTGAAGGTCGGTCGCCAGGTCGGTGAGCCGCGCGTGCGGTGAGGTCATGGTCTCGAGCTGTTCGAGGAACAGCTCGTGCTCCAGATCCGCGTCACCGTCGTGGCGCCGTAGCGCGCGTTGAGAGACCGTCTTCGTGAGGCCCGTGGCCGGGTCGACGAGGAGCAGCTCTTCCTCGATTCCCATCTTTCGCATCGCCAAAGTGTCGCGGCTCGGGGCCGCGTGCGCAGACTCAGCGGAGCAAGGGAGCGATCGGTGAGGAGTCGATCATCGCGTGCAGCACCGCGACGTCCTCGTACACCTCGACCGCGCCGGCGCCACGCAGCTCGCCCGGGCCACTCCCTCCGCTGCGGACGGCGAGGAACGGGACTCCGACCCGTTGCGCGGCGATGCCGTCCCACACGGCGTCGCCGACCATGACGGCGCGGCCGGCCTCCACGCCGACGGCGGCGAGCGCGACCTGGACGATGTCGGGCTCTGGCTTGGCCTCCGCGACGTCGTCGGCGTTGGTGACCGCGTCCACCAGGTCGTCGCAGTCCAGTGCCTCACGCAGTCGCTCGAGCTCGTGGGGTGGGGCGGACGTCGCGAGGACGATCAGGGCGCCGCGGTCGCGGATCTCCCGCAGCAGCGGTCGCACCCCGTCGAATCGACGCAGCTCGCCGGCCAGCTCGGCGTACTGGGAGGCGTGCAGATCCTTCGCCGCCGCCCGGGCCGCGTCGTCCGCGTCACCGGCGAGGTCGTCGAGGAGGCGGCTGTTGTCCATGCCGATCGCGCGGTGGATCCGCCAGGTGTCGACGGTGATCCCTGCCTGGCGGAACGCCGTCGTCCAGGCCCGCACGTGAAGGTAGTTCGAGTCCATGAGGGTCCCGTCGATGTCGAAGAGGACCGCGGTGCGTGCTCCGTCAGTGGTCATGGTTCAAGAATCGAGCGGGACTAGGCTTTGCGCACACGATGACCGATGACTCGGCGCCATCGGGCCGGTCTCCCGATTGACAGCATGGACGTCGGCCGGTTCGCTGGGCCTACGAGAGAGGTGGAGCGATGCGCGCGATGTGGAAGGGCACGATCTCGTTCGGCCTGGTCACGATCCCGGTCAAGATGTACGGCGCGACGTCCACGCACGACATCTCCTTCCGTCAGGTCCGACGGAGCGACGGGTCGCGCGTGAAGTACAAGCGTGTCGCCGAGGCGGACGGCGAGGTCGTCGACTACGGCGAGATCGCCAAGGGCTACGAGCTCCCCGACGGACGGATGGTCGTCCTGACCGACGACGACATGGAGGAGCTGCCGCTGCCCACCAAGAAGGTGGTCGACGTCCTCGAGTTCGTCCCGCTGGAACAGATCGACCCGATCTTCCACAACAAGAGCTATTACCTCGAGCCCGACACGAACGCCGGTCTCAAGCCGTACCTCCTGCTCCGTGAGGCGCTCGAGGCCTCCGACATGGTCGCGGTCGTGAAGGTGACGATCGGCACACGCGAGCAGCTGGCGACCATCAGGGTGCGCGAGGACGTCCTCACGCTGAGCACGTTGATGTGGGCCGACGAGATCCGCAAGCCCGAGTTCTCCTTCCTCGGAGAGGACGTGCAGCTGCGACCCCAGGAGATCAAGATGGCGCAGTCCCTGGTGGCCAGCATGGAGGCCGACTTCGACCCCGAGCAGTACCACGACGAGTACGAGGTCGCCCTCGACGAGCTGGTCGCGGCGAAGCTCGAGGGCAACGAGGTCGTGCAGCCGGCCGTCGGCGAGGGCGCGGAGCAGCCTGACAACGTCGTGGACCTGATGTCCGCTCTCCAGGCGTCGATCGACCGGGCGAAGAAGGGCGAGGGCGAGGCCGTCGCCGGGGTGGACGCCGACGAGAAGGACGAGGCCGACGGGGCCGACGAGAAGCCCGCCAAGAAGGCCGCGGCGAAGAAGGGCTCTACCAAGAAGGCCCCGGCGAAGAAGACGACCGAGAAGAAGACGGCGGCCAAGAAGACGACCGCCAAGAAGACCCCGGCGAAGAAGCCCGCAGCCAAGAAGACGGCCGCCAAGAAGGCTTCCTGACGCGCTCAGGATGACACGCCGGGGCCGGCCGCTCGTTGATCGTGTCAGTGCCGAGAGGGACACTCGAAGCGTGGGGGATACCCCGTCCCGTACGAGAGGTGAGCATGCATGATGTCCGAGATGGTCGCGATCTGCACCGACTGCGCTGCCGAGTTCGGCGTGGCGGACGGGTGGCTCGACCGGTGCGCAGAGTGCTGCGCTGTGCGCGACGACCACCTTTCCGGTCTCCACACGGCGTACGCGAAGGGCTGCACCGACTGCGATCGTGCCGACGACGCGCCTCGCGCGGGAGTGCACGCCGCCTGACCGCCGAGTGCGCCTAGACCGCGCCGACCCCCATCCAGCGGTCGGTCCGTTCACGTAGCACCAGCGTCACCATCCGCGCGAGCATGAAGCCCGCGTACGCCACCCAGAGCCACGTCAGCCCTGCGTCGAGCATCCACACGGCGACGGCGAGCGGGGCGTACGCGATCAGGGTCACGACTCCGGCCCACGCGAGATAGGCCCCGTCGCCGGCTCCGATCAGCACGCCGTCGAGGACGAAGACCACTCCGGACACCGGCTGCGTGAGCGCGATCACGACGAGCGCTCCGACGATCAGGTGCTGGACGTCGGGGTCGGAGGTGAAGAGCTTCGGCAGCCAGGGAACCGACGCCAGCAGCAGCACCGTGGCGACGACACCCGAGGCGACACCCCAGCCGATCATCCGGCGCGTGGTCGCTCGGGTCCCCGTGACGTCGCCCGCCCCCAGCGAGCGGCCCGTCAGCGTCTGTCCGGCGATCGCGATCGCGTCCAGCGCGAACGCCAGGATCGAGACGATGGTCACCGCGACCTGGTGGGCGGCCAGCGCCGCCGAGCCCATCGTCGCCGCGACCGCCGTCGCGATCAGGAGGGCGGCGCGCAGGGTGAGCGTCCGGACCACCAGCGCCACCCCTGCACGCGCGGCCTCATGGATGCCCGCGCGGTGGGGCCGGACTGGTGCGCGCTGGGCCCGGACCGCACGGACCACGACATACCCGAGGAACAGTCCCGACCCGAGCTGGGCCACGGTGGTGCCGATCGCCGCCCCTCGGATCCCCATGTCGAGCCCGTAGACGAGGACGAGGTTGAGGATCACGTTGACCACGTTGGCCACGATCACGGTGTAGAGGGGCGTCTTGAGGTCTTGGAGGCCACGAAGCACCCCGGTCGCCGCGAGGACCACGAGCATGGCCGGGATGCCGGGAGCAGCCCACACCAGATAGGTGACGGCCTGGTCCGCGACCACGTCCGACGGTCCGAACGCGCCGACGATGAGGGAGGCGCCTGCTCCGGCCAGCAGCGCGGCCAGGGCGCCGATGAGGACGGCGAGCCACAGACCGCTCATGCCCGACGCCATCGCCCCCCGCAGGTCGCCCGCGCCGATGTGGCGTCCGACCGAGGCGGTGGTGCCGTACGCGAGGAACACGCAGAGTCCGACGAAGGTCTGCAGGACCGTCGACGCGATCGCGAGCCCGGCGAGCGGGTCGGTCCCGAGGTGGCCGATGATCGCGGTGTCCGCGGCCAGCATGAGGGGCTCGGAGACGAGCGCTGCGAACGCGGGGACGGCGATCCGGAAGATCTCGCGGTCGCGTGCGTCCAGGTGCAGCCTCACGCCGACCAGTCTGGCTCAATCGCGGCCGCGGTCGGCTCGGGGGACTCCCCGGTGCCCACCTCAGTTCTGGACGTCACGCCGGCGGAACCCGACGCAGCCCGCCGTCGTCAGCGCGGCCGCCACCAGGGTGAGACACAGGATCGGCGCCCACGCCACGTCGTCGAGCGGGACGAGCGCGAGGTGGGAGAAGGGGGACAGATCCGTGATCCAGTCGGGAAACTTCAGCAGCGGTCCGAAGAACATCACGACAGCAGCGAAGCCGATGCCGAGCCAGCCCAGCGAGGCCAGACGCGGGACGAAGCCGACGAGGAGCACCGTGAGGCCGATCATCACCCAGATCGCGGGGGCATAGGTGAGGGCCGACCACGCGAGCTGGCCGACCCTGTCGTACGACCCCGAGACGACCCCGTACATCCATCCGGTCGCCGCCCCCGCGAACACGACGCCCACCGTGGAGGCGATGACCGCGACCGCGACGTGGCTCGCGAGGTAGGTCCGGCGGTGCAGAGCCGTCGCCAGCACAGGCTCGGTCCGTCCGGCGGTCTCCTCGGCGCGGGCACGGAGCATCAGCGCGACCCCGAACGCGGCGGTGATGATGGCGAGCATCAGCGTCGCGCTTCCGTAGAAGCCGTCGATCAGGGCCCTGCCGCTCGTCTCCCCACCCGTCAGCGACCCCGACAGGTCGCTGTCGCCGACGAGGTCGCCGACGTCGTCGCCGATGGTGCCGTACGCGGCGCCGCCGAAGGACAGCCCGACCAGCCAACCGATGACGGCCGGGCGTTGGAGCCGCCACGCGAGCTCGTACGCCCCGCCTCGCCAGCCCTTCGACGCTGGACCGCGGCGGGGGGCGACGAGCCCCGCACCGAAGTCGCGGCGGTCGTGGAGGACATGAGCGACGGCGATCGACACGAACGTCGCCCCGAGCAGCAGGAGAGCCGGCCACCACCGTTCGTCGGCGAAGGCGCGCATCTGCTGGCCCCAGCCGATCGGTGAGAGCCACGTCGCCGCGTTGTCGCCGACGTCGCCGACGGCACGCAGTGCGTACGCCACGCCGATCGCGGCGCCGCTCAGCCCCCACGCGCCGCGACTCGTGCTGCTGACCTGGGCGAAGATCAACGCCAGTCCCATGAACACCATCCCGGTGAGGCCGCAGGCGCATCCCAGCGCCCACGACCCCTCGGCGGGGAGCCCGCAGGCGATGAGCAGGAGCGCGATCGCGGCGATGAGCGTGAGGTTCGCGGCCGTGGCGACGGTGACCGCTGCGGCGCTGGGGGCCGCGCGACCGACGGCGCCGGCACGGACGAGCTCGTCAGCGCCGTTCTCCTCGCCGGCGCGCGTCTGGCGCACGATCAAGAACGTGCTCATCAGGCCGGCGAGGACCGCGCCGAACGCCGAGGTCTGCCAGGCGGTCTGCCCACCGATCGTGTCGAGGGCGTACTCGGGGCCGGCGATGGCGATGATCGCGGCGTTGCCCGAGAGGCTGGCGGCGAGCTGGTCGAGGTCCGCCTGCGTGGGGTAGGTGGCCTCGAGCGTGAGCGCCTGGACGGGGTAGAGCGAGGTGATGCCGAGGATCCACCACACGAGCGCCATCCGTGACCGGCGCAGCGCGAACCGCACGAGGACTGTGGTCCCGGCGAGGGCGTCGCTCACGATGACAGCTCTGTCGACGGCTCGGCGTCCTCCGACGGGTCGTCGCCGTAGTGGCGGAGAAACATCTCCTCGAGGGTCGGCGGGGAGCTGGAGAGTGCGGTGATGCCAAACGCGCCCAGCCGTGCGAGCACGTCACCGATCCGAGGGGTGTCGACGTCGAAGCGCGCTCGGGTCCCGTCGGCCTCGGTCACGAGATCGTGGATGCCGCTGAGCTGGGTGATCCCGTCGATCGGTCGCTCCGTGGAGACGTCGATCGACGTGCGCGTCAGGTGGCGCATCTGGACGAGCGTCCCGGACTCGACCGTGCGGCCCTCCCGGATGATCGTGACGCGGTCGCACAGCGCCTCGACCTCGCTGAGGATGTGGCTGGAGAGCAGGACGGTGCGTCCCTCCTCGCGGACCTCCTGGATGCACTCCCGGAAGACCTCCTCCATCACCGGGTCGAGTCCGGAGGTGGGCTCGTCGAGCAGCAGGAGCTCGGCGTCCGAGGCGAGACCGGCGACGAGCGCGACCTTCTGCCGGTTGCCCTTGGAGTAGGTGCGGCCGCGTTTGGTCGGGTCGAGCTGGAAGCGCTCGAGCAGCTCGTCGCGCCGTCCGCGGTCGACGCCGCCGCGCAGCCGCCCGAGGAGGTCGATGACCTCGCCGCCCGAGAGGTTGGGCCACAAGGTCACGTCTCCCGGCACGTAGGCGAGGCGCCGGTGCAGGGTCGTGGCCTCGGACCACGGGTCTCCGCCGAGGAGCAGAGCGGTGCCGGAGTCCTTGCGCAGGAGACCGAGGAGGATGCGGATGGCGGTGGACTTGCCTGCGCCGTTGGGGCCGAGGAAGCCGTGGACCTCGCCGGTGGCCACCGTGAGGTCGAGCCCGTCGAGGGCGTGCGTGGTGCCGAAGCTCTTGTGGAGCCCTGCGATCTCGATCGCCTGAGTCACCTCACGGACGTTACAGATGATTCAGAAATCTGTGAAGATAAATACAGCGAACCTCGGAATCTCGAGTCGTACGAGCGGAGGTGGGATGCGATGGCCAACGACACCTTGACGGACTTCGTCGACCAGTTCTCGACGATCTTGCGGGACTCCGGGGTGCCGCCGATGCCGGCGCGGACCTTCGCGTACGTCCTCGGGCTCGGGCGCCCCAGCTACACGGCCGCCGACCTCGCGGAAACGACCGGCGCGAGCCCCGCGGCGATCTCGGGTGCCGTCACCTACCTGATCGGGGTCGGCATGCTCGAGCGCCATGGCGGCGCCGACCGGCGCCACCACTACCGCCTGCCGCCCGGCGACCTCTGGGCCTCGATGATCAGGCGACGCGAGGCGATCCTCGTCCGCCGGTACGAGGCGCTCGCGCAGGCTGCGACGGACCTCGGTGGGCGGCACGACGAGCACGGTGCACCGCTAGAGCTGGGCGCGATGCTCTTCTCGTTCATGGCCGAGGACGTTCCCGCGATGCTCGCCCGGTGGGAGGCGTATCGCGACGCGAGGCTCGACGAGCTGAACCACCCGCCGGCGCGGTGACGGGAGAGGTTAGAAGGCTTCCCGCCTGTGTGCAAGCTGGCGAGACACGCCCGTACGCGAGTTTCGATCCACACGTGTGGGACATCATTTCCCCAGGTCAACCCACAGATGTGGACAGCGCGACAGGGCAATCCACACAGATACCCACAACCTGTGCACATGCATGAGCACCTTTATCCACACCAATGGATGAGTCGTCCACAGAGCCTGTGATGTGTGACTTCGCCGAGAGCCGTCCACGCGCGTAGGTTGCATCTCGTTCGGTGGTTCTCGAGAAGTCGTCGTCGTCCGGGAGGTCGACGCGGGTTCTTCGAAGGTCCGTCGGTGGTCCCCCGTACGCTCGAGGTGAATGACATCCGTGTCATTCCTTGCGGCGTCCGTGGGTCCGCGGTGTCCGTGACGGGGTTCGAGCGTATGAGGAGTGGACTCGCGTTGAGCGTTGCCGAGCTGGGAGCGGTGCCTGAGCCGCCGGACGACGACTACGGCTACGGAGGCAGCCAGGTCGACCGCACCCCGCCTCAGGACAACAACGCCGAGCAGTCGGTCCTCGGCGCGATGATGCTCTCCAAGGACGCGATCGCCGACGTCCTCGAGTCGGTCAAGGCGATCGACTTCTACCGGCCGGCGCACGAGGAGATCTTCGACGCGATCCTCGATCTCTACGGTCGTGGCGAGCCCGCCGACGCGGTGACGGTCGCGGACGCGCTGCAGAAGCGCGGCGATCTCGCGAAGGTCGGCGGCGCTCCCTACCTGCACACGCTCGTCGCCAACGTGCCGATCGCCGCCAACGCGGGCTACTACGCCGACATCGTGCGCGAGAAGGCGATCCTGCGGCGGCTCATCTCGGCCGGCACCAAGATCGCGCAGATGGGCTACGCCGGAGAGGGCGAGATCGACGACATCGTCGACACGGCTCAGTCAGAGGTCTTCGGGGTCACCGAGCAGCGTACGAGCGAGGACTACTCGGTCCTGAACGACCTCATGGAGGCCACGTTCGACGAGCTCGAGGCGATCGCCGCCCGCGACGGCCAGATGGCGGGAGTCCCCACCGGGTTCACCGACCTCGACCGGCTCACCAACGGCTTCCACCCCGGCCAGATGATCGTCGTCGCCGCACGCCCCGGTGTCGGCAAGTCGACGCTGGGCCTCGACGTCTGCCGCTCGGCGGCGATCAAGCACGGGCTGACCACCGCCATCTTCTCGCTGGAGATGAGCCGCATCGAGATCACGATGCGCCTGCTGTCCGCCGAGGCCCGGGTCGGCCTTCACGAGATGCGGTCCGGCTCGTTGAGCGACGACCAGTGGGCCAAGCTCGCGCGTCGGATGGGTGAGGTCTCGACCGCGCCGATGTTCATCGACGACTCGCCCAACATGACGATGATGGAGATCCGGGCCAAGGCGCGGCGCCTCAAGCAGCGCCACGACCTCAAGATGATCGTCATCGACTACCTCCAGCTGATGACGTCGGGCAAGAAGGTCGAGAGCCGTCAGGTCGAGGTCTCGGAGTTCTCACGTCAGATCAAGCTGCTCGCCAAGGAGCTCGAGGTCCCGATCATCGCGATCAGCCAGCTCAACCGAGGCTCCGAGCAGCGCACCGACAAGCGCCCGATGCTGTCGGACCTGCGTGAGTCCGGCTCGATCGAGCAGGACGCCGACATCGTGGTGCTGCTTCACCGTCCCGACATGTACGAGCAGGAGTCGGAGCGCCTCGGCGAGGCCGACTTCATCGTCGCCAAGAACCGCTCCGGCCAGCCGGGTACGGCCACGGTGACGTTCCAGGGTCACTACTCTCGCTTCATCGACATGCCGAAGGAGTTCGGCTGAGCACTGGCGTGGCGTAGCGCGGCCTCCGGCGACGTGGGCGTGGGACGGATAAGCGCGCCTGCGGATGAAGCGCAGCAGCGGATGTCCCCGGGAGGAGGTCCAGTGGCCAAGCAGACCACTGACGACATGAACACCGGACTGACAAGCCCGACCGCCGTCCCGCCTGCGAAGGAGCCGACGTGGCTTCGGCGTCGCTGGCGGCGACTGGTCCCGATCGGCATGCTCGCCGCCGCCGCAGCAGTTGCAGCTGCAGAGCCGACGCTCGGTGGCAGCTCAGCCTTCGCGTCATGGACGGTGAAGCCGGAACCCCTCACCGGTCCGGACACCGCCGCAGTCGCGGACACCTGCCGTACCAGGCTCGGGATGCCCGACGGTGACAACCAGACCCTGCTGGCCGAGCGACGCGGTGGCTGGACGTACGTCTTCATCTCCGCACCCGTCGGTGAGGCAACCTGCCTGATGCGCAACGCGGCAGCCGGCCAGGACCCTGAGGGCCACGAGATCTTCGCCGACCTCGCCGAACCCACCCCGACGGCAACGGTGGACCCTCGCCAGATCGTCGAGACCGGAAGCACCGGCGTCAGCACCGACGAGGGCTGGTTCCGCAGAGGATGGCTGACCTGGACCTACGGGTACGCAGGCAACGACGTCACCAGCGTGACGGTCCGAACTCCTCTCGGGACCGACGTCGAAGCGACGGTCAGGAACGGACGCTTCGCCGCATGGTGGCCCTCAGAACGGCCGAGCAGCAAGCACCCCGAAGTCATGGGCGCGTGGCACTACACCGTTACCCTGAGCGACGGCAGCACGCAAGGTCGGGGTCCGCACTAGTGCGAGCGGCGACGTGGCGAGGTCAGGTGCTCGAGCGCGACGACGGCGAGCGCCACGACCGCTGCGAAGGACAGCAGCGCTGCGAACGCGAATGTCCAGAGAAGGTAGTCGACGAAGACCTCGGCGTAGCGGTCAAGGGCGGGGCCCCGGCTCCACCCGTTGAGGCCGGGTACGAGCCACGCGGCGACGGCGCCGATCGCGGCGGCTCCCATCGCGATGGTCGCGCCGGCGAACACCCAGCGGACGACGACGTGGAGACTCGTGTACGCGGCCGCCGCGACCCCGAGCGGGATGCTCACCATGACGGCGACGGGCAACACCCCGAAAAAGAGGTATCCACTCTCCGTCATCGCGCGAGTCTGCCAGACCGGCGACACCGAGCCCGCGGGCGCCTACCGCATCGCCACCGCTCCGTGTCCTGGCCGACCACTAGGTTGTGTGAGCATGAACGCCAACGAGCTGCTGACGCGGCTGTGCCAGGCCATCGACGCGCACGCGTGGGACGAGTTGGCCCCGCTGCTCCACGAGGACTTCGTCTGCCGATATGTGCACACGGGTGAGACCTTCGACCGAGACTCGTGGGTACGCCTCAACGCCGACTACCCAGGGTTCGAGCACCTCGTCATCGACGACCTCGTGGCGTCCGGAGACAGGGCTGTGGCCCGCTGCCACGTGACCGCCCGGGCTGACGGCGAGCTCGTGCACTTCGAGGTCGCGACGTTCATCACCGCAACCGACAGCCAGATTTCGTCGATGACCGAGGTGTGGACGGACGTCGACGCAGTGCCGCCGACGGCGACGCGCCCGGTGTCGAGCCTCCCGTCGCCACTCAGGTAGGTGCGCCGAACCCGAACCCGAACGCGTTGCGCACGTTCGCGTCGAGAGACGAGAACGACTCCTCGTACCTCTCGATCTCGCGGCCGGTCGCGCCGTTGCTCTCGGCGACCTCCCGCCACCGACGGACCACCTCGGCGACCTCGGCGACGACGCGTCGCGCCTGCGCTGGGTCGAGGCCGCAGTATGGCGCGAACGCCATCAGACCCCGTCCGGTGTCCCTCGGCTGGTACGACCCCGCGATGCTCGTCGCGCGGGAGGCGCCCGCGTCCGGATTCGGGTTGAGGTCGAAGGCGGGAGCGAGCCGCCACCCGGCGCCTTCACGGAGGAAGCCGTGGTTGCGCAGGTGGTTGTCGGTGTTGTGGATGAGGGCACCGACCGCGACGAGGCGATAGAGCACCACCAGGTCGTCACGAGGCGCGACGCCCTCGAAACGCAGGGCGTCGGCGACGTCCTCGTACTCGGCGGTGCCGCCGTCGCCGTGCTCCTGCGCGAGGGTCCGCGCGCTGATGTAGGGGACTCGATCCTCACCGCGCCGGTCGAAGCGTTCGACCAGGAGGACGCCTCGTCCCGCGACGGTCACGATCCGCCGCCGCGGCGTCGGCACGCCGGCGGCCTCGGCAAGGTCGAGCGCCGTCTTCTCCCAGACAGCGCGGTCGACGCGGTCACCCAGCATCGGGAACTTCGCAAGGCACAGCCGGCCGTCGTCGACGACCGCCGCCTTGGGGAGCGCGCCGCCGAGCGCGCCGGTCCCAGCATCGAGCATCGTCTTGACCGCTTCGCGCCAACCCGTCCGGGACTCCTCGACGATCACGTCTGCGGCGTGCAGGAGCACGTCGAGCTCGAGCATCTTCGGGACGCCGACCGACTCCTGCAGAAACGGCCCGTCGCCGACACGGAACCGGAGCGCTCCCTGACGGGTGACATCACTGACACCCAGGAGGAAGTCGAGGGCGTTCAGCTCCGACGGGAGATCGGCGCCGGCCAGGTTGTCGGCCCGCCGCTGCATCGTCAGGAGGTTCTTGCCCCAGTGGTCCGGCGAGGAGTCCTGCAGCGAGAGGGGGAGCCCGTCCCGTACGAGGTGCGCCGCGTCGTCGAGCGGCATGGCCGGCTCGAGCGCGTAGGCATCGGTGCGGGAGAGGTAGTCGAAGGAGTAGCGGAAGGTCGAGGACAGCACGCGACCCTCGGTGACGGTGAGTGTCCCGACCTCGACGTCCTCGCCACCCAGTCGCGTGACCACGTCGACCTGTCGGTTCATCGGCGGACTCGCTGAGGGAGCTGCTGATCGGCTCGTGCACGGCCCAGGTCGGTTCGCATCGGATCGAGCGCCTCGATCACATCATCGGCGAGCCGTGTCACCGTCAGGACTCGCATCAGCACATCGAGCGTGACCCCGGGGTCGCCCTTCTCCAGACGTGCGTACGCGCCGCGCGAGACGCCGGCCCGCTGAGCGAGCTGATCCTGGGTCAGCCCCATGAGCTTGCGCCAGGTTGAGATCCGATCGGCGAGGTCGCGCCGATTGCGGTCTGCTCGCGCATTGGGAGGTCGTACGTCCCGCTTCGCCATCATGCCATCATAATGCGCTGTGTACGATACGCAAAGCAAGATAAAACCTTATGTACGGAACACTATGGATCACCCTGGCCCGTGAGGGTGGATCAGGTCGTAGGCGCGCGACACCTTCTGAGGGACGACCATGCGCCACGCGTCGACGACGAGCTCGCGAGCCTCTCGAGGGTCCAGCGCCGCGAGATCGGCATGGACCCAGTTGAAGCGCATGTCCGATTCCGAGGGCAGGTGGAACGTGTTCGGCGCGCTCGCGACGAGTCCGGCCCGCTCCTCCTTGGGGAAGCCGAAGCCCATCACGCGCTCGTCGAGCGAGAACGCCACATAGACGATCTGCTTGACACGGAACTTCAGCCTTCCGCGCACGTACACCTCGTACGAGCGCTCCAGCTCGGAGCCCAGGGACCGGACGTCGTCGATCACCGCCATGCTGAGCCGACTGCGTCGCCGAGCCGGACTCATCGGTGCCGCCGGCCGGACTCCTCCTCGTCGGGGTGGTGCCCCTGCATCCGGGTGGGCCAGGATCGTTTCCATGACGAGCAGAACCGCGCCGCCAGTTTCGTCGAGGGGCAGCGAGACGTGCGAGCGAGTGTGAGGATGCTGTTCGGCACGATTCTTCTGGCGGTTGGGAGCATCGCGGTGTCTGCGTGCACGTGTGCGTTTGATGAGTGCGTCACGGGACCCACGGGCCCCTTTGTTGCGTCGTACACCGCACCTCTCGGCGACCGGAAGCCGTCTACCCTCAGAGGGCGCCTCGAGCTCGACGGAGATTGCGTCTACCTGATCGAGAGCCGGTCGGAGGGTCCAGCACGGAAATGGGTCATCGCGTTTCCCGAGGGCGAGACGAGAACCGATGAGGACACGGTCTCGCATGATGGCATCGCCTATAGGTACGGGACACTGCTCGAGGTCACCGGGACGCCCGCCAGGTTCGACCTCGACGGACTCTCTGCGCCCGCAGGGTGCAAGGGCCCCCGCGTGTGGCTCGGCACGAGTGCCACGGCCGCCTAGGGTGGCGGACATGAGCGAGGAGCGAAGGGCCCTGGAGCGGTGGTCGCCGGATCGCTGGGAGGGGATCCCGACACCGTTCCTCGCCGTCGACCGTCCCACGCTGGAACGCAACATCACCCGCACCCAGGCGTTCTGCGACGACGCAGGGCTACGGCTCCGCCCGCACGTGAAGACTCACAAGATGCCGGAGGTGGCGCGGCTCCAGGTCGACGCGGGAGCCCGGGGACTGACCCTGGCGACCGTCGGTGAGGCCGAGTGCTTCGCGGACGCGGGCTTCGACGACCTGCTGATCGCGTACCCGGTCCGGACGACGGCTGCCGTCGCCGAGCGCCTGCGACGGTTGCTCGACAAGGCGACCGTCGTCCTCGGGATCGACTCGCGGGAGGGCGTCGACGCCCTCGTACGTCACGGTCTGGCCGCTCACCCACGCCTCTCGCTCCTCGTCGAGGTCGAGTGCGGCCTGCGTCGTACGGGGGTTGTCCCCGAGGACGCCGGCGCCCTCGCCGCGTACGCGGTCGGTGAAGGCATCACGGTCGACGGCGCCTTCACATTCCCGGGACATGGTTATGCCGTCGGCGCGTCGACCGCTGCGGCGGCGGCCGAGGCACGTGCGCTCACCAGCGCCGTGGAGTCCTTCGCCGCCGCGGGTCTGCGCTGTGACGTGGTCAGCGGTGGGGCCACTCCCACGTACGAGGCGACCGACACGACGATCGTCACCGAGACGCGCCCGGGCGTGTACGCGTTCGGGGACGCGCAGCAGGTCGCGCTCGGTACGGCGGGCGTCGACGACGTGGCTCTCGCGGTGGTCGCCACGGTCGTGAGCGCCCCCGCTCGCGACCGGATCGTCCTCGACGCGGGCAGCAAGACGCTCGCCGCGGACCGGCCGCCGTACGTCGACGGACACGGGCTCCTCGTCGGGGTGCCGAGCGCGCGCATCGACCGGATCTGGGAGCACCACGGCGTGGTCGACGTGAGCGCTGCCGACCCAGCGGTGGTCCCGCGGGTCGGAGACCGCGTCGCCGTGCTGCCGAACCACGTCTGCACCGCCATCAACCTCGCCGACCGCGTCCACGTCCACGACGGAGGCGAGAGGGAGATGTGGTCGGTGGCGGCCCGCGGTCTGAACGCGTGATCGGTCACGATCGGAGAAGCGCGGTGGGAGATGGTGCGGGCATCGTGGTGAGCGACAACCAGCGGTGACCGATGAGGAGGGCCCGATGCCCAGAAGCAAGAAGACCGCCGACGAGACCACCGATCAGGCCGACGCGGCAGGAGGCTTCAGCGACGTCGAGCGCGCCGCGATGAAGGAGCGTGCCGCGGAGCTGAGGTCGAGCGGGCGCGGCGGCAAGAAGAAGGCCGACGATCTCGCCAACGTGCTCGCGAAGATCGCCGAGATGCCGCAGCCGGACCGTGGGATGGCCGAGCGGATCCACACGATCGTCACCGCCGTCGCGCCGCACCTCGATCCCAAGACCTGGTACGGGATGCCCGCGTACGCCGACGAGAACGGCAAGGTCGTCTGCTTCTTCAAGGGCGCGGACAAGTACGACTCGCGCTACGCCACGCTCGGTTTCGAGGAGGCGGCCCGGCTCGACGACGGCAGCATGTGGTCCACCTCGTACGCGCTGACCGACCTGACGGACGCCGACGCGACGAAGATCGAGGCCCTCGTCGCGCGGGCCGTGAGCTGAGGTCACGTGGGAAGACCTCGAACCACGACCCGTCGCCCTCAGCTCGACCCGCTCGCAGTGGAGGGCTTCGACGAGGGCGTCGCCGACGACCTCGTTCCGTCCGCCGACCTCGAGGGTGCGGCTTTCCGCGACCTGACTGCCGACTCGCTCAGCCTTGCGGGCGCACGGCTGCGTGAGGCACTGCTCGATCGCGTCAACGTCGCTGTCCTGCGAGCGCCGCGGGTGAGGCTGCGCGACGTCCGCATCGAGGGCAGCAGGATCGGGTCGGCCGACCTCTACGACAGCGAGTGGGACTCTGTGCTCGTCTCCGGCTGCAAGCTGTCCTTCGTCAATCTGCGTGGGACGAGGTTGCGCGACGTCGTCTTCTCCGACTGCGTCATCGACGAGCTCGACCTCGTCGAGGCGACCGTCCTCCGGGTCAGCTTCGTCAGGTGCACGATTGCCCGGCTCGACCTGCAGCACGCGTCGGCGTCGCATCTGGACCTGCGAGGAGCCGAGCTCCGCGAGATCGTCGGGGTGACGGCACTGCGTGGCGTGACGATCAGTCCGCTCCAGCTCTCGCTCCTCGCGCCGATCATCGCGGACAGCCTCGGCATCGTGGTCGAGGACGAGCCGACCGGTCCCGACTGGTCAGGAGTCGAGAAGCCTCGGCGGCCGCCCGGACCCTAGCGTCACGGCTGTCAGCCTGCGCTACCGGCAGCTCGTCACGGCCTACGACGCCGAGCGTGCCGCCGCGGTCCTACCGCCGCTGTCGTCGCCGTCGCAGTCGCGCCCGCTGGGCCGACACCCGCGACCAGACCGACTGCTGGAGAGCGAGGGTCGCCCAGCCCGCGAGCGCCATCCCGGCGATGTTGATCAGAAGCTGCAGCGAACTGCCGCGCACCTCGCTCCAGCTGCCGAAGGCGAGGCCGAGTGCGACGTTCCCGGCCGCGGGGATCGTGGTGACCGAGATGAAGACGCCCGAGAGCCCGCCGATCCGTGCGGAGGTGAGCGACAGGGCGCCTGCCGCTGCGGCGATGACCGCCACGATGAACGACCACTTGTCGGGGGAGTAGATGAACGCCGTGTCGGGACGTGGAGCGGCGAGGGTGTCTGGCGTGATCCACCCGAGCGCGCGGGCGAGCAGGACGAGGCAGGTCGTGATCAGGATCGCGGTGACGAATCCCAAGACGAGCGTGCGCGACGCGGCCAGCAGCAGGTGGGAGCGTCGGCGTACGAGCGCGACGCCGAGCGCGGCGACCGCGCCGAACTCCGGCCCCAGCACCATCGCGCCGATGACCAGGATCTGGGAGTCGACCACGATCGCGATCGCGGCCAACGTGGTCGCCAGGACCATGAACGACATGAACGTCCAGTTGGCCTCGGAGTCCTCGTACGCCTGCTCCGTCACCGACGCCCAGACGACCGAGTCGGCACTGCTCCCTGGAGCGCGCGAGTCCGCGACGTAGCCGGCCTGGGAGAGCCACGTCCCGACGGGCTCGATCTGCACCGTGCCGCGACGGTGGACTCCGAGGTCGTGGAGACCGTCGATGATCTCGTTGGCCGCCTCGCGGGCGACGTCGGCGTCGATGACGTCACCCGCCGGCTTGACGGCGGCGCCGTGCACCACGGTGACGCTGCTCACCGCCTCGTCCGCAGTGAGCAGTCGCGTCACGTCGTCGGTCAGGTCCGACGGAGCCACGATGCGAAGGTGGAGCACGCTCGCAGTCTTGCGCATCCCCGCGCACCGACGTGGCGGAGTACCGTCCGAGCATGGGCGAAGGCGCGGGCCGACCTGTCGACGCAGGTGACGCAGTGGTCAGGGCGCTGGAGGCTGTGGCCGCGGAGCTCGACGCGACCCTCGGGCCGGCGCTGCTCGACCAGCCTGACGGTGTGCACCGCCACCGCAAGGCCGTACGGCGCCTTCGGAGCACGCTGTCGGCCTACCGGCCGTTCTTCGACGACGAGGCCGTCCGGCACCTGCACCGCGTCTACCGCGACTGGGGCAGAGAGCTGGGCGAGGTGCGTGACGCCGAGGTGCGGATCGCGGTCACCCGCCGGTTCCTCGACGTGGACGAAGGATCGTCGGCCGATCACCGCAGGCTCGCGGACCTGCAGCGTGACCACCGATCTGCCGAGCGGTGGGTTGCCAGACGCGGGACGAGCCTCGTGGCGGTGCGGAGGCGATCGGATCTGGCGGACTTCCTCGCCGCGCCACCGCGTACGGAGAAGGCACGCCGTCCCGCCGCGCGCAGCCTGCGCCGCAGGCTCGTCAAGGAAGGCGAGCGGGTGCTGCGGCGGGCCGAGACGGCGGCTGCCGAGCCCGCCTCGCTCCCGGCGTTGCACGAGCTGCGCAAGGCGGCTCGGCGGTTGCGCTATGCGACCGAGGCGGTCACGCGGCCCCCGGTGGGCTTGTTCGGCGCGAAGGCACCGGCTCTGGCGGACTCGGCCGAGCGCATCCACGACCTGCTGGGCGACCACCGGGACGCGATCGCCTTCGCGGAGTCGTACGCGTCCGTCGACCGTCCCGCCGACTCCCCTGCGGTGCGCGCACGAGCTGTCGCCGCGGCTCGGCTGAGCGCCCTTCCGCGCGCGGTCGAGGAGCTGCGGGACGCACTCGCACGCTTCCGTTGAGACATGCTCAGCTGCCGGCCGACCTGCCTGGCGCGTCGACGTCGAGCGCGCGCGGCTCCGGTGGTGAAGGGAGCGGCGGCCGCACTCTGACCAGTCGTTGCGCGGCCAACGCTGCCGCGAGAGCCGCTCCCACGACCACTGTCGCCGTCACGGCGTCACGCCACCACGGCGGCCCCGGTTGGTCGGCGTTGCCGACGCAGTCGTGCATCGGGTGGGGCGCGTCGGTGCCGAACAACGTGGTGCGGCTCGCCGACACGTACGCGGTGACCGCGCTCGGATCCCAGCCGGCGGGGTTGAGGAGCCGGTACCAAGCGCCGTTGCGGCGGCTGATGCGGCACGTGACGTTGGTGGCTGCGGAGTGGAAGTGGTCGTCCGGCCCGAGATGGGCGATCACCCGCCTGCCGTCATAGATCGGAACGCTGTCGGCGGGGTTGCTCACCCGCGCGGCAGGATAGGCGGCATCGAGTCCCATCGAGACACCGTACGAAGCCAGTCGTTCGCCCGGGTCCCGTTTGCCTCCCGGGCTGGGACGCGGTCTCACGTTGGTCGGTGCTCCTGGCGGCACCGTGGGCTCCTGACTAGCGTCCGGAGAGCGGCTCCGTGAGGACCGCGTCGCCGACCCTCGGGAGGTTCTCGTGCCTGTCACGCGTCCCCATCACGTCCTCGTCCGTCCCGTCGTGCGGGTTGCCGTCTCGGCGCTCGCGATCGCGGGACTGGCGGCCGCCGCCCTGGTCGCCCCAGCGGAGGCGAAGCCGCCGGGCCACCGGGACGACACCGTCGTACGGGTCGCGGACGGCGCGGTGCGAGGCACGGCCGCGGAGGGTTATCGGACGTTCCAGGGCATCCCGTACGCCGCGCCTCCGGTCGGTGACCTCCGCTTCCGGGCGCCCAAGCCCGTGAGCCGGTGGCGCGGCGTCCTGGACGCGACCGCGCCGCGACCACAGTGCGCCCAGCTCTCCAACGGGACGGGCAACCCCCAGACGTACGGGGAGGACTGCCTCTATCTGAACGTGACCACGCCCGCCGGGCGGTCTGCGCGGCCGGCCGGACTGCCGGTGATGGTGTGGATCCACGGCGGCTCGTTCCTGACCGGCAGCGGAGCCGACTACGACGCCTCCAAGCTCGCCACGCAGGGTGACGTGGTCGTGGTGACCATCAACTACCGGCTGGGGCCGTTCGGATTCCTCGCGCACCCGAGCCTCCGCTCGAGCAATGCAGCGCTCCTGGACCAGCAGGCAGCGTTGCGCTGGGTCCAGCGCAACGCACGCGCTTTCGGCGGCAACCCCCGCAACGTCACCGTCTTCGGCGAGTCCGCGGGGAGCGCGTCGGTGTGCGCCAACGTCGCCTCACCCCGAGCGCGAGGACTCTTCCGTCGCGCGATCGCGCAGAGCTATTCGTGCACCTCCGACTTCGCGACGCTCGCGAGTGCGCAGGCGGCGGGGGAGGCGTACGCCGAGGCGGTCGGCTGCGGGGCCGCGGCCGACGTGCCCGCGTGCCTGCGCCAGCGCGACCCCGAGACGCTGCTGCGTGCGTGGACGGGCGGTGCGTTCGCCGTCGGTGGCACCGCGCTGCCCCGACAGCCCGGGGACGCCCTCGCCACGGGGACCGCCAACCGTGTCGACCTGATGCACGGGAACACCCTCGACGAGAACCGGCTCTTCGTCCCGCTCCAGTACGGCACCACCCTCACCGCGGCGCAGTACACCGCGGCGATCCGTGCCCGGTTCGGCGCGGCGGCCGACGCCGTGCTCGCGAGATATCCCGTCGAGTCGTACGGCTCGCCGATCATCGCGCTGTCGACCGTGTTCAGCGACTACGGCACCGCGCTCTCGACCTGCTCGCACGTCGACGCGTACGAGGTGGCGTCCGAGCAGCGTGGCGCGCGGGTCTACGCCTACCAGTTCCAGGACCGAACCGCGGACCCGCTGGTCCCGATCCTCGGGACGCAGAACGGCGCCTCCCACGCGACAGAGCTGCCGTTCCTCTTCCCGGGCCTCTTCGGTGACGGTCTCAGCGCCGAGCAGGAGACGCTGTCCGACGCGATGGTGGCGTACTGGACGAGCTTCGCGGCCCGCGGTCGTCCGTCCGGCCGCGGCCTGCCCCGGTGGCCGGAGTACGACCGACCGGGTGACGTGATGGCGCTGGACCTCCCAGCGGCCGGAGGGATCGGTGTCGAGGACGTCGCCGCGGCGGCCCAGTGCGGCTTCTGGTCGCAGCTGGGGTGACCGATCAGCCGGGTCCGGCCTCGAGCAGCGCGCGCTGGAGCGTGACGGCGAGCTCGAGGTCGGGCTCGCGGTCCGCGAGCAGGTCGGCGTAGATCACCGACTCCCCGATCCGGACCCACATGTAGGCCACCCGACCGGGGTCGGCGCGCAGCCGGAGCTCGCCGGCGGCCGCGGCCTCAGCAAGGACCCGGCGCCACCCCTCGACCGCCCGGGCATGGACGCGGGCCGCCGGCATGAAGAGGACGCGGAAGGCCGTCTCCGGCTCGGCGGTCGCGAACGTGCGGAGCGGGCCGAAGCCGACGATGGCCTGGTTCATCAGGGTGGCTGCCCCGACGATACGCTCCACACCCGGCGCAAGCCCCGCCCTCACCGCGGTGGCGACCGATGCGGCGAGCGTCGCCTGACCGAGCGAGTCGACGACGTCTCCGAGCAGCCGGTCCCTGCTGCCGACGACCCGATAGAGCGTCGCCCGACCGACCGCCAGCACGGTGGCGAGCTCACGCATGTCGACGGCACGTCCCTCCAGGAACCAGGAGCGCGCGACGGCGACGGCGTCGTGCGGCTCGATCACCCGGGTCGGCATGGCGGTCATCGGACCATGCCGACCCGGACGTCGGCAAGGCTCGGCGCGTTGTCTGTGCGCTCGGCCGTACGTCGCTAGCGTGGAGAGCGATGACCACTTCGACGAAGACGAACGCCACGACCACGCCGTCCCGTGCTCTCGCATGGGCGGCCCTCGCCGCCGCCGCGGTCCAGATCCTGGTCCCCGCCGTCCAGTCGCTGGGCGGTCTCGGCGCACCGCCGAGCAGCCAGGGCGAGGACCTGCTGATCACCCCGGCCGGCTACACGTTCTCGATCTGGAGCCTGATCTACCTGCTGACGGTGGTCTTCGCCGTCGTGGTCCTCGTGAAGCGGTCGACCGGGACGCGGCAACCGGACCGTCTGCTGCGCGACCTCGTGCTCCTGTACGCGGGTGCGGCGTTGTGGATCGTCGTCTCGGCGCTGGAGTGGACGTGGGTGACCGCCGCCGTTCTCGTCGCGATGGTCGTCGTCGCGGTCGACGCCGCGACGGTCGCGAAGAGGCGTGTGTCCTCCGACGTCGGTGCGCCGACCTGGCTGACCCTTCTGGCGCGGGTGACGACGGGCGTGTACGCCGGGTGGGTCACCGCGGCCGGCATCGTCAACGTCTGCGCGGCCATGGTGGAGTCGGGATGGCTCGACGGGGACGAGGTCGCCTGGCAGCTGGGTGCCCTGGTCGTGCTCGCCCTCGTCGCGCTGGCCATCAGCGTGCTCCTCGGCGGCTCCTGGGCGTACGCCGCCACGCTGGTGTGGGCGCTGATCGGCGTGATGGTCGCGGTCCGCGACACCTCGGACGCGCTCGTCCTCACCGCAGCCGCCGCTGCGGTGGTGATCGTGACCGTCAACGCAGTGCTGATCCTTCGCCGTCGCTCGAGCTCGTCCAGGGTCGTGAGCGCCACCTAGACTCGCGTCATGACCGCGACCACCGACGGACGTCGAGCGCGCGGTGACGCGTCTCGTCAGAAGGTCGCCCGCTGCGCCGCGGACGTGGCGACGCTGCACGGGCTCGACTCTGTCTCCGTCGGTCGGCTCGCGACCGCGACCGGGGTCAGCAAGAGCGGCATCCTGACCGTCTTCGAGAACCGGGAGGCGATCCAGCTCGCGGCGATCGCCGAGGCCCGCCGCGTTTTCATCTCCGAGGTGATCGCGCCCGTGTGGTCGGCCGGGTCGGGATCGCGCCGGTTGACGGCGCTCGTCGAGAGCTGGGCCGCCTACGTCCGCCGCCGTGTCTTCCCCGGTGGGTGCTTCCTGGTGACGACCTCGGCAGAGTACGGCGCGCAGCACGGCGCGGTCGCCGACGCGGTGCGTCGTCTCGAGCGAGAGTGGCTCGACCTCTTGGCAGCCGACGCGGAGGCTGCGGGCGGGGACGGACGCATGGTCGCCTTCCAGCTCGACGCGTTCCTTTCCGCGGGCAGTGTCCGCTACGCCCTGTTCGAGGACGACGAGGAGCTCGGGCTGGCCGTCGGCTGTGCCCTCGACGTGATCGGTGCGCTCGGCTAGCAGCTAGGTGGTGCGCCGGACGTCGCCGCGGAGCAGTGGCGCCGCGTACTCCCACTGCTCGTCGGTCAACGGCGTCGGCCGCAACGTCGCCGGGTCGAGGTTGATGAGCCGCCGCGTGCCCTCGGCGTGCAGGGTCTCGTGATCGCTGGACAGGATCCGGAAGTGGTAGTTGACGCTTGTCCTGCCGACCTCCTCGACCCACAGGTGCACGGCCACGTCGCCGACGGCGGTCACGGGCTGGTGGAACGTCAGGTGGAGGTCGCGGATGACCTGGACCGACGTCGACGGGTCGAGGACCCAGCCGGCCCCGGTCCAGAAGTCGATGACCGCGTGGTCGAAGAGCCGTGCGTACTCGACGTGGTTGAGCATCCCGAAGCCGTCGAGGTCGTCGAGGTAGACCCGGACCGGGACCACCACCCCGTACGGTGGCTCGTCCGTGGTCGTCCTGCCGTCAGTGAGCGTCATGCGACCAAACATTACGACCGATCGGTCGTGATGTCACGGGGTTTGCGGCGCGTCGACCTGTGCGCCAGGCCGCCCTGACGCCAGCATGGGTCCATGAGCATCGAAACCTTGACCGGGCAGAGGGTCGCCGACGAGAAGCTGGACGGCTGGGTCTACCTCCTCGGTGGGCTCCAGACGCGGATACGCGTCCCCGACTTCGCCGCAGCGCTCCGTGTCGCGAACGCGATCGGCGCGGCCGCGGGGTCGACCCACCACGACCCCGACCTCGACCTGCGACCCACCCACGTCGACGTCCGTCTGACGCACCACGCGGCGGGAGGCGTCACCCGCGTCGACGTCGACCTCGCGCGCCGGATCAGCGCCGTCGTTGCGGATGCGGACGACGACGTCTCTCTCGAGCCGGCGACCGTCTCCCGGATCGAGCTCGCTCTGGACAGTCCGGCGTACGGCGAGGTGCTGCCGTTCTGGCGAGCCGCCCTGGCGATGGAGGAGTCACCCGTGCCGGAGGTCGACGACGAGATCCGCGACCAGCATCGTGCCCTGCCGACCGTCTGGTTCCAGCCGTCCGGCAGCGAGGAGCCACGCCAGCGGTGGCACCTCGACGTGTGGGTGCCGCCCGACCAGGTCCAGTCGCGGATCGACGCCGCCCTCGCCGCGGGGGGCACCGTCGCCAGCGACGACGAGGCGCCCAGCTTCTGGGTGCTCGCAGATCCCGAGGGCAACAAGGTCTGCCTCTGCACCTGGCAGGACCGCGACTGACTAACCCTCGTCGTCGAAGAGGGCGGCGATGGCCCGAGACGCGTTGCGCCGATAGAGGTCCCGGTCGGTCTCGATGCCGTAGGCGAGGTCCTCGAGCGCGCGGATCCGGGCGTGGAAGATCGCCCGAGTCCGAAGGTCGTCGACCTCGGGCTCGCCGTCGTCCGCGTCGAGTGCACGGTCGAACGCGCCGACGCCGAGGTCTCGCAGCACCAGTCCCAGGTCCAGCGCGGGATCGGTCAGCGCGGCGTCCGACCAGTCGATGACCCCGGTGATGACCTGGGCGTCCTCGTCGACGAAGACGTGCTCCGCGCCCAGGTCATTGTGGGAGAGCACCCGTCGCGCGGACGGCCGCGGTGCGGGCGACTCGAGGAAGCGTTCGACGGCGCGGTGACGGCCCACGGGGATCGCGCCGGCACACGCCCCGAGGAGCTCGACTCCCTCGGCGAGCAGATCGGCCGGTGCGGTGTCGTCGACGGGGACGAGCCCGGAGACGGAGGCCACGGGGATGCCGTGCAGCGCGGAGAGGAAGGCGCCCAGGTCGGCGCCGAGTCGATCTCGCGTCGGCTGGTCCAGCTCGGCGAGCCTGGTGAGCAGCGGACCGCCCGGGACGAGAGCCATCTCCATCACGTCGTCGTCCCGTCTGACATCGAGCACCTGGGGGACGGGCAAGGGCGAGACCGCCGCGACGAGCCGAAGCAGGGCCGCCTCGTCCCACGAGGTCAGGCAGTCGGCGCCTGGGAGGCGGCGCCGTACGAGCGTGCCGCGCTCGCTGCGCCGAACCTCGTGGTCGTGGCCGTCGGACAGCGGCATCACGTGTCGGTGACGGGCGCCGTACGGGACGTCGTGCCGGCATGCTCGAGGGACCACTCGAGCGCGTGGTCGGCGACGGCCTCCCAGCCCGGAGCGGCACACGTCCAGTGGTCGCGCCCCTCGAACTCGTGGTAGTCGGTGAGTGCGGCGGACTTCTTGTAGTGCTTGGCGTTCGCCCTGTTGACCGACGGCGGCATGATGTGGTCCTCGCCGCCCGCGATGAACAGCAACGGCGCCCGGTCGTCGTTGTCGTAGTCGACCCACGTCTCCTGGTGGCCCGGCTTGATGTTTGCGAGCAGCCCGTACTCCCAGACCCAGCTGCCCGGCGCGGGGACCTGGTAGCGCTCCCACGCCTGGTCGGACTCCGCCCTGGACAGGGTGTTGGCGAACGAGTAGTGGAACTCCTCCGGAGTGAATCCGACCGCCTTGGTCCGGGTGGCCGGGTTCTTGAGGATGGGAAAGAGCGATCTCACCTGTGACGGCGGGGTGACGTGGACCCCCTCGGTCGGTGCCGAGTCGATCACGACACCCGCAGCGCCGAGGCCGCGTGCAAGGAGAAGCTGGGTGAGCGTGCCGCCGAAGGAGTGGCCCATGATGACCGGCGGCGAGTCGAGACCCTCGATGACAGAAGCGAGGTGGCCGACGGTGTCAGGGACGGTGAGGCGGGCGATCACGTCGGTGTTCTCGCGCAGCGCCTCCACTTCGATCTCGAAGCCGGGGTAGCCGGGCGTCAGGACGCTGAATCCCTTGGCGCCGTAGTAGTCCACCCAGCCTTCCCAGCTGCGGGGGGTCATCCAGAGTCCGTGCACGAGCACGATCGTGTCGGGGCGGGTGTCGGTCATGTCGCGTCCTGTCGCTCAGCGGTCACCTGGTCGCCAGTGCGGGGACGCGTGAGGGGCCCGGTGCCGCCCCCGCCGGCCCGAGCCCCTTCATCCGCCTGGTACGAGACCGAACGGATATGAATAGATAAACAGACATCTTGACGGTTGACAAGATTTTTCGTATACATCTGTCAAGATTCTTTTTTTGCACGAGGGAGTCGGTGACTTTCGACCGGCGTATCGTGGGGCCCGTGAGTACCGCGGGGGGACGCGCCACGCGCCGGCAGGCGCGAGCCGGTCGTGCCTCGGACGACAAGTTCGAGCAACGGCGAGCCGAGCTGGCCAGCTCGGCTCTCTCCACCCTGGCCGATCGGGGCTTCGCCAACACGAGCCTGCGTGACATCGCCCAGAACTCTCCGTACTCGCACGGTGTCGTCCACTACTACTTCAGCGACAAGCTCGACCTGATGCAGCACTGCGTGCGGCAGTACAAGCGAGACTGCGTCAAGCACTACGACTCCATCATCGAGTCCGCGACCACGGCGAGGGAGCTCCGGGACGGTTACTCCGACGCCATGGTCGCCACGCTCCGTGACGAGACCGACCTGCACCGCATGTGGTACGACCTGCGCAACCAGAGCATGTACACGCCCGAGCTCGAGGGCGTCATCGAGGAGATCGACCTCCTCCTCGAGCAGATGGTGTGGCGTGTCGTCTGCCGCTACGCCGACCTCGCCGACAGCCCTCCCCGGGTCTCGTCACCCGTCGCATACGCCCTCTACGACGGGCTCTTCCTCCGAGCGCTGATCGACCTGCTGGCCGGGCGTACCGATGCCGCCGACACGCTGCGGCGCGAGTGTGCGGCACTCCTGCAGATGCTCTGCCCATAGCCTGAGGTCCATGCCCGACACCTCACCGCCACCGCTCTCGACGCCCCGTACGATCGGACGGTGGGCGCTCGGCGCCTTCCTCCTCTTCGCCGGCATCAGCCACCTCACCTTCGCGCGCCGCGAGTTCCTCGCCCAGGTCCCGGACTGGGTCCCGGTCGGCGCCGACACGGTGGTCATCGCGTCCGGCTTCGTGGAGGTTGGGCTCGGCGGCGCCCTGATCGGCCTTCCCGGCAGGCGCGTCCCGGTCGGATGGCTCACGGCGGCGTTCTTCGTGGCGATCTTCCCCGGCAACATCTCGCAGTACGTCACGCACACCGACGCGTTCGGTCTCAACGACGACAGGGCTCGGGCCGTCCGGCTGCTGTTCCAGCCGTTGCTCGTCCTGTGGGCGCTGTGGGCCACCGGAGCCTGGCGCGACCGTCGCCGCGGCTGACCGGTCGACCGGGGCACGGTGGTCTGCGCCCTCTTGCGCGGGAGTGTGACGTGGACGACAGTGAGGAACCGACGGTTCGTCTCCGGAGGTCGCCATGCGCCGCACGTTCCCTGCCCTCGTCTCGGTCTTCTCCGCCCTCGCTCTCGGTGCCGCCCTGCTCGGCGGGCCAGCGAGCGCTCATGATCGGCCCCACTTCACTCCCGGGGCCGCGGGCATCGGCGACCCGTACTTCCCGACCGACGGCAACGGCGGCTACGACGCGATCCACTACACGCTCGACGTCCGGTACGACCCGGCCACGGACCGGCTGGCCGGACAGGCCCGCATGCGTGCCCGTGCCACCCAGAACCTGTCTCGGTTCAACCTCGACCTCGAGGGACTGACCGTCCGTTCCGTGCGGGTGAACGGGCGCCGTGCGACCTGGCGGCACACCGGCGGTGAGCTGACGATCACCCCGCCACGCGGCCTCCGCAAGCGCACCACCTTCGTCACCGACATCCGGTACGACGGGGTCCCGCAGACTCTCGAGGACGGCTCGGGCTTCATCCACACCGACGACGGGGCGCTCGTCGTCGGTCAGCCCCACGTCGCCGACACCTGGTATCCGGTCAACGACCACCCGAGCGACAAGGCGTCGTACTCGTTCAAGATCACCGCGCCGAAGGGCCTGCGGGCCGTCGCCAACGGGGTCCCGCGTGGTCAGTCGACCTCGCGAGGGTGGACCACCTGGCTGTGGGAGGCACGCGAGCCGATGGCGTCGTACCTCACGACCGCGACCATCAGCGACTTCCGGGTGAAGGACTACCGCTATGACGGGATCCGGATGATCGAGGCGATCGACCCCAAGCTGTACGCGCGGGTGCCGGCGCGCACCGGCGACCAGTACGCCATCTCGCAGGCCGCCAGCCTGTCCTACAAGCGGCTGACCCGCACGGTCGAGGTCCCGGCGGCCGGTGGGCAGCTGAGCTTCTGGGTGGACCGGTCGACCGAGGAGGACTGGGACTACTTCTTCGTGGAGGCGCGGACGCCGGGCGGTGACGACTGGACGACGCTGCCCGACCTCGGCGGAGCGACCAGCACC
Organism: Mumia sp. zg.B21; assembly: GCF_019550855.1. Classification (NCBI taxonomy): domain Bacteria; kingdom Bacillati; phylum Actinomycetota; class Actinomycetes; order Propionibacteriales; family Nocardioidaceae; genus Mumia; species Mumia sp. zg.B21. The sequence goes on along the minus strand of NZ_JAHWCJ010000002.1, from coordinate 138,485 downwards.
GAGGTCGGCAACTCCTGCCCGTACTGGCTGTCGCTGCACCCGTTCCTCGAGCACTACCAGACGGCGCAGGGCGACGACACGTGCGCAGCGACGGGCTCGAGCGGGTCCTGGAACGCCGCCACCGGCCAGTCCGACGGTTACGAGCAGTGGCGCGTCGACCTGGGTGCCTGGACGGGCCGGTCGGTGGAGCTGTCCCTGACGTACGCGAGCGACGACGTGGTCCAGGCCGGCGGCGTCTTCGTCGACGACATCACCACCCCGACCGGAGCAGGCAGCACGTCGTTCGAGGCCGACGGCGACGAGCTGGACGGCTGGACCGTCAGCGGCGCTCCCGCAGGGAGCGAGCCCAACCCCAACGACTGGATCGCCGGCACGCCGGACGAAGGCCCCGCGACCGTCGGCGACAAGGCGGAGGCGGCGTTCGCCAAGCACCCGCGGATCCTCGACTTCTTGCAGGACACCTTCGGGCGCTACCCGTTCTCCTCGTCCGGTGGCATCGTCGATGCGTACCCCAACCTCGGGTTCGCCCTGGAGAACCAGACGCGGCCGATCTACTCGCAGGAGCAGATCGGTGGAAGCGAACAGGCCGCCGAGGCCGTGGTCGTGCACGAGCTCGCCCATCAGTGGTACGGGGACAGTCTCGCGGTCGAGCGGTGGAGCGACATCTGGCTCAACGAAGGCTTCGCGTCGTACGCCGAGTGGCTCTGGTGGGAGGACAAGGGCGAGGCCACGGCCCAGGAGATCTTCGACGACACCTACGCGGCCTACCCGGCCGAGGACCCGTTCTGGGACCTCACGATCGGCGACCCGGGACCGGACGGCCTGTTCGCGAACGCGGTGTACGACCGCGGTGCGATGACGTTGCACCAGCTGCGGCTCGCCGTCGGAGACGACGACTTCTTCGCGATCCTGCGCGGCTGGGCACGGCGCAACGCGGGCGGCAACGTCACGACCCCGCAGTTCATCGCCTACGCCGAGCGTGTCTCGGGGCAACAGCTCGACGACCTCTTCGACACGTGGCTCTACACGGCCAGCCGTCCGGAGGTCACCGGCACCTTCCTCCGGAGGTCGCCGGTGACGGGTCTGCCGCCGTTTGCGAGGGAGTGGCGCGCTCGGCGCTGACTCGAGGTCGTCGTCACAGCCCTTCCCACGGATAGCCGTGGCGTTGGAACGCGGCGGCGACTGCCTTGCGACTCGCCTCCACCTCCTGCTCGAAGAGGCGACGACCGTCGTGGCCGTCGATGACGACCTTCTTGCCGTCGCGATAGACCGCCACGACCTGCGTACGGTCGATGCGGCGGCGGTCGTCGCCGTGGTGCACCACCACGGCGTCGTCGTCGACCTCCAACCGGTAGGCGCCCCAGATCTCGGAGGCAGCGAGGGCGAGGCCGAGGAGCAGACCGACGGTAGGACGCGCCACCCACGCCCACGGCTGGTCGAACGACGCCACCCACTCCAGCGGGCCCTTGAACGGGACGACAGGGACGTCGGCCAACCATGCCGCCAGGACGGGGGCGAGCAGGAAGAGGAGGAGCCCGCCGACACCGAAGACGACGGCGGTGCCGATCGCGTCCGAGCGCGTGTAGCCGAGCGTCGTGGTGGGAGGTTCGACGGTCATGGCCCGACCGTACGAACGGTGCGGGCCACCCGGCATCGTCCGAAGGACTAGCCCGGCCTCGACCAAAGGCGATCCGCCCGTCCCGATCCGCAGACGAGAGGGACGCCGCCGCCCTCATTCTCGGCTCGGCTCCTCCGACCGCCGGGGGTAGACCGTCTTGCGGCCCAGGAAGACGGCGAGGAAGCCGATCGCGACCCCGGCCACGTCGTCGGCGACGTAGTGCCAGCCAAGGTAGAACGTCGCCACGATCGTGGCGAGGACGAAGACGCCGAGGACGTGGCTCAGGCGCCGGAGCCCGTAGTAGCGCGCCATCAACCAGACCAGCGTGGTGAACGCGACGTGCAGGCTCGCGAACGCGGAGATCTGCGCGAACGCGTCCGGCGCCTCCGGATGGGCCAGCAGCTGCTCGCGACCAGCGATGTCCTTCTCCCACATGTCCTGGATGACCGTGCGGGGAAGATCGGCGTAGTCCTCCGGCAGCCGCCAGAACGGTCCCAGGGATGGGATCAGGTAGTACGAGCCGACCCCGAGGATCCATCCCCACATGCCCGCCACGAGCATCACGAACCCGTGCCGGATGCGCGCCGTGAACACCAACGAGCCGAGCAGCATCGCCGTCACGACGGGCGTGAAAGCGGTGTAGACGACCGAGAGGATCGACATCGCGACCCCCTCGCCCAGCAGGTCGTGCAGCGCCTCGCCCGGAGTGCTGCCGAAGAACAGCCACCGGTCCCAGCTCAGGAGCAGGTCGTCGCGGGGGTCGAGCAGGACGTCCCAGCTCTTGAGGTTGTGGTAGCAGAGATAGACGAGGTAGTAGGCGACGAGCCCGCTCACCGCGGCGGCGGTCCTGCGTGCCGTCCACCTCGCGCGGAGAGCGCCCAGGGTCGTACGCACCGTCCGTGGGTGGGCTCGCCAGCAGGCGTCGACGACGGCGAGCACCAGCAGTCCGGGCAGCGCGATCGCCAGCCGTGAGAGGAAGAAGGCGTTGCCCGGGTCGCGGATCGGGATGCCGGCGACAGATGCGCCGACCAGCGTGACGACGGCGAACGCACCGACCACGAGCCACGTACGCCAGTACCAGCCCTGCCCCGAGCGGATCCGCCACCGGGCGCTCGACCCGGTGACACCGTCGGAGCGGGTGGTTGGCCCCACGGTCGCAGCGTACGCCGGGGCGAGTGCCTCGTTCGTTCGGCGGCGCCGACAACATCGGGTTCTAGACTCGGAAGGATGCAGCGCCGCCGCGTACGCACCTCGCTCCCTGCTCTCGGGATCGCGCTGGCCGTCGTGCTCGCGGGCTGCAAGGGTGACCCGGACGCGCAGCCGACGACCGGCTCCGAGAGCACCCCGGCATCGGCGTCGCCGAGCGCGAGCCCACCGACGACCGCGCCCTCCGCGACGACACCACCCGCGGCCACGCCGACGCCCTCGTCGAGGCCCGCCCCGGGCACGGTGCCTCCGGCGTGGTTGGGCAGGCGGGTGCTCCCCGTCACCACGGACGGCTTCGGTGAGGTCCGCCCGACCCCTCCGGCACTGCGGAACCGTCGGTTCACCCTCCCGGACCAGCTGCCGGCGTTGCCCGGGTCGGGTTTCGCCAGCCGGATCGTGTCGCCACCGCCGGACAGCGTCATCGACCGCTCCACCTGGCGGGCCGGCTGCCCGGTCGCGCGGTCCGACCTCGCCTGGATCCGCCTGACGTTCTGGGGCTTCGACGACGCCCGCCACACCGGCGAGCTCCTGGTCAACAAGACGGTCGCCCGCAAGGTCGTCCGCGCCTTCCGGGCGATGTACGCCGCCCGCTTCCCGATCGAGGAGATGCGCATCACCCGCGCTGCGGAGCTGTCGGCACCGCCGACCGGTGACGGCAACAACACCGGTGCCTTCAACTGCCGGCCCACCCGCGGCACGACCACGTTCTCCCAGCACGCCTATGGTCTGGCGGTCGACATCAACCCGTTCCAGAACCCGTACGTCAAGGGCGACCTGGTCCTGCCCGAGCTGGCGACCGCCTATGTCGACCGCAACCGCGTCCGGCCCGGGATGATCCTCGCCGGCGGACCGGTCGTCCGGGCGTTCGAGACGATCGGCTGGGGATGGGGCGGGGCGTGGAGGACGCTCAAGGACTACCAGCACTTCAGCCGCGACGACCGCTGAGCCGGCCGCCGAGCAGCCCCGTCGCGCGACTGGACCCGACCCCCGGGGGAACCGCTAGTCTCCACGGGTGACGACACGAGACCGAAGGGTGGCCGCGCCCGTCGTGGTCCTGGCGCTGACGTTCCTCCTCGTGCTGGTCGGGGGCGCCCCCGCCCTCGCTGGGTCCGACGCCGACACCATCGGTGCACGCGCGAACGCTGCCCGCGCGGCGCAGGGCCTCGCACCGCTGACCCGCAACGCCAACCTCGACGCGGTCGCGCTCGCCTGGGCACACCGGATGGCCGATGCCCGGCGCATGTCGCACAACCCCGACGTCGCCGACCAGATCCCGAGCGGGTGGCGTCGGGTGGGTGAGAACGTCGCGATGGGCTATCCGAGCGGTGCCGCCATGCACGGCGGCTGGATGGACTCCTCGGGACACCGTGCGAACATCCTCGGCGACTACACCGACATCGGGATCGCCTTCATCAGGGCGGGCGGCAGCACCTGGGGCGTGCAGGTGTTCGCGAACTATCCCGGCTCCGGCTCGCGACCGGCTCCCGCGGCCCCCACGACTCCCTCGGCCACCCCGACACCGAAGCCGAGCGCGGCACCCGCGAAGCCGAAGGCCGCGCGGACGTCACCGCGACCGACAACCGCTCCGACCCAGGCGCCGAAGCCTCCTCGGACGACACCGACGCCGAGCGTGACGCCCAGCCCGAGCACGGCCCCGACCCCGACGACGGCGGAGACCTCCGCGCCCGTCGCCGGCGCACTCGCGGAGCCGGGTGGTCCGTCGGACCGCGCCCGCCCTGTCGCCTCCGATCCGCTCGACGGAGTCGGTCGTACGACCTCGGCTGCCGTGGTCGCGGGAGTCGGCGCGGTCTCGCTGGCCGCGCTGGCTCTGGGCCTTCGCCGGCGTACGGCTGACTCCGGCCGCCACCGCGGCTGACGACCCTCGCGGGGCGCCGACCGATCCGGGCGCGGGCACGACGAAGGCAGGAAGCCATGCTCCCTGCCCTCCTCAACGTATAGCGCACCCCTGGGCTTGCGGCAAGCCCCCGTCGCTGCCCCAGACTGCTCGGTGCCGAGCGAACAGGAGGGCTGAGATGAACGACGTGGTCGTCGTAGGAAGCGGGCCAACGGGGCTGATGCTCGCGGGAGAGCTGGCCTTGGCAGGAGTGGAGGTCACGGTCGTCGAGCGGCGACCGACACCGGAGCTCGCGGGCTCCCGGGCGGGTGGGTTCCACGCGCGCACGATCGAGGTGCTCGACCAGCGGGGGATCGCCGACAGGTTCCTGGCCGAGGGGCAGACGGTCCAGGTGGTCAGCTTCGGCAGCACGATGCTGGACCAGAGCAACTTCCCCACCCGGCACCCGTACTCGCTGGGGTTGTGGCAGAACCACATCGAGCGCATCCTGCTCGGCTGGGTGGAGGAGCTGGGGGTGCCCATCCGTCGCGGCCTCGAGGTGACGGGTGTCGCCCAGGACGAGACCGGGGTCGTCCTCCGTCTTGCGGACGGGTCACCGCTCCGGGCGCCGTACGTCGTCGGTGCCGACGGCGGACGCAGCATCGTCCGCAAGGAGGCCGGCATCGCGTTCGAGGGCTCGGACGCGACGCGCAGCCACCTGATCGCCGAGGTGCAGGTGAGGGAAGACATCCCGGACGGGATCCGTCTCGACGCGACGGGCATCCACGGGTTGGGCGTCATGGACGACGGGCGCACCGTCCGGGTCGTGGTGACCGAGCAGCGGCTCGGCCCCGCCACGGATCCCACGCTCGAGGACCTCGGTGAGGCGTTGAAGGACGTGTACGGCACGGACTTCGGCGTCCACGACCCGACGTGGGTCTCACGGTTCACCGACGCGACCCGGCAGGCCGCCGCCTATCGGGCAGGACGGGTGCTCGTCGCCGGCGACGCCGCCCACGTCCATCACCCGGCGGGTGGGCAGGGGATCGGTCTCGGCGTGCAGGACGCGGTGAACCTGGGCTGGAAGCTGGCGCAGGTGGTCAAGGGCACCTCGCCCGTCGAGCTCCTGGACACCTACCAGGCGGAGCGGCACCCGGCCACCGCCCGCGTGCTCGAGTACACGATGGCGCAGTCGATGCTCCAGCGAGGTGATGCCCGGACCGCGGCGCTGAGCCGCACGATCGCCCAGATGGTGGGGTTCGACGGCCCTCGCACCCTGATGGCGGGTCTCGCCTCGGGGCTGGACACCGCCTACGACCTCGGCGAGGGCCATGCCCTGCTCGGTCGTCGCATGCCCGACCTCGACCTGGTCGCGCCCGACGGCGACCGTCGTGTCTACTCCCTGCTGCACGGTGCCCGCCCCGTCCTCCTCGACCTCGGGACGACCGAGCATCTCGGCGCCGAGCCGTGGGCGGACCGCGTCCAGCACGTACGGGCGCAGGTCGCAGGAGCGTGGGAGCTGCCCGTGCTGGGCGAGGTCGCCGCTCCGAGCGCCGTGCTCGTCCGGCCCGACGGTCATGTCGCCTGGGTGGGGGACGGAACGCCGGCGGGACTCAGGGAGGCCCTCACGACGTGGTTCGGGCCGGCTCGGTCCTAGCGCTGCCGACCGACCACCTCGCGTGCCGCGCGGTCCGCCGTCCCGAAGAAGTCCGAGAGCGCGAGGGCCAGGGCCTCCTGGTCAACGCCGTGCCACCCGCCCGGCAGACTCCGGTGGCTGCCGTAGGGAAGGGCGCGGGACGCCGCGGAGGCCCAGCCCGTGAGGTCGTCGGTGCTGCCGCTGCTGTCGAGGACGAGCGCAGGGACGTCGACGCGCTCCAGGAGACGGTGCGACGACTCGTCCGAGAGTCGCGCGTCATAGGCCAGGGTCGGCGCGACCGAGACCATCGCCTCCCACGCTGGGGTGTCACGCATGCCGTCGGTGATCTCGTCGGGGACCCCGATCGACCGGTGGAAGTACGCGGTCGCCTCGTCGTGACGGCCCGCCGCGAGCAGCGACTCCAGCGTGACTGTGAATGCGCTGTCACCCTCTGCCGGCTCGGCCTGGAGCGGGGGTTCGAGAAGGGCGAGCGCGCGCAGGCCGACGCCGGCGGCAGCGGCGTGCAGGGCCACGAGTGCCCCGCTGGAGAAGCCGTACGCGAAGGCGGGAGCCCCGGCGGCGGCGACGACCGCGGCCAGGTCCTCGACCTCGCGGCTCACGGCGTACGGCGGGGTGTCCGCGCTCAACCCGCGCCCGCGCCGGTCGTACTGGTAGACGCGGAAGTCAGAGGCGAGGCGCTCGGCGAGTCCGTCGAAGGCGCTGAAGCCGCGGAAGTGGGCTGCCGGCTCGACGAGCACGAGCGGTGGCCCGGCCCCCCGGCGGTCGTAGGCGATCACCGTGCCGTCCGCGGACGTCGTGGTGTGGTCGTGGATGGACAGCATGGTTCCTCCTGCATGGTTCTTGGGGCAGACCGCCGGTGTCGGCACAACTCATCGCCGACGGGGCACCGGGTCTTGACAATAGGTAACGCCTCAGTTACCAATGAGCGATGGAGGTTTTCGAGGCGGTGGCGGACCCGGTACGCCGCGATCTGCTGACCCGACTGCTCGACGGGCCGAGCCGGGTTGTCGACCTCGCGGCTGCGCACCCCATCAGCAGGCCTGCGATCAGCAGACACCTCAAGGTGCTCGCTGACGTCGGGCTCGTCGAGGCGGAGACCGTCGGGCGCGAACGCCGCTACCGGGTGCGGCTCGAGGGCCTCGAGCCCTTGCGCGTCTGGCTCGACGAGATGCGCCCTCCGACGTCCCGCTTCAGCGAGCGTGCTCTCGACGGCCTCGACCTCGAGGTCCGCCGTACGGTCCGGGAGCGGGCAGCAGGGCGACCCGCGACCGAGCAGGACCACCCCCACCACGAGGAGACCGCATGACCATCGCACCGACCGGACGCCGCGAGAGCCGCAACGGCACCGAGTACGTCGTCTTCCACCGCCGGTTCGCCGCTCCGGTCGAGGACGTGTGGGCGGCCGTCACCGAGCCTGAGCGGCTCGAGCGCTGGATCGGCACGTGGACCGGTGACCCCGCGACGGGGGAGGTCATCTTCACGATGACGGCCGAGGGTCCGGACACGCCCGAGGAGCGCTACGTGGTCGAGGAGTGCGCGCCGCCGCGGCGCCTCGTCGTCCGGTTCGCGGATCCGTCCGAAGGCTCGGGACCGGACTGGGTGCTCGAGCTCGACCTGGACGACTCCGAAGGTTTCACGACGCTGGCGTTCGCGCAGGCGATGCCCGACGCCGAGACCGCCTCGAGCGTCGGCCCCGGCTGGGACTACTACCTCGACCGGCTGGTCGTCGCCGAGCGGGGGGACGACCCGGGCGAGCTCGACTACGAGCAGTACGCCGCGGACCAGTCCGAGTACTACCGCTCGGCGTTCTCCTGAGCGCAGCGGTCAGCGTCCGTCACGCGGGCCGAAGGCCTGCACGGCCGCCGCGTCGCTGTGGCGTGCGCGCACATACTCGTCGGCCCACTCCGCACGGCGCCCGTACGCCGATCGCCGGACGACCTCCGCGACCACGGCGTCGACGTCGATCGAGGTGTGACGCAGGCTGACCTGACCGTCTCGCAGCAGCGCCCACGAGCCTCCCGGTCGTCCGTACGGCATGCCGATGCTGCCGGAGTTGACCACCAGACGCCGGTCGACGAGCCGTACGAACGGCATGTGGGTGTGGCCGCAGACCACGGTGCGGACCTCGTCGCCGAGGTCGGCGAACACCTCGGCCCACCGCTCGAGCCGGGTGTCGACGAGCACGACCTCGCCGTCGTCGCGGGGTGTCCCGTGGCAGAAGACCACCGGACCGAACCCGTCGACGTCGAGGCGCACCGGGTGCGGGAGCGCGTCGAGGAGCGCGACCTGGTCAGGCCGCAGCTGCCGTCCCGCCCACAGCGACTCGGGGTGCTCCGACGTCCCCCCTCGAGCCACCACCACGAGCTCGCGGTCGGCGTTGCCGCGGACGAGGACCGCGCGGTCGCCCAGCGACACGAGGCGGTCGAGCACCTCCACGGGCATCGGGCCCGCAGCATGGTCACCGGTGACGACGATCCGGTCGGCGCGGGCGACGTCGGGCTCGGCGAGGACCGCGTCGAGCACGGGGAGCACACCGTGGACGTCGGAGAGGACGGCGATCGAGGAGACCACGGGCCGAACGTAGCGCGGAAGCGAGAATCCGGGTGCGCTCGGCCACGGTGTCGTCGTACGGTCACCGGCATGCGCATCGACCAGCACGGGGACCTCCGCGTCCTCTCGCTCGACCCCGACGGGCCGCCGATCGCCACCCCGGCCGACGGCGCCCAGCTCGTCGGCGACGCCTGGGCGCACGACGCGCAGATGGTCGTGGTGCCCGCTTCCCGGCTCGATCCGGAGTTCTTCCGGCTCCGCTCGGGGTTGGCGGGGGAGATCCTCCAGAAGCTGGTGAACTACCGCATCCGGCTCGCCGTGCTGGGCGACATCACGGCGTACGTCGAGGCGAGCGACGCGCTGCGTGATCTCGTACGCGAGTCCAACAAGGGGAGCCAGGCGTGGTTCGTCCCGGACGAGGATGCCCTCGCCGCCCGCCTCTCCTCCGCGATTCGGTGAGGAGATCGAGCCTGCTCCGCCGGGTGCACCCGATTTCCTCACCGAATCGCGCGCTGACGTGGCCCGAATTCGGGTGACGTCCTCCGCCGTGCATGGTTGTGTCGGCGCTATGCGAGCGATGACCTACTACATCGGCCTCACCCTCGACGGCTTCATCGCCGGACCGGACGACGAGGTCGACTTCTTCCCGATGTCCGACGACTTCATGGGCTTCATGGCGACCGAGTGCGCTGATGCCCTCCCGGTCCAGGCACGCGAGGCGCTCGGCGTTGCTGACACGCCGTTGACCACGTACGACACGGTCGTGATGGGACGGCGCACGTACGACCCGGGCCTGGCGCTCGGGCTCACCAACCCGTACGCCCATCTCCGCACGGTGGTCTTCAGCCGCTCGCTCGCAGAGTCGCCCGACCCCAAGGTCGAGGTCACCACCGCCGACCCGGTGACACGGGTGCGCCAGCTCAAGGCGGAGGGGTCGCCGCTGGGGATCTATCTCGCCGGCGGTGGTGTGCTCGCCGGTCAGCTGCTCAACGAGATCGACCGGATGGTTGTCAAGAAGTACCCGGTCGTCGCCGGCACGGGCGTCCCCGCATTCACGGCGGCGTTCCGGCCCACAGCGTTCGCGCTCGACGACGTGGCGACGTTCGACAACGGCTGCGCCGTCCTCACCTACCACCGCGCGATTCGGTGACGAAATCGGGCGAGTCCGAGCCGGGACCCCCGATCTCCTCACCGAATCGCGGGGGTGATCGCGGGGGTGAGGGCGGGGGCGGGGGCGGGAGCGGGGGTGTGCCGCGGTGGGTCACGGCGTTCATCGACCAGCCCGCCGACTCGGCCAGCAGCGCACTGGCGTTCTGGGAGGGGGTCACCGGCACGCAGGCGTCGCCGCCTCGGGGGGAGAACGACGAGTTCCGCACGTTGCTGCCGCCGCACGGCGATGCCTACCTCCGCCTCCAGGTCGTCCCGGACGGTCTTCCACGGGTCCACCTGGACCTGCACGTGGACGACCTGGCGGCGGGGCGGGAAGCCGCGGTGCGCGAGGGTGCCACGATCACGGCCGAGCCCGGCACCCACGTCGTGCTCAGCTCACCGGGTGGCATGCCGTTCTGCCTCGTGCCGTACGAGGGTGAGCACGAGGTGCCCGCACCGATCGCGTGGGAGAGCGGTGCGCGAAGCGTCCTCGACCAGGTGTGCCTCGACATCCCGCCGGCGTCGTACGCCGACGAGTGCCGGTTCTGGGCCGGGCTCACCGGGTGGACGTTCCGTGACGAGGACACTCCGGAGTTCGCACGGCTCGTGCGGCCGGAGGGGATGCCGTTGGGCATCCTGCTCCAACGCCTGGAGGACCCGCCTGCGCACGGCGCGGTGACCGCTCACCTCGACCTCGCCGGTGGCCGGGACGGAGCCGATGCGGTGGCTGACCGCCACAAGGCCCTCGGTGCCGACGAGCGGTGGAGGTCGCAGGGGTGGATCACCCTGCGCGACCCGTCTGGCCGCAACTACTGCGTCACCCGGCGAGAGCCTCCGCGATGAGTTCGCGGTCGGGTCGCGGTCTGTCGAGAGACCGACACCAACCAACGAGGAGCTCGCCATGGATCGTGCCCTGCCGCAACCGCTCGACCACACGTTCACCGCGCCGATCGAGAAGGACGGCGCCTTCGCCACCTATCTCACCGTTCCCGGTTCTGCTGAGCTGCTGGGGACGCGCCGCGCGGTGAAGGTCACTGGGACCATGGACGGACACACGTTCGCGGCCACGCTGATGCCGTCCGGACAGGGACCCCACTGGCTTCCCGTCCGTAGGGACCTCTGTCGAGCGATCGGCAAGGACGCCGCGGGCGAGCCGGTCGACGTCCGCCTCGAGCAGCGGCTGAGCTGACCTACGCGCCGTCGCCGGCGACAGGTGCCGAGAGTCGCGCGCGACCGGACTGGTTGATCTCGGCCCAGACGACGTCCAGGGAGAGGTCGAGAGCATCGGCGAGCGCGGCGATGGTCGTGAAGGCCGGGGTCGCGACGCGGCCCGCCTCGATCTTGCGGAGGGTCTCCGGCGAGACGCGGGCGTCGAGCGCGATGTCGAGCATCGAGCGGTCACCCCTCGCGCGACGCAGCAGGGTGCCGAGGCGCCGTCCTCGCTCCACCTCGGCCGCCGTGTGCGGCAACCTGACCATGCGGCGATTCTAGACCGGGATAACCTGACCGGGATAGTTATTGGTACGAGGAAGGCGTCGCATGATCGAGATCCTGACCCCCGCCCGGCTGTCCCGAGCGAGGGAGACCGGAGCACTGGTCGCCGACATCCTGCACACGCTCAAGGGTCGCGCCGCGGTCGGGACGAACCTCCTCGACATCGACCGGTGGGCCCAGACGATGATCGTCGAGGCGGGGGCGCAGTCCTGCTACGTGGACTATGCGCCGGCCTTCGGTCGCGGGCCGTTCGGGCACTACATCTGCACGTCCGTCAACGATGCCGTCCTCCACGGCCTGCCCCACGACTACACGCTCGTCGACGGTGACCTGGTGTCGCTCGACCTGGCCGTCTCCCTGGGTGGTGTGGTCGCCGACTCGGCCATCAGCTTCGTGGTGGGCGACTCGCCGGCCCCGGAGGACGTCGCGCTGATCGACGTGACCGAGCGCGCCCTGGCGGCCGGGATCGCCGTCGCCGGGCCGGACGCTCGCGTCGGTGACGTCGCCCATGCCATCGGGACGGTGCTCAGCGAGGCGGGATATCCGATCAACACCGAGTTCGGCGGCCACGGTGTCGGGTCGACGATGCACCAGGACCCGCACATCCCCAACACCGGGCGGCCCGGCCGTGGTTATCGGTTGCGGCCCGGGCTGCTGCTGGCGCTGGAGCCCTGGGTCATGGCCGACACCGATCGGCTCGTCACCGATGCCGACGGGTGGACGCTGCGCAGCGCGACCGGCTCCCGTACGGCGCACAGCGAGCACACGGTCGCCATCACTGCCGACGGGGCCGAGATCCTGACCCTGCCCAGGCCGGCGCGCGGACAGGCCGGCGCCGACCCGTCGAGCTAGGCCGTACGCAGCTGCGCGGCCAGCGGGCAGTCGAACGGGTCGCGCGCTCGCAGGCCGACGTTGTTGAGGTAGTCGACGACGATCCGGTACGACCGGAGCAGCCCGACCTCGGTGTACGGGACGGCGTGCCGCTCGCAGAACCGGCGGACGATCGGCTGCGCCCGGCGCAGGTTGACGCGCGGCATGCTGGGGAAGAGGTGGTGCTCGATCTGATAGTTCAGGCCGCCCATCATCAGGTCGGTGAACGGACCGCCGCGAACGTTGCGCGAGACGAGGACCTGACGCCGCAGGAAGTCGAGGCGCATCGCCTCCGGCACGATCGGCATGCCCTTGTGGTTGGGTGCGAACGACATGCCCAGGAGCACGCCGAACACCGCCATCTGCACCGCGAAGAACGCCACGGCCATGCCGAGCGGGAGCGCGACCAGGAGGATCACCACGAACGCGAGGAGGCGGAGCGACACGACGGTCAGCTCGAGTCGCCGCCACGGAAGGCCCGAGGAGCGGTCCATCGTCGTCCGGACGCTCGCATAGTGCAGGTTGAGGCCCTCGAGGGTGAGCAGGGGGAAGAAGAACCAGCCCTGGTTGGCGGCGAACCAACGGCCGAACGCCGTCCGGCGCTGCTGCACGATCTCGGGGGTGAAGGCGAGAGCACCGGGGGCGATGTCGGGGTCGACGACCTCCTGGTTGGGGCCCTTGTGGTGCTTGTTGTGCTTGGCGCGCCACCAGCCGTAGCTGAGACCGGCGAACCCGCAGGCGAGGACGCGGGCGGCCCATGCGTTGGCCGCTCCCGAGCGGAAGATCTGCCGGTGCGCGGCGTCGTGGCCGAGGAAGCCGAACTGTGTCATGACGAAGCCGAGCGCTGCTGCGACCGCCAGCTGCCACCACGAGTCGCCGATCAGGAAGAAGGCCACCCAGAGTGCGAAGAACGCACCGATGGTCGCGGTGATGCGCACGGCGTACCAGCCGTGCCGGCGCTCGAGCAGACCGTGGTCGCGGACCTCGTTGAGCAGCTCGGAGAAGCGTGCCGTCGTCGGATGGGCGGACGGGCGGGTGGGTTCGGCCTGGAGGGTCATGGGACCTCGAATCGTTCGTCGGCGAGCGCGCGTTCCGCGCTCGTGTCTCGACGCTAGGATTCGGGATCCGCTCTCGCAAGGGGCCCACGGCCAGGTCGTCGGTGGTGCTAGTACCACCTAGCCTACGGGCTCGCGGCGGCGGGTGGTTGTGGCGAGGATGCCGGTGGCGAGTCGTCGCCGATCCGACGTTGCATCCAGGCCACGTCCTGCCACGCTCCGTGCTTCCAGCCGATCTCCCGCAGCGTCCCCACCGGCGAGAACCCGAGCGCGGCGTGGAGCCCGATGCTCGCAGGGTTCGGCAGGGCGATGCCGGCGACGAGGGTCCTGAACCCGCGCTCGTCGAGCCGCGTGAACAGCGCGTCGTAGAGAGCTCGGCCCGCGCCGCTGCGTCGCGGTGCGGTCTCACCCAGATACACGCTGACCTCGCACGACCAGGCGTACGCCGGTCGCGTCTTGAACGGTGCTCCGTACGCGTAGCCGCACACCCGGTCGCCGTCGACGAGCACGACCCAGGCGTGGGACTCGTGCGCCGCGGCGATCCGCTGCGCCATCTCGTCCGGCGTCGGAGGCACCGACTCGAAGGTGACTGCGGTCCGCTCGACGTACGGCGTGTAGATCGCCGCGCACGCCGAAGCGTCCTCGGTGGTCGCGTCGCGTGTCGCGAAGGTCATGCACAGACGGTACTCACCCCGGGTCCCTCGCCGCGTGACCCAGGACGACTGCAAGGATTCACCTGTGAACACTTCCGAGGACGGACTCGTCGCGCGTCTGCGCGCGTCCGGGTCCGTCTTCGCCGAGGACGAGGCGCGGGTTCTCCGCGAGTCGGCGACCTCCTCCGACGAGCTCGAGGCGATGACGGCACGCCGTCTCGCCGGCGAGCCGTTGGAGCACGTGGTCGGGTGGGCCGACTTCGGTCACCTCCGGGTGCACGTCGCGCCGGGCGTCTTCGTCCCGCGCCGGAGGACGGAGCTGCTCGCCCGGGCGGCGGTCGACGCTGCGCCCCACGACGGGACGGTGGTCGACCTCTGCTGCGGCTCGGGCGCCGTGGGTGCCTTCGTGGAGGACGAGCGCCCCGACGTCCACGTGATCGCCGCCGACATCGACCCGCTCGCGGTCCGGTGCGCGACGCAGAACCTCGTCCACGGGACGGTGTACGAGGGAGACCTCTTCGACGCACTCCCCGAAGGGCTGCTGGGAGAGGTGGACGTCGTCGCTGTCAACGCGCCGTACGTCCCGACCGACGCCATCGCCCTCATGCCGCCCGAGGCGCGGGACCACGAGCCGCGGGCCGCGCTCGACGGCGGGCCCGACGGTGTCGACGTGCACCGCCGTGTGGCCGCGGACGTGGCCTCCTGGCTCGCTCCGCACGGCCAGGTCCTGATCGAGACGAGCCGTATGCAGGTGCCGTGGACGGCGTTGGCGCTCGCGCAGCGCGGTCTTCGCGCCCGCCTGGCCAGCTGGGACGCCGAGATCGGCACCGCGGTCGTCTGCGGGAGACCGGTCGAGCCCGACCTCGCCGTCGAGGAGCTGCCGCCGCTCGAGTTCGCGTTCGCCGGTCCGGTGCGCGACCGGCTCGTGGGCCTCGTGCTGGACGGTGTGAAGACGACCACCTCGTCGCTGGTGCGGGAGCTCCTGGTCACCGGCGGGGAGGACGACGAGGGCATGCCGGCCGTGGGTGAGCGGTGGCGGATCGTGGACTCCACCGGGTCAGAGGTCTGCGTCGTGGAGACGGTGGAGGTCCGGGTGTCCCGGGTCGCCGACGTCGACCTTCAGCACGTCCTCGACGAGGGCGAGGGTGACCGTACCGTGGCGCAGTGGCGCGAGAACCGCACGCGGTTCTGGGAGGGAGACGAGATGCGGACGTTCCTGGGTGCGCCGGCGTTCACCGTCGACGACGACACCAATGTCGTCCTGCAGCGGTTGAGGGTCGTCAAGAGCCTCTAGGCCATCGAGCGAGCGCGGTCACTTCTCGTAGAAGTAGGCATCGCGCGCGACCAGCGACCCCATCCCCATGCCGCCGGTGACGCGGACGAGCACGCCGTCGGGTCCCGGGGTGCCGCTGCGTCGGTTCTTGACCGCACCCCAGCCCGTACGGAGGCCGTCGACGTCGACGGCCCATCCCTCGGGAAGGATCAGCACGAGGTTGCCGGCGCCGCCGTTGACGTCGATCTCGACGAGCCGGTGGGGGCAGTCGGCGCGACGGAAGTCGAGCTTCACGTTGCCCATGGAGGGCCAGACGCGCAGGCGTGCGGGGACGGCCCACGTGCCGCTGCGCCGGACGTCGCTGATGCCTGCCCTCAGCTCGAGCGTCTCGGTGCGGTCCACGGGGGCGAGCGGGGCGAGCGGCGCTCTGGTCGCCGGGTCGTCGGGGAGGTCGGCGACGACGGCCTGGAGGTCGCGGTACGTCTTGGCGGCGTAGGCGCGTCCGAGCCGGTCGTCGAGCTCGTCCAGGTCGATGCGACCGTCACCGGCGGCGCGGCGCAGCACCTCGGCGGTGCGCTCCCGATCGGGATCACCGGCACGCATGTCGAGCGGGTCGAGGCGGTCCATGGCGTCACCGTACCGGCCGTCTGCACCTAGGCTCGGCACGTGCCCATCCCTCCGTACGTCTCCGCCCTCCGACGCAAGATCGGGACCGATCTGCTCTGGTTGCCGGGGGTGACGGCGCTCGTCCTCGACGACTCCGGACGGCGGGTGCTGCTCGGTCGACGTGTCGACTCGGGCCAGTGGGCGCTGATCAGCGGCATCCTCGATCCTGGCGAGGAGCCGGCGGTCGGCATCGTGCGCGAGGTACGGGAGGAGACCGGGGTCGTCGTTGCCGTGGAGGCTCTCGCGGCGGTCAGCGTCACCGAGCCGGTCCACTACCCGAACGGTGACGTCTCGCAGTACCTCGACCTCTGCTTCGTCTGCCGACCCGTGGACGCTGCTGCGGCCGAGCATCCGTACGCCGCGGACGACGAGTCGCTCGAGGTGGGCTGGTTCGCGCGAGACGACCTCCCTGACGACCTGGCGAGCACGAGCATCGCCGCCCTGCGCCGTAGCGATGACTTCCTCCTCAGGCCGGAGGCAGGCCCCTCGTTCGTGACCGGTACGCGGTCGGACTGACCCCGCGCTCGCGTGAGAACGCCGCGCTCAGCGCGAACGGGCTCGCGTAGCCGACCTCGTGCGCGATCGACGTGAGGGTGCGGTCGGTGCGCTCGAGGAGGTCGGCGGCCAGGGCGAGCCGGAGGCTGGTGAGGTAGGCCATCGGCGGCTCTCCCACGACGGAGGCGAACCGGCGCGCGAGGACGGCGCGTGACACCTGGACCTCCGCGGCGAGCGTCCCGACCGTCCACGGGTCGGCGACCCGCAGGTGGAGCGCCTGCAGCGCCGGGCCGACGACCGGATCGGTCGCCGCGCGGTACCACCCCGGCGCGGCGTCCTCCTGGTCGTTGAGCCACGTGCGCACGGCCGAGAGGACGACGAGGTCGAGCAGACGGTCGAGGAACACCTCCTGACCAGGCACGTCGCGCTGCATCTCGGTGCACAGCAGCGTGACGAGGTCGGAGCTCCACGCGTCACCGTGGAGCACGACCGTCTCCGGCAGCGCTCGCAGCAGGCGCTCGCTCACCGCGGACGCGCGCTCGTACGTGCCGGTGACCATCGTGGTCGCGCCGTCGGTCGCATTGCCCCAGGTGCGCAGGCCGAGCATCATCTCCGCCGAGAGCGAGCGCCCGCTCGCGTCGGTGCAGACCTGGCCGGGCTCGACGAAGACCTGCGGGGGCGTCTGTGGATCGTCGGCCACCGTGTACGGGTCGGGGCCGCGGACGAGGACGAGGTCGCCCCGGTCGAGACGGACCGGGTCGCCTTCTGTCGGGACGACCCACGCCCTGCCGCGTGCGATCACGACCACCGAGAGCGGTGCGCGGTCGCGGATCCGCAAGGACCACGGCGGCTCGAACACCGAGCGCAGCAGGAACGCCCCGTCGGCCCGGGGTCCGTCGAGGAGCCCGCTGAGGATGTCCATGCCACCACAGCCTAGCGAGTGCGAGACGGATGCGTATGGGATCGGCGCTATCAGCCATGGATCGTCTCGCCATGCTCGGGTGGGATGGAGTCCTCGTCCCGCAACACCCACAGGAGGAACCATGTCCATCTCGTACGACGCTCCCGTCCTCGTCGTCGGCGGAGCCGGCAAGACGGCCCGTCGCGTCACCGCACGCCTCGAAGCCCTCGGTCTGCCGGTCCGGCCGGCGTCCCGCACCACGGCCGTGCCATTCGACTGGTCGCACGCGTCGACGTGGGACGCGGCGCTCGACGGCGTCTCTGGGGCCTACCTCTCGTACGCGCCCGATCTCGCCTTCCCCGGCGCCTCCGACCAGGTGGCGGCGCTCGCGGGTCGACTCGCCGAGCGAGGCGTCGAGCGTGTCGTCCTCCTGTCGGGCCGCGGGGAGGCCGGCGCGCGGGACTCGGAGCTCGCACTGCTGGACGCCGTCCCGACCGCGAGCGTCGTGCGCTGCTCGTTCTTCGCCCAGAACTTCACCGAGGGGATGTTCGCCGACGGCGTCCGCGCCGGTGAGCTGGCGATCCCGGTCCCGCCGGACGTGCCGGAGCCGTTCGTCGACCTCGACGACGTGGCCGATGTGGCGGTCGCGGCACTGCGCGACGACGCCTACGCCGGCTCGGTGCTCGAGCTGACGGGGCCGCAGGCGCTCACCTTCGGCGAGGCCGTCGCGGCGATCGGTGACGCCCTCGGGAGCCCGGTCTCGTTCCGATCGGCCTCGGTCGAGGAGTTCGTCACCGCCGTGGTCGCAGCCGGGGAGCCGGCCGAGCTCGCGTACGGGTTGGTCGAGCTCTTCGCCGAGGTCATGGACGGTCGCAACGTCGCGACGACCGACACGATCGAGCGCGTGCTCGCCCGGCCGGCGACGTCGCTGGCCGACGTCGTCCGTCCGGTGGCCGGGCACACGAACGGGCGGTGAGCCTGCCGTCACCGGAGGTGATCCGGTGACGGCCGACCCACCGCCCGTCAGTCGTGCTGCTGTGTGTGGCTAGTCGTCGAGCAGCGTGTCCAACGACCGCGACAGGAGGTCCTGGCGCTTCGCCGCGTCGAGGCCCTCCAACCCGAAGCCGAACAGCACCGAGTCGGGCGTCATGACCGCGGCGCCCTCGTCGACGGACTGCTGGCCGCGCTCCCAGTCGTTGGGGTTGACCCCTGAGCCGGCGGGCGCACCGGGCACCGTCCAGGCGCCGAGATCGGCCTCGAACGACGTCTCGGTCGCCGTCGCCCCGCCGACCGTGGTCTTCGCGTCGTCGATCCACACGCCCAGGCCCGTGGTGCCCCAGTCGGTGGCATAGACGATCGCGACCTCGACCTGCTGACCGGCGTACGCCGACAGGTCTGCACTCCAGTCCTGCCAGCCTCCGGAGTTGCCGCTGAAGGCGTTCCACTCGCCCGTGGTGCCCGTGGGCTGGCAGGTCGCGTCGACGTAGTGGGTCAGCTGCGGATGGAGGGTGATCGCCCATCCTGACGTGCAGCTTTCTCCGGTGGCCTGCGTCGTGTTGCCGTTGGCGTCGGGGAGGGTCGTCCAGTCGTCGGTGCCGACCGGCCTCGCCTCCACGAACACCGCATCCCAGCCGGCCTCGACGTCGGCGCTGAACTTGAAGTCCAGCGATCCCGACGTCGCCCCTGTCAGGTCCACGGTCGTCGCGAGCCGCTTGTAGGCCTGGTCGGCCGAGCCCGAGGTCATGAACCAGTCGCCGGTGAACGGCGCGTAGGGGTCCCCGGAGCCGCGCAGCCACGACAGCGGGGCACTCGACTCGAACTGCGGGAACTCCTCGACCGGCAGGAACGACGACGTCGACACGAACGCGCCGGTGTGGTCCTGCGAGCCGTCGAGCTGTGCCGCGAAGCCCTCGAACGGACCGTCCTCGTCACCCTGGAGCGGGAAGGTCGTGCCGTCCTCACGGGTGCCGCCGTCGTCGACGTACTGGTACGACCCCAGCCAGTACTGGAGGAAGTCGTTGCCCAGCGGCAGGCACGGGTAGGCCCCCGGAGTCGTGCAGGACCCGGCCGTCTCCTCGTCGGGATGGTAGTAGTAGCTGCCGTCAGCCGCCTGCGCGTAGAGCGCGTACTTGCCGGCGACCAGCACCTTGCCGCCCTCGTTGAGGTAGTCGCGGACGCGCAGCTCGGTGTCGTACGCCCACTTGGCCGCCGTGCCTCCGATCTGCCCGGTGTTCCTCGGGATGAGGTCGTCGCCGGTCTCCCAGACGACGGCGTCGTAGTGCGACAGGACTCCGAGGTCGTGCGGAGCCGTGCGGCCGGCGGCGTCGACGTCGTACACGTCGGTGCTGTAGCCGGCAGCGTTGAGCGCGTCGGCGTAGGCCGAGACGTACTTCGGCGAGCTGACAGCTTGTGCCGGTGACAGCCCGGTGTAGTCCTCGGCCGCGAGGATCAGCACGTCACCGCCGATGTCGTCGGCGACGGTGTACGAGAACGACTCGCGTGAGCCGCGCAACGGCTTCACGTTGAGCCCTGTGAAGGTCACCGTCACCCTGTCGCCAGGCTTCTGGCCCTTCACCTCAGCGCGGTACTCGTCGTAGTACTTGTCGTTCTCGTTGCCGTACTTCTCACCGCCTCGCCACTCCCTCATCCGCGTGATGCCGCGGACGCGACCGTTGATCCGGGTGGTCATCAGCAGGCCCTTGAGCTTGCGCTTCGCGGTCACCGCGACGGTCTGCTTGCGGCCGTAGGAGGTGGTGAAGACGTCAGGACGGATGTCCTTCACCGTGATGCCGACCGACGACTTGGGGTCGTCCGGGTCGTGCGCGGACTCCGCGAGGGAGAGCGCGAACGGGATGTTCTTCTCGAACTCGGCCTGGACGAGCTCCTCGTCGTCGGGGAACGAGAAGATGCTCACGCATGCCGCCGGGTCCCACTCGTCGTCGGGGTCGGAGGCGCTGGCCGTCTCGCAGGTCGCCATCTCCGGCGTGTACGCGAGCGTGCCCTGCTCCTCGTGGACGTGCCCGTTCGTGTCGCCGTTGGTGGTGTAGAGCTCCGCCGAGAGGTCGGGGTCGTAGCCGGGGACCGCCGAGTTGGCGTCGTTGCCGGCGAGTGCGGCGTAGATCTCGTCGTCGGGTGTCGGCGTCTCGACCTGCCAGCCGGTGCCGTAGAGAAGCAGCTCGGCAGCGGAGTGGTAGTTGACGAAGAACTCGAACCCGACCTTGTCGACCAGACCGATCGTGGCGCGGGTCTCCGGCTCCGAGGCCGGCGCGGGTCCGCGGTAGGTCTCGCTGAAGGGCTGCGGCGAGCTGCCCTCGTTGTCGTACCCCCACTTGAAGGGGAAGTTCCGGTTCATGTCGACGCCGTCCCCGGCGGTGACCTGCCCGTCGCCGTTGTTGTCGCGCACGGTCTTGCGCCACAGACGGTTGCCCTCGGTGAACGTGAAGTCGTAACCGTCCGGGTTCTGCACCGGCAGGAACCACAGCTCCGTCGTGTCGAGGATCTTGGTGATGCGACGGTCCTTGCCGTAACGGTCGAGCATGTAGTGCATCAGGCGCTGGACCATCTCGGGCGTGATCCACTCGCGCGCGTGCTGGGTGCCCCCGTACAGGACGGCGGGCTTGCTGCCGTCCCGGGACTTGCTGGCGTTCTTGCCGACCTTCACGGCGAGGATGTCCTGCCCGGTGCCCGACTTGCCGGCCTTCACGAGCTTGGTGAGCCTCGGGTAGCGCTTGGTCGCCGCCACCATGTCGTCCCGGATGCCGCCGGCCTCGCTGTAGGAGGTGAAGACGTCGTAGCCGGCCGCCGACTGGCGTGCGGAGAGCGTGCTCGCCTTGACGCCGTCGATCTTCTTGACCTTGAGGTCCACGCCTTCCTCACGGAGCTTGCGCGCCTGGCTCGGTGGCAGCACCACCTCCACCTCGGCCTTGCCCCCCTTGGAGCTGACGACGTCGTGGCTCCGGTCGACGCCGGCCTCGGCGAGGAGGTCGAGTCCCTTCGCGTCGACGGTGGCGCTGTAGATCTCGAGGTCGACAGGTGGTGAGTCGGTCGGGGCCTTGGGGGGTGCCGCGGTCGCCGGGAGCACTCCGAGGAGTCCTCCGACGAGGGCGGTGGTGAACACGATCGCAGCAGGTCGTCGCATGCTGGTCCTCCGCAGGATGAGGTCGTGCCATCGAAGACACGTAATGCCGGAAATCTTCCAGCGTCCGTCGCTTGTGTCAACGGTTGTTCAAGGCAACCGTCCGTGCGGGACCAGGCCGGACTCGTACGCGATCACGACCGCCTGCGTCCGGTCCCGCGCACCGAGCTTGGCGAGCACGTTCGCCACGTGGGTGCGGACCGTCTCCACTCCGAGGACGAGCTCGCCGGCGATCTCCGGATTGGACATCCCGCGCGCCGCCAGCGCCAGCACCTCCGACTCCCTCGGAGTCAGGGCGGGACCGGCGTATGTTGGCTGCGCCGGCGCGTGCCGTACCGCGAGCCGGCGCACCGACTCAGGAAAGAGAAGGCTCTCGCCGGCCGCGACCGCACGCACCGCCGTCACCACCTGGTCGGCGTCGGCCCGCTTGAGCAGGAAGCCCGAGGCGCCGGCGCGCAGGGCCTCGAAGACGTACTCGTCGCTCTCGAACGTCGTCACGACCAGCACCCGCGGCGCCGGGTCCAGCGCGAGGAGCAGCTCCGTGGCGCGGATGCCGTCGACGCCCGGCATCCGCACGTCCATGCACACGACGTCGGGCGAGAGCGACCGCGTCGACGTCAGCGCCGCCGCGCCGTCGGCCGCCTCCCCGACGACCTCGATCCCCGGGTCGCTCTCCAGGATCGCGCGCAGGCCGCGCCGTACGAGCGGCTCGTCGTCGACGAGGAGCACACGGATGGGGGC
Source organism: Mumia sp. zg.B21 (assembly GCF_019550855.1). Lineage (NCBI taxonomy): Bacteria > Bacillati > Actinomycetota > Actinomycetes > Propionibacteriales > Nocardioidaceae > Mumia > Mumia sp. zg.B21. The sequence continues at coordinate 116,188 of NZ_JAHWCJ010000002.1, read as the reverse complement.
GCTCATCGCGCTGCTTCCCGCCGGTCGGCCGGAGGTAGCGGCAGCCGGGCGACGAGGTGCCACGTCCCGTCGGCCTGCCGTACGTCCAGGTCACCACCGAGCAGGGCGACCCGCTCCCGCAGGCCGTCGAGGCCACGCCCGGAGGTCCGCGCGGCGCGACCACCGGCACCGGAGCGAGGGACACCGTTGCGTACGGCGACGACCACCGCCTCGCCGACCTGCGTCTCGAGGTGGATCGCCGTGCCGTCACCGTGCTCGTAGGCGTTGGTGAGCCCTTCCTGCACGATCCGGAACGCCTCCCGCGACACGAGGTCCGGGATCCCGACGGGATCGGCGAGGTCTGCCCGGACGTCGGCGCCGCCGGCGACGTAGGAGGCGACGAGGACCGAGATGTCGTCCAGGCCGTGCGCCGGCGCGCGATCGGCCGGGCCGGGCTCGTCCCGCAGGAGGCCGAGGGCGTGGTCCAGCTCGTCGAGGGCCCGTCTCGCGGTGTCGGCGATGATGCCGAGCGACTCCTCGGCATGGTCGACGTCACGACGCACCAGCTGCCGGCCGGCGGCCGCCTGCAACGAGATCACGCTGAGGGCGTGCCCGATTCCGTCGTGGAGGTCACGGGCGAGAGCGCGTTGTGCCTGCTCCCGGCCGATGCGCTGCTGCGCCACGGCGAGCCGGTCGGCGTCGGTCGGCCCGAGGCAGACGACGGAGAGCCAGGCGAGACCGGCACCGAGGGCGACGACCAGAGCGAGGATCGCGCCGGTAGCGCTCACCGCGACCCACCACGGCAGCTCGGAGAACGCGAAGGGGATCCCGATCACGAGCGTGACGCCCGCGGCGCCTCCGGCCAGCACGTGGGCGAGCACGAACCAGGTGGTCCGCCACCGGTGGTGGCGGCGGTCCACCGGCTCGTCGACGAGCTCACCCGGAGGATCGAGCAGGATGCGGGCGCCGGCGACCTCCATGTCTCGCACCGCCGGGAACAGCGAGACCGCGACGAGCAGCGCTGCCACCAGGACCGCCCCGGTCACCGCCACTCCGGTGTTGGCAGTCTCGCGTCCGGTCGCCGCGACACTGAGGCCGAGCAGGCCGAAGGCCAGGAACAGCGCCGTCCCGATGAGGACGAACACCGTGCGCAGGAGCGCCGTACGCAGAAGCGCCGTCCTCGCCTCGGCTCGTGCGCTCATGCCGCCATCTTGCCCGTCTCGCGGGTCGGTCGCGTCGTCTGCGCGCCCGCCGCCCGCCGGCTCCGGACGTAGCCCCACACGGCGACGGCCAGTGCCGGGCCCCACGCCCAGAAGGGCAGGACGCCCAGCATCCACAGGGCCGCGGTGTCGCCGTCGGCCGCCTGCTCGATCGACAGGAGCACGATCGACGGCGCCGTCGCGGTGAGGACGAAGGCGACCGCATAACCGGGGACCGCGGCCGCCGCGACAGGGACGGTGCGACCACCGAGGGAGGGCATCCATGCGGGGAAGACCCGGCCCCACGGGCGGAGCAGCCCGACGGTGAGGATCGATCCGCCGAGTGCCGCGGCACCGAGCAGGAGACCCCACAGCCGCATGGCGGGGTCGAGGTCGGCCGGGGTGAGCGGCCCGGTGAACAGCGCGTCCGGGAACAGCCACGTCGATCGCAGGAGCACGTACGGGAGGGGGCAGACGGCGGCGACCACGGTGGCGATGGTCGTGATCCGGTCGAGCCTGGTCGACGGCTGCTGCAGGCGCGCGGTGTACGGCGCGGCCCACGCCAGCGACGCCGACATCCACTGGACGGTCAGCGCGGCGAGCCCGAGGAGCATCCACGGGCGGAAACCGACCCGTGCGTACCCCTCACCGAGGGTGCGGACCAGCTCGCCGATCGTGTCGGGAGCGAAGGAGCCCGAGCCGATGCCCCACCAGGTGACGAGCCCGGTCGCCACGAGGGCAGTCGCACGCGCGGCCATCGAGCGGCGGAGCGCCGCCACCAGGAGCACCACCGCGATCACCGGGATCGTCATCGCGCAGAAGTAGCCGATGAACGCGATCAGCTGCGAGTCCATGCAGAAGACCGACAGTACGAGGGCGACCGTGGCCGCGGCGGCGATGAGGCCTCGGCGGCCGACCGGTGATCGTGAGGCGGTCGCCAGCGCGACCGAGGTCGCGAGGCCCAGGACCCCGCCGAGGAGCACGAGGACCGGCGCCACGACGTCGGGAAGCAGGGAGAGCAGGGACACCGCTCCGTCCGTGTCCTCGTACGGACTGCTGCTGGGCTCCAGGAGCCACAGCGCTCCCAGCGCGAGGGCGAGCACCGAGGTGGCCCCGAGCGCGAGCGGAGTGCGGGCGCGGAGGGCGAGATCGTGGACCATGAGTTCTCCTTCGTGAGGAAGTGGACTCCTCCACATTCGTCACCTGCACTGCCGCGCGGTTCCCCCGTACGGGGGAGCTCCGGCGGCCGCCGGGGGAGGTCCGTACGGTCGCCCGGTCGCCGCGCTCAGGCCACCGTCCGTGCCACCCTGCGGGACGTCGCGGCGCCGGCGAGGACCAGACCCGAGGCCACGACGACGCACAGCAGGTACTGGGCGATGACCGAGGGCTGGGCCACCGGTTGAAGGCCGACGACCGGCACCAGCACCATCAGCGCGGTCGCCGTGGCGACGCCGACACTGGCCACGAGCGGGATGATCGTCTCCCTCGTCCGAGCGCGGTCGAGCGTGCGGTGGTCGGTCCCGGCCAGGACGAGCGCCCGGTGCTCCTCGCGCTGCTCGATCACCCGACCTGCCTGCATCACTCCGGTGGAGACGGCCGCCAGCGCCCCGGCGATCGCCAGCGTCAAGAAGCCGCCGGTCTTGAGGTCGGCGATGAACGCCGCCTCGTCCGGACGGCCGACGGTGTTGGGATCGAGCAGCGAGAACGTCGCCGTGAGACCGGCGATGAAGGTCGCGAGCGCGACACCGCCCACGGAGCGCCATGCCGTCCTGGGCGAGTCGACGATCCGTCGTCCGGCGAGGAGGGTCGGCACCGAGCGCGCCGCCGCAGCCGTGACGCGACCGACGACCCCGATCACGAAGGGGCCGACGAGGTTGAGCGTCGCGAACGTGAGCACGAGCAGGGTCACGAGGACGGCGAGGGCGACGCCCACCGATCCGCCGAGGACCTGGGGTGCGACGACGAGCGCGAGGCAGCCACCCACGGTCGCGAGCAGCCGAACTCTCCGCAGGCCCGGAGGAGTGACTCTGTTGGCGACGCCCAGCGGGGTGATCGCGACCCGCCGAAGGCTCGCCGCCGCCGAGAGCACCGCGATCGCGAGCACGGCTGCGACAGCGAGAACCACGACCGGCACCCCCACCCAGAGCTCGGAGAAGGCGAACCGACGATCCTGGAACCGCACCTGAGCAACCAGCGGGACGAGCAGTGCGTACCCGACGAGCCCCGCGATTGCGCCCACGGCCGCCTGTGCGGTCGCGTCGAGGACGGTCAGCCCGGCGACCTGGCTGCGCGTCGCTCCGCACAGTCGCAGCGCGGCGAGCCGGGCATCCCGCCGTTCGGCCGCCAACCTGGCGGCGGCGGCACCGAGCGTGCCGAGCGGGACGAGGATCAGGAGGACGGCGATACCGGCGAGGAACGGGTACTGGATGGCGTACGGCGTCTCCGGGGCGTCGAGACCGGCGCGGATGCCGGGGGCACCTCCCGCCCGGTCCCAGAAGGCCTGGAAGCCGCCGATCACCAGGAGGAGGACGGCTGTCGTCGTCGCGAACGCGACGACCGCGAGCACCTCGGTGAGGCGCTGCGGGTCGCGGCGCCCGGAGCCGTGCGAGCGGAGCAGGGCCCACAGGGAGATCGTGGTCCTCATCGTGCGGCCTCCTCGTGCACGTACTCGCCCGTGACCCGGCCGTCGCGCATGGTGATCATGCGTGAGCAGTGACGAGCGACAGCCTCGTCGTGGGTGACGACCACGAGGGCGGCTCCGGTCGACCGCGTGGCGGAGGTGAGGACGCTCAGCACGTCCGCGCCGGTCGCCTGGTCCAGCGCGCCGGTCGGTTCGTCGGCGAAGACCACGCCCGGTGATCCGGCGAGCGCACGCGCGATGGCGACTCGCTGCGACTGTCCCCCGGAGAGCTCACCGGGGCGCCGTTGCTCCAACCCCGCCAGCCCGAGGTGGGCGAGCCAGGCGGCAGCGACCCGCGTCGCCTCGGTCCGTGACGTCCCCGCGAGCATGAGCGGCAGTGCGGCGTTCTCCACCGCGGGAAGCTCGGGCAGGAGCTGCCCGGACTGGAACACGAAGCCGAAGTCGGTGCGTCGCAGCGCCGTACGTCGTCGGTCGGACAGGCTTGCGAGGTCGGCTCCCTTCCACACGATCGAGCCCGAGGTCGGCGCGAGGACTCCCGCGAGACAGTGCAGCAGCGTGGTCTTGCCCGATCCGGACGGGCCCATGATCGCGAGGGACTCACCCGGCGCGACCGAGAGACTGACGCCGGCGAGGGCGTGCGTGGCGGTCGACCCCTCGCCGTAGGTCTGGACGAGGTCGGTGGCGACGAGTGGGGAGTTCATGCCACCACGCTAGGAATCGCGACGGTGTCGGTGCGTCGGTCTGCGGGACGGGCTCGCCGCGGCCACGTCATACTCCGGTCGGAGAGCGAAGAAGCCAGACGATCACCCCGTCGTGCCGAGCGGCAGCGTCGCGCCGTCCCAGCGGGCCCGCCACCAGCGGTCGTGTGTCACCAGGACGACGGGCACGCGTGAGCTGACCAGAGCGTCCTGGAGCTCGTCCACGAGAGCGACCGAGAGGTGGTTGGTGGGCTCGTCGAGCAGGAGCAGCTGCGGCGCTCCGCTCACGACCCGGGCGAGGGAGAGCCGCCGCTGCTGCCCGACGGACAGGTCGCCCACCGCCGTGTCGAGGTCGCGGGGGTGCAGCAGGCCCGTCCGGCGAAGCGCGTCCCGCCACTCCTCGACCGGACCGTCCCGCCCGTCCGCGAACACCGTGAGCGCGCTCGCGCGGGGGTCGGCGTACGCATCCTCCTGCGGCAGGTAGCCGATCCGCAGCCGTCGCTGCCGGCGCACGGTGCCCGCCTCGGGCTCGATCGCACCGGCGAGGACGCCGAGCAGCGTCGACTTGCCCGCACCGTTGGGGCCGACGACCAGCAGGCGGCTGTCGGCGGTGACGTCGAGCGCGGCGAGGCGGAGCCTTCCGCGTACCTCCACGTCGCGGACCGAGACCAGCACACCGTCAGCAGGAGAGACCCCGACGAGGCCGGCGAACGCCCTCCGCTCGGGCGGTGGCGGGACAGGACTGGCCACCAGCCGCTCCAGCCGCGCCTCGGCGTCACGCACCCGCCGCGACACCGCCGCGTCCTTGCGCTCACCGAGGAAGTGGCCGATGAACTTGTCGTTGTCGCGGGGCGCTCGGTAGCCGTGCCCGATCTGACGGCTGCCGGTGCTGAGCACCGCCTTCGCGTCGTCGTACGCGTCCTCCCAGGCGTCGCGCGCCTGCGCCCAGCGCACGAGCGCGGACGCCTTCGCGTCGAGGTACGCCGTGTAGTCGCCGGTGTAGCGCGCAGGCCCGGTGGAGGTCGTACCGTCCGGTGCCACGTGCAGCGTCGCGTCGAGGTCCAGGATCGCCGTGCAGGTCGCGTCGAGGAACGCCCGTTCGTGCGAGACCACGACGACGACACCGCGCTGGTCCTTGAGCGAGCGCTCCAGATAGCCCACCGCGGCATCGTCCAGGTGGTTGGTCGGCTCGTCCAGCAGCATCAGGTCGGCCGACGTCACCAGCGCCAGCGCGAGGGCGAGCCGAGAGCGTTGGCCCCCCGAGAGGGTCCCGAGAGGGCGGTCGTCGCCGACGTCGCCGAGCCCGAGCCCGGCGATCGCGCGCGCCGCCCGAGAGTCTGCCGACCAGCCGTCGCGCCGCTCGTACTCGTCGAGCGCGTCGCCGTACGCCTCGAGCGCCGCGGCGTCAGGATCGCCGTCGCCATCGCGTCCTCGAGGGTCCTCATCTCGCTCTCGAGACCACGGAAGTCGGCGAGCGCACCGTCGATTGCGTCCCGCACCCGGCCGGAGTCGGGGAGGTCGGGGACCTGGCCGAGGTAGGTCACGCGCGTCGGCCGGCTGACGGTGCCGTCGTCGGGCGCCTGGAGCCCGGCCAGGACGCGGAGCAGCGTGGACTTGCCCACGCCGTTCTCCCCGACCAGGCCGAGGCGCTCGCCGGGGGACGCGGTGACGTCGAGGTCGTCGAGGACGGGACGCATCCCGTACTCGACCGTGATGCCGCGGGCGACGAGAGCACGGCTGGTCGCGGCGGCTTCCGTCGTGGAGGACGGGCTGAAGGGGAGAGACACCGATGACCTCACAGGGTCAGAAGGGGCTCGCCGGGCAAGGGCCGCCGCGGACGCGAGCGGGATCGGTGTCAGATCTTCATAGCCCGTCCATCGTGGCACGGGAGGTCAAGCGGTTAAGCCGGGCACACCGCCACGGCGCGCACTCAGTCCAGGGGTCGGCGGACGACACCGACGCCGCCCCACAGCGCGAAGCCCCGGACCCGCACGGTGGGAGCACCGGGCGCGACCTCGCTGTCGTCGCGGGGCCCGCTGAAGCCACCCATGATGCCGATGCCCTCGACGACGACACGCGTCGTCGGGTTCACGGTGATCTGCGCGCCGCCCATGATCGCGTTGACGGTGATGACCACCTCGGGAGCGCTGAAGCGGGCGCGGCGCACGTCGATGTCGGCCCCGCCCATCACGGCGGTCACCGTCAGCTCGGACGGCACCAGCCAGTCGCCGCTGCGCTCGAAGCCGCTCATGATCGCGACGCCGCGCTGGTGGGTGGGCTCGCCGACCGGGGTGACGGGCGAGACGTGGCGCGCCGGAACCGGCTGCGCGTACGGCGGAGTGGCGGGAAGGTCGTCGGTCAGGGGGACCAGGTCGGCCACGGTCTTGGCGTCGTACGCCGCCTCCAGCCGTTCGTCGAGCTCGTCGGTGTCGATCCGTCCCTCACCGGCCGCGCTGCGCAGGATCTCGGCGACCTGCTCGCGGTCGGCGTCGGAGACCCGCATCCGGCGTGCGGGCTCATCGGGAAGCTGCATGTCGGCCAGGCTACGGGAGCGGCCGGAGCGGGCGCGGGACCGACCGAGACAGGCCCCGCGCCCACGGGGGTCAGTCGCCGACCTTCTCCGCGCCGGCCTTGGTGGCCTTCGCCGCGTTGCCGGCGGTCTTGCGGGCCGACGTGGCGGCGCCCTTGGCGGCCGACTTCGTCGACGCGGTGGACTTCTTGGCGGTGGTGGTCGTCGCCTTCACCTTCGCCTCGGTGGACTTGGCCGACTTCTTGACGTCGGCGGTCGCCTGCTGCTTGCGGATGCGGCCGACGAGGGTCTCGCCACGCTCGGCCAGTCCGGCGTACGTGGTCTCCAGGTCCTTGAGCGCCTCGAGAGCAGCGGCCTGAGCCTTCTCGGGGAACACCTTGAGCTGCTCCGGCACGGTCTTGAGCTGCTCGGGCAGACCCTTGAGGTCGTTGATGACGCCGTCGACGTCATCGGACGACGGGACCGACGCGCGGACCTTCTCGACGACGATGTCGCCGGCGCCGACGACGGCGAGGAACGGTGTGGACGTCGTGAGCTGTTCCTTGATGGCCATGATTGCTTCTCCCTCGGTCGTGCGGGCCGCGCCAGGTGGCGTGGACTCCGCCTTCAGTCTTCGTGGCGCTGCTTGCATTTGCAAGCGTTTGCTAGCAGGCGAGAGCGTGAGCCCCGTCACAGGAGCCCGCCGACGCCCTGCAGCGCCACGAGGACACCGACGATTCCGACCGTCCACGCGGTCGCGCTGCCGGCGCGCTGCCCGGCCCACGAGCCGAGTCGTTCGAGCGGTCGATCGACCCAGCGTGCGGCGACGAGCCGCAGCGCGAGGATCAGCAGCGCGGGGAGAATCATCACGAGGCAGTAGACGGCCAACGTTGCGGTGGTGGCCGCCATCCCGATGTCCGCCGCGGTCAGGGCGCCGATCGCGGCCAGATAGGGCAGCATGCTCGCCGCCTCGATCCCACCGGCGACCACGGCCAGGCCGACCATTCCGCCCGGCGTGGACAGCGCCCCGGTGATGCGTTCCTGCCACCGTCGTGACGACTCGGCGGGGTCGTGGCCGCGCTTGGCCCGATACTTGGGGTCGATCCGATAGCTCAGCCAGACGAGCCCGACACCGACCACCACCATCACCACGCGACCCGGCCTCGAGGTGACGATGTCACCCAGCACCGGGACCAGTGCTTGGGCACCGGCGGCGAGCGCGATCCCGAGCACGAGGTAGAAGGCCGCGATCGTCAGGAGGTAGATCACGACCCGTCCCTGATGGCCCCGTCGCGTCGCCAGGACGAGCCACACCGGGATGATCAGCGTCCCGATGCTGGTGCTGTCGACCAGAGCCATGGCCACGAGAAATCCGGCGAGCGCGAGTGTCATCTCTCGATCATCGCCATCCAGAACGCCCCGGGCGTCGGTCTGAGGTCCAACGCCCGCTCCACCTTTGGTAGGGGGTGGTCGCTGGTGCGTCGTTCGTGCTGGGCGGCGCGCTCGCCCTCGTCTACGAGCTGATCGACGAGGCGGGACGACAGGCAGGACGGCACACCGTGATCGCGGTCGGCATGCTCGGCGGCGTCGCCCTGGCGTGCGGGTTCCTCGTGGGGCGGGGCGGTCTGCGTCGCTCGTTCACCGCAGCCGGCGACGAGGTGCCGTACGCGCACCACAGGCTCGCGACGCTGATGCTCTCGGTCGCCGCGGAGGTGGTCGTCATCGTCGGAGCGTTCCACCTGCACCACGGCGTGAGCCTCGCCGTCGTCGTCGCGGTGTTCCTCTGCGGGGTCCCCGAGGGGGTCGTCGGCACGGTCTACCTCATCGACCACGGCCACGCGGTCGGCGGGTGATGCGGAGCTGGGTGGTCCTGACGGCGTACGGCGCGGTGGTCGCCGCGGTGAGCTATCTCGTGATCGCCACCGACCGGCCGAACCTCGTCGTCGCCGTCCTCTCGGTCGCGGGTGGCGTCGGCGTTCCCGGTGGTGGCGGGGGTCGGCTGAGCGCAGTCGGGCGAGTTCGCGATCGCAGGAGAGAATGGGCTGACCTGGCTGAAAGGGGTGCGCGTGGACTTCCTTCTCGTCGGCATCGCCGGGATCGTGTGCATCGTCGCGGTCACGGTGCTCTCACCCCGGGTCGGTGTCGCGGCGCCGCTGCTCCTCGTGCTGATCGGCGTCACGATCAGCCTGCTCCCGGCTGTGCCCGCGATCGAGATCGAGCCGGAGCTGGTCCTCGCAGGGGTGCTGCCGCCGCTGCTGTACTCCACTGCCGTGTCGATGCCCGCGATGGACTTCCGTCGGGACTTCACCGCGATCAGCGGACTCTCCGTCCTCCTCGTCATCCTCAGTGCTCTCCTGCTGGGGCTGTACTTCCGTGCGGTGATCCCTGGCATCGAGCTCTCGACGGGCATCGCGCTCGGGGCGATCGTGAGCCCGACGGACGCGGTCGCGACCTCGATCGTGCGCAGGCTCGGGGTGTCGCCGCGGGTCGTCACCGTGCTGGAGGGCGAGAGTCTCCTCAACGACGCCTCCGCCCTCGTGCTGCTCCGCTCGGCGATCGCGGCGACGGCGGCGTCGGTGTCGCTGTGGGGTGTGGCCGGCGACTTCGTGTGGGCGGTCGTCGCGGCCGTCGTCATCGGTCTGCTCGTCGGCGGCGCCAACCTCCGGGTCCGCGCGAGGATCACCGAGGCCCCGCTCAACACCGCCATCTCGTTCGTCGTCCCGTTCGTCGCCTACGTTCCCGCGGAGCAGCTCGGCGCCTCAGGCCTCGTCGCTGCCGTCACCGCCGGCCTGGTCACCGGACAGGGGGCGCCGAAGTATCTGCGGCCGCAGGACCGGCTCTACGAGGCCTCGAACTGGCGGACGATCGAGCTGCTGCTCGAGGGATCGGTCTTCCTGCTCATCGGCCTCGAGCTCTACGGGGTGCTGGAGGACGTCCGGGAGGCTCACAACAGCGCTCTGAACGCCCTGCTCGTCGGTGTCAGTGCGGGCGCGATCGTGCTCGTGATCCGCGCGGCGTACGTCCTCCCGCTCCTGCTCTCGGCGCGCCGCCGCCGCCGCGCCGCGCCGCGGGTCCGCAAGCACATCGAGGGGATCCAGGACCGGCTCGACTCGGGCGAGCTCCCGGGCCGGCAGCAGGTCCTGCGCAGACGGATCCGCCGGTCGCTGGCCGACGTGAACTACATCATGGCCGAGCCCCTCGGCTGGCGAGAGGGCGTCGTGCTCGTCTGGGCGGGTCTGCGCGGCGTCGTCACCCTCGCCGCGGCACAGTCATTGCCGCAGGAGACGCCCGAGCGTTCGTCGCTCATCCTGATCGCGTTCGTCGTCGCCGTCGGCAGCCTCCTCGTCCAGGGAGGGACCCTGCCCTGGGTCGTCCGGGCGTTGGGGCTCGCCGGCCAGGCCTCCGACGACGGGTCCGAGCGACGGGCACTCTTCGGCGAGCTGGCGAAGGCGGCCGACGACCGCCTCGCGTCACCGGACCTGCGTCGGCCCGACGGCTCGCCGTACGACGAGGACGTCATGGAGCACGCTCGGAGCCTGGTCACCATCCGGCTGTCGGAGGACGAGGAGGCGGTCGAGGACAGCTCCCGGATCGTCGCGCAGTACCACGAGCTGCGGCTCCTCATCGTCGCCGCGGAGCGGGCGGCGCTGCTGCGGGCGCGCGCCCTCGGCACGTATAGCTCGGCGACGTTGTCGGAGGCGTTGAACGTCCTCGACGCGGAGCAGATCAACACCGAGCTGAGGGCGGGCCCGATGCTCGACGACGACGCAGCCGGCTGATCGCGGCCGAGAACCAGCCTGGCCTCGGGGCGGCGAAGGCGCGACGATGGGGACCTCGGCCACCACCGCGAAGGACCGACATGACGGCAACGACCTCCCCCGGGCGCGTGGAGCACCGTGTCGCCCTCCTCACCGTGGACGACGATCCGGCGGTGTCACGCTCGATCGCGCGAGACCTACGGCGCCGTTACGGCGCCACCCACCGGATCGTGCGCGCCGAGTCCGGGGAGCAGGCTCTCGAGGCGCTGCGTGAGCTCAAGCTCCGTGGCGAGGAGGTGGCGGTCCTCCTGGCCGACCACCGGATGCCCCAGATGACGGGCATCGAGTTCCTCGAGAAGGCGATCGACCTGTTCCCCGCCGCACGCCGCGTGCTCGTCACCGCCTATGCCGACACCGAGGCGGCGATCGACGCGATCAACCTCGTCGACCTGGACTACTACCTGCTCAAGCCTTGGGACCCCCCGGACGAGAAGCTCTACCCGGTGATCGACGACCAGCTCGACGCCTGGTCCCGCACCGATCGCCACCCGGTGGGCGAGACGAAGCTGGTCGGGCACCGCTGGTCGGCACGCTCGTCGGAGGTGCGCGAGTTCCTGGCACGCAACCAGGTGCCGTACCGGTGGTTCGCCTCCGACTCGGCCGAGGCACACGCGCTCTTCACGGCCGCGACTCTGGACGACCCGCAGCTCCCGGTCGTCGTCACGCCGGGCGGCGACGTGCTGGTGGCCCCCACCGACGCCGAGCTCGCCGACCGGGTCGGGTTGGTGACGCAGCCTCGGTCCGACTTCTACGACCTGATCGTCGTCGGCGGCGGGCCCGCCGGTCTCAGCGCGGCGCTCTACGGGGCGTCTGAGGGACTCAGAACCGTGCTCGTCGAGCGCACCGCCACCGGAGGGCAGGCGGGGCAGAGCTCACGGATCGAGAACTACCTCGGCTTCCCCGACGGTGTCTCGGGCGCCCAGCTCGCCGAGCGCGCACGGCGTCAGGCGCTCAAGTTCGGTGCGGAGATCGTCACCACCCGCGACGCCGTTGGGCTGGAGGTCAACGGGCCGGCACGCACCGTCCGCTTCCCCGACGGCAGCTCCCTCGACGCGCAGACGATCATCCTGGCCGGCGGAGTCACCTACCGGCGGCTCGACGGCCCCCTGTTGGACGACATGACTGGGCGAGGGCTCTACTACGGGTCGGCGCTGACCAATGTGGCCGCCTGCGCCGGCCAGGACGTGTACGTCGTCGGCGGGGCGAACTCCGCCGGCCAGGCCGCGATCGCGCTGGCCCGCGAGGCACGCAGCGTGACCATCCTCGTCCGTGGGCCGACGTTGACGCAGTCGATGTCGGCGTACCTCGTGGAGCAGGTCGAGGCGCACCCCCGGATCCGGGTGATGACGTCCACCGAGGTCGCGGGGGGATGCGGAGACGGGCACCTCGAGGGCCTGGTGCTGCGTGACCGCAGCACGGGACGTACGACCACCGTCCCCTGCGGATGGGCATTCGTCTTCATCGGCGCCGTGCCGCGGACGGAGTGGCTCGACGGTGTGGTCGTGCGCGACCGCCACGGGTTCGTCCCGACGGGCCCCGACCTCCTGCAGGACGGCGCGCGACCACCGGGGTGGACGCTCGACCGGGTGCCGTACCACCTCGAGAGCAGCGTGCCCGGAATCTTCGCCGCCGGAGACGTCCGTGCGGAGTCGGCGAAGAGAGTCGCCTCCGCCGTCGGAGAAGGAGCCATGGCCGTGATGCTGGTGCACCGCTACCTGGAGCAGCTGTGAGCACGCCCGAGCCGTTGCCGTGCGACGTCGCCGAGCTGCGCCGGATGTTCCTGTTCGAGCGCCTCGAGGACTGGCAGCTGGCGTGGCTGTGCGAGCACGGCCGGGTGGAGCACGCGAAGCCGGGATGGCTCATCCGCGAGGGCGATCCGGCGACGTGCTTCTACGTGATGCTGGAGGGGGAGATCGCCCTCTATCGCACGGTCGGCGGTGACGACGTCGAGACCTCCCGGACCGCCCAGGCCGGCGTGTACACAGGAGCCTGGTCGGCGTACCTGGGGGACCGTGCTCCGCAGGTGTACACCGGCTCGACCAAGGTGCTGGAGCCGTCGCGGTTCTTCGTCCTGGACGCCGCCGACTTCGCCAAGCTGATGGCCGACTGGTTCCCGATGGCGGTGCACCTCCTCGAGGGCCTCTTCTTCGGGACGCGCAACACCCAGGAGGCGGTCGGGCAGCGTGAGCGGCTGCTGGCTCTGGGGTCCTTGTCGGCCGGCCTCACCCACGAGCTCAACAATCCCGCGTCCGCGGCCGTACGCGCGACCGCGACACTGCGCGAGCGGGTCGCGGCGATGCGCCACAAGCTCGCGATGATCGCCGAGGGCACCCACGACCGCGAGACGATCACCGCGCTGATGGCGCTCCAGGAGGACGCACTGGCGCGTCGCGCCGACGCCGTATCGGCGGACGTGCTCGGTGTCCTCGAGGCCTCCGACCTGGAGGACCGGCTCGCCGACTGGCTCGACGACCACGGGATCGAGAACGGTTGGGAGATCGCCCCGGTGCTCGTGCAGGGCGGCATCGACGAGGGGTGGCTCGACGCCGCGGCGGCCCGGGTGGACCCCAGCGCGCTCGCCGGCGCGATGCGCTGGCTCGGCTACACGCTTGAGACCGAGGAGCTGATCGCCGAGATCGAGGATGCGACCAACCGGGTGTCGACCCTGGTCAACGCGGCGAAGCAGTACTCCCAGCTCGACCGCGCCCCGTTCGTCCGCACCGACGTCCACGAGCTGCTCGACGCGACCCTGCTGATGCTGCAGATGAAGCTGCGCGGCATCACCGTGGTCAAGCACTACGACCGCAGCATCGCACCCGTCCCGATGTTCGCGGCGGAGATGAACCAGGTCTGGACCAACTTGATCGTGAACGCGGCACAGGCGATGGCGGGAGACGGGACCCTGACTCTCACCACGCGTCGCGTAGAGGACTGGTGCGAGGTGGAGGTCGCGGACACCGGTCCGGGGATCACGCCGGGGAACCAGGAGCGGATCTTCGAGCCGTTCTTCACGACCAAGGCCGTCGGTGAAGGGACGGGACTGGGGCTCGACATCTCCTGGCGGATCGTGGTCAGGAAGCACCATGGTGACCTGACGGTGGAGTCGGAGCCCGGCAGCACCCGCTTCACGGTCCGCCTCCCGTACGACGCGGCCGGCTGACCCCCTCCCGTCCCCGAGCGTCCCTCCCGTCCCCGTCCCTCCCGTCCCCGATTTGTGCAGTTGGTCAAGGAATCCGGGTGCCGATTCCTTGAGGAGGTGCACAAATCGCGTACGGGGCGAGGCGCGGGGCGGTCAGCCGAGGGTCGACGCGCGGGCCACCAGCTCCGGGGCGAAGACGATGTGCTGGCGCTCACCGCTGCCGCCGGCCTCGATCTCGGCGAGGAGCAGCTCGGCGGCGCGCCGGCCCATCTCGCGTGAGGGCTGGCGCACCGAGGACAGCGGGATGGCTGCCGAGGCGGCGTAGTCGATGTCGTCGTAGCCGATCAGCGCGATGTCGTCGGGCGTCCTCAGCCCACCCCGGGTGAAGGCCTGGAGCATCCCCATCGCGATCAGGTCGTTGGCCGCGAACACCGCGTCAGGACGCTCGTCGGCCGGCAGCGCGACGATCCGCTCGCCCTCGGCCAGTGCCGGGGCGACGTGCATCCCTGTGATCTCGCGGTAGTCCAGCGAGGCGTTGCCGACACCCTCGACCGCTCGCCGTCCACCGGCGAGGCGGTCGCGGACCTGCTCGATGTCGGTGGAGGCACCGACGAAGGTGATGCGTCGCCGCCCGGTCTCGAGCAGGTGCTCGACCGCGAGTCGACCACCGCGCTCGTCGTCGACCGAGACTGAGCTGTACGACTCCGTCGACGCGAGCCGGTCCAGGAGGATCACCGCCATGCCGCGTGAGCGGAGGCGGTCGAGGCGGTCGAGGACGTCACCGACCGGTGAGATGAGCAGGCCGTCGACACGCTGCTCCTCGAAGAGGTCGAGATAGGCACTCTCCCGGGCGGCGTCCTCCGCGCAGTTGGCGAGCAGGACGCTGCGCGACCGCGCGGTCGCCTCGTCCTCGACACCCTGGGCGACGTCGGTGAAGAAGGGGTTGCGGATGTCGAGCACGATGAGCCCGATCGACCGGCTGTGTCCCTGACGGAGCTGACGGGCCGCCTCGTTGCGGACGAACCCGAGGTCGCGGATCGCCGCGAAGACCCGCTCCGCGGTCTGCTCCGACACCTTGGCAGGGTGGTTGAGCACGTTGGAGACCGTGCCGACGGAGACGCCTGCGAGCGCAGCGACGTCACGGAGGCTGGCTGCCGGGGTCGGTGTCGACGGGGGCTTTGCCACCGGCATCTCCTGTATCTA
Source organism: Mumia sp. zg.B21 (assembly GCF_019550855.1). Classification (NCBI taxonomy): domain Bacteria; kingdom Bacillati; phylum Actinomycetota; class Actinomycetes; order Propionibacteriales; family Nocardioidaceae; genus Mumia; species Mumia sp. zg.B21. The sequence continues at coordinate 101,002 of NZ_JAHWCJ010000002.1, read as the reverse complement.
GGTCTGTCGCATGGCGGACGGTGCGTGAAGTCTGCCACTGAATCGTTTCAAGGGGTTCCCTTGACCCTTGTGAGTCGCCTCATATACCTTGTGAACGCCACGTTAATTGAAACGATTCAAACGCGCTACCCCTCGGTGCGTACGGAAGTCGGTGAGGAAGTCGATGGCCACAGCCGCCACCGGGACGGTCGCGCTCGCCCTGAGCGACGTCTCGAAGAGGTTCGGGCAGGTGGTCGCCCTGCGTGCAGGCAGCCTGACCGTCACCACCGGGTCCATCCACGCGCTGGTCGGCGAGAACGGCGCAGGCAAGTCGACGATGGTCAAGATCATCGCGGGCCTCTATCGGCCGGACTCCGGATCGTACGAGCTGTTCGGCGAGCCGGTCGACTTCCGGACCACCGCCGACGCCAAGGACGCCGGCATCGCGGTGATCTACCAGGAGCCGACGCTGTTCCCCGACCTCAGCGTCACCGAGAACATCTTCATGGGGCGCCAGCCGCGGTCGCGGTTCGGCAGCATCGACCGCAAGGCCATGGACACCGAGGCGCGCGCGTTGTTCGCCCGTCTCGGCGTCGCCATCGACCCGGAGCGCCCCGCTGACGGCCTGTCCATCGCGGACCAGCAGATCATCGAGATCGCGAAGGCCATCTCCCTCGACGCCCGCGTCCTCATCATGGACGAGCCGACCGCCGCACTGAGCGGCATCGAGGTCGACCGCCTGATGACGATCGCCCGCGCGCTGCGCGACGAGGGCCGCGCACTGGTCTTCATCTCCCACCGCTTCGACGAGGTCTTCAGCCTCTGCGACACGATCACCGTGATGCGCGACGGCTCGTACGTCTCGACCGACGCGGTCGCCGACGTCACCGTCGACGACATCGTGCGCCGACTCGTCGGGCGCGACGTCGAGGACCTCTATCCCAAGCAGGTCGCGCAGATCGGCGACGTCGTCCTCGAGATCGAGGGCCTCACCCGTGCCGGTGTGTTCCACGACGTCGACCTCCAGGTCCGGCGGGGCGAGATCGTCGGGCTCGCTGGTCTCGTCGGCGCCGGCCGGAGCGAGATCATGCAGGCGGCGTTCGGGGTCGACCCGTACGACTCGGGCACGGTCAGGGTGGCCGGCAAGGCCGTCCCTGCCGGGGATCCCGCGGCCGCCATCCGCCTCGGGCTCGCCCTGGTCCCGGAGGACCGGCGCAAGCACGGCCTCGTCCTCGACGCCTCGATCGCCCGCAACATCACCATGGCGATCCGCCGTCGCCTCTCGCGCGCCGGCATCCTGTCGTCCGGAGCCGAGAACGCGACAGCCCGTGACTGGGCCGCGCGCCTGGAGGTCAAGGCGGCGACGCTCGACGCTCTCGCCGGCACCCTCAGCGGCGGCAACCAGCAGAAGGTCGTGCTCGCCAAGTGGCTCAGCACCGCACCCGACGTGCTGATCGTCGACGAGCCGACCCGCGGCATCGACGTCGGCACCAAGGCCGAGGTGCACCGGCTCCTGTCTGCCCTCGCCGGCGAGGGCATGGGCATCGTCATGATCTCGTCGGAGCTGCCCGAGGTGCTCGGGATGGCCGACCGGGTCGTCGTCGTGCACGAGGGCCGGATCACGGCCGAGCTGAGCCGTGAGCAGGCGACCCCCGAGGCCGTGATGTTCGCGGCGACCAACACCGAGGGAGCCTCCGCATGAGCACCGCAGCCACGACCGCGACGACGCCGGCGCCCCCGCCGCCCCCGAGCGTCGGCGCCCGGGTCCGCAAGGTCCTCCAGGCGCGCGAGACCGGCATCGTCCTGGCCTTCCTCGTGGTCCTGGCCGTGACCACCGCGATCAACCCGTCGTTCCTCTTCAGCAAGGACGGCTGGCGCGACCTCTTCCTGACGCCGTCGATCCTCGTGGTGCTCGCCGTCGGCCAGGCGATCGTCATCATCACCCGCAACGTGGACCTGTCGGTCGGGTCGATCCTCGGTCTGGTCGCCTACGCGACCGGCCGGCTCTTCGTCGACACAGGGCTGCCGATCATCGTCGTGCTGCTGCTCGCGATCCTGCTCGGCGTCGTGCTCGGCCTGATCAACGGCGCACTCGTCGCGTTCGCCAAGGTGCCGGCGCTGGTGATCACGCTCGGCACGCTCTACGTCTATCGCGGCATCATGATGTCGTGGGCCGGCTCCGACCGGATCAACGCCTCCGACATCCCGCGCGACCTGCTCACGTTCGGTACGTCGTCGGTGCTCGGCATCCCGACGCTCGCGTGGATCTCGTTCGCCGTGCTCGGGGTCGCCATCGTCTTGATGCGCAGCTCGCGCGCCGGGCGCGAGATGTACGCCCTCGGCTCCGACCCCGAGGCCGCCACGCTCTACGGGCTGCCCAAGACCAAGCGCACCCTCGTCGCCTTCGCGGTCTCCGGCGGTCTGGCCGGGCTCGCGGCCGTCCTCTACGTCGCGCGCTACGGCACCATCAGCTCCGGCGCCGGGCTCGGCATCGAGTTCGAGGCGGTCGGCGCCGCCGTGATCGGTGGCGTCGCGATCTTCGGCGGCAGCGGCACCGTCCTCGGGGCGGCGGTCGGCGCGTACCTCCTCATGACGATCAACCGCGGTCTCCCGATCCTCGGCATCCAGGACTTCTGGCAGCGCGCGGTCGTCGGCCTGCTCATCATCGTCGCGATCGTGCTGGACAAGGTCCTCAAGGACCGACAGCACAAGAAGCTGCTGGCAGAGAGGGACGCCGAATGACCAGCCTGATCGACCCCTCCGACACCTCCACGCCCTCGCGCGACCGGACCTACCGCGACCATCAGCGTCCGCTGTGGCAGCGGGTCCTGCTCAGCCGCGACGTCGCGGTCTGGGCCGCCCTGGTCGTCGTCTACCTGTACGCCTCGGCGACCGTGCCGTTCTTCGACCGGCCGATCACCATCACGTACCTCCTCCTCGACGTCGCCCCGATCCTCCTGATCGCGCTCCCGATGACGCTCGTGATCATCACCGGAGAGATCGACCTCTCGGTCGCCAGCACCGTGGCGCTCGCGAGCGTGTCGTTCGGCGTGCTCTACGACAAGGGCACGCCCGTCGTCCTCGCGGCGGTCGCCGCCCTGCTCGTCGGGGTCGTCTGCGGTGCGTTCAACGGCTTCCTCGTCACCGTGGTCGGGCTGCCGTCGCTGGCCGTCACGATCGGCACGCTCGCGCTCTACCGCGGGATCGCGGTGGGCCTGCTCGGCACCACCGCCGTCACCGACTTCCCCGAGGCGTGGACCGACTGGGCACGCGGCCGGATCGGCGAGTCAGACATCCCGTCGATCATGATCGTGTTCGCGGTGCTGGCCGTCCTCTTCATCGTCCTGCTCCACTTCACCGCCTTCGGCCGCGGCATCTTCGCGATCGGCCTCAACGAGGGCGCCGCCCGGTTCTCCGGGATCCGGGTCGAGCGCACCAAGCTGGTGCTGTTCATGCTGACCGGTGTCGTGTCGGCCATGGCAGGCATCTACTACACGCTGCGCTACGGCAGCGCCCGCGGCGACAACGCCAACGGCATGGAGCTCCAGGTCATCGCCGCCGTGCTGCTCGGCGGCGTCTCCATCTTCGGCGGACGTGGCGCACTCCCCGGCGTGATCGCCGGCGTGCTCCTCATCGGGGCGATCGGCAGCGCACTGCGCCTGGCCGACCAGACCGCCGACGTCATCAACATCGTCACCGGCCTGCTGCTGGTCGTCTCCGTCGTGGGCTCCAGCGTCCTCGGCTGGATCGGCAGCCGGCGACGTCGTGGCGCCCCCGAGCCCAACAGCACCACCCCCCAGGCCGACCCGGACGGGCCGGTCAGCAATCGAGAGAGAGAAGACCGATGACCACACAGACCACGAGGCGACGCGGCCTCGCGCGGTTCGTCCCGGCCGTCGCCGCCGTGCTGGGCATGAGCCTGGTGCTCGCCGCCTGCGGCGGGAGCGACGACGAGGGTAACGGCGGAGGCGGCGGCGACGACGTCTCGGTCACCTTCCTCCCCAAGAACCTCGGCAACCCCTACTTCGAGACGTCCTCCAAGGGCGGCAAGGCTGCCGTCGAGGAGTTCGAGGGCACCTTCAAGGAGGTCGGCCCGTCCGAGGCGACCCCCGACTCGCAGGTCAGCTACATCAACACGCTGACCCAGCAGGGCACCGGCGCCATCGCGATCTCGGCCAACGACCCCGAGGCCATCGGCGACGCGCTCCAGGAGGCGCGTGACGCCGGCACCAAGGTCGTCACCTTCGACTCCGACACCAAGCCGGAGTACCGCGACCTCTTCGTGAACCAGGCGGATGCGAAGGGCATCGCCTCCAAGCAGGTCGAGCTCATCGCCAAGGCCATCGGCGACCAGGGCAAGATCGCGATCCTCTCGGCGTCGGCGAACGCGACGAACCAGAACGAGTGGATCAAGCTCATGGAGGAGGATCTCAAGGCGAACCACCCGAAGATCCAGCTCGTCGAGACGGTCTACGGCGACGACGACGACCAGACGTCGTTCGACAAGACCGCCGCACTCCTGCAGAAGCACCCCGACCTCAAGGGCATCGTCTCGCCCACCACGGTCGGCATCGCCGCAGCGGCGCGCTACCTCTCGGACTCGCAGTACAAGGGCAAGGTCCAGCTCACCGGTCTGGGCACGCCCGACCAGATGCGCGAGTACGTCAAGAACGGCACGGTCGGCTCCTTCGCCCTCTGGAACCCCGAGGACCTCGGCTACCTGACCGCCTTCGCCGCCAAGGCGCTCGTCGACGGCGACATCAAGGGCGAAGAGGGTGACACGTTCGAGGCGGGCAAGCTCGGCGAGTACACCGTCGGCGCCGACGGTGTCGTGCTCCTCGGCGACCCGCTCGAGTTCAACAAGGACAACATCGACGACTTCCAGTTCTGAGACCTGACGTCTCGGACGAGTCGTACGCCCGAGCACAGCACCTCTGACCAGGAGGTCTGAGCTCGCCGGGCCACCCGCCCGGCACCACGACGTGGTTCCCGGTCGCCCCTGCGGCCAGGGGTGACCGGGAACCACTCCCGAACACTTCCGGAGGAACGATGCGCCGCGTGTGCTTCCAGCTTCAGGTCCGGCAGGACCGGATCGACGAGTACCGCCGGCGCCACGCCGCGGTGTGGCCAGAGATGTTGGAGGCCCTGGACGCCGCCGGCTGGCACAACTACTCGCTGTTCCTCCGCCCCGACGGGCTCCTGATCGGCTACCTCGAGACCGAGTCGCTCGAGCGGGCCCGCGCCCAGATGGCGGCCACCGACGTCAACCGGCGGTGGCAGGCCGAGATGGCCGAGCTCTTCGAGGACCTCGACGGAGCACCTGACGAAGGCTTCCTCGAGCTGGAGGAGATCTTCCACCTCGAGGACCAGCTGGCTGCCCACCAGGCGACCGAGACTTCGACGGCACAGACGACCGCGCGCGAGACCCGTGCGCGAGGAGAGAGCAACTGACATGACGAACTTCGCCGACATCGCGTCGCGGCTCACCGAGCAGGAGATCGAGGTTCCCTCCTGGGCCTACGGCAACTCCGGCACGCGCTTCAAGGTCTTCGGCTCGCCCGGCACACCTCGTACGGTCGAGGAGAAGATCGCCGACGCGGCCGCGGTCCACCGCTTCACCGGCCTCGCCCCGCGCGTCGCGCTCCACATCCCGTGGGACCAGACCGACGACTACGCGGCGCTGCGCCGCTTCGCCGAGGACCAGGGCATCGGCCTGGGCACCATCAACAGCAACACGTTCCAGGACGACGACTACAAGCTCGGCGCCCTGACCCACACCGATCCGAAGATCCGCCAGAAGGCGATCGACCACCACTTCGAGTGCATCGACGTGATGGACGCGACCGGCTCGCGCGACCTCAAGATCTGGCTCGCCGAGGGCAGCAACTACCCCGGCCAGGCGGACATGCGCGGACGGCAGGACCGCCTCGCGGAGTCGCTCGCCACGATCTATGAGCGCCTGTCCGCCGACCAGCGTCTCGTGCTCGAGTACAAGTTCTTCGAGCCGTCCTTCTACCACACCGACGTGCCGGACTGGGGCACGGCGTACACGCAGGTCGCCGCCCTCGGGGACAACGCGGTCGTCTGCCTCGACACCGGCCACCACGCCCCCGGCACCAACATCGAGTTCATCGTCGCCCAGCTGCTGCGCCTCGGGAAGCTCGGCTCGTTCGACTTCAACTCGCGCTTCTACGCCGACGACGACCTCATCGTGGGCGCGGCGGACCCGTACCAGCTCTTCCGGATCCTGTTCGAGGTCGTCCGTGGCGGCGGGTACGGCAAGGACGGCGACGTCGCGTTCATGCTCGACCAGTGCCACAACATCGAGAAGAAGATCCCCGGGCAGATCCGCTCGGTGCTCAACGTGCAGGAGATGACCGCGCGTGCGCTGCTCGTCGACACCGCGGCGCTGACCGCGGCCCAGGCTGACGGTGACGTCCTCCTTGCCAACGAGATCTTCATGGACGCCTTCTACACCGACGTACGTACCGACCTCGCCGCATGGCGCGAGACGCAGGGCCTGCCGTCCAACCCGATGCAGGCCTACCTCGCCAGTGGCTACCAGGAACAGATCGAGGCCGATCGGGTCGGCGGGACCCAGGCCGGATGGAGCTGATGAGCACGATGTCCGACAACACCACGGCGAACGCCGCCAACGAGACCGCGAAGGCGCTCATCGAGCGCTCGAACCGCCTCGGCGCCGATCCGCGCAACACCAACTACGCCGGTGGCAACACGTCTGCCAAGGGCACCGACACCGACCCGGTCACCGGCGAGGCCGTCGAGCTCCTGTGGGTCAAGGGCTCGGGAGGCGACCTCGGCACGCTCAAGGAGTCCGGCCTCGCCGTCCTGCGCCTGGACCGCATGCGTGCGCTCGTCGACGTCTACCCGGGCGTCGAGCGCGAGGACGAGATGGTCGCGGCGTTCGACTACTGCCTCCACGGCAAGGGTGGTGCCGCTCCGTCGATCGACACCGCGATGCACGGGCTCGTCGACGCGGCGCACGTCGACCACCTGCACCCCGACTCCGGGATCGCGGTCGCGACCGCCGCCGACGGCGAGGAGCTGACCGGCAAGATCTTCGGCGACAAGGTCGTCTGGGTCCCGTGGCGTCGTCCCGGCTTCCAGCTCGGGCTCGACATCGCCGAGATCAAGGCCAAGAACCCGCAGGCGATCGGCTGCGTCCTCGGCGGGCACGGCATCACGGCGTGGGGCGACACCTCCGAGGAGGCCGAGCAGAACTCGCTGTGGATCATCCGCACCGCGGCGGCCTACATCGAGGAGCACAGCAAGCCCGAGCCGTTCGGCCCCGCCCTCGACGGGTACACCGCGCTGCCGGAGGACGAGCGGCGCGCCAAGGCTGCCGCGCTCGCGCCGACGATCCGCGGGATCGCGAGCCAGGACCGCCCGATGGTCGGCCACTTCACCGACTCCGACGTGGTGCTCGACTTCCTCTCGCACGCCGAGCACCCGCGGCTCGCCGAGCTCGGCACCTCGTGCCCCGACCACTTCCTCCGTACGAAGGTCAAGCCGCTCGTGCTCGACCTCCCCGCGGACGCGTCGGTCGAGGACTCGATCGCCCGCCTGAAGGAGCTCGCGGGGTCCTACCGCGAGGACTACCAGGCGTACTACGACCGGCACGCGACGTCGGACAGCCCCGCGATCCGTGGTGCCGATCCGCTCATCGTGCTGGTCCCGGGTGTCGGCATGTTCAGCTTCGGCAAGGACAAGCAGACCGCCCGCGTCGCCGGTGAGTTCTACGTCAACGCGATCAACGTGATGCGCGGCGCCGAGGGGCTCTCGACATACGCGCCGATCGACGAGTCGGAGAAGTTCCGCATCGAGTACTGGGCGCTGGAGGAGGCCAAGCTCCAGCGGATGCCGAAGCCCAAGCCGCTGGCCACCCGCGTCGCGCTCGTCACCGGCGCTGCGTCCGGCATCGGCAGGGCCACCGCGGAGAAGCTCGCCGCCGAGGGCGCCTGCGTCGTCATCGCCGACCTCGATCTGGAGAAGGCCCAGGAGGCTGCGGCCGAGCTCGGGAGCACCGACGTCGCGGTCGGCGTCCAGGTCGACGTCTCCGACGCCGACGCCGTCCAGGCAGCCGTGGACGCGGCGGTGCTCGCGTTCGGCGGTGTCGACCTCGTCGTCAACAACGCCGGCCTCTCGCTCTCGCGCTCGCTGCTGGAGACCACCGAGAAGGACTGGGACCTCCAGCACGACGTCATGGCCAAGGGGTCGTTCCTCGTCTCGAAGGCCACGGCGAAGGTGATGATCGAGCAGGAGATGGGCGGCGACATCGTCTACATCTCCTCGAAGAACTCGATCTTCGCCGGCCCCAACAACGTGGCGTACGGCGCGGCGAAGGCCGACCAGGCGCACCAGGTCCGGTTGCTCGCGGCCGAGCTCGGCGCGTATGGCATCAAGGTCAACGGCGTGAACCCCGACGGTGTCGTCCAGGGCTCGGGCATCTTCGCCAGCGGCTGGGGCGCGAACCGCGCCGCGGTCTACGGCGTGGAGGAGAAGGACCTCGGCAAGTTCTACGCGCAGCGGACCATCCTCAAGCGCGAGGTGCTGCCTGCCAACATCGCCAACGCGGTGTTCGTCCTCTGCAGCGCCGAGCTGAGCCACACGACCGGGCTGCACATCCCCGTGGACGCCGGCGTCGCCGCCGCGTTCCTGCGCTGAGGCCGGTGCATGTCTGAGCCTGTCCACGTCGCCTCGGTCGACCTCGGCGCCACCAGCGGACGCGTGGTGGTGGCCGAGGTCGGCCCGGACGGTGCGCGGCTGGAGGTCGTGCACCGGTTCGCGAACGCACCGGTGCGGCTGCCCGACGGTCTGCACTGGGACGTCGTCGGGCTCTTCCGCGAGGTCGTCGACGGCCTGCGGCTCGCCGTACGCTCCACGCCCGGCCTCGCCGGCGTGGCGGTCGACAGCTGGGCGGTCGACTACGCCCTGCTGCGGGACGGGCGGATGGTCTCGACGCCGTTCCACTACCGCGACAGCCGCACCGCGGCCGCCGTGGAGTCCGTGCACGCGACTGTGGCGCCCGCTGCCCTCTATGCGCGCAACGGGCTGCAGCACCTGCCGTTCAACACGGTCTTCCAGCTCGTCGCCGACGGCACCCACCTGGAGCACGCCGACACGATGCTGATGGTGCCGGACCTCATCGGGCACTGGCTGAGCGGCCACGTCGGGACCGAGCTCACCAACGCCTCGACCACGGGCCTGCTCGACGTGACGACCGGCACCTGGGACACCGACCTCGCCAAGACGCTCGGCATCGCGCCGGACCTCCTGGCGCCGCTGGTCGCCCCGGGGACCACGCTCGGAGGGCTGCTGCCGCACATCGCGGCGGAGCTCGGCGGGCACGACCTGACCGTCACCACGGTGGGCTCGCACGACACGGCCTCGGCGGTCGCCGGCACGGTGCTGGGGCCGGACGACGCGTACGTGTCGTGCGGCACCTGGGGGCTGGCCGGGCTCGAGCTCGAGCGACCTGTCCTCGACGACGCGGCACGGCAGGCAGGCTTCACGAACGAGGGGGGCGTCGACGGGCGCGTCCGGTTCCTCCACAACGTGATGGGTCTGTGGCTGCTGAGCGAGTCCGTACGCACGTGGGAGCGCGAGGACGGGCGACCGGTCGAGCTGGCGTCCCTGCTGGCTGCCGCCGCCGAGGTCGAGACACCGCTGCTCTTCGACGTCGACGACCCGCGCTTCCTCCCGCCGGGCGACGTCCCGGCGCGGATCCGCGCGTACGCCGCAGAGCACGGCCTGCGGCCGCCGACCGGTCGCCCGGAGACGACACGCGCGATCCTCGAGAGCCTCGCCGAGGCGTTCGCGACCACGCTCCGCCGCGCCGCGGAGCTCGCGGGTCGCCGGGTCCGCCGGATCCAGATCGTCGGTGGTGGCGCGCTCAACGGGCTGCTGTGCCAGCTCACCGCCGACCGATCGGGGCTCGAGGTGCTCGCCGGACCGGTGGAGGCCACCGCGCTCGGCAACGCGCTCGTGCAGGGCCGGACGCTCGGCGCCTTGTCCGGCGACCTGGACGCGCTCCGCGCTCTCGTCGGGAGCACGCTGGACCAGCAGCACTATCTTCCTCGCCCGCTCGGAAAGGTCTCCTGATGGATCGACGCGTACCCCACCCCCGCGATCTCGGACCGCTGCTGAAGTTCAAGAAGCCGGTCCTCAGCCCGCGCGAGCGTCGGCTCGCGTCGGCCCTCACGATCGACGATCTCCGTACGATCGCGAAGCGGCGGACCCCACGCCCGGCGTTCGACTACACCGACGGAGCCGCTGAGGAGGAGCTGTCGCTGGCCCGAGCGCGTCAGGCGTTCCAGGACGTGACGTTCCACCCTCGGATCCTCCGCGACGTCTCCAAGGTCGACACCTCGTGCCAGGTCCTCGGCGCCACGTCGGCGCTGCCGTTCGGGATCGCGCCGACCGGCTTCACCCGCATGATGCAGACCGAGGGCGAGTACGCCGGGGCGGGCGCGGCGGGAGCGGCCGGCATCCCGTTCGCGCTGTCGACGATGGGCACTGCCTCGATCGAGGACGTACGGGCAGCCAACCCGGCAGGGCGCAACTGGTTCCAGCTCTACATGTGGAAGGACCGCGAGCGGTCGATGGCGCTGGTCGAGCGCGCCGCCGCGGCGGGGTTCGAGGCGCTCGTCGTGACCGTCGACGTCCCGGTGGCCGGCGCGCGGCTCCGCGACACCCGCAACGGCATGACGATCCCGCCCACGCTCACGCCGCGGACAGTGGTCAACGCGATCCCGCGGCCGGCCTGGTGGATCAACTTCCTCACGACCGAGCCCCTGGCGTTCGCCTCGCTCGACCGCTGGTCGGGCACGGTCGCCGAGCTCCTCGACACGATGTTCGACCCGACGGTCGACTACGAGGACCTCGCGTGGATCAAGGAGCAGTGGCCGGGCAAGCTCGTCGTCAAGGGGGTGCAGAGCGTCGAGGACGCCTCGCGTCTCGCCGAGATGGGTGTCGATGCGATCGTGCTCTCCAACCACGGTGGCCGTCAGCTCGACCGAGCGCCCATCCCGTTCCACCTGCTGCCGGACGTCGCCCGCGAGGTCAAGGGCACGACCGAGATCCACCTCGACACCGGCATCATGTCCGGCGCCGACATCGTCGCGGCGCTCGCCCTGGGGGCCGACTTCACGCTCATCGGACGCGCCTACCTGTACGGGTTGATGGCCGGTGGACGGGCCGGTGTCGACCGCGCGATCGAGATCCTCTCCACCCAGCTCGAGCGCACCATGCGCCTGCTGGGAGTCAGCAGCGTCGACGAGCTGCAGCCGTCGCACGTCACCCAGCTCCTACGGCTGATCCCCAGGGGGTAACCACAACGTGCGGGGGGACGGGGGAACGGTGACACGGCACGGCCAGGGTCGGCTCGACCGTGACGACCTCGTCCTGCTCGCTCTCGTCGCGAAAGGGCTCACGGTCGAGGCGGTCGGCCGTCGCCTCCTCCTGTCGGAGCGGACCGTACGGCGCCGTCTGCGCACGGGTGTGCTCGGCGCTCGAGGTCTCGACACCGATCGAGGCCGTCGTCTGGGCCGTACGCCACGACCTCATCTGACCCGACCACCCGCGGGTCACCCTCTGGGACTCGCGGGTCACTCTCTGGGACTCGCGGGTCGCCCTCGACCGGGAGAGTGACCCGCGGGCCGAGGAGAGTGACCCGCGAGCCAAAGCGAGTGACCCGCGAGCGGGGTGCGGGGTGCCTACGAGACCGGGAGCGACCAGACGTCGGCGATCGACGGGTCGTAGTCGGCGCCGGTGTCCTGGAACCTCACGCGCACCGTGCCGTCTGCGGTGAGGTCGGGCCGGTCGACGAGCACCTGGTACGTCTGCGTGCCCTCGCCACCCTCCGTACGCCTCGTGTCGTGCGAGTGCACGACCACACCGTCCACGACGATGTCGTACGTCTTGCGGCGCGCCCCGTCGTACGTCTCGACGGCCCGCAGCACGAACGCCTTGCCCGCCGGCACGCCGAGGTCCATCTCGAACCAGCCACCCGGGTACGACGAGTGCGTGTAGCGGCGGGTCAGTCCGGCTTCGACGTTCGTGCCGCTGTTCGGCGACGCGGTCAGGCCGTGCGCCTGCTCCGACGCGGAGAGGCCCACGTCGACGTGGTCGACGGCACCGGGCGGCGGCGTCGTCAACGTCACGCCGAGGGTCGCCGCCGCCTTCTGCGACTCCGTCGCTCCCGTCGAGGCGGTGAGTGTCAGCGGGCCTGCGACGACCGTCGTCGGAACCGTCACCGTCACCGGCACGTCCGCCGTGGCGCCGGCCGGCACCGTGTACGACGTCGGTGCCGGCGAGGTCACCCCGGGGCCTGACACCGTCAGCTCGCCCGAGGCCGGCCGCGTGCTGTGGTTGCGGACGACCGCCGTCACCGTCACCTCGTCGCCTGCGGTCGCGGCCTGTGGCGCCACGGCCGCGGAGTCGAGCGTGAGCGTGGGGGAGACGACGACGTCGGCGGAGACCGGGAGCGTGGCCCTGCCCCAGCTCTGGCGGTACGACACCGTGCCCGTCAGCGTCTCCGTACCGATCGGAGTGCCGTCAGGCACGACCACGTCGTACAGGTGGGTGACCGTCGTCCCGGCGCCGACCGTGGCCGGCCGCGCCCCGACCGGCTCCACTGTCCAGCCCGATGCCGAGCGCAGCGCGCTCGTCACGTTCGGCAGGGACTTCGTGCCGGTGTTCTGCAACGTCACCGCGACCCGTACGGTGTCGCCCGCCAGGTGGACCGGGCCCCGCGGCTCGGCCTTGGCGACCGCCCCGACGATGACGCCCGACGCGGCCGAGAGATGCCCGTCGATGCGCGCGAGCGTCGCCTTCAGCGACGCGGCGGTCGGTGTGTCGACCAGCCGCAGCACGCGCTGCAGGTCAACCCACAGCTCGAGCGCCGACACGGTGGCGAGCGCCTGGTGAGTTCGTGTTGCCGCGGTGTCACGGTCGCCCTCGGCGCGAGCCGCGCGAGCCTGCTCGACCTGGCGGTCCAGCGTGGCGACCTCGGCCTGCAGGTGCCGCTTCAGCAGCCGCGTCAGCAGGCCCTTCGTCGCCAGCGCGTCGACCTGCCCGGCCAGCACGTCCACGTCCGCGGCCGCCTCACCCAGCTCGCCGAGCGCGCGGTCGATGCCGAAGCGGTAGTCGCCCGACCCCACCTCGTACACGGCGTGCCCGTCCTCGTACGCGACGAACCGCACCCCGTCGGCCGACTCCGCGGCACCACCGCCCTCGGTCACCGCCCAGCGGCCTGGTGCCGGGATCCGGATCTCCGCCGTCGTGTTCGCCGGCACGGACACCTCGAGATCGAGCCCGCCGCTGACCTTCTTCCACGCGCTGCGGACCGTGCCGTAGCGCGTCTCGACCGCAAACGTCACGTGGTCGATGCCCTCGCCCGGCTCCGGCGCGACCAGCACCTTGCGGTAGCCCGGCTCGAGCTCGGAGACCCCGGCCATCGTCCGGTACATCCACTCGCCGACAGCGCCGTACGCGTAGTGGTTGAACGAGTTCATGCCGACGTCGTTGAAGGTGCCGTCGGGGTTGATCGAGTTCCAGCGCTCCCAGATCGTGGTCGCGCCCTTGCCGATCTCGTACCCCCAGGAGGGGTAGTCCTCGTTCTGCAGGAGCCGGTACGCGATGTCGGTGCGGCCCGCCTTCGTCAGCGCCGGCAGCAGTCCGTCGACCCCGAGGAAGCCGGTCGAGAGGTGGTAGTCGCGGCGCTCGAGCGTCTCGACGAACTGGTCGACCACCGCGTCGAGCCGGTCGGCCGGTGCCAGGTCGTTGATGATCGTGAGGATGTACGAGGTCTGGCTGTCGCCCTTCACCGTCCCGTCGGCGGCGACGAAGGCGTCCTGGTACGCAGCGCGGATCGCCTCGTACCGTGCCTGGTAGGCCGCAGCGTCCGCGTCGTTGCCGATCGCCTCAGCCATCTGCGCGAACTCGCGGGTGCTCTTCGCGACGAAGGCGGTGTCCAGCACGTCGGCCGGCGTCGGGTCGTCGAGGTTGAGCCAGTCGAGGTATCCGCCGGCCGACCGGATGTGGTTGGTCGAGTCGGCGTCGAGGAAGTCGACGTACTTCTTCATCATCGTGTAGTTGTCGCGGATCACCTCGGTGTCTCCGTACGCCCGCCACAGCGTCCACGGCACGTGCACGCCGGCGTCCATCCACCCCGCCGACTCGTACCCGCCGTCGAACCGTCCGGGCACGATCGGCGCGACGCCCGGCAGCGACCCGTTGGCGCGCTGGGTGTCGCGGAGGTCCTGGAGCCACTTGTCGAGGAACGTCTGCGCGTCCATGTCGTAGCCCGCCGTGCGGGCGAACACGTTGATGTCACCGGTCCACCCCATCCGCTCGTCGCGAGCCGGGGTGTCGGTCGGGATCGAGAGGAAGTTGCCCCGCATGCCCCAGACGATGTTGCGGTGGAGCTGGTCGACGAGGTCGGAGGAGGTGTCGAGCTCGGAGGTGAGCTCTCCGTCGGTGCCCACGACGACACCCACGACGTCCTCGGCGTCCGGCGCTTCATCGACGCCGGTGACCTCGACGTAGCGGAATCCGTGGAACGTGAACGCGGGCTCGTACGTCTCGGGGCCGTCGGAGCCGAGCGTGTAGTAGTCGGTCGCCTTCGCGCTGCGGAGGTTGGCGGTGTAGAGGGTGCCGTCGGGATTGAGCACCTCGCCGTGACGGATCCGGACCGTGTCGCCCTTGTCGCCGTCGAGGGTCAGGCGGACGTGGCCGACCATGTTCTGGCCGAGGTCGTAGAGGTGGGCACCGTCGGTCGGAGAGTCGATCCGGCGGGTCTCGGTGAGCTCCTGGGTCACGCGGACCGGCGGCGCGGTCTGGGGCTCGAGCGTGTCCACCGGCTCGTCGCGGACGACCACGTCGGTCCAGCCCTCGGGCTCGTACGACGGCTCGTCCCAGTCACCGAGGGCGTCGGCACGCCGCCGGTCGAAGGTCTCGCCGTCGAGCAGGTCGGCCGCGCGCACAGGGCCGTCGGTCGCGTTCCAGGAGCCGTCGGTCGCGACCGTGGTCGAGGTGCCGTCGGTGAAGTCGACCACGAGCTGGGCGATCAGGGAGGTGTCGGTGCCGTACGTGTTGGGGCCGAACATCGCGATGTTGCCGGTGTACCAGCCGCGGGAGAGCTCGGCCCCGAAGGCGTTGTCGCCGGAGCGGACGAGGTCGGTGACGTCGTACGTCTGGTGGTCGATGCGCTTGTCGTACGCGGTCCAGCCGGGGGCGAGCTCGTGGTCGCCGACACGCTCGCCGTTGAGGTGCAGGCGGTAGACGCCGCGCGCGGACGCGTAGACGCGCGCACGCTCCACCTCTTTGCCCGCCAGGTCGAACTCCTTGCGGAGCAGGGGGACGGGATCGTCGCGTCGCAGCCACACCTCGGGGCCGGCGGCGTCGACCTTGAGCGTGCCGTCGGCGACCGTGCCGGCAGAGAAGGTGCGGTCGCCAGCGGGGAAGGTGGTGTCGACGAGCGTGGTGCCGTCGTCGGAGGTGACCACCACGTCGTGCACCAGCCCGGTCTCGGGTGCGCTGGTGCGGAAGCCGAGGGCGCCGGGGCCGGTGAAGGTTGCGTCGGTGCGCTCGTCGAGCAGCGCCCCGTCCACCGAGGTCCTGATCGTCGTGCCGTCGACCTCGACGCGGTAGCGGTGCTCGGCCGCGAAGTCGAAGCCGGCAGGGAACGGCGTGGCCGGGAGGACTCGGTATCCGCCGTCCTTGACGTGCGGTCGCAGCGACTTCTCCGCCTCGCTGATCTGCCACATGTAGGCGTGTTCGGTGTCGCGGCCGCGGAAGTAGACGCCGAGGGCGCCGGAGATGCGCGAGGCCGTGAACTCGATCGTGTAGTCCGTCCACTGCGCGCCCAGCTCTGGGCGGGCGGCGCCGACCCACGCGGCCTTCCAGTCCGAGGCCGTGAGGAGACCGGTCTCGAACGTGGCGGGGTCGCTCCACGACGACGCCGCGCCCGTGTCGTCCCAGACCCGGACCGACCACACGTAGCCGGTGCCGGAGGCAAGCGCAGGCCCGCCGTAAGGCACCTCGACGGACTGGCGGGACTCGACCTTGCCGCTGTCCCACACGTGGGGGTCGCTCAGCCGCGCTTCGCTGCGCGCCACGCGGACCTGGTAGGCGCTCTGGGTGACGCCGCGGCGGTCCGCGTCGAGCTGCCAGCCCAGGCGTGGTTTCCTGCCGTCGATCCCGAGCGGGTTCTCCGTTCCGTTGACCCGGAGCGCGCCGACCGTCGGCGGAGCGGACGACGCGGTGGCGGCGGTGGAGGCTGAGGCGTCGATCGTGGCGGCGGCGGGCGTCTGGAGGCCGAGCAGGAGTGCGGCTGCGGCGACGAGAACGAGAGGGCGGGGTGGGATTCCCACGGTGGCTCCTTCGCTGGAAACGTTTGGAACGTTTCAACAGACGCTAGAGTGACGTAGGTCACTCCGCTAGCCCTGTGACCGGTTCCGGCCACGGGCCCCGGCAACCGGATGACAACTCGCTCGTCCGAGAACTGTCAGTTGCGTACGTTTTCCTGTGGGTGTGGCGGTGGGAAACTGCTGCGGATGGGGGAGGGACCATGACGGCCATTGCAACGACCGAGCTCGAGCTCGAGACCTATCGCCGGGAGCTGACCGGCTACTGCTACCGCATGCTGGGCTCTGCGTTCGATGCCGAGGACGCCGTCCAGGAGACGATGGTTCGCGCCTGGCGAAGCCTCGACAAGTTCGAGGGCCGATCGTCCCTGCGGTCCTGGCTCTACCGGATCGCGACCAACGTCTGCATGGACATCCTCGGCTCCGGCCAGCGGCGCGCCCGCCCGATGGACCTCTCCGCGACCGCCTGGCAGCCGGTCGTCCACTCGCTCGCGGCGCAGCGCGCCAACGAGGCGTGGATGGAGCCGATGCTCGACGAGCGCATCATCCCCGACTCGGCCGATCCCGCGGAGGTGGCAGCAGGCCGTGAGTCGATCAGACTCGCGTTCGTGGCGGCTCTGCAGCATCTGCCGCCGCGTCAGCGTGCGGTGCTGGTGCTCCGTGAGGTGCTCCGGTGGAGGGCTGCCGAGGTCGCCGACCTCCTCGACACGTCGGTCGCCTCCGTCAACAGCGCGCTCCAGCGGGCCCGGGCGACCTTGAGCACGGTGCGGTCGACGTCCGGAGACACCTACGACGAGCTCGACGCCGATCAGCAGGAGCTTCTCGCGAAGTACGTCGCCGCGTTCGAGGCGTACGACATGGACACCTTCGTGTCCCTGTTGAGAGAGGACGCCACGCAGAGCATGCCCCCTTTTGTCATGTGGCTCCAGGGACGGGAGGACATCCGGACGTGGATGGAGGGGCCCGGCAAGGAGTGTCTGGGATCTCGCGTGGAGCCGATGAGTGTCAACGGCGCTCCAGCGCTGGCGCAGTGGCGGCCCGCGCCCGAGGGCGGGTTCGTCCCGTGGTCGATCACTGTCCTCGACGTCCAGGGCGGCGAGGTCACGAACATCTCGACCTTCCTGGACACCCGCCTGTTCCCGTTGCTCGGACTCCCGGGGACGCCCCCGGAGCGACCGTACGAGGTCCCATAACGCCACATGTCACACCGGCGCCCGCTGCGCCGTCCCCTCAGTAGGAGCACTTCCACAGCGAAGGGGACGACAATGAGGGTCGCAGTCATCGGGGGGACGGGCACGCTGGGCAGCGTGGTGGTCGCCGCGTTGCAGGCGCGCGGTCACGAGGTGCGGCGGGCGAGCCGCAGCAGCGCGAGTCATCCGGTGGACCTGAGCACCGGAGCGGGTCTGCGCGAGGTGCTCGACGGGTGCGCGGCGGTCGTGGACGCGAGCAACGGGTTCGGCTCCAAGGCAGCGCAGGCGGT
Source organism: Mumia sp. zg.B21 (assembly GCF_019550855.1). Lineage (NCBI taxonomy): Bacteria > Bacillati > Actinomycetota > Actinomycetes > Propionibacteriales > Nocardioidaceae > Mumia > Mumia sp. zg.B21. The sequence continues at coordinate 83,155 of NZ_JAHWCJ010000002.1, read as the reverse complement.
CCTGATCGACGGATCCCGGCGTCTCCTGGAGGTGGAGAGCGCGGTCGGGGTAGCCCACCACGTGGTGGTCTCCATCGTCGGCTGCGACAAGGTCCAGAACGCGGGCGGATTCGGGTACTACCGGGCCAAGGTCGAGCAGGAGGAGGTCGTACGGACGGGGCCCGTCCCGTGGACGCTCGTGCGGGCGACCCAGTTCCACGACCTCCTCGACACGCTGTTCGCCGGCGCCGCCAAGGTCGGGATCCGCCCCTCCGTGGAGGCGCCCCTGCAACCGGTCGACGTCGGCGACGTCGCTCACGCGATCGCCGACGCCGTCGACTCGGGCCCGGTGGGTCGCACGCTCGCGGTCGCCGGCCCGCAGGTGGCATCTCTGCGAGATCTTGGTCGGACATGGTCCGTGGCAACCGGTCACCGACGCCTCCCGGTGCGTGTGCCCGCGTGGGGGCCGCTGCGCGAGGTCGGAGCCGGGGCGCTGGTCGACGACGACCCCGACGTGCGAGGGATGACCACGTTCGCCTCGTGGCTGAAGGCGCGGTACGCATGATCGACGACGTGCGCCCTCCCGGCGGCGAGACCACCGCCGACGAGCTCCTCGCCGTGGGGTTCGAGGAGCACCGGGCACACCTGGAGCGGGTGGCCTACGCCGTCACCGGCTCCCGTGCGGCTGCCGAGGACTGTGTCCAGGAGTCCTGGCTGCGGCTCCAGCGGGCCGACCGCGGAGCGATCCGAGACCTGCGCGCGTGGCTCACGACCACCGTGGGACACCTCGCTCTCGACCAGCTAGGGAGCGCCCAAGCCCGGCGCGAGCGTTACGTCGGCACGTGGCTGCCGGAGCCCGTCGTGGAGCCGCTCCCGCCGCTCGCCGCCGCCTCTCGCGCGATCGACCCAGCCGACCGGGTGACCCTCGACGAGTCGGTCAGCATGGCCCTGCTCGTCGTCCTCGAGCAGCTGACACCGGCGCAGCGGGTGGCCTACCTGTTCCACGACGTCTTCGGGATGTCCTTCGACGAGGTGGCCCGTGTCGTCGGTCGGACGCCGGCAGCGGTGCGGCAGCTCGCGGCGCGGGCGCGCAAGGACGTCCGCGAGGGTGCCCCGAGGGCGAACCCGTCGGTCCGCGAGCAGCGCGAGGTCGTCGAGGCCTTCGTCGCCGCCTGCGCCGGGGGTGACCTGGCGGCGTTGGTCAGCGTGCTCGATCCGGACGTCGTGATGCGCTCGGACGGCGGGGGCAATGTGCCCGCCCCTCGTGCCGCGCAGCACGGGGCCGTGCAGGTGGCCCGCATCATGCTCGGGTTCCTGCGGCGACCGCCGCGCGAGGTGCGTCCGGCCCTCGTGAACGGCGGCTACGGCATCGTCATGTGCGACTCGACGGGCACCTGGTCGGTCACGTCGTTCACGGTGGTCGACGGCCTCGTCGCGGCCATCGACATCGTCCGCAACCCCGACAAGCTGGGAGACCTGGCGCGTCCTGACCGGTGAGATCAGTGCGTCAGCAGAGCCCGGGCTCGGCACCGCCAGCCGGCACGCTCGACGCGCTGTGCCGGTCGCTGGGCGCGCTGTGCCGGTCGCGAGGCGCCGACCCAGCGAGACGGAAGGTCGACACCCGCCGTGCTCCGGGCACGCCGACGGTGGTCGGCGTGGGCGCGCGCGAGCACCTCGTGGTCGGCGTACGCGTCGAGCAGCGCGGCGGTTCCGTCGAGAACCTGAGCGGTCTCGCGCCAGACGCGCTCGACGGCGGCCTGGTCGCCGTACCCGCCCTGCTCGAGCAGGTGGTCGAGGCGTGCCTCGAAGGTGCGGACCCAGTGCGCATGCGCGGCGAGCAGGAGGGAGTCGAGCGAGCCGAACGTCTCCGACCGGGCGCGGCGCACGGCAGCCGGCAGCGCGGTGGGGTCCTGGCTGATGGTTTCGGTGAGCGCGTGGAGGGCGCGCTGGCGCCGCGTGGTCTGCTCCCACGCGGAGCGGTCGATCGTCGAGGTGGTCATCGGAGTCCTCTCGTCCCGGGGCCTCGAGCCGGTTCGACAGACGCGGAGTCTCTGACCTGCGCCCTGTCGGTCACATACACAGTGTATGTCATATGCTGGGAGTATGCCACGCCCCCGCAGCAGACGCGAGCAGTACTCCGAGGAGACGCGTGAGGCGTTGCTCACGACGGCGACCTCGATGTTCGTCGAGCGCGGGTTCACCAAGACGGCCCTCTCCGAGGTCGCGTCGGCGGCGCAGGTCACGCGCGGCGCGGTCTATCACCACTTCAAGGACAAGCAGGACCTCTACCGCGCCGTGCTGGAGCGGACGGAGACCGAAGGGCTGGGCGCAGCCCGCGATGCCTTCCTCGCCCACGAGGACCCTGTTGCGGGCGCGTTCGCCGCGATGAGCGCCTATCTCGACCACGCCACGAACTCCGACTACGCCGAGATCGTGCTCCGGCAAGGCCCCATCGCGCTGGGCTGGGAGCAGTGGAAGGCGTGCGAGGAGGAGTACGCCGCAGGGCTGATCGAGCAGATCGTGACCCGCCTGGTCTCCTCCGGGCGCATCCCGGCCCTCCCGATCGAGACCACCTCGTCGGTGGCGTTCACGATGCTCGGGGGGTGCGCGATGACGATCGCCGCGGCGTCGCCCGACGACCGTCCTCGCGTCCGGGAGGAGTGCGGCGAGGTCCTGAGCCGACTGGTCCGAGGCCTGCTGGTCTGACGGTCACCGCCGGCGGAGGCGGGTGACGGCCACCCCCACCAGGCACAGCACGCCGCCGGCGAACCCGAGAAGGGTGGGCACCTCGGCGAGGAACAGCCAGGAGAGACCGATCGCGATCGCCGGCACCAGATAGGTGGTGGCGCTGGCGGGACCGGCACCGACGCGGCGGAGCGCGTACGCCCAGACCGTGAACGCGAGAGCGGTGGGGAAGAGCCCGAGGTAGACGACACCGAGGATCGCGCTGGTGGGCGCGTCGGCGGTCTCCTCCACCAGCTGCCCGACGAAGGGCAGGCACGTCACGACACCGATGACGCAGCCGAGCCAGGTCACCGTGAGCGGGCTGACCGTGCCCATGACCGGCTTCTGGAGCAGCACGCCCGCCGCGTACAGCACGGCCGCGAGGACGCAGAGGACGACCCCGACCAGGTCGTTGCGGGAGCCGTCACCGCCGAGCGCGATCAGCGTGACGCCGGCGAACCCGATCGCCAGGCCGATCACCAGGGTCTTGGGGAACCCCTCGCCGAGGAAGAGGCCGGCGATCACGGCGATGAGGATCGGGCCGAGCTGGACGAGCATCGCGGCGGTGCCCGCGTCGACGTGCTGCTCCCCGGCGTTGAGCGCGACGTTGTAGGCGCCGAACCACAGCACGCCGTAGCCGGCGATCAACCAGGCCGTGCGCCCCCGCGGCAGGCGCTCGCGTCGGGCCGACAGCTGCCGCGGGACGAAGAGCACCGAGAGTGCGATCGCCGCCACGGCCAGCCGACCGAGCGAGAGGGCACCGGGAGAGTAGCTCTCGCCGATCGCACGGATGCCGACGAACGCCGACGCCCAGAGGAGGACGGTGACGCCGAGCGCGGCGAAGGACAGGTCTCGCCCGGCGGGGACGGTGGTGCCGGGCTGGCCGGTGCCGGTGGTCGAGGTAGTCACCGCTCGACAATAAGGATCAGGTACGACAGCACACCATGCGACTCCTGCCGATCCCGCGTACGGATCGCGCCACCCACCAACCGGCGGTCTGGCACGCTGATGTCCGTGACCGACCCGATTCCCACCGGTGTCCCCACTCGTCCAGGACCGCGGCCGCGCGTCGTGGTGCCGTACCCGCGCCTGACCCCCGGGCTCCGTCGCTACTTCGCGACCGAGGGTGGGGGCGCCACGCTCCTGCTGGCCGCGTCGACCGCCGCGCTGGTCTGGGCCAACCTTCCGGGCGAGTCGTACGAGCACCTCTGGGAGACCGCGACGACCCTCGAGGTGGGGAGCTGGGGCGTGCACCTGTCCCTGCACGACTGGGTCAACGACGCCTTGATGGCGATCTTCTTCCTCGTCGTCGGACTCGAGGTCAACCGAGAGCTGACCGTCGGCGAGCTGCGCAGCTTCCGTGCAGCGTCGGTCCCGCTGTTCGCCGCGGTCGGAGGTCTCGCCGTCCCGATCGCTCTCTATCTCCTCATCGCGCCCTCGGGGCCGGACTCGGCGGGGTGGGGCGTCCCGATGTCGACCGACACCGCGTTCGTGATCGGCGTGCTCGCCCTCGTCGGCCCGCGGTGCCCCGACCAGCTGCGGGTCTTCCTCCTCACGCTCGCGATCTTCGACGACATCGGCGCGATCGCGCTCCTCGGCGCGTTCTACGCCGACGACCTGTCGATCAAGGCGCTCGTGCTGAGCGGTGTCCTCGTCGCGGTCCTGTTCGGGATGCGGTGGGTCGGCATCTGGCAGATCCCCCCGTACATCCTCGTCGGCATCGGGCTCTGGGTCACCGTCCTCGAGTCGGGCCTGCACCCGACCCTCGCGGGTGTCCTGGTCGGCCTGTCGGTCCCGACCCGACGGCGCGGTCGCGAGGACGAGGTTAGGCGCTACCTGGGGTTCTACGGTCGTGCGCTGATCGAGGACCTCGAGTCGTCGCGGTCGCGCCTGGCCGTCACCGCCGTACGCTCGGCCATCCCCACCAGCGACCGGCTGCTCGACGCGCTCCACCCGCTCAGCTCGTACCTGATCGTGCCGTTGTTCGGTCTGGCCAACGCAGGCGTGGTTCTGACCGGCGGCGCGATCGGCGACGCCATGAGCAGCCCGATCACGCTCGGTGTGGTCGCCGGCCTGCTCGTCGGCAAGGTCGTCGGCGTCACCCTCGGGGCGTTCGTCGCGCTCCGCACCGGGCTCGGGTCGCTCCCCGGGCGCGTCCAGTACGGGCACGTGGTCGGCGGCGCCTTCCTCTGCGGCATCGGCTTCACCATCGCGCTGTTCGTCAGCGAGCTCGCCTTCGACGACGAGGCGCTGCGCAACGAGGCCAAGGTCGGCATCCTCCTCGGGTCCTTGACTGCAGGGCTGGTCGGAGCGCTGGTGCTGCGCTACTTCGGCGACCGCCTGCCGTTGTGCTCTCCCGACGAGGCCGATGGGCCGCCTCCGCTACCGGAGGGGCCGTGGCGCGCGCCGGCGTGACAGCCCGACGGCTTCGCGGAGGTCCTTGACGGTGACCGCGTCGGTGTACGGCTCTCCGTTGACGAACAGCGTGGGGGTCCCGTGCACCCCTGCCTCGATGCCCTCGACGTAGTCGGCGCGGACCGCACTGGCGTAGGCCTGCGCCGCGTCACCGACGAGCTGGTCGGTGTCGAGGTCGAGCTGCTTCCCGTACCGCACGATCGAGGCGTCGTCGAGGCTGTTCTGGTTCTTGAAGAGCAGACCGGCCATCGGCCAGAACGCTCCTTGGTTGCCGGCGGCCTCCGCGGCCAACGCGGCGGTGAGCGCGAACGGATGCACCGTGAACAGCGGGAAATGGCGCCAGATCAGGCGAACCTGTCCCTCGGAGCCCTCGATCAGGTCGTGCAGCACCGGCTTGGCCGCCCCGCAGTAGGGGCACTCGAAGTCCCCGAACTCCACGATCGTGAACGGCGCCTCAGGGTTGCCGTACGACCAGCGGAAGGCGAACTCGTTGTCGTGCTCGCGCTCCTCCTCGTCAGCCATGGCTCCATCGTGGCACGGGCTTCGACAGGTGGCGGGCGACCGGGCGACGTAGCCTGTGACGGGACCCGAAGGGGGGCTGCCATGACGGACGGCATCGACGTGAGCGTGCCACCGAGCGGACCTGGGTGCGCGGAGTGCGACGCGGCCGACCCGCAGGGGTGGTGGTTCCACCTGAGGCGCTGCGCCCAGTGCGGGCACGTCGGCTGCTGCGACTCCTCGCCGGCCGCGCACGCCACGGCCCACTGGAAAGCCACCGGGCACCGCTATGTCCAGTCGTACGAGCCGGGCGAGGACTGGTTCTACGACTACGAGGAGGAGTCGATCCTCACCGGCCCCCAGCTGGCGCCGCCGACCTCGCACCCGGACGACCAGCCGTCCCCGGGACCCGCCGGCCGGGTGCCTCGCGACTGGATGATGCACGTACCGCGCTGAGCGGTGACGATGTCGGGACGCGGTCCTACGCTCTCCCCATGACCGACACGACCGAGGACCGTGACATCGCGTGGGCCCGCGGGCGGACCGACGAGCTCGGCGACCTCATGCGGACCAGTGGCCAGATCGGCGACGAGGTCCCGGTCGGGCCCGAGGCGTCCGGGACCGAGCGGCTGGTCGCCTTCCTGGGTCGCCGGTCCTAGGTTGTCGGTCCGACCGTGGCGCCGACCTGGTCCGGGCTAGCGTGACCTCCATGCCTGACGTGCTGCGCTACACCGCGTTCTCCGACCACCCGGCGGGCGGCAATCCCGCTGGCGTCGTGCTCGACGCTGCTGGGATGACCGAGTCGGAGATGCTCGCGACGGCGGCCGAGGTCGGCTACTCGGAGACGGCGTTCCTCGTGCCCCGTGACGAGGGCGGGCGGGTCTACGACGTCCGCTACTTCGCCCCCGAGGCGGAGGTCCCGTTCTGCGGGCACGCGACCATCGCGTCCGCCGTCGCGGTGGCCGAGCGCGCGGGTGCCGGCGCGCTCACCATGCACACGCCGGCCGGGACGATCGACGTGGACACGGTCGAACGCGACGGTCGGCTGTGGGCGACGCTGACCAGCGTGGACCCGCAGGTCGTCCCGGCCGACACGTCCCTCGTCGCCGAGGTGCTCGACGCGCTCGGATGGGCTCGCGACGACCTCGACCCCCGCTATCCGGTCTCGTGCGCCAACGCCGGCGTCTGGCACCTCGTCCTCGTCACCCGAACCCGCGAGCGGCTCGCACGACTGTCGTACGACTTCGACCAGCTCCGCGACGTCATGGAGCGGTCTCGGCTCACCACCCTCCAGCTCGTCTGGCCCGACCACTACGACACCTACCAGTCGCGCAATCCTTTCCCGGTCGGTGGTGTGGTCGAGGACCCTGCCACCGGAGCGGCCGCAGCTGCCTTCGGGGCCTACCTCGCTCACCACGGCCTCGCCTCGCCGGCCGCGTCGTTCACCATCGAGCAGGGTGTCGACATGGGCCGGCCGAGCCTCATCCATGTGACCCTGAGCAGCGACTCGCCGCGCGTGCGGGTCAGCGGCAAGGCCGTCGCGCTGTGAGCGACGCACCCCTGGTCAACGGTGGAGTCTCCTACTGGATGAGCGAGCTCGGCCGTACCAAGCCCACCCGTCCGCCGCTCGGGGGCGACCACCGGGTCGACGTCGCGATCGTGGGCGGGGGCTTCACCGGACTCTGGACCGCCTACTACCTCGCACAGGCCGAGCCGACCCTGCGGATCGCGGTGCTCGAGCGCGAGGTCTGCGGCTACGGTGCGTCGGGTCGCAACGGTGGCTGGCTCACGTCGGCGATGGCGGGCTCGCGGGAGGTGTACGCCGCAGCCCGTGGCCGCGAGGGCGTCGTGGCGCTCAGCGAGGCGATGAAGGCGACGGTCGACGAGGTGATCGCCGTCGCAGCTTCCGAGGGCATCGACGCCGACGTGGTCAAGGGCGGCGAGCTCACCGTCGCCTGCAACGCGGCGCAGGACGAGCGGCTCCGGGCCGACCACGCGTACGCCGAGTCCTGGGGCGACCACGACCACGAGCTGCTGGACGCCGGCGACGTCGCCGCCCGGGTCGCCGTCGCCGAGGCGGTCAGCGGCCTCTGGACCCCGCACTGCGCACGCCTCCACCCCGCCAAGCTGGTCACCGGGCTGGCCGCCGCGGTCGAGCGCCTGGGCGTCGAGGTGTACGAGGGCACTGCGGTGACCGCGATCGAGCCGCGTCGCGTCCGGTTCCGGAGCGGGTCGGCGACGGGCACCGTCGCCGCGACGTACGTCGTGCGGGCGACCGAGGGCTTCACCGCTTCCCTGCCAGGTCTGCGGCGCACCTGGCTCCCGATGAACTCCGCGATGGTCGTCACCGAACCGCTGGGCGCGGCCGTCTGGGACACCATCGGCTGGTCGGGCTACGAGACGGTCGGCGACCAGGCCCACGCCTACATGTACGCCCAGCGGACGGCCGACGACCGGATCGCGATCGGCGGTCGCGGCGTGCCGTACCGCTATGGCTCGCGCACCGACCACGACGGCGCGACCCAGCGCGCGACCATCGACAGCCTTCGTGACGTGCTCGCGCGGCGCTTCCCCGCAGCCGCCGGCGCTCGTCTGGACCATGCCTGGGCGGGGGTGCTCGGGGTCCCGCGCGACTGGTGCGCGACGGTCACGCTCGACCGTACGACCGGGCTGGCGGCCGCGGGCGGCTACACCGGGCACGGGGTGGCGACCACGAACCTGGCCGGGCGGACGCTGCGCGACCTCGTCCTCGGCGAGGAGAGCGCCCTGACGGCGCTGCCGTGGGTCGGTCACCGCACCCGGCGCTGGGAGCCCGAGCCGCTGCGGTGGCTGGGGGTGCAGGCGATGTACGCGGCCTATCGTGCGGCGGATCGCCGCGAGGACTCGCGAGGCGGGCGGACGTCGCGGATCGCCCGGCTCGCCGATGCCGTCAGCGGCCGGTGAGACAGCACCGCGCGCCTGAAGGCGCTGCGGGCGAAGACGGGTGTGCGGACGGGCTCGGGGGTCGTGGTGGTGGCCTCGCGCCTGCGCCGAGCCGCGGCGTCGTGCCGACCGAGCGCCAGACCGACGGTGGAACAACCCCACGCCCCGACGACCAGCCCGGGTGAGAGCACCAGGAGGTCGTCGCGGAGCAGCGTCACGTCGGTGCCTCCAGCGGCGATCGCGCTCGCGGCCCACTGCCAGGTGACGCAGACGACGGCGGACACGACGCCGACGCAGGCCCACAGGGGGTAGGGCTTGGGGAGCCCTCGCCGCCCGTCGCGGAGCGCGACGGCTCCGGCCGTCGCGAACCACACCGCTGTGGTCACGACCGCGGATGCGATCGTCGCGTCGGGGGTGCCGCCGACCAGGAGCCCGACGGTCCGTCCGAGGACGATCCAGACTCCCAGCAGCACGACAACCCGGAGCGCGACGTCCCCCGAACGTCGCATGAGGACATCATGACCCGAGTCGGCTGATACGGCACGAGAGTGACCGATCCGGTCAGCGGCGCCGGTGGTCCATCAGGGTGAGGCGAGGGCCGCGGCGCGGACGGCGGAGCACCCCGTCGGCGTACAGCAGGTTGATCACCCGGCCCCGGTGGCCGCGCCAGGGCTCCAGGATCTCGAGCATCGCCGCGTCGTCGACCGGCTCGCCGACGAAGGCCCAGCCGACGTCCTTGGCCAGGTTGTAGTCGCCGACCGAGACGGCGTCGGGGTCACCGAGACGCTGCCTCACCTCGGCGCTGGTCCACACGCCGATGCCCGGGAGCGACCGCAGCCCCGCCGACACCTCGGCGTACGACCGGTCGACGAGCCGCTCGACGGCCGTGGCCCGCTGCGCGGCCTGCACGACGGTGCGGGACCGTGCAGGGTCGACTCCGGCGCGGTGCCACGCCCACGAGGGGAGCGCGCGCCACTGCTCGGGCGCGAGCGGGACGACCATCGGGACCGGGGTAGGTCCGGGGGCGGGCTCGCCGTGAGCGCGGAGCAGACGCCGCCAGGCTGCGTACGCGTCGACGGAGGGCACCCGCTGCTCGAGGATCGCGGGGACGAGCGTCTCGAAGATCCGGCGCTGGGTGGGCAGGCGGAGGCCCGGGTGACGCTGCAGAGCACGCGCGACGAGCGGGATGCGCGGCTCGAACCCCGACCAGTCGTCTTGGTGGCCGAGCAGCCCGGGGACCTCGTCCAGCAGCTCGTCGGTGCCGTCGCCCCAGGCGTCGACGGTGATCTCTCCGGCGACCTCGGCGACCCGGTAGGTGACCGGGCCGGACCGCATGCGCCCCGCTCGCCACACCGCACCGTCCGAGGCGACGTGGTGCGCCGGGTCGTACGGCCCCTTGCCGAGCCTGCCCAGCGTCCAGCGCACGTCGACCGCGCCGGCAGGACGCCAGGTGCGCGAGGCGCCGGAGCGAAGTGCGGGAGAGGTCGTCACCCTTCGATCGTGACACGTGCCCCCGACTCTCCTGCGTAGGATGCCGTCCTGATGAGTGGAACTCTCTGCCTGGCGCACCCATGAACGGCCGCTACGCCCCGAGCCCGTCGGGTGACCTCCACGTCGGCAACCTGCGGACCGCGATGCTCGCGTGGATGTTCGCCCGCTCGACCGGTCGGGGCTTCCGGATGCGGGTGGAGGACCTCGACCGGGTCCGCCCAGGAGCCCAGGAGCGGCAGCTCGCCGACCTCGCTGCGCTCGGCATCGACTGGGACCCCCCGGTGGTCCTCCAGTCGTCGCGGCAGGCGGACTACGCGGACGCCGTCGCGACGCTCGCCGCGCGGGGACTGACCTACGAGTGCTTCTGCACGCGCCGCGAGATCGCCGAGGCTGCGTCGGCCCCGCACGGCGTCCCGGGCCACTACCCGGGGACGTGCCGCCGGCTGAGCGACGCCGAGCGTGAGGCCCGCCGCTCGCAGCGCCCCGCGGCGCTCAGGCTCGCGTCGGACGTCGACGAGTTCGCCGTCCACGACGTCCTCCACGGCACCGTCACCGGGCCGGTCGACGACCTCGTCCTGGTCCGCAACGACGGTGTGGCGGCGTACAACCTGGCAGTCGTCGTCGACGACGCCGCGATGGACGTCGACCAGGTCGTGCGGGGCGACGACCTGCTCACGTCGGCGCCTCGGCAGGCCTACCTGGCGACGCTCCTCGGCATCACGCCGCCGGAGTACGCCCACGTCCCGCTCGCGCTCAACACCGAGGGCAAGCGACTGGCCAAGCGCGACGGCGCCGTGACCCTCGCAGACCTCGAGGTGCTGGGGTGGACGTCGGCCGACCTGGTCGCGGCGATCGCGGACTCGTTGGGGATGTCAGCGCGCGACGCCGCGGGGATGCTGGCCGAGTTCGACCCCGCCGCGCTGCCCCGTACCCCGTGGGTCTTCGTCCCACCCGAGGCTCCGGCTGCTTGACTCGGAGGCGTGCTCGACGCCTACTTCCGCGAGACGCCGCTGTCCGGCATCGGCGTCGTGCTGGCGCTCCTCCTCGCCACCACGCTGGCGGCGGTGGCGCTCCGGACGGGGACCGTCTCGCCGCTGCGGGTCTGGTTGTACGCCGCCGCGCTGGGGTCGTACGCCGCCGTCACGATGATGCCGGGGGCACTCGACCAGGGCTGGCGCTGGGTCAGCCCGTTGGGTCTGCACGTCGACCCGCCACGGTGGGATGCCCTGCTGACCGGGATCGACTCCCGCTCGCTCAACGTCTGGGCCGGGCTAGCGCTAGGAGCCTCGGCCGTGCTGCTCTCGCTGGAGCTGCGCCAATGGTGGCCGTCGCTCGTCGTCCTCGCCGCCCCGTGGCTTGTGGAGTGGTGGCAGGCGGTCATGCCCACCGCCCGCGACGGGTTGTCGGGTGAGGACGTGGGGGACAACCTCTACGGGATCGCGGTCGGGGCCGTGATCGGTCTGCTCCTCCACGCGGGGCTGGTGCTGGTCGAGCGTCGAGCGGGTACCCACGACGTGTAACGGTCTGGTCGGCGCGGGCGACATCTCGCCCCGTGCACCGGCGGGGCCGTCGCGAGAGGATCGTCGGGAACGCCGCGTACGTACGAGGAGGTCACCATGCCGGTGAACGGTGGAGTTCTGCAGGGTCGCGAGTCCGAGGTCGTCGCCGGGGTGCATCCCCAGCTCTTCATCGGAGGCAAGTGGCGTGACGCCGAGGGTCAGAAGACCTTCGCCGTCGAGGACCCGTCCACCGGCGAGACGATCGCGCACGTCGCCGACGCGTCGGTCGCCGACGGGCAGGCCGCGCTCGACGCCGCGGTGGAGGCACAGTCCGACTGGGCCAGGACGCCGCCGCGAGAGCGCGGCGAGATCCTCCGTACCGCCTTCGAGCTGATCACCGCCCGCGCCGACGACCTCGCGCTGCTGATGACGCTGGAGATGGGCAAGCCGCTGTCGGAGTCCAAGGCCGAGATCGCGTACGGCGCGGAGTTCTTCCGCTGGTTCTCCGAGGAGGCCGTACGCATCAACGGCCGCTACGCCGTCGCGCCCAACGGGGCGACGCGTCTGCTCACGCTCAAGCAGCCGGTCGGGCCGTGCCTGATGATCACGCCGTGGAACTTCCCCCTCGCGATGGGCACCCGCAAGATCGGCCCGGCGATCGCCGCGGGCTGCACGATGGTCGTCAAGCCGGCCGGGCTCACGCCGTTGACGATGCTCGCGCTCGCCGACCTCCTCACCGAGGCAGGGCTGCCGGAGGGCGTCCTGAACGTCGTGACGACGAGCTCGACCGGCGAGGTGATGGAGCCGCTGATCCGCGACCCGCGCCTGCGCAAGCTCACGTTCACCGGGTCGACGCCGGTGGGCCGCAAGCTCATCGAGCAGAGCGCCGAAGGCATCCTGCGGGTGTCGATGGAGCTCGGCGGCAACGCGCCCTTCCTCGTCTTCGAGGACGCGGATCTCGACAAGGCCGTGGACGGCGCGATGCTCGCCAAGATGCGCAACGTGGGTGAGGCCTGCACCGCGGCCAACCGCTTCCTCGTCCACGAGTCCGTCGCCGACGAGTTCGGCCGCCGGCTCGCCGAGCGGATGGGCGCGATGAGCATCGGGCGCGGCTCGGAGGAGGGCGTCGAGGTCGGTCCGCTGGTGGAGGGGAAGGCGCGCGACAAGGTCGCCGAGCTGGTCTCCGACGCCGTCGAGACCGGCGCGACCGTGCTCACCGGCGGCGAGGTCCCGGACGGGCCGGGCTACTTCTACCCGCCCACCGTCCTCGCCGGAGTCAGCCCGGACGCCCAGGTCTTCCGCGAGGAGATCTTCGGACCCGTCGCGCCGGTCTTCACGTTCTCCTCCGACGAGGAGGCGATCCGGATGGCGAACGACACCGAGTACGGCCTCGTCGCGTACGCGTTCACGGAGAGCCTCGCGCGCGCCGTACGGGTCTATGAGGGTCTCGAGACCGGGATGGTCGGGATCAACCAGGGCGTCGTCTCCAACCCCGCCGCGCCGTTCGGGGGCGTGAAGGCCTCCGGCTTCGGCCGTGAGGGTGGCGCGGAGGGCATCGACGAGTACCTCGAGGTGAAGTACGTGGGCCTCGCGCTCTAGGGCCCGGCCCGCGCCCATTTCCCCCGCCCCCGTCCCCGATTTGTGCAGTTGGTGAAGGTTCTTCGACGCGAGACCTTCACCAACTGCACAAATCGGGGACGGGACGGACGGGACCGGTCGGCTAGAGGTGGCGGCCCTCGGCGAGGAACGCCAGCCGACGGAGCGACTCACGGTTGCGCGCCTGGAGGCCGACGGACTCCACGGGCTTCGGAAGGAGCTTCGCGGGCCCGCTGACGGTGTGCTCCTCCATCTCGACCGTCGTCGTCGCCCCGTTGTCCTCGAGCGTGAGACGGACGACGCCCTCGCCGAGCGGCCACGCGCGGACGCGGAGCTCGAGCCGCCGTCCCGGATCGCAGGCGACGACGCTCGTGGTGTCGTCGATGAGCATCGGCCACGTCCCGACCGAGTGGTGGATCTTGGTGCCCGGCTCAGGGAACCCGTCGTCGACCCGACGGATGCGGGAGGCGCCGACGACCCATCCGGCATAGGTCCAGCCGTCGGCGAGGACGGCGAAGACCTGGTCGGCGGGGGCGGCGATCTCACGTGAGACGACGGTCATCAGGTGCTCCTTCTCGAAGGGTGGGGACATCTCCGCGGCGCAGACGGGCGACGAGCGGACGCGCGCGGCGGAGCAGGGCAGGTTCGGCGAGCACGGCGCGGGCCGCGTTCGCCCCGGGGGCTCCGTGCACACCGCCGCCGGGGTGGGCCGACGCCGAGGCCAGGAACAGACCGGGCACCGGGGTCGAGGCTCGACCGTTGCCCGGGACGGGACGGAAGACGAGCTGTTGGTGGATCGCGGAGGTGCCGCCGTTGATGGCACCCCCGACGAGGTTCGCGTCCCGAGCCTCGAGCTCGCGCGGACCGAGGACCCGTCGAGCGACGATCCGGCTCGCGAGGTCCGGGGCATGGGCCTCGAGCCGGCGTTGCATCCGATCGGCGAAGCGCTCGACCTCGTCGCGGTCCCAGCGACCCGTGATGCGGTCACCGCCGGCGTCGTGCCGGACGTCCTGGGGCACGTGCGCGTAAGCCCAGAGGGCCTCGGTCCCCGCCGGGGAGCGGGTCGGGTCGGCGGTGGTCATCTGGCCGACGAGGACGAACGGCTCGCCGGGCACGGTGTGCGCGTTGATCTGCGCGGTCGTCTCGGCGATCTCGCTCACGGAGTCGGCGAGATGGACTGTGCCGGGCGGGGCGTCCGGCGGCGACGACCAGGGCACCGGGCCGTCGAGCGCCCAGTCGACCTTGATCGTCCCCGGGTCGAGCTGGAACCGCTGCATCCGACGGCGCAGGCGCGCGGGGAGCTCGGCCTCCGGGATCAGGTCGCCGTACAGCGACGAGGCCACGACGTCGGCCACGACCGCACGTCGGGCGGTGACGACCTCGCCGTCCGCGACCCGGACGCCGACCGCTCGTCCGTCGCGGAGCAGGACACGGTCGACGCGCGACGAGGTACGGATGTCGCCCCCCAGGGAGGCGAACCGCCGTGCCAGCGCCGCCGAGAGCCGGCCGGCCCCACCCCGAGGCACCGGGAACCCGACGGTCTGCCCCAGCATCGTCATGAGTAGACCCATCAACCCCGAGCCGGCGGCGTCGGCGGGGATGTCGGCGTGCGCGGCGTTGCCTGCGATCAGCAGGCCCGCGCCTGGACCCTCGAAGCCGTCGCTGCCGAGGGCGGCCGCGGGCTCCAGCAGACGGCGTACGTAGTCGATCCCTCCGACCGAGCGCAGCGCCCACAACGTCCTGGCCCCGGCACGCAGCGGCGGGAACGGCGTCGTCAGGGCGTCGACCATCGCGTCGCCGACGTGACGCCAATCGTCGACCCAGGCGCGCCAGCGGTCGCCGTCGCCGGAGCCGAGCGCCTCGAGGGACCGGGCGGTCGCGTCGACGTCACGGTGCAGCATCGCCCACGAGCCGTCAGGGAGCGGGTGCCCGAGGACGGCGGGCGCGTGGCTCCACTCCAGACCGTGCCTCTCGAGGCCGAGCCCGCCGATCGCGCCCGACGCCGCCGCGAGGGGATAGAACGAGCTGAACGTGTCGTGCTCGTAGTCGGGGTGCACGTCGCGCGCGCTGCGCACGGCTCCACCCACCTCCGGCTGCGCCTCGAGGACGACCACGTCGAGTCCCGCGTCGGCGAGGAGGTTCGCCGCCACGAGACCGTTCGGCCCGGCCCCGACGACGACCGCGTCGTACTCGGTCGTGGCCACGTGAACTCCCTCTCGGATCCGGTAGACGGCCCCCCGGCGGTACCCCTGGAGGGCGGTCTGAAACCCCGCGTGTCCTGCGCGAGGCTGGGTACCGGTGAGCCCGACGGAAGGAACGAACCCGATGCACTCCTGGTGGTACGACCAGAACCCTGACCGCCCGACCTACTCCCCGCTGAGCGAGGACCTCTCGTGCGACGTCGTCGTCGTGGGCGCGGGCCTGGTCGGGGCCACGACCGCGCTCGCGCTCGCTCGCGCCGGAACCTCGGTCGTCGTGCTCGAAGGGCGCACCGTCGCTGCCGGGACGACAGGGGGTACGACCGGCAAGGTGAGCCTCCTCCAGGGCTCGCGCCTCTCGACGCTCCAGCGGCACCACCCCGAGCGCCTCCGGGGCTACGTCGAGGCCAACCGCTCCGGCCAGGAGTGGATCCGAGCGTTCTGCCAGAGCAGCGGTCTGCCGTACGACGTCCGCGACGCGGTGACGTACGCGACGACCGCGCACGGCGAGAGCCAGCTGCGGCGCGAGCACGAGGCGTGCGTGGAGGCAGGACTGCCGGTGGTGTGGGAGGACAGCCTCGAGCTCCCGTACGAGGTGCGAGGCGCGATCCGGCTCGCCGGGCAGGGGCAGATCGATGCCGTCGCGGTCACCGACCGCATCATGGCCGATGCCGTCGAGGCGGGGGCGCGGCTCTTCGAGCAGACCCGTGTCCTTCGCGTGGACGGCGGTGAGAGGCCCCGGGTCCGGACCGAGCACGCGACGGTCGACGCGCGCCACGTCGTCCTCGCCACCGGGATACCGATCCTCGACCGTGGCGGCTTCTTCGCCCGCCTCTCCCCGGAGCGGTCGTACGCCGCCGCCTTCCGCACCGACGGTCCCGCGGTGGACGCGATGCACCTGTCGATCGACACTCCGACCCGCTCCCTGCGGACGTCGACGCCCGACGAGTCGGTGCTCGTCGTCGGCGGCAACGGGCACACCACCGGGCGCGCCCGGTCCGAGGCGCAGAAGGTCGACGACCTCGTCGCCTGGTCCCAGAGCACCTTCGGCGTGGGGGACCCGCTGGCCACGTGGTCGGCGCAGGACTACGCGCCCGCCTCCGGTCTGCCCTACGTCGGCAAGCTGCTGCCGAACCGCGGGGCGGTCCACGTCGCGACCGGCTTCAACAAGTGGGGGTTGGCGATGGGTGCGGCCGCGGGCCTCGCCCTCGCCGGTGACCTCTTGGGCGAGACGCCCTCGTGGCGCGACGCTGTCAGCTCCTGGCGCCGACCCGCGCTGCGTGATGCGGCGAAGGCGGCTGAGCTCAACGCGTCGGTCGGTGTGGAGATGGGCAAGGGATGGGTCTCGGCCGCGGTGACGCGCGACGGCGCCCCGCCGTCGGTCGGCGGGGTGCCGCCCTGCGCGGACTCCGGTAACGGCGCGCCGGTCTCGGCGGTCTGCACCCACCTCGGCGGGATCGTGGAGTGGAACGACGCCGAGCGGTCCTGGGACTGCCCCCTGCACGGGTCGCGGTTCGCCGAGGACGGCTCGGTCATCGAGGGTCCGGCGACCCGTCCGCTCAAGCCGTGCCGGTGAGTTCCGCACGCTGAGCCGGTCAGCACCGGGAGGGTCCGGACGTGACCCCGCAAGGAGGGCGACCATGCTTGCCGACTCACCGGCCTTCAGCGGCTTCTCGGTCGACGACACCGCGGCCGCGCAGGCCTTCTACTCCGACACGCTCGGCCTCGACGTGGAGGAGCAGGACGGGATGCTGACGCTGCACCTCGCGGGCGGCCGCGACACGCTCGTCTACCCCAAGGGCGACCAGCACCAGCCGGCGTCGTTCACCGTCCTGAACTTCCCGGTGCCCGACATCGAGACGGCCGTGGACACCCTCGCCGGGCGCGGTGTGTCGTTCGAGAGGTACGAGGGCACGCCCATGGCCACCGATGCCACGGGCATCTTCCGTGGAGGAGGACCGCTCATCGCGTGGTTCACCGACCCCGCGGGCAACGTGCTCTCGGTGATCCAGCAGTAGCCAGACGCGAGGCAGGTCAGAGCGGGACGTCGGCGCGGACGTGGTCCTCACGGTCGTGGAACACCGCGCCGTCGCGGAACACGACACCGTCGCGGAAGCGGCCCTCGATCTCGCCGCCGCCGAACTGCTCGACGTAGAGCCGCGAGTACAGCCCGCCCTCGGCGAGCAGCTCTGCGTGTGTGCCCTGCTCCACCAGCCGGCCCTCCTCGAGCCCGAAGATGACGTCGGCGTTCTGGATCGTCGACAACCGGTGCGCGATCGCGATCGTGGTGCGCCCGACGGTCGCGCGCTCGAGAGCGTCCTGGACGAGGCGCTCGGTCTCGGTGTCGAGCGCCGACGTCGCCTCGTCGAGGATGAGGACCCTGGGGTTCATCAGGAACACTCGCGCGATCGCGATCCGCTGCTTCTCGCCCCCTGACAGCCGGTAGCCGCGCTCACCGGTCACCGTCTGGTAGCCCTCGGCGAAGCTCATGATCCGGTCGTGGATGTTGGCGTCGCGCGCAGCCTGCTCGACCTCCTCCGGCGTCGCGCCCTCCTTGGCGTACGCGATGTTGTCGTAGACGGTGCCGTGGAAGAGGTACGGCTCCTGCGTCACCATCCCGGCCGTGGTCGCCAGCGAGTGCTCGGTCGCGTCGCGGACGTCGACGCCGTCGATGAGGACGGCGCCGTCGGTCACGTCGTAGAAGCGGGGTACGAGGTACGTCATGGTGGTCTTGCCCGATCCCGACGGCCCCACGATGGCCGCGAGCTGACCCGGCTCGACCGTCAGCGAGACGTCCTGCAACGTCCAGCGCTCCTCCGTCACGGGGTCCTGGTCGTCGGTGCCGCGGGGCTGCTGGATGCCCACGAGCCGCGGTGGCGGGTAGCGGAACCACACGCCGCGGAACTCGACGCGTCCTCCCTCTCCGGTGTCGGGAAGCGGCCGGGCGTCGGGCCGCTCGACGATCGCCGGCTCCAGGTCGAGGTACTCGAAGATCCGTCGGAACAGCGCGAGCGACGTCTGGACGTCGAGGGTGACGCGCATGAGCTGGATCAGGGGCATCTGCAGCCGGGCTTGCAGCGTGGTGAACGCGACGAGGGTGCCCGCCGTGAGCGCGGCGCCGGAGGAGTCCAGCCGCCCGGTCAGCATCAGGCCCGAGACGAGATAGATCAGGGCCGGTGTGATCGCGAAGAACGTCTGGACCATCGCGAAGAACGTCCGGCCCGTCATCGCGGCCCTGACCTGGAGGTGGGTCTGGCGGTGGTTCTCGTCGCGGTAGCGCAGCGTCTCGCTCTCGGCGCGGTTGAACACCTTGGCGAGGAGGATCCCGGAGACCGACAGCGCCTCCTCGGTGATCGCGGTCATCTCCGACAGCGACTCCTGGGTCTTGCGGGCGAGCCGTTGGCGCCGCCGCCCGACCCGCACCTGGATGACGACGAACACCGGCATCAGGATCAACGTGATGATCGTGAGCTGCCAGGACAGGATCACCATCGCGACGAAGGCCGAGAGCACCGTGACGGCGTTCTGGAGGATGGTGGTCGCGGTGTCGGTCAGCACCGTCCGTACGCCGCTGACGTCGTTGGCCAGGCGCGACTGGATCGCCCCGGTCTTCGTCGCGGTGAAGAAGCCGAGCTCCATCGTCTGCAGGTGCGCGAACAGTCGTCCGCGCAGGTCCGCCATCGCGGAGTTCCCGATCGTCGACGTCAGATAGTTCTGGCCGATCGCGATCAGCGAGGTGACGACCGGGATCGCGCACAGCCCGGCGACCAGCCACCCGAGGAGCCCGAGGTCGGGGCCACCACCACCGGGCGGGAACAAGGCGTCGTCGAACACCGCCTTGGTCAGGAACGGCGCGAGCGATGCCAGCACGGCGCCGGCGACGACGGCGAGGCCGACGAGCAGCATCTTGCGCTTGTACGGCGCGAGGAGGTGGGCGATCCGCGGCAGCACCCGCCCCGCGTCCTCCCGGGTGACGGCGCGGCGCGCGGCCCGCGCCGTCTCCTCCATCGATGACGTCATGGGTCGAGCGTAGGTCGCATCCGGCGGGGCGAAGGTGTGACGGCTCCCCACGTGGGTACCTGGCGGAGGCAACCTTCCGCTAGTCGAGAGGAGACATCTGATGTCCAAGCCCGACCTCAGCGGACGCCGAGTCCTGGCCCTGGTCAGCAACTACGGCGTCGAGCAGGACGAGCTCGTGGTGCCCGTCGACCACCTGCGTGAGCACGGGGCCGAGGTCGATGTCGCCGCGGTGGAGGACGACCCGATCGAGACCCTGGTCGGCGACAAGGACCCCGGCAAGTCGGTCACTCCCACGACGACGATCTCGCAGGTGGACCCGTCGGCGTACGACCTGTTGCTGCTCCCGGGCGGCACCATCAACGCCGACCAGCTCCGCCTCGACGAGGACGCGGTCGGGGTCGTGACGGCGTTCGAGAGCAACGGCCGTCCGATCGCCGCGATCTGTCACGGTCCGTGGGCGCTGGTCGAGGCCGGCGTCGTCGACGGCCGACGGCTCACGTCGTACGCCTCGCTGCAGACCGACATCCGCAACGCCGGAGGCCAGTGGGTCGACGACGCCGCGGTGGTCGACGACAGCCGGACGCCGACCTTGATCACCTCGCGGACGCCGAAGGACCTCGAGGACTTCCTCCGGGAGATCGACAGGGCGCTTTCGGGGTCCCGATAGCTCGCGTGCGGACCCGTCGCGTGACACGCTCCACGACGGGTCCGTGCGCGACCAGCTCCTGGCGTGCCAGGGTTGCCCGGTGAATCCAGCGGCGTCCTCCTCACCCCATCCCGCAGCCCGGCTCGCGGTGACCGGCGACCCGACGGTGCGCTCGGCGCTGGAGAAGGCGCTGGTCTTCGACGGCCACAACGACCTCGCGTGGGAGTCGCGGGTCGAGGCGGCGTACGCGACGGACGGCCTGGGAGAGGTCGCTCCGCACGGGCGCTTCCACACCGACGTCCCGCGCCTGCGCCGTGGCGGGGTCGGCGCACAGTTCTGGTCGGTGTTCGTGCCGACGTCGCTCGCGGGTGCCGACGCGGTCGAGGCGACCCTCGAGCAGATCGACTTCGTCCACCGGCTGGTGGCGGCCTACCCGGACGACCTCGCGCTCGCACGGACGGGCGACGACGTCCGGGCGGTGTGGGCCGACGGCAAGGTGGCCTCCCTGCTGGGCGCCGAGGGCGGTCACAGCATCGACGACTCGCTCGCCGTGCTGCGGGTGCTCTCGCGGCTCGGCGTCGCCTACATGACCCTCACGCACAACGACAACACGGCGTGGGCCGACTCCGCGACCGACGAGCCGGTCCACGGCGGTCTCACCGACCTCGGTCGCGACGTGGTTCGGGAGATGAACTGGCTCGGGATGCTCGTCGACCTGTCCCACGTGGCGACGACGACCATGCACGACGCCCTCGACGTCACGGCGGCGCCGGTGATCTTCAGCCACTCCAGCTGCCGCGCGGTGACCGACCACCCTCGCAACGTGCCGGACGACGTGCTGCTCCGCCTGCGTGACAACGGGGGCGTGCTGATGGTGGCCTTCGTGCCGAGCTTCCTCAGCGAGAGCTGGGCGCGCTGGCGTCACGGCGGCGAGGTCGGCCCCGAGCCTCGGGTCACCGTCCAAGACGTCGTGGACCACATCGAGCACGCTCGTGAGGTGATGGGCGTCGAGCACGTCGGGCTGGGCGGTGACTACGACGGCTTCGTGCGGTTCCCCGTCGGTCTGGAGGACGTCTCGACCTACCCGCGCGTCCTCGAGGCGCTCGCAACCCGGGGGTGGAGTGCCGACGACATGGCGGCGCTCGCGGGCGGCAACGCGCTCCGCGTGCTCGACGCGGTCACGTCCGGCGGCCGCTGAACACCTCCGCCACCGTGGTCGCGGGGCGCCCCAGCAGCGCGGGAACGTCGTCGCTCACGTGCTCCAGCTCGCCGTCGGCGACGGCGGTGTAGGTGCTGACCCACGCCTCGACCAGCCAGCGCGGTGCCTCGTACCGTGCCCGGCTGGCGAACGCCTCCTGCACCGTCTCGGCGACGTACCGGTGAGGTCTGCCGGTCGCCGTGGTGAGGAGCGCCGCGATCTCGTCGAGCGTCAGGGCCTCGGGCCCGGTGAGCTCGTACGTCCTGCCCGTGTGCGCTGTGGGGTCCTCGAGCACGTGTGCGACCACCGCCGCCACGTCGGCCTGGGAGACGGAGGCGACCCTGCCGCGACCGGCAGGCCCGCGGATCACGCCGTCGTCGCCGAACATCGCCTGGATCGCCTCGGTGTAGAGGTTGTCGCGCAGGAACGTCCACTCCACCGGAGCGGCGGCGATCAGCTCCTCGGTCGCGCCGTGGTCGCGGGCGAGGAGGAACCCTGCGTCCGGACCCGCCCCGACGAACGACAGGTAGACCAGCTGGCGTACGCCCGCAGCGACCGCCGCGTCGACCGCCGTACGGTGCTGGGCGACGCGGTCGGCCGACTCTGTCGCCGAGACCAGAAAGAGGGTGTCGAGCCCTTCGTACGCCGCCCGGCATGCGTGCGCGTCGTCGTACGAGGCGACCGCGACCTCCGCCCGGGGCAGAGTCGGCGTGCGTGCCGGATCGCGGACGATCAGCCGCGTGGCATACCCGCCGTCGGCGAGGTGGCGTGCGGCCGCCCGGCCGACGCGGCCGGTCGCTCCCGTGATGCCGATGAGGGTGGTCATGCCCCCGATCGTGGCACGGGAGTCTGGGGGTGCGTCGCCTCTCCGCTCTGAGAACGTGGCGTCACCTCAGGTGCCGGGCGAAGAACCTGGCCGCGTCGTCCGCCGCGAACGGCGGAACCCCGGTGTGCCCGCCCATGTTGGCTTGCAGCGTCTTCTCCTGGGAGCCGAAGGCATCGAAGAGGTCCAGTGCCCGCTGCCGGTCATTCCCTTCGTCGTCCCACTGCAGAAGGACGTGCAGCGGCACGGTGATCTGACGGGCCTCGTCGAACATGACGCGCGGCACGAAGGTTCCGGCGAACAGCCCTAGCGCCGCGATGCGTGGCTCGACCAGCGCCAGCCTGATCCCGAGGGCGGTCACCCCGCCCGAGTAACCGACCGGGCCGCTGATCCCTGGCAGCGCGAGGAGGTCGTCCAGGAGCGTCCGCCACTCGGGGACGGCGTTCTCGACCAGGGGAAGGACCAGCCTGTCGACGATCTCGTCGACGGGCTCGCCGGCCAGCACCGCTCGCCGCAGGTCGGCCCGGGCCTGCTCGGCGTCGGCCGACGGAGGTCGACCGCCGGCCCCTGGCAGCTCGATCGTGGCCGCGGCGAAGCCGTTCGCTGCGGAGTGTCTCGCTCGCCCCACCAGCCGCGGGTACATCGTTCGAAGCCCGCCAGGGTGACCCATGAGGAGCACCGGCGCTGGCGAGGACGTGGGGGTCCACAGCATGCCGGGGATGCCGCCGAGGGTGAACTCTCGTTCGAGGACGCCGTCGTCGAGGCGCTCTTCGGAGGTGATGCGCATGGTCGTGCCTTTCGGAAGTGCTTGAACGGCGCTCCCGGACGACCTATCGCCCGGCTGTGACCTCACCGAGGAGCACCCACGTCATTGCGTTCACGGGTAGCACCTCCTCGTTCTGTCGCACAGCGTGCGGAAAGGCTAGCAAGGACCCTTGTCCGGGTCGACCAATGTGGGGCTCCCGCCTCCGCTGATCGGTCTCGGTGCGCGTCGCCTCAGTCCTTGGGCTGGCTGTGGGTCGCGATCGCCTGGAGCTCCGACCGCAGGCGCTGCGCGTCGCGGTTGCCGTTGCCGACGCGGAACGCCGGGAAGCGTGGGCTGGTCGTGATCAGATGCTTTCGTGAATGCCTCATGGCAACAACCATGCGCTCGTACAGATCGAGACAGAAGGTGTGTAAAAGTCGTTGACCGCACAGATCCTGCCACGTAGCGTCGACTCCATGATCCGTACGGTCTCTGCCTTGGTCACCGACGACGTCACCGCCTTCGAGCTGGGGGTGGTGTGCGAGGTCTTCGGGATCGACCGGACCGAGGATGGCGTCCCGCCGTTCGACTTCCGGATCTGCGGCCCGGAGGCAGGAGTTCCCGTCCGCCTCTCGGTCGGCGGGTCGATCGTCCCCGACCATGGTCTCGACGGGCTGCTGGGGGCCGATCTCGTCGCCGTCGTCCCGTCGTGGCGACGGACCGGCGAGGCGCTCGCGCCGCTGGACGAGGCGATCCTGTCCGCTCTGCGCGCCGCTCACGCCTCCGGAGCCACGATGCTCAGTCTCTGCAGCGGCGCGTTCATCCTCGCGGAGGCGGGGCTGCTCGACGGGCGCCCGTGCACGACCCACTGGCGCCATGCCGCCCTGCTCCGCACGATGTTCCCGGTCGCGGAGGTCAACGAGGACGTCCTCTTCGTCGACGACGGTGACATCGTCACGAGCGCCGGTACGGCGGCCGGGATCGACGCCGCACTCCACCTCGTGCGCCGGGAGATCGGGAGCGAGGCCGCCAACGCGATCGCGCGCCGCATGGTGGTGGCGCCGCAGCGCGACGGTGGTCAGCGGCAGTTCATCGACCATCCCGTGCCCGAGTGCAGCGACGACATGTTCGCCGAGGTGCTCGACTGGATGGTCGAGCACCTGGAGGAGCAGCAGCCGGTCTCGCGCCTGGCGGAGCTCGCCGGGATGTCGCCGCGGACGTTCGCTCGTCGCTTCACCGCAGAGACGGGGACGACGCCGATCCAGTGGCTGGCTCAGCAGCGGATCCTCCGGGCCCGCACTCTCCTGGAGTCGACCGACCTCGACATCGACCACGTCGCGCACCGCTGCGGCTTCTCGTCCGGCACGCTGCTGCGTCACCACTTCCGGCGGCTCGTCGGGGTGACGCCGGGGGAGTACCGCAAGACCTTCGCCCTGGCGTGAGCGAGGCGCGGCGCGGGACGGGTCAGAGGTTGCGCAGCCGCAGCGAGTTCGTGACGACGAGCACCGAGCTCGCGGCCATCGCGGCGCCGGCGATCAGCGGGTTGAGGAAGCCGGCCGCCGCGAGCGGGATCGCCGCCACGTTGTAGCCGAACGCCCATCCGAGGTTCTGCTTGATGGTGCGCAGCGTACGGCGCGACAGCTCGATGGCCCGGGGAGCGAGACGCAGGTCGCCGCGGACGAGGGTCAGGTCCGACGCCTCGATCGCCACGTCGGTGCCGGTGCCCATGGCGATCCCGAGATCGGCGACGGCGAGGGCCGGTGCGTCGTTGACCCCGTCACCGACCATCGCGACCGTACGCCCGCGGGCCTGCAGGTCGGCGACGGCCGCGGCCTTGTCCTCCGGCAGCACCTCGGCGACGACCTCGGTGATGCCGACCTCGCGCGCCACGTCCTCGGCGACCGAGCGTCGGTCGCCGGTGAGGAGGACTGGCTCGAGGCCGAGCGCGCGCAGCCGGCGTACGGCCTCGGCCGACGTCGGCTTGACCCGGTCCGCCACCGCGACGACCCCACGAACCTCGCCGTCGACCGCCACGTGGACCGGCGTGGTCGCAGGACCGGTGTCCGGCAGGCCGTCAGGAAGGCTCGATCCCTGCTCGAGGAGCCACGGGAGGCGTCCGACGAGAACCTTGCGGTCCTCGACCACGCCGCCGACCCCGAGCCCAGTCGTGGTGACGAACTCGTGCACC
Organism: Mumia sp. zg.B21; assembly: GCF_019550855.1. Lineage (NCBI taxonomy): Bacteria > Bacillati > Actinomycetota > Actinomycetes > Propionibacteriales > Nocardioidaceae > Mumia > Mumia sp. zg.B21. The sequence continues at coordinate 58,213 of NZ_JAHWCJ010000002.1, read as the reverse complement.
TCGGGCAGGTCCCCCGCCTCGCGGGCCGCCGTCGTCACCGCACGGGCCAGGGGGTGCTCCGACGCCGCCTCGACCGCACCGGCGAGCCGCAGGAGCTCGCCGGCGTCGGTGCCGGCGACGGTCTCCACGCCGACGACGTGCATCGCTCCCTCGGTCACCGTGCCGGTCTTGTCGAGCACGACGGTGTCGACCCGGCGGGTGGACTCGAGGATCTCCGGGCCCTTGACGAGGATGCCCATCTGCGCCCCGCGGCCGGTCCCGGCCAGGAGCGCCGTCGGCGTCGCGAGCCCGAGAGCGCAGGGGCAGGCGATGATGAGGACCGCGACCGCCGCGGTGAACGCCTCCGTGGGCGTCCCGCCCGCCAGCAACCACCCGGCGAGCGTGGCGAGGGCGATCACGATGACGACCGGCACGAAGACGGCGGAGATGCGGTCCGCGAGGCGCTGGACCGGCGCCTTCCCGCTCTGCGCGTTCTCCACCAGGCGTGCCATCTGAGCGAGCTGCGTGCCCCCGCCGACGGCCGTGGCGCGGACGACGAGCCGGCCGCCGGCGGCGACCGTCCCGCCCACGACACGGTCACCGGGCGTGACGTCCACCGGGACGCTCTCGCCGGTCAGCATCGCAGCGTCGATCGAGGCGCTGCCCGAGACGATGTCACCGTCGGCGGCGACCTTCTCGCCCGGTCGCACCACGAACGTGTCGCCGACCCCGAGCTCGGCGACGGGGACCTCGACCTCTCGGTCGCCACGGAGCACGGTGACCCGCTTGGCGCCCAGGGAGAGGAGCGCACGGAGGGCGGCGCCGGAGTCCCGCTTGGCGCGCTGCTCGAGATAGCGACCGAGCAGGATGAAGACGGTGACCGCGCTGGCCACCTCCAGATAGATCTCATCGGCGCCCGACCCCTGGGCGAACCAGGTGAGCTCCATCGTCATGCCGGTCATGCCGGCCTGACCCCAGAACAGCGCATAGACGGACCAGGCGAACGCGGCGGTGACGCCGATCGAGATCAGCGTGTCCATCGTCGCGGCACCGTGGCGCGCGTTGACCAGCGCGGCACGGTGGAACGGCCAGGCGCCCCACACCGCGACCGGAGCGGCGAGCGTGAGCGCGAGCCACTGCCAGTTGTCGAACTGCCACGCGGGAACCATCGACAGCACCAGGACCGGGGCCGCGAGGAGCGCCGAGACCACGAGCCGCTGCCGCAGGGACACCAGCTCGGGATCCTCGTCGGGCGTGGCGCCGGAGCCGGTCGCGTCCCCCGTCGCGGCCGGCTCCGGCAGATCACGGACGGGAGCGGCGGAGTAGCCCGTCTTCTCGACGGTGGCGACGAGGTCGGCCACGTCGACGAACGCCGGCGCGGACACGTACGCCCGCTCGGTCGCGAAGTTGACGGACGCCTCGACGCCCTCGAGCTTGTTGAGCTTCTTCTCGACACGGGCGGCGCACGAGGCGCAGGTCATCCCGCCGATGTCGAGCTCGTGGGTCTGGAGCGTCACGACCCCACGACCTGATAGCTCCCCGCCTCGTCGACCGCGGCCGCGACGGCGGCGTCGTCGAGCGGGACGTCGCTGGTCACGTGCACCGACGAGGTGCCGCCGGCGACGAGGTCGACGTCCACGGACCGGACGCCCTCCAGCGCCCCGATCTCCTCCTTGACGGCGCCTGCGCAGTGGCCGCAGGTCATCCCGGTGACGTGGTAGGTCGTGTTCATGATGGGCTCCTCGAGAGTCGGTCGAGCAGGGTACGGGGAAGGGCTGGGGTCACGACCGCACGAGGCGAGCGATCGCGGCGGAGGCCTCGGCGATCTTTTCCTCAGCCCTGTCGCCGGAGGCGATGGCGTCGTGGACGCAGTGCGAGAGGTGCTCGTCGAGCAAGGTCAGGGCGACGGACTCCAGCGCCTTGGTGGCGGCGGAGACCTGGGTGAGGACGTCGATGCAGTAGACGTCCTCCTCGACCATCCGCTGGAGCCCGCGGACCTGACCCTCGACGCGCCTGAGCCGCTTGAGGACTGCGGCCTTGTCGTCGCTGTAACCGGGTGCGTGGGTGTCCATGCCGCCGAGAATACCCCTAGGGGGTATGAGGGACAAGACCTCGGTGGGCACACTCGTCGTGTGACTGATGCAACGGCGTCCATGTCGGAGACCGGCCTCGGCGGAGCCCTCGGCTTTCGCTTCGTGGAGCTCTCCGGTGACCGCGCGACCATCGAGTGGACCGTGGGAGCGCAGCACCTCCAGCCGTTCGGGATCGTCCACGGCGGTGTGCACTGTGCGGCCCACGAGAGTGCCGCCAGCATGGGCGCGCAGGCGTGGCTCCGCGACAGGGGTCTGGTGGTCGGGGTCAACAACAACACCGACTTCCTCCGGCAGGCCCGCGAGGGCGAGACGCTCCGTACGGTCGCGACGCCGATTCACCGCGGGCGGACGACCCAGCTGTGGGAGATGAACACGACGAACGCCGAGGGGAAGCTCGTCGCCCGCGGACAGGTCCGTCTCGCCCACATCCCGGGGACGCCGCCCGAGGAGTTCCTCGCTCTGCTTGGCGCCGAGTAGGCCCGAAGCGCGGAATGCGTTCGGCCGTGCCGGGAGGACGACCTAGACTGGTCCGGTCGCGACTGGCGTTCAGGTGGGTCGACCACCAGGGAGCGACACACCAGCACAGACCGCGGGACCGTACGCCTGGGCCCTGGGTCGACCGCCACCTCCGGGGTGGACCGACCTGACCAGGAGGACTCGTCCCCGTGACGACACAGACGCTCTACACCATGACCTCAGACCTTCCCGTGACCACGCCACGGCTCGAGGACCACGACATCCGTGTCCTCCTGCTGGAGAACATCCACGCCGACGGCGCCGAGTTCCTGCGCGCGCAGGGCTACCAGGTGGAGACGCGCACCGGCGCCCTCGGCGAGGACGAGCTGATCGAGGCAGTCCAGGGCGTTCACCTCCTCGGCATCCGCTCCACGACGTACGTCACCGAGCGCGTGCTCGCGCAGGCGCCCGACCTCCTCTCGGTCGGCGCCTTCTGCATCGGCACCAACCAGATCGACCTCAAGGCGGCGGCGGCCCGCGGGGTGGCCGTCTTCAACGCGCCGTACTCCAACACGCGCTCGGTCGTCGAGCTCGCGATCGGCGAGATCATCTCGCTCGCGCGCCGGCTCAACGAGAAGACCAACGACATGCACGCCGGCATCTGGAACAAGTCCGCGCAGGGCAGCCACGAGATCCGTGGCCGCAAGCTCGGCATCGTGGGCTACGGCAACATCGGCAGCCAGCTGTCCGTGCTGGCTGAGGCCCTCGGCATGCAGGTCTCCTACTACGACGTGGCCGACAAGCTCGCGCTCGGCAACGCCAAGCGGTGCGCGACGCTCCACGAGCTGCTCGAGACCGTCGACGTCGTGACGCTGCACGTCGACGGCCGGCCCGGCAACGCCGGCCTCTTCGGCGCCGCGGAGTTCGCGCGGATGAAGCCGCGCTCGCTCTTCCTCAACCTCTCCCGCGGCATCCTCGTCGACACCGTCGCGCTGCGGGCGCACATCGAGTCGGGCCACATCGCCGGTGCCGCCGTCGACGTGTTCCCCGTGGAGCCCAAGAAGCAGGGCGAGCCGTTCGAGTCCGACCTTCGCGGGCTCCCCAACGTGATCCTCACGCCGCACGTCGGCGGCTCGACGATGGAGGCTCAGCAGGACATCGGCCGCTTCGTCTCGGGCAAGCTGCACTCGTACCTCGTCGACGGATCCACCGACCTCTCCCCGAACCTGCCGCACCTGCAGCTGCCGTCGTACGGCGACCACCACCGTCTCGCGCACATCCACCACAACGTGCCGGGCGTGCTGTCGGCCATCAACGTGGTGCTCGGCGACCACGGCGTCAACATCGACGGTCAGATCCTGGGGACTCGCGGCGAGATCGGCTACGTGCTCACCGACATCGACAAGCAGCTCGAGCCCGAGACGCTCGCGGCGCTCGGCACGCTGCCCGAGACGATCCGGCTCCGCCAGCTCACCTGACGCTCAGCCGCGCTGGTCGAGCATCTCAGCGAGGGCGCCGGCGAGCCCGGTCGCGTCCTCGAGCATCGGCAGGTGGCCCGTGGCGAGGCTCCGCTCACGGCGGGTACCGAGCCGGGCAGCGAACCGTCCTTGGAGGCCAGGGGAGAGCTCGCGGTCCTGCGTCGTCGTCACGTACCCGGTCGGCACCCGTAGCGCGTCGGTCCCGGTCCGCCCGCGGTAGAGGTCGGGCGACTCGGGCACGAACTCGGCGACGATCCGCGCGACAGTGGGCTCGTCCAGGCCCGCAGCGACGCCGCGGCGGAGGGCGCCGTCCGGTGGCCGGGTGCCCGCGAGCCGCATCGCGAGGCTCATCAGGTGGCGCTGTGGGAAGGGCATCGAGGAGACGAACGACCCGCCGGGTGGCGGGACGACGGCGCTGACTCCGATCACGGCGCTGACCCGTGGGCGAGCCCGACGGGCGAGCTCGGTGCCGACGACGCCGCCGGACGAGTGCGCGACCACGGCAAACCGGTCCCACGGCGCGGAGTCGAGGGCAGCGTCGACGTACGAGGAGAGGTTCGGCGCACGACCGTCGGGCCGGGAGGCGACCACGGTCTCGTGGTCGGGGCCGAGTGCTTCGCGCGCCGCGTCCCAGATCCACGCCGGTAGCCCGGCGCCGCTGAGCAGGAGGACAGGTCCACCGGAGTTCGTCATCACCCCATCGTCTCGTCAGAACTCGTCACCCTTGTGTCACCCTTTTCTCATGAACCGCACCGATCGGCTCTACGCGATCCGGGAGGAGCTGCGCCGCGCCGGCGCGCGGGGCCGCACCGCCGAGCAGCTGGCCGCGACGTACGAGGTCAGCGTCCGGACGATCAAGCGGGACGTGTCGGCACTGCAGCAGGGCGGGTTCCCGATCTGGGCGCGCCTGGGTCGTCACGGGGGCTACGTCGTGGACCCGGACGCGACCCTTCCGCCGTTGAACTTCTCCGAGGCCGAGGTCTCCGGGCTTGCCGCGGCGATCTCCGCCCATCGGGGCGAGCCGTTCGACACCCAGGCGCGCGCCGCCCTCGCCAAGGTGCTCGACGGGATGGCGCCACCGACCCGCCTCCGTGCGACCGCTCTCTCCGAGCGGGTGTGGATCGACCGCGCGGACGACACCACCGGCGACGCGCGGTCCCGCCGGGCGGTGGAGGAGGCGCTCCAGGAGAGGCGCGTGCTCTCGCTGCGTTATCGGGACGGATCGGGGGTCGTCACTGATCGCCGCGTCGATCCGCAGATCCTCGCTTCCACGCGCGGCTCGTGGTACCTCGTGGCGCACTGCCGCACGCAGGACGCGCTCCGCTGGTTCCGGCTGGACCGGATCGAGCGTGCGAGGCTCACGGCAGCACGTGCCGTCGACCTCCCGGTCGAGAGCATCGGAGCCCCGCCGGCGACCGCGGCACCCGTCGCGGACCTGTGAGCGTCACTGCGCCATCGCGGCGAGCTTCTCGACCGTCCTGAGGTTGCGCGCCGTGCCGACGACGCCGGACAGCTTGAGCAGCCGCGGTGCCGTGATCGCACTGCGTGCCACCCCGTCGGCGTAGCGGAGGTGCAGCTCTCGCCCGATCGGTGCGACGCGGTCGGGGCCGAAGTCGTAGGACTCAAGGGCGCGCACCGCGTCGGCGCTGGGTTCGGAGGCGAGGAACCACACGTGGCAGAGCTTGGGCTCGTGGACGTCGTGCGGGTAGGCGTCGCGCGCGGCTCGCAGCTCGGCGGCGGTACGAGGAATGGCGTCCGTCGTGACGCCCATCCGGTCGGCGATCCCCGCCTCGAGGGATGCGCCGAAGGCTGCTGGGTCGCCCGGCGGCGTGCAGACGAGGTTGCCGCTGTTCACGTACGTCGCCACGTCGAGGGCGCCGAGGTCGCTCGCGAGCGTACGCAGGTCTGCCATCGGCACCGTGTGGCCACCGACGTTGACGGCCCGCAGGAGGTAGGCGACCTTCTGGGACGCCACGGCCTAGAAGCCGCCGAAGTCGAACCCGCCGCCGTCTCCGCCGCCGCCCCAGTCGAAGCCGCCGCCACCACCGTCGAAGCCGCCGCCACCACCGTCGAAGCCGCCGCCGTCACCACCAGCATCCCCGCCGCCGTCACCACCAGCGTCGCCGCCAGCATCCCCGCCGCCGTCACCACCGCCCTCACTGCCGTCGCCGTACTCGGCGGCGGAGAGGCCGGCGTCGCTGGCGAACATGCCGCCGAGCATCGTGCCCATGAACAGCGCCGGCATGAAGGCGAACGCAGAGAAGTATCCGGCGGCGTACGGCGCGTAGGCCGGACCGGCCTGCCAGTAGGGGAGGCGCTGCGCGCCGACCATCACCTTGCGGGTGTCGGGCTCGGCGCCCGCCCTGACCCGCTCGGCGTCCAGCGCGCAGGCGGGGACGTCGCGGACGATGCCGTCGGTGGGTGCGTACTGGACGTCCTCGACCGACAGACCGTGCCGCGGGTCGAAGAAGCAGGGGGAGCGCTTCGCGGGGAGGGGGTCGCCCACCACCCGCGCCTGGACGCACGCGATGGCGTAGCGCCCGTCTTCCAAGATCTCGGTGACGTGCCGGACATCCTCGGGCTTCTCGAGGGCATCGACGGCCGTCTTTGCCGACTCGTACGCATCGAGGGCCCGCTGGTAGTCGGCGTTGGCACCCTCGTCGAGGGGTGTCCCGACCAGATCGGCATCGAGCTTCTGGAGCTCTTCGCCGAGGGCCGTGACGTCCTCGAACGCGGTCTTACGAACCGCTGAAACCTGGTCAGCGAGCTCGGCGCGCTCTCGCGCAACCGTCTTGCGACGCTCGCTGACCAGGTACAGGGCGATCGCGGCGACGACGACGAGGATTACGAGCTCCATGTCGTCAGCCTACGCGTTCGGAGGTTAAGCGAAGAGGCTCACGCCACCCGGGCCAACGAGCAGGCCCACGATGATGAGGACGACGCCCCACAGGACCTGGCGACGAACCAGTGCAACGATGCCGGCCACGACGAGGATGACGGCAAGGATCCAGAGAAGGAAAGACATGTCTCTCACTCCGTTCTCCCGGGCCGGGGGGCCCCGGGGCTAGGGGGGTGCGACATCGTCGCCGCACGATTGAGAACGCTAGCCCCTCCGTGGGGGCTTGACAGATCGCGGAGGGACTTTTCCTCGGAATCGGGAACTTTTAGCGCCCGATCGTTATCAGAGGTACACGATCTGCCCGTAGCCATTTTAGAACAAAGCGGATGAACGAGGCTGGAGCGGACACGCATCCGGCGGTCGCGGCCCTGCCGTTCGCGTGGAGGAAGATGCCCGACCCGCGATAGCGAACCGCGGCCGGAGGGCGGTTGAAGTCGACGACGATCGACCAGACGTAGGCGCGGCGGTAGTCGCGCAGACGCTCCGAGGCGTTGCGGTTCGAGGCGGGGAGCCACCACCTGAAGCCGCCCGCGCTCTTGTTGCGCAGCGTGTTGTAGGCGCGGGAGCGGTTGTCCTGCACCCAGTAGTCACCCTTGCGGACCTTCCTGTACGGCAGAGCCGTGCCGCTCGGGCGGGCGCGGAGTCCGAACGCCTCGGTCATCGTGAACGTCCCGAGCGGCGTCGTGCCCGTGGACTGCTTGCGCTTGGTCGCGGCGACCAGCCCGCCGTACCCGATGCGTCCGTTGGTGGTGCGCCGCTTGGCGATCCACCGGCCGTCGCGGAGCACCCAGAACGTGACCCGCGCATGGTACGACCGGGTGCGGTTGACCGTCACCAGCTGGCGGGTGCCGGCGCGCAGCCGTACGGTCACGCCGTCGAGCCGGACGGTGGAGGCGGCGCGAGACGCCGCCGCCGGGCTCGCGGCCGAGGACGTCGAGGTGGTCGTGGAGGTCACGGGCGTCGCCGTGGCAGGGATGCCCACGACGAGGGCAGCGGCGCCGAGCAGCGCGAGGAGGAGTCGTGGCGACATCACCCCACGATGCGCTGGCCGAGGGCTTCGCGCCACCCCTCGCCCGGACGCGCCACGAGCACGCGTGCGTCGCCGACCAACCGCCACGGCCCGAAGGCGCTCGGCACCACGAGAGACTGCCCGCCGCCGACCGGCACCGACCCTGCGGCGCCCTCGAGGACCCCCGTCCCCGAGAGCACGACGAGCGCGGCGAAGCCCTCCCGGACCTCCGGGGCGTCGTCCGGCCCGGGGGCGAGCAGGTGCAGCCGGAAGTAGGGGTCGCCCGCCTCCGGGAGGAGGGGGACGGGCGTCGCGACGCGGTCGTCCAGGTCGTGGTGGACCACGAGCTGCTCGAGCGCCTGACCGCTCAGACCCGCGGTCGAGACGGCCGCCATCGCCTGGTCGAAGCCCAGGCCGAGGTGGGACTCGTCGCGCGTGGAGGTCGTGATCGACCACTCGAGCAGGATCGAGAAGTCGGTCGGCTCCTGCACCTCGGCGACGAAGACCCCCTCGCCGATCGCGTGCGGCGTGCCGGCCGGGACGAGGAAGGCGTCGCCGGGACGGACGGGGATGCGGTTGAGCCGGCTCAGCATCCAGTCGCTGTCCTGGGCATCTCGGCGCTCGGCGAGCTCGTCGGGGTCCACGTCGGCGCTCCACCCGAGATAGACCGCCGCGTCGCCGGTGGCCTCCAGCACGAGCCATGCCTCGGTCTTGCCGTACGGGCAGTCGAGATGGCGCGCTGCGAAGTCACGATCGGGGTGGACGTGGACGGGGAGCCGCTGGCCGGCGTCGAGCAGCTTGAGCAGGATCCCGGTGTCGCCGCCGATGCTGTCGCCGCCGACCCAGGCGGCGGGGTCTGCCTGGACGAGATCGCGGACCAGCGTCCCGTCGGCCGTACGGGCGAGGCCGACCTCTGACGAGCCGTCGCGCGCCACCGTCGCGCCCACCCACTCCTCCGGGCAGCGTTCGACCGGCGGCAGGCCCCGGAGGGCGGCGATGCGCGCACCGCCCGCGTAAAAATGGTGGACGAGGTTCGGCTGGAGCAGCTGGGGGGTCACGGCACTGGCTTACCACGTGCCGCAGACCACAACGACCACCACTGGTGACGCGTCATCGCCTCTCCGACCGCCTCGGCGTCGGCGCAGGCACGGATACGGCCGGGGTCGGTCGTGCCGATGACGGCGACGACGTCCGCAGGGTGCTTGAGGAGCCACCCCAGGACGACGGCCTCCGGCGCGGCCCCGAGCTCGTCGGCGTAGCGGCGGACGAGCGCGGCCGTGGCCTCGTCCTCCGGCCCTCGCGGCCTTCCCGTGAAGCGTCCCTGGCCCAGCGGCCCGTACGCCTGGACGGTGATGGCGTGGTCGGTGCAGTACTCGAGCGTCCCCGCCACCGGTGCGTACGCCCGCGCGTCGGGATGGTTGACGAGCACGCCCGCCTCGATGAGGTCGCGGTGGTGCAGACCGAGCTCGACCTGGTCGACCTCGAGCGGCTGATCGACCGCCGAGCGCAGGTGAGCGATGTGCGACGCGGCCATGTTGGAGACGCCGAAGCCGCGGACCGTGCCCTCGGCCCGCAGCACGTCGAACGCGTCGGCGATCTCCTCCGGTCGGGCGAGCGGGTCCGGGCGATGCAGGAGCAGGCGGTCGAGCCGATCGATGCCGAGCCGCGCGAGGCTCCCCTCCACCGAGGCGAGGATGTGCTCGCGGGACAGGTCGTATGCGTTGCCGTTCTCCGCGCCGCCGAGGACGATCCCGCACTTGGTCTGGATCTCGAGCTGGTCCCGCAGGCCCGGGTTGCGGGCGAGGACGGTCCCGAACACCGCCTCCGCGGATCCGCCGCCGTAGATGTCGGCATGGTCGAAGAGACGGATGCCGATGTCGTACGCCGTGCGGACCGCGGCCTCTGCGCGGTCGACCTCCTCGTCGGTCGGTGCGGATCCGGCGGACCCGAGTCCCATGCAGCCGTAGGCGAGTCTCATGCCCTCATCCTGGCCGCTCAGCGCCGCATCGGCTCGCGGCTCAGAGGCGGGCGGCCAGCTCCGTCGCCTGGCGGATGGCGCGCTTGGCGTCCAGCTCGGCGGCCACGTCCGCGCCACCGATCACGTGCACGCTCACGCCGGCCTCGCGCAGCGGCTCGGCGAGGTCGGCGACCGACTCCTGTCCTGCGCACACCACGACGGTGTCGACCGCCAGGACCTGCTCGGCGCCGTCCTCATCGAGGATGTGGAGCCCCGCGTCGTCGACGAACTCGTACGTGACGCCGCCGAGCATGTGGACGCCGGCGTCCTTGAGCGTGGCGCGGTGGACCCAGCCCGAGGTCTTGGCGAGGCCCTTGCCCAGCGGTGCGTCCTTGCGCTGGAGGAGCCACACCTCTCGCTTCGGCGGCGCCTTGACCTTGGTCGCGAGGCCCCCGCGCTCGAGCTCGGGGTCGGTCACGCCCCAGCGTGCCATCCACTCGTCGAGGTCCTCGTCCGGCTCGTGGAGGAGGAACTCGGCGACGTCGAAGCCGATCCCGCCCGCGCCGATGACGGCGACCCTCTCTCCAGCCTCGACGCGGCCCTCGATCACGTCGGGGTACGACGCCACGCTCGCGTGGTCCAGGCCCTTGATCTCCGGCACCCGAGGGACGACGCCGGTCGCGACGACGACCTCGTCGTACGCCTGAAGGTCGGCGACGGTCGCCCGGGTCGAGAGCCGCACGTCGACGCCGGTGGTCTCGAGGCGCCGTGCGTAGTAGCGCAGCGTCTCGGCGAACTCCTCCTTGCCGGGGATCCGCTGTGCCAGCCGGAACTGGCCGCCCACCTGGTCGTCGGCCTCGTACAGGGTCACCTGGTGCCCGCGGTCGGCGATCTCCGTGGCTGCGGCGAGTCCCGCGGGGCCGGCGCCGACGACGGCGACCCGCTTGCGGCGCGGCTCGGGGACGGGGAGGAGGCGCAGCTCGGTCTCGTAGCCGGCGCGGGGGTTGACCAGGCAGGTCGCGCGCTGGTTCCTGAAGGTGTGGTCGAGGCAGCCCTGGTTGCAGGCGATGCAGGTGTTGATCTCGTCGGCGCGGCCGGCGGCCGCCTTGTTGACGAACGCGGCGTCGGCGAGCAGCGGGCGCGCCATCGACACCATGTCGGCCTGGCCGTCGGCGAGGATCTTCTCGGCGATCTCCGGGGTGTTGATGCGGTTCGAGGCGATCACCGGGATCCCGACCTCGGGACGCAGCTTGCCGGTCACCCAGGCGAACGCGGCGCGTGGCACCGAGGTGACGATCGTGGGGACGCGGGCCTCGTGCCAGCCGATCCCGGTGTTGAGGATCGACGCGCCCGCCTCCTCGAGCTTGCGGGCCAGCTCGACGGTCTCCTCCCAGGTCTGCGCGTCGTCGACGAGGTCGAGCAGCGAGATCCGGTACTGGACGATGAACTGCTCCGCGGTGGCCTCACGGATGCGGCGGACGACCTCGACGGGGAAGCGCATCCGCTTCGCGGCGGTGCCACCCCAGGCGTCGGTGCGGTCGTTGGTGCGGGCCGCGAGGAACTGGTTGATGAGGTATCCCTCGGACCCCATGACCTCGACGCCGTCGTAGCCGGCGCGCTGGGCGAGCAGCGCGGCGCGCACGAAGTCGTGGATCGTCCGCTCGACCTCGCGGGTGCTCATCGCGCTCGGCTTGAACGGGGTGATCGGCGACTTCTTCGCCGAGACGCCCTTGGAGAAAGGGGAGTACCCGTACCGGCCGGCGTGCAGCACCTGCATGAGGATGCGGCTGTCGTGGGCGTGGACCGCCTCCGTGACCTCCCGGTGGCGGTCGGCCAGGCGACGGGATGCCATGGTCGAGCCCATCGGGCTGAGCCAGCCACGCCAGCTCGGGGCGTACCCGCCGGTGACGAGGAGCGCGGTGCCACCCTCGGCCCGCTCGGCGAAGTACGCCGCGAGCTTGGAGATGTCGCTCGCCCGGTCCTCGAGCTTGGTGTGCATCGAGCCCATCATCACGCGGTTGCGCAGCGTGACCCCGCCGACCGTGATCGGGGAGAGGAGGTGCGGGTACGGGGTGGGGGCGGGCTGCTCAGCCATGGGATCCTCTGGTGTTCACTAGACGGGTGATCTCTCGTCGTGCTGCGTGGTTCCTGGTGCTGGCCGGGGTGTTCAACATCGTCATCTGGCCGCGGTTCGGGATGGCGGTGTGGGACGACGAGCGAGCGTGGGAGGGCGCCGTCGGGGACAGCACGCCGACCGGCTTCCTGTGGGTCCACGCGGTGCTGATCGTCGTGGCCGTCTCGATCGCGGTCGGCATCCTGTGGGTGGCGTTCACGGCGCTCCGGTCGAGGCGGAAGGCGCGCTCGGCTGTTTGAGCAGCCGTTCGACCTCCTCGCACCAGTCGAGCCCGGCCTGCTCGAGCAGCAGACCTCCACGGAGCACGGCGTACTGCGCGCGCTGGCCGTCGTCGAGCGCATCGGCGTCGGAGAAGTTGCGAGCCTCGTCGGCGCGGTAGTACGCGAGCCGCTCGCGGTGGGTCTCCGCCCGGCGGCGTACGTCGGCGAGAACGGCGTCGCGGTCGCAGTACGGCAGCCCGCGGAGCTTGACCGCGAAGTCGCTCCGGGAGGCTTCTGACGGGCTCGGTGTGCGTGACCACTCGAGCAGCGAGGCGTGCCCCGCGCCGGTGATGGCGTACACCTTCTTGTCCGGTCGGCCGTCCTGCGGAACCGGGTGCGACTCCACCAGCCCGTCACCCTCCATCCGCCCCAGCACCTTGTAGATCTGCTGGTGGCTGGCCTTCCAGAAGTAGCCGATCGACTTGTCGAACCGGCGCGTCAGGTCGTAGCCGCACGCCGATCGTTCGGCGAGCGAGACGAGGATCGCGTGCTCCAGGGCCATGCGCCCGAGTGTATATGCAACTCGTTGCAGTGCAAGCCGTTGCATCGGCTCAGGCGGCGGCTCGGTCGTCGAGGACCCGCACCGCCGACCGGGCGGCCACCCGCCCCGCCCGGTTGGCCCCGATCGTCGACGCCGAGGGCCCGTAGCCGACCAGCTGCACCCGGTGGTCGCGTGCCGCGGTCGTCGGGGTGTGCGCATCCTCACGGGCGACGAGACGCACTCCGCCGGTGTCCTCGCGCAGGTGCAACGGCGCCAGGTGGCGCAGCACGGCCCGGAAGCCCGTGGCCCACACGATGGCGTCCGCGTGCCGGAAGGTCCCGTCGGCCATCCGCACCCCCTCGGGCTCGATCCGCGTGAACATCGGGTGCCGCTCGTACGCCCCCATCGCCGCGGCGCGTGCCTCTTGAGGGCGCAGCAGCAGACCGGTCACACTCACGACGCTCTGCGGCGGGAGGCCCTGCCGTACGCGCTCCTCGACCAGCGCCACCGCCTCGCGGCCGGCGTCCGGGTCGAAGTCGCCGACGCGCCACACGGGCTCGCGACGCGTGACCCAGGTCGTCGACGCGGCGAGCGGGGCAATCTCGCCGAGGACCTGCACGGCGGAGGCGCCGCCGCCCACGACGACCACGTCCAGACCGGCGAGGTCCTCGGGTCCCTCGTAGCCGTGGGTGTGGAGCTGGCGGCCGCGGAACGACGACGCTCCGGGATAGCTCGGCCAGAACGGTCGCTCCCACGTCCCCGTGGCGTTGATGACAGCCGGCGCGCGCCACACGCCGGCATCCGTGCGGATGAGGAGGTCCCCGCCGCGGTTCCCGGGTTCGGCGTCCTCGACTGCGCTCACCCGCACCGGTCGGACGACGGGGAGGCCGAAGCGCTCCTCGTAGGCGGCGTAGTACGCGGGAACGAAGTCCCGGGCGGCCGCGTCGTCCACGGCCTCGGGCACATCGAGTCCCGGAAGGGTCGCGATCCCGTGGACGTCACCCATCGTCAGCGTGCGCCACCGGTGCTGCCACGCGCCCCCGGGAGCGGGGTTCGCATCGAGGACGACGAACGAGGCCCCGAGCCGCTGGAGGTGGTACGCCGCCGAGAGCCCGGCCTGCCCTGCGCCGATCACGACCACGTCGACCAGGGTCACGGTGTCGGGAGAACGGCTCACGTATGAGGACAACCATCGCGTCGGCGCGGGTGTTCCGGGAGGGCGCGCCCGGATAGCGTGGCCGCCATGACGGTCCCGCACTCCGACCCGGAGCACCTCGCCTTCGTCCACCTGCACCACGTCCAGCTGGCGATCCCGGCCGGCGGCGAGGACGCGTGCCGTGCGTTCTGGGGCGGTGTGCTCGGCATGCACGAGCTGGAGAAGCCCGCCGAGCTCGGGGCTCGGGGCGGCTGCTGGTTCCGGTCGGGCGGCGTGGAGGTGCATCTGGGGGTCGAGGAGGACTTCCGACCCGCGCGCAAGGCGCACCCCGGGATCCTCGTCGCGCGGATCGACGACGTGGCTGCGCGGCTCGCGGCGGCCGGCGTGGAGGTGACCTGGGACGACGCGTTTCCAGGGCACCGGCGCTTCTACACCGCAGACCCGTTCGGCAACCGGCTCGAGGTGCTCCAGCCCCTCGGGTGACCGCTGCGACGTCCTGGCTACCGGTTGTTGGCGGCGATCCCCTGGGCGGCGAGCCGGACCACCTCGGCGATCCGCGTCTCACGGGTGCTGGGCCGCTTCGCGTCGACGAGCCAGCGCAGGATCTGCTTGCGGCGCCCGGCGGTGAACGCGTCGAACTGACGCCGTGCCTCGGGGTCGGCGTCCAGGGCGGCCGCGAGGTCGTCGGGGACCTCCATCGCCTCGACGGAGTCGAGCACGGTCCACGACCCGTCGGCCTTCGCCCGGTCGATCGCCTCCCGGCCGGCAGGAGTCATGCGTCCGGAGGCCTCGACGCGGGCGACACGCTCCTTCGACAGGCGGCTCCACACCGAGCCGGGGCGACGGCGGGTCATCCACAGCATCGAGTGCTCGTCGTCGAGGCCCTTGGCCTGACCGTCGATCCAGCCGAAGGCCAGGGCCTCCTCGATCAACGCCTCGTACGAGAGGTCGGGGCGGTCGGCCTCGTGTCGAGCCCACACCACCCAGACCCCGGGGTCTGGGTCGGCGTGGTGGTCGGCGAGCCAGGCGCGCCACCGGGTCGCCGAGCTGATCGGGAGTCGTGGGGCGTCGCTCATCGATGACATCGCGGGACCTCCTCGTCAGCCGACGCGGGAGGCGAAGGCGAGCACGCGCTCGCGCAGCAGGCCGGCCGCGTCAGAGTCGTAGTCGACGTTGCCGACCTCGCCGAACAGGTGACGGGTCCCGGGATAGCGGAACACCTCCGCCCCGGAGGCCTCGGCGAACGGCGCGACCTCGGCATCCCAGTCGATCCACGGGTCGTCGACCATGCCGTGGACCTGGGCGGGGAGTCCGGCGGGCCAGGTCGAATCGAGTGCCTCGGGAGGCAGCACGCCGTAGAGGAAGACAGCACCGAGGGCCCCGGGTCGGGTCTGGGCCTCGAGCTGGGCGAAGACCGCCCCGAGCGACATCCCCATCCACAGGACCTCGGCCGGAAGCCCGTCGACCGCCGCTCCTGCGCGGCGCATCAGCTCCTCCCGGCCGACCTCGTCGCGGTAGCCGACAGCCTCCTCGACGCTGGTGAACGTCCGGCCGTCGAAGTAGTCGGGCGTGTGCACGGTGTGGCCGGCCGCACGGAGCTCGTCGGCGAACCCGACGAACCCCTCGGTCTGCCCCTGGGCGTGGTGGAACAGCACGATCTCCGTCATGCTCCAGCACGCTAGACCCGAGCGCCGAGACGTGTCAGTGCCCGCACCTACTCTCGAACACATGTCCACGTCGTCCGATCTCCTCGCCGCCCCACGCACTCCCGACGAGCTGAGCGTGCAGCTCGTCGAGCGCCTCACCGCCCGCGACGTCGAGGGCGTCGTCGCGCTGTACGAGCCGACGGCCGTGCTCGAGATGCCCGACGGCCGCCTCGCGGTCGGGCACGACGACATCCGTGCCTTCTACGCGCGCGCCCTCGCCGGTCACCGGCCGATCCGGGCGGGCATCCCGCGTCGGCCGCTGGTTCGAGGCGACGTGGCCCTCTCCACGACGGTGCTGCCGATGGACGCCGGTGCCGGCGGCGCGACGTGCGAGGTCGCGCGGCGTCAGCCCGACGGGACGTGGCGCTGGATCATCGACCGCCCGAGCGTGCGCTGAGCCCGGGAGCGCTCACCCGACGAAGCGGTAGCCCAGCCCTGGCTCGGTGACGAAGTGCCTGGGGTTGGCGGGGTCGTCCTCGAGCTTGCGGCGGATCTGCGCGAGATAGACCCGCAGATAGTGGGTCTCGCGCTCGTACGCCGGTCCCCACACCTCACGCAGAAGCTCGCTCTGGCGGACGAGCCGCCCGGGACGCCGCAGCAGGGCGGTGACGATCCTCCACTCCGTCGGGGTCAGGTGCACCTCCACGCCGGACTTCACGGCGGTGCCGTCCTCGGGGTCGATGACGAGTCCGCCGACGGAGACCGCGGGCGACGGCGACGGGGAGGTCCCGCCCCTGCGTACGGCCGCCCGCAGGCGAGCGAGCAGCTCCTCCATCCCGAACGGCTTCGTCACGTAGTCGTCCGCACCCGCGTCGAGCGCCTCGACCTTGTCGTCGGCCTCGTGGCGCGCGGAGAGCACGACGATCGGCACGCTGCTCGTGGCACGGATCCGGCGGATCACCTCGGTGCCGCTCACGTCGGGCAGGCCGAGGTCGAGCAGGATCACGTCAGGGACCCGCTCGGTCACGGCCTGCAGCGCCGACCGTCCGTCGCCGGCGGTCTCGACCTCGTAGTCGCGTGCGCGGAGGTTGATGCGGAGCGTCCGCAGGATCGCGCGGTCGTCGTCGACCGCCAGCACGACGGTCATCCTGGCTCCTCGTCCGGTGGGCCCCCGGAGACCGGTGCCTGCGGCAGCGTGACGACGAAGGTCAGGCCACCGCCCGGCGTCTCCTCGACCTCCAGCGTGCCCGACATCGCCTCGGTGAGCCCACGCGCCACGGCCAGACCGAGACCGACACCGTCACCCTGCGGCACGTCACCCAGGCGCTGGAAGGGGGCGAACATACGGTCGCGCCCTTGGGACGGCACCCCCGGGCCGTGGTCGACCACGCGCACGGACACCCGGCGAGCGCCGTCGGACTCCGTGTACGCCGACGCCTGGACCTGCACCGGACCCGAGGTGTGCTTGAGAGCGTTCTCGCCCAGGTTGGCGAGGACGCGTTCGAGGAGACCCGCATCAGCGCACGCCCCCGGGAGGCCCTCCGCCGCCCGGACCTCGATGCGTTCGGCGTCAGGCAGCCCCGCGACCGCCCTGCGGACGACCTCGACGACGTCGACGTCGGTGGGGAGCGCGGTGATCGCGCCTGCGCGGAGGCGGCTCATGTCGAGGAGGTTGGCGACCAGCGCGTCGAGGCGGTCGGCAGACTCCTCGATCGTCATCACCAGCTCGGCCTCGTCCTCCGCCGACCAGGTGATCTCGTCGTTGCGCAGGCTCGAGGCGGCAGCCTTGATGGCGGCCAGCGGACTCCTCAGGTCGTGCGAGACCGCGGCGAGGAGGGCCGTACGCGTCCGGTCGGCCTCGGCCAGCTCGTGCGCGTGCACGCGCTGGTCCGCCGCTCGCGTACGGTCCCTGACGACTCGGGCGTGCGCGGCGTAGGCGGTGAGGAGCCGCCGGTCCGAGGCCGCGAGCGTCCGTCCCCGGAGCACCAGGGAGGTGTGGTCGTCGATGGGCACCTCGACGTCGGCAGCCGAGACGGTGTCCGGTGCGTCGCCGTACGCGGCGACCGTCTCCCACCCGGGCGACGCCCGCTCCAGGATCGCCGCGCCACGCATGCCGAAGACCTTGCACGCCTGTGCGAGCAGCGTCGGCAGGCTCTCGCCCGCATGGAGGAGGCTGTGGGAGAGGACCGCCAGCGCGTCGGCCTCGGTCGACGCCCGCCGCGCCTGCGCGGCCCGTCCTGCCGCGACGTCGACGACCGACGCGACGGCGACGCCCACCACGACGAAGACGCCGATCACCACGACGTACTGGCCGCGCGCGATCGTCAGCGTGTGCACCGGGGCCACGAAGAACCAGTTCAGGAGGACCGCGGACAGCAGGGCCGCCACGAGGGCCGGCACCAGACCGCCCACCAGCGCGACCAGCACCACCACGCTCAGCATGACCATCGACTCGAGAGTGAGGTCGTGCAGGTCGGCGGTGAGGTTCAGGAGGAGCGCAGCGAGCACCGGGAGACCTACACCGAGGACGTAGCCCAGGACGGTGCGCCGGGTCCCGAGGTCGGGCCGCCGCCGGTCTCGGGAGCCTCTCCGCGCCTCCTGGTGGTTGACGATGTGGACGTCCACGTCTCCCGAACCGGCGATCACCCGCTCGCCGACCCCAGGTCGCAGGGCTGCGGACCACCGGCCGCGCCTGCTGGCGCCGATGAGGATCTGCGACGCGTTCTCCGCCCGCGCGAACGAGAGGATCCCGTCGGCGACGTCGTCGCTGACCACGGTGTGAAAGCTGCCTCCCAGGTCGGTGACCATCGCGTGCTGGCGTGCCAGCTGGTCGGGCGAGGTGCCCGACAAGCCGTCGCGACGGGCGACGTAGACCGCCAGCCACTCGCCGCCCGCGGTCCGACCGGCGATGAGCGCCGCCCGGCGGAAGAGGGTCGCGGACTCCGCGCCACCGGTCACCGCGACCACGATCCGCTCCCGCGCCGGCCAGGTCGCATCGATCTGGTGCTCGTGCCGGTAGCGCTCGAGCCCTTCGTCGACCTGGTCGGCCACCCAGAGCAGCGCGAGCTCGCGGAGCGCCGCGAGGTTGCCCTCCCGGAAGTAGCGGGACAGCGCCGCGTCCACCCGGTCGGCGGAGTAGACGTTGCCGTGGGCCAGCCGGCGCCGCAACCCCTCGGGACTCATGTCGACCAGCTCGACGGTGTCTGCGCTGCGCACCACCTGGTCGGGCACGGTCTCCCGCTGCCGGACCCCGGTGATCGCCTCCACGACGTCGTTCAGCGAGTCCAGGTGCTGGACATTGAGGGTGGTGACGACGTCGATCCCGGCGGCCAGGAGCGCGTCCACGTCCTCCCAGCGCTTGGCGTGCGTAACGCCAGGGACGTTGGTGTGAGCGAGCTCGTCGACCAGGACGACCTCGGGCCGCCGGGCCAGGACGGCGTCGAGGTCCATCTCCTCGTACGTCGACTCCCGGTACGTGACCCGACGTCGGGGGACGAGCTCCAGACCGTCGAGCTGTTCGGCGGTGTGGACCCGGCCGTGGGTCTCGACGAACCCGACGACGACGTCGGTCCCGCGGTCGCGGCGGCGGCGTGCCTCGTCGAGCATCCGGTAGGTCTTGCCGACGCCGGGAGCGGCCCCGAGATAGACCCGGAGCCGCCCGCGGTGCGAGGGCGGATGGTCCATGTCCGCCATCCTGTCAGGCCTTCGCGGCGTCGAGGATCGCAAGGTTGAGCAGCAGGACGTTCACTCCCTCCTCGCCGAGGAAGCCGAGCGTGCGCCCGGCGGTGTGCTCGGTGACGAGGTCGCGCACTGTCGACGGGTCCAGGCCGTTGGCCTCGGCGACGCGTGCCACCTGGAGGTCGGCGTACACCGGCGAGATGTGTGGGTCGAGGCCGGAGCCGGAGGCGGTGAGGGCGTCGGCCGGGACGTCGGACGGGGCGACCCCCTCCTCCTCGGCGACGGCGGTCCTCCGCTCCTCGATCGAGGCGAGAAGGTCCGGGTTCGATGGGCCGAGGTTGCTCGCGGCGCTCGCCAGCGCGTCGTACTCGGTGGCCGACGGCCGCGGGTGGAACAGCGCCGGGTCCTCGAAGGTCTGCCCGATGATCGCGGATCCGACGGGTCGGCCGTCGACCTCGACGACCTGCCCGTTCGCGTGGTCGTGCGCGACGACCTGGCCGACGGCCCAGACGGCTGCGGGGTAGCCGATCCCGAGGATCACCGTGAGGACGAGCAGGATGCGGAGCCCCGTCGCGGTCTGACGCAGGAGCCCGGCGCCGAGCGGGGCGTGGACAGGTGCCGCATCGGACTCCCGGTCCGCGGGGGTGGTGGTCGTGGTCATGCGCGTGCCCTTTCCGTACGGGCTCACAGTGCGGAGCCGAAGAGGGTCGAGAGGAGGAGGTCGATGATCTTGATCCCGACGAACGGCGCCACCAGGCCACCGAGGCCGTAGACCAGGAGGTTGCGTCGCAGCAGTCCGGCCGCGGAGGTCACCCGGTACTTCACGCCCTTGAGCGACAGCGGGATCAGCGCGACGATGATGAGCGCGTTGAAGACGACTGCCGAGAGGATCGCCGACTCGGGGCTGTGCAGCCGCATGACGTTCAACGACTCCAGGCCGGGGTAGGCCGCGACGAACATCGCGGGGATGATCGCGAAGTACTTGGCGACGTCGTTCGCCACGGAGAAGGTCGTCAGAGCGCCTCGGGTGATGAGCAGCTGCTTGCCGATCTCGACGATGTCGATGAGCTTCGTCGGGTCGGAGTCCAGGTCGACCATGTTGCCGGCCTCCTTGGCGGCCGACGTTCCCGAGCTCATCGCGACGCCGACGTCGGCCGCGGCCAGCGCGGGAGCGTCGTTCGTGCCGTCACCGGTCATCGCGACCAGGCGGCCGCCGGCCTGCTCCTGACGGATGTAGGCCATCTTCTCCTCGGGCGTCGCCTCGGCGAGGACGTCGTCCACACCGGCCTCCGCCGCGATCGCCTTCGCCGTGACCGCGTTGTCGCCGGTCACCATGACCGTACGGATGCCCATCCGGCGCAGCTCGGCGAAGCGTTCGGCCATGCCGGGCTTCACGACGTCCTTGAGGTGGATCACGCCGAGGACCTGTCCTGCGCCGCCGTGCGCGGGGCGGACGGCGACGACCAGCGGGGTGCCGCCGTCCGCGCTGATGCGCTCCACGGCAGACTCGACGCTCGGGGGCAGAGCGGTCTGGTCGAGCCAGGCGAGGACGGCCGACCAGGCGCCCTTGCGGACCACCGTCCCGTCGGCGAGGTCGACCCCGGACATGCGCGTCGATGCGGAGAACTCGACGATCTGGGCCCCGACCGGGAGCGGCACGTCGGGAGCGCCCTGCGTGAGGGCGAGCTCGACGATCGACCGGCCCTCAGGAGTGGGGTCGGCAAGGCTCGAGAGTCGTGCGGTGTCCCGCAGGACCTCGGGGTCCAGACCCGCCTGCGGGACGAAGGACGTCGCGCGGCGGTTGCCGTACGTGATGGTCCCGGTCTTGTCGAGCAGCAGCGTGCCGACGTCACCTGCGGCCTCGACGGCGCGACCCGACATCGCGAGGACGTTGACCCGCACGAGCCGGTCCATGCCGGCGATGCCGATGGCCGAGAGGAGAGCGCCGATGGTGGTCGGGATCAGGCAGACCAGCAGCGCCACCAGGACGAGCGTGCGCTGCGGTGCACCCGCGTAGTCTGCCATCGGTGCCAGCGTCGCGACCGCCAGCAGGAAGACGATCGTGAGGCTGGACAGCAGGATCGTCAGGGCGTTCTCGTTGGGTGTCTTGCGCCGCGAGGTGCCCTCGACGAGCGCGATCATCGTGTCGAGGAACGTGCTGCCCGGGGCCGCGGTGATCCTCACGACGATCCGGTCCGACAGCACGGTCGTGCCGCCTGTCACCGCCGACCGGTCACCGCCTGCCTCGCGGATCACAGGAGCGGACTCGCCGGTGATCGCCGACTCGTCGACCGACGCGATGCCCTCGACCACGTCGCCGTCGCCCGGGATGACCTCCCCGGCCGCGACGACCACCCGGTCACCGATCGCGAGGTCCGTGCCGGGGACCTCCGTCTCGGTGCCGTCGCGGTCGAGGCGTCGGGCGACCGTGTCCTTGCGGGCGGCGCGCAGCGAGGCGGCCTGCGCCTTGCCGCGTCCTTCGGCGACGGCCTCGGCGAGGTTGCCGAAGATCACCGTCAACCACAGCCAGACCGCGATCGCGATCGTGAAGAAGCCGGGGTCGGCGAGGGCGAGGACGGTGGTGAGGACGGACCCGACGAGCACCACGAACATCACCGGGTTGTGCCACATGTGGCGCGGGTCGAGCTTGGCCAGGGCCGTCGGCGCCTGGCTCACGAGCTGGGAGAGGGTCATGCGAGGGCCTCCGCGATCGGACCGAGGGCGAGCGCGGGGAAGTAGGTCAGCCCGGTCATCACGAGGACGACCCCGACCAGCAGGCCCGCGAACAGGGGAGTGTGAGTGGGAAGGGTGCCGGTCGTCTCGGGGACCTTCCCCTGGCGCGCCAGCGAGCCGGCCAGGGCGAGGACGAACAGGATCGGCACGAACCGGCCGAGCAGCATCGCCGCGGCGAGCATCAGCTGGAAGAACGTGGACGTCACCGTGATGCCGCCGAACGCGCTGCCGTTGTTGTTCGCCGCCGACGTGAACGCGTAGACGACCTCGGAGAAGCCGTGGCCTCCCGGGTTGCCCATCGCTGCTGCGGTGCTGGGGAGGCCGATCGCGATCCCGACGCCGACGAGGACGAGGGCAGGCGTGGTCAGCGTGTAGAGCGCCACGTAGCGCATCTCGGTCGAGCGGATCTTCTTCCCGAGCAGCTCGGGCGTACGGCCGACCATGAGACCTGCGACGAAGACCGCGAGGATCGCCATCACGAGGATGCCGTAGATCCCGGCGCCGACACCGCCGGGCGCGACCTCGCCCAGCATCATGTTGACGAGGACCGCTCCTCCGCCCGTCGGGGTCAACGAGTCGTGCGCGGCGTTGACGGCCCCGGTCGAGGTGCCGGTCGTCGCGGTGGCGAAGAGGGCGGATGCCCACTCACCGAAGCGTGTCTCCTTGCCCTCCATCGCGGCGCCGGCAGCCTGTGCGGACTGTCCGTGCGCACCGACCTCGGCCCAGGTGGTCACTGCGAGCGAGGTGACGAAGAGGGCGCCCATCGCCGCCAGGACCGCGTATCCCTGCCGACGGTTGCCGAGCATCGTGCCCAGCGTGCGGGTCAGGGCGACCGGGATCAGGAGGATGAGGAAGATCTCGAGCAGGTTCGAGAAGCCGTTCGGGTTCTCGAAGGGGTGGGCCGAGTTCGCGTTGAAGAACCCGCCGCCGTTGGTGCCGAGCTCCTTGATCGCCTCCTGGCTCGCGACCGGCCCGGTCGTGATCGTCTGCTGCCCGCCGGTGACCGTGTCCACGACCTGGTCCGCGCCGAAGCTCTGCACGGTGCCCACGACCACGAGCAGCACGGCCCCGACGAAGGCGATGGGGAGGAGGACCCGCAGGCTCACCCGGACGAGGTCGACCCAGAAGTTGCCGAGCTGGTCCGAGCGGTCTCGCGTGAAGCCGCGGATCAGAGCGACGGCGACCGCGATGCCGACCGCGGCCGACACGAAGTTCTGCACGGCGAGCCCGGCGGCCTGCGCGGTCCAGCCGAGCGTCGACTCACCGGCGTACGACTGCCAGTTGGTGTTGGTGACGAACGAGACGGCGGTGTTGAGCGCCATGTCCCAGGGCATGCCCCCCATCCCGCGGGAGTAGGGCAGGGCCGACTGTGCGACCAGCAGGACGTACAGGAGGAGGAGGCTCACGACGGAGAAGCCGACGACGGCCAGCGCGTACGAGCGGGTGCTCTGCGTCGCGTCCGGGTTCACCCCGGCGAGCCGGTACAGCGGGCGCTCGACGCGGCTGTGGCGCGGGCTCTCGAGCGTCCGGGCGATGTAGTCGCCAAGAGGGCGGTAGGCCAAGGCCAGCAGGGCGACGAGGGCGAGCAGGCTCAGCGCGCCTGCGAGACCGTCGCTCATCAGAACCGCTCCGGGTGGATGAGAGAGGCGACCAGATAGCCGATCAGAAGGGCCACCAGTGTGATCAGGAGGCCGGTGTCAAGACTCATGACGCCGAGTCTTGGCCGCTGACGGCTGCCTGCGGCCGACCTTGACGCGACCTTGACCGGCCTTGACGCGATCTTGACGCGCCCGTGACGTGCGTCTCGGTGGGCGTCTCGACGGGCGGGCGAGTGCGAGTGGGACAGGCGCCCGTCCTTACGCTGGACGGTGTGCCTGTGACCGCTGACGACGTCGACGCCGCCTACGAGCCCGTCTCCCGGGTCGCTCTGCGGACACCGCTCGAGCGCGACGTCCGCCTGTGCGAGCAGACGGGTGCCGACGTGTGGCTCAAGCGTGAGGACCTCCAGGTCGTCCGCTCCTACAAGCTCCGCGGCGCCTTCCACATGATCTCGCGGCTGGACGACGCCGAACGCGGGCGCGGCCTCGTCGCCGCGAGCGCAGGCAACCACGCCCAGGGAGTCGCGTACGCCGCGCGTGCCCTCGGCGCGCACGCACGCATCTACCTCCCGCGGACCACGCCGCGACAGAAGCGCGACCGCATCGCGACGCTCGGCGGCGACGCGGTCGAGGTCATCGTCGGTGGGGACACCTACGACGCCGCGAGCGCGGCCGCGTACGAGGACGCCTCCCGCACCGGCGCGACGATCGTGCCCGCGTTCGACCACCCGGACGTGATCGCCGGGCAGGGCACCGTCGCGCGAGAGGTCGGTGAGCAGCTCGGCTCGGCCCCGGACGTCGTCGTCGTGCCGGTCGGAGGAGGGGGCCTGGTCGCGGGCATGGCGGCGTGGCTCGCGGTACGCCACCCGCACACCCGCATCGTCGGTGTGGAGCCCTCAGGCGCGGCGAGCATGGCCGCGGCGATGGGCAAGGGCGTTCCGGTCACGCTGGACGAGGTCGACGCGTTCGTCGACGGTGCCGCGGTTCGCCGGGTGGGGGACCACACCTGGGCAGTCCTCGAGGACCTGGCCCGTCGCGGCCGGGCGGTCGAGCTGGTCGATGTCGACGCCGGCACCGTGAGCGAGGAGATGCTCGCCCTCTTCGAGGTCGACGGCGTGATCGCGGAGCCGGCCGGGGCGCTCGCCGCGGCTGCCCTGCGCGTGCCCGGGCTCGTGGCGCCGGGTGAGTCGGTCGTCGCGGTCGTGTCCGGTGGTAACCACGACGTGAGCCGCTACGCCGAGGTGATCGAGCGGGCGCTGGTCTCGCGCGGCGTGAAGCACTACTGGCTCGTGGAGTTCCCGCAGGAGCCAGGGGCGCTGCGGCGGTTCCTCGACGAGGTGCTCGGGCCGGACGACGACATCACGCTCTTCGAGTACGTCAAGCGGCACAACCGGGAGACAGGGCCGGCGCTCGTCGGTATCGAGCTCGGCTCTCCCGACGATCTCGGCGGGCTGGTCGCGCGGCTCGAGGACTCGCCGGTTCGCGCCACGAAGCTGTCTCCGGACGACCCGGCGTTCCAGTTCCTGGTGTGAGCGCCCCGACCTGAGCGCCCGGACCTGAGCGATCCCGTCAGTTCGTGGCACGTCCAGGCGCGCGTTCGGCCGCGCGGGGCGTCAGCAGTCCTCGCCCGACGGCGGCCAGGAAGATCATGCCGATGCTCAGCCCGAGGTGGAGCCAGTTGTCGGCATCGTTCACGGGGACGATGTTGGCGCCGTGGTCGTGGTCGACCATGACGCCGTACGCCCACAGGCCCAGATAGGCGACGCCGCCCCAGAGGAGATAGCGCAGCGAGCCGATCACGCTCCGCGCGAGGACCAGCCCGGCCACCCCGAACCCGAGGTGGAGGATGTTGTGCAGCACGGAGACCTCGAAGAGGCCGAAGAGCTCGGCGTCGCTCTCGTGACCGGCCCAGGTGATCGCGTCGAGGTTCGTCGTCACCCCCGGGACGAATCCCAGGATCCCGACGAGCACGAACGTGGCGCCGACCACGGCAGCCATCGCTCGTACGGTCTGGACGGCCTTCCGCTCCGGCGTCGTGGCAGCTGCGATGTCCTTCATGCCGCGTCGGTACCCACGGATCGAGGGCCTACCCGCCGGTGCGTCAGATGTCGGTCACAGCGGTGAGCAGGAAGACCGAGTCGGCGAGCGCCTTCACCGAGTGACGCTCGCGGGGGATCTGCGCGAGCATGCCCGTCTCGAGGGCGGTCGTGCCGGACGCGCCGACGACCTCGATCGCGCCCGTGAGCACCAGGATGCTGCCCGCCGGCGGTGCCTCGTGCTCGGAGAGCTCGGCGCCCTCGGCGAGCCCGAGGACGCTCTGGCGCAACGGGCCGTCGGTGAGCACCAGCTCGGCGCTCCTTCCGTGCGGCGCCGAGCTGGCGGCGTCGACGTACTCCTCGGTGAGCGCAGCGACGTCGCGCATACGAACCTCCGTCTCCGTGCGGGCGATGACGGTGAGCGTAGTCGGCCCCGGCCCGCCCCGCTCGGCGGCGAACAGGGGGTCCGAGGGCCGCAGAAGTTCCGGTCGCGGCCATGCCCGGTCCGACCTACGTTGTCGCGAGAGGAGGCTGTGATGACTCAGACCACCCGTGAAGGACGAGCGCGTGCTCGGCGCCGGGGATCCGGCGGGGGCACGGACGGTCCTGCGTCGGAGGCCCTGCTCGCGCTCGGTGACTTCTTCTCACGCTGGGACGAGAGTCCTGACCGGCGCGCTGTCTATCGCAAGGGCGGTCGCCGCGGCGACGTCTTCTATCGCGACCGGTGGAGCCACGACAAGGTCGTTCGGTCCACGCACGGGGTGAACTGCACGGGGTCGTGCTCGTGGAAGGTCTACGTCAAGGACGGGATCATCACGTGGGAGGCGCAGCAGACCGACTATCCCACCACGGGACCGGACCGCCCCGAGTACGAGCCGCGCGGATGCCCTCGCGGCGCGGCCTTCTCCTGGTACACCTACTCGCCCACCCGGGTGCGCTACCCGTACGGACGAGGTGTCCTGATCGAGATGTACCGCGAGGCCAAGGAGCGTCTCGGCGACCCGGTCCTCGCCTTCGCGGAGATCGCGGCAGACCCTGACAAGCGTCGCCGCTACCAGCAGGCCCGCGGCAAGGGTGGCCTCGTCCGCATCTCGTGGGAGGAGGCGGTCGAGCTCGCCGCCGCCGCGCACGTGAGCACGATCAAGACGTACGGGCCGGACCGGTGCGCGGGCTTCTCTCCGATCCCGGCGATGTCGATGGTGTCGCACTGCATCGGCACGCGCTTCATCCAGCTCATCGGCGGCGTCATGACGTCGTTCTACGACTGGTACGCCGACCTCCCGGTGGCGAGCCCGCAGGTGTTCGGCGACCAGACCGACGTCCCGGAGTCCGGTGACTGGTGGGACGCCTCGTACCTGCTGATGTGGGGGTCGAACGTCCCCGTCACCCGCACGCCGGACGCGCACTGGATGGCGGAGGCGAGGTATCGCGGCACCAAGGTGGTCGCGGTCTCACCCGACTTCGCCGACAACACGAAGTTCGCCGACGAGTGGATGCCGGCGCAGGCCGGCACCGACGCGGCGATGGCGATGGCGATGGGCCACGTGATGCTCAAGGAGTACTACATCGAGCGCCAGGTCCCGTTCTTCACCGACTACGTGAAGCAGTACACCGACCTGCCCTTCCTCGTCCGGCTCAGGCAGTCCGACGACGGCTCCTGGGTCCCGGAGAACTTCCTCACCGCAGCCGACCTCGAGGGCTCGGGGACGTCGCAGAACGAGGCGTGGAAGACGGTGCTCCTCGACGCCCGTACGAACGAGCCGGTGGTCCCCAACGGATCGGTCGGGTTCCGCTACGGCGAGGAGGGTGAGGGCCGCTGGAACCTCGACCTCGGCGAGGTCGACCCCGCGCTGTCGGTGATCGGCCCGGACGCGCGGCCGGCCGAGGTGCTGATGCCCGCCTTCGACGCCCCCGACGGCTCGGGAAGCGTGATCCGGCGCGGCATCCCGGTCCGTCGCGTCGGGGAGCACACCGTCACCACGGTGCTCGACCTGATGCTCGCGCAGTACGGCGTCGGCCGCGACGGGTTGCCCGGCGAGTGGCCGACCGGGTACGACGACGCGTCGTCGCCGTACACGCCGGCCTGGCAGGAGGCGATCACGTCGGTGCCCGCGTCGCAGTGCATCCGGATCGCACGCGAGATGGCCCAGAACTCCGAGGAGTCGGGCGGGCGGACGATGATCATCCTGGGCGCGGGCGTCTGCCAGTGGTTCCACGGGGACGTCACGTACCGGGCGATCCTGACGCTGCTCATGATCACCGGAGCCATGGGGCGCAACGGCGGCGGCTGGGCGCACTACGTCGGCCAGGAGAAGTGCCGTCCGATCACCGGCTGGCTGTCGCTGGCCAACGCGCTCGACTGGTCGCGCCCGCCACGGACGATGACCGGCACGTCGTACTGGTACATGCACACCGGCCAGTGGCGCTCCGACGGCTCCCACCAGGACGTCCTCGCCTCACCGCTCGCGGAGGGCGACCTCGGCGACCTGCACACCGCCGACCTGATCGCGAAGTCGGCACGGATGGGATGGATGCCGTTCTATCCGCAGTTCGACCGCAACCCGCTCGACCTCGCCGACGAGGCGGGCGCGGCGACGGCCGCCGGCTCGGCGGCGGACGCGGGCTCGTGGATCGCCGACCGGCTCCGGGACGGCAGCCTGAACGCGGCGATCGACGACGTCGACGCACCGCAGAACTGGCCGCGCACGCTCGTGCTGTGGCGCTCGAACCTCTTCGGCTCGTCGGCGAAGGGCAACGAGTACTTCCTCGAGTACCTGCTCGGCACCCGGTCGAACGTCGACGACACCGACGCACCGGAGCCGCCGCGCACGATCCGGTGGCGGGACGAGGCGCCGCGGGGCAAGCTCGACCTGCTCGTGTCGGCCGACTTCCGGATGACCTCGACGACGCTGCTGTCCGACATCGTCCTCCCGGCTGCCACCTGGTACGAGAAGTACGACCTCTCCTCGACCGACATGCACCCGTACGTGCACGCCTTCACCCCGGCGATCGACCCGCCGTGGGAGACGCGCAGCGACTTCGACATGTTCACCGCGATCGCGGTGAGGCTGTCGGAGATGGCGAAGACGCACCTGGGGGTCCGCAAGGACCTGGTCACCGTCCCGCTGCAGCACGACACACCGGGCGAGATCGCGCAGCCCGGCGGGCGGAGCCTCGACTGGAGGGAGGGGCAGACCGATCCGGTCGCCGGCAAGACGATGCCGGTCGTGGCCGTCGTCGAGCGCGACTACACCGCGATCGCGGACAAGCTCGCCGCCGTCGGGCCCAAGGCCGAGCAGCTCGGCTTCACCACCAAGAACATCACCTACGACCTCGAGGAGGCGGTCGCCTCGCTCGGTGCCAAGCACGGCGTGATGGGGTCGGGAGCGGCCGAGGGCCGGCCCGCGATCGACACCGACTCGCGGATGGCGGAGGCGATCCTCACCTTCTCCGGGACGACCAACGGGCACCTCGCCGCACAGGGCTTCCGCGACCTCGAGCGGCGCACGGGCCGCCCGCTCGTCGACCTCGCCGAGGGCGCGGAGGAGAAGCAGATCACCTTCCGGATGACGCAGGAGGCTCCGCAGTCGGTGATCACCTCTCCGGAGTGGTCGGGATCGGAGACCGGCGGGCGACGCTACGCGCCGTTCACGGTCAACATCGAGCGC
The DNA here is from genome assembly GCF_019550855.1 of Mumia sp. zg.B21. Classification (NCBI taxonomy): domain Bacteria; kingdom Bacillati; phylum Actinomycetota; class Actinomycetes; order Propionibacteriales; family Nocardioidaceae; genus Mumia; species Mumia sp. zg.B21. The sequence goes on along the minus strand of NZ_JAHWCJ010000002.1, from coordinate 28,952 downwards.
CTGAAGCCGTTCCACACGCTCACCGGGCGGATGCACTTCTACCTCGACCACGCCTGGATGCGCGACTACGGCGAGCAGCTGCCGACGTACCGTCCGCCCCTGGACATGCACCGCATGTACGGAGACGTGGCCGTGGGAGACGCTGCGGCTCCCGTGGAGGACGGTGCCCTGCAGATCGCGGTCCGGTACCTCACCCCGCACAACAAGTGGTCGATCCACTCGGAGTACCAGGACAACCTCCTCATGCTCTCGCTGTCGCGCGGCGGTCCGATGGTGTGGATGAGCGTCGGGGACGCCGACCGGATCGAGGTCGCCGACAACGACTGGGTGGAGTGCGACAACGCCAACGGTGTCTTCGTCGCGCGCGCGATCGTGAGCCACCGGATGCCCGACGGCGTCGTCTACGTCCACCACGCGCAGGAGCGCCTGATCGACGTCCCGAAGTCGCAGAAGACCGGTCGACGCGGCGGTATCCACAACTCCGTCACCCGTCTGCTGGTCAAGCCGACCCACCTCGTCGGCGGGTACGCGCAGCTGTCCTACGCGTTCAACTACCTCGGCCCGACGGGCAATCAGCGCGACATCGTCTGCACCGTCCGCAAGCGGACCGTGCCGGTGACGTACTAGTCCGAGCCCAGGCCGGCCACGGGCGGAGAGCGAGAACCGATGAAGGTCATGGCGCAGGTCGCGATGGTGATGAACCTCGACAAGTGCATCGGCTGCCACACCTGCTCTGTCACGTGCAAGCAGGCGTGGACCAACCGCAGCGGCGTCGAGTACGTCTGGTTCAACAACGTGGAGACCCGACCCGGTCAGGGCTATCCCCGCCGGTACGAGGACCAGGAGCGCTGGCGGGGCGGCTGGGTACGCAACCGTCGTGGGCGGCTCTCGCTGCGCACCGGCGGACGCGCCCGACGGCTGTTCACCATCTTCGCCAGCCCGGTCCAGCCCGAGCTGTCGGACTACTACGAGCCCTGGACCTACGACTACGAGAACCTCACCCGCGCGCCGCTGGGTGACGACTTCCCCGTGGCGCGCCCCAAGTCGCTGATCACCGGCAAGGACATGGCGATCACCTGGTCGGCGAACTGGGACGACAACCTCGGCGGTGGGCCGGAGTCGGTGCTGCAGGACCCGATGGTCGAGAAGGTGCGCCGCGAGTCCGAGGACAAGATCCGTTTCGACCTCGAGCGGACCTTCATGTTCTACCTGCCGCGGATCTGCGAGCACTGCCTCAACCCGTCGTGCATGGCGTCGTGCCCGAGCGGTGCGATCTACAAGCGGTCCGAGGACGGGATCGTGCTCGTGGACCAGGACCGGTGCCGGGGCTGGCGGCAGTGCATCACCGGCTGCCCGTACAAGAAGATGTACTTCAACCACAAGTCGGGCAAGGCCGAGAAGTGCACCTTCTGCTACCCGCGGGTGGAGGTCGGCATCCCGACGGTGTGCGCCGAGACCTGCGTCGGACGGCTGCGCTACATCGGCGTCTTCCTCTACGACGCCGACCGCGTCACCGAGGCCGCGTCCGTCGAGGACGAGCAGCAGCTCTACCAGGCGCAGCTCGACCTCATGCTCGACGCCGACGACCCGCAGGTCCGTGCGCAGGCCCGGGCCGACGGGATCCCGGAGGACTGGATCGAGGGCGCGAGCCGCTCACCGGTCTACGCGCTGGCCAAGCGCTACAAGGTCGCGCTGCCGCTGCATCCGGAGTACCGGACGATGCCGATGGTCTGGTACGTCCCGCCGCTGTCGCCGATCGTCGACCTGCTGGCCGACCAGGGGCACGACGCGGAGGACGAGCGCACGCTGTTCGGGGCGATCGAGGCGCTGCGCATCCCCGTCGAGTACCTCGCCGAGCTCTTCACCGCCGGGGACACCGACGTGATCACCGGCGTCTTGCGCAAGCTGGCCGCGATGCGGTCCTACATGCGCGGGATCAACCTCGGCAAGGTCCCTGACGGCACGATCCCGGCGTCGGTCGACATGTCCGAGGAGGACATGTACGAGATGTACCGCCTGATGGCGATCGCCAAGTACGACGAGCGGTACGTGATCCCGACGGCACACGCCGAGCAGGCCCACGACCTCGAGGAGCTCGGCTGCTCGCTCGACTTCGAGGAAGGGCCGGGCATGTACGAGTCGGGGGCGGTCGGCGAGGCGAGCGGACGGCCGGTGCCGATGGCGGTCGAGAACTTCCACGCGCTCAGGCAGCGTCAGGGAACCGACACCGTGGCCGCCCCGGACCCCTCGAGCAGCGGCCAGGTGAACCTCCTGAACTGGGACGGCCGCGGTGCTCCGCAGGGGATGTTCCCGCCTCCGGCGACCGACCGGGAGGACGTCCCATGACCGACCACCGGGTCGCGCACCGCAGCGCCGCGCTGCTCCTCGCCTATCCCGACGAACGGCTCGTCGAACGCCTCCCGCTGATCCGCGCTGCGCTCGAGGAGAAGTCCGCCGGACGCGGTCGCACCGCGCGCCGCGAGCCGTACCGGCACCTCCTCGCCTTCATCGACGTCATCGAGGAGACCCCGGTGCAGGCGCTGGCGCGCCGGTACGTCGAGGTCTTCGACCTGGACCGCAAGCATCCGCTCTACCTCTCCTACTTCACCGACGGAGACACGCGGCGCCGTGGCGAGGTGCTCGCGGGGTTCAAGCAGGCCTACCGCGACTCCGGCCTGCTCGTGGACACCCACGGCGAGCTCCCCGACTACCTGCCGATGGTGCTGGAGCTGGCGGCGCACGACCCGGAGCGCGGCGGCGAGCTCCTCGAGCGCTACCGGCCGAGCGTGGAGCTGCTGCGGCTGGCGCTCGAGCAGACCGCCGGCAAGGACGAGCCCGGGGCGACGCCCACCCCGTGGGCGCACGTGCTGCGCGGGGTGTGCGCGACGTACGACGGCCCGGGACCGCAGGACCGCGCCGCCGCGATGGCGATGGCGGGGCCACCCACGGAGACGGTCGGGCTCGACTCCTACGACCCCCGTCTCCTGCCGATGTCGGACTCCGGAGGTCACTGATGGACGTCGTCCTGTGGGGGGTCATCCCGTACCTGGTCCTCGCGACCTTCGTCGGCGGGCTGATCTGGCGCTACCGCTACGACCAGTTCGGCTGGACCACCCGGTCCTCCCAGCTCTACGAGTCGGCGCTGCTGCGCATCGCGTCCCCGCTGTTCCACTTCGGGATCCTCGTCGTGGTGATCGGGCACGTCATCGGGCTGCTCGTCCCGGAGGCGTGGACCGACGCCATCGGCGTCAGCGAAAGCGAGTACCACGCGATGGCGCTGTCGCTCGGGACGATCGCCGGTCTCGCCACGCTCGTCGGCGTCGTCATGCTGATCTATCGCCGGCGCAAGACCGGGCCGGTGTTCATGGCCACCACCAAGAACGACAAGACGATGTACGTCGTGCTGGTCGCGGCGATCGTCACGGGGCTCGTGACCACCGTCGTGAGCGTGTTCGACACCAACGTCACCGACTACCGGCACACGGTGTCGCCCTGGTTCCGGAGCCTGTTCGTCCTCCAGCCGGACGTCGACGCGATGGCGGCCGCGTCCACGTCGTTCCACGTGCACACGCTGGTCGGCCTGGCGCTCTTCGCGATCTGGCCGTTCACGCGGCTGGTGCATGCGTTCACGGCGCCGGTCCACTACCTGTTCCGCCCCTACATCGTCTATCGCAGCCGCGACGACGTCTCCGCAACCCGCGCGCCGCGGCCGGGCTGGGAGCCCGTCGGCACACCGGACCGCGACCGCTGACCGGCCGACCAGGCCGTGGATCACCGAAAGGCACCGCGATGAGCACCGCCACCGACGCACCTGCTCTCCCGAGGGCCGCCCAGACCCGCAACCTGATCCTCGCCACCTGGGCGTTCGCGATCAGCTTCTGGGCGTGGAACATGATCGGGCCGCTCGCGGCCCGCTACGCCGGCGACATGGACCTGAGCTCCACGCAGAAGTCGCTCGCGGTCGCGGTCCCCGTGATCGTCGGGTCGCTGGGCCGGATCGCGGCCGGCACGCTCACCGACAAGTACGGCGGCCGGCTGATGTTCACCGTCCTGCTCGTCGCGACGGCGCCGTTCGTGGTCCTCGTCGCGGTGGCAGGCAACGCCGACTCCTACGCCCTGCTTCTCGTCTTCGGGTTCTTCCTCGGCATCGGCGGCACGACGTTCGCGGTCGGCATCCCCACGGTGAAGGCGTGGTACGAGAAGCCTCGCCAGGGCTTCGCGACCGGCCTGTTCGGTGCGGGCATGGGTGGCACGGCACTGTCGTCGTTCTTCACCCCGCGCTTCGTGGACTGGTTCGGCTACATGGCGACGCACGTGATCCTCGCCGTCGCCCTGCTGGCGACGGCCGCGGCGTGCTGGGCGTTCATGCGGGACTCCCCACGCTGGAGCCCGGCGGCGGACAAGGCCGGACCCAAGCTCCTGGCGGCGCTCAAGGAGCCGGTGACCTGGCAGATGTCCCTGCTCTACGCGATCGTGTTCGGCGGGTTCGTGGCGTTCTCCACGTATCTGCCCACCTATCTCGGCGACGTGACGACCTACGGGTACGGCCTCACGGAGGCCGGTGAGCGGACGGCGGGGTTTGCGCTGGCGGCCGTGATCGCGCGTCCCGTCGGCGGTGCACTGTCGGACAGGTTGGGGCCGCGGTTCGTCACCCTCGTCTCGCTCGCCGGCACCGCGGTGATGGCCGTGGTGCTCGCCCTGCGTCCCGAGCCGGAGTGGCCGGCCGGTCTCGCCTTCGTGGCGATGGCGGCGTTCCTGGGGCTCGGGTCGGGGTCGGTGTTCGCGTGGGTCGCCCAGCGCGCCCCGGCCGACAAGACCGGCTCGGTCACCGGGATCGTCGGTGCCGCCGGTGGTCTCGGTGGCTTCTTCCCGCCGCTGGTGATGGGTGCGACCTACAACGAGGAGGACCACACCTACACGGTCGGGCTCACGCTGCTCTGCATCACGGCGGCGCTGGTGTTCCTGTTCACCCTGGTCGGGCTTCGCGAGCGGCCGGGTGACCGCCGCAAGGCGTGATCCGTACGCCGGTCAGGCCGCAACCGGCGAGACTCCGCGCGTGCGCTCGAGGATCACTGCGGCGACGAGGTCGGGGTCGTCGATCATCGGGACGTGGCCGCAGCCGGGGAGGGCCACGTGCGTCGCCGTCGGGAGCCGTCGACGTGCCTCCTGCGCCTGGGACGGGAGGAGGATGCGGTCCTTCGCCCCCCAGGCCACCGTCGTCGGGACCGACGGCCGGCCGCGGTAGTGGTAGCGCGCCCCCGACCGAAGCACCCGGACGAAGGCGTCGGCGTCGCGCAGGGCGAAGGTGTCGCCGAGGAAGTCGTCGGCGGTGATCCGCCCCGGGTGGGCGAACAGCGACGACATCGCCGCCGCCCGGGTCCAGCGGCGGGTCGAGATGCGGCGGACGAACGGCTCGGGAAGGCGGGAGGTGCCCTTCAGCCCGAGCAATACCGCGAACGCCCAGGCGCGGCCGGGCTCGGTCCAGAACCCGGCGGGGGAGAGCGCCGTCGCGGTACGCACGGAGCCGCAGGCGGCGAGCTCGAGGGCCAGGGCGCCACCGAGGGAGTTGCCGACGACGTGGGGCCGGTCGATCCCGACGGCGGCGAAGAAGTCGGCCAGCGCCTCGGTGAGCTGGTCCATGCCGTCGCGCCTGCTCCTCGGGAGGGCCCGCGACGCGCCGAAACCGGGGAGGTCCAGAGCGACGACGTCGTGGTGCGCGGCGAGCCGTGACAGCACGGGGTTCCACGCCTCCTTGCGGTGACCGATCCCGTGGAGGAGGACGAGCGGCTCACCGGAGCCCTGCCTGCTGTAGACGACGCTCATCGACGCTCTCCTGTCACGCGGGATGTGACATCGGACGTGTCACACTCGGCGAGCGTAGCCGCAGGTGGCGCGCGCTTGCCACTCTGACAGTCCTACTGTCACAATCAGGGCGTGACCGACACCACACCGCCGTCCGGCCCGCTGTCCGGCCTCAGGGTCGTGGAGATCGCGGGGATCGGCCCCGGCCCCTTCGCCGCGATGCTCCTCGCCGACCTTGGCGCGGACGTCGTCCGTGTGGACCGGGTGTCGCCGGGAGGCCTCCAGTCGCTGCCGCAGGAGCGTGACGTCCTCGCCCGCGGTCGCCGTACGGTCGCGATCGACCTCAAGCAGCCCGACGGTGTCGCCGTCCTGCTCGAGCTGGTCGAGCGTGCCGACGTGCTGGTCGAGGGCTTCCGGCCCGGCGTCGCCGAGCGGCTCGGCTTCGGCCCCGACGTCTGCCTCGAGCGCAACCCTCGGCTGGTCTACGGACGCATGACGGGGTGGGGCCAGGACGGCCCGCTCGCCTCGAGCGCCGGGCACGACGTCAACTACGTCGCCGTCTCCGGGGCGCTCGACCCGATCGGCCGCGCGGGCGGGCCCCCGCAGATCCCGATGAACCTGCTCGGCGACTTCGCGGGTGGCTCGCTCTACCTCGTCGTCGGCCTCCTCGCCGCTCTCCTCGAGGCACGCACCTCCGGCCGCGGCCAGGTCGTCGACGCCGCGATCGTCGACGGCACGGCGCACCTGCTCACGATGATCACCAACCTCCAGCAGGTCGGCGCCTGGAACGATGCCCGCGGCACCAACCTCCTCGACAGCGGTGCGCCGTTCTACGACGTGTACGAGACCTCCGACGGACGCTGGATGTCCGTGGGCGCGCTGGAGCCGCAGTTCTATGCGGAGATGGTGCGGCTGCTCGGCCTCGACGTGCCGGCCGACGTGGCGCTGCCCGACTCACCGCTGCCCGACCGCAACGACCCTCGCGTCTGGCCGGAGCTGCGCGCCCGCCTGGCGGCCCGCTTCGCCGAGCGCACGCAGGCCGAGTGGGCGGAGGTCTTCGAGGGCACGGACGCGTGCGTGGCGCCCGTGGTCCCGATGCGCGACGCACCCCAGCACCCGCACCTCGCCGCGCGCGGCACGTACGTCGAGCACGACGGCGTCGTCCAGGCGGCGCCCGCACCGCGGTTCTCGCGGACTCCGGCCACCCTGGGGCGTCCCCCCGCCCGGCCCGGGGCGCACACCCGCGAAGCCCTCGCCGCGTGGGGCGTCGGCGACGTCGACGCCCTCGTCGCGTCCGGCGCCGTCGTCCAGAACGATCCGTCCTAACCACGACACCACGAAGGGCCCGCCGATGCAGCGCACCATCTTCACCGAGGACCACGACGCGTTCCGCGACGCCTTCCGGACCTTCGTCGACAAGGAGATCAAGCCGTACCACGCACAGTGGGAGATCGACGGCATCGTCTCCCGCGACATGTGGCGGGCTGCCGGTCGGCAGGGCTTCCTCGGCTTCATGATGCCGGAGGAGCACGGCGGTGGCGGGGTCTCGGACTTCCGCTACAACGCGATCATCGACGAAGAGCTGGCGCGGGCGCACGCCAGCGGTGTCGGCTTCCCGCTGCACGTCGACCTCGTGTCGGGATACCTGCTGTCGTACGCGAACGAGGAGCAGAAGGCGCGCTGGCTGCCCGCGTTCTGCAGCGGCGAGTCGATCGCGGCGATCGCCATGACCGAGCCCGGCACCGGCTCGGACCTCCAGGCGATCGCGACCACGGCGATCGACCAGGGCGACCACTACCTCGTCAACGGCCAGAAGACCTTCATCTCCAACGGCATCCTCGGCGACCTCGTGATCGTCGCGGTCAAGACCGACCCGAGCGCGGGGGCGCGGGGCGTCTCGCTGATCGTGCTGGAGCGCGGCATGGAGGGCTTCGAGCGCGGTCGCAACCTCGACAAGCTCGGCCTCAAGGCGCAGGACACCGCCGAGCTCTTCTTCACCGACGTCAGGGTCCCCAAGGAGAACCTCCTCGGCGAGGAGGGCAACGGCTTCGTCTACCTGATGGAGAAGCTCCCTCAGGAGCGGCTCGCGATCTCGGTGGCCGCCGCCGCCGCGTGCCGCGCCGTCATCGACCTCACGTTGGAGTACGTCAAGGAGCGCAAGGCGTTCGGACGTCCGATCGGCTCCTTCCAGAACACCCGCTTCACCCTCGCCGAGCTCGAGACCGAGGCGCAGATCGCTCAGGTCTTCGTCGACCGCTCGATCATGGAGCTCAACGCCGGCACGCTCACCATCTCCGACGCGGCGATGGGCAAGTGGTGGACGACCGAGGTCCAGAAGAAGACGGTCGACCAGTGCCTCCAGCTCTTCGGCGGGTACGGCTTCATGAGCGAGTACCCGATCTCCAAGGCGTACGCGGACACGCGCATCCAGACCATCTACGGGGGCACGACCGAGATCATGAAGGAGATCATCGGCCGCACGATGGGTCTCTGAGGGTCGCCTGCCGGCCGCGCGTCCGACAGGATGGCGGCATGACTGAGTCTCCACAACGGACCGGGACGATCGTCGTCGGCAGCGACGGCTCGGCGGGAGCGCGACGCGCGCTCCACTGGGCGATGACGGAGGCCGACCTGCGGGGCGCGGCGGTGCAGGTCGTGATCACCGTCGATCCCGACCGATCGTCGGTCCGGACCATCGCCGAGGGCGAGCGCCTCGCGGCCGAGACGGCCGAGGTGGCCGCGCTCCACGACGGCGACGCCGAGGTGGCGGTCGGGGTCCACGAAGGGCTGCCGGTCGACGTCCTCCTGTCGGTCGCTGCTGGGGCACAGCTGCTCGTGATCGGCAGCCACGGCACGTCCACGATCAGGCACAACGCCCTGGGCTCGGTCAGCGACGTCCTCGCCCGGACCGCCCCGTGCCCCGTCGTGATCCTGCCGATGGGGGTGGACTGACCAGAGCCGTCGAGCGGTCTATCGTGCGGACATGACCCCGACAGGACCGGACCGGATGTCGGTCGAGCAGCTCGCCGAGCGGGTCGGGATGAGCGTCCGTACGATCCGCTTCTACGCCGGCCGAGGGCTCATCCCGCCGCCGGTCCGCGAGGGGCGCAACGGGTTCTACGGTGCCGACCACCTGGTGCGGCTCGAGCTCGTGCGCGAGCTCCAGGCGCACGGCTTCACGCTCTCGGCCATCGAGGGATACCTCGAGCGCCTCTCGCCCACGGCCACGCCGGGCGACGTCGCGCTTCAACGCACGATGCTGGCGCCCTGGCTCTCCGACCTGCCCGAGACGGCCGACCGGGCGACGCTGGAGGCGCGCGCGGGCAGGCCGCTGTCCGACGACGACATCGAGCTGCTCGTCGCGCTGCGGGTGGTCGAGCCGACGCCCGACGAGGACGTCTTCCGAGTCGCGCCCGCCCACCTGTCGATCGGCATCGAGCTCATGGACCTCGGTCTCCCGCTCGACGGCGCCGTCGAGGCCGAGCGCATCTTCGAGACGCATGCCCGGGCGATCGCGGAGGAGCTGACCGAGGTCTTCCGCGACAAGGTGCTGCCGCACTACCGAGCGAGCGGCGAGTCGTCGGAGGCGATCGCGGCGATGGTCGAGCGCTTCAAGCCGCTCACGGTGCAAGCGCTCGTGACGGCCTACGAGAGCGCCGTCAACGAGACCAAGCGCGAGATCGTACGCCGCCGGTCGTAGGGTTCCGGAAGGATCACAGCTCGTCCTCCCCGAGGGGGCCCATGTCTTCGCAGACGACCGGTGCGGCGCCGGTCACCGCCGTACCCGCCTGGTTCTCCGAGGCGGTCGCAACGCCGTACCACCGCCACGACGTCGACGTGGCCGGCGCACGGATCGCCTACCGCACGTGGGGCGAGCCGGGGATGCCTGTGGTCGTGCTCGTGCACGGAGGCGCGGCGCACGCCGGCTGGTGGGACCACGTCGCCCCGTTCCTCGCGGCGTCGCACCGGGTCGCCGCGATCGATCTCTCCGGGCATGGCGACTCGCAGTGGCGACGGCAGTACGACCTCGCCACCTTCGCCGAGGAGGTGATGGCGGTCGCCGCGGCCGAGACGCCGTCCGGTGGTGCACAGGACGGCGTCTTGCCGGTCGTGATCGGGCACAGCATGGGCGGGTTCGTGAGCCTGACCGCGGCCCGTGACCACGGGTCACGGCTCGCTGGCGCCTGCGCGATCGACTCCCCGGTGCGCCAGATGTCGCCGGAGACCCGCGCGTGGAAGGAGTCCGGGCGGCACCTGCCCGGCAACAAGGTCTATCCCAGCTGGGACGAGATCGTGCGCCGTTTCCGTACGCTGCCGCCCGACGACGCGACCCTCCCGTACGTCCGTGAGCACGTGGCGGCGGGCTCGGTGCGCGAGGTGGAGGGCGGCTGGACCTGGAAGTTCGACCCGCACGTGTTCCTCAGCGCCCAGATGGAGCCCGCCGAGGTGGCCGAGACCGACTGCCCCACGGCCCTGGTCCGAGGGGAGCGGGGCATGGCGACCACCGACATCACGACAACGGTCGCCGAGCGGCTGGGCGGGCACGTTCCCGTCACCGTCGTCCCGGACGCGGGGCACCACATCATGCTCGACCAGCCGGTGGCCCTCGTGGCCGCGCTCCAGGTGCTCCTCGGGGAGTGGTCGCGCCACTGACCACCGCGCGACAACACCATGACAGCGGTGGTGTCATAGTGGCCTTTAGGTATCATTGACACACTCGTTACTCGCAAGTAACTTTGTCGGGTCGTCAACGAATCGAAGGACCGCCATGACTGAGGCATTCATCTACGACGCGATCCGCACCCCCCGCGGGCGCGGCAAGAAGACCGGATCCCTGCACGAGGTGAAGCCCATCAGCCTCGTGACCGGGCTCCTCGAGGAGGTCCAGAAGCGCAACCCGACTCTGGATCCCGGCCAGGTCGAGGACCTCGTCCTCGGCTGCGTCACCCCTGTCGGCGACCAGGGCGCCGACATCGCCAAGACCGCCGCGCTCGCCGCAGGACTCCCCGACAGCGTCGCGGGCGTGCAGCTCAACCGCTTCTGCGCCTCGGGCCTCGAGGCGGTCAACCAGGCCGCGCAGCGCGTCCGGTCCGGCTGGGAGGACCTGATCCTCGCCGGCGGCGTCGAGTCGATGAGCCGCGTCCCGATGGCCGCCGACGGTGGCGCCTGGGCGATGGACCCGGCCACCGCGTTCGCGACCGACTTCGTGCCCCAGGGCATCGGCGCCGACCTGATCGCGACGATCGAGGGCTTCAGCCGCACCGACGTCGACACCTACGCCGCGGAGTCGCAGGCGCGTGCCGCCAAGGCGATCGCCAACGGCTACTTCGCCAAGTCGGTCGTCCCGGTGCAGGACGTCAACGGCCTCACGATCCTCGACCACGACGAGTTCGTGCGTCCGGGCACCACGGTCGAGTCGCTGTCCTCGCTCGCACCGTCGTTCGAGGCGATCGGCAACTTCGGCGGGTTCGACGCCGTCGCCCTCGAGAAGTACCACTCGGTCGAGAAGATCGACCACGTCCACCACGCCGGCAACAGCTCCGGCATCGTGGACGGTGCCGCGATCGTCGTGATCGGCAACGAGGAGGCGGGCCGGCGCAACGACCTCACCCCGCGCGCCCGGATCCTCGCGACCGCGGTCTCCGGCTCGGAGCCCACGATCATGCTCACCGGCCCTGCGCCGGCGACCCGCAAGGCTCTCGCGAAGGCGGGCCTCGAGGCGAGCGACATCGACCTGTACGAGATGAACGAGGCGTTCGCCGCGGTGGTGCTGCGCTTCATGCGGGACATGTCCGTCCCGCACGACATCGTCAACGTCAACGGTGGAGCGATCGCGATGGGCCACCCGCTCGGCGCGACCGGTGCGATGATCCTCGGCACCCTCGTCGACGAGCTCGAGCGACGCGACCAGCGCTACGGCGTCGCGACGCTGTGCGTCGGCGGCGGCATGGGCATCGCCACCGTCGTCGAGCGTCTCTGATCCCTCGCCCACCGACTCACCCTTTCTTGACGAGCAGAGTTCACGGAGCACACACGAATGACTGAGAACGCTACGACCACGGCGGCCGAGGCCGTCCGTTACGAACGCGGCGAGGACGGCATCGTCACCCTGGTCCTCGACGACCCGACCCAGAGCGCCAACACGATGAACGAGGCCTACCAGGCCTCGATGAAGGCGGCGGTCGACCGTCTCGTCGCTGAGAAGGACGACGTCACCGGCGTCGTCGTCACCAGCGGCAAGAGCACGTTCTTCGCCGGTGGCGACCTCAAGCTGATGACGCAGATGACCCCCGCGGACGCGCCTGTCGTGTTCGAGAGCGTCGAGGCGATGAAGGCCACGCTGCGCACGCTCGAGACGCTCGGCAAGCCGGTCGTCGCGGCGATCAACGGCGCGGCGCTCGGTGGCGGCCTGGAGATCGCTCTCGCGACCCACCGCCGCATCGCCGTCGAGGGCCGCTACGAGATCGGTCTGCCCGAGGTCACCCTGGGCCTGCTGCCCGCCGGCGGCGGCGTCACCCGCACCGTCCGGATGTTCGGCCTGCAGAAGGCCCTCATGGAGGTCCTCCTCCAGGGACCGCGCATGAAGCCCCAGCGCGCCCTCGAAACCGGTCTGATCGACCAGGTCGTCGCCACGCAGGACGACCTGGTCCCCGCCGCCAAGGCGTGGATCCTCGCCAACAAGGACGACGCCGAGGCCTTCACCCAGCCCTGGGACAAGAAGAGCTACCGGATGCCCGGCGGCACCCCCTCGTCGCCCAAGCTGGCGCAGTTCCTCCCGGCGTTCCCGTCCAACCTGCGCAAGCAGACCAAGGGCGCTCCGTTCAAGGCTCCGCGCAACATCATGTCGGCGGCCGTCGAGGGTGCGCAGGTCGACTTCGACACCGCCTCGCGCATCGAGTCGCGCTACTTCGTGGACCTGGTCACCGGCCAGCAGTTCAAGAACATGACGCAGGCGTTCTTCTTCGACCTCAACGCGATCAACGCCGGCGGCTCGCGTCCGGCGGGCATCGAGAAGACGAAGGCCACCAAGCTCGCCATCCTCGGTGCCGGCATGATGGGCGCCGGCGTCGCGTACGTCTCGGCCCGTGCGGGCATCGACGTCGTGCTCAAGGACATCTCGATCGAGGCGGCCGAGAAGGGCAAGGCCTACAGCACCAAGCTCCTCGACAAGCAGGTCGAGAAGGGGCGCCTGACGGCCGAGAAGCGCGACGAGATCCTCGGACGCATCCACCCGACGGCCGACTACGCCGAGCTCGAGGGATGCGACTTCGTCATCGAGGCCGTCTTCGAGTCGGTCGAGCTCAAGAAGCAGGTCTTCGGTGACCTCGAGCCGGTCGTGAAGCCCGACGCCCTGCTGGGGTCCAACACGTCGACGCTGCCGATCACGATCCTCGCCGACGGCGTCAAGCGTCCCGAGGACTTCATCGGGATCCACTTCTTCTCGCCGGTCGACAAGATGCCGCTGGTCGAGATCATCGTGGGCGAGAAGACCTCCGACGAGGCGATCGCCCGCGCGCTCGACTACGTCAAGCAGATCAAGAAGACGCCGATCGTCGTCAACGACAGCCGCGGCTTCTTCACCAGCCGCGTCTTCGGCACCCTCACGATGGAGGGCGCCGAGATGCTCGCCGAGGGCCTCGACCCGGTCTCGATCGAGCGCGCCGCGACGACGAAGGGCTTCCCGGCTCCGCCGCTGGCGATGATCGACGAGGTCACGCTGACCCTGCCGCAGAAGATCAACGGCGAGGCCAAGGCCGCCGCCGAGGGCGAGGGCAAGGCCTTCCCCGACAGCCCGGCGATGGACGTCATCAACACGCTCGTCGACCTCGACCGCAAGGGCAAGGCGGCCGGCGCGGGCTTCTACGAGTACCCCGCCGACGCCAAGAAGCACCTCTGGTCGGGACTCTCGCAGTTCCGCAAGGAGGGCGCGGAGATCCCGTGGGCCGACATGCAGGAGCGCTACACCTTCATCATGGCCATCGAGACGGTCCGCTGTCTCGAGGAGGGTGTGCTCCGCACCGTCGCCGACGCCAACATCGGCTCGATCTTCGGCATCGGCTTCCCGCCGGTCTACGGTGGTGCGCTGCAGTACATCAACGGCTACGAGGCTGCTGACGGCCGCATCGGCGTGCAGGCGTTCACCGAGCGGGCCCAGGAGCTCGCCGCGGCGTACGGCGAGCGCTTCACCCCGCCCGCACTGCTGCTCGAGAAGGCCGCGAAGGACGAGAAGTTCGTCTGAGCAGTCCGATCAGCGTGATCGCATGATCAGCTGATCGCCACAGGGCCCCGGGACCGCACGGTCTCGGGGCCCTCGTGCGTCCGCGCCGGCTTCGTGCGCCAGGTGAGCAGGAGCGCGAGCGCCAGCATCAGCTCGACCAGGTCGCCGCCGAAGTACATCAGGTTCCCCGCGGCCTGCATCTCCGCCACGGGCTCGCGGACCTGCACCAGCAGGCCGGCGTACAGCAGCTGTGAGACCACGGCGTGGACGAGGATGGCGACCCCGAGCACCACGAGGCGCACGGGCACCGTGGCCCGGCCAGGCGCAGGGTCGGGACCGGCGATCACCCAGGCGAAGAGCAGGCCCGCCAGCAGCATGTGGAGATGGACGAGGCCGTGGACGGCGCCGTTGCGGGTGCTCAGGTCGTACAGCGGGGTGAAGTAGAGCAGCACGAGCCCACCGCTGCTGAGGACGAGCGCGACGACGGGTCGGGTCAGCACCCCGACGGGTCGAGACCGCAGGATCCGGCCCACGCGGACGGCTCCGGCGTGCGGGAGGGTACGCAGCAGCAGCGTGACGGGCGCGGCGAGCACCAGCAGGAGCGGGGCGAGCATGGCGATCAGGATGTGTTGCGCGGCGTGCCCGGCGAAGTCGTCGTCGGCGTAGCGGTCGAACGCGGGGGAGAGGGCCAGCAGGAGCACCACCGAACCCGCGACGAAGGCCACGGTGCGGACGGTCGACCACCCGCGACGCCCGCGTTCGATCACAGCCGCGGCGACGTAGGCGAGGGCGAGGAGCGTGACGACGACCAGCGGGCCGGTCGTCAGGGCGATCTCGAGGAGCCGGCTGCCGACCCCCTCGTCGTGCGACGGCCCGTGCGCGAGCACGCCGGGGCCGGCCGCCGCGGTCAGCCGGCTCATGCCCGGTCGGCCACAGCCCGGTCGTCGGTGAACGTGGCGCCGCGCTGCAGCAGCCACCCGACGAGGACGAGCACCGCACCGAGGGCCAGGAACGCGAGGTCCCAGGCGAGCTCGTTCGGACCGCTCCGTACGTGGTGGATCCCGAGCAGGTGGTGGTCGACGATGCCCTCGACGAGGTTGAAGACGCCCCACCCGACGAGCACCCAGCCCCACAGCGCGCGCGAGGCCCACACCCGTCCGCGCGAGTGCTGGACGCGCGAGTAGAGGAGAGCCAGCCCGGTGAGGACCAGCAGCCAGGTGACGGCGTGGAAGATGCCGTCCCACAGCGTGTTGATCTCGAGGCCGTGCACCGTGTCGGCCGGGTAGTAGGGCACACCGATGTTGTCGGTGTTGGTCGACGTCAGCAGGTGGTGCCACTGCAGGATCTGGTGCAGGAGGATTCCGTCGACGAACCCGCCGAGCCCGGCTCCCAGCACGATCCCGGGCAGGGCGAGCGACGGTGGACGGTCCGCGAGGGTCGCGTGCCCGTCGCGCGGGCTGGTGGACGTGGCCATCGGAAAGGCGCCTCCTTCGGTCGGAGACCGTTCGGTACCCGAGCGCCGCGCGCACCATGCGTGACGCCGGTTACTGCCGTTCCGACGCCGTCCCGCCGCCGCACTCCGGCTTGCGGGGCGGTCGTGACCGTGCCTTTGATCGGTCATGGCCGAGTCGTTCGCCTCACAGATCTTCCGACGGATGCCGGTGGGTCGGCGGCCGCACGCCGAGGAGGGCCTCAAGCGCACGATCGGGCTCGTCCAGCTGATCGGCTTCGGGGTGGGGGCAACCGTCGGGACGGGCATCTTCTTCGTCCTCACCACCGCCGTCCCCGATGCCGGCCCGGCCGTGGTCGTGTCCTTCGTGATCGCCGCGGTCACCGCCGGGCTCACGGCGCTCTGCTACGCCGAGCTGGCCGGGAGCGTGCCGGTGTCGGGGTCGTCCTACTCGTACGCCTACGCCACCCTCGGCGAGGTCGTCGCGATGGTCGTGGCCGCCTGTCTCCTGCTCGAGTACGGGGTGTCGGCGTCAGCCGTGGCCGTCGGCTGGTCGGAGTACCTCAACCAGCTCCTCGACAACCTCTTCGGGGCCACCATCCCGCACGACCTGTCGTACGCCCCCGAGGCGGGTGGCATTGTGAACCTGCCGGCGATGGTCCTGGTCGGCCTTTGCGCGATGCTGCTGATCCGCGGCGCCAGCGAGTCGGCCATCGTCAACACCGTCATGGTGGCGATCAAGGTCGGTGTGCTGATCCTCTTCGTGGCGATCGCCGCCACGGGCTGGAGCACCGACAACCTGAGTGACTTCGCGCCGTTCGGCGTCGCGGGGATCCAGGCGGCGTCGGCGACGATCTTCTTCTCCTACATCGGGCTCGACGCCGTCTCGACCGCCGGGGACGAGGTCAAGGACCCGGCGCACACCATGCCGAGGGCCATCATCTGGTCGCTCCTCATCGTCTCGATCCTCTACGTCGCGGTGGCTCTGACCGCGGTCGCGGCGCAACCCTGGCAGGACTTCGAGGGACAGCAGGCCGGGCTCGCGCAGATCCTCGAGAACGTCACCGGGTCCACCTGGCCGAGCACGGTCCTCGCCGCAGGGGCCGTGATCTCGATCTTCAGCATCACCCTCGTCGTGATGTACGGCCAGACGCGCATCCTCTTCACCATGGGCCGCGACCGGATGCTGCCACCGATCTTCGCCCGGGTCAGCCCGCGGACCCTGACCCCCGTCCCGAACACGATCATCGTCGCGACCGTGGTCGCGATCATCGCCGGATTCATCCCGCTGGACTGGCTCTTGGACACGGTCAGCATCGGGACGCTGGTGGCGTTCATGGTGGTCGCGGCAGGTGTCATCATCCTGCGGCGACGCGCCCCCGACCTGGAGCGGACGTTCAAGGTGCCGTTCCACCCGGTGCTGCCGCTGCTCTCCATCGCCGCCTGCCTCTATGTGATCACGGGCCTGGACCTTGTCACGTGGCTGGTGTTCCTGGGATGGGTCTCGGTGGTCCTGATCTTCTACTTCGCCTACGGCTTCAAGCGCTCGACGCTGCGGAGCGCCGACGGGGACGAGGAGGCACGGTCATGACGGTGGTCGCGGCGGTCGGCCCGGACGGACGTGGCTCGAACGCCGTGCACCTCGCGGGCCGTCTCGCCGCGTCGACCGGGGAGGATCTGGTCCTCTGCTGCGTCGTGGCCGACGCGTGGGGACGGGGCACTGCAGCCTCCGGCGCTGACGCGGACTGGCGGCGGCACCTGGAGGCGATGGCCTCCGAGGCGGTGAGCAGTGCTCGCGAGGGCCTCCCTCCGGCGGTGGTCTCGGACGTCGTCGTCCGCGCCGCCCGGTCCGTCCCGCGCGCCCTGGTCGAGGAGGCGGAGCGCGTCGAGGCGTCGATGCTCGTGGTGGGCTCCTCGGGCGACGCGAGGATCGGTCATCTGGCGCTCGGCAGCGTGGCGAGCTGGCTGCTGCACCGCGCGCCGATGCCGGTGATGGTGGCGCCACGGGCCTTCTGGTCGGAGTGGAGCGACCGGGTCGAGCGGATCGTGCTCGCCGTCGACTCCGACGAGGGCGTGGACTCGGCCGTCGGTGGCACGGTCGCCCTGGCGAAGCGGGCCGGCGTGGGGATCGCCCTGGTCACGTTCGGGGTACGGCGGGTGCCGGCGTTGCCGGACGGGGGAGGCCGTCGCGCCGACGACGACGTCTTCCGGGCGTGGCAGGAACGGGTCACCGCCGTCCAGGACCGTGCCGCGGCGCTGCTCGAGAGGGAGGGCGCCGAGGTCACCGACCTTCTGGTCGCGGTCGGCGACTCCTGGCGCAGCGCGGTCGACCGCGTCCGCTGGCTCGAGGGCGACCTGTTGGTGATGACGTCGAGCCGCGAAGGACCGCTGCGCCGGATCTTCCTCGGATCCAATGCGCCGCGGATCATGACGCGCGTCCCCGTCCCGGTGGTGACCCTGCCGCGCCGGTGATGCCGGTGACGCCGGCGGCGCCGGCGGCGCCGGGCTGCCCCGTCACCTCGGCGGCGCGGCCTCCGCGGCCTCGGCCGCGTCGAGCCAGGCGGCGACGGAGGCGTTGTGCTGTCCGAGCCGCGGCGGAGGCAGGTGGTGCTCGCGGCCGCCGGCGAACGCGTTGTCGTCGAGCCGCAAGGAGGGCCCGGGCAGCTGCACCGTGCCGAGACTCTCGTGCTCGACGTCGATCACGAGACCCTGCGAGAGCGTCTGGGCCCAGGTGTAGACGTCGTCGAGCGTCCTCACCTTGCCCGCCGGGACGCCGGCCTCGGCCAGCCGCGCCAGCCACGTCTCCGCACCCTCGTCGGCGAACCTCTCCTCCACCACCGCGGTGAGGTCGTCTCGACGCCGGACACGGTCCGGGTTCGTCGCGTACGGTGCGGCGGCAGGGTCGAGTCCGATCAACGGTGCGAACCGCGCCCACAGCCCTTCGCTGCCCACCGCGATCTGCACGGGGGCGTCGGCCGTACGGAACAGCCCGTACGGGGAGATCGAGGGGTGGTGGTTGCCCATGCCTTGCGGCACCTCGCCCGCGACGGTCCACCGGGTGCCCTGGAACGCGTGCACGCCGACGATGCTCGCGAGCAGGCTCGTGCGGACCACCCGTCCCCGCCCCGTGGTGTGGCGCTCGTGCAGCGCGGCCACCACCCCGTACGCGGCGTTCATGCCGGCCAGCAGGTCGCCGATCGGCACGCCCACCTTCGTGGGCTCCTCGGGCGAGGGGCCGGTGAGGCTCATCAGGCCGGCCTCGCCCTGCGCGATCTGGTCGTAGCCCGCGCGGCCGCCCTCGGGACCGTCGTGGCCGAAGCCCGTGATCGAGCAGACGACCAGGCGCGGGTTGAGCTCGTGGAGGTGCTCCTCGGAGAACCCGAGGCGCGCGAGCACGCCGGGGCGGAAGTTCTCGAGGAGCACGTCGGATTGCCGGACGAGCCGGGTGAGCAGCTCCTTGCCCTCGCTGCTCTTGAGGTCGGCCGTGACCGACTCCTTGTTGCGGTTGCACGAGAGGAAGTAGGTCGATTCCTCGTCTCCGGGCTCACCCACGAACGGCGGACCCCATCCGCGCGTGTCGTCACCGCCCGGCGACTCGACCTTGATCACCCGGGCGCCCAGGTCACCGAGCATCATCGCGGCGTGCGGCCCGGCCAGGGCGCGGGTGAGGTCGAGGACGACGATGTCTGACAGCATGCGGTGCTCCTTGGCTGAGGGACAGCGGATCACGGGCGGTGGGCGACGGTGAGCTCCCAGGTCTGGGTGAACCAGACACCATCCTCGCGCTCCTCGGGGTGCAGACCCGTGGGCGTCCCTCCGGAGAGCTCCTCGGCGAAGGCCGCACGCACGCGGTCGGCACGGTCGGACGGGGTGCGGGCCTGCTCCAGCCAGGGCTCGAGCAGCCGGACGTACGCGCGCCGGGCGGTACGGTCGACGACGGCGCCAAGGTCCCGCAGGAGGGCGGCGACCTCGCCGAGGACCGGCGTACGCAGGTGCGAGTCGTCGCGCCACCTCTCGATCGCGTCCTGGTGGGCCGCGACCGCCGGGTCTCGCGGTGCGGCGAGGTCGTGGACGACGAGTCGTCCGCCCGGCCGCACGGCGTCGACCATCGCGCGCAGCATGCCGACGGGATCGGGGACGTGGTGCAGCGAGAACCGGGTGACCGCCACGTCGACGCTGCCCGGCGCGACGACCGGCGCGGTGGCATCGGCGAGGACGAACGCGACGTTGCTCAGCCGCTCGGCCGCGGCGGCGCGACGCCCACGATCCACCATCGCGGCCGTGGTGTCGACGCAGGTGACCTCGGCGACGTGCGGGGACAGCGCTCGCCCGATCAGGCCCGTGCCCGCAGCCAGGTCGAGACAGCGGTCGGCGGGGCGAGGATCGACGGCCTCGATGATCCAGTCGAGCGTGGAGGTGAACGCCGCGTTGAGTGCCGGCTGCTCGAACGTCTCGGCCTGGACGGTGAACGACTCCCGCAGGCGGGCGGCGTGGTCGCCGCCCGCCGGTCGGGCTTCGTGCTGGTCGCTCACGCGCTCGGGAGGACGAGGACGGCCCACGTCACGATCGGGGCGACCACGACGATCGACATGCCCCACTGCATCAGCCGCTTGAAGACGAGCTCGCGGTCGGCCTCGTCGGAGTTCGCCACGATCAGCGCGCCGTTGGTGGAGAACGGGCTGCAGTCGACCACCGAGCTGGAGATCGCGAGGGCGGCGATCAGGCCGATCGCGCTGACCTGGTCGGTGAGCAGGAACGGCACGGCCAGCGGGATGAGGGCACCGATGATGCCTGTGGTCGACGCGAAGGCCGACACGACCGCACCGATGAAGCAGATCAGCAGCGCCGCGACCAGCGGGGCACCGACCTCGGCGACGCGGTCGCCGAGCCAGGACACGACGCCGTGGTTCTGGAGCAGGTTGACATAGGTGACGATGCCGCCGACCAGGAGGATCGTGCCCCAGCTGATCTTCTCGACGGCTCCGCGGGCCGACGGGGGGAAGAGCAGCGTCAGGGCGACGGCCACGGTCAGGGCGGTGAAACCGACGTCGAGGTCGAAGGCGAGAGCTCCGATGATCAGCGCGACCAGGCCGAGGAGAGTCGTGGAGCGCTCGAGGTTGAGGCGGGTGTCGTCGTCGATCGCGTCGGGGCCGTCCTCGTGGCCGAGGCCGCGCTCGACGACCGAGCCGGGCGTCCCGGTGACCGGGACGCGCGTCGCCGACGAGCTCGCCGCGCCGGCGGTCGCGCCGATCTCCGCGAGCGCACGCTCGTCCTTGCCGCGCCGGATGAGCTCGCGGCCGCCGAACGCGACGTAGGTGATGGCCGCGACGACGAACGCTGCGAACAGCGCGGCGAGGAAGAGGAACGTCGGGCTGCCGTCGAGGTCGTTGGAGTCGACGACCCCGTTGGTGATGCTCCCGAAGATGCCGATCGGCGAGAAGCTGCCGCCCGTGGCGCCCTCGACGACCATCATGCCCATCATCACGGGATGGATCCGGTAGCGGTGCGCGAAGCCCATCGCGACGGGCGCCACGATCGCGACCGCGGCGGGGCTGACCGCGCCGATCCCGGTGACGACCGCGCAGACGAAGAACATGGCCCACGGCACGAGCGCGACGCGTCCCCGCACCGCCCGGACGGCGCCGTGGACGATCCAGTCGACCGTCCCGTTGTTCTTCGCGAGCGCGAAGAGATAGGTCACGCCGACGAGGATCACGAAGAGGTCCCCGGGGAACCCGCTGATGATCGTGTCGGTGTCGTCGCCGAACACGCTCAGGCCGACGATGAAGGCGGCGACGAGGGCGAGCGCGCCCATGTTGATGCTGCGGACGGTCGCGATCAGGAAGACCAGCGCGAGGGCGGCCAACGCGATGATTTCGGTGGACACGGGGGACCCTCCCAGGTGAGGTGATCAGTGTGGTCCAGACCACAGTTACAGTGGCCTAGCCTCTGGTCCACGTCCGCAAAAGTCAAGTACCCTCGGTGCCATGAGCAAGGCCGAGGGTCGACGCAGCGGGCCCGGACCCGTCGCCCGTCCGCGGCTGTACGAGCACCTCGCGCAGCACATCTCTGACTTCATCGAGGCGCAGGGTCTGGTCGCGGGAGACCGGCTTCCTCCCGAGCGTCAGCTCGCCCGCGACCTCGGGGTCAGCCGCGCGACGCTGGCGCAGGCGCTCGCGGCGCTGGAGACGCAGGGGCGGGTCGAGGTGCGGCACGGAGTCGGCGCGCTCGTCCGGGAGTCGCCGACCGGTGCCGAGGACCTGTCCGGCCGCATCGCCACGCGTCCACGCCCCGACGTGGCCGCGGCTCGGGAGGCGGTGATGGCCGGCATCGCCCGCGCTGCGGCGCAGCACCGCCAGAAGGCCATGCGGATCGCGATGCTGGGCGACGACGGGACGGTGCCGGCGTTCGGGGAGGTCTGGCGGTGCGTCCGCAAGCTCGCCGGCGACACGCTGCTCGGTGACCTCGACGACCTCCTCGCCGTGCAGACCGCCGAGCCCGAGGAGTCGCCACAGCTGCGGGAGCGGCTCGAGGTCCTCGCGGCCGCCGTCGTACGCGGCGACGCAGAGTCGGCCGGGCTTGCGTGCTTCGGGCTTCTGGGTGCCTCGGCCGTGACATCCGGGACCGACACGTCGGACGAGGCCCTCACCACCTGATCCCGCGGGTCAGGACGAGCCGCGCACGACCAGGCTGGTCGGAAGCACCACGCTGCGAGGGCTCGCCCCCTCCGGGTCGGCGAGGCGGGCGAGCAGCATCTCGGCCGCCTCGCGCCCGAGCAGCTCGACCGGCTGGTTCACCGTCGTGAGCGGAGGGTCGCTCACCGCAGCCATCGGTGAGTCGTCGAACCCGACCACGGCGACCGAGTCCGGGATGGACCGACCCGCCTCACGCAGCGCGCGGAGCGCGCCGAGCGCCATGGGGTCCGACGCCACGAACACCGCGTCGAGATCGGGTCGGTGTTCGAGCAGCTGACGCATCGCCCGCCAGCCGCCGAGCTCGGTGAAGTCGCCGGTCGCGACGAGGTCGGTGTCGAAGGGGACACCGGCGGCGTCGAGCGCCTCGCGGTAGCCAAGGAGCCGGTCGCGTCCAGCCTGCATGTCCGGGGGACCCGCGATCGTGGCAACCGTCGTACGCCGTCGGGCGAGGAGATGGGCCACGGCGGCACGGGCACCCCCGACGTTGTCCACGTCGACCCAGCTCTGACCGTCGTCGCTCGGCGGCCGACCGCCGAAGACGAGGCGCAGACCGCGCTCGCGCAGTCGTTGGGGAAGGTCGTCGCCCTCGTGCTGCGACAGCAGGAGGGCGCCGTCGACGTGCTGCGGGCTCAGGTACGCCGCGGGCTCGTCGCGTCGCTCGGCCGCTCCGTGCACCAGCACGAGCACCAGCTGACGGTCGCGCTCGTCCATGACGCTGGAGATGCCCCGCACCACCCCGGCGAAGAACGGCTCGCTGAACAGCCGCTCCTCCGGCTCGGAGATCACCAGCGCGATCGCGCCCGTCCGTCGCGTGACGAGCGAGCGCGCCGCCTGGTTGGGGACGTAGCCGAGATCGGCCACGGCCTTCATGACGGCGTCGCGCGTCTGCGGAGCCACCGACGGCGAACCGTTGATGACCCGCGACGCCGTCCCGCGTCCGACACCGGCGAGCGCTGCGACCTGCTCGAGCGTGGGGCGCTTCGTCGTCCCGTCCGCCCGGCTGCCCGTCATGGGCCCAGTATCCCGTTCGGCAGCTCCGTACCGTTGCGGTGCGTGGCAAGAAGGTCTGCGTACCAGCGTGCGCTCGCCTTCGGCGTCCGCTGCTGGGTCGCGTAGTCGACGTGCACGAGCCCGAACCGCTTGTCGTAGCCGAACGCCCACTCGAAGTTGTCCATCAGCGACCACGCGAAGTAGCCGCGCAGGTCGACACCGTCGGCGATGAGGCGAGCGATCGCACCCAGGTGGTCGCGCAGGTAGGCGAGGCGCGCCTCGTCGTGCACGGCGCCGTCGGCCCCCATCACGTCCTCGTAGGCGGAGCCGTTCTCGGTGACGACGATCGGCACGGCGGGATAGTCGTCGTGCACGCGGCGGATGACGTCGTACAGACCATCCGGGTCCACCTCCCACCCCATCGCGGTCACCGGGAAGCCGCGCGAGAGGAACTCGACCCCCGCTGACCCTGGGTAGGCGCCCGGCGCGACGACGTGACGGGTGTAGTAGTTGATGCCCAGGAAGTCGATCGGCGCCGCGATGATGTCGGTGTCACCGTCACGCACGAACTCGAGCGCGCTGGTCGAGCGGACGTCCTCCACGACGTCGCTGGGGTAGCCGCGCCCGAAGACAGGGTCGAGGAACCAGCGGTTGGAGATCCCGTCGATGCGGCGGACGGCGTCGTCGTAGGCCGCCCGGTCCGGGCCGTCGTAGGTCGGGGGGACACCGGGCGAGGTCGGGTAGAGGTTCAGGGTGATGCCGAACGGCACCGCGGGTGCCGCCGCCCGGACCGACTCCGCCGCCAGGCCGTGCCCGAGGAGCAGGTGGTGCGAGGCGGCCAGCGCGGCCGTGCCGTCGCGGCGACCCGGTGCGTGGACCCCGCTGCCGTAACCGAGGAACGCCGAGCACCACGGCTCGTTCATCGTGATCAGCCCGCTCAGCCGGTCGCCGAGGGCGTCGGCGACGAGGCCGGCGTACTCGGCGAAGCGGTACGCGGTCTCGCGGGCCGGCCAGCCGCCTGCCTGCTCGAGCTCGACCGGCAGGTCCCAGTGGTAGAGGGTCGCCCAGGGCGGGATCCCGTTCTCCAGCAGCGTGTCGACGAGGCGGTCGTAGAACGCGAGGCCGCGGGCGTTCACGGGACCGCGGCCTCCCGGCTGGACGCGCGGCCAGGCGATGGAGAACCGGTACGCCCTCAGGCCGAGGTCGCGCATCATCGCCACGTCGGACGGCATGCGGTGGTAGTGATCGCAGGCGACCTCACCGGTGTCACCATTGTGCACGCGGCCGGGCTCGGCGGAGAACACGTCCCAGATGGACGGCGTCCTCCCGTCCTCGGTGACCGCGCCCTCGATCTGATAGGCCGCTGTCGCGGCGCCGAACGTGAAGTCCGGAGGGAACGCCGTGGCGAGCGTGGTGAGCGGCTCTGTGACGAGGTCGGTCATGCCTTGACTCCACCTTCCATGATTCCGCCGACGATGCGGCGGCCGAACAGGACGAAGACGAGCACCAGGGGCACGGTGGCGAGCAGCGTGCCCGCCATCACCAGCGCCTGGTCGGTGTAGTAGCCGCCCGAGAGTCGCGACAGGGCGACCTGGACGGTCGGGTTCTCCGGCGAGAGTGTGAGGTAGGGCCACATGAAGTCGTTCCACCGCTCCATGAAGGTGAGCAGGCCGAGCACGGCGACCGCGGGGCGCAGCGCGGGAAAGATGATCTGGGCGAAGATCCGGAAGGTGGACGCGCCGTCGACGCGGGCTGCCTCGATGAGCTCGTCGGGGATGGCTTGGATGATGTACTGACGCATGAAGAACACGCCGAACCCGGTCACGAGGAAGGGCAGCACCGCCGACCACAGGCTGCCGGCGAGGCCGACCCAGCCCATGAGCATGTAGAGCGGCACCAACCCCAGCTGGACCGGCACCATCATCGTGCCGATCACCGCGAGCAGATACACGTTCTTGCCGCGGAAGCGCAGCTTGGCGAACGCGAACCCGGCCAGGGCCGACAGCGTGACGACGGTGATCGTCGCGACCAGGGAGACAAGCAGCGAGTTCAGCAGCGCCTGGGCGAAGACCACGTCGGGGTTGTCGAACACGCGGGTCACGTTGTCGCGGAGCTCGCCTCCCGGGGTGATCGGAGGGGGGTTGCTCGTGATGTCGCTGTTGGGACGCGAGGCCATCACGACCATGTAGTAGAGCGGGGCCACCGACGCGATCAGCACGAAGGTGAGCGTCAGGTAGGTCAGCGGCGAGGCGCGGTGGAGCCGGGAGCGGCCCCGTCTGCGGTGCGGGGGCTCGTCGGGCTCGTCGACGAGCTCTGGCAGCGCGACGGATGTGGTCAAGGGTGTCGTCATCGGATGCTCCTCAGTCGACCGATCGGATGCGGCGTACGAGCAGGGAGTTCACGAGCGACACCACCACGATCACCACGAACAGGATCCAGGCGATCGTCGCCGCATAGCCGAAGCGCTGGCCGGTGAAGGCCTGCTCGACGACGTACATCGCGCTCGTCTGGAACTGCCGGGTGTCGCCACCGGTGATCGAGTTCGCTCCGGGGTTGAAGAGGAGCGGCTCGGTGAACAGCTGGATCCCGCCGATCGTCGAGACCGTGACGACGAACATCAGCGTGGGACGCAGCATGGGGATGGTGATGGACCAGAACTGCCGGGCTGCGGACGCGCCGTCGAGGCGGGCCGACTCGTACAGGTCCTTGGGGACCGCCTGGAGTGCCGCCAGCAGGATGAGCGCGTTGTAGCCCGTCCACCGCCAGTCGACCATCGTGGCGATCGCGATCCACGACGGGAGGCGCTCCTGGTTCCACGCGATCGGCTCGACGCCGACCAGACCGATCAGCCAGTTCACGACCCCGAAGTCGCGGGCGAACATCATCGTGAAGATGATCCCGACCGCCGCGACCGAGGTCGCGCACGGGATGATCACGCCGATCCGCCAGAAGGTGAGGGCGCGCAGGCTGGAGTTGAGCACCTGGGCGAGGGCGAGCGCGGCGATCAGCTGGGGGATCGTGGCGATCAGGAAGATCGCGAAGGTGTTGAGCAGACTGTTCCAGAAGTAGCCGTCAGCGAGAAGCTCGCTGTAGTTCTCGAGCCCGACCCACCCCTCGTTGCCGCCGAGCAGGCTCCAGTCGTGGAGCGAGACCCAGAGGGTGTAGACGAGGGGGAACGCTCCGAAGATCCCGAAGAGGATGAAGAACGGGGCGATGAAGAAGTACGGCGCGCCGTGGATGTCGATCCGGGCGAGCCGGTCGCGCAGGTGCATGTCGGGCTCCTGGTCCGAGGTGGAGAGCTGGACACGTGGTGCCCGCGCCACGGTAGGGGGCGCGGCGCGGGCACCACGGGCGTGAGGGCTCGCCGGTGCGAGCCGTGCCGGACCTACCCCGCGACCTTCTCGGCGTCCTTGACGGCCGTGCTCCATCCCTCGCTCGGGCTGCGCTTGCCGTTCTCCACCGCACGCATCGAGTTCTCGACGGCGTCACGCACGGGTTGGTTCTTCGCGCCGAGGAAGACCGGCTCGAGGTTGGCCGCGCCGGCCACGAACAGCTGGCCCACCGGTGCGTCGCTGAAGTACGGGTTCGTCGCTTCCTTGAGCGCGGGATCGTCGTACAGCGTCGGGTTGGAGGGGAGGTTGCCGACCGCGTTGAACGCGGCGAGCTGTCCGTCGGCGCTGCTCAGGAACTTCACGAGCTTGATCGCGATGTCCTGGTTCTCGCTGGCCTCCGGAACGGCCAGCCACGAGCCGCCCCAGTTGCCGGCACCGCCGGGGACGGTCGCGATGTCCCACTTGCCGGCGTTCGCGTCACCGGCCTGGTCCTTGATGTAGCCGGTCATCCAGGCGGGACAGGCGATCGTGGCGAAGTCGCCGTTCTTGAAGCCGGCGTTCCACTCCGGCGAGAACGACTTCAGCTCGGCCGAGATGCCCTTCTCGTCCATCTCGAGCGCCTTGTCCCACGCGGTCTTGATCGCGGGGTTGCTCTCGATGACGAGCTCGCCGTCCTTGTCGAAGTAGGTGTGGTCGGCTCCCTGCATGAGGATGGAGTTGTAGGTGTTGGTGGCGCTGTCGATGAACTTCGACTTCTGGCCCTTCATGCCCGCCTGGAACTTCTGGCCGGTGGCGATGAAGGCGTCCCACGTCGGCCACAGGGCGGCCACCTGCTCGCGGTCGGTCGGCAGGCCGGCCTTCTCGAAGAGGTCACGGCGATAGCACATCGCGAGCCCTCCGACGTCGGTGCCGAGCCCGATCGTGGTGGAGCCGTCGGCGGTGGTGGCGCCCTCGAACTTCCACGGGAGGTACTGGTCCTTGAGGTCGTTGGCCCCGTGGTCCTGGAGGTTGACGAACTTGTCGGCGCTGGCCAGGAAGTTCACCGCCTGGCCCTCCTCGATCGCGACCACGTCTCCTGCGCCCGTCCCCGCGGCGATCCGCTGGGTGAGCTGCGTGTTGTACTTGCCGAGGTCGCCCTCGGCGGTCTCGACGATCTTGACGCCCGGGTTCTCCTTCTCGAACTGCTTGTAGAGGTCGGCATACCCGAACTTGCCGAACAGGTTCACGCGGAGCGTGACGTCCTTCCCGGACTCGTCGTCGCTGTCCCCGCCGCACGCGGCGAGCGACGACATCATGACGAGCGCTGCTGCTGAAGCCAGCAAACGCGAACGGCGTGTGTGTGACACGGTGATCCTCTCCTTCGCCGCCCCCGTCTGATGGGAGCGCTCCCACAGACACTGTGATTGCCGTCACAGATTGCGTCAAGGATCTTGGGAGCGCTCCCATGACTCGTTACACAACCGTGACACGGGAGTGAACGAGGGGAGAAGAGACGAGTGCGCCCGACCGGCGGCGTTGCTGCCGGTCGGGCGCGGGTGCTGCGGAGTGTCGAGGACGCTGGTCTCAGAGGCCGACCTTCGTGACGGCGTACTCGGCTTCGGCCTGCGTGAACCCTTCGCCGGCCGAGGACGTCAGCTGGTCGATCAGCCCGCTCCGGGAGAAGCCCCCGAGCTCGACGTAGGACTCGGCCGCCTCCACGGCCTCCGCCTTCCAGTCGGCGTCGACCGTCGTGACGGCGTGCTCGGCCTCGGCGCGCGTGAACCCCTCGCCGGCCGACGAGGAGAGCTGGCCGATCAGGCCCTTCTTGGAGAAGTGTCCCGTGTCGAGGTAGGACTCGGCGGCCTCGACCGCCTCCGCCTTCCAGTCGACGTCGACGTGGTTCACCGCGAAGCGTGCGTCCGCCTTCGTGAAGTCGTCGGCGTACGACGAGGACAGCTGGCTGATCAGGCCCTTCTTGGAGAAGTGTCCCGTGTCGAGGTAGGACTCGGCGGCCTCGATCGCCTCCTCCTGGCTCTTGGTGTACGACGGCTTCGGCGCTGCGTTCCCCTCCGATGTGGTCGAAGAGCCGGTCGTCGTGGATCCGGCCTCGCTCTCCTCCCCGCTCGAGACGGCGATCACTCCCACCACCACGAGCGCGAGGGGGATGATGAAACGCTTCTTGCGGTACCAGGGACGCTGAGCCTTCGCGTACGCCTTGGCGGCAGCACGCTGAGCCTTGGCGTCGTCCACTCGCGGACTCTCCTGAGTCGACGACGGGGCAGCGTTCGGCACTTCTGACTCCTCTCTTTGCGGGGCCGACCGAGTTCCTGGCGCGCAGGACTCGCCCAGCCCGGTCTCATGGCTTCTCCTCTGGAGACCACACAGGTGTCGCTCGTCGTCGACGAGCCGCGCGAAGGCGCGTCCCGGGCGGTCGCGGCACCCACATCGCCGACCGCCACTGCTGGGCGGGGGAGGGGTCCCTGGCG